>NZ_JAUPED010000013.1 GCF_030552475.1 Mariniflexile sp. AS56 | reverse complement strand
CATATATAAAGATAAGAAATTTCCCTTTTTTATACAATCTCATCAAAGCTTTTTCTTAACTTGTGCAACAGGCACAACCGATACAGTTCATTAAAACGGAACTTTATCTTTGCATAATGTGCAAGCTGAAAAAAACATAGAATATGCCAAAAATTATTGATGTTGGAGTTGAGCAAGACCATATCGAATCTTTAACGAGAGCGAGTGGAATAACAGCAATTTCTGAACTTATATGGAATTCTCTTGATGCTGACGCAACAGAAATTAAAATCGAATACGCTAAAAATAAACTCGGAGGATATGAAAATCTTATGATTATTGATAACGGACTTGGAATTGAGTATGCAAAAGCTCAAGACGTATTTGGCAGATTAGGTGGTTCAGAAAAAAAACATACAAACAAAAGTCCAAACGGACGACATTATCACGGAAAAGAGGGAAAAGGAAGGTATAAATCACTTGCGTTAGGAGATTTAGTTAAATTCACGAGTGTTTATCAAAATGGAGAGTCATTAAAAGAATTCACGGTAACATTTGACCGTAATAATTTATCTCATTCAAATTTTAGTGATTTAAAAACACTTCCAAAGGGAAATACAGAAACAGGTTTTAAAGTCGAAATTCAAAATGTTAACCAAGAGAACGTAAATCAAGCACTAGATGTTAAACTCAGAAAAGAAATAGAGCAAAGGTTCGCTTCTTATTGGATAAACTATAATGACTTCAATATTTACTTTAATGGCAACAAACTAGAATTTGAATCTTTAATAAAAAATACAGACGAAACAGACTTTCTTGTAGAAGACGGAGAATTATCCTATCGTTTTGTAATTAAAGTAATCGAATGGAGTTTTGACATAAAAAAGAAAACATACTTATGTAACACCAAAGGAGTACCATTCAAAGAATTGAATCTTGGAATTAGGTCAACAATTCCTATTTCAATTTTTATACAGTCAATTTATGTAGAAAAGTTGCATAGAGAAAATCTAATTGATTTAGAAAATTTTGATGATATACTTCAAAGTGCTTATGGAGAAGCGAAAAAATTTGCCCGTGAATATGTTAGAAAACGACTTCATTTATATTCTGGAGAGTTCATTAACGAATTAAAGTCAAAAGGTCTTTATCCTTACAAAGAGAAAGCCGATTCAATTGTGGAGGAAAGCAAAAGGCAAGTGTTTGACATTGTTGCGCTTCAAGTCAACGAATACTTACCAGACTTTGAAAATCAAGATGATAAAAGTAAAAAATTCACACTCTCATTAATCAAAGAGGCATTAGAAAAGGATTCTTCTTCTCTTCAAAGAATTTTAACAGAGGTAATTGAATTGCCAGATGAAAAAAGAGATGAGCTTGTTGAGATTTTAGAAGAAACCTCTTTGTCAAGTATTATAGATACTATGACAGAGATTAAAAATAGATTACGTTTTATTAATGGTCTTGAAGAATTGATTTATAACAAAGAATTAAACAAAAATGTTTTAGAAAGAAAGCATTTGCATAAGATACTTGTTAATGAAACTTGGTTGTTCGGAGATGAATATACTTATGGAGTCGATGATATTACTCTCAAAAATGTTTTAAAAGAATATTTAAATCATTTAGGAAGAACAGATTTTGAAGAAATTGTAGCTAGTGAATCAAATACTGAACTACAAATTATTCCAGATGTTTGTCTTTGGCGACAATTTCCACAAGGACTTCCAGGACACAAAACAAATTTGATAATTGAATTAAAAAAGCCAAAAGTTGATGCAGGAGCTGAAGAACTAATGCAAATAAAACTTTATGCATCTAGAATCTGTAATGACAAAAGGTTTCCAAAAGAAAAAACCAAATGGAAATTCCTTTTAGTAACTAAAGACATCAAACAAGATATTGAATCAGAGTTAGAACAAACCGACAGAAAATATGGTCACGTAGTTGCTACTAATTCATATGATGTTTACGTTTTGACCTGGGGTCATATACTTAATGAGGCTAGAACTAGATACGAGTTTATAAAAGAAAAATTGAATCTGAATTTAATGGACAACCAACAAAATTTGGACTATTTAAAATCAAAATACAGCGAATATTTACCAAACGAACTGAAAAAGCCAGCACATAGCAGTGTATTTAAAAAATAGCGCAAATCGTTACTAACACAAAGGCTTAGGCATTTTTGGAAAGTCGCCAAATTTTTAAATTTGGCAACTTTCCAAAAACAAAATAATTAATAAAATTTAAAAATTCGGCTTGTGTATTATCCGAAAATTATCGCTTATTTTCAGCTCATAAACGAGGCCTTAAACGAACACCCCCTATTCCCTCCCCAAACTTCCGCGTTAGCGATTGAAGCGGTATCCTTTTTAAAACCAGATTGCAACTATGTTTGTTAGAGCTGAAATTCGACAGATTGCTTCGTCCTTTGTCCTCGCAATGACGTTTTAAAAAGATTTAGCGGAAAGCGCGACCCTTCGGGTAACGCCCAAATTATTTAAAAACTAATCCCTTTTATTTTTTTATACTCTAATATGGCTTTGCTATCTGTAAGCAATGAGATGTGATAACACACGCTTGAAAGCCTATTGTACAAACTAGAATCGCTTGCTTTAATGTTTTTTGGTAAGCCTTTTAAAATAAGTTTATCGTAGTTGGATGCCACACCTTCAAAGGTATTATTAACCGCGTTGGTGTAGGTATTCAATAGCGTGTTAATAACCCCATAACCCGCAATTTCTTTATCAATTACTTCGGTAGATTGGTAAATGTTTTCGATACTTATTTTAATAATATCTTTTATTTGTGCATCGTATTTACTTTTATCTAACAAGGCACAATCGAAATCGCCGCTTAAAATGGCTTCTTCGTGAGTCATGAAAATATCAACCGCCTCGTTTATTAGGCTACCTATAGCCAAAGCACGTAAATACCCAATGCGGTCTTCTTTAGTAGAAAGCGCATAATAATTTTCGGGCTTGATGTTGTGGCGTATTATTTTAGACAGGTATTCTAGAGCAAATTCCTCTTGTATTAAACCTAAGTTGATGCCATCTTCAAAATCGATGATGGTGTAACAAATATCATCGGCAGCTTCTACTAAAAAAGCAAGTGGATGGCGTGCGTAACTCAGGTGTTTATCGCTACGTTTTAATAAACCTAGTTCGTTCGCAATATCCTCATAAGCCTCTTTTTCACTTTGGAAAAAGCCATATTTTTTATCGGCTATATGAGAGGTTGGTTTTTTAGGCAAAGATTCTTTTGGGTACTTGGTAAAAGCCCCAAGAGTAGCATAACTAAGGCGTAAACCACCGCTTCTACCTACTCTACTTTCGGTTAAAATTTTAAAACCGTTCGCGTTTCCTTCAAAATCGCATAAATCTTGATATTCCTTGTCTGTTAATTGGCTTTTATACTGTTTACCTAGTCCTGTTTTAAAGAATTCGCCAATGGCTTTTTCTCCGGAATGTCCAAAAGGCGGGTTTCCAATATCGTGCGCCAATGCTGCGGAAGCCACAATCGCTCCGAAATCGTTCGCTTGGTAACCATGTACGCTTTGTAAATGCGGGTGTTTTTCCAATAATTTTTTTCCAACCAAACGCCCTAAAGAACGCCCCACAACGCTTACTTCTAAACTGTGGGTTAAACGGGTGTGTACAAAATCGGTTTCAGATAAGGGAATCACCTGGGTTTTATCTTGTAAGCTTCTAAATTCCGACGAAAAAATAACACGATCGTAATCGACTTCAAATCCCAAACGGGTTTCGTCTTGTTCTTTTCGTATGCGTTTATTCGTGTCGCCAAAGCGTTTTAAAGATAGTAATTGTTCCCAGTTCATTGTTAAATTTTAAGCACGGGCAAGATAACTAAATTCGGCAAAACTAGAATTGAAAATCTGGTAACATTAAGATAACATTTTAATGACTGTTGTTTAATGTTTAGATAACACAGCATTGAAGCCGTTTCACTTTTTTTGCATTGTTAAATAGAAACGCATTATGAAACAACTAATTTACACCGCTCTTTTACTTTTTACCGCTTTATCTTTTGGTCAAAATACAGGTTTCATAATTGGTAAGGTTTTAGACAACGAAGTAAACAATGCGCCTTTGGTACTTGCAAATGTTTCTATTAAAGGAACTGCGACAACCTTAAACACCGATTTAACGGGTTTGTTTATTTTTGAAAACCTAAAAGCCGGCGATTACACCCTGGTTTGCAGTTTTGCGGGTTACGAAACCAAAGAAATTAACGTACATGTAACTGATTTAGAAGCGACTGAAATTAAAGTATCTCTATCTGCAAGCACAATTTCATTGGATGAATTAGCGATGCTTACTAGTATGGCAAATGTGGATGAGAAATAGGTGTTACGAACGCAGTGAAATAAATTATTGATTAATTATTAACGACTTACAGATTGCTTCGTACCTCGCAATAACGTAAAACAACAACACTTTCTACTTCATACCATCTATTCTTAAACGGATAGATTTTTTTGTTTTCAATAGAAATTGAATCCCCTATTATATTAGAGCTCATCCCTTTTCATTTTAAAAAAATCAATGTTAAATTAAGGTTTATAAATCAACGATTCGGTAACGTTTAGATAACCCTTTTGTTACCGTTGTTTAACTTACACATAACACCCTATTCATTTTGTGTTTCGTTCTTTGCACCAGATAAAAACTAAGAAAAAATGAAAAGATTACCCCTATTGTTTCTGCTATTTATAGCAACAATATCATACAGTCAAAACACGGGTGCTGTGGTTGGAATATTAACCGACAAAGAATATAATGATGAGCCTTTGGCTTTTGCAAACGTATTAATAAAAGGTACGACCAAAGGAACCACATCTGACATTGATGGCACCTACCGCATCGAAAATTTAGAAGCAGGCGCTTATACCTTATTCGTTAGTTTTGTTGGTTACGAAACACAGCAAATCCCTGTCACTATTATAGCAAATAAAACAACGGAAGTGAATGTCCCTATGGCTGCTAGTGCCGCATCTTTAGCGGAAGTTGTTATTACCACCACCACAAAAAGAGAAAGCGAAACAGCTTTGTTACTAGACCAAAAGAAAGCCGTGAGTTTTAAAGCCTCTATTGGTGCCGATGAACTTTCAAGAAAAGGGGTTAGCGATGTCGCTACCGCAGTCACCAAAATAAGTGGTATTTCTAAACAAGAAGGCACGGGTAGTATTTTTGTGAGAGGTTTGGGTGACCGCTATAACATTACAACCTTAAATGGTTTACCATTACCATCGAACAACCCATCAAACAAAAATATTAATTTAGATATTTTTTCTACAGATATTGTAGAATATGTTGCCATTAGTAAAACATTCGAAGCTCAAAATTATGCCGATTTTGGTGGTGCTAATATTGATATTCACTCTAAAAAATTCACGGGCGCCCCTTACATTACTTTAGGTGTTGGTTTAGGTGCTAACAGCAATGTTTTAAAAGTAGATGATTTTTATTTACAAGATGGCCCTTCGTATTTTGGATTTAACTCTGGAAGCGCACCAAGCAACCCATTATTACCATACAATTACGCAACAAGTTGGGACAGAACAACGAGCAAAAATACACTAAACAATAGTTATTCATTATCTGGTGGAAAAAAATTCAGTTTGGGTGATGAAAGCCGATTAAGCACTTTCATTACGGCTTCATTTGATGCTGATAACACATACATTGAAGGTGTTGATAGAGGAAGTATTACGGCCCAAGGAACTATCAATTCAGACTTCTACAAAAAATCATATAAGCACAACACCAATACCACGGTAATGGGTTCTGCCGATTATAAAATAAACAATAGTAACTCTATATTATTCACTTCGTTATTTTTAAACTCAAGTTCACAAGATTACAGCGAATACGAAGGTGAAAATCAAAATTTTGATGGTGGTGCACCTGGAGCTGGTGATATTTCTGGATTTATTAAACGTGGCACCTTTGATAAAACAAAGTTATTTGTAAACCAATTAATTGGTGAACACAACTTTAACGAACAGTGGGAAGCTAATTGGGCTGTTGGTTATAGCATATTAAACAACGTGATTCCAGACCGCATGCAAAACACATTTATTCCTGCGCGTGATGGCTCATCAAACTACACATTCTTTACAGATTCTAGTATTCACAACCACCGTTATTTTCAAGATTTGGAAGAAAAGGAGTTGTCTGCAAATGTTTCCGCTTCTTATAATTTTCAAAAAGATGAAGATGACAACTTTAAAGGAAAATTCACTTTAGGCTATTCTGGTAAAATGAAAGATATCAATTTCAATTCACAACAATATGCCTATTTCCCAGTAGCAAACAAAATTACGTTCCCCGTTGATGGCATTCATGATGTGGACACCTATTTAGGAAATGCGTATTTCAATACGTCTACGGGTGATAGATCGAGTGAGATCCCACAACTTTACACGGGTAATTTAGATGTACATGCGCTATACGGAACTTTACAATATCAAGTAACCGAAAAACTATCCGCCATTGTTGGCGCACGATTTGAACAGTTAAACCAAAATGTTTATTATGAAACGTCATTGGTTCCAAATGGCGGTACGTCCAACTATGCACCTGTAAACTTTTTACCTAGCTTAACCGCGAAATACAAGTTAAACGATACTCAAAATTTAAAGTTCGCAGCAAGTAAAACTTACACCCTGCCTCAATTTAAAGAAAAGGTGAAATTACTGTTCCAGGAAGTAACTCAAGATTATGAAGGAAACCCGAACTTGTATGCTTCAACTAACTACAATGCCGATTTAGGCTGGGAATATTTCCCGAGTAACGGCGAACTGGTTTCGGCTACTGCTTTCGGAAAATTAATTCAAAACCCCATAAACGAAATGTTTACCAATTCATCTTCAGGTAACATCACCTATGCCAATACAGGAGAAATGGCCATCGCCGTGGGTATTGAATTAGAATTAAGAAAAAATATTTTTGAAGTTGAAAAAGACAACGATTTAAAAGACAAATTATCTTTTGGGATTAACGGATCGTACATTTATCACAACCAAGATTTAGACCCTGATAAAGTATTTCAAGAAAACGGATTTGGTGCGAACTTCACGTTTGATGACGCAAAATTATCGGGCGCTTCAGATATGTTAGCAAATGCTGATATCACCTTTTTAAAAGAGTTTTCAGAAAACAAAGACATTACAGCCACCTTAGCCTATGCGTATTTTTCAGATAAACTAGCAGTTATTGGAACACAAAGCAAAGGTAACATGGTTGATAAATCCATCAATAAATTAGACTTCATTATAAAGTCTAATTTATCTGAAAATCTAAAACTAGGTCTGTCTTATAAAAACATTTTAAACCCAACTTACAAACGTATTTTAGAACAAAGCAAAGTATCAGGTAGTACAACGCCAGATGTTTTAGTGAGTTCGTACCAAGTTGGTTCAAATTTCAAAATATCACTAGAGTATAAGTTTTAAAAAGCCCCATATTTAAAGTGAAAAAAAGGTGATTGATTTCGTATCAATCACCTTTTTATTTTTTGCACTCATTCATGTAAATTTTATGTTAACTAAGCCCTGTTTTTAGTAGGAATACTTAACAACAAGGTAATACATGCTTAACTCCTTAAAAACAGTATGTCGCTTTCTTTGCCACATAAAATAAAACAAAAATATTCAAAATGAAAAAATCAATTTTAGCAATAGCAGCAATCGTAACACTTGCTTTTACAAGTTGTACTGATGACAACAACCCATCGACTCCAAAAAGTACTTTCGAGTTAAAAGTAGATGATTTAAAAGGCGACATTAATGATGGCTCGGTAACTTTAGACCCATCACAAACCTATACTTTATCTGGTGCATTGGTGGTAAGATCTGGCGCTACTTTAACCATTCCTGCTGGAACAACTATTAAAACCGATGTGACTGTAGCCGAAACTGCTTTATATATTGCAGTAGAAAGAGGTGCTACTATTAACATTAATGGTGAATCTAACAACCCTGTGGTTATGACATCTGGTAAAGCAGACCCTAAAGAAAGTGATTGGGGAGGTTTAATTATTTGTGGTGACGCGAAAGTAAACACAGGCGATAACGGAACATCTGAAGTTGGAGGTTTAAGCTACGGCGGAAACAACAATGCCGATTCTTCAGGAAAAATAAATTTCTTAAGAATTGAATATACAGGCTCTAAATTTTCTCCTTCTAAAGAATTTAACGGTGTTTCTTTCTTTGGTGTTGGTAGCGGAACTGAAGTTTCTAATATTTATACCTATGAAAGTGGTGATGATGGTATCGAGTTTTTTGGTGGTGCTGTAAATGCTTCAAACTTAGTAATTATCAATTCTTATGATGATTCTTTAGATTTTGCTGATGGTTTTCAAGGAACTATTACCAATGTTTACATTTCAGGAATCACAAAAGCTGGTATTGAAGGTTCAAACAACGGCGATAACGATGTTGCAATACCTATGACAGATGCTAAACTAATCAATGTAACGATTGTAAAAGGTGCAGATGCTAAATTTACAGCTTCAGAACAAGCAATCAACTTTAAAGAAGGTGGTGGAAAACAAACTTACACTAACTTATTTGTTTCTGGAATTGATACATTCGCTAAGTTAGATTCTGGTTCTGGTGCCACTGCAAGAATTGATGCGGGCGACTTTAAAGTAAACGGATCTAACTTTGTAAGCACAAGCAACACAACTGCTGCTTACGTAACTTCTGAAACTGGTGCAGGGAACGGTGCTACTTTACCATCTTGGGCAACAAAAATTCAAAAACAATAGTTTATATAAAACACTTAGTAACAAAAAAAGCATCCCTAATTGGGATGCTTTTCTATTTAGTTATTTCATTTAAACAATCTCTTAATTAATTTGAGACTCTTTTAAACTCGCTATAGCATTAGCGCTGTAATCTACTTCTTTAATGGTTTCATTTGTGTAATAAAACCATTTGCCGACTTTTTTTCCATTATCATAATTTCCAGAAACAATTTTTTTGCCTGCTGTGTCAAAACTCAACCACTCACCTTGTAATTTACCATCTGTTGTGTAAGTTCCAGTTTGACTTACAACATCATTGTCATGATAATAAACCACTTCAATTAAATTAGTGTCTTTGTTAAGTTTTAAATCTCTCTTTTGTTGTCCAAAAGAAACCACAGTAATTAAAAAGGCAAAAAATAAAATAAATTTCTTCATAATTATGGGGGTTTTAACATTATATACCAAATATACAAATTTGGTAACCTTAAAACAACACGTTCTTAACGTTATGGTAACATTGATATTATAAACATCTGATTATCAACTAATTCCTAATGTTAAATTTAACATTGGGATTATTAATAATTAGTTAATATTAATATTACAATGAACTCATCTTAAACCTAGATATTCGCAGTGTCTTAAGACAAAACAATTAGTTTTTCATATAATCTATTAGTTTTTGTCGACTACATTATCATGATTTCTAATGAGCTGCCTTTGGCCGAGGCAGCTTTTTTTTTGTTATAAAGTTAATAATCAGGAAACATTCAGTTAACATTGAAGTTGGTTATTTGCACCGACAAAAATTAATAGCAACATGAAATTACGATTAGTAGCACTAGCCATTCTAACGGCTTTTACAATGAACGCTCAAGAAATTGAAGCACCCAAATTCGGAAAAGGAATTTTTAATCTAGTAGGTAAAGACAGTTCTTGGACCATGAAAGTCGCGGCAAGAATGCAATTTTTAACTGTAGTAGATTGGGACAATCAAGATGGAAAATACATTGACCCTCAATCTGAATTTACAGTAAGAAGAGCACGATTAAAGTTTGAAGGCTTTGCATACTCTCCAAAATTAGAATACAAATTAGAATTAGGCCTTTCTAACGACGATTTATCTGGTGGGTCTGTTTACACAGGAAACGCACCAAGATACATACTCGATGCGGTGGTAAAATGGCATTTCGCTAAAAACTTTCAATTATGGTTTGGCCAAACAAAACTACCTGGAAATAGAGAACGTGTTATTTCTTCTGGAAACATGCAATTTGTAGACCGCTCGTTACTTAACAGCCGTTTTACCATAGACCGAGATATGGGTTTCCAATTATTACACCAGTTTAACTTAACAGATCAATTTGTTGTAAAAGAAATTTTCTCTTTAGCTCAAGGTGAAGGGCGAAATATTACCACAGGAAATTTAGGTGGCCACCAATACACCACGCGTGTTGAATTATTACCTTTTGGCGAATTTAAAAGTGAAGGCGATTATTCTGGTAGTGACTTAAAAAGAGAAGAAACACCAAAACTTGCCTTAGCAGTTGCTTACGACTTTAATAACAACGCTGTTAAAAGCCGTAGTAACCAAGGCTCTTACATGGTAAACGACGCAGGTTTTTTCGAAACCAATATAAACACATTGTATGTAGATGGTATGTTTAAATACCATGGTTTTTCTTTTATGGGTGAATACGCAAAAAGAGACGCTAAAGACGCTTATGCAAAAAACACAGACGGTTCTTTAACTGGAGCTGAAGTTCAAGTAGGGAACGGTTTAAACCTGCAAGCAGGGTATTTATTTAAAAACAATTGGGAAGTTGCTGGCCGTTACACAAACATTGCTTACAACAAAATCATAACAGGACGCGATATAGAGACTCAATATACTGTAGGAGTTTCAAGATATATCGTTGGGCATAAGCTTAAGGTACAATCAGATATCAGTTATTTAGATTTTGGAGCTAATGACAAACTGATGTACAGATTACAATTTGACATTCACTTCTAATAAAACATAACAATTACGTAACTTAGCAAACTAAAATACATAAGATATTTGCAAACTTATTTTTATATATAATTATGGATAATATTTACTTATTGATGATAATTGCCCTAGCGGTATTAGCTATAGCCGACTTAGTAGTTGGTGTTAGTAACGATGCTGTTAACTTCTTGAATTCTGCCATTGGTTCCAAAGGTGTTTCATTTAAAACTATTATGATAGTGGCCAGTGTTGGTGTTGCCGTTGGAGCTGTATTTTCTAGCGGAATGATGGAAGTAGCCCGAAAAGGTATTTTCAACCCGCATGAATTCATGTTTAACGAGATCATGATTATTTTCATGGCGGTTATGATAACAGACATTCTATTATTAGATTTCTTCAACACCGTAGGGATGCCTACTTCTACAACCGTTTCCATTGTTTTCGAATTATTAGGAGCGTCTGTCGCAATGGCCCTTATTAAAATTGGTCATGATGGTGGTACATTTAGCGATGTAGTTAGTTATATAAACACGTCCAAAGCAACCGAAATTATTTTTGGTATTCTGCTCTCGGTCGTCGTCGCATTCTCTGTGGGTGCTTTAATTCAGTGGGTTACTAGGCTATTATTATCATACAATTTTGAAAAGAAAGCCAATTGGGTAGGTGCTCTTTTTGGAGGTTTTGCCATTACATCTATCACCTATTTCATCTTCATGAAAGGTATTGGTGGTACCGCATTTGCAAAACAAAGTTTTGATATTATTGGAGGGTCAACTATTAAAGAATTTTTAGAAAACCAAGTGGCTTTCATTATTCTTTGTAGTCTTGCTTTATGGTCTTCTCTTTCTTATGCTTTAATCACTTTTACAAAAACAAACATTTACAAATTAATTATCATCATTGGTACCTTTGCATTGGCATTAGCATTTGCAGGAAATGATTTAGTTAATTTTATTGGTGTTCCTATTGCTGGATGGCAATCTTATACAGCTTGGGCTGGATCTGGTATTGCTCCAGAAGCATTTAGCATGGGCTTCCTTGCCGATAAAGTACCAACACCTACTATTTTATTAGTTATTGCTGGTTTCGTAATGGTTGCTACCTTATGGTTTTCTAAAAAAGCAAAAAATGTGACGGAAACTGAAATTAACTTATCAAGAGAAGGTGACGGAAAAGAACGTTTTCAACCTAACTTTTTATCTCGTGGTTTTGTGAGATTGGCATTAGGTCTTTCAGAAATGTCTTCTTATATATTACCAAAAACTTGGCAAGATAAAATTGAAAAACAGTTTGAAAAACCTGTTATCAATTTAGCAAAATCTAAAACACACGAATTACCAGCTTTCGATATGGTACGTGCAGCGGTAAATTTAATGGTTGCTGCCATTCTTATATCAATCGCAACCTCTATGAAATTGCCATTATCTACAACATACGTAACGTTCATGGTTGCTATGGGATCTTCTTTGGCCGATAGAGCTTGGGGTGCAGAAAGTGCGGTTTACAGAGTTGCAGGTGTTTTAAATGTTATTGGTGGTTGGTTTTTCACAGCTATTATCGCCTTTGTTGCAGCAGCAGTTATCGCTTATTTATTAAATTGGAACGTAGAAGTTATGGTTCCGGTATTATTATTAGTAGCAGCCTTATTATTGGTTAGAAACTATATTTCACACAGAAAAAAATCTAAAGAAGCAAAAGCGGAAGACAGCTTAACAAAAGCGGAAAGCAGCTCTATTCAAGGTGTGATTTATGAAAGTGCTAAAAACATTGCTAATGTTGTAAAACGTGGTAATAAAATATACACCAATGCTATTAATGGATTGGCGAAGCAAGATTTAGCTTTATTGAAAAAGAATAAAAAACAAATTGTAAAATTATCTGACGAAGTAGATGAATTGCGTGATAACATCTTCTATTTTATTAAGAATTTAGATGAATCTAGTTTAGGTGCTAGTAATTTTTACATTCACATTTTAGGATACCTTCAAGATATGACTCAATCTTTAGAGTATATTACGAAGGTGAGTCATAAACACGTTCAAAACAATCACAAGAAACTTAAATTCAATCAAATAAAAGAATTGAAAGAAGTTGATGAGCGTTTTGAAACTTTCTTTAATAACACGCAAAAAGCATTTAATTCTAGTTCTTTTGAAGAAATAGGTATTATTTTAGGAAGAAAACAAGAAATTTTAGGCTTAGTAACTTCTAAAATTCAAAAGCAAGTGGAACGTACCCGTACGGAAGAGTCGAGTCCTAAAAACACCACGCTTTATTTTAGTTTATTATTAGAAACTAAAGATTTATTAAACGCGACTATGAATCTTTTAGAAGAATATCATAACGCCCACGATAGTTCGGTTAAACCAGCCACTTTGGTACAAAACCCAACAGAATCTAAATAAGTTAAGGTTCTTTAAATAGAAACAACAAAGCCATCTTATTCAAGATGGCTTTGTTGTTTCTATAAATTATTTACTTTTGTATAAATTTAAATTAAATATAATGATTTCAGCAAACGAGTATTTTGATAGTAATGTAAAATCTTTAGGCTACACATCGGCAACAGGTAATTCTACCTTAGGCGTTATGAATCCTGGAGAATATGAATTTGGAACTTCTAAACACGAGACTATGAATGTGATTGAAGGAGAAATGACTGTTAAGTTACCAGGAAACAGCGAGTGGGTTACTTATAAAGCTGGTGAAGCTTATGAAATAGATGCTAACCAAAAATTTCAAGTTAAAGTATCTGTACAAACATCATATCTGTGTCAATACAAATAATAGTATTGAAACTATAGTATAAAAAAAGCACCTCAATCGAGGTGCTTTTTTTTATGTATTATTTGAAATATGTGCCAATTAAGAGCCACACATTAAACAATCATCTCCTTCTGCTTCTTTTGCTTGCGCTATTAATGCTTTCATTTCTTCAGCACTCATAGGCTCAATTTCCGGAGCTTGTGTTTTTGCTAACTTCGCAGCTGTTTGTTCTGCTACTTGCTTTTTCTCTTCGGTTGCAACGGCTTGGTTTACTACTTCAACCGCTTCTGGTAACGACTCTTCTTTTTTAGACGTCTTTAAGGTGAATTTAATAGCATCTACAGCACTCTTAGTACGTAAATAATACATACCAGTTTTTAAGCCGCTTTTCCATGCGTAAAAGTGCATAGACGTTAATTTAGCCATGGTAGCACCTTCCATAAATAAGTTAAGCGATTGTGACTGATCGATAAAGTATCCTCTATGGCGACTCATATCAATAATATCTTTCATGCTTAATTCCCAAACAGTTTTGTATAGGTCTTTAATGTCCTGAGGAATGATGTCAATACCTTGAACAGATCCATTCGCTCTCATAATGTCTTGTTTCAAGTTATCATCCCACAAACCTAAGTCTACTAAATCTTCTAATAAATGCTTGTTTACAACAATAAACTCTCCAGATAATACACGACGTGTATAAATGTTAGATGTATAAGGTTCAAAACACTCATTATTTCCTAAAATTTGAGATGTAGAAGCTGTTGGCATGGGCGCTACTAAAAGCGAGTTACGCACACCATGCTTTAATACTTGCTTACGTAATTTTGCCCATTCCCATCTGCCGCTTAATTCTTCATCTTTCAAGCCCCAAAGGTTGTATTGGAATTCCCCTTTACTTATTGGAGAACCTTCATAAGTTTGGTAAGCACCATCGGCCTTCGCTTCTTCCATACTTGCAGTAACTGCTGCAAAATAAAGCGTTTCAAAAATATCTTTATTTAATTTTTTAGCTTCATCACTTGTAAAAGGCATACGCAATAGAATAAACGTATCTGCCAATCCTTGCACCCCTAAACCAATTGGTCTGTGACGCATGTTAGAGTTTTCAGCTTCAATTACTGGGTAGTAATTTCTATCAATAACTCTGTTTAAGTTTTTTGTAACACGTTTTGTGATACGGAACAATTCTTTATGGTCGAACTCACCATTTTTAACAAACATAGGTAATGCGATAGATGCCAAATTACATACAGCAACCTCATCTGGAGATGTGTACTCCATAATCTCTGTACATAAATTTGAAGAACGGATGGTTCCTAAATTTTGTTGATTCGATTTACGGTTAGCCGCATCTTTATACAACATGTATGGCGTACCTGTTTCAATTTGAGATTCTAATATTTTCTCCCAAAGTTCACGTGCCTTGATTGTTTTACGTCCTTTTCCTTCCGCTTCGTATTTTAAATATAAAGCTTCAAAAACCGCACTATGCACCTCATCTAAACCAGGGCACTCATTCGGGCACATTAAAGTCCATAGACCATCTTCTTGCACACGTTCCATGAACAAATCTGAAATCCACATCGCATAAAATAAATCACGCGCACGCATTTCTTCTTTACCATGGTTTTTCTTTAGGTCTAAGAAATCCATAATATCAGCATGCCATGTTTCAATATACATTGCAAAACTTCCTTTACGTTTTCCGCCACCTTGATCTACATAACGTGCCGTATCGTTAAATACTTTTAGCATAGGCACAATACCGTTTGATGTTCCGTTTGTACCAGCAATGTAACTTCCTGTAGCACGAATGTTGTGTATCGCTAAACCAATACCTCCTGCAGATTGGGAAATTTTGGCTGTTTGTTTTAATGTATCGTAAATACCATCAATACTATCATCTTTCATGGTTAATAAGAAACATGACGACATTTGTGGTTTTGGTGTACCTGAGTTAAAAAGTGTAGGTGTAGCGTGTGTAAAATATTTTTTAGACATAAGCTCGTAAGTTTCAATAACCGACTCGATGTCGTTTAAATGAATCCCTACGGCTACACGCATTAACATGTGTTGTGGACGCTCAGCAATTTTACCGTTTAACTTCAATAAATACGAACGTTCCAAAGTTTTAAATCCAAAATAATCATAACCAAAATCACGGTTATAAATGATGGTAGAATCTAAAACATCTTTATTTTTCATGATCATTTCGTAAACATCATCAGCCAAAAGCGATGCGTCTTTACCCGTTCTCGGGTTTACGTATGTGTATAAATCATGCATAACCTCACTAAAGGTCTTTTTAGTGTTTTTATGTAAGTTAGAAACAGAAATTCTTGCCGCTAAACGCGCATAATCTGGATGCGCCGTAGTCATGGTTGCAGCAATTTCAGCAGCTAAGTTATCAAGTTCGCTGGTGGTAACACCATCGTATAAACCTTCAATAACGCGCATAGTTACTTTTAATGGGTCGACTAATTCGTTTAACCCGTAACATAATTTACGTACCCTTGCGGTAATTTTGTCGAACATAATCTGTTCTTTTCTGCCATCTCTTTTTACTACATACATACTTTACACTGTTTTTAAGTTTTTCTGATACACCTTCAGAAAAACGGTTAGTTGATTATTCCAAATACGGGCTAATTAGTAAATAGCCTAGTACTTAGTGGTTTAGTTGGATTAATAAAAATTTCTTAAACTCTCATTTCACTGAAATCACTTCAGCAAAAGCGCATGAGAAAACACTTTTATAAATTTTAGTAAGCTTATCTTTTAACGGATTCTAATATTTAGAAATCGGCATCAAAAGTAAATTTATCTTTATCTTCTTCTTTATTAAGAACACCAGCTTTTTGGTATTCAGACACACGTTTTTCAAAGAAATTGGTTTTTCCTTGTAACGAAATCATATCCATAAAATCGAAAGGATTGCTTGTGTTGTATTCTTTTTCACAATCTAATTCGCTTAACAATCTATCGGTTACAAATTCTAAATACTGAGACATTAATTTCGCATTCATACCAATTAAACTAGCGGGTAAAGACTCGGTAATAAACTCACGCTCAATATTTAAAGCATCAACCAAAATTTCTCTAATACGTTCTTTTGGTACTTTATTAATTAAGTGTTTGTTATGTAAGTGCACTGCAAAATCGGCATGAACACCTTCATCACGAGAAATCAATTCGTTAGAAAAAGTTAAACCTGGCATTAAACCTCTTTTCTTTAACCAGAAAATAGAACAAAATGCACCTGAAAAGAAAATACCTTCTACCGCTGCAAAGGCAATTAAACGCTCTGCAAAACTTGGAGAATCAATCCATTTTAATGCCCAATCTGCTTTTTTCTTAATAGCAGGAAAATTATCAATAGCATTAAACAATAGGTCTTTTTCTTTTTCGTCTTTTACATAAGTATCAATTAAAAGCGAATAGGTTTCACTATGGATGTTTTCCATCATGATTTGAAACCCGTAGAAGAATTTCGCTTCACTATACTGTACTTCGTTTACAAAGTTTTCTGCTAAGTTTTCATTTACAATACCATCACTAGCTGCAAAAAATGCTAAGATGTGTTTTATAAAATAACGCTCATCATCATTTAATTTGTTTTTCCAGTCGGTAAGATCTTGATGTAAATCAATTTCTTCTGCAGTCCAGAAACTAGCCTCCGATTTTTTATACCATTCCCAAATATCATGATGTTGGATAGGAAAAATAACAAAACGATCTTTGTTTTCTTGAAGAATGGGTTCTATGGTCTGAGACATTTTTTTGGTTTTTTTTAATTAAATATTAGACGAAAATCGATGTCGATTTTGGGAACAACAAAGATTGAAAAATGCTATAGATAATGAAAGCTATAGTTATAAACATTGTCAACAAGTTTTTAACAATTAAACATTTTATAAACAAAACGAAGTTTACAAAAAAAAAGTGTTAAATTTCTGTTTTTCAATAAATTAGACTTTTTGGATTTTCAAAAAGTTTACAGGAAAAAATAAGTTTTTTAGTTTTAAACGCCTTATTTTAAAGGTGTTTTGGCGGTTTTTTTTTAGTTATTTAGACTTGTTAGCAACCTTCTCTAACTCCGAATACCAGTCCGCTCCAAACTTTCTAATCAACGCTTCTTTAACAAATTTATATACTGGAATTTGCAATTCTTTTCCAAGCGTACAGGCGTCGTCGCAAATTTCCCACTTATTATAATTCACTGCCGAAAATTCTGTGTATTCTTGAACTCTTACTGGATATAAATGACAGGATACTGGTTTTTTCCAAGAAATCTCCCCTTGATTATAAGCTTCTTCAATAGCACACAATGCCACTTTCTTTTTATCGAAAATCACATAAGCACAATCGGCTCCATTAATTAAAGGCGTTTCTAAATCACCATCTTCCGTTGTTATAAAAACACCTTGTTCTTCGATGGCTTTAATACCTTCTTTTCTCAAAAAAGGCTTTACTTTAGGGTATATTTCTTTTAAAATATCGCCCTCCTCTTTATCTAAAGGAGCACCCGCATCGCCGTCAATACAACAAGCACCTTTACACGCCGATAAATTGCACATAAAATCCTTCTCAATAATTTCTTCTGAAACGATGGTTTTTCCTAATTGAAACATATCCTCTAATTAATAGTAAGGGGCAAAAATAGCTAAACTTTAGCTTTTAATACCATAGTTATTGCCAACAATCCTATACTTTTGTAACAAAATGTAAAAACCGCAAAAATGCAACTTAATTTTAAAGAAATATTTACTGCTTTTATGATATTATTTGCCGTGGTAGATATTATTGGAAATATTCCTATTATAATAGATTTACGCAAAAAAGTAGGCGAAATTAACAGCAGAAAGGCAGCCATTATCTCTGGAATCATCATGGTCGCGTTCTTGTTTTTAGGAAAAAGCATTTTAACCCTTATTGGCATTGATGTGAATTCGTTTGCCGTTGCCGGATCGTTTATTTTATTTTTTATTGCATTAGAAATGATTTTAGGAATCACCCTTTACAAGCACGAAGAGCATACTGCAGATACCGCTTCTGTGTTTCCTTTAGCATTCCCACTTATTGCAGGACCTGGTAGTTTAACCACGCTTTTATCATTACGAGCTGAATTTAAAACCGAAAACATTATAGTAGCCATCATACTAAACGTAATTGTTATTTTTATTGTTTTGAAAACATCAAAAACCATTGAACGCTTTTTAGGACAGAACGGGATTAGCATTGTTAGAAAAGTATTTGGTGTGATTCTACTTGCCATTGCGGTTAAACTTTTTGCACATAATATTAAAGCCTTATTTGAAATTATATAACACACATACAGATGAAGATTATAACTATTGTAATTAGCGTGCTTGCTTTAGCGCTTATAGGATTCAACGTTACTCAAATAAATTTTGAAGCACCTTTTGAAGGCGAAAGCATGATTGCCTTAATCACTATTCTTGCTGGACTTTGCACCATTCTCATGATGCTTATTTTAAGAGTATCAAAACGTATTGAAGCTAAAGTAAAAGGACGCAGATAATGTTCGACGCTTTAATAATAGGTGGTGGTGCAGCAGGATTACAATGCGCTTTAATTTTAGGATCAGCAAAAAACAAGCCTTTTGCCGAAAACAAACATATTGGTATTATTGTACACCAAAAAACATCGCACCTACAAACAGCACTCTTTAATAATGTACTTGGTTTAGCACCAGGAACTACGGGTGAATCTATTTTAAATGAAGGCAAAGAACAATTGAAAGCCTTATACCCACAAGTTGAACACATTGAAAACGAAAAAGTTTTAGAGATTTCAAAACAAGACGGAATTTTTAATGTAAAAACCAACAAGCATACCCACAAAGCCAAAACAGTAGTCATAGCGGTTGGTTACACCAATTTAATGACCATTAAAGGTTTAGAACCCTTTACGGAACCACACCCTAGAGCTGCGATTGAAAAAGACCGTATTTGGTTAAAAAACACAGACCACTTAATTGAAGACAATTAATATGTTGCAGGTTCTTTAGCTGGTTGGCGCAGTCAGTTTGCTATTTGCGCAGGTAGTGGCGCCCATGTTGCTACCGATATTTTAACACTTTGGAATGATGGAAAGCACGTGAAAGTGCATGATAAAATTGAAATTTAAAACCAAAAGGCTATTTCTTGCCATTACTCAGCTCAACAACTTCTTCAATCATAATATCACGTTGATTAAAAACTTCCTCAAAAGCACCAACACCATAAAGCTGGTCTGCCAATGTTGCTTTTATATATTGCTTCACCTCTTCATGATAAGCCACGAAGGTTAATTGCGATTCAGTTCTTATATTCAAATATTCTTGAAATGCGTAAACCATTTTCTCTGGCACTTCATAGGTATCTATAAACGCTTGTCTTTTAATACCATTATAAAGCTTCCTGTCTTTTTCTAAACTTTCAAATACAAAATAACCAATAAAACCACGACGCTGTAAAAAGGTAAGTGTTTCATTTTGCATACTATTATCTATAGGCACAAACACATCTGGTATAATACCGCCGCCGCCATATACAATTTTCCCTTTCGGTGTTTTATATTTTAAAGAATCGGCTACTTGTATTTTTTCTGGATCTAGAAGTTCACCACTATCAAGTCGTTCAAAATACTCGTCGTAATAATCTTTATTTCCTTTAGCGTATGGACGCTGAATAGAGCGCCCTGTTGGCGTATAATATCTGGACACCGTTAAACGTACTGCACTGCCATCTCCCAAATCCATTTCACGTTGCACCAAGCCCTTACCGTAAGAGCGACGTCCAATAATAGTCCCTTTATCATTATCCTGCAATGCACCTGCAACAATCTCACTCGCTGAAGCTGAGTTTTCGTTTATAAGCACAAATAACTTACCTTTTTCAAAATCACCTTTATCGGTAGCATAACTTTTCTCGATGTTACCGCGTTTATTTTTGGTAAACAAAATCAGTTTATCATCTTCTAAAAACTCATCTACAATTTGTTCTGCAATACCTAAAAAACCACCTGGGTTATCACGTAAATCGAGTGCTAATTCGGTAGCACCTAAATCGAGCAATTTATCTAAACTCTTTTTAAATTCTTTATAAGTACTTTCTGCAAAACGGTTAATTTTTATATATCCCAATTTACTTGTCAGCATATAAGCAGCATCTACACTTTTTATTGGAATGTACGAGCGCTTTACAGTGAAATCTAATAATTTCGGTTCTCCTTTTCTAAATACTTTAAGGTTGACTTTACTATTTAACGGCCCTTTTAATTTGTTTACCAACTGGCCATCGTTTAAGGTATTACCAAAAAGGGTATCACCATCTGCCATCACAATACGATCACCACCTCTTATGCCCGCTTTAGCACTTGGACCACCTTCAATAGAGCGTATTACCGCTATAGAATCGCGGTACGGATAAAAACTAATACCAATACCCACAAAGTCGCCTTTCATGTTTTCGGCAACACTTTGCATTTCTTCTTTAGGAATGTATACCGAATGTGGGTCTAGGTTTTCTAAAATACCATTTACCGTAACATCTACAATACTATCCGTATTCACATCGTCTACATAATCGTAATCAATGTAATCTATAAGCCTGTTAAGTTTATCTTTTTTACTGTTTTTTGAAAATAATTTATCGGGCACATCGCTAAAGTTCAGCTTGCCTCCAACAAAAATGCCCGCAGCAATAGCTACGCCTATTATTAAGGGTAAATATTTTTTTCTATATGGCATTAGGCTTCTAATTCTTCAATTTGTTTTAATTCAATACCCGCTTTTTCTAAGAACTTTAAACCAGAATCATCTTTATAACCTTCGTGATAAACAACTTTCACAATACCCGCTTGGTGGATAAGCTTGCTGCAATCTTTACAAGGTGACATGGTAATATACAAGGTAGCACCTTTGCAGGATTGTGTTGAAGCCGCTACTTTTAAAATCGCATTCGCCTCGGCATGCAACACATACCATTTTGTATACCCTTCATCATCTTCACAAAAATTCTCGAAACCTGATGGTGTACCATTGTACCCATCTGATATAATCATTCTATCTTTTACAATAAGTGCCCCTACTTGCCTGCGTTTACAGAAGGATAATTTTCCCCATTCTTGTGCAATTCTTAAGTAGGCTTTATCGTATTTAAGCTGTTTCTTTTCTGACATTAATTCTAATTATAATTTGCGCGTTACCCTCATTCCATGTTCAAGTTTCAAACAATAATGTTCAGACCTATTCGGGTCGGGCTATACGTTACAATCTTTTGCCAAAAAGCAAAAGGATTTTCACTACTATCCCTAACGCAAAACAATATAACGAAGATACTTGGTTCGTATTTTAATTAGAACGCAAGTTCGTAAAAGTTTGTGAAAAGTTTGTGAAAATAACAACAAGATTTACTATGAAACGCTGATTGCGTTAGGGATGGTAGCGTAAAGCCCACAGCGAGGTACGAGCGAGGACTTGCAGCGAACAGCCCGACCCGACAGGGTAACGCCCAAATTAGAAATTAACCTAAAAACGGACTATTTAATATCATAGGAATTACCAACCCAACAACAATGGCTGAAATTACCATAATCCAATCGCGTTTGTTAAACCTAAATACGGTTTGCATAATGTAACCTAGTAATAAAACAGCAAAGACAATAATTATTTGAGCCAACTCGATACCTAAAGCAAACTCTAGTAAGAGTACTAATTTACTATCGGAATCGCTTAATAACATTTTAAACTCGCGCGCAAAACCTAAACCGTGTATAAGTCCAAAAAACAGGGTAGATAAAAATAAGATGCCTACTTTTTCCTTTTGAGCCCCTTTACCAGAAGTGAACACATTAAACAGTGCCACAACCAATATGGTAATTGGTATTAGAAACTCGACCATAGAGGCTTGAACGCTAATAATACCATAAACCGCTAAAACAAGCGATAGTGTATGCCCTAATGTAAACATGGATACGAGTAGGAACACACGTTTCCAATCTTTAAACATATAAGGCACGGTTAAAACTATAAGAAATAATACGTGGTCGTAAGCTTTTATATCAAGTACGTGGTTGATGCCATATTGAACGTTAAACATGAAATTATCGAACATAATACCAATAGAATTTAGGGTTACCCAAATATACAATTATTTAGAATTGTTTAACGCTGCTTTATATTTTTTATCAAGCTGCAAAAGCATTTCTTTAGTAATGTCTTCAAGGTTAAACTGATGCTTCCACTTCCAATCTTGCCTTGCGTACGAATCGTTTATACTTTGAGGCCAACTATTAGCAATCTCTTGCCTATAATCGGGATTATAAGTGATTTTAAAATCTGGTAATTGCTTTTTTATAGATTCCGCCACCTCTTTTGGTGTAAAACTAATGGCTGCTAAATTATAAGAAGAGCGTATTTTAATAGTATCTTTTTTAGCTTTCATGATATCGACGGTTGCTTTTATAGCATCGTCCATAAACATCATAGGCAACTCGGTGTCTTCAGCTAAAAAGGAATCATATATACCATCGGTAATGGCTTTATGGTAAATTTCCACCGCATAATCTGTTGTGCCACCACCCGGCAAGGTTTTCCAACTAATAATACCTGGGTAACGCAAACTACGCACATCGACACCATATTTGTTATGGTAATATTCACACCAACGCTCACCCACTTGCTTGGTAATTCCATAAACGGTAGTAGGCTCCATAGTGGTATACTGCGGTGTATATTCTTTGGGCGTTGTGGTACCAAACACCGCAATGCTTGATGGCCAAAACACTTTTTTTATAAATTTGGCACGGGCTAAATTTAACACATGAAATAAAGATTCCATATTCAAATCCCAGGCCTTCATAGGGTACTTCTCACCAGTTGCACTTAAAATAGCGGCCATTAAATACACGGTATCTATTTTATGTTTTTCAACACACACTTTAACACTTGCGTAATTTTGAGCATCTACAATTTCGAAAATTCCTGAATTAACAATATCTAAATTGCTATAACTTATATCACTTGCAATAACATTTTCATCGCCATGCAACTCCCTAAGTTTAAATGTTAATTCAGACCCAATTTGCCCACAAGCACCAATTATTAATATTTTAGACTTCATTTAAAGTTGTAATTATAAAGATTTGCCAAAAATAATAAGTTTTTATTGATAATATCGTATTTTAAAACTGAAATATTCAGAATATGATTACTAACTATCTAATAGAAAAAAGAAACGAAACTTATATCTTTGCTTCTTAATGATACATTTTAGTTATGAATATGAAGTTATTAAGCATTTTATGTGTTTTGGTTATCGCCTTTTCTTGTAAAAAAAGTGAAGAAACAAGCGCCATTACAACGACTACAACCAACGACAGCCTATTGGTAAAGGCCGCAGACATTTCGAAAATTAAATACACCGATTATATTTTAGATAGCAAAACTGAAGATTTCACCATAAACTGGAAAGCATATAACCAACTTACAGAAGTTATAAGCAAAATAAAGGCTGCCGATTTAAGTTTCTTCAACAACAACGCTAAAGAAGTTAAGGAATTAATTTCTAACTTAAAATTAAACATCCCAGAAAATGTGAATAGCCCGTCTATTTTAGCAAGAATATCGGCCCTTGAAACTAAGATTTTAAAACTAGAAAGTTTAACGAATTTATCGACTACCAGTAAAACCGAATTACTTAATAATATTCAAGATGTTTTGGTAGCTTATTCTAATTTAAACTTACAAATGAATAAGAAGGTTGAAAACGACCATATAATTATTGAAAAACCCTAAAATAGCACCACTTAAAACAAAAAACAGCCGCCAATATTATAAAATATTGGCGGCTGTTTTTATTAAAAATACCATCTACTTTTTAGCCTGCGCCTCTTGCGCTTGTAACACTTGTTTCTGTCTTAATAATTCGGTTTTTGTTAACTGAATTAAATTAAAATTTGGAGACACTTTCAAGGTGGCATCCAAAATATCAACAGCCTTATCAATATTTAATTTTTTGTCTTTATTATATGTAGACAACGCGTTTAAATACATAAAAGCCGATTTTAAAGATACCTCATACGGGTTTTGTGTTTCATAAAAAGCCTTTTTCATATCCTCTTTAGAATTTGCAATTCCATAAGTAATATGTTTATCTGCTTCTGGATACTTTTGCGTTTGCAAATAAAGCTCTGCCAACTCATAAGCCACTAAAGCATTAGGGTTACGCTTAAACATTTCTTCAAATTGCGCAATAGCCAAATCGGGTTGTTTCACCGCTTTTAAGGAAATCGCCTTTACTTCAATAGCAATATCAGAATCGTCCAAGATGCGTTCATAACCAATAGTATTTAAGGCTTGCATGTACTTATCTTCAGTCATATATATATAAGCCAACGTATCCATTCTTGCAACAGATGGAGCCAACACATTTAAATGTGTCATGGCATTTATGATACCCTGCACATCACCCTGTTTCTTCATTTGCTTATAATAAGCTTCATAATGTTTTAATAAATCGGAATTACTCTGTGCATTTATGGCAAAACCACTTAATAATAACCCGAGTACAAATAATTTTTTCATTGTTTATAATAATTTAAAGTGCTAAAACTATAAAAAATTAACATTTAAACTCTTAAAAGTATATTAATTATTTAAGTTATTAACTAATCTGTAATTTCAGCCAGGGAACTGCACACATTAACTATGTGGTGAAAAACTCATTATTAGGAAAGTATAAAAAAAATAAGTACTTTAGGTTAACAAAAATTAAAATTATGGGAATTAAAAGTTTTTTGGGCGCTAGAAAAAATCAACAAAAATCGAGTGCAGATTTGCCAATTAAGGTTAGTGATTACATGACCACAAACCTGATTACCTTCAAATCTGAAGAACTTATGGAGAATGTTATTGATTCCTTAATTAAAAACAGAATTTCTGGCGGTCCCGTTGTGAATGATGAGCATGAATTGGTTGGCATCATATCTGAAGGGGATTGTATTAAACAAATTAGCGAAAGCAGATACCATAATTTACCAATGGAAAACAATACCGTTGAAAAATGTATGGCTAAGAATGTTGAAACTATTGATGGTAATATGAATATTTTTGACGCCGCTAATAAATTTCTGGAATCAAAACGCAGACGTTTTCCAATTGTTGAAGACGGAAAATTGATAGGTCAAATAAGCCAAAAAGATATACTAAAAGCAGCTATTGCTTTGAAAGGACACACCTGGAATAGTTAACTTTCTCTTTTTACCAACGCATAGTAACCGTTCTCTATAGGTAAATAACCTTGATCGTACACGAAGTAATATACCGTACCTACTTTTGTGGTATATATACTTGTGAAATAATTAAAATCGAAGCCAGCTTCTATAAGTTTGGCTCTCGATGTTTTTGTTTTTTGCTCAGGGTTTAGTGCTTCTAAAATGCGATAATTTTTCCGAAGCCTATTATTCGTATTTCTTATTAAATTTTTATTATCCTTATTTACATTGTTGTTATAGGCGTTTCTACAGCCATCACTACAGAATTTTTTATCAATTCTTCCAACAATTTTTTCACCACACTCTAAACATTCTTTGGCCATATATATTTGTCTTTTAGGTAAATATAATCAAAAATAGCATCCGTTTACAAACGACTACAAACATTTACAAACGAATTTAAACATTTATAAACCGACTCCCTTTTCCCAACTGCTGCAACTTTGCCATGTCGAAACATAACAACTCGATAGTATTAACTGTTTAACAATTAAAAAATAACATCATGAGCACACTTAGAAACAAAGTACAGTTGATTGGAAACTTAGGTAACGATCCAGAAATTATTAATTTAGAAACTGGAAAAACACTCGCAAAATTCACAATTGCAACAAACGAAAGCTACACCAACACTAAAGGTGAAAAAATCACAGATACCCAATGGCATAACATTGTAGCCTGGGGAAAAACAGCGCAAATAATTGAAAAATATGTAACTAAAGGAAAAGAAGTCGCTATAGAAGGCAAGCTCACTTCCCGAAGCTACGATGATAAAGAAGGCAACAAACGTTACATAACAGAAATAGTTTGTAATGAATTATTAATGCTTGGTAAATAATAGTATAGTTCAAAAACGGCAATAAACCATTGCCGTTTTTTCAATTTAATCGATTAAGTGTATTATTTACAAGATGAAAAGCATATTTTTCGCATAAAAACCAAACTTTATGAAATATTTTACTTATGTTTGACATGCCCCAACTTAATAAAAATGAAACACTTACTACTTTTTGTATATATTCTAAGCAGCTGTTTATACGCCCAAAACAGCATTTTTGAAACCAAAAACGACAAAGACAATCTTTATACATTTGCCGAATATGCCAATGCAGGTAGTCTGGATTTTGATATTCAAGACATAATTAATGACTCCAAACTAAGGTATGAACCTTTAGAGTCGGACAACCACAGTGTTGGTTTTACCACCGATAATTACTGGCTTCGGTTTAAAATAAAAAACAGTTCAGAAAACACCAGCGTTTACTACTTAGAAACAGCAAGACCTATTACCGATATTGCAAATCTCTTTCAAATAAGCAAGGAATCCATACAACACTTTAAAAGCGGAGACAAGATCCCTTTTGAAAGCAAACAAGTAAACCACAGGTCTACTGTATTTAAACTCACATTACCACCTCAAGAAACACAACAAATTTATATTCACTTAAAAAGTGATGGCGAAACGATCAACTTACCTTTAAAACTTTATTCGGAATCGGGCTTTCTATTGATGAACTATAAACAACAACTCTTTTTAGGTTTGTTTTATGGCTTACTATTTCTAGGCGGTATTATTTATTTATTCTTTTATTCCAGTCTTAAAGAAAAATCGTTTTTATACTACGGTTTTTATGTGTTTTCAATAGGTTTCATGCAAGCGGCTTTAGATGGTTTTCTTCATGAATTTATGTTTCCTAATGCGGGCTATTTTAACGACAGAGCTGTACTTATAACCGCCCTACTTTCAAATTTCTTTTTATTAAAATATTGCGAACACTTTTTACGTGTACGTCAACTTCTAAAACCTGTATTAAAAGGCTTCAATGTTATATATGGTATAATTGCCGTTCTTTTCATAATGCTTTTCATAAGTCCTGCTACATTAAAAATAGCATACCCTATAAGTAACTTGAATGGTCTTTTTAGTTTACTATTAATATTAGCAACCATATTCACCATGCGTTATAGACGCATAACAATTGACCCATACTTCTCATTTGGTATTTTATTCTTAGTAATAGGTTTATTAGGCTTTGTAATGAACAATCTAAGCTTATTACCTAATAATTTTTTAACACTTAACAGTGCGAAATTCGGATCTGGGTTTGAGGTCATCTTCCTATCATTATCCATGACCAATCTTATTAGGTTATTACGTTTAGAAAAAGAAGAATCGCAACTAGAAGCATTAAAAAAATCCGAAGAAATAAGTGAGCTAAAAACCTATTTCATGTCTAACATGAGTCATGAGTTAAGAACGCCCATTAATGCCATTATGGGTATTGCCGAACATGAATTAGCCACCCAACAAAACAACGAAAACAGAAAACCCTACGAGATTATAAAAAACGCCTCATTAAGCTTGCTTAGTAACGTTAACGATATTATCGATTTTGAAAAAATTGAAAATAATGAGCTTCAATTGTGCCCAGACGATTTTAATCCTTCGATAAAATTAAATCAAATAAGTAATAATTGGAAAGCAGAAGCACAACGCAAAGGCTTAGAATATACTTTTGAAATGGATGCAGAAATCCCAGCAACTATAAACGCTGATGCAGAACGTTTTATTCAAATAGTAAATAATGTATTATCGAATGCGGTAAAATACACCGAAACAGGTGGTGTATTATTTAAACTTAGCTGCACCAAACAACCGAATGATTTGTGCCGTTTTTCTTTTCAAATATCGGATACAGGAATTGGTATTCCTCCAGAAGCCAAAGAAACTATTTTTGATAGTTTTAACCAAATGAAACAAGACCATAAAAGGCAATTTGGAGGTATAGGTTTAGGGCTTACTATTGTTAAACACATCGTAAAACTTTTTGAAGGCACGATACATATTGAAAGCAACCCCAATAAAGGCACAGATGTTTTTATCGATTTAACAGTAAAAAGCACCGCGGAAGAACGCATTATTATCACCCAACAAACCACCAACGATATCCCGTTGCATATTTTAATTGTTGAAGACAATAAGCTGAACCAGATGATTATGCGGAAAATATTAAGCAGTCTGCCAAATGTTACTTTTGCGGTTGCCAATAATGGTCAAGAAGCACTTGACACTTTAAAAAGAGACGTTTACGATCTTGTTTTAATGGATTTACAAATGCCTATTATGGATGGTTACGAAGCCACACGCATCATTAGAAGTGGTGAATTAGGAAGCACTATAAATAACATTCCAATAATTGCAGTAACAGCAGATGCCTTACAAGAAACCAGAAAACGTGTTTTAGATTTAGGAATGAATGACTACATGACCAAACCTGTAGACAGAGACCTGTTATTTAAGAAAATATACGCTTGTAGTTTTGATAAAACTAATAAAGAAGAGTTGGATAACGAAGACACTGAAAGTTTAAAAATAGCTTAATCCTTTACATTATCAATGTTATAATATCCGCCTTTGTTTTCAGTTCTTTGTAATGATTGTTCAACTATCAAATGCGATACATTAATCATATTTCTAAGTTCACAAAGCGAGGTCGCTATTTTAGATTCTTTATAAAGTTCTTCAACTTCATTATGAATTAAATCTAAATGTTTGATAGCGCGTTTTAAACGCTTATTACTTCTAACAATCCCCACATAATCGCGCATTAAAGCTTGCATTTGCTTCAAATTATGTTGCACTAAAATATGCTCTTTAGGGATGGATGTTCCCTCATCATTCCAATCTGGGATATCAACCTCAACCGCTTTATAGTCGTTTTCGCTGTGGTATTTAAAAATATTATGAGCGTATACCAAGGCTTCCAATAGCGAATTTGACGCCAACCTATTAGCACCATGCAAACCAGTGCGTGAACACTCACCACATGAAAACAAACTAGCAATGCTTGTTTCTCCCTTTTTATTCACTTCAATACCGCCACATAAATAATGAGATGCAGGTACCACAGGTATCCAATCGGTATCAATTTTAATATGGTGCTCTAAGCACTTATTATATATGTTGGGGAAATGGTTTTTAAACGCATCCATATCTAAATGGGTACAGTCTAAATACACATGAGATTCTCCTGATTTTTTAAGTTCGTTATCAATACTTTGGGATACAATATCTCTTGAGGCGAGTTCTGCCCGATCATCATAATCCAACATAAACCGGTGTCCCGATTTATTTCGCAAATAGGCTCCAGAACCTCTAACAGCTTCAGAAATTAAGAAAGACGACTCCCCTTTCGCTTCATACAAAGCGGTTGGATGAAATTGCACAAATTCCATATCCTTAATTTTCGCCTTAGCTCTATAAGCCATAGCAATACCATCTCCCGTTGCAATAACAGGGTTGGTAGTATGCCCATAAACACAACCAATCCCGCCCGAGGCTAAAAGGGTACTATTGGCTCTAATGGTAAAGATTTTATCTGTTTTTTGATCGAACACATAAGCGCCGTAACACGATAATTCTTCTGACGTATTGTTTGTAATGTGATGATTCGTAACCAAATCGATCGCAAAATGGTGTGGTAAAATACTAATATTAGGTAATTGGTGTGCCCGTTTAAGTAAAGCACGCTCTATTTCGTAACCCGTGATATCCTTATGGTGTACCACGCGATATTCAGAATGCCCGCCTTCCTTTCCTAAATCAAATTCGCCGCTGGCATCTAAATCAAAATTCGCCCCCCAAAGCATGAGTTCTTCCAATCGCTTGGGACCTTCCTCAATAACCATTTTAACAACCTCCGCATCGCATAAACCATCGCCTGCAATTAGTGTGTCTTCAATGTGTTTATTAAAAGAATCTTTTTCAGCATCTAAAACAACCGCAACACCACCTTGTGCATACTTGGTGTTCGATTCGTCTTCATTAGCTTTGGTTACAATAACAACACTTCTGTTAGGGAATTTTTCTGCTATTTTAACCGAAAAAGTTAACCCAGCAATTCCTGAACCAATAACTAAATAATTTGCTTCAATCATTTTTATTTAGATAATTCTAACATGCGTTCTATAGGCAATAGCGCACGTACTCTTATATCTTCTGGCACCTCTATTTGAGGTGATTCATTTAATAAACAATCGTGTAATTTTTGAAGCGTATTCATTTTCATAAAATGGCATTCGCTACACGCACAGGTATTATCATCCACCGCAGGTGCAGGAATTAATTCTGTGTTAGGCATTTCTAACTGCATTTTATGTAAAATACCAGCTTCTGTAGCGACAATAAACTTTTCTTTAGCATGTTCTCTCACGAAGTTTATCATTCCAGAAGTAGACCCAACATAGGTCGCTGTATTTAAAATATGCTCTTCAGATTCTGGATGTGCTATAATTTTATGATCGGGATTCTTTTTATGTAACTCAATTAATTTATCAATTGAAAAAGCTTCATGCACAATACAACTACCGTCCCAAAGCAATAAATCTCTACCCGTTTGTTTAGCAACATAATGGCCTAAATTTTTATCTGGAGCAAATATAATAGGTGTGTCTTTCGGCACCGATTCTACTATTTTAATAGCGTTAGACGATGTACAAACAATATCACTCAATGCTTTAATTTCAGCCGAACAGTTTACATAAGTAATCACCACATGGTCTGGGTGTGCTTTTGTAAATTTCTCAAAATCTGCTGGCGGACAAGAATCGGCCAAAGAACAACCTGCTTTTAAATCTGGCAACACCACCATTTTAGATGGGTTTAATATTTTAGCAGTTTCTGCCATAAAGTGAACACCCGCAAATACGATAATGTCTGCATCGGTTTCAGCAGCCTTTTGCGACAACTGTAAACTATCACCAACATAGTCTGCAATATCTTGTATTTCTGCTACTTGGTAATAATGCGCAAGTATTACGGCATTTTTCTCCTCTTTTAGACGCTTTATTTCTTTTACTAAGTCCATGAATTCTATGAGTCTTCAACATTTTACACAAAAAAAGCTTTTTGCATAATTCAATTATTTTACAAATATCTTAATTATAATTGTATTGAACTGAGATTCCATAAAAAAATGAGTCAGAATTAAGGACACTTTATATATTTCTTAATTCTTTAAATTCTTTACAACCAAAAGCTTATTTATTTAATAAAAAGGAAAGCTGTTTTAAACACATGAACCACCAAACACTAAACAATCACTCGGTCTTTGAATTTAGGATATACTGAATCCTTTATCGAAAAGCCAATAATATTCTTGTTTTTGGCCCATCACAAAAGAGCAGCATATATAGGCAAATTTAACACTTCCTCTCTATGCTTAAAACTTAATTTGTATTAAATCAGCATACTTGCAAACATTTAGCTACAAGCCTATATTATTAAGATATCTATTAAGTAGATGATTTATTTAATTATTCTCAATTTGACTTTAAAAAACTAGAAAAATCCATAAAATTTCAACAAGATGTCGCTCTTTAATTATAGCTTCATTACATTTATGGTTAATTTTCAATAGAACTATCTTATGTCTGTCGAGCCAAAAATAACACGGTTTAAACAAAACGTATTGTCCAAATATCAAATATACAACAGTATATTTATGACCTTACCTTTTGATGCAATTACAAAAACAGGAGCGTTGCTTCCTTTATTTCATGAAACCTGCGAAAAAGGTTTTAAAAACGGAGAAGACCCTACTACCATAGTAGATTCTTTTTTCAATAAATACCAAGCAAGACGCACGAAAGAAAGCCAAATAAATCTGCTTTTTAGATTTATACAATATATAGAACGCCAAGTGGTTTTATTCGATGCTGTAGAAGATGCTGCTTTCCCAATTGTTAACAACATGGAAGGTATTGGGACTTTAAGAAACCTTAAAGAATCGGCTGTTTCTGGTAACAACTTAGAAGAATTACAAAACTACCTTGAAGAATTTAAAGTACGTATCGTTTTAACAGCGCACCCAACACAATTCTATCCAGGCTCTGTACTTGGTATTATTACAGATTTAACAGAAGCTATTAAGAAAAATAACTTGTCTGAAATTAACAATCTGTTTGCTCAATTAGGAAAAACACCTTTCTTTAAACATGAAAAGCCTACACCTTATGATGAAGCAAAAAGTTTAATCTGGTATTTAGAAAATGTTTTCTATCAATCTTTTGGAGAAATTTACAATTACATCCAACAGAACATTTATGATGATGGCAAAAAACATAACGAAATAATTAATATTGGCTTTTGGCCAGGTGGTGACCGTGACGGAAACCCATTTGTAAAGCCAGACACCACATTACGTGTGGCTAAAAAGCTTAAGCAAGCCGCTTTAAAGAAATATTATTCTGACCTTAAAAACTTAAGACGCAAACTTACCTTTAGAGGTGTTGAAGAGCGTATTATTCGTTTAGAAACTATTTTTTACAACTATAGCATTAACCTAAATTACGCTGAAGCTATAACTGCAAAAGAATTTCTTGATGAATTATTAAGCATCAGAGATCTTGTTACTGCAGATCACCAAGCATTATATGTTAGTGAAATAAACAGCTTAATAAACAGAATTCATTTATTCGGTTACCATTTTGCTACTTTAGATATTAGACAAGATAGCCGTATTCACCATTCGGTTTTCACAACAGTTATAGACCACATTATTAGTACAGGAAGCCCATCGTTCCCGAAAAATTATCATGATTTATCGGAAGTAGAACAAATCAAAATCCTATCTGAAGTTACTAATGTATCTGTAGATGTTGATGCATTTGAAGATGAAATGGTTTACAATACATTAAAAACTATTGAGGCTCTTAAGGATATACAAGAAAGCAACGGTGAGCGTGGTGCTAATAGATACATTATTAGTAACAACCAAACAGCTTTAAACATGATGCAACTTTTTGCCATGCTTAAAATTGTAGCCTTTAAAGAAGAATTACCTGTAGATGTTGTGCCACTTTTCGAAACCATTACCGATTTAGAAAATGCACCAGCAGTGATGGAGCAATTATACACGAACCCAGCTTACATGGCACACTTAAACGCCCGTGGCAACAAACAAACAATCATGCTTGGTTTCTCTGACGGGACGAAAGATGGTGGTTATTTAATGGCCAACTGGGGTATTTATACTGCCAAAGAAATGCTTACTGAAATGTCTAGAAAATACGGTATTACTGCCATATTTTTTGACGGTCGTGGTGGACCGCCAGCAAGAGGTGGTGGAAAAACACATCAATTTTACGCTTCATTAGGTCCAAAAATTGAAGACAAAGAAGTACAACTTACTATTCAAGGACAAACTATTAGTTCTAATTTCGGAACCTTAGATTCGTCTCAATACAACTTAGAGCAACTTATTAGTTCAGGCATGTTTAACCGTCTTGGAAAAGAGAAGCATGAACTTGCTGATGCCGATAGAGAGGTCATGAACGATTTAGCTGAAACTAGCTACGTTGCTTATAAAGACTTTAAAAGTCACCCGATGTTCATTCCGTATTTAGAACGCATGAGTACGTTAAAATACTATGCTAAAACAAATATTGGTAGTAGACCATCAAAAAGAGGAAACTCAGATAAATTAGTCTTTTCAGACTTAAGAGCCATTCCTTTCGTTGGGTCTTGGAGCCAGTTGAAACAAAATGTTCCTGGATTCTTTGGTGTTGGAACAGCATTGAAAAAGTATGAAGAGAAAGGTGAATTCCACAAAGTAGAAGCACTTTACAAAAACTCTAAATTCTTCAAAACACTGTTAGAAAACAGTATGATGAGTTTAACAAAATCGTTTTTCGATTTAACCAAATACATGTCTAAAGACGAAGAGTTTGGTGCTTTTTGGAATATTATTCACGACGAATATAACACCACAAAAACATTATTGTTAAAACTTACGGGCTATGAGCAATTAATGGAAAACGAACCTTCTGGAAGAGCTTCTATTGAAGTTAGAGAGTCTATCGTTTTACCATTGCTTACTATACAACAGTATGCTCTTAAAAAGATTCAAGAATTAGAAAAAGAAGAGGTTAAAGATGTCGATCAAATTAAAATATTTGAGAAAATTGTAACACGCTCTTTATTTGGAAATATTAACGCTAGTAGAAACTCTGCGTAACTTACAATAAAACCCTATACAAAGTAAAAAGGCTGTCTTGAAAAATCGAGACAGCCTTTTTTTATGTTTTATTTCGAAGCTTGGTAAATAGAAACTGCTACTACCTCAAGGTATCACCACCTTTCTCGCCCGTTCGTATTCTATAAGTTTCACCAATATCTGATACAAATATTTTACCATCTCCTACCTCGCCTGTTGCCGCCGATTTCAGAAGTGTTTGTATCGTGATGTCTTCAAAATCATCATTTACAACAATAGATAAATACCTACGTTGAATATCACTTGTACTATATGAAACACCACGATACACATGTCCCTGCTTTTCATTTCCAACGCCCGTAACATCCCAATAAGAGAAAAAATTAACGCCTATTTCATGCAAAGCCTCTTTGACTACACGGTATTTAGATTTTCGAATTATTGCCTCAATTTTCTTCATAATAAGTTCATTTAATAGTTTCTATCAAAATTAAAGAAAATTTTGTCAGTATTTTTACACTACTTCATTTTATAGTATAAAAAAAAGAGACGCTTTACCAAACGGTAAAACATCTCTTTTCCAACATTGCGTCTTTTATACTTATAGATTAGTGCTCATTCAACCTAAAGTCTGGATAAGCATCCATACCATGTTCATGTGCATCTAAACCTTCTAATTCTTCTTTTTCAGGAACTCTAATACCTACTGTTTTCTTAAGTATTATTAAGATAATAAATGAACAAACTATACAGAACACTGCATAACAAGCAACACCTATTAATTGAGCTACAAAGGTATGCTCTGGGTTTGTTGAAAATATACCAACAGCTAACGTTCCCCATATACCACAAATTAAGTGTACTGCAATTGCTCCAACAGGATCGTCTAATTTTATAGCATCAACAAATGCCACAGCAAATACAATTAATGCACCAGCAATAGCACCGATAATAATAGCACTTTCCGGAGTCATAACATCGGCACCAGCAGTAATACCCACTAAACCACCTAGTATTCCATTTAAGAACATGGTTAAATCTAGGTTTTTATATTTTAAGAAATTCACTAAAGCAGCAATCACACCACCTGCAGCAGCAGCTAAACATGTTGTAACTAAAGTAATTGAAGTTAATTCTGGATCTGCAGAAAGAACAGAACCACCATTAAATCCAAACCAACCTAACCATAATATTAATACACCAGCAGTTGCTAATGGAATATTGTGACCTGGAATTGCTTGAGGTTTTCCTTCTTTAAATTTCCCAATACGAGATCCTAATAAATAAACAGCAACTAAGGCTGCCCATCCACCAACAGAGTGTACTAACGTAGAACCTGCAAAATCGTAAAAACCTAGTTGATCTAAGAATCCACCACCCCATTTCCAAGAACCTGCGATTGGATAAACGATACCAACGTAGATAATGGCAAAGATCATGAAAGCTCCAATTTTCATACGTTCAGCAACCGCTCCAGATACAATAGTTGCGGCGGTAGCAGCAAACATACCTTGGAATAAGAAATCCGTCCAATATGTATAACCTTCGTTATATGTTAAATCAAGTGCACCTTCAGCAGTTAATGGCGCATCTAAACCAAAGCCTGCAAAGCCTAAAAACCCATTAAAATCTCCTGGGTACATTAAATTAAACCCTACAATGTAGTACAATAATAATCCAACGGTAATAATAAAAATATTTTTAAATAAAATGTTGATTGTATTTTTCTGTCTTGTCAACCCAATTTCTAAGAATGCAAATCCTGTGTGCATAAAGAAAACGAGCGCTGTACAGACCATCATCCATACATTATTTGTTGTAAGTAATTCCATAATTTTGTTTTGTTAGATCATTATTATTTTAAAGTGTCCCCACCTTGTTCTCCAGTTCTTATTCTATAACATTCTTTGACGTCAGATACAAAGATTTTACCATCTCCAACCTCACCCGTTCCTGCAGAACGAAGAATAGCTTGTACCGTTACATCTTCAAAATCATCATTTACAACAATGGCGATATGCCTGCGTTGAATATCACTTGTGCTGTATGACACACCACGATATACATGTCCTTCTTTTTCATTTCCTATACCAGTAACATCCCAGTATGAGAAAAAATTAACACCAACTTCCTGCAGTGCCTCTTTCACCACACGGTATTTGGATTTTCTAATTATTGCTTCTATTTTTTTCATAATATCATTATTGTTTAGTTGTACTAAATAAACCTATGTTTAATTTTTACTTATTTAAAAGATGCCTTAATTGCTTAAGGCATCTTTTAAATTATTATTAAATAACTTATTCTATTTCTCTTTGTCTCTTTCCTGGGTATGCTAAAGAACCATGTTCTGAAATATCAAGACCTGCAATCTCCTCAGCCTCTGAAACTCTTAAACCAATAGTCTTCTTCAAAATAAGCAAGAATATATATGACAAACCTATGGACCATACCGCATATGCTAATACACCTATAGTTTGAGCACCTAATTGAGCAGCACCACCACCGTTAAAAAGTCCAATTCCAACATCACCATCTACACCCCAAAGACCTATAACTAAAGTACCCCAAGCACCAGCAACTCCGTGTACGGAAATAGCACCAACAGCATCATCAATTTTTAAAGTTTTCTCAACAAAACCTATTGAAAACACTACAAGTAATCCCCCTATTAATCCTGCTAACACAGCACCACCTTCTGTCATGTTACCACAACCAGCCGTAATACTTACAAGACCAGCAAGTGCCCCGTTTAAAGTCATTCCTAAATTTGGTTTTCCGTTTTTAAACCAAGTAAAGAATAAAGCACCTAAGGCTCCAGCCGAAGCAGCTAAATTAGTAACAAGCACCACTTGAGCAGCTGCCGTAGCATCATCACCACCCCAAGCTAATTGAGACCCCCCATTAAAACCAAACCAACCTAACCAAAGGATAAAAACACCTAAAGTAGCATACATTTGATTGTGACCATGCATCTCAACAGGTTTCCCGTTAAGGAATTTACCAATTCGTGGTCCAACCATCCAAGCAGCAACTAATGCCGCCCAACCTCCTACAGAGTGTACAATTGAAGATCCAGCAAAATCAATAAATTCTGCAGGCATAATGCCATCGGTATTATTTAACCAGCCTCCATTCCATTCCCATCCACCAGCGATAGGGTAGATAAGAGCCGTCATCATGATACTAAAAATAGCGTAAGTTGTATACTTCGTTCTTCCAGCAATTGCTCCAGAAACTATAGTTGCGGCGGTTGCGGCAAATACCGTTTGGAAAAATAAATCGGCTGCTCCTTGAGAGAAAGTAAAACCTCCCCAATGGAAAAAACCACCAGAAGCATCTGCACCATACATTAAAGAATATCCAACAAACCAGAAAGCCAAGGAGCCTACTGCGATGTCTAAGAAATTTTTCATGGCGATGTTTACTGCATTTTTAGAATCGGTCATTCCAGATTCTACTAAGAAAAATCCTGCTTGCATAAAGAAAACTAGAATACCAGAAATTAGCATCCAAAGCATTCCCATATCGCCTTCTATAGCGGCAGTATCTTGAATTAAAAGAGACGTATTAAATATCGACATAGTAATAAATTTTTAAGGGTTGGTAAAGAAAATAGAGCCCCCTTGAGAGTTAAGGCATTGCTCTATTTTCTTTTAATTGATTGGTTATTTCATATTTATCTTCTTTTAGAAAGAATATATAGCAGCTAATACAAAAGAGCTTAAGCTTTTTGTTCCTGCTAAGTTGTTATCTAAGAAAGCATCATCTGAAGCAGAATCTAAACGAAGTTCTGGTTTGATTGTTAAATTATCAATAGCAAAGCTTCCTGTTAAAGTAGTCGCAAATACACTAGAATCTGCAACACCAGTACCAATAGCACCAAATGCACCATCTTCAACAAAATATTCAGCTCTTAAACCAAGTGTGAACGTTTCGTTTAAAGCAACCTGTGGATACAAAGCACCACCAGCAAAACCACCACCGTTATTTTCAAGTGTTAAATAAGCTGCGTTTATTCCAAAAAAGAAGGAATCTGTTACATCAAAACCACCAGTAAAATCTATCTCAGTAAAAGAAGGATCTACTAATAAGTTTAAGAATTGTCCTTTGTATCCTAATTGCGCTCCAAAAGCATAATCACCCGTTGGGTTAAATTCTGTTAAATCAGTATCATTCATTACTGCTAACATTAAGCTGAAATCGTCAGATAAAGTAAAATCTGCTTTCAAACCTGTATGACTAAATGGCCCGTAAGAGAATAAATAAGATGTACTATAGTTAAAGTTAGCTGAAGGCGAAATTACTTCATACCCTAAAAAGGTGTTAAAGTTACCCATTGTTAATTTAACGCTTTCACTCACATTCCAGTAAGCATATAATTGATTTACTATATTTCCTGTTGCAGAATACATTGGTGAAGCAAAAATAGCATCGGTACCTCTTGGGCCAAATACTAAATCGGCAACGAAACCTACTTTTTCACCTTCGTAAGAAGCTATTACATTAGCCATACCTAAAGCAAATCCTGGCAAATTAGCAAATGATGATCCTGGTGCTTGCAATTGTGGCCCTGATAAATTTGCTCTGTAATAAGCATCAACACTTCCGCTAAAACTAAATGTAGGAGCAGGTGTTTCTTCTTGAGCAAATAATATAGTTGCCATAAAAAGCATTGAAAGGGTCAGTAATTTTTTCATAATGTGTAATTTTTAAGTTATTAATCTTGGTTATGTTCCTTAAGAATGACCCAAAACTATGTTAAAAATTATTACCCCCCATAAAAAACAGGGTTATTTGTCTACTTTTTACGAATATTTCAATTTTAACCCCAATTTTTAAAGGGTGACTCATGATTTTTTTAATATTTTGATTTTTTACTAAACACCCAAATTGAATAATTGTCAGTATTTTCCGTTATTTATTGGTTTTATCCTTATTAATTCAAGCAATTCTTAACATAATTTCACTATTCTTTATTTATTCATTAATAATAGGTGTTGAATATTTATTAAAAAATCACTTTATTATTAACATATAATTATTTTTAGCCAAACATCCCTTCTAAAATCGAAATAATGAATTGCCCCCTATTGTTATTCAAGAACAAGGTCATATCTTAGCGTTTCAACTCAAGTTTTAAACCAATATTTGTTGATTATGCTGAAGAAACAAGGAATGTATTTGCCTGAATTCGAACACGAAAACTGTGGTGCAGGTTTTATTTGTAATCTTAAAGGAGAGAAAACAAATCAAATTATCCACGACGCGTTAGAAATTCTAGTGAAGTTAGAACACCGTGGTGGTGTAAGTGCTGATGGAAAAACCGGAGATGGTGCTGGTTTATTAATTGATATACCTCACGATTATTTTAAACGCGTATGTGATTTTGGTATTCCAGAACAAAGGGAATACGCGGTAGGTATGGTATTTTTACCCAAAGTACTTAACCAATATCAATTTTGCAAAGACACTTTTGAAAAAGAAATAAAAGAACAAGGACTTGCTATTCTAGGATGGAGAAAAGTTCCTGTAGATTCTACACAATTAGGAGAAATTGCACTTGCTTCTGAGCCTAATATTGAACAACTTTTTGTTGGGAAAACAGAACAAATAACAGAAGCTGTATTTAAAGCTAAATTATTTGCTGCCCGTAAAATTACAGAACACACTATTAGAAACTCAAAAATTTCTGAAAGTGGTTATTTCTACTTACCAAGTTTATCTACAACAACCCTTATCTATAAAGGTATTATCATGCCTGAAGATATCGGACCTTATTATACCGATTTACAACAAATCGACTTAGTTACACGTTTGGCGCTAGTGCACCAACGTTTCTCTACCAACACAATGCCTACTTGGGAATTAGCACAACCATTCCGTTTTATGTGTCAAAATGGTGAGATAAACACACTTCGTGGTAACGTAAGTAGAATGCGTGTACGTGAAGAAATCATGAAAAGTGAAGTTTTCGGTCCGCAAATAGAAAAATTATTCCCAATTATATTACCAGGAAAATCAGATTCTGCTTCTATGGATATGGTAGTTGAGTTATTAACTCATACTGACAGATCTTTACCAGAAATCATGATGATGATGATTCCTGAAGCTTGGGAAAAACACCAAACCATGTCTCCAGAACGTAAAGCATTTTACGAATACAACGCTTGTATTATGGAAGCTTGGGATGGTCCAGCATCGGTACCATTTACAGATGGTGATTATATTGGTGCATTACTTGATAGAAATGGTTTAAGACCTTCAAGATATACCATTACAAAAAGTGGTAAATTAATCATGGCCTCAGAAATTGGTGTGGTAGAAATTGCTCCAGAAGATGTAGAAAGACATGGTAGATTAGAGCCAGGAAAAATGTTCTTGGTAGACATGAACAAAGGCCGCATTATTGAAGATGAAGAGATTAAAAGTAAAATTGTTTCTGAAAGACCTTATAAAGAATGGTTAGATAAAACAAGATTACATTTAAAAGATGTGCCTTATACGAATGACACATGCCCAATCGAAACCATCGATATCAAAACAAGACAACGTTTATTCAACTATACGTTCGAAGATATTCAAGAAGTCATTACGCCAATGGCGGTTGCAGGTAAAGAGGCATTAGGATCTATGGGAATCGATACGCCTTTAGCTGTATTATCAGACAGACCTCAATTAATCTCAAATTACTTCAAACAATTATTTGCGCAAGTTACCAACCCACCTTTGGATGGTATTCGTGAAGAAATTGTAACAGATATTAGTTTAAATCTAGGAAAAGATAGAAACATTTTCAGCATTACAGAAAGACAGTGTAGAAAATTAAGAATTCAAAACCCTGTTATTTCTAATGACGATTTAGAAAAAATAAGAAGCATTTCAATTGAAGCTTTTAAAGCCGAAACTATTCATATTTTATATCCAAAAGCACAAGGGCTTAATGGTTTAGAAGATGCTTTAGAAGAAATGATTATTCAAGTTTCTAAAGCCATTGATAGAGGTGCCAACATCATCATCCTTTCAGATAGAGGTGTTAATAAAGAATTCGCACCAATTCCTGCTTTACTAGCCTGTTCTTATGTAAATCATCAAATGAACCGTTTACGTAAGCGTTCTTATTTCGATATCATTATCGAATCTGCAGAGCCTCGTGAACCACATCATTTTGCTACTTTATTTGGTTATGGTGCAAGTGCTATTAACCCTTATATGGTAAACGAAATTATTAGATCGCAAGTAAAAGAAGGCTTCATCACAGGTATGGATGAGCAAAAAGCGGTGAATAACTTCAACAAAGCGATTGGTTCTGGTATATTAAAAGTTATGAATAAAATTGGAATCTCTACGCTTCACTCGTACAGAGGTTCTCAAATTTTCGAAATAGTTGGATTCAGCTCTTCATTTGTTGAAAAATACTTCCCATATACAGCTTCAAGAATAGAAGGTATTGGTTTGTATGAAATTGAAAAAGAAATTAACGAACGTTATAAATACGCCTACCCAGACAACTTAATTGACAAACGTTTAGGCTTAAATATTGGTGGAGACTACAGATGGAGACGTAATGGTGAACGCCATATGTTTAACCCAACTACTGTTTCTAAATTACAACAAGCTGTAAGGTTAAGTGACCAAGCAAGTTATGATGTATATGCAAAAGCCATAAACGAGCAGGCTGAAAATTTAATGACGATTCGTGGTTTATTTGAATTTGACAAATTAGACCCAATTCCATTAGAAGAAGTAGAACCATGGACTGATATTGTAAAACGTTTCAAAACGGGAGCCATGTCTTACGGGTCTATCTCTAGAGAAGCACATGAAAACTTAGCCATTGCGATGAACCGTATTGGTGGTAAATCAAACTCTGGTGAAGGTGGAGAAGATAGAAAACGTTTCCATCCAGATTTAAATGGGGATAGTCGTAACTCGGCTATTAAACAAGTAGCTTCTGGCCGTTTTGGTGTAACATCACATTACTTAACCAACGCGAAGGAAATTCAAATAAAAATGGCTCAGGGAGCAAAACCTGGTGAAGGCGGACAATTACCTGGCGAAAAAGTATTACCATGGATTGCTGCGGCACGTAACTCAACCCCATTTGTTGGATTGATTTCACCGCCACCGCATCACGATATTTACTCTATTGAAGATTTAGCACAATTAATTTTCGATTTAAAAAACGCGAATCGCGAAGCTAGAATTAATGTAAAATTAGTATCTGAAGTTGGTGTTGGTACTATTGCTGCTGGTGTAGCAAAAGCCAAAGCCGATGTCGTATTAATTGCTGGTTATGATGGTGGAACAGGAGCTTCTCCTTTAACATCATTAAAACACGCAGGTTTACCTTGGGAACTTGGTTTAGCCGAAGCACAACAAACTTTAGTATTAAACAACTTAAGAAGCCGTATCGTTGTAGAATGTGATGGCCAATTAAAAACAGGTCGTGATGTTGCTATTGCTGCTTTACTTGGTGCAGAAGAATTTGGTTTTGCAACCGCTCCTCTTGTTGCTTCTGGTTGTATTATGATGCGTAAGTGTCACTTAAATACATGTCCAGTAGGTATCGCAACTCAAGATAAAGAGTTACGTAAAAACTTTAAAGGTACACCAGAACATGTTATTAACTTCTTCTTCTATATTGCTGAAGAATTAAGAGCTATTATGGCACAATTAGGGTTTAGAACTTTAGCAGAAATGGTTGGGCAAACCCACAAAATTAATGCGAACAAAGCTATAACTCATTACAAAGCTAAAGGTTTAGATTTATCGGCGATTTTACACAGACCAGAAGCTTACAAGCTTAAAACTGTTAAAAACACTGAAAAACAAGATCATAATTTAGAAGACGTTCTTGATTTTAAAATATTAAAAGATTCTCACAGAGCTTTATATAGAAAAGAGAAAATGACTTTGGCATACCCAATACACAATACAAACCGTACTGTGGGTGCTATCGTTAGTAATGAAATTTCTAAAATATATGGTCATTTAGGTTTACCTGAAGACACACTTAATATCAACTTTACAGGATCTGCGGGTCAAAGTTTTGGTGCTTTTGGAGCGAATGGTTTAACATTTATTTTAGAAGGAAATACGAATGATTACTTAGGTAAAGGTTTATCTGGAGCCAAATTAATTATAAAGAAACCTACAAAAGCCGATTTCATTGCAGAAAACAACATCATAGTTGGTAACGTTTGTTTATTCGGCGCCGTGCAAGGTGAAGCTTATATTAATGGTATTGCTGGTGAGCGTTTTGCAGTAAGAAACTCTGGTGCTATTACAGTTGTAGAAGGTCTGGGAGATCACGGTTGTGAGTATATGACTGGTGGTAAAGTAGTTGTTCTAGGTACAACCGGAAGAAACTTTGCTGCAGGTATGAGTGGTGGTATTGCATATGTATATGACCCTGAAAATAAATTCACAAACGGTTTATGTAACACAGAAACAATAGAATTTGAAGAAGTTTTAAATGAAGATGCTAAAGATTTAAAAGCATTGATTGAAAAACATGTTCTATATACAAATAGTAACCGAGGTCAAGAATTATTAGCAAACTGGGAAACTAGTTTAAAAAACTTTGTGAAAGTGATGCCTATCGAATACAAAAAAGCTTTAATACGCTTAGAGACTGAAGAACAAATGGTAGAAGAACTAACAATAGCATAATGTCATGGGAAAAGTAACAGGATTTAAAGAATTTGAAAGACAAGATGAAAGTTATGCGCCAGCAAAAGAGCGTGTAAAACATTATAAAGAATTTACCGTTCCTTTAGACGATGCGGAAATTACAAAACAAGGATCACGCTGTATGGATTGTGGTATTCCTTTTTGCCACAGTGGTTGCCCACTTGGTAATTTAATACCAGATTTCAATCACATGGTCCACCAAGGTGAATGGCAAAAAGCCTCTTGGTTATTACATTCTACAAACAATTTTCCAGAGTTTACAGGTCGTTTATGCCCTGCACCTTGTGAGAAATCGTGTGTATTAGGTATTATTGAAGACCCCGTTTCTATTGAAAATATAGAAAAACAAATTGTAGAGCGTGCCTTTAAGGAAGGTTGGATAAAACCACAACCACCTAAAGTGAGAACAGGAAAAACAACAGCAGTTGTTGGTTCTGGTCCTGCTGGTTTAGCTGCAGCGCAACAATTAAATAGAGCAGGTCATACAGTAACCGTTTTTGAAAGAGATGATGAAGTTGGAGGCTTACTACGTTATGGTATCCCTAACTTTAAAATGGAAAAAGGCATCATAGACCGTAGAATCGCTATTTTAGAGGCTGAAGGTATCACCTTTAAAACCAATGTAAATGTTGGTGTAAATTACGATGTTGAAGACCTTAAAAGTTTTGACGCTGTCGTACTTTGTGGTGGAGCTACAGAAAGAAGAGCGTTGCCAACACCTGGAGCAGATGCAGATGGTGTAGTACAAGCTATGGATTTCTTAACGCAACAAACCAAAGTATTATTTGGTAAAGAGGTTACAGACCAAGTTTTAGCAACCGATAAAAATGTTATCGTAATTGGTGGTGGAGATACAGGATCAGATTGTGTTGGAACATCAAACCGTCACGGTGCAAAATCGGTAGTGAATTTCGAAATTATGCCAAAACCACCAGGGCACCGTTCACCTACAACGCCTTGGCCTTTCTGGCCATTACAATTAAAAACATCTTCATCACATGAAGAAGGTGTTGAGCGTAACTGGTTAATAAACACCAAAGAGTTTGTTAAGGACGCTAATGGTAAATTAACAGCTTTAAAAACTGTAAACGTTGAATGGAAAATGGTTCCTGGAGAACGTCCTCAATTAATTGAGGTTGCAGGTACTGAAAAAACATGGCCTTGTGATTTAGCATTACTTGCCCTAGGATTTACAGGTCCAGAAAGCACTATTGCAGATAAATTAGGCCTTGAAAAAGATGCCCGTTCTAACTACAAAGCAGAATACGGTAAATACCAAACAAACATCCCTAACATATTTGCCGCTGGTGATATGCGAAGAGGACAATCATTAATTGTTTGGGCAATTTCAGAAGGTCGTGAAGCAGCACGTCAAGTAGATCTTTATTTAGAAGGCAAATCAGATTTACCTTCTAAAAATGAGACAGGTGATTTAGTAGCTTTATAGAAACTCATATTAATCTCAGAAAGCCCTCTATTATTCGTAATAGAGGGCTTTTTTATGCTATATCAATAAGGATACTAGACTAAACCCACAAAAACATCAAAATGGAAAAAATATTAAATCATTTAAAAAATATTTAACATAATAGAAAGTGCGAAACATTATATTTGCGCCTAATAATCCCATTTTAATGATTAGAAAAGCAGTAGCAATATTTTTTACAACTTTATTTATGGCACTTATCATGGCGCCATCTGTTATTGTTGTATTAGATGATTCTATTGACACTTCTATTTTCTATTCAATTGCAGAAGAGGAAGAAAACGGAAAAACTAAAAAATTGGTTTCACCTTTTTCATTATTAAACAGTGATAGTATAATCGGTTTTAAATTAAAAACGCAACGATTCTTCAGTTACCAATTTAAAAACTATCCAAAACCTCATCTCAATTTAATTTCCCCGCCTCCAGAGCACATCATATTATAATTTCTGTTTTTTTCTGACTTTTCATAAAAAGTCTATTAATCACGTTTAACAACCTTTGGCTCTAATAGCCAAAGTAGAATAACTATTATAATATGTTTAAAAGTATTAAAAGCGACTTGCCAGCGAGCATTGTCGTGTTTTTTGTAGCATTACCCTTATGTTTAGGTATTGCTTTAGCCAGTGGCGCACCCCTGTTTTCAGGAGTAATAGCTGGTATTATTGGAGGAATTGTTGTTGGGGGCTTAAGTGGCTCTAAAGTAGGTGTAAGTGGCCCTGCTGCGGGTTTAGCTGCCATAGTTTTAACCGCTATAGGTAGCCTAGGTGGGTACCAGAATTTTTTAGTAGCCGTAGTTATTGCTGGTGTTATCCAAATCATTTTTGGAGCACTAAAGGCTGGAGTAATCGGGTATTACTTCCCTTCCTCTGTAATAAAAGGAATGCTTACTGGTATAGGTATCATTATTATATTAAAGCAAATTCCTCATTTCTTTGGATATGATGCTGAACCAGAAGGTGCAGACAGTTTTATGGAAGTATCCGGAGAGAACACTTTTTCGGCAATTTTGAATATCGCAGATAACATTACACTAGGCTCTATGCTTATAGGACTTATTGGTTTAGCTATCATTCTTTTTTGGGACTTAGTACTTTCTAAAAAAGCAAAATTCTTTAAAGTTATACAAGGCCCTTTTGTTGCCGTAGTACTTGGTATTATCTATGTTTTTATAACTAATGGTAATGATGGTTTAGCAATTTTACCAAAACATTTGGTAAGCGTACCAATTCCAGAAGATGCAAGCTCCTTTCTAAATCAATTTAGTTTTCCAAATTTTTCAGCTATTACAAATCCAGACGTTTGGGTTATAGCTTTCACAATTGCCTTAGTTGCAAGTTTAGAAACCTTATTATGTGTGGAAGCTTCAGATAAAATAGATCCAGATAAAAACGTAACACCTACAAATAGAGAGTTATTTGCACAAGGTGCTGGAAATATTGTTTCTGGATTAATTGGAGGTTTACCAATTACTCAAGTTATAGTAAGAAGTTCTGCCAATGTACAATCTGGCGGAAAAAGTAAATTATCTACCATATTACATGGTTTTCTTCTTTTAATATCGGTAATTTTAATTCCGCGTTTGCTCAATCTGATTCCATTATCTGTATTAGCTTCTATCCTTTTAGTTGTGGGTTACAAATTAGCAAAACCAGCTTTATTCAAAAAAATGTATGAATTAGGTTGGAAACAATGGATTCCGTTTATAGTAACCGTAGTTGGTATTGTGTTTACTGATTTATTATTTGGTATTAGTTTAGGACTTATGGTAGGTGTTGTAGTAATCTTATTAAAAAGCTACCAAAATTCACATTTTCTTCACATCGAGGACAAAAGTAACGGGAAACATAAAATAAAAATGACCTTGGCAGAAGAAGTGACATTTTTCAATAAAGGAGCGATTCTTAAAGAATTAGACAGTTTACCAAGAGACACCTATTTAGAATTGGATCTTATTAAAACTAGATATTTGGACCACGATATTGTAGAAATTCTTGAAGATTTTCTGTTTAAAGCTGAAGAAAGAAATATTGATATTAAGCTTGTTTCAAAACGTGGTATTGTTGAAAATCCGTCAAGTTTTATTAAGTTCTTCAATGAAAGACCAAAATCGACTTTAAGTTTAAGCTAAAACGTCATGAAAAAAAATAAATATAAAATATTAGTGCTTGCCGATTTAAAAAAATCGACAAGCACTACATTAAAAAGCACCCTTAGCTTAGCTGAAATGATTGGCGCTGAAGTAGAACTTTTTCATGTAAAAAGTGCTTCAGAAGTTGTTGAGAGAGACAACCAATTATCGGCTATACGCACCATTAACCATGATTACCTCGCTACTGATAAAAAATTAAAAAAGTTAATTCAATCAGTTTCCGAGAATCATCAAATAAATCTAAATTACTCCTTTGCATTCGGTAATGTAAAACACGAAATAGCAAATTGTATTGAAGAAAAGCAACCAGATATTATTGTTTTAGGAAATAAAAAAAACAATTTATTACATGTAGGTGGCAATAAAATTATTCAATTTGTTATAAAACAATTTAACGGCACCATTCTAATTGCAGACCCCAATAACAGTTTGGATTCTAGTAAAGAACTATCGTTAGGCGTACTAAATAGCATGAATGCTATGCTAAATAACTCTTTAACTGAAACATTATTAGCGAACACCAAAGAGCCGTTAAAATCATTTAAAATACTTGAAAAATCGAAAGGATTGAATCAAGAAAATTTTTCAACACATATTGATACCGTAGAATATGTATTTGAACAAAATGACAATGCCATTAATAACCTTTCAAATTACATTTCTAAAAATAACATTAACTTGTTATGTGTAGACCGATTTGAAAATGGCGCAAAAAACAAAACAAAAACGCAAGAGGTTAAGTCAATGATAAAAAAACTTAATGTCTCGCTCCTGTTAACAAGTAACCAAAATTATTCATTAAAACATAAAACAATATAACATTATGAAAGCACACACAAGAGAAACCCAGTCTACAATGACACCACAGAAGTCATTAGAATATTTAAAAGAAGGAAACAAAAGATTTCAAAATAATTTAAAAGCAAATCGTAACTTATTAGAGCAAGTAAATGATACAAGCGATGGGCAATTTCCATTCGCTACGATTTTAAGCTGTATTGATTCTCGTGTTTCGGCTGAATTGGTTTTCGATCAAGGTTTAGGCGACATTTTTAGTGTTCGTATTGCAGGTAACTTTGTAAATGAAGACATTCTAGGAAGCATGGAATTTGCTTCTAAACTAGCTGGAACAAAATTAATCGTAGTATTAGGTCACACTAGTTGTGGTGCTATAAAAGGCGCTTGCGACGATGCAAAACTTGGTAATTTAACAGGTATGTTAGGCAAAATAAAACCTGCTGTTGAAGCTGTAGCTGAACCTACTGATAAAAGCTTAAGAAATTCTAAAAACCTAGATTTCGTAGACAATGTTGCAGAAAAAAATGTAATTATCGCTATAGAAAACATTAGAAAACAAAGCCCAGTTTTAAAAGAAATGGAAGACAACAATGAGATTGCTATTGTTGGAGCCATGTATGATATTAATACAGGTGAAGTTGCATTTTTTGAATAGAAAGAAAAAACATATTATGAAAAAGAGATTAAGTATGGTAGCACTAACGTTAGCGTTAGTGTTGCCTAACTTTATGAGCGCGCAAGACAGTGATTTTGGGAATTGGCTTATTTACATTGGAAATAAAAAAATAAATTCTAAATGGAATATCCATCATGAAGTGCAACATCGAAACTACAATGCCATTGGAGATTTAGAACAACTCCTTTTAAGAACGGGCTTGGGCTACACATTTAACGAAGGCAAAAACAACTTTTTATTAGGCTATGGCTATATCCTTTCTGAAAACTATATTGGAGAGACAGACGAAAAAGTAAGCGTCAATGAACACCGTATTTTCCAGCAGCTTACATCAAAACAAGCTATTGGTAAATTCACATTAAACCACCGCTACCGTTTTGAACAACGTTTTGTTGAAGATGATTATAAAATGCGTTTTCGTTATTTTCTAGGATTAAATGTTCCTATAACTAAAACAGGTTCTTTTTATTTATCTGGCTACAATGAAGTGTTTTTAAATACTAAAAGCGCTATTTTTGATAGAAATAGAGTCTATGCAGGTATTGGGCATCAAATAAATAAAAATATTAAAATAGAAGCTGGTTATATGAATCAAATATTCGAAACCAGTAGTAGAGACCAATTTAACTTGATAACCTTTGTTACTTTTTAAATTTTAATACAGCTAAATTTATAACCATTAAACTAAATAAACTATGAAGAAACTTTTTTCAAACATAAAAGGAGATGCCTTTGGAGGTATAACCGCAGGTATTGTTGCATTACCACTAGCATTAGCTTTTGGAGTTTCATCTGGTTTAGGCCCAAGTGCTGGACTTTATGGTGCCATATTTTTAAGTTTCTTTGCGGCTCTTTTTGGAGGCACAAATACTCAAATTTCTGGACCAACAGCACCTATGACGGCTGTGAGTATGGTTGTAATTGCTGGAATTATAGCTGTTAATGATGGGGATGTTGAAAAGGCCTTACCTGCCATACTAACCGTGTTTTTACTTGCGGGCTTAATGCAAGTAGGGCTTGGTGCTTTAGGGTTTGGTAAGTATATAAAATACATTCCCTACCCCGTGGTCTCCGGGTTTATGACGGCCATTGGTGTTATTATTTTAATCACACAAGTATTGCCTTCTATTGGATATTACCCTAAAGAAGACACTGAATTTGTAGACCAATTTAAACCGCAAGCGGAAGAATTGATTTTAGAAAACATCTTGAAAGAAGAAGCTGGTGAAGGTATTTTGGTTTTAGAAAACTTTAAAGAAACTGTTACCAGAGCCCAATTTATAGGTGAAGAAGATATCATGAAAGAATCAAAAACACTCGCTAAAAATGAAGCTTCAGGTGTTTTAGGAACCTTAAAAGTATTGCCAAGGGCGCTTCAAAACATTAACTGGTTAGAGTTAATTTTAGCGCTTTCAACCATTATCATTATCTATGGGTTTAAACGCATTACCACGAAAATACCGAGTACTTTGGTGGCTTTGGTAGTGGTTTCTGGTGCGGCCATAGCTTTTGGATTAAACTACAGACCAATTGAGGAAATACCTAGTGGAATTCCAATTCCAAATCTGGAAATTTTCGCAAACTTTAGTATTTCAGGTATTACGCCTTTCATATTTACAGCTTTAACTTTAGCCTTATTAGGAGCTATTGATTCGTTATTAACCAGTGTGGTAGCCGACAATATGACCAAAACCAAACACAAACCTAATAAAGAACTTATTGGTCAAGGTATTGGTAACAGTATTGCTGCCATTTTTGGTGGTATTCCAGGTGCTGGAGCAACCATAAGAACGGTTGTAAACATCAATTCTGGTGGAAAAACAAAACTTTCAGGTATGATTGCAGGTATCATGCTTCTTGTTATTTTACTAGGTCTTGGACCTATTGCTTCAAGAATTCCAGCCGCAGTTCTTGCTGGTATATTAATTACAGTAGGTATTGGAGTTATGGATTATAAAGGTCTTAAAGCCATACCAAGTTTACCAAGAGATGCTAAAATTGGACCTATCAAAATAAGTTCAGAAGTGATTATAATGTTTGTTGTTTTACTTCTTTCAACTTTCTGGAATTTAGTGTATGCCGTAGGTATTGGACTTATCATTGCATCTTTAATGTTCATGAAAAAAATTGGAGATTTAACTGCAGAACGTTCCGATGTTAAATCTTTAAAAGAAGAAGCATGGAAAGATGAATTGGATTTCCCTGAGCAATTAAAAGAAAAAGTGTTCATAAAACACATCAAAGGCCCTTTATTCTTTGGTTCTACTAGTGAATTTCAAAGTTTGTCTGCTCAAATTCCTAATACAGCCTCTATGGTTATTATTCGTTTAGACCGTATGCAGTATATGGATCAATCTGGATTATATGCCATGGAAGATGTGCTTCAGGAACTTAATAAAAATAAAATTACAGCGTACTTTGTTGATTTACTTGATCAGCCAAAATACTTGATGGAACGTATTGATATTATTCCTGATTTAATGCCAAGAGAGCATATATTTAATACCTTCGATGAATGTATTAAGCATATTAAATCTAAAAGTTAAAACTTTAAATAATGGGACGATTGCTTCAAAAAGAATCGACCTGAACAAAAAATGCGAACTGAAAAGTTCGCATTTTTTTGTTTAAAATATGTTTTTCTTTATTGAGCGTTTTTCATAAACTCTTCACACTTAGCAACCATATTCTTGCTACCGCAAATAAAAGGCACACGTTCATGTAATTCAGTTGGCTTAATATCCATAATTCTCGTAAAACCATCACTAGCCTTCCCGTTCGCTTGTTCAGCTAAAAAGGCCATCGGGTTACATTCATATAACAAACGTAATTTACCGTTAGAGTTTAAGGAACTTTTTGGGTATAAATAAATACCACCTTTTATCATATTTCTATGAAAATCGGATACCAAAGACCCAATATATCGAGACGTATAAGGTCTATCATCTTCTTCCTGTTGGCAATACTTAATATAATTTTTAACCCCTTGTGGAAAGTGAATATAATTCCCTTCATTCACAGAATAGATATGGCCATCTTCAGGAAACTGCATATCTGGATGCGACAAATAAAACGAGCCTATGGCAGGATTTAAAGTAAATCCATTAACACCAGCTCCGGTAGTATAAACGAGCATGGTGGAAGTTCCATAAACCACATAACCTGCGGCCACTTGTTGGCTTCCTTTTTGTAAAAAATCTTCAATAGTAACAGGGCTCCCTACGGGAGTTACACGTCTGTAAATTGAAAAAATAGTTCCTACAGACACATTTACATCAATGTTTGAAGAACCATCTAAAGGATCAATTAAAACCACATATTTATTCTGGTGGTTTTCATCTTGACTATTAATGGCAATAAAATCATCTTCTTCCTCACTAGCAATTCCACAAACAATATTTCTATTGGTAAGTGTTTGAATAAACTTTTCGTTGGCATACACATCCAATTTTTGTTGGTCTTCACCTTGTATATTGGTATCGCCTGCTGCACCAATAATATCTACCAATCCAGCTTTATTAACTTCATGATTTACAACTTTGGCAGCTAGTCTAATTGAGTTAATAAGACTCGATAATTCACCTGAGGAATATTTAAAAGAAGATTGATTTTCAATGATAAATTCCCCTAAGGTTTGCTTTTTATGAGACATATAATAGATTTTTATCCTACAAATATCTACTATTTTTAATGAACTACAACGTTTTCGCTCAAGATTAATCTTTTATATATTCAACTTTAAGTTATCTTTGAAATAACTAAAAAATATTATGAGTTTCACAATCAGAAAAGCGAAAAAGGAAGATATGCCAAAGGTGCTATCATTAATAAATCAATTGGCACATTTTGAGAATGAACCAGATGCGGTTGAAGTAACTTTGCAAGATTTAGAGAATGATGGCTTTAGCGAATCGCCTGCATTCTTTTGTTTTGTCGCCGAAATAAATTCAAAAATTGAAGGTATTGCTTTAGGTTATTTTAGGTATTCTACTTGGAAAGGTAAAACCGTGCATTTAGAAGATTTGATGGTTAATGAAGCAGCCAGAGGTACTGGATTAGGTTCTGCGCTTTTAGATGAAATTGTTAAATTTGGTCACGAATTGGGTGTAAAACGTATTAATTGGGAAGTACTAGATTGGAACGAACCAGCAATTAAATTTTACAAACAAAAAGGCGCTACAATTAAAGAAGAATGGCGCGTGGTTCATATGGATGAACAAAGCATAAAAAACTATATTTCTAAGCTATAATATGCAGGTATTTAAATTTGGTGGTGCATCTGTTAAAGATGCAGATGGTGTAAAAAACGTAGCGGCATTATTAATTAAAGTAGGCTATAAAAACACCCTCATTGTTGTTTCTGCTATGGGAAAAACAACCAACGCTCTAGAACTTGTTATTAAAAATTATTTTGACAATAATGCCGAATTACAAAGTGCTTTACAAGAGGTTAAAAAATACCATAATGAAATTATATTAGATTTATTTGAGAACGAAAACCACCAAGTATTTAACAAAGTAGCCAAATTTTTCAACGAACTCAACCAATTCTTATCATCGAATAAATCGCCAGACTATAATTTTGTTTACGATCAAATTATAGGCTATGGCGAACTCATTTCGACCACTATAATTAGTGAGTATTTAAACCTTATCGACATAAAAAACAATTGGATAGACGTTCGAGAGCATATTAAAACCGATAACTATTATAGAAGTGCCCATGTAAATTGGGAAGACACCCAACAACGTATTTCATCCAACTTCAATAAAAACGTTTTAAATATTACGCAAGGGTTTTTAGGCAGCGATCCTAATAATTTTACAACCACATTAGGCCGAGAAGGGAGTGATTATACGGCTGCTATTTTCGCCTATTGCTTAAATGCCGATCATGTAACCATCTGGAAAGATGTGCCTGGTGTACTAAATGCCGATCCACGTTATTTTGAAAATGCCCAATTGCTAAACAAAATAAGCTATCGTGAAGCCATCGAATTAGCCTTTTATGGCGCATCGGTAATTCACCCAAAAACCTTACAACCTTTACAAGGCAAAGAAATTCCTTTATATGTAAAGTCCTTTCTAAACCCGGAAGCTCCCGGAACACGCATAGGTAAAAACATTACTTTAGACCCTATGGTACCCTGTTTTATTGTGAAGAAAAACCAAGTTTTAATCTCATTATCGTCCTTAGATTTTTCATATATCGTAGAAGAAAACATTAGCGACATATTTAATTTATTACATTTATATAAAATGAAGGTAGATGTTATTCAGAATTCAGCCATTAGTTTTTCAGTATGCATCGATAATATTTACAATAATCTTGACAAGTTATTACATCATTTAAAAGCAAAATTCAAGGTAACTTGTCATGAAAACGTATCGCTTTACACGATTCGACATTATACCCAAAATGCAATTAACCAAATCGAAGAAGGTAAAACCGTGTTATTAAAACAATTAACACAAGAAACTGTTCAAGTAGTAAGTAAATAAACAATTTAGTACATTTACAGTCATGACCAAACAACAAGATTCCGGATTAGTTACTGCTAAAGAAGTAGCTAAAGTATTAAACGTAGATAACTATGGTTTTATAGGTACGTTTATAGGTTGGCTAATAATGAAAGTGCTTAAAATATCCACTTTAAATAAATTTTACAACCGCAACAAACACCTTGAAGGTGTTGATTTTTTAGATAAAATTTTAGATGAATTTCAAATTAAGTTCGAAATCCCTGAAGAAGATTTAAAACGACTTCCAAAAGAAGGTGCTTACATTACCGTTTCAAACCATCCGTTAGGTGGTATCGATGGCATTTTACTTTTAAAATTGATGCTTGAGCAACGCAGCGATTTCAAAATAATTGCCAACTTTTTATTGCACCGTATTGAACCTATGATTCCTTACATTATGCCGGTAAACCCTTTCGAGGATCGAAAAGATGTAAAATCAAGTATTGTAGGTTTTAAAAACGCCATTTTACATTTACGCGAAGGCAAACCTCTAGGTATTTTTCCAGCAGGCGAAGTATCCACGTATAGAGATGGCAAATTAATGGTAGATAAACCTTGGGAAGCATCGGCCATGAAATTGGTAAAGAAAGCCGAAGTACCCGTAGTACCTATTTACTTTCATGCTAAAAACAGCCGATTATTTTATAAGCTATCAAAAATTAGCGATACGTTTAGAACCGCCAAATTACCATCAGAAGTACTCACACAAAAACGTAGAATTATAAAAGTTAGAATAGGTAAACCTATCTCGGTAGAAGACCAAAAAGAACATACATCTCTTGACGATTTTTCAGAATTTTTAAGACGAAAAACCTATATACTATCGCATGCTTTTGAACACAAATCGAAAATATTAGATAATATTCAGTCTACTTTAAAAACACCTAAAACACCCAAAAACATTGTAACTCCGGTTGATAATGCCTTAATGATTAATGAAGTTGATGCGCTACGCAACGACAATTCCAGATTGTTACAAAGTAAAAATTACGAAGTCTTTTTAGCTCAAGCCACCAAAATACCGAACATACTTCGCGAAATTGGACGCTTACGTGAAATTACGTTTCGAGAAGTAGGTGAAGGGACTAATGAAGCCATAGATTTAGATACTTTCGATAATTATTACCACCACATGTTTCTTTGGGACAATGAAACTAAATTACTTGCCGGTGCTTACAGAATGGGCTTAGGCTCTAAAATTTTTGAGAGTTATGGTATCGATGGTTTTTATTTACAAGACCTGTTTCGATTTGAACCCGAATTACATAAAATGATGAGCCAGTCTATCGAAATGGGACGCGCCTTCATTATTAAAGAATATCAACAACGCCCCATGCCGCTCTTTTTACTTTGGAAAGGTATTGTGCACACAACCCTACGCTATCCAGAGCATAAGTTTTTAATTGGTGGTGTGAGTATTAGTAACCAGTTTTCAAATTTCTCAAAATCGTTAATGATTGAGTTTATGCGCTCTCATTATTACGACCCTTACATCGCGCAATATGTGCACCCCAAAAAGGAATTTAAGGTAAAACTAAAAGATGCCGATAAAGACTTTGTTTTTGATGAAACGGAAGCCGATTTAAATAAGTTCGATAAAATTATTGATGAAATAGAGCCAGGTGCTTTACGTTTACCAGTACTTCTAAAAAAGTACATCAAACAAAATGCACGTTTGGTCGCTTTTAATGTAGATCCCTTATTTAACAATGCGGTAGATGGGTTGATGTACATTAAAATAGCCGACTTACCAGAAAGCACGGTACGCCCTGTTATGGAAGAATTTCAAGCAGAATTGGAACGTAAATTATCAGAAAACAACGGAGATTAAAACCTCTATTTTTTGAACTTCAAACCTTATCGAAACAACATTATGATACCGCCTAAAGCAGTAACTATAAGTATGAAGCGTCTGTAATTTACATTCGAAATAAGTTTTACAATATAAGCGCCCAGGAAAAAGCCCAAAATAACCATGGGGATTAAAACCGAATTTAAAATTAAGGTATCTAAACTAACTGTTTTCCATACAAAGAAATGAAAGGGTAATTTAAAGACGTTTATTATAAAGAATAACCAAGCAGCTGTACCAATAAACTCGTTTTTAGGCATTCTCATGGCTAGAAAATAAATATTGGAAATTGGCCCTGCCAAATTACCTACCATCGTAGTAAACCCCGCAAGAAAGCCCGAGCCGTTTGAAAACCATTTATTTGTTGGTATGTCGGTGGATTTTCGGTTTTCCATGTAAAACATTATAAGTACCGAAACAATAATGATAACCGCCATAGTGCGTTTAAAAACAACTTCAGAAATATCATTTCCTATCCACACACCCACTAAAACACCAATAACCATAGCGGGTAACAGCTTTCTTATATAATGCCATTGCGCGTGCTTGTTATAATACACCACAGCAAAAATATCGGCACAAATTAACAGAGGAAGTAAGATACCTGTAGATGTTTTTTCTCCAAAAACAAAAGCGAGGATAACAACTATAATTATACCGATGCCTTTAATACCTGACTTTGACATGCCTAATAAAAACACCGCAAAACCAATGGCAGCCCATTGTAATACGGATAAATGAAAAGATTCTAGAATTTCGAAATAGGTCAAATTGGTTGGTCTGTGTTAATTGATGGGTAAAAATATATGATATTTACTTAAAAGCAGCATCTATAGGTTCCCAAAGTTCAATTTTGTTACCGTCGTTATCTAAAATCCAACCAAACTTTCCATATTCGTATTCTTCCATCTCCCCTACAATGGTAACGCCTTCTTCTTTTAATACTTGCAGTAATTCAACTAAATTTTCAACCCGATAATTGAACATAAAGTCTTTTTTTGATGGCTCGTAATACTTCGTGTCCTCGGCAAACGGACTCCATTGTGTCGTGCAGTCTTTCCCTTCTTTGTCTTTCCACCAAAAAGTAGCACCGTAATCATTTATATTAAAACCTAAGTGTTTTTTATACCAATCTTTGGTATCACCTGGGTTTTTGGTTTTAAAAAACAATCCGCCAATACCTGTAACTCGCTTTTTCATGTCTATGTCTTTTTTATATTTTTCTCATAAATAGTTATCCATGTCTCGACCGTCATTTTGGATGCTAATTCGCCAATGAGTTGATACGGAATATCATCTAAATATTTAAAACGCACGCAACTTTTTCCCATATCGAGTTTACGTTTACAATGTTTTGGATACTCGGCAACAAACCAATCGTACAATTCTTTTTTAGCATATACACCCGAATGATACACGTTTATTGAGTTTTTCTGGGATGCAATATTCATAAATGGTAAAGGTAGTTCTGGGGTGCAATGATACCCATCTGGATATATAGCATGCGGTACCACATAACCAATCATACCATAACTAATAGTCTCTTCAAAACCTTTTGGTAAGTTTTTTTTAATGATAGCACGCAACTTTGTAATAGCCTCCTTTCTGTCTTCAGGAAGTTGATTAATATAATCTTCAGGTGAATTGGCCTCGTATTGCATAGTGCTAACTTTTAGAAATCTAAAGTTAACAAAATTTTGCTTTAATCTTATCGACAATGGTTTGTGCTAGTTTTTCTTTGCTTTCCATAGTCCAACCGGCAACATGTGGTGTTAACAACACATTTTGAGCTGCTATTAAATATTGAAAGGGCTCGGGCATGATGGAAGTAAACATATCTTCAAAGGATGCTTTTTCGTATTCTAAAACGTCTAAACCTGCTCCAAGAATTTTACCAGATTTTAATGCGGAAACCAAATCTTGGGTCACTACACTTTTACCACGTGCTGTGTTTATAAACCAAAATGAGTTTTTAAATTGGTTGATAAAAGTGGCATCCATCATGTTTAACGTTAAAGCGGTTTGTGGTGTATGCAAACTCACTACCTCAACCTTTTCTTGAAATTCTTTAAGTGTTACTTGTTTTGCATTGGCATCACCCACACCTTCTTTTATATCGTAGCATAAAACCTCAACATCAAAACCGCGTAGTTTTTTAGCGAAAGCTTTTCCCATATTGCCGTAACCAATAAGCCCTACGGTTCTACCATCGAGTTCGATACCTCGGTTGGCTTCGCGTTGCCATTTACCATTTCTAACTTCTTGATCGGCTTTGTTTAGTTTATTGAAAAGTGACAGTAACATACCCAAAGCGTGTTCGCCAACCGCGTTTCTATTGCCTTCTGGGGCTGCGATTAATGTAATGCCTTTTTGTTCGGCATACGCACAATCTATATTTTCTAATCCTGCACCTACTCGACCTATAAATTTTAGGTTGGTTGCGGCATTTAGAAATTGTTTATCTATGGAAAAACGACTTCTTAAAACGATACCATCGTAGTCCTTAATTTTAGCTTCAATATCATTTTTTGAAGAGGTATAATCTTCATGATTGGTAAAGCCTAAATTGGATAATTGATTGATTAACAACTCGTGGTTGGTATCTAGGTGGAGAATTTTCATGTGTTTAAATGCTTATTTTTTATGGCCATATGCTGCTTCCTTATAATTATTCTCTTAGGTATCCGGGAGAATATTATGAAAGTTTCATGAACACAAATTAGGCTGTAAATTTAGGAAGTTTTAAACAAACAAAACTGAAAATAGAACTCTAACTGTACTTTACAGATACGACCGCGTTAGGGATAGAAATGGAAATCCTTTTTAAACTAAAAAAGAACTCAACTTTGATAGAAATATAAATTGGCAGATTGCTTCGTCATTCGTCCTCGCAAAGACGTTTAGAAAGATTGTAATGGATAGCCCGACCCGATAGGGTAACGCCCAAATTATTTAAAAACCTAATATAAACTTTGCAATTAAGAAGTACATTAAAATACCAAATACATCGTTGCTTGTGGTAATGAATGGCCCCGTAGCTACGGCTGCATCGATACCGCGTTTGTCTAAAAATATAGGAATAAATGTGCCTATTAATGCAGCCATAATAATTACAGAAACTAAGGCTACACAGATGGTTAAAGACTCTAAATACGTAGTATGAAATGCAAAATGACTGATAACCAAAACGATACAAGCAATGGCAAGCCCGTTGACTAAGCCTAGTAAAAACTCTTTAAAAAGTCTGCTTAAAATGTTCCCGTCTATAGAATCGTTTGCCAAACCTTGAACGATAATAGCAGATGATTGCACCCCCACATTTCCGGCAGTTGCTTGAATAAGTGGAATAAACATTAATAGCGCCGGGAATTTTAGCATGGCATCGCTAAACCCATTAATAATACTTGCTGCCCCAATACCGCCAAACATACCTATTAATAACCATGGTAAGCGGGCTTTGGTGAGCTCCCAAATACTATCATCAGCCTCGACATCGGCTGTAATACCAGCGGCTAATTGATAATCTTTTTCGGCCTCTTCTTTCATGACGTCTACAATATCGTCAATGGTGATTCTTCCTAAAAGTATATGATTATCATCTACTACAGGAATGGCTTCTAAATCGTATTTCTGCATAACACGGGCCACATCTTCAACATCGTCATGTACATTTACATAATCGACACTAGAGTTGGCCAGTTCTGCTATTTTTTGGTCGCTTTTAGCAACAATAAGATCTTTTAGAGATAGGCGCCCAACCAATTTGTCTTTTTTATCGACAACGTAAATGGAGTGTACACGCCTTACTTCTTTGGCTTGCCCTCTTATACGACGTAAACAGCCAGCAACAGTCCAGGTTTCATAAACTTTAACAAGCTCTTTTGCCATAAGTCCACCCGCTGTATCTTCATCATAGGCCAGTAATTCTTCAATTTCGGCCTTGTGTTCTTCGTCTTCAATATGAGAGATGACTTCGCGCTTACGCGATTCGGGTAATTCAGAAATAATATCGGCAGCATCATCGGTATCTAATTCACCAATTTCGTCTGCAATTTCTTTGGACGATAAATTTCTTAAAACTTTTTCTCGATTGTCTTCATCGAGCTCCATTAAGATATCGGCCGTAGTTTCCGAATCTAACAGTTTGATGATGTAAATAGCCTCGTCTAAATCTAATTCATCTAGAATTTCGGCAATATCGGCGTAATGAAAGTCTTTTAAAAGTTTATGAAGGGCTTTGTCATCGCTTGCTTCAATGAGACGTTCTACCTGATTGATTAAATCATCGGTTAGTTCAAATTGTATGTTTTCTATTTCTTCAGACAAAATGCGATGTTTACATGTCTTTATCAATTAATTGCGTAAGCTGAATAAACTGCTGCACGTTTAATTGTTCTGGACGTTTGTCAAATATACTATCTTCTCTTAAACTATCGCTTAAATTGAATGTTTTTAAACTATTTCTAAGTGTTTTTCTGCGCTGTTGAAAGGCTGTTTTTACAACTTTGAAAAATAAGGCATCATCACATGGTAATGAATAGTCTGCTTTTCTTGTAAGTCGTAATACACCTGATTCTACTTTTGGTGGCGGGTTGAATACCGATGGCGGTACTGTAAATAAATATTCTGCCTCGTAATAAGCTTGTGTTAACACCGATAAAATACCGTATACTTTACTGCCTTCTTTCGAGCAAATACGCTGTGCTACTTCCTTTTGAAACATCCCTGAAAATTCAGGAATTTGATCGCGCATCTCCAAGGTTTTAAATACAATTTGAGTTGAAATATTATACGGGAAATTACCAATAATAGCAAAAGATTCCCCTTTAAACACCTCGTTTAAATCGTATTTTAAAAAATCTTTCTCAATAATTCGAGATGCCAGATTTAAGTAATTAGCTTGTAAATAGGCTACCGATTCGGTATCTATTTCAATAACATGTGTAGTAACCTCCTTTTTAAGCAAGTATTTGGTAAGCACACCCATACCTGGACCAATTTCTAAAACGGTGTTGTAATTATTAAGGGTGAGTGTATCGGCTATTTTTTCTGCGATAAGCTCATCGTTTAAGAAATGTTGACCTAAATGCTTTTTTGCTTTAACTTGATGTTGATTTGGGGTATTTGACACAGATTTACGGATGTTTTTGTTGTTTGAAGGCATATTTACGAAGATACTAAGTTTTGCTCGCAAAGAAGCCGAGACCTAAAATTAATTGAAATTGTTAATTGAATGTAACTGAATACTCATCAACAATTTCAAGCTCTGTTCTAAATGCTAATACTTTATCGGCAAACTTTCTAAGGCCTTCGCTTCTTAATTTTGGTGCGTCTTCATTATAGTAGGCGTCTAAAACTTCACGAGAAGCCACTCTATATTGTACCGAATAGGTAACACCACCCATATCTTCTTCTATCAATACTCTAGAAAGGGTTGCTTTTTCAAATTTACCGGTAGCTAAAACTTGCGGAATGTGTTCTTCTTTCATCCAAGTTAACCATTGTTGGTGGATGCTATCGTCTATACTTGAGGTAACGTTATATATGTACATGTAAGGTTGAATTGTTTTATTGATTTGTTAGGTGAAATAACGGCTAATTAATAGCATCGCCGCGTAGAGCTCTATAACGCTTTCTAGCATCTACAAAGTAAATACTATCGGCATGATTAAAAATAATTTTTTCGTATAATGCTTTTGCTTTTTCAGGTTGGCTCAATTGATATTGGTACAGTTCTGCCAACTTAAAATAAGCATCGTCTATTAAAATACCCTCGCTGTAATTAGCTATTATGGCATTATAATTGGCTTCAGCCTTTTCAAACTGCGCTTTATCTTCAAATAATTGCGCTTGTTTATATAAAGCCTGAGGTATAATAGGTTCCGTTTTGTGTTCGTTTAAAATGCTAGTTAAAAGTGCAATCGCCTCGTCATTTCTATTTTGAAAGGACAATAAATCTGCTTTAGCATACTTTTTTAAAGCGAGTTGCAGTGAATCTTCATATTTATTATCGGTAATAAGCAGTTTTAAATCTAAGGCATCATTCGCAATAAGTTGTGATGTTGATGCTTTTAAAATTTTAAGTTGCGATTCTGCCCATTTAAAATCACCCTTATAATAACTTGCTTTAGCAACTTTAAAACGCGCTTCTTGCGAAATGATACTGTTCTTTACATTTCGTTGTATTTGCGTATAGTAAATTAAGGCATCATTAAACTTTTCTTGTAAAACTAAAATATCGCCTAATTCTAATTTCACTTCAGCTTGTTGTTTATCAGACAGCGGTAATTCCAATGCTTTTTCTAAAAAAGAAGTTGCCTTTTTTGTTTCATTTTTATGGAATGCTAAAAAATGAGCATAGGCTATTTGAAGTTTTAAAGTTTGTGAAAAAGTATCGAATTTAGTAAACAAGGCTTGATAATGCGCATCAATAGCATCGTAATTTTCTTTTGTACTTTGCTTTGTTTCTAATTGAATTAAATTATAATGCGCTTCTAATAAAACATCTAAATCTTGAGCCGTAATCGTTATAAACGTATAAATTTCTTTAGCCATCTCTTGTTCATTTTTATTCAAGGCAATGGCTGCCAATTCTTCTATTCTATCTAAACTTTCTGGTTGCCTATTAAAGATCGCTTTCTCTTGTACAAATGCTTTTTTAAAATCGTTTTGCTGAATAAACAACCAACTTAATAAGTCGTTCCAAAGAATGTCTGGTTCTTGTTGCGCCTTCCGAAGTAAAATTTTTCTAAATAAAATGTTGTTTTCATTCTCGCTATTTTCACTTATAAAATCGCTTACAGCACGTTTAATATTAAGGAGAGCAATTGGGTTAGTCTGCGCAAAAACAATATAACTGGAAAACATTTTTTCTATATTTCCTTGCTCGCCATATAATTGTGCTAGTTGCAAATGAAAATTATATTCTGGCTTTAGCCCCATAACTTTCTCGTAAGCAATAACAGCTTCATTTACCAAGGAATGACTTTGAAAAACTCGAACAATATGAGACACGTAAGCCGGCTTTTCATCCAGACTTGTTAAGGCTTTATTATAGTAGAAATTAGCTTGTTGTAAATTATTTCTAAGCTGATAATTGTAACCCAATTCCACCATAAATGGCGGATAAGAAACGCGGTCCATTAATTTCAACAAAAATGTTTCAGCCTTGTCGTATTGCTCTAATTCTTGATGAGAACTAATTATTTTAGAAATATAATCAATACTTGAAGGTGCCTGTTCATACAACTTCGTATACTCAAGTAAGGCCTTTTCAAAATGCCCGTTTTTATAGTAATCTAAAGCCAATGCATCATCTTGCGCATACACAAGGGCACTAAATAGAAAGCATAAAACAAATAGGATTCTCATGTGGCAAAGATAACAAATGCGCTGTGTAGCTTCTGCTAATATAATTATAAAAAAATGCCCGAATAAAAATTCGGGCATTTACCAACCAAAATAAATGTTCTATTAACTAACGTTTTTAAAAAAAACGGCGCAATACTGATTGGGGACAATCATTACATAAAGAATCAACTCCCTTATTTACTCACAATAGCAGTGATTTTGTTTTCGGATTTTGAGATTTCAAAATCTGAAAACAATACTTTGCCTGCGAAAAAAATGAGTGTAATTAAAATTACTAAGCGTTTGAAATTTTTCATGGTTAGTGGTTTAATAGATTTGGTGCCTCTAACTTCGAAAATATTTTTAATCACACAAAGAAAATCGACAGAAAATCGTTAAACAACGTCATTAACGTGTATTTCGTCGATTATTCATGTCGATAAAGTTTAAAATCAAGTTATTACTAGATTTTAAACTTGTGACTTACTTAGTGTTAATCAATAATTTTAAAGCCTGTATATGCTTGTAAAACTTCTGGAATAACAATACCAGCTTCCGTTTGATAGTTTTCTAAGATACCTGCTAAAACTCGTGGTAATGCCAAAGAACTACCATTTAAAGTATGTGCTAATTCGTTTTTACCATCACTATTCTTAAAACGTAGTTTTAAACGATTGGCTTGAAAAGTTTCAAAGTTTGACACCGAAGATATTTCTAACCATCGATCTTGTGCTGTAGAGAATACTTCAAAATCATAAGTCAATGCCGATGTAAATCCTAAATCGCCACCGCAAAGTCTTAATATTCTATAAGGTAATTTTAACTCTTGTAAAATGGTTTTTACATGGGCAACCATCCCGTCCAACGCTTCATAAGATTTTGTTGGATGCTCCACACGTAAAATTTCAACTTTATCAAATTGATGCAATCTGTTTAACCCACGTACATGCGCCCCATAACTTCCTGCTTCACGACGAAAACAAGGTGTATAACCTGTAATACTAACAGGCAATTCACTTTCATTTAAAACCACATCTCTAAAAATGTTGGTTCCTGGTACTTCTGCCGTTGGAATTAAATATAAATTATCTTCGGTAACGTGATACATTTGCCCTTCCTTATCTGGCAATTGCCCTGTACCAAAACCAGACGCTTCGTTTACTAAGTGTGGTAATTGGTATTCGGTATAACCCGCAGCCGTGTTTTTATCTAAAAAATAAGCAATTAAAGCACGTTGTAATCTAGCACCTTTGCCTTTATAAACAGGAAATCCTGCACCAGCAATTTTATTACCCAATTCAAAATCGATGATATCGTATTTTTTAGCTAATTCCCAATGCGGTAAAGCACCTTCATGCAACACAGGAATAGCGCCTTCTTTAAAAACCTCTAAATTATCAGTATCTGCAGTTCCGTTTGGCACCATTTCATTTGGAACATTCGGAATTTTATAAAGCAATTGATTTAACTCGTCTGATTTCGTATTAAGGGCATCATTCAATTCTTTAGATGTTTCCTTTAACTGACTTGTTTTTTCCTTTAAAATATTGGCTTTTTGTGCTTCGCCAGATTTGTACAAGTTGCCTATTTCTTTTGAAAGCGCGTTCGATTCTGCCAAGGTATTATCTAACTCGGTTTGAATGCGTCTTCTTTCTTCATCAAAAGAAATAACATCATTTATCATTTGAGTAGCATCTATATTTCGTTTTGCTAATCTAGTTATTACTAAATCTTTGTTTTCTCTAATAAAAGGGACTTGTAACATGTCTTGAAAATTTAAGCGACAAATTTAATGAATTGCGCATATAATTGGACTTCTTTTGAAAGTAAAATCAAATTAATAGTTTGAAAGTAACCTGCGATACTGAAACAGGCTCCATTCAACCAAAATTCTAATTAAAATGAGATTTTATATAGCTAAGAGACACCTCTTTGTCTTTTAATAATTGATCTTTTAAAGCATTAACCGATTCGAATTTTTGCTCGTCACGTAGGCGATGTAACAAATCTATTTGAACGGTTTTACTATAAATATTTTTGTTGAAATCGAAAAAGTGAACTTCTATGGTTTCTTCTTGCCCTTCCACCGTTGGGTTAAAGCCAATATTCATCATACCATAAACCAACTTCTTATTTATAACGGCACTCACCACGTAAGCACCATGTTTAGGAATTAGTTTATAGTCTTCAGCAATTTGAATATTTGCTGTTGGGTAATCAATTTGTCTACCCAAAGCTTTGCCTTCTACCACTTTTCCGGTTAACATAAACGGATAGCCCAAAAAGGCATTGGCTTTAGCAATATCGCCTTCCTCTAACGCTTTTCTAATTTTTGTAGAACTTACCGCGACATCGTCAATATCTTGAGCTGAAATTTCTTCCACCTCAAAACCATACAAATCGCCAAACTTCTTCAAGTCATTAATATCGGCATTTCTATTTCTACCAAACCGGTGATCATACCCAATAATTACTTTTTTAACATTGAGTGTGTCTACTAAAATTTTCTTCACAAAATCTTCAGCAGACAGTCGGGAGAAGGCTTTGGTGAATTTTTTAATAAGCAAGTAATCTAAACCTAGGGCGTCTAGAATAGCACCACGCTCGGTTATGGTGTTTATTAATTTAATACCCGAATCTTTTTGCAACACCATACGCGGATGCGGAAAAAAAGTAAGGATAACCGATTTTAATTGGGTTTGATTTCCAATATTAATTAAACGCTTCACTATTTTTTGATGCCCAACATGGACCCCATCAAAAGTACCTATAGTAACTATACTAGGTTCTACAGATTTATATGCGTTGATATTTTTAATTTTGCTCATAACAAGCAGTTAATTGCTATTTTGATTAAAAAAAGCTAAATTTGGTATTCGTGTTCAATAAAAACAGCCCCAAATACTTTTTATGAAAGCAAAACTACATTATGTTTTATCAATAGCAATATTTTTGTCTATCTTTTCGGTGTCTTCTCAAAATTCTTCTTGGAAAAAAATTGAAAGCTCCAAAAATTCTGATATCATTTCAAAATTACATTTAGATGAAAAGAAGGTTCTTAATTTCGAACTTAACACCGCCTCGTTAACAGAATCACTTACAGGAACTATTGGAAGAAACTCTAAAACAAAACAAAAATCGACGGTTATTTCTATTCCTGGAGAAGCAGGCACTTTAGAAACTTTTAAAGTGTATGAAGCCTCTGTATTCGCACCAAGTTTAGCAGCGAAATACCCCGATATTAAATCGTATGTTGGTGTAAGTACAACAAATTCTGGAGCCCGCTTGCGTATGAGTGTGTCGCCACAAGGCGTGCAAACCATGATTTCTTATAGTGATAACGCAATGGTTTTTATGCAACCTACTACAAAAGGTTCTAAGGAATATATATTATATAATAGAAGCGCTAAAGAATTTACAAAAGATAGATTTGAATGTAAAACGTTTGACGAGGTTAATAAAACATTTAGTAAAAGCGGATTCATTTCAAAAACAACCTTGAACGAAGGAGGTGCCAACAACAAAACACTTCAAAAATTCAGAATCGCCATTTCTACAACTTCGGAATATACAGAATATCATAACGACAAAAATGATTTAAATGGTGATGCCATTGCTGATGCTCTAGCTGCTATTAATGTAACTTTAAGTCGTGTTAACGAAATATTTGAAACAGACATGGCTGTTACTTTCGAACTTATTGATGCGACACAGTTGATTTATACGAATGCGACAACAGACCCTTACTCTGAAGCCAGTATAGGTGCAAATACCGATAATTTTGAAAGTGCTGAAGGCTGGAGTCTTCAACTTCAAAACACACTATCTAACGAGTTAGGAGCTACCATTCTTCAAGCCAATGCTGCTTATGATATTGGACACTTATTTGGAGCTACTGGTGGTGGCGGTATTGCAGGGTGCATTGGTTGTGTATGCGACGATGATACCATTAGTACAACCGACCACAAAAAAGGAAGCGGATTCACCTCGCCGTCTAACGGAGTTCCTGAAGGCGACACTTTTGATATCGATTTTGTAATTCATGAAATAGGGCACCAAATGGGAGCCAGCCATACATTTGCCTACGAAATAGAAGGCGCGGGTGTAAACTCTGAACCAGGAAGTGGCACCACCATTATGGCCTACGCAGGTATTACCGGCTCTAATAATGTTGCGACCAATAGCGGCCCGTATTTTCATTATCACAGTATTAAACAAATACTTGCCAGATTAGCTACTAAAAGCTGTCAAACAACAGAAACAATTACCAACAACCCACCCATAGCTAATGCAGGTGCCGATTTTAGTATCCCCAAAGGAACCGCCTATATTCTAAAAGGAATTGGTACCGATGCGGATGGCACCGACAACCTAACATACTGCTGGGAACAAACAGACAGTGATTTGGTAAGTTATTTAAATTTCGGACCCGATTTAGTTACAGGTTCTACCAACCGATCACTACCACCAACCACAGATTCTAATAGATACATCCCCAAATTAAGCAGTGTATTAGCTGGCAAAACCACACAAACAAACCCGACTTTAGGGAGTGATTGGGAAACAGTTTCCACTGTTGGTCGTACTTTAAATTGGGCCTTAACCATAAGAGATAGAGCCCCTGCTGCTGCAAGTGGTGGCCAAAGTAGTTTTGATACTATGAAAATTACGGTTGAAGATGTAACACCCTTTACAGTAACGAACCCCACATCATGGGTTCAAGGTGGCAACGTAACTATAAATTGGGAAATTGGACAAACTAAAAACGCGACTATAAACTGCCAGAACGTAAACATTAAGTTATCGACTGATGGCGGATTAACATTCCCAATCACTATTGCGTCCAACACGCCTAATGATGGTACACACACCTATACCGTGCCTTCAATTCCAGATACAGACACAGCAAGACTATACATTGAAGCTGCTGATAATATTTTTTATGACGTTTCTAATTTTGATTTCTCAATTTCCGCTGAGCCCAATTTTTTCATGGTTGAAGAAACTCTAGACCCTATTGCATGCGCAGCAACAACCGCTACTTTTCATTTTGATTATGTAACAGCTAACGGTTTTTCTGAAAATACCGTATTTAGCGCTTCCGGACACCCAAGTGGTTCTTCGGTTACCTTTTCGCCTACAAATTTAAGTACTTCTGGATCTGTAACTATGACTATTAGTAATTTATCTGGAGCAACTTTAGGCGACTACACCATTACCCTTACAGGTACAGCAACAACCAAAACTAAAACCAAGGATTTAAATTTCCCGTATTACAACAACCATTGTAAATCTATTGCAAACACGTCGTTCAACACAAGTACATCATTAGTACTTTTCAACACTATTAACAACTTTTCTACCAAACCGTCTGGCTACTCAAATTACCAAAGTATTTCTACTAATGTAAAAAGAGATAACACTTACAATTTAAGCGTGAACGCTAATACAGATGGAGACTTTACTACAACTACCAAAGTTTGGATAGACTGGAACCAGAACTGTAGTTTTGATGATGCTGGAGAGGAATATATTTTAGGTGATACTACCAATAAAACAAATGGAGCCACAAGCAATTCACCGCTTTCAATTACGGTTCCTGTGGGAGCTAATTTAGGAAACACTGTCATGAGGGTGACCACCAAATATAAAGATGGCTCACAACCAACCGCCTGCGAAAATAGTTTTGATGGTGAAGTTGAAGATTACACACTAAGCATTATGCCAACACTTGCTATTGAGGAATTTGGTTTTGAGAACTTCTCTGTATATCCCAACCCTAATAACGGCAAGTTTATTATAAAATTAAATGGATCTTTAGAACGCGCTGTAAACACCTCTGTTTATGATATGAGAGGCAGACGTATTTATGAAAATGAATTCCCTAATGGTGGCGATTTCCGTCAAGAATTACAATTAAATAATATACAATCGGGTATGTACTTATTAATTGTGAGTGATGGTTTGAGGAAATCTACAAAGAAAATTATTATTGAGTAAAAGGGAGTGTTTAAAAGCCAAATATTAACGTCATTGCTAGGTACGAAGCCATCTCATCATTCAACCTGAATGTGCTTTGAAGCATACAACTTGAGATTGTTTCGTACCTAGCCTTGACGATTTACTCGTAGTAATGAGGCTTACAATTTATTTACCATTGAAGGTATTCATGGTTATATTGATGCCTGCCAACCCGAAGGATTTAATTATTTCGATGGATGTATCTAGACGCTCTTTCAGTTCTTGGTTTTCTTCATCGGTCCATTCACCCAACACATAATCTACTTGTTGCCCTTTATTAAAAGCGTCGCTTATACCAAACCTAAAACGGTTGTAGGCTGCTGTGTTTAATTTGGCTTGAATGTCTTTTAGTCCGTTATGGCCACCATCGCTTCCTTTGGTTTTTACACGAATACTTCCGAAAGACAGGTTTAAATCATCGGTTATTACCAACAAATTTTCTAACGGAATATTTTCTTTAGTTAACCAATATACCACTGCCTTTCCGCTTAGATTCATGTAGGTACTTGGCTTTAGAAAAATGAAGGTTCTACCTTTTAGTTTATAGGTGGCAACATCACCTAGTTTTTGCGTTTGAAATGTGATGTTCTCTTGGGCTGCAAAATGGTCTAATATTTTGAATCCTATATTATGTCGGGTATTGGCATATTCTGCGCCAATATTTCCTAGACCAACTATTAAATATTTTTTCATTGTGTCTTGTTGTTCGCTTTGCGGTTTCTTTTTAAATATGTTTGATAAAAACTGCCACATGGTTTTGTTTTTTGATTGCTGATACCTGCGTTAGGGATAGTAGTGGAAAGCCCACAGCGCCCCGCCTTTTCGGGGGAGCGAGGACTTGTAACGTATAGCCCGACCCTTGTGGTAACGCCCAAATTTTTAATTGCTTTACTTTTTATACACCAGTGGTTTGTATTAACTGTGTAAAAATAAAAAAGCATCCTGAATAATTCAGGATGCTTTTAATATTTAATATAAGAATGTATTTATTCTTGAGTAGCTTCTGCTTCTGGTGCAGCTTCTGCTCCTTCTGCTCCTTCTTCTTCATCCTCATCATCGATAATTGCAGCTCTAGAACGTCTTACAAGACATACTACTGTATTATCTGGGTGCATGAATTTGTATGCTTCATTCTCTAAAGTAGTAACATAAAGTTTACTTCCAATTTTAAGAGGCGTAATATCTGCTTCGATAAAATCTGGCAAGTTAGCTGGTAACGCTTTAACACGTAAACTACGTTTGTTTTTACGTAATACACCACCATTTTTAACACCACGAGAGTTTCCAACAAATACTACAGGAATATCCATAGAGATTTCTCTGTCTTCGAATAACTGGTAAAAATCGATGTGTAGAATTTTATCTGTTACTGGGTGAAATTGGATGTCTTGTAGAATTGCGTTGTATTTATCGCCATTTTCTAAAACAATCACAACTGTGTGCGCATTAGGTGTATAGACAAGATGAGAGAACGCTAATTCTTCTGCATTAAAATGAACTGGCTTGTCTCCTCCGTATAATACGCAAGGAACCTGACCAGCATTACGTAAGGCTTTAGTTGCTTTTTTGCCCACGCTTTCTCTTTGAGATCCGTTGATTGTAATTGACTTCATTTTTAAAATATATAGTTATTAATAATTATTCTTTTTTGGTAAGCCTTTTAAAGCTTACATCACAAATTTTGAACTGATAGATTTGTTGTTGTGTACTTTTTCCATAACCTCTGCAAATAAATCTGCACAGCTTAAAACTTTAATTTTATCACTTAACGGTTTAACAGGTATAGAATCGGTTACTATAAGTTCTTCTAGTTTTGAATTGTTTATATTATCGTAAGCTTTTCCAGATAATATAGGGTGTGTACAAATGGCTCTTACACTAAGTGCGCCACGTTCCATCATTAAATCGGCTGCTTTGGTTAAGGTTCCTGCGGTATCAACCATATCATCAACCAACACTACGTTTTTACCAGTTACATCACCAATTAATTCCATGTGCGAAATAATATTGGCTTTTGCACGCTGCTTATAACATATTACAACATCGCTTCCTAATGCTTTTGAATAGGCATAGGCTCTTTTAGAACCACCCATATCTGGTGAAGCAATAGTTAGGTTGTCTAGTTTTAAACTTTGTAAATAAGGCAAGAAAATAGTGGATGCAAATAAATGATCTACAGGTTTTTCGAAGAAACCTTGTATTTGGTCTGCATGCAAATCCATAGTGATAATACGCGTTGCGCCTGCTGCTTCCAACATTTTAGCAACTAATTTCGCTGCAATTGGCACTCTTGGTTTATCTTTTCTGTCTTGTCTTGCCCATCCAAAATAAGGTAACACTGCGGTAATGTGTCTTGCTGAAGCGCGTTTCGCAGCATCAATCATTAACAACATTTCCATTAAATTTTCAGCGCCAGGATTGGTAGACCCTATTATGAAAATACGGGTTCCTCTAATAGATTCTTCGTAAGATGGCTGAAACTCGCCATCGCTATAAGTAGAGGTAATAACATTACCTAATTCTACTCCAAATGATTTAGCAATTTTCTCTCCAAGTACTTTACTTTGAGTACACGCAAAAATTTTAGCTTCAGTAATCACAAGTGGCATAGTTAACATGTTGTTTTATAGCGTAAAAGCACGCCTTATTTTAAACGAGGTGCAAATTTATGCATTTATTTTAACCTAAAAAGTATATTGCGCAGTATTTTTATGAATAATATGGAAAAAATATATATTTTTGCAGTCGTATTCAAGCTCAAGTGGCGGAATTGGTAGACGCGCCGGATTCAAAATCCGGTTCTTCGGAGTGCGGGTTCGATTCCCGCCTTGAGTACTTTTAAGACCTATAAAATATTAATAATCAATATTTTATAGGTTTTTTTATTGGTTTTATGCCGAAATTTTGCCGAAAATAAATCTTTTTTTAAAACAGTACTTTAATTATGGTTGGTTAAATTTTATTATTCACTTTAACTTACAATTACATGTTTTGATGAACTATTGAAGAAAATTCACCATTTAATAAAATGAAATTAAAAAATCTATTTACATTAGTTGCTGAAATGGTATTTTAATAATCAGTGTATATAAGAGATTCTGAATAGTTAATATAACAAATGCTTATAAAAAAGCAGACGCGTTATCCATTTAATTTAAAGGTTTTATAGGTTCTAAAAAAGAATAGAAATGAACGAATCAACTACAAGAAAAGAACTAATAGATATACATCTCAAAGAAGCTGGATGGGATGTTGTTGACAGAACTCAAGTAGTTGCTGAATTCGTAGTTAATAATGTTAATGAGACAAGTGAAACCTATAGTAACAATCAATTCGCTGACTATGTTTTACTAGGCAAAAATGGTAAGCCTATAGCAGTTGTCGAAGCAAAAAAATCTTCTAAAGATGCTAATATTGGTAAGGAGCAGGCAAAACAATACTGCTACAATATTCAAAAGAAAACCAATGATATTTTACCGTTTTGTTTTTACACTAATGGTCACGACATTTTTTTTTGGGACTTAGAAAATGCACCTCCAAGAAAAGTTGTTGGCTATCCAACCAGAGAAGATTTGGAACGCTACCAATACATAAGAGAAGCAAAAAAGCCACTTACTAGTGAACTTATAAACACAAAGGTTGCAGGTAGAGACTACCAAATAAGAGCTATTCGTTCGGTAATGGATGGACTGGAACAAAAAAGACGAACATTTTTAATAGTAATGGCAACTGGTACAGGTAAAACTAGAACAACCATTGCTTTAGTTGAGGCACTTATGCGAGCAGGCTGGGCAGAAAAAGCACTGTTCATAGTCGATAGAATAGCATTAAGAGACCAAGCACTTGAGGCTTTTAAGGAACATTTACCTAACGAACCTAGATGGCCTAAACAAGGAGAGAAAAGTATTGCAAAGGATAGACGAATTTATATTTCAACATATCCAACAATGCTCAATATTGTTCGAGAAGAAAAAGAAACCTTATCACCTCACTTTTTTGATTTAATAGTAATTGATGAAAGTCATAGAAGTATCTATAACACATACAAAGAAGTCCTAGATTATTTTAATACAATAACTATTGGCTTAACAGCTACCCCAACAGATGTAATTGACCACAACACCTTTAAAATATTTAATTGTGAAGATGGTTTACCTTCTTTTGCTTACACTTATGAAGAAGCTGTAAATAATGTACCTCCCTATTTGTGCAATTTTCAAGTAATGAAAATTAAAACCAAATTTCAAACGGATGGCATTAGTAAAAGAACGATTTCTTTAGAAGATCAAAAAAAACTAATTCTTGAAGGAAAAGAAGTTGCGGAAATTAATTTTGAAGGAACGGAACTTGAAAAGAAAGTTATTAATAAAGGCACGAATACTTTAATTGTAAAGGAATTTATGGAGGAATCCATAAAAGACATCAATGGTGTATTGCCTGGGAAAACAATATTTTTCTGTGCCAATATTGCTCACGCAAGACGTATTGAAGAAATATTTGACCAACTCTATCCACAATACAATGGTGAGTTAGCCAAAGTAATGGTTTCTGAAGATTCAAGAGTTCACGGAAAAGGTGGTTTACTAGACCAGTTTAAAAAGAAAGATTTTCCGAGAGTTGCTATCAGTGTAGATATGTTAGATACTGGTATTGATATTAGAGAGTTGGTAAACTTAGTATTTGCTAAACCAGTATACTCTTACACTAAATTTTGGCAAATGATAGGTAGAGGAACTCGATTGCTAGAACCTACTCAAATGAAATCTTGGTGTACGGAAAAAGACGTGTTTTTAATTTTAGATTGTTGGGATAATTTTGAATACTTCAAGCTAAAGCCGAAAGGAAAAGAACTAAAACAAGGCATACCTATACCAGTAAAATTATTTGGTTTAAGGCTGAAAAAATTAGATGCAGCTATAGAAGCTAGTGCACAAGAAACCATTTTAGAAGAAAGTAAAAGACTTCTAAAACAAATAGCATTGCTATCTGCAAACTCAATAGTCATAAAAGATAATAGCAAAGCGGTTTCAAACGTTAACGACCCAAATTTTTGGGAGGATATAAATTCTGATAAAATAAACTTCTTAAAAGCTGAAATACTTCCTCTAATGCGAACTATTTCTGGCGTAGACTATAAAGCTATGCGTTTTGAGAAAGATGTTTTGGAGGTTTCTTTGGCTAAAATGCAAAATGAAGCAGAAAAGTACGATATGCTTAAAGGTGCTTTAATAGAACGTATTTCTGATTTACCGCTATCATTAAACATAGTAGCTAAACAACAGGAGCTTATTAAAGATGCTCAACGCAATCATTTCTGGAACAACATTAAAGAAAATGATTTCAATAATTTAATTGATAAATTATCTCCATTAGCTAGATATATTGATACTAGAGACACTACCTCTGGACCTTCTAAATTTAACTTTGAAGACGAACTCGTAGCCAAAGAAATGGTAGAGTTTGGACCACAAAATGAAGCAGTAAGTATTACTCGTTACAAAGAAATGGTAGAGGAAAAAATAAGAGAGTTAACCGACTCAAATCCAATACTTCAAAAAATAATTGGTGGTAATGCGATAACTGAAGAAGAAGTGGAAACACTAGCTCAAGAATTACACGAAGAAAACCCACATATTACCATTGGATTATTGCAAAGGGTCTATCAAAACAGAAAAGCCAAATTTTTACAGTTTATCAAACATATTTTAGGTCTTGAAGTATTAGAAACATTCAGTGATAGCGTTGCAAATGCTTTTGATGCCTTTGTTAAAGAACATAATTATTTATCTAGCAGACAATTACAGTTTTTAGATATCTTAAAAAAATACATTCTAGAAAAAGGAAACCTAGAAAAGAAAAACTTGATAGAATCGCCATTTACAATGATTCACCCAGAAGGAATAAGAGGCGTATTTTCGCCTAAAGAAATTAACGAAATACTACAACTAACAACAAAAATATTAGCAGCATAATGTTACAAAATAATCCAAAATTAAAAGGTTTAATCGTCAGTCTTTGGAATACCTTCTGGAGTGGCGGTATTGCCAATCCTCTTACTGCAATAGAACAAATCACGTATTTGTTATTTGTGAAAAGATTAGATGAATTAGAAAGTAAAAGAGAACGTGATGCTGTGTTTACAGGAGAAGCGTATGAATCTAAATTTGATGGCGAATACACTCCTTGGATAGATGAAAGTCTTTATCGTCCAAAACCCGATGCTAGCGAAATAGAAAAAACTGCATTATACAAAAAAAGAGAAGAAGCCCTAGCTCCTAGACCAAAAAAAGAATTAAAATGGAGCTTCTTTAGAACTAAACCTGCTGATGAAATGCTTTTACATTTTAGAAACAATGTATTTCCGCATATAAAAGATTTAAATGATGAAACGTCTTCATTTACCAAGTATATGAAGAACGCAGTTTTCATTATAGAAAAACCAAATTTATTGGTAGAATCAGTTAAAAAAGTAGATGAAATATTTTTAGAAATAGCAGAAGACGCAAAAGACGGTAAACAAGCATTTCAAGATATACAAGGTGATGTGTATGAAATGCTACTTAGCGAAATTGCTACGGCAGGTAAAAACGGGCAATTCCGTACACCAAGGCATTTAATAAAATTATTAGCAGAATTAACAGAACCTAAGTTAGGGCATAAAATAGCCGACCCAGCTTGTGGTACTGGTGGGTTTTTATTGGGTGCTTACCAATATATTTTATCAGACTTAGTACGTAAAAAAGAACCCGAATTATTAGTAGCAGATGAAGATGGTTTTGAAAGAGCTTCTATTTCATCTGTTTTAGACGATAAAAACAAGCAAATATTAAACGATTGTTTTTATGGTTTTGATATAGATACCACTATGGTGCGTTTGGGATTAATGAACCTAATGATGCACGGTATAGACAACCCTCATATTGAATACAAAGATTCTTTAAGTAAGAACTACAATGAAACTGGCGATTATGATATAGTATTAGCCAACCCACCTTTTACGGGTAAGTTAGACAAAGGAGATGTAAACCCAGACTTAGGTATTGATACAGGTTCTACAGAACTATTGTTTTTAGCACGAATTTCTAAAATGCTACGTGCTGGTGGTAAAGCTGCGGTAATTATACCAGAAGGAGTTTTATTTGGAAGTTCTAAAGCGCAAAAAGCAACTCGTGAAATTTTATTAAAAGACAACCAACTAGAAGCAGTAATTTCATTACCAGCAGGTGCATTTAAACCCTATACAGGTGTAAAAACAGCTATTTTGGTGTTTACCAAAGTAGAAGAAGACAGTAAAAAATGGCATACGGAAAAAGTTTGGTTTTATGCTATGGAAAATGATGGATATAGTTTAGACGATAACCGAAGAAAATTACCAGAAAACCCATTACCCATTGTAAAAAGTGAATATACAGCTAGAAAAACAACTGAATATCCTGACCGTAAAAACCACTTTTTCGTGCCACTTGCCGAAATACAAGAAAATGACCTAGACTTAAGCCACAACCGTTACAAAGAATATGAATATACTGAGCAAACCTATGAGCCACCAAAAGAGATTTTAGCTAAATTAATTGAAATGGAAAAAGTCATTTTAGCGGATATGGAAGAATTAAATGACTTGATAGGATGATAACTGAAAAATTTGAAAACCTATTTGATTTTGCTAAAAAATCTAAAGTTAAAGCAGGTGATGGAATAGAAGAAGGTAAATACCCTTTTTATACTTCTAGTTCTATTTTAAAAAAACGATTAGATACAGCTCAATATTTTGAAGATGCACTAATATTTGGTACTGGTGGTAGTGCAAGTGTTCATTTTGCAAATGAACCTTTTGCAACTTCAACGGATTGTATTGTAGCTGTCAAAAAAGAAGAGAAAGAATTTAACGAAAAGTTTGTTTATTATTATTTATTCGGAAATATTCATATTCTTGAAAGAGGTTTTAAAGGAGCGGGTTTAAAGCATATTTCTAAAAAATATATTCAGAATCTTGATATTCCGATTTTACCAATAGAAACCCAAAACAAAATAGTATCTCTACTGGACAAAGCTTATGTTTTGGTTAAAAAAAGAGAAGAAAGCATTACGCAATTAGACGAGCTATTAAGAGCTCAGTTTTTGGAGATGTTTGGGGAAGCTCCAACTAATATAAAAAACTGGAAATCTGATGAATTAGGAATATTCTTAGACTTTATGACAAGTGGCTCCAGAGGATGGGCAAAATACTATCGTGAAACTGGTGATAAATTTTTAAGAATTAATAATCTTGGTTACAATAATCTTAATTTAGAGGAACTTAAATTTATTGACACACCCAATACAGCGGAAGCAAAAAGAACTAAAATCCAGCCTAAAGACGTTTTATTATCTATTACAGCTGATTTAGGCAGAACAGCTGTTGTTCCAGATGACATTGGAGATACTTTCATTAACCAACATATTGCCTTATTAAGGTTTAATGATGAATTAAATCCATACTTTATAAGTGCATATATTTCTTCTTTAGGCGGAAGACATTTATTAGAGAGATATAATAAGGGAGCTGCTAAATCAGGCTTAAATTTCAATGATATTAAATCTCTTAATATTCATATTCCACCGATCGAACTCCAAAACCAATTCGAGACTATTTACCGCAACATACAAGCACAAAAGAAAACCTTAATCCAATCTAAAACCGAGTTAGAACATTTGTACAATAGTTTGCTGCAAGAGGCTTATAAGGGCTATATAGAAATTTCGAAAAAAGACGTTAAAAAAAAAGACTCGCTTATGTCTGAAATAAAAAAAAAAGAAGGTGAAAAAGTAGATATAACGAACCTTGATTTGGCTACGTTTTTAGGTATTCCAGATGAAATTATAGCTACACAAGAGAAATGGATATTTGATTTAATCAGTCGTGATGAATTTTATCAATTTTTACTAAAAGACAATTTCACTAAAGATGAGTCTTTTACACTTCAAGATATTGAAGAAAAGCTACATCAATTCTTTTATCACGGAGGAGATATGGATTTTCCAAACACCAATTGGCAGCAAATAATTTTCAAGTTTTTGGAAGCAAAACCACCATTATTACAACAAATATTTGAAGAAGAAACTGCAACGGTAAAACTTAAACTAACAGATGAAACTTTTAAGGCTTAAAATAAATCAAGAAGATGGTTTTAGGTCTTTACAAAAAGATTTTGAGCTGTTTTTTCTTGACAAAAATGACTGGAGGCAAGCAACGGCTTTTAATCCGTATGTATTTGCGGGTAAAAATGGTAGTGGAAAATCAAATGTACTAGAAGCTTTATCAGAAATATTTTATCATTTAGATTGTATTTATCTGAGCAATAAACCTAGTTATTTTAACAATGAAGAAGAATACTCCGGGGATGATTTCGAAGATTTAACAAATGAAGAAAAAATAAACTATGACCCTAAAGTTTATAAAGTCAATGAGTATGAGTTAGAATATTTAATTTTTATTGATAACAAATATTTTACTGAAATAGGTAATAAAAAAGCATTATCTAAATTTGCTCATATACACATTACAAAGAAAGAAAGCTTTAGGCCTATTGTTGAATGGGTAAATAAAACTGATTTTGATTTTGAAGAAAAGCTTTCAAGTTCTCAAATAAAATCATTGTTACCAGAATACGTAGTAGGTTATGCATCAGGGGAAAACGAAACATTAAGTTTCCCTTTTTTTAAAAGTCGCTTTATTCAATATGACGCATATTACAATAATCTTATTACCGAGTCTATAATTGACCCAAGTCCTGAAAGTTCTTTAATTTATGTAGACAAATCTTATAGCCAGTTTATTTTATTAGCTAATTTACTAATGTATACCAATAGTGATTCAGAAAAGGATATTCTATCGCCTTTTAAGGAATATGTTGGTATTGAAGGAATAGACTCTTTTCGGTTAATCATTAAAACAGATATTCTTAAAAAATTTGAAGGCAAGGAATATCCATTATTAAACAATATTGATTTTGATGCAGAAAGAGAAGGCAAAAATACAAGTTCATATTTAGAAAAATTAAAAAAGTGTGCTACTACTTGGTATGAAGAAGAGAATTATGATTTTTATGAAAATGAATCTAACAGCAGTAGCTATCTCATTCTAGATTACAAAGTAAATGAAGCTACTTTTAAAGCTTTTCAATTTCATTTTGAAAACAACCCTTTAAAACTCTTTGAGTTGTTTCAGTTGCTTTTGATATTAGAAATACATTCCGTAAGTCAAGAAAGCAAAAATAACACGTATTCTACAGAGAATATATTTCTAAGTGAATCTATAAACTTTAGACCTATTGAATCTAAAAGGGTATTAAATATCAAAAATTTTGAAATCAAGAAAAAAGGTTTAGAAAAGAATATTTATACTAAGGCATTATCAGATGGAGAACATCAATTTTTACACTCTCTAGGTTTATGTTTATTATTTAAAGACACTCGTAGCTTATTTTTATTAGATGAGCCGGAAACGCATTTTAACCCTAGCTGGAAAGCGAAATTTTTGTCTAGCTTACGCTTTTGTTTCGAGCAACAAGAAAAAGACAGCAACGAAACTATGCGAGAAATGTTAATTACAACACACTCTCCCTATTTACTTTCAGATAGCGATTCTAAGTATGTCCAAGTATTCAAAAAAGGAGAAAAGCCATTTCATCCAGACTTTCAAACTTTTGGAACTTCAATAAACTCAATAGGTATTAAAATATTTAATATGCCCAATACAATTGGTAAGGTTGCACAAAAGCGAATTACCGATTATAAAGAAGAATTAAAAGAAATAAAATCTCCAGATAATTTAGACTTATTCATTTCAAAAGTAAAATCAGAAATGGGGGAATCAGTAGAACGTTTATTGCTATTAAATGATGCTTATAAAAAATTAAAATAATTGAAAATTGTTATTTAACTACACCTACATAACACACGATATTGAAAAACTTCAAGGGTATTTAGACTTTCTATTTACTGATGTTTGGCTCTTTGCTGAAGGCGATTTTCATGCATCAAAATTAGATAAGAATAAAGAATTATATGACATCTATTTAGAATTAGACAAAGTAGATTTTGACCCTGAAAACGCCAAAAAAAATGAGAAAGGTAAATCTGCATATTTTTTTAATAGTTCTATTGAAAAGATATACAAAGCTTTTGCTGATGTGAATGATGATGCTTTCAAGTTAGAACTAATTGACTACTATTCTAACAATAATAATATTGAACAAATATGTAGAGACCCAAAACTTCCTGTTTTAACCTATGATGATTTAAAATCCAAAGAAGCGAATTTACATAAAGAGCTAAAGGCATTTTATGGTAATTTATATGGAAGTGAATCACCATTTAATTTGTCCGATTTTGGTTCTTTAAAAACAAAGCTTCTTCCAACACATTACAAAGAATTTTTCTCTTCTAACAAAAAGGGGAAATGTCCATTCTGCGGTATTAGAGATTTAAAAGGAATACATCATACAAAAAAGGAAGCATATGACCATTACATACCCAAAGGCAACTATCCTTTCAATAGTATAAATTTTAAAAATCTTGCGCCTATGTGCAACGATTGTAATTCAAGTTATAAAGGAACAAAATCCATTATTGGGACAACAACAAATAGAAATAAGGCATTTTATCCATACTCAAATTCTCATCCTGCTATCACTGATTTTAAAATTACTATAGACTTGAATTCCAACGATATTATAAATCTAAAACCAAAAGACTTAGATTTGAAAATAGAATCATTTGGCTTTGATGAGGAAATAGAAGCTTGGCAAAGAGTTTTCGCGATAGATGAGAGATACAAGGCACTATTGTGCAATGAAAGTGAAGGAATCACTTGGTTCACTTCTATTATTGATGGTTACAATACAGCCAAAGCGCTGGGTTCAACTCTGACCAAAGAACAATATTTAGAATCTCAAATAATAGATGCAAAGCATATTCCTTTATCCAGTTATGGTTTTATAAAAAGTGTATTTCTTGAAAAATGTGAATTAATGGGGTTATTTAGATAAAAAAAGAATGCCTATACTACCAGTTTTTAGGAATAAAAAAAGTCAGGATCTAGCTTATTTGAACATGTTGAAGATTACAAATAGGACAAATAAATTGAAAAGAAATTTTTAAAATAGAACTTTTATTGGCTCTTAAAAATGATAATAATTTCATGTCTGTTTATAAATAAAAACATTTAATTCTTATATATATATATTAGATTTTTAAATCTATGATTTTTGTTGCTTTATGGGTGGTTACATACAACAAAATTTGATTGGTGGTTATGATGATTAATGTTGTGTGTTTCCGGGTGTTTTTAGGTTTATTGGTGCTTTCTTGGTTTTTCCACCCATATTTTAGATTTTCTTGAACATCTTTTCTAACCCACACCCGTAAAAAAATACGGGTGTGGGTGTATTTTTGTTTCTAACGATCATATATTAGGTATATATCATGGTCTAAACCCGTACCCACACCCGAAAAAAAATACGGGTGTGGGTTTATTTTTTCTTCTAACGATCATATATTAGGTATATATCATGGTCTGAACCGTACCCACACCCGTAAAAAAAATACGGGTGTGGGTTTATTTTTGCTTCTTACGATGATATATTAGGTATATAATATGGTTTAAACCTGTACCCGCACCCGTAAAAAAATGAGGGTGTGTATTTTTTTGTTCTTACGAACCTATATTAGGGATATAATATAGTTTAAACCTGTACCCACACCCGTAAAGAAAAGTGGGTGTACTTGGTGAAAAAATCTGATTTAATAATTAATCAAATCCCTAATCAAATCTTCCAAATCCTTATTATAAACACCCTCCTCATTAAGTTCCTCATCTGATTTACCATAAGTCATATCCCATACCTTCGCATTAATTCCTAGCTTAATTAAATATGGTATTTTATTAAGCATTATATCTGTTGCAGTTCTTGATATATCTGGAATTATTAGAACTTTATGACCTATTAAAGGCTTTAATTTCCCCTCCGTTAACCCATTTGAACCCCCATAAGCTAACCATGTGTATTTAGGCATACAAATATCGCCTACAATAGCGGTTTTTTCACTTTCTACCAAAACAAGTATTTGTTTACCTCTATATTTATCAAGAATTAAATGTTCTCCGAATAAACATGAATAAAAACCATCCTCATTTTTATATGGAACTTGAAACCGATTAGTCCTTTTGCCATTAGTGTCATAAAAACAAACTTTAGATTTTTGAACGTTTAATTCTTTACTTATGTTCCAAAAAACAGTTCCACCTTTGGTACAAGTGCCAATAACATACATTTCTTTAACTAAATCAACTTTCTTGTTTCCATAAGTCTTTCTTAAATATTTAAGTAAATTGTTTTCAGGTTCAATTAAATAATGTTTCCATATTTCTACCTCTGAAACATAATTTATTGTCCTATTCTCGGTTGGATTGGATATTTGTTTTTCATTTTTAATTAATCTGTTTGGAATTATATCATTAGTAAAGTTGATAAACTTAGATGTTATTTCATCCCATAAATAGTGATCGCCTTTATCATCTTTATAAATTTGAGTTGGCAAACTTGCTTTACCGCACGAATGGCAGTAGCCATAATTAATAGGCAAACCTTGATAATTTACAAACTTACCATCCTTATTATTATTATTGCAACAGGGAGTAGTAATATTGAAATTTCTTTTCTTTTCAAAGCTGTATTTAATATTTAACTTTTTTAGCATCTTATAAATAGCTTATGGAAACTGGAAACAAGAAACACTGTGCAAAATTCTATTACAAACTAGAAAAACCAATAGTTCCGACAGTTTTATTAAACATTAAAAAGTTTCCATTTCTTTTTTTTAAGAATTTAAAGTAAACTCCAACAATAGATATAAAGTTACACAAAGCCAGTAAAATTAGTCGTTTTAGCTGTTTAGAGGTGTTGTTTCCTGTTTCCTGTTTCCTTCCTTTAAATAGTGATTCCACTTCTTAGAAACATATCCTTTTGATAACCCTGTTATTTTAATAACATCTGTCTGATTAGCTCCATTTTTGATAGCTTTTATAAAAATTTCTTTAACTAATGATTTTTCATCAAAAGATTTTTCTTTACTATCTATGACAATTTTGAAATTTGTAAAGTAAAATTCATTTAAAAGTATCGCTAGTTCAACAGTATCAATTGTTATGGTATTTTTAAAAGTACTTTTAGCAGCGTTTTTTATCAAATGCACCAGTAAAACCAATTTATGGATGCTAATCAACATTTTAGAAATATATTCCTTATTATACTCTCCTAAACCCTCTTGTTTATTAAGAAGGTTTTGAGAATAACTACCTATTCTATTTATAGATTCTGCGCTTAATGGGATGTTGTACTCATGCTTGTTTTCTTCTACACTTTTTCTGTACTTATATAAATTAAGTAACAAATAATTATAATTTGCAGCCATTGAACTCGGCATTATCTCTTTGGAAAATTCTGTATTACCGGTTAATTTATTAGCAAAAAGCCACCTATCGATTAATCCGCTTTCTAAATTACCATTCGCTAGCATTTTAGGAATGAACTGATGCTGAATGGATCCCAAAAGAGATGGACATGATGTATTAATTCTATAAGAATCAGTTGTTTTCCTTGAAATATCTATATGTTGGTTGGTGTAACCTTGTAAAAGAAAAGTTCTCCAACCAGCACCTTCACTACTATTATTATTAGCCATCTTTTCAATTAAAAAAGTAAGTTCATCAACAAACACACCTACTGAATATGGATTTTTATAATGAACATACATGGTAGCTTCTATCGTGGCGTTTTGAACGAACAATTGAGTCCTTTTTAATTCTTCCATATCTTCAGAAGGCAGTTCTTTCATCTCTTTTTCCTTTTGTTTAAATTCTTTATATTCTTTGTTATCAACCTCATTAAGTGGTGCTGTTGCTAGATCCATTGCAGAAGATTTGGTATCTCCTCTGCTCCCAACAATGGCAAAGTATAAGTTTGGGTAGTTTGTATGGTTCATGCAATCAATTTTGAAAGCTAACCCAGCCGCATTACTAAAAGCAAATAGAATAGAACTTAATAAATATTCTTTAGGTATTCTTTTGTATTTAAATGCTCCTTCAATAAAATCTCTTATTTCGATTGGAAGTAGAGAAATAACTTTATTAAGTTCGTTAATTGCAATTTCTTTATTTGATAAAACATATTTATCTATCTTGTTTTCAATGGAATCTATTGAATCCAATATTAAATTCTTATCTTGCATCGTGTTTTGTTTTTGTCTGCTGCTATAAAAAATATAAAACCCAATTACACTACCAATGTAATTGGGTTTCTTTATGTTAGAATTTGTTCATCTGTTTTAAAGCAAGTAGAATTTCGCTTTTTTTATACCTCACTTTCGTGCCAATGCGGTACGCAGGGATAATATCATCCTTTGTATATTTCCACAACGTAACAAGGCTGATAGAAAGCATTTCTGCAGCACTCTCCCTTGTTAATAAAACTTCATCATCTTTTGAAGTATTATTTTGTTTATTTAATATGTCTTGGAAGCCTTTTAGAATTTTTGGAATGAATTCGGAAGATTCCGTGTTTTCGATTTGTAGAATTTGTTTGACCATTATTTCCTTATTTTTTGTTTCTATAAGGCAAACTTAATGGTGATTAATAGCTTTTAAACAATTGGGTATGCCCAAGCATTACCCAAATCTAAAAAAAGTCATAAATTTTATCAAAGGCTAATCTTAGTTTTTTCTGTTCATTATTATACTTTTCATTATGGAGAATATCTTTATTTGATTTTATGTTTTTCGATTTAATAGGAGTTGTACAATATAAGGATCTAATTGCTTTACGTAAATTTGATAAATCGTTTTCACATATTTCATTAAGCTTCCTTGCATATTCAGAAATATTTTCTAATAACTCATCATGTTTGAAACTATCTAATTCAATTAACCATTCTAACGTTTTTAATTGAAGTTCTTTATTGGGGTTTTTTCCTCCTGTCATATTGTTTAAATGTCTTAATTTTTCTTGAATATCAAGAGAAAAAAACACTTGTGGTTTTTCCTTCAATTTATGTATGTAACACACTTGCTGAAGTGGTGTAAGCCTTGTTTTTTGAAACTGATTACATTTTAACAACTCCTCTTTTAAAAACTCTATATGACAATAATAATCTTTAATTACCATGAAATCAACTGCGGACAGGTAAGACTTGATATCGGCTTTATCACTAGGAGGACACAAATGAGCTATAACATCCATTTTCAATACAAAGTAACTATTTGGTTGTCTTAAAGTATTCTGAGTATTATAATAATCATAGACATACTTAAAGAATTCTTCTTTGTTAAATCCCATGGTGAAAACAAGTCCAAGGGATGTATCAGAGCCACAGAATTTTGAAAATAATTTAACCGTCTCTTTTAAGTAACCCTTAATAACTTCTTTTTTAGATTCATTGTCAGTTACTGCCATTAATCCGAATTGATAGTCATCAATTAATTCAATACCTATATATGTTTGGGGATATGGGTCGTCAATGATTCCCTTTAAAACAACACCATGAATTTCCTTTAAAACGTCTGGATTAACATAAAGACCAGGTAATTTAGCAATTTCATCATCGTGTTTATTAATTAAGTAATCATCCTCAAAATCCTCTTTAAAATAATCAGCTATATCAAAACCAACCAAATGGGTTTTAAAAGCACCACTTTCTAATAATAAATCAACCTTCTCATAAATTGATTTGTTGTAATAATTTCCAAGTCCAATTTTGTTATAGAATTCCATTCTAATTTCCTTTTTTATTTTGTTTCTCCCAATATTCACTTAACTTTTTAATATGCTCTTCATTAGAAGCTTTAACGTATTGAATAAATTGTTTAGTTGATTTGTGTCCCGTTGCAGCCATTATAGTTGCGTTATCAAATCCAGCTAAAAACAAATTGGTTGCAAAACTTCTTCGGCAGCAATGACTGGTTATTAATTCATGTTTAGGAAAAATATCTAACGTTTTCTTTTTTTCACCTTCCTTAACACCAGAACCGTAAGTTGGTGTATCAATTCCAGCTTCCTTACATACTTCTTTGATGTATTTATTAAATTTTTGGTCTGAAATACTTTGAGGAAAACCGCCTTGGCGTTTATCTAGGATTTTTTGAAATTGTGGGTGTATAGGTATTGTAAGGTTTTGTTCCGTTTTTAGGGTTGTAATATTTATAACATTGCCCAAAATATTTTCCTTTTTAATTCTTAGAAAATCTGAAACCCTTAAACCTGTTCTTAACCCAATAATGAATAAATCTCTAACATTATCAAGCCTTTCAGATTTACTAAAATCATGGTTGAAAATTTTATTTATTTCTTCTTCGTTAAGGTAAGTGTCGAACGTTTCGTTTTTTGGTGCGCTAAAATTGCTGCTTTTATATTGTGGGTTTATAGCGTAACCATCAAATTCAATTTCTCTACAAAACGTCTTAATACGTGATATAATATTACCTATTGAGTTATTGTTAAGTTTTTCAATGTCTCGGCAATAATGAATGAATTCTTGATGAAAATTAAGATCTATATCCTCAAAACGATACTTCCTTTTTTGATGTTCTTCAAACGAAATTAATTTATTTAAAGTAGTTGTATAATTTTTAACCGATCTGGCTTTAATTTGCTTGCCTTTATGCAGTCTGTCTGGAGCTTCTTTAACAAACTTTTTAACCCAAGGCACCAAATAAGCCTTATGTTCTTCATCGCCTTCTACTCTTCCAAAAAAATTGGTAACACAATCTTTTAACCAGGTGCTAGAAATGTGTTTTTTGTTGCTGTAATCTTTATTGTATTTATCAATAACAAATACTTCTAAGTTATTTAGTTTGTTATTAATATAGTCAACGTTCGTAGTTGTTGCTTTAATTTTTAATCGCTGCTTACTTTCTGACCAATCACTATATAAAACACTTATTCCGGTACGGGTTTTTTGGTCGATTCGTTTACTATCCCAAAAACGCACATATATACTTAAATATTTTTTTTTACCTTTAACTATAAAGTATTTTAAATTCACCTTAAAATATTTTGCCGATTTCTTGCCGAAAAGTACTTAATTTTATTTAATTTAGCTTAATCTCTTTTAATAAATATTTAGTTGTTTTTATTAACAAGTGTTTAAAAATAAAGGGGTTACAGCGGTTTTAAAGACTTAGTAAAAAAAGTTAATTAACGGTGGCGATTTCCGCCTTGAGTACTTAAAACCTGTTAATCAATGGATTAACAGGTTTTTTTATGTAAAAAAAGCAACCATACAGTAACGCTTTTCACGTCTTTTTATACTAAAAAAGGAATCGAAATCTCAGGAAACACACCCAACAATCAAACAGAAACACCGTACAGTGTTTGAATATAAAGGCTTCTAGAGGGAAAATTCTTGATTTTAAACCTGCTTTAAAACTTATTTAAAGTTGATTTTTCTGCGATTAATGTTTTGATTTCAACCATTTAATAGTTGTTCTTAGTTCTGAAGTTCTGGTTATCTACATCACGATTGATTAGAATAGCTTAAATAAAATTTAATTATCTAAAAAATTTAAATCTATTATGTAATATAATTCTTTAGATTTGAAGGAATATATACAGTGGGGATAGATAATTAATTATCTATCCCCACTTGTAGGTAACAAACTAAAGAAACATCCGGATATAAATTAAAATGAGTGGAAAAAACATACATTCTGAACCTTTTGATAGTGGAACAATAACAAAACTCGAAATATTTGAGGATTATGCTCAAGCTTGGATTCCAACATTTTTGCCACAAGCTCACTTTAGCGAGATTCATATATTTGACTTTTTTTCTGGACCAGGTTATGATTCAAACAATATAGCTGGCAGCCCAATTCGCCTTTTATCTAAAATAAATGAGCATTTAGGTAATATTTTAAGAACTAAAACTAAAATTGTTTTACACTTCAATGAATTTGAGCCTAATAGAAAAACACAGAATAAATTTGACCTACTCAAAAAGAATTGTGAAGATTTTATTTCGCAAAACCCAAAATTCAAGTATTTCCTTAATGTAAACTATTACAATGAAGATGCAGAAAAATTATTCTTCAAACTAATTCCAACAATTAAAGAATATCCGTCATTAGTCTATTTAGACCAAAACGGTGTAAAATTCATTTCCCAAGAATATATTGATGAACTTGAAAGATTAAATACAACTGATTTTATCTATTTTGTATCGTCTTCTTTTTTTAGAAGATATGGAATGACAGAAGAATTTAAAAAAGCTTTAGAAATAGATATTAAAGAGTTGGAAAGTGAGCAATATCGAAATATGCATCGTTTGGTCTTCAATAAAATCAATTCAAGGCTTCCAAAAAATTCGGAATTAAAATTATTTCCATTTTCAATCAAGAAAAAGAGAAATATTTACGGAATCATATTTGGAGCAAAGAATTATGCCGCAGTTGATAAATTTATGAATATAGCTTGGAAAAGAAATAACTTAAACGGAGAGGCTGATTTTGACATTGATGAGGATAACAGTAAGATTCAACTCGATATGTTTGATGGACAAAAATTGACAAAAGTTGAGAAATTTAAAAACGAATTAGAAACCAAACTTTTAGAAAGAAAAACCGTTACAAATAAAGTTGTCTTAATGTACACTTATTCAAATGGACATATTCCACAACACGCAGTTGATTTATTAAAGCTAATGAAAAAACAAGGTAAGTTGGAATATGAAGGAAAATCACCTTTCTTAAATTATGTAAATGTGTTTAGAAAAGATAATATTGTAACTTATAAAATAATCTCAAAGTAAAATGGCACAATCAAGTATAGAATGGACAGAAATGACTTGGAATCCGACAACTGGTTGCACCAAGGTTTCTCAAGGTTGTAAATTCTGTTATGCGGAAATTATGTCTAAACGACTTCAAGCAATGGGCGTTGAAAAATACAAAGATAATTTCGAGGTTCGCACACACGAATCTGCACTCAAAACACCATATACTTGGAAAAAGTCAAAAGTAGTTTTCGTAAACTCTATGAGTGATTTATTTCACGAACAAATACCATTAGAATTTATAAAAAAGGTCTTTAAGGTTATGAACGAAAACCCACAACACGTTTTTCAAGTTTTGACTAAAAGAGCCCAAAGACTATTCGAATTGCATAAAGAATTAAAATGGACACATAACATTTGGATGGGAGTTTCTGTTGAGGAACAAAAAGTAGAAAATAGAATTGACTTTTTGAGAAAAACTAATGCAAGAGTAAAATTTCTGTCTCTCGAACCATTAATTGGAGAACTACCAAATCTGAATTTAAAAAATATAGATTGGGTAATTGTTGGCGGAGAAAGCGGACACAATCCAAGACCAATGGATGCTGATTGGGTAATTGATATCAAAGAACAATGCGAAAAGGCTGATGTAGCGTTTTTCTTTAAACAATGGGGTGGAAAAAACAAAAAGAAAAACGGAAGAGAATTAAATGGCCGAACCTATGATGAAATGCCCGAAATTGAATTGCAACATAGCGTCTGAAAAAAAAAACTAGTTGCCAACAACACGTATATTTAATTGCTTAATTTCAGATTACTTCCGAAAATTACGTCGGATTTTTTATTCAGTTTTTTTACTACATCACGTGCATAACAACGAAACTTTCCATTTACACAAACATTATCACTAATTTGAAAATGACAAAAATCTTAACAATATTATTAGTGTTTATTGGAATTGGAGCTTTTGGACAAAATGTTCAAATTGACACGCTCACTGTAAAATTAAAGATTAGTGATAGTTTCAACCAGCTTCAATCGGACAGTATAAATTTTCCAATTATTAAAACAGGAAATAAAGGCATTGATTCTTTGATTAATTTTGATTTAAAGAATAAATTCACCTCAAATGAATATCCGACCGATTCCATTGACTCAACTTTGATAAAATGGGCACATGACCAAATTATTGACATTGATTTTAAAGTAACATATAACAAGAATGGCATTTTATCTCTAAACATAAGTGCTGAAGGTTGCGGAGCATATTGTTCATATTGGACTGAATACTTTAACTATTCAACAATTACAGGAAAACCTTTAGACTTTTCAGAAATAATAGATATAACAGGAGCATTTAAAACACGTGTTTTCAAGGATAAAGAAACTCAATTTAAAAAGCAGAAAATAGAATTAAAAGAAATGTTGAATGATAAAGAGGCCGAACTCGACCAATCAACTTATGAATGGGCTTTGGAGTATTATGAAGATTGTGAAAATTCTTTTAACCTTAAATCATTCTCAATTCACCCTGATTTTATAGAAATAAATGTGAGTTGTTATTTACCAAATGCTATTAAAAGTTTAACACCAATAATTGAGTTGAAATACAAATTCAATGAAATATATGACTATTTAAAAATAAAAAACTAGCCACATAAACGTTACCTGCAAGCGAAAACAGAGCCTGAAATCAACATTACGTGAATATGAAAAAATCAATTAAACTATTTACTATTCTATTTCTGATAACCGCTTTTGTTTCGTGTATAACAAAAGCTGAAAAAAAATTCGCCCAAATAAGGAACTATGTTCCTGTTGACAAAAAGTTATTCGACGAAATAAAAGCAATGGACAAGGTGTTTTTTGACGCATATAACGACTGTGATTTGGAAAAGCAGGCTTCAATTTACTCTGACGATATTGAGTTTTTTCACGATAAAGGAGGTTTAATGACCTCAAAAAAAGAACTAATTGAAGGAACTAAGCAGAACATTTGCGATAAAGTTACAAGAGAATTAATTGATGGAACTATTGAAGTATATCCCATTAAAAATTATGGAGCTGTTCAAATAGGGTTTCACAAATTTTACAATAATCAAGAACCAGATGCTGAATCCATACCAAGCAAGTTCATCATTATGTGGCACAATGAAAACGGACATTGGAAAATATCAAAAGTTATAAGTTTACATTGAGTTTAACAGATTACTTTTAAAACTACCCGCCATAAAAAAAAGCTTCAGCAATTATGCTAAAGCTTTTTTTTTATGGATAAAGTGTATCTTTTATTTCTTAGCTAGCATATCTGGAGTTGCCACGGTTCTAAAACCAACATGTTCTGCGGAAGAATCCATACTGGTACCCATTCTAGAAGATACTCTATAACTTGCACAATAGGAATCACTACATAAAAAGGAACCTCCTTTAATTATTTTTTCTTGTAAATAAGGGTTGTTTGGGTTGTAAGCTCTATCGGCTCCTTTTGGGTTCATGGTTGTAACTTTTTTGGCAGCCAACGCGTCGTAATAGTTCATGTTATACCAATCGGTGGTGAACTCCCAAACATTACCTGCCATATCGTACAAACCATAACCATTAGCTGGATATGTTTTAACGGGTGCCGTTCTTTCAAACCCATCATTTAAAGTATTATATACAGGAAATTCACCTTCCCAACTATTTGCTTTTTTAGATAATTTATCGTGATCATCGCCCCAGAAAAATATGGTATTATTATTCGCACCTCTAGCTGCATATTCCCATTCTGCTTCGGTTGGTAAGCGTCTGCCTGCCCATGTACAATAAGCTTGTGCATCTTCATACGCAATATGTACTACAGGGTGGTTTTCTTTACCTTCTAGGTTTGTATCTGGTCCGCTTGGGTGTTTCCAATTCACGCCAATGGCCCAACGCCACCATTGTGAAAAATCGAATAAATTAGCAACAGATTCTTTTGTTTTCTTAAACATTAAAGAGCCTGGTTGCATAATAGAATCGTGAGGTTTGGGTGTACCTTCTGGTAATTGTTTTTTCATTTCTTCCCAATCTATCACGCGTTCTGCAATAGTAATATAACCTGTTTCTTTAACGAATTTTGAATATTGAGCGTTGGTTACTTCGGTGATATCCATAAAAAAACCATCTACCTCTACGGGGTGTTGTGGTTTTTCATGCTTCATAGCCATTTTATCTTGCGGTACAGCACCTTGCAAAAAGGTTCCTGCAGGTACCCAGACCATACCTTGGGGCGGGTTTTTAATTAAACTATCGCTTAGTTCTGTGTGGCTGTTATCTGCTGTCAAAACATCTGAATCTGATTTTTGTTTTTTACATGCAACTACCACAAAAAAACTAACAAGGGTAATAAGTATACGGGTTCTGGCTTTCATTAATCTATTTTTAAAAAGTAACTATAGTCACAAAAGTATTTATTAATTACTTTAAAAACTACTTTATAGGTTTAAACTGCTTTTTTTAACATAAAACCAATAAGGCTGATAGCTCGCGTTAGGGATAGTAGTGGAAAGCCCACAGCGAGGTACGAGCGCGGACTTGTAACGTATAGCCCGACCCTTGTGGTAACGCCCAAAAACTTGTCTATATATTTAGTATAGTGCACACAAGGTAAAATAGGTGTTTTCTATCGTTTAGGTTTTAATTACCTTTGCACAACTTAATACTCCAGTTTATGATATATTCAATGACAGGTTATGGAAAATCTGTTTTGCAATTGCCCACCAAAAAAGTAACTATCGAGCTAAAATCTTTAAACAGCAAAAGTTTAGACTTAAATGCGAGAATGCCTTCTATTTATAGAGAAAAGGAACTAGCTATTAGAAAGTTACTTGCCGATAACTTAGAACGTGGTAAAGTAGATTTTTCTATTTATGTGGAAGCAACTGCCGAAGACACATCTACCCAAATTAACACGCCTGTTGTGAAGCAATACATCGAGCAATTACGCCAAGTGGTTGCTGGTAATGATATTGAATTATTAAAAATGGCGGTGCGTTTTCCAGATGCTTTAAACACGGTTCGTGAAGAAATTGACGAAAATGAGTGGAAAACCATTGCTGTGGAAGTTAATAAAGCCATTGTAGATTTAAACAAGCACCGTTTAAATGAAGGTAAAGTATTGGAACAGGATTTTAATAAACGTGTTGCTATTATTGATGATTTATTGGAGCAAGTAATTGCCATGGATCCCGACCGTGTTATTGGTGTGCGTGAACGTTTACTAAAGGGTGTAGAAGAATTAAAGGGCAAATACGACGAAAACCGCTTTGAACAAGAATTGGTGTATTACATTGAAAAATTTGATATCACTGAAGAAAAAGTGCGTTTAAAAAACCATTTGAATTATTTTATTGAATGTATTAATTCTAAAGATTCTAACGGAAAAAAACTAGGGTTTATTGGCCAAGAAATGGGTCGAGAAATAAACACCATTGGTTCTAAAAGTAATTATGCACCTATGCAACAACTGGTGGTGCAAATGAAGGATGAGTTAGAGAAAATTAAGGAACAATTATTAAATGTACTGTAATTAACTGAAAGTATTCAGTTGGATTTTATAGTATTAGTAAATAGAAAATATTAGCGTATTCGTGACAAAACAAGAGACTACAAAAAAAGGAAAACTTATTGTGTTTTCGGCACCATCGGGTTCAGGAAAAACAACTATAGTAAGGCATTTATTAGGTATTGAAAAATTAGATTTAGAATTCTCTATTTCGGCAACTTCTAGAGAAAAACGCGGCACCGAAGTACATGCTAAAGATTATTATTTTTTATCGTTAGAAGATTTTAAAAACAACATTAAAAACGATTCTTTTTTAGAATGGGAAGAAGTGTATCGCGATAATTTTTACGGTACTTTAAAAACGGAAGTTGAACGCATTTGGGCCATGGGCAAAAATGTTATTTTTGATATTGACGTTTCTGGTGGTTTGCGTATTAAACGAAAATTTCCTGATGAAACTTTAGCCATTTTTGTAAAACCCCCAAGTATAGACGCCCTAAAAATTCGTTTAAAAAACCGCAAAACGGAAACTGAAGATAAAATAAACATGCGTGTTGCCAAGGCATCGGCCGAATTAGCAACCGCCCCTTTATTTGATGTTATTGTGGTAAACGACCATTTAGAAAACGCACTGGAGGAAGCCGAGAAATTGGTAAGCGATTTTGTGAATTCTTAAAAAAAAGCTTTTATGAAAATCGGATTGTATTTTGGCTCTTTCAACCCCATACATATTGGGCACTTGGTGATTGCCAACCACATGGCAGAATATAGTAATTTAGACGCTATTTGGTTTGTAGTTACGCCACACAATCCGTTTAAAAAGAAAAGCTCCTTATTGGATAATTACCAACGCTTGGAAATGGTTTTTTTAGCCACAAAAGGCTATGATAAACTACAACCAAGCGATATTGAATTTAACCTTCCCCAACCTAACTACACGGTAAATACACTCGCTTATTTACAGGAAAAATACCCGAAACATACGTTTTCATTAATTATGGGTGAAGACAATTTAAAGAGTTTCCATAAATGGAAAAACTACGAGATTATTCTTGAAAACCACCATATTTATGTCTATCCACGTGTTTCAAAGGATGTCGTGGAAACACAATTTGATGGGCATGAAAAAATCCATCACATCGATGCTCCCATCATGGAACTCTCTTCTACGTTTATACGTAAGGCCGTTAAAAATTCTAAAAATGTAAAACCCATGTTGCCAGAAAATGTTTGGGCGTATTTGGATGAGATGAATTTTTATAGGTAAAACACGAATTTACCGTAAATAATTATAAAAAATAAGCAAAGGACTACAGTGTGAATAATAATTTACTGTAATAACTATTAGCCTTTTAAGTGCTTATTACTGTATTTTGTCGGATTATTTGTATGGAACTCATTTATTTTATTAAAATTTAATAAAAATTAATTTATCCATTCAAGATTCATGATTAACCTCTCTTCTTCGCTTACTCAAGATTTTCATGGATTAAGTAACATAAAAAAGCAATTTAATACACTCAAAAAAACACCTTTTGTTACAAACAAGCAATGTCTGTACGTTCTAGATTGGAATCAGTCACAAATTGTTTTTACATTGGGCGTTACTTCCATGCTCGGTTATAGTAAAGACGAATTTAATATGGATGTTGTTTTAAATAAAATACACCCTGAAGATAAGTTATTAGTAAACCGTATTATAAAAACTAGTGTAGACTTCATTAATAAAACCACTATTAAAAAGGGAAGTCATTTTTTAACCAAAAGCTTTAGAATTCAAAAAAAGGATGGCTCCTTCTTAAAGGTACTTAGCCAAATAGCGCCCTTTCAAACAGATGAAAACGGTGATTTAGTAAGTTACTGGACCATGCTTACCGATATTTCATTTATGAACACAAATGACACTGTTGAGTGGGACGTTTTTTTAGACGAATTTAATATCACGCATTTTAAGGAAAAGATTTATTGTGAACATTTAGATTTATTTACTAAAAGAGAAATAGAAATAATAAGTCTTATAAAAAAGGAGTTGACTACAAAACAAATTGCTTTGAAAATTCACCTGAGCCCTCACACCGTAATATCACACCGAAAAAACATCTTCAAAAAGTCTAATTGTCATGACGTAAAAGGGTTACTTATTTTTTGCGAAAACAACGGTGTATTTTGACGGAATTTTCAAACATTTCGTAGTAATACCATGTATGTGGTATTTTTTTACAAAGTTTAAAAATCTATTTTTGCTTTGCTATTTAATCATACCCGTTAACACTCCCTATTTAACGTTAATATCATCAATTAGTCCCTCAAAAAAATCTACCTAAATGTATAATTTTTACTGGTTTTTAAATTTATTAAGTACAAAACAGTAATATTCTATTATCTATTATGTCTTGGTTAAAAAATGCTATTAATCAACATGAATCTCTATGAAAACAAAATTACACACAACATCTTTATTTCCCCTACTTTTATTTTTCTTTACTTTATTTAGTTATGCCCAGACACCCCCTTCTGGGAAAGCACTTGATTTTGGCGGCCCTACTGATTATATTGCTTTAGGCAACCTTGGCTCTGTTAATAACTGGACTATTGAAACCTGGTTTAAACCAAATGGAACTACTAATTACCAAAACATCTTTGATTCAAATGATATTTTAAATGGAGGTAGTGAAATTAGAATGGAGCTTAGTTCCAACTGGCCGCTTGGTCGTTTATATGTATATGGAACTTCTGGCGCATATTCGATTGTTCCTAATGGTGAGATATTATCTGATGATTGGCACCATGTAGTTGTAATAAGTAATCAAAGTGCTGGAAAATTCATTATTTACCTAGACGGAATTAAAAAAGTAGATGCCTCTCCAACAGCATTTGCAACAACTTTTCCTAATTTTGTGATTGGAAGAGGGTTTTCCGCGGGTGCAGACAGAAACTATCAAGGAAAAATAGATGAATTCCGAATCTGGGACAAACCATTAACTGAAGCTGAGGTTTTATCAAACAAAAATAAATGTAACTTAACAGGTCAAGAAAATAATCTTTTGGCTTATTACAACTTTAATCAAGGCGTTCCCAATGGTTCTAATCTAGGAACAAGTACACTTAATGATCTTTCACCTAACAACTTTAACGGTACACTTTATGGGTTTACTTTAACGGGAGATTCTTCAAACTGGATTGCAGAAGGAATTTGTAACGTATGTCCAAAAAACATTGTAACAAATAATGATCCAAACGAATGTGGAGCCATTGTTAATTTCCCCTTAGCCTCTACAGGAACACCAAACGCAATAACGTCTTACGCCCCTGCTTCTGGCAGTCTGTTCCCTATCGGAGAAACGACCGTTACAGCAACGACAACTGACAGTTCTGGAAGTTCCGAATGCACATTCACTGTCACTGTCACTGTAAATAACACAGAAGCTCCTATTATTTCTTGTCCTATCAATATAATTGTAAACAATACTCCAGGAATATGTGGGGCTAAAAATGTTTCTCTAGGAATACCAACAATAACCAATGGATGTGTTACCACTGGTAATGCTTTAGATTTTGGCGGGATAGGTAATGGCTTGAAAATCCCAGACTTCACCGACGTATTACTAGAAAACGAGCAAGCATCAATAAGTGGATGGATATATCCTAGGCTACAAAATCCATCGTTCCCACCTGAACTTGATTTTATTAAAGATGTATTTAAAGTAAATACATGGCAACATTTAGCATTAAGTTTTGATGGTACTATACTAAAAGTATACCATAATGGTATTCTTGTAGGCACCATTGTTCCAAATATAAGCGCGTTAATTGCTGCAAATTATGATTTAGCAACCTTCACCGCAACTATCGACTTTAATCAATTGCTAAATGACTATTTTCCTTTGGGATTAGGCGGTATTTTAGACGAAGTTCATGTTTGGAATGTTGCCCGCACACAGGAACAAATTCAAAAAGAAATGAATAGCGAAATTGAGGCACAACCAGGATTGATTGCTTTATATCATTTTAATGAAGGTATTGCTGGAGGTAATAACGCAGGTGTCACTACTATTAAAGACGATTCTGGCAACGGTTATGACATTACTTTGATTAATTTCACCCTAAACGGGCCCACTTCAAATTGGGTAGAAGGTAAATCTTTTAATGGTGTAACTTTTACTAATAATGCACCAACGACTTACAACACTCCAATTGCTTATAATTATAACAACCAACTAACTGCTAATTGGACAGGCACTAATACCACTATCTATCCTGTAGGAGAAACCATTATAACTTGGACAGCAAAAGATGCTGCAGGAAATATTACAACCTGCACACAAACTGTAACTGTTGAATTAGAACAACTAGTTTGGAGCGGCGCTATCAACACAGATTGGACAAACAATGGAAACTGGGTAAACAATGTAAGCCCAGGCTTATCTCCAACATCAAACATAAGCATTCCAAGTGGGGCAACAAACTTTCCGGTAATTACTCCCAGTCAAACTTTAATTTTGGATTCTTGTTATGGTATAACAATAGCTACTGGTGCCGCTTTAACATTCAATCCTAATTCTGTAATAATAAATAATAGTACCGTTACAAACTATGGATCACTTACGTTCCAGTCAGATATTACAGGTTCTGCATCAATAGGTGCAGGAATAGGTACTTTTGTGGGCGACGCTACGATAGAACGCTACGTTTCGGCTAAAAGAGCCTTTAGATTATTAAGTTCGCCTGTTACAACTAGTACATTTATTTCAAACAACTGGCAATTAGGAACTCATATAACAGGATCTTTAACAAATGCAAATGGGTTTGATGCTACAGGCACAGGAAACCCATCAATGTATTCGTTTGATAACATCAGTCAATCATGGAATGCGCTTCCTAACACCAATGCCACTAATTTAAT
>NZ_JAUPED010000012.1 GCF_030552475.1 Mariniflexile sp. AS56 | reverse complement strand
TCACTGTAACGTCTAATTACTTTGTCATTTTTATACATAATGTTTAAAATTATGTAGCCTTTATTCCGGACAAGTCAATATGACGCCTAACGTTGTTGTATATGGTTTGTTGCGTGTTTCAAGCAACTAATTTAGTAAATAATTACGGACAAAGAAATTCCGCGAAGACTTTCGTAAGTAGGCAAGAAACCAGCAATAAATTATATACTGTGTTGTGGTGCGTATTTTATTCAATAACACTATTAATTTCCACTTTAACACATTTATTTTCTTTAACAAGAAACACAATATACCCAGCTTTTGAAAAATAATTAAATAAGTCAAAGTCGTTAAACTTGTCTTTACCGTAATAAGCACCAGATTTTTCAATAATTTCTCGTAAATTCAGAATTTCTGTTGGCTCAATATTTAGATATTCTTGTTGTTCCGAAAAGTAGGTTGTCTCCGAATCTTGGTCTAAATTTTTTATTAAATAATAATAATTTTTTCCGTTTACGTCTTGCTTTCTAGTTAATATATTTTTGTTAAATTTAATGAATATTGTGTCTCTTAAAGGTTTGGTGATTATTTTATCATCAGAGAATTTTATTGGATAATATGAATTATAAATGTTTTCATTTGGATGTTGTCTAATTTTTATGAAATTATTATCATCAACTATAAATATAACATATTTGTTAAAGAGATTTTCTTTTAAGATTTTTCTGTTTACAGTTCTACTATATTTACCTGGATAATAGAAGCTACGTTGTTCAACATAACCTTTCAAAGAATGGATTTTTTTAGGATTCAAATTATACAAAGTATCTAATTTCTTTAACAAAAAGTAACCTTCAGTTCCTGTCCATTTTATGTTTTTAACAACTTTTTGTTCAAATTTTTTATAATTAAACTTTTCTGTATCGTTGAAATCTGAAAATAAAATATATTTCTCATCATAGCTAAAATACAAGGTGTCTTTTTTTTGTATTTGAGCAATTACATTAGTGCTGATTAATAATATAAATATGTATATTTTCATTTGTTTAAGTTCGATTTTTCGCGAATCCCGATATGCACCACAACAATTAAATATAGACAATTAACTATATCCAATTTATATATTAATAAATATTCACTTACAAATATAAGTGTCTTTTTATTTGTTTTCAGTTTTCACCTCTATAATCTCGTCTTCCCAAGCATGATTTTGGCAAGAACTGAAATTTAACAGATTCCTTCGTCCTCGGCATGACGTTTTAAGAAGATCGTAATAGATAGCCCGACCTGCTCCCTGAACTTGTTTTAGGATACAGGTAACGCCCAAATAATAAAGTTTTTAGATTTAATTTATGATATCCTTGTTTTCGTAGGAATGGTTTTAAAAATCAAAATACCAATTAAACAAATCGGTTCTAATACCGAAGTTAAACCAAACGGTATTGTTTTTAAAAGTGGTCGTATTTTCTGCCTCTGGATTAAAATTTCTAACGGTAATATCTGTAAAAATTTTCAAGTTGGTGGCTGGGTTAATTAAATAACCTGCTTGTATGTTCCCATTAAAAATATTGGTTCTTATACCTTGACCTACTTTAACACCGGTATCGAAAGGTCTATCGAAATAATCTCTGTAAATATCGCCACCATAACTAAAATTGTCTGTGCCGTCATTAATATCAAATCCTCTAACTCCAAAAATTAATTTGGCGTTTGCAAACCAACGCTTATAATGGTATCTACCTATAATTATGGCTTCACTAAAATTGGAATTCCATAAATGCGCCATCGACTGGTTGTTGTGCGCATAGTTTAACACGATGGTATTATGCGAATACGTATAAGGGCGCACTCTATTGTATTCAAACTGAAGCAATAAATTATCAACCTTAAAGGCATTATAATATTTAACACCTAACTGGTATCCGAATTTATTCTTATAACTTTTTTCTCCTGCTTTTATATCACTAAGCGAAAATTCATCTAAAACAAACTGGCTATAAATATTCACATGGTCGTTCCATTTATATTTTGCCGAAGCTCCTAAAATGGCATTACCTGCACCTTGACCTGTTTCAAACTCAATGGCTCTATAAAATATAATGGGGTTTAAATAGTTTACATCAAAACCTCTATCATTACTATTAGTCCACAATACCGACTCGAATAAACCTATATTTAATTTCCTAGACACGTTCCAACTTAAATAATGGTTCGCAATGTACTTGCTTAAAAAGGCTTTATCGTTTTCTACCTCGGGACGTACATCCTTCAACCACATCCATGTATTGGTATATTTAATTTTCCAAAACGAGGTGTTTAATTTTAAAAACGGGTGCGGACTCGCCACATCACTTAATAAGAGTGAGCGATACCCATCACCTATAAAGTTTTTACCATGCCCAAATTGCACGTTTATAAATTTAGCTGGCGCATAGGACAGGTAAGCTTCAGCCACCGGATAATCATAAGAATCGGTTTTAAAACGTTTCGCAATACCACGCCCAGGAATAATAGCTGGGTCTGGCCCAAAGGCTTTTAAACTTTCAGCATAGTCATTTACATACTCGGCAAAGCGGCCTTGGCTTTCAAAAATAGATGCAGAAAAACTCAGCTTATCTCCCAAACCACCTTGTATTAAAACGCCTCGGGTGTTATTGTAGGTGGAATTGAAATCGGCATTAGCATCTGTTCCCGTTTGTAAATCGAAAACAGGATCGATAGTAAACCAATAATCAGGCCCTTGTAATTGAACGAGATGTTCATTCCAAAGTTTTCTACTTCCCCAAGAATCGGCTTCCTTTAATAATTTATCTTTTTCAGCTTTAAAATCATAATACTTTGAAACATCCTCATAAATGAATGGTTTGGATGCGGTATGGCTATTGGTACCAATCCTATTCATTTGCCTATCAAACTTGGCATAATCACTATGAACAAACGGGATATTTAATTGACTGGAATACGCTTTATCTTCAAATGCTTTTAAAGAAGCATTCACACTATCAAATTCAGCCACAGCTTGCTGCTCTAACTTCGTTAGCTCGTTCTCTGCTTCACTATTCTGTGTTGCCACTGTTTGATTAACCAAAGGGATACGAATGGGTATTGTGTACTGTGTATAGGTAGCGCGTCCATTATAGGTTCCTGGTGTAACTTTTGGAAACATGGAGAACACGCGTTTCACCTCGGTTTTCAAGGCATCATACATCGCTTCTACGTAAAGCACTTTAAATTGCCCCGTGGTATCCACCTCAAATAGCACGACCACTTCACCCTTATAATTTTCTTTTGTTACCTTTTCAGGCACTTCAAACGTATTGTAAATATGGGTGTAAACTTTCGTGTCAAAACAATGCTGAAGGACATCTATAGTCAAACTATCACAACTAGGAAAGACAGGTGGTTTTTCATTAGAAGCCTTATTTTGAGAACTTATAGAAATGCTTGAAAAAAGTAGGAACAGAACAACGAATTGCTTCATAGTTTTATGTTAACGTGGATTTAGGGTAGAAAGATACTATATTTTTAATAATCGCTTATTAAAAAAGCCATTATCCATGAATAGATAACGGCTTTTAACTTTTAAAATTATATTCAAATTAATCTTGTACTTCAAAGATAATTGGTAAGGTGTAAATAACCCCCACATTCTTATCACGTTGTTTCCCCGGTGTCATTTCTGGAATGATGTTGATAACACGTGCAGCTTCCTTTTCCAGGTCTGGATGCGTCCCTCTTACTTCAACATCGTTCACCCTACCTGTTTTATCTATTTTAAATTGGGTACGGATTACTTGCTTTCCAGATAAGCCTAATGCACTACCCAAATCGGTGTTGAACTTTTTTTGAATGAGAAGCGTAATTTTATCAGACATACATTTACGTTTTTCGACATTCGTTTTCTTATTCTCGCAACCTGGGTAAACAGGCACGTGTTCGATGGTTTCAAAACGCACATTTTCTGGCTCCACTGGTTTCTTCGCAAGGGTTACGATACCCGGATCGAAACTTTGTGTTACTGGTGTCGTTGGTTTTTCAGGAACATCAATAAAAATATCTGGCGTTTCATCTGGAACCTCTACAAATTGTTCTGTTGGCTTGTTGGCCTTTTGTGTAACGGGCTCTTCTACCATGGCTACTTCAGGTTTAAACACGGTAACATCTGCCATGAAGGTTTCATCGGGTAGACGTGCATCAACAACTTTCGGGAGAACTCTTTCAAATTTCATCTCTAACAGCCCATAGGCGGCGAGTAAGCAAACAATTAAGCCTATTTGAAAATAAAGACTTGAGTTTTTTCGTAAATTTGCATCATGCTTTTGCGACTTTTTCACGTTTTCTCCATTTTGGCGAATGGGTTCGTGAGTTTTCTTTGGATAACTCATAATAATTAAAGTTTAAATGTTAATATTATGATAAAGTCTCAATAAGCATACCAAAAAAAGAAATCCCGTTACAAATTTTGTAACGGGATTTTATATTATAAAATTCCTTCTTTATATTAAGAAAAATTAATCTTGTACTTGAAAAATAATTGGTAATGAATAAGGTACAGTTACTGCTTTACCACGTTGCTTACCTGGTTGCATTTTAGGAAGCATTCCAATAACACGTGCAGCTTCTTTCTCTAAACCTGGGTGCGGTGCTCTTGCACGAATACCAACAACTTCTCCTGATTTATCTATTTTAAAGATTACATTAATACGTTGTCTTCCTGATAAACCTAATTCACCAGCTAAATCTGTATTAAACTTTTTATTTACAAAATCTTGTATTTTCTTAGACATACAATTTCTTTTTGCATTGTTATCTCCACCTTCACAACCAGGAAATACTGGTACGTTTTCAATAACAGCAAAAGGAACCTCAACATCTTCTTCAATAGAAGGTGCTACTTTTACAGCTTCAACCTTTACAATTTTTTGTTCTTGATTAGATTCTGTAGACTCAATAACAGTTTCTACCACTTCTTCTTCATCTTCTACAACCTCAATTACTTCTGGTGCAGCTGGTGGTGGTGGTGGTGGTGGTGGTGTTTGTAATTGATTTGTAATTGGAATTTCTTCATCCAATTCTTCATCCATACTTACCATACCTATATCGACATTTACTTTGTCATACGTTTTGAAATTGATAGCGAAGTTTGTTAAGAATAACATTAACGCTAAACCAATAGCGAAATAAAGTGAACTGTTACGTCCAACATTTGCTTTAGGATTTTTTTTAGGTTCCATAATTTAATTGTTTTTCAAGATTGCTAAAATAACTATTTATTTATCAAATAAGCAAGTGTTTATTATTTTTTAATAGTAATCCATTTATTAATGAAAACTATTAACACTGTAAGAAACACGCCCATGGTATTTGCCATAACATCATAAACATCAGCAGATCGCGATGCCGTTACCGTCCCTTGCAATACCTCAATAATTATACCAAAAGCTATTGAAAACAGTACAGCATAGCTTAATGCCTTTTTATCTTCAAGCTTAAAGGTATTCAAAAAAGTGCTATACCATAAAAAGGCGAGCACCGTATACGCTAAAAAATGAAATATTTTATCCCCGAAAGATACTCCCATGCTTGGAAGCTTTTTGATTTTAATTAAGCAAACCGTAGCCAATACTGCGGTATAAAGTAGGCTTATTAAAAACAGGACCTTCTTAAGCACCTACAAGCGCTTTATAATCATCTGCAGACATAAGGCCTTCTACTTGCGATAAATCAGAACATTTCAGTTTAATCATCCACCCATCTCCATAAGGATCTGTGTTTACTTTTTCTGGTTCGTCTTCTAAAGCTGTATTAAACTCTATAATTTCACCTGTTAATGGTAAAAATAAATCGGATACCGTTTTTACTGCTTCTACCGAGCCAAAAATTTCTTCAGCTTCTAATGTTTCGTCAACTGTTTCAACGTCCACATATACAATATCTCCTAATTCACCTTGTGCAAAATCTGTAATACCAATAGTTGCGATGTCTCCTTCAATACTTACCCATTCGTGATCTTTCGTATATTTTAATTCTGATGGAATGTTCATTTTATTATTTTAAGTTAGTTCAACGCAAATGTATTTATTCAAATTCTAAATTCAAATATAATATGTGTTAATTCCCAAAATTATATCGAATGGTAAAACCAGATCGAACCGTTGTTTGTGGAAATGCTGTTGAAATGGCATATTCTGAGAATGTATAATCGAAATAAAAGATACCTGTTAAGTTTTTACTAAACGCATAATCGGCTGAATATTTTAAGCCCCAGATGGTTTGTCCAGACGTTACTTGATTATTTTCCAAGTCTAAATATCTAATAATGGTTTTATTATCTCTAATAGAAATATCCGCCTTCATATTTAAATCGCTCACAATACGCTTGTTTGGACCCGCTAAATTAGAGTTGATACGCAAGTCTTTAATTCTATAACCTAAGCCTATTACGTATTCCATTCCTTGCACTTCCGTCATTAAATTATTATCAAAACTTAGCGACAATAAACGATCTTTTTTAACTTCTGCTAATATTTTAACCGAGTTTTGCATTTCAAAATCGATTCGAACCAACGGACTAAACATTTCGGTTAAGTTGATATTACTAAACAATGTTTCGTTTTTGTAATTACCAGATTGGTTTAAAACTTCACTAGGTTGGTTATCATAAGCTTCACTATAATCTGGTTGTACATAATCTAAATTAGATTGAAACTGATTGATAGTATATGTAGAACGGTAGCCATGTGTTAATGAAAAACGTTTGAAATTCTTTTTAAACCAAGCAAACTTCATAAAGCCGGTGTATTTTAAATCCCAGTTTGGAATGGGCACATCTCTAAACGCCGAGGTTTTCACCTTGTTGGCATCTTGCCCTGAATAGGCTGCTAAAAACGCTGGCAACAAGACTGCTTGACTGTTTTTACCAAACCCTTTAGGATAGCCTTCATCATCAACATCACTCAAATCCACCCCTTTTTCTTGAGCCAATCGTTGCGCAATTATAAGTCGGTTAGATCTAAAATCGTTAAACGCTCCCGATGCGGTTTCATCACTTGTACCAAAGGCTGTTTTTATTAAAATGGTTGAAACATTAAAATTACCAAAGGTATTTGGTGTTAACGATTCGTATTCATATTCCCCTGCATTATCATTAATTCTATAGTTTTCAGTATAGTTTTCATAATAGGTTCTATTTCCAACAACATCAATCTTCAAATCTTTTACAGGCTCTAAACTGGCCGATAAATCCATTTGCTTGGTATTGGTAGTGGTATACTGCTGGTTGAAATCTTGAAACAAGGTTAACCAACCACGTCTTGCCGCTAAATCTCTAATATCACTTTGGCTACCAAATGTAAACCCTGTTGTTGGTTTTAAAGTACCTACAAAACCTGGGGTTTGTAAATAACCTGGTAAAAATATCCCGTTATTTTCAGAATAATTAAACTGAATTCTTTTAATAGTTGTTAAAATATCAACTCCTGCATTTAGCAACTTCGTAACCGATTGGTTTTTAGCTTTCGGTTGATTCGTTTTATTTGGAGCCGCTCCCGGAGGGCCTCCTGGACTAGATGTTCTCGCTCTAACTCTTGAAATTGGTTTCTTTACCAAACCTATATATCTATAAAACCTATTCATATCTAAGGTTGTATTAATATTGTGGGTATTGGCATTTTGAATGGTGTTTCCTAAATCGTAGGTATTGCCATCTAACTCCAATTCACCATATAAATCGGATCCTTTTTGCCATTGGAAATTACCACTGTATTGGTACGTGGCATTTATAAAACTAAAGGTTGGAATTTTATTGATAGGCAGCTGATAGGTGACACCTAAATTTTGCGATTGCCTGTTTGGATCTCCAAAATCGAAAATACCATCCCAAACATCTAGAGTTTCATCTTGCTCGCCATTTACAATATTGTCTTTAAAATAATTTCGAACAATATTATTATTAGAAGCCGTGAAATTTAAACTTAACGATTCCGTTAAATTATAATTAATGGTGTATTGAAAATCGAAGGTATAGTTTCTTCTAAATAATTCTTCAATACCAATACTACCTCCTGTAAGATCGACTTCTCTAAATTTTTGTCTGTTGAATTGTCTATTAATATCTGAATTTACCGAGAAACTTGTTGGCAATAAATTCACATTAAAGTCTTTTAAAAGCTTCCAATATTTACCCGTAAATAAGGAATCATTCTTTTTGAAAGGCTCCACTTTTATAGGATTGAAGTTGAAGGCATAATTAGCACCAACACGTACCGTTTTGTTTAAGGCATTTTCAATTTCAAAATCTCTATGTTCTACTTTATTATATGAATAGTTTAAAGTCACATTCTCCACATCGTAGAAACGCGGTTTAGCATCGGTGGTTCTCGATTTTCTAACCCCTATAAAATTGATGCTTTGGCGTTTTGTATAATCTTCCGATTGTTCTTTGATAGATTCACGATCTGCATTCGAACTCGCTGCATCCAATCGAGAATCTAAAGTTAAATCTTTATAAAACGCATCGTATTTAGGCGTGATGAGTTCTTCACTTTGTCCATAATTAAAAGGCACTTGAATCCCCCATGTTTTTGGCAATAACTGTCCAACATTAATATTCGTTACCACATCATACTGCTTCACATCTTCCAAACTACGTTGGCTAGGACCTTGCTCGATACTACCAAACCCAGAAGTACTTTGTCTACCTGTAGCGCTGATGTTCATGAAATCGGCAATATTGGTATCTAAACTTAACACAGCAGCCCAACCACCTTCGTTATCCATATCAGATAATCGCAATTCGTTAAACCATACTTCGGCACAAACTGGTGATGCCGTTGGAGGCGCATCATTAAACCCATTTTCAATCCCATTTTTCACACCCACCATCAAGGTTCTAATGTCACCGAAATTAGGATTTCCTTTTATTGTAACACGATGTTGCCCTATGGTATACTCAGAAAACTCATCAACCGGTGTGTCTACTAATTTCCCATCAACTACATCATAAAACTTCTGTTTTTCACTTGGCAATGTTGGATTAGCAATTTCCAAGGCTTTAATTTTTCCTAAAATATCTATAGGTAAATTAATCTCGTTTTCTTCTGGCCAAACTTCAGATTCATCAACACCTGTTAACACTAAAGGAATTTCTATTTGATAGTAGTTCTCTGTAAGGTCATTACCCATACGCACAAAACCTACAACATCATTTGAAGTAGGCACTCCTGTTCCTTCAGCCTCTGCGTGCATAAACATTCTTAAACGTTTATATTGACGCATGTCTAAATTGATGTTTTTATAAACACCTCTAGAATCTTGCGATTCTAAATCACATACATTAACAACTAAAGATTGTTCGTTTTGCTGAACAACCGTATTGTTATTAAACAGCTCTTCGGGCTCAATTCCTGGAGGTCGTTCGTAACTACCTTCATTTTCTAAAGTACCAATAACACCTACTGAAAACTCTGTATTATCATCATCAGGGTTATCCTTACCAACTTCTAAGGTTTGTGTATAACGTCTCCATTCACTTCTTACCAAATCTAAAGTTCCAAAACGGAATACCGTAGGATCTGTAAATTCTTTAAGAAATAAACGCGTAAATCGCACCGACCTTAAATCGGAAATACCTCCAACAGGTTTTGCTAGGCTTCCTTGTACTGGAATTCTAAACAAATACCATCTTACATTCGGGCTTTGTCCATTTGGAAGTGCACGTGGTCTATCTTTAAAATCGACTAAATATTCTTTTAATGGATTATTAGAAGTCGATAAATTATCAAAATCTCCTTTCGAAGTTGGTAAATTTTGTCTGGTAATTGGCAACTCATATTCGAAATAGCTATCAATCGTGTTCATGGTATTATCACGATTGATGTCTTCTACGTCTGGTTGTGTATTTGCACCTCTATCGGTATTCGAAAAAGTATCTGGTGTGTTCCCCTCAACCCCATTGTATTTTTTATAACGATCGAAAATATTTCCGTCTACATTTAAAAAGTAAGCATAGTTATCTCTTGCAGGGTCACTACCAAAATTAGCTCCAAATTTAGCCGCTTCTTCCGCATCATCATACCCATCATAACCCACATCTTGGTTGGTACGCTCTTCCCCTGTAGTATCAAAAGCATATACTAAAGATTGGTTTTGAGGAATCACAGTACCCCAAGCCGTTACAGGAAGCAAATCGATATTCCCATCTTTTGGCAAGCCATTCTCGTACATTTTTCTACCATCTTTAATAATATCTTCTGAAATATTACCAAGATTGAATACTAATTTCCCACCCGGGTTGGATGTATTTTCTTGAAACGGATCTTGCAACCAAAACTCGATATATTCAACATTTTGTTGCTCAAAATCGGTTGAAGTTAACTGTCTTGTTATACCTGCCCAAGAAGATGCCGGATTGCTAATAACATCATTCGTAGTGGCAGGATCAAAGTTATAAGGTCCTCTTTCCGTTGGATAATAAGCTAAATCTAGAGTATTTAAAACCGTGTTTTGCCCTTGTACCAAATCTCTATCAGGAAACAATTCTTTTATAAAAACACGACTGGTATATAAACTAGACACATCATTATCTGAAATTCCGTTTGGTCGCTGACTTGTATAAAATATAGGATCGATATTATACCAGTTTAGCATACCACGACCATAACCATTTTGAATTCCGTTTGCATCATCACCAGGAGATCCAGTTAAATCCAATGGTCTACTAGACAAAAACCAAGACTGTTGCGATTTTAAATCGATGGAGTTTTGAGTCCCTTCAAAATCATCAACATACGATGTTGCTTCCCCTTTTAGGCTCGTCCCCTTTGGAGACCCTGGAGCTAAATAAGCGAATTCACCACGCACCGATAAATTAGATTCCACATCGGTATCTATATTTGGTAAAGCATTGGCTAATCTAGTTAAGAAAGGCACTTTGGTTGAATAATTCCCATTAAAACCAAAAATGGTATTATTGATAGGCTCTGTTCCGTAATTTGCTTTTTGTGTTATAGGGCGCTCGTTTAAGTTTAAAAGCGTACCGCCTAATACAAAGTTCTCGTTAAATTTATGTTCTACATTAATACCCGTAAAACGTTTGGTTTGCTGACCAAACACCGCGTTATTCTCGGTAGAAACCTCAATAGGCGTATTAGAGGCTTTTAAAGCTTCATCTAAAATTTGAACACGACCTAACTGATAATTCACCGTATAATCAATCCCTTCAACCAGAACACGACCACCTGCGGTAACACGAACCGAACCTCTTGGCACGTTAAAAGACCCGATAGGAATACCGTCGCCTCCACTAGATTTATAACGTCCTTTTAATTTGAATTTATTTTTTTCAACCGCTTCTAATGCTTTAGTTTTGGTTTCTTTATACAGCACATCGTACACGTACTTTGCTTGATTTTCATTGTATGTAGTACTCTCATTATAATCTTCACTTCCACCAAGCGCTAATGTTTTAAACAGGTATTCCCCAAAAGGTTCTGCACTTGGAAAAATAATTTTTCCGGTTTGTGATAGTACTGTGATACCCTCTACATAATCGAAAAAACCATCTCCTTTAGATTGTGGGTCGTTATTATAATTCAACTTATCTAAACTGAACACGCGTAACAAAGGTGTTTCATCCAAAGGATCTTCATTAGTTCCAGGAGCTGGAAACGCTGTAGTACCTACGGGTTTTATAAAGTTTAAAGGCGACGCTTCGTTATAGAATATATTCAGTTTAAAATCATCTGAGCTTAAATTATAAGCACCCGTATCGTAGATATTTTTCATCATCAAATCCCAAACAGGTTGGTTTACATTGGTGATACTACTTTTTATTAACTTAAGTATTAAATTACTATTCACTACATCTGTTACCTGCCCCGAACTATTGGTAGTTACATTCGTTGCATCCACACCATCGTTGGCAAATTCACCTACTTGGTAAACTTTCCCTCCCAAAGTATATTGGAAAGCGACAGCTAATACCTCATCATTATTCAATCGCTGGTTTAAGGAGATATACCCCAACTGTGTGTTCAAAATATATTCTTGACCACTCACTAACTTTCTGGCGTTTTCTAACTTCGCATAGTCAAAACCTTCTCGCACACTTGGCACCGTGATACCAGATTGCACCGTAGCGACATCTCTTACAGCCGAAGTAAGTTGTGAACCGCTTCCGTTAATATTTGTTGGGTCGAAAGCATTATTTTTATTGTTTGGATATGCTGATGGCGCTGCTGTAATAGTTACTGCCGAACCTACTTTTTCAGGATCAGATTCACCAATATCTTGTAATGCCACCACATTTCTAACATTGTCTGTTTTATTACTTCTGTTAGTAACCCAAGCTTCAATTCTTGTAATTTGTAAACCTTTGTTATTTAAGTACGGATAGGTTTCTAAGGCCTTATCATAAGTGTCTCTAAAATACTGAGCTAAGAAGAAATGGCGATTTTCATCATAATCTCTAATAAACAATTCGAAATCTTCTAAAGTACCACCACCTTGAGCAACCACGGTATTGGCCTGCGATTTCTGTTCAGAAAACACCCCTGTTACCGTCGTTTTCCCGAACTGCAATTGGGCTTTTACACCAAATAAACTTTGTGCACCAGTAATTAGTGAACTATTTAAAGGCATGCTTACATTACCAACTTCTATTTTTTGAATGATATCATCCTCGGTTGGTGTGTATTCTAATTTGATAAGGTTTTGAAAATCGAAGGTCGATTGGGTGTCATAATTGGCTGTTACTTGAAGCCGTGTTCCCACTTTACCTAATAAACTTAAACTAATACGTTGATCAAAATCGAACGTGAAATTACTTCTGTTTTTTGGTGAAAATGATGGGTTATCTTGTTTTGAAAAAAGCATCCCTAAATCCATTTCTACAGAACCTTGAGGAACGACTTCAATGGTATTACTTCCAAATATAGATTCGAAAAAATCTGACTTTACATAAAACTCTGGCAATAGATTTTTTTGAGCATCATCGGCCCCATTCTTTTTACCATCAAAAGCGCTTATTTTTTCCTTGTAATAGTCTTTTACACTTTCTCTTGCTACTAAAGCGTAATACTCTTTAGGCGTTAAGATAACAGGATAATTGATATTAAAACTTCCTATTTTTTCTGTATAAATGTAGCGATCTGTAACAGCGTCATAGGTGTATTTAGATTCAATACTATTAGGATTTGGTGTTTTAATACTTCCTAAATTGAAACCCGTTTTAACCGAATCTTGAGGTATTGGCTGTTGCGACCAAGCAGCCAAAGAACACAAAAGCACAAAAACTAAGGCAGTGCTATTTTTAATGGATATATAAAAATTGAGGTTGGTTATATTCAAAATCTATTATAAATTTTTTAAAGCTTGTTTAATAATAGTCTCTACGTTGGCATCTGGTTGCGCCGAAACAATTTTTTCCACAACACGTTCTGCTTGTTTCCTAACAAACCCAAGCACTTCTAAAGCAGATAACGCTTCATCTTTATGGGTATTGCCTTTTGCGACAGAAACTTCATCAATATCATAAATCTTTAAGACCTTATCTTTCAAATCTATAATAACACGTTGGGCTGTTTTAGCGCCAATACCTTTTATACTTTGAATTAAAGCAACGTCACTACTAGCAATACCTTCAATAACCTGTTTTGGCGTTAATGAAGATAGCATGGTGCGTGCAATACTCGCACCAATACCACTAACAGAAATTAATAACCTGAAAATTTCGCGTTCGGCTAATGAGGAAAACCCATATAGTGTATGCGAATCCTCTTTTACCTGAAGGTGTGTAAACAATTTTAAATGCTCACCTTCGGGAATTTGAGAGTAAGTATGTAATGAAATATTTAGCATGTAGCCAACACCATTACAATCTATTACAACATCGGTTGGGTTTTTCTCTACAAGTTTTCCTTGAATATGTGTGATCATCTATAGCAATTCGTTAATCGACCAAATGTAATAAATTTATTCTCAACGAGATTACTTAGAATTTTCCTTTCCCAATTCTAGCTTTTCCTTTTGCTGAGCATCGATAACCGCAATGGCTGTCATATTTACAATTTCGTCTACATTCGCACCTAATTGAAGTATATGCACCGGCTTGCGCATTCCCATCATGATTGGGCCAATAGATACGGCCTCATTTAATTCTTTCAATAATTTATAGGTGATATTTGCCGAATCTAAATTTGGAAAAATCAAGGTATTTACCTTTTTACCAACCAACTTTGAAAACGGAAATTTCTCTTGCAGCATCTCTGGATTTAATGCAAAATCCGTTTGAAGCTCTCCGTCTACAACCATTTCTGGATAATAACGGTGTAAATGAGAAACAGCTTCACGTACTTTCGTTGCATTTTCATTTGAAGACGACCCGAAATTTGAATACGAAATCATAGCCGTAACCGGATCCATACCAAACATTTTAACCACTTGCGAGGTCATTTGTGCAATCTTGGTAAGCTCTCTAGCTGTTGGACTAATATTTATAGAGGTATCACTTAAGAATAATGGCCCACGTTTCGTCATCATCACATTCGTAGTTGCAATACGCGATGTGCCTTTTGCCATACCAATAAGCTCTAACATAGGTTTTACAACCGATGGATAATTTCTAGAATACCCAGAAATTAAGGCATCAGCATCTCCTTCATTCACCATCATAGCGGCAAAATAGTTACGCTCTCTCATTAAACGTTGTGCCGAGTAATAAGTTACGCCACGACGTTTACGTTGTTCCCAATATACTTTAGCATATTTGTTTTTACGCTCGTTTTCTTCTTCTGTTTTAGGGTCGATTATAAGTATATCGGCATCAAATTCAACTTCTGCCATCAACTCTTTAATCGTTTCAATACGCCCTAGTAAAATAGGAATTGCAATACCTTCCTCATAAACTATTTGAGCTGCTTTCACAACGGCAAGTTGATCTGCTTCCGCAAAAACAACACGTTTCGGGTCTAGTTTTGCACGGTTAAATAACAACCTAATAAGCTTGTTATCATTACCTAAACGCTCTCTTAATTCATCTTTATACTTTTCCCAATCTAAGATAGGTTCTTTAGCAACACCACTTTCCATGGCTGCTTTTGCTACAGCTGGTGGTACTTCAGCAATTAAACGCGGATCGAATGGTTTTGGAATGATATACTCTTTACCAAATGTTAATCTGGTTTCCCCATAAGCTACATTAACTTGTTCTGGCACCGACTCTTTAGCTAATCTTGCCAACGCGTGTACAGCCGCCATTTTCATTTCTTCATTAATTTTAGTAGCACGCACATCTAGTGCACCACGGAATATAAATGGGAATCCAAGTACATTGTTAACCTGGTTAGGATGGTCACTTCTTCCCGTAGCCATGATAATATCTTTACGAGTTGCTATCGCTAATTCGTATTTTATTTCTGGATCTGGATTAGCCATTGCAAACACAATCGGGTCTTTAGCCATTGAAAGCAACATCGCTGGCGACACAATATTAGCCATAGATAATCCAATAAATACGTCGGCATCAACCATAGCTTCATCAAGCGTATCTATTTTTCTATGTGTGGCGTATTCGGCTTTTTCAGACGATAAGTTTTCACGATCATCTCTAATAACACCTTTACTATCCAGCATCACCATATTTTCACGTTTTGCACCACATGCTTGGTACAAACGCGAACAAGAAATAGCTGCTGCACCAGCACCACTAATTACAATCTTAACTTCGTCTAGTTTCTTATTTGTAATTTCAACGGCATTTATTAATGCTGCTGCCGATATGATGGCTGTACCATGTTGATCGTCGTGCATTACCGGAATATCCAATTCTTCCTTTAAACGACGTTCAATTTCGAACGCTTCAGGAGCTTTGATATCTTCTAAGTTAATACCCCCAAAAGTAGGTGCTATGTTTTTTACGGTTGCAATAAATTCTTCAACATTTTCGGTATCTACCTCAATATCAAACACATCAATATCCGCAAATATTTTAAATAACAAACCTTTACCTTCCATAACAGGTTTCCCTGCCAATGCACCAATATTACCTAAGCCCAATACCGCAGTACCGTTTGATATTACGGCAACCAAATTTCCTTTGGCTGTGTATTTATAGGCGTTATTTTTATCTTTTTCAATCTCCAAACATGGCGCTGCTACACCTGGTGAATAGGCAAGCGACAAATCGCGTTGGGTTGAGTATTTTTTTGTTGGAACTACTTTAATTTTACCTGGAGTAGGTTTTGCGTGATATATAAGTGCTTCTCTACGTTTGCTTTCTTCGCTCATAAGAATAATTAGTTAGCTAATCGAACAAAGATAATAATCATATTGTTGATAACACCATTCTTTTTACGGAAAACACCTGTTCTTTGAAAGGAAATGAAGAACCTTTTGCAGACCCTACTATCTTTTGTTAATTCAGGATTTTACACCCACAAATAGCAACTCATTTAAGTGATTTCGAAATTCTAACAGGCTTTTATAATGAATACGCGTTGGGCATTCTTATTTATTTCTCTAAGGTGAAAATAAATTTAGCGCCTTGACCAAGTTCAGACTCCAAAGTAATGGAACCCCCTAATTTGCCAACTATTTTCTTTACTGTAGCCAAGCCAATGCCATTACTTGGTTGCCCAAATTTATCATTTGCCTTAATTTTTTCAAAAATCTTAAATATTTTTTCTTGATATTTTGAAGCAATCCCAGGGCCATTATCTTTAACATAACACTCGTAATATAAACCAGATTCAGAAACACCTAATTCAATATCAACTAAATCTTTATCACTATGTTTTATAGCGTTAGCAACCAAATTAATTAAAACTTGACTGATAGCCGTTTTGTTTACCGAGATAGTGGTTAATGAAGAATTTAGTGTCATATTAAAATGATATTCTGAACGAAATAAATCGGCAATTTCATTTTTCAAACTTAGTAAATCGATACGCACTGTTTTTTCTTTTAAAACACTTTCGCTTCGGCTATAACTGAGTAAACCCTCAATTAAACCAGCAAGACTATCAGACGCGCTAATTATTAATTTGAGCATTTCAACACCACTCACATCTACGTTTACACCGTATTCTTCTAGAAAAAGTTCGGCCAAACTCGTAATGTTCAATAACGGCGATTTAAGATCGTGCGCCGCAATAATAGCAAACCGCTCTAAAGCTTCATTTTTTTCTTCAAGATCTTTTAACGTTTCCTCTAATAATAATTTGTTTTTACGCAATTCCAATAAATTCATCACCTGACTTGAAAGTGCTTTTAAAGAACTAATTTGGCTTTCACTTAAGATGTTAGGCTTTTGGTCGATAACACACAAGGTCCCTAAAGAATACCCTTCTTTTGTTACCAAGCGAACGCCAGCATAAAAAACAATAAGCGGATCTCCTATTACTAAAGGGTTATCATGAAATCGATCATCCAACCTGGAATCAGGAACAATAAACACGTCACTAGATTCATTTATAGCATGCGCACAAAAAGCATATTCTCTAGAAGTTTCAGGCATATCTAAACCATGATGTGCTTTTAACCATTGTCGCTTATCGTCTATAATACTAATTAATGAAATTGGCGTTCCACATAATTCAGCTGCGATAGTTGTTAAATTATCATAATCCGCTTCTGGCAGTGTATCCAATATGGAATAGGAGTACAAGTTTTTAATTCTTTCCTTCTCATTATCAGGTATATTTGGAGGTATCATAAATATTTTTTTACATAGCAAGATAATCTATTTTAAGCTTAGCCTACAAGCTTTTAAAATTTTATTGCTTTAGACTGCCATTTTCTGTGTAATGAATTTGAAACGATTTAGTGTAAAAATTTACTTTAAGGTATGCTGAATCGTTTTTGTTTGTCCATAAAACATCAATCTTATTCGCATCAGATTTATTTATTTTTACGGTTCCTAAAAATATTCACGTACTATTTCAAAAAGTCAATATTTCGCTTTAATCCTGAAAATTTAGTCCGTTTTACAGGCGAGTCTTTAAACACTTTTCTAAAAACATCTTCCGTAATCTCGTCCCAATCTTTTTTGGTCATAGAAAGTAATTCGGGGTGCGGATTAAACAAGGGTTCCTTATGAGGTTTTGAAAACCGATTCCAAGGGCATACATCTTGGCAAACATCACAGCCAAACATCCAATCGTTAAACTGACCTTTAAATTCCGTTGGGATATTTTCTTTTAGTTCTATAGTAAAATAGGAAATACATTTACTGCCATCTACAACATAAGGCTCGGTGATAGCCTGTGTTGGACAGGCATCAATACACTTTGTACAGGTACCACAGTGGTCGGTTGTAATGGAATCATATTCCAAATCTAAATCGACAATTAACTCCGCTATAAAATAAAATGAGCCGACTTGTTGCGTTAGTAAATTACTATGTTTTCCAATCCACCCTAGGCCCGATTTTGCTGCCCAAGCTTTATCTAACACAGGTGCCGAATCTACAAAAGCCCTTCCGTGAACCTCTCCAATTTCTTCTTGAATGAAATTTAAAAGCGATTTAAGCTTGTCTTTTATAACAAAGTGATAATCCGTTCCGTAAGCATATTTAGAAAGCTTAAAACTATTTTCTGTTTGTGCTTCTTCTGGATAGTAATTCAATAATAATGAAATAACAGACTTTGAATCTTCCACCAATTTAGTTGGATCCAACCGTTTATCAAAATGGTTTTCCATGTACTGCATTTGCCCATGCATGTTCTTGTTTAACCATTTTTCAAGTCGAGGCGCCTCTTCTTCTAAAAATTCCGCTTTACTAACACCACAAGACAAAAAACCGAGGCGTTTGGCTTCGGTTTTTATAAGTTGCGAATAATATTGTTTGTTCTCCACAATACGAAAGTAATATAATCTGTAATATTTTTTATAAAATACGACTTATACTAAGAAAAAAGATTAATCACAAAATATCAACTTATCCTTCATAATGGTTTATCTAGGTATGATATTTTGATTCACATGAAAGAAGTTTTCTGGATCATATTTCAATTTAATTTCCACCAAACGTTCATAATTATTCTTGTAGGCTGCTTTTACGCGCTCTTGACCTTCGTTCATCATAAAATTTACGTAAGCGCCTCCCATGGCATGAGGTGTTAAGGCATCAAAATAATTTTTACACCAATTTGTTACTTTGTTTGCGTTTTCTGGATCTGGATCTACGCCCACAATAACTTGTGCCCAGCGTGCCTCTCGATTAGACCATGCCGTTTCCTTGTTTGAAACATTATGGCAAGCACCATCCACAGGATAAAAATGTGTGGTGGAGTGCATGGTTGGGATTTTTGAACCGTGTTCGATATTTACTTTGATACATTCCGGCGTCAACTCTTTGATATAATGTGCTCTCCAATACCATTGCAACCCTGGTGAATACAAGCCATCGAACATCCCATTTAAAGCGGGCATTGGAATTTCACCTACAAAATCAAGAATTGCTGGTCCAAATTCACGAATGGGTTTAAAGACTTCTTCAGCTTTATCAATAGGTCCTGTATAGTTCCACACGACGCCACATACATTTTTATTCCATAGGTGTTCTGGAAAAGGTGCTGCCGGCGGCACAATTAAAAAGGCAAAGAAACCATATAAATCATTGGAAGCGTTTTTTGTAAAATTATCGTAGAACCGCATGGCTTCATTGGCTTTTTCTATGGGCCAAAACATAGGGCCAGCATATACATTTTTGATATCTATCAATTTAAATTTAAAATCAACCACGACACCAAAATTGCCGCCGCCGCCGCGCAACCCCCAAAACAGATCAGTATTCTCATCCTTATTTGCAGTTACAAGTTCGCCAGAAGCAAGCACTACTTTGCATTCTAATAAGTTATCAATTGTCAACCCAGCCTTTCTACTTAAATACCCCATGCCGCCTCCAAGTGTTAAACCGCCCACACCTGTGGTTCCAATAATACCACTTGGTAATGCCAAACCATATTCATGAGTGGCCGCATCGACATCTTTTAGCGTGTTTCCAGATTGTACGATGGCGGTTTTAGTTGAAGCGTCAATAGTTATTTCTTTCATTTCAGAAAGATCAATGACCAAGCCATTTTCAACCAAGGCCAAACCAGCGCCGTTATGGCCGCCACTTCTTATTGATACTTCAAGGTTGTTTTTTTTAGCAAATTTTACCGCACTTATAATATCATCAGTACTTTGACACTTTACTATAATAGCAGGTCGTTTATCAATCATGGCATTATAGATTGATCTGACTTCGTCGTAATTAGAATCATGGGGCAATGTAATTGTACCCTTGATTGAACTTTTAAGTTGTTTAATTGCTTGCTCCATGGATCTTGTGGTTTTTAATGAATAAATTAGTTAACATGAAACCATTTAAATTTCACATTACTAAATTACCGATTGAAGACAACTTCCATAGAATATAAATCGTTCAAAACCTTTGAGTTTTGATTCATTTCCAAAGAAGAATTAACTTGCTTATATAATATTTATGAAATTTTTGAAGGCGCAAAGCCATATTTTTCAGAAAAACATTTTGAAAAATAGGCAGGATCGCCATAACCTACTTCGTAAGCAACCTCAGAGATATTAAAATTTTTACCTTTTAGCAGAAACAAGGCTTTACGCATTTTTAAATCTTGTATAAAATTTTGGGGAGAGCGTCCTGAAATCGATTTTACTTTTCTATAAAGTTGTGGCCGGCTAACGCCAATTTCTTCGCTTAATGATTTTACGGAAAATTTTTCGTTAGATAAATTGGTTTCGGCATATCTACAGAAGTTTTCAATAAATTTCTGCTGTTTCTTATTTACAATTTTAACCAAAACGTTATTCTTGCAAAGTTTTTGAAAGTCACTTAATTTTTTAATATCATGAGACACGATAATTTCCCTATCTGATGCCATCAAGCTTAACCATTTAGCAAAATCTATGGCGTCAGAAAACAAACTATCATTCATGGTTACGGGTTGTCCTTCGCAGAGACCTATTTTAAAATTAATATCCCATTCCTTCGCATTCCTTTTATAAGTGAATATCTCTTGGACTTTCAATGCGCACTCCAATGCATCGTTTGGTGTTTCAAATACCGCCAGAATGCTATCATCTTTAAGATTTTTTATCTCTTTTCCAGCATAGTTAGCAATTAATTTTCTAGCTTCATGCCGTGGTTTCTGTGGAAAAATAAATTTTGAAAGATTACTATGATCAATCAATGTAGTTTTTGCTATAATGTCCAGAACGAAAATATAACGCAAACCAGAGTCAACTTCACCTTCTTTAGTATAAACTACTCCATGTTGAACGGTTTGATTATTTCCTAAAAACAAATCAACCAATCCTGTTTCAACCTCAATAATATTGCAAGCAACACCTCCATGAGCTTCATTATGTACATCAGAACATGCTTTAGAGGTAGGCCCTTCCATTAAACAAAATACGGTTCCAGCTTCTTCATTTACCCAAAATTGATGGTACTTAACATTATACTTATCTTGCGTTTTAAGGTCAGCAATATGCGCTTTTTTCACATCCTCGACGGTCACCCCAGGGAAAACATGAAAATCCATATATATTGGCATAATCTTAAAAATTTAAGTTATTTGCGCTAAATAATTTAGAAAGGAAGAATGATAAATGTACGAAAAAATTTATTAACAGGTGAATTTAGAATAGCCCACCTTGTATAGGTCCTTTTATTTTTCCTAAATGCTTATAGGCTAACTCGGTTACTTCGCGCCCACGAGGGGTTCGCATAATAAAACCTTGTTGTATTAAAAAGGGTTCGTAAACTTCCTCTATAGTTTCGGAACTCTCACTTACTGCAGTTGCTATAGTAGATATACCAACAGGGCCCCCTTTAAACTTTTCTATGATGGTGGTTAATATTTTATTATCCATTTCATCCAAACCAAAAGCATCTACATTCAATGCTTCTAGAGCATATTTTGCAATTTTAATATCAATGCTTCCATTGCCTTTTATTTGGGCAAAATCACGTACGCGACGCAATAGTGCATTGGCAATACGTGGTGTACCTCTACTTCTTCCTGCTATTTCTATAGCAGCTTCCATTGAAATTGGTACATTTAAAATAGAAGCACTTCGCTGCACAATGGTTGATAATAATTCGGTATTATAATACTGTAAACGACTTTGTATACCAAAACGAGCACGCATAGGCGATGTTAACAACCCCGAGCGTGTGGTTGCTCCAACAAGTGTAAACGGATTTAAATTTATTTGAACCGAACGCGCATTTGGACCAGACTCTATCATGATATCAATCCTAAAATCCTCCATGGCCGAGTATAAATACTCTTCTACAATGGGACTTAATCGGTGTATTTCATCAATAAATAACACATCGCGCTCATCAAGATTGGTTAACAAGCCTGCTAAATCACCTGGTTTGTCTAAGACAGGGCCTGATGTTATTTTAATACCAACATTGAGTTCGTTTGCTAGAATATGAGCCAGTGTGGTTTTTCCTAATCCAGGAGGACCATGAAACAAGGTATGATCTAAGGCTTCGTCTCGTAAATTCGCTGCTTGAACAAAAACTTTAAGGTTCTCCAATACTTGGTCTTGCCCCGCAAAATCATCAAAAGACAAGGGTCTTAACTTCTTTTCGACGTCTAATTCTTCTGGAGAAAAATTTTCGTTTGTTGGGTCTAGGTTTTCGTTCATAGCTACTTCCCGCGAAAGCAGGAATCTTTTTATTACTTAAAGATTTCAGTAAAGTGGTTCCATGAGTTTACTACGACTTCACGAAGTTTAAACTATGGAATAACATTAAAAGCAAATATAAACAAAAAGCCTTTCCCAAAAAGGAAAGGCTTAGTAGATAATTTATTTTGAGATTCCTATTTTCACAGGAATGAAGTTAATTCAAGATTGTAAACTCACAACGTCTGTTTATGTCGTACTCCTCATCTTTACAAATACCTTCCTTCATACATTCATTAAGTGGTTGCATTTCACCATAACCAATACTTTTTAATCGGTTTCGCTCGATGCCTTTACTTACTAAATACTCTAAAGTTGAAGCCGCACGACGTTTAGACAGTTTTAAATTATACTGGTCGTTACCACGCGCATCGGTATGTGCAGATACTTCAATTTCCATAGATGGGTATTTTTTCATTAAATCTACCAGCACATTTAAAGTAATGGCAGCGTCTTTACGAATTTTAGATCTATCAAAATCAAAATAAATTTTATCTAATTCTACTTGCACTTCACCTTTTTCGTTTTGTTTCACACGCTCTTCAGCATCGGCAAACGATTCTAAAATTAAATAAATGTTATGCTGAATTTTTCCTTTACTATCGGTTGAAAATTCTACGTCCTGCGGAATATAAGCTTTACGCGTTCCTCGAATTTTATACTTTTTATTTGGTTCAATTTTAAATAAATAGTCTGCTTTTGAACCTACAATAGAATCTTGTAGCACATTTCCAGCATCATCAAATAAAGTAACTAAGGTTCCTGAAAGTAATTCTTGACTATTTTTATCTTGCACTACACCTTCAACCAAATACTTGGTTAAAATGTTTTCTTCTCTTGCGAAACCAAACAACCTATCAAAGCCACTTCTATTTGAAGTTACAAAGCCTTTATTGTCCTTTTCTCTTATAGAATATGCAAAATCATCTAAATTACTATTAATGCTAGCTCCTAAATTAACAGGTTTATCAAAGCTTCCGTTTACAGAATTACTTCTAAAAACATCTAACCCACCGTAACCTAAATGACCATCTGAAGCAAAATACAATACATCTAAATCGCTTATAAATGGAAACTGCTCGCGGTGTTTAGTATTCACTTTTGCACCTAAATTTTCTGGGGTTCCGTAAGTACCATCATCATTAACAGATACTTTATAAATATCAAAACTCCCTAGGGTTCCTGGCATATCACTCGCAAAATAAAGCGTTTTACCATCTTTACTTAGCGCAGGGTGTTCACAACTGTAAGTATTAGAATTGAATGGTAATTCTTGTACATGCGTCCAAGTGCCATCTACTAATTCAGCTTTAAAAATTTGAATATGTGCAATACGTTCTTCTTCCGTTTTAGTTCGGGTACTTCTGGTTCTATTAAAATACATGGTATTCCCATCGGCACTGAACGTGGCATTACTTTCGTGAAAATCTGTATTGATTTCATCTGAAAAAGGAACAACATTTTCTAAAACTCCAGCATCTGATAAGGTGCCTGAATACAGATCTAAATACGGTAAATTATTCCAAGAATACGACGGATTTTCGGTGTTTCTAGTAGAAGCGAAAGCCACTTTATCATCCCCATAAAACGTTAAACCAAAGTCGCTATTGGTAGATGTTTCATTTGCTATTTTTGCTAACTGAAACGTATGAGGTGTCGTTTTATCTGTTAACTCCATAAAAGCAGCGGTATTTATCTTTTTATTGTAATACCTGCTTAATTGCGCATCGGCCTCTTTATAGTTTTGAACGCCTTTTAAGGCCTGCCCGTATCTAAAATGAAACTCGATATCTATAGAGTCGCCATAATTAACAAACAGCTCTCTATAGGTCTTAATGGCCTTTTGAAGGTGTGCGTTGTAATAATAACTATCCCCTAAATTTTGAAGTACTTCTTGGGTTCGATCTTTGGTTTCGTACATTTCCGCAGCTTCAACATAAGCTCTCATTTCAAAAAGCTTATTGGCTCGTTTTATATTTCCTTTTTGCGCTAGTGCTATTCCACTAACTAATAAAAGGCTTGCAAGTATGTATATCTGTTTTTTCATCTTTATAGTCTTTATAAGTTAGAAGAATCTAGGTGAACGATCGTAACCGCCTTTAAGTCCGAATAAATCAATATCAAACAAAATGAATATTTCGTGAGAACCCGAGTTATAATCGCCCAAGTTGGTAGTTGTAAAATCGTAGGCATATCCAATTTTTAAATCGGGCTTCACTCTAAAACTTACCAAACCACTTATGGCATCGTCTAAACGGTAACCCAAACCTGCTTCTAGTTTTTCATTAATTAAAACATTAGCAGTAAGATCTAAAGCTAAAGGCGCCCCTTGAACCGATTTCGCCATAAATGCTGGTTTAAATTTTAGGTTTTCATCTATATCGAACACGTAACCACCTGTTAAATAGTAGTGAATACTTTGAACACCTGTGGCTTTAACACCATTTTCAGTTTCAATATGTTTGGCATTCAACATATTAGGAGCAGACAAACCAATATAGTAATTATCGGTAAAATAGAAAGCACCTATACCCACATTTGGGAACATTTTATTGATGTTCTCATCAAAAGCCTCATCTGTTGATGCACTACCCGACTGCAAACTAAAGCCATCAAAATTCACATTAAAAAATGTAAAACCAGCTTTAAGACCTAATGATAATTTACCACCGTCTAGTCCCATAGGTAACACATAAGCAAAATCTGCATAGATGTTGTTTTCTTGAACTACATCGCCTAAATTATCGTTGGTAAACGAAATACCAGCTTCTATTTTCTCATTAATGGGTGTGTGAGCAAAAAAGGTTCCTGTTTTAGGTGCTCCTTCAAGGCCTACCCATTGCGTTCTGTATAGACCACCCATGCTTAAAATGGCTTCATCGGCCGTGGCATAAGCGGGGTTAATAACGCTCATGTTGTACATATACTGTGTAAACTGAGGGTCTTGCTGCGCAAAACTTTGTAAAGACATGAATGTCAATCCTATGAAAGCAGCTATTTTATGATATATATTTAAATTTTTCATGATTTCTAAATTTTGTTTATCTAAAATTATCTGCTTAAGTATAAATGGCCTTGTTTTGGCTTGGTCTTTCCGTCGTTAAAATTGAAAATGTAATAGTACATTCCCACTGGTAACTGGCCTTTTACAGCTGTTCTTGATTGATTTGACTTCCCATCAAAACGTGGTGTTGACACATTCCCTTTATAAACAATATTGCCATAGCGGTTATAAATTTCGATTTCAAAATTCGGATATAAAATGGCTACATTATCAACATCGTAAGTATCATTTTTTCCATCACCATTAGGAGAAAACCCATCTGGTAAATTAGGGATACCACAAGAGGTTAAGTCTGGAGTCACTGCTAAACGCACACTACTTTCACATCCTGAAGCAGCATCAATAAGTGCCACATAATATGTTGTTAAATTAGTAAGTGTTGTTGAGCTGCTTATTACCGATCCATTAACATCGGCATCATACCAAACTACATTATTATTAACTGTATTCGATTCCGTTAAATTATCGCTTAAATCATTGATTGTAGGAGTATCATTAATACAATATTCCACACTTGCATTTTTTATTGTAGGTGTTGGTGCATCGTTAATGATTACATTAATTTCAACACTTGCAGAAGACTCACAACCCGAGCTATTCGTTTGTGTTGCAAAATAATCTTCTCCATGTATCAACACATCAGTTGCTGCTAATGATGTAGTTAAGGTCGCGTCGGTATACCAAATAACGGTACCTGTTGGACGAATACTCGATGCTAAATCTGCTACCGTTGGGTTATTAACTAAACAGTAAGAAGGATTAGGCTCTAATACTATTATTTGAGGTGAATCATTAACTGTTACCGTAATTTCTGCACTCGAATCTGGTGAACAAGGTGCAACCGCTGTAACGGTATAGATATAAGCACCCGCTGTATCAACACTTGGGTCGAAAACACCTGTTCCACTCGTTAATGCTGGCGACCATGTTCCACCACTTTGTGCCCCTGTTCCTAAAAGTGGAAATAAATCTGTTTCTCCTTCTATTACACAAATAGCAACTACATTATCAGTTCCTGCATTTGGAGCAAGCGTAACCGATACAACCACATCGCTACTTACAGTACCGCAAGCATTTGTTAAAGTATAAGTATAAGTTCCTGCTGTGTCTACTAAAGGATCGAAAATACCTGTTCCGCTAGCCATCGCTGGAGACCAAGTACCACCAGCATCGGCACCACCTAAAAGTGGAAATAAATCGGATGTTCCATTATTACTACAAACATCTAGTGTATTATTGCTTCCTGGATTTAAAGGCGCATCAATAGTTACTGTTACAACCGTACTTGCATCTACACAAGGTGACGTTGCAGTTACTACATATGTAAATTGATAGTTTCCTGGGGCGACACCTGAAGCATCAAAAATATTTCCAGATAAGGCACTTGTTCCGTCTGTATCTTCCCATGTTCCACCAGCATCTTGTGTCTCATCTAGTCCTGTAACTAAATCAATCGCACTATTCGTATTACAATCTAACACTGGAATCGCAATTCCAGAATTTGGAGACATATATACAGCTGCAGTAACCTGTGTTCTAACTGAAGATTCGCAACCCGAAGTAGCATCTGTTTGAGTTGCAAAATAGGTTTCTCCATGCACTAAAGCTGTTGTTCCTGCTAATTCCGCTCCTCCAGTTGCATCGTCGTACCATTTTATAGTGGTTCCTGTTGCAACTAATTCTGCAACTGTCGCTGTATCACAAAACTCTTGTACTGCAATTGCTTCTGGTGCTGGTGTATCGTTAATTATTATAGTTACTGTTACCAATTCGTCATCACAAGTTCCAATGGCATCCACATCAAATGTGAAATTATATGAACCTGCTACAAGACCATCAATAGTTACTGAATTTCCAACCAAAGCTCCTGACGCATTATCATCACTCCAAACACCTGTTTGATCTTCACCAGTTAACTGCTCAAACAAATTAAATGTTTGCCCTGAGGTAACATCTGCTAAACAATATACCAGAGGACCGTTAACTGTACCAGATTCTGGAGCATCATCCACCCTAACTAGAACGGTTGAGCTATTTTCACAACCATTAGCATCTGTAATGGTATAGGTGAAATTATATGAACCAATATCTAGCAAGGTTAAATTAACATCACTTCCGCTTAAAGCGCCTGAAGTATTATCGTCAGACCAAGTTCCTCCTGCATCTTCACCTGCAAGTTGTGCAAATAAATCTAATGGTGAATTGACTGCTAATTCATTCTCACAAAATATAGCTGGCGTTGGTGTGCCGGTAACTGGTAAAGCATTTATAGTTACTAATACCGTTACTAATTCGTCGTCACAACTTCCAACAGCATCTACATCATAAGTGAAATTATAATCTCCTGGAATGAAACCAGATAAATCGATAGGGTTTGAAACCGCTGTTCCTAAATTGTCTGAACCTGAAAACCAAGTTCCTGTTACATCGGCTCCTGTTAATAAATCGAACAAATTATAACTTGCTGGTGCCGAACCTTCACAGAATGCTACTGGTGCATTTACTGTACCAGATTCTGGAGCATCATCCACTCTAACCAGAACGGTTGAGCTGTTTTCACAACCATTAGCATCTGTAATGGTATAGGTGAAATTATATGAACCAATAGCTAGCAAATTTAAATTAACATCACTTCCACTTAAAGCGCCTGATGTATTATCGTCAGACCAAGTTCCTCCTGCATCTTCACCTGCAAGTTGTGCAAATAAATCTAATGGTGAATTGGCTGCTAATTCATTCTCACAAAATATAGCTGGCGTTGGTGTGCCGGTAACTGGTAAAGCATTTATAGTTACTAATACCGTTACTAATTCGTCGTCACAACTTCCAACAGCATCTACATCATAAGTGAAATTATAATCTCCTGGAATGAAACCAGATAAATCGATAGGGTTTGAAACCGCTGTTCCTAAATTGTCTGAACCTGAAAACCAAGTTCCTGTGACATCGGCTCCTGTTAATAAATCGAACAAATTATAACTTGCTGGTGCCGAACCTTCACAAAACGCGACTGGAGCATTTACTGTACCAGATTCTGGAGCATCATCCACTCTAACTAGAACGATTGAGCTGTTTTCACAACCATTAGCATCTGTAATGGTATAGGTGAAATTATATGAACCAATAGCTAGCAAAGTTAAATTAACATCACTTCCACTTAATGCGCCTGATGTATTATCATCAGACCAAGTTCCTCCTGCGTCTTCACCTGCAAGTTGTGCAAATAAATCTAATGGTGAATTGGCTGCTAATTCATTCTCACAAAATATAGCTGGCGTTGGTGTGCCGGTAACTGGTAAAGCATTTATAGTTACTAATACCGTTACTAATTCGTCGTCACAACTTCCAACAGCATCTACATCATAAGTGAAATTATAATCTCCTGGAATGAAACCAGATAAATCGATAGGGTTTGAAACCGCTGTTCCTAAATTGTCTGAACCTGAAAACCAAGTTCCTGTTACATCGGCTCCTGTTAGTAAATCGAACAAATTATAACTTGCTGGTGCCGAACCTTCACAGAATGCTACTGGTGCATTTACTGTACCAGATTCGGGTGATGGTTCTACTGTAATTGTTATTGCTTCTGTATCCGAACAGGTTCCGTTATCAATAGTATAGTTAAAAGTATAAGGACTTCCCACAACTGTTAATCCTGAAATATCAATCGAATTGGCTACAGTTACATTGTTAGCATCTGTCCAAGTACCACTATTATTATCTTGTGATCCGTCTAAAGCTGTAAACAAATCGAATGGTGAATTCGCTGCTAATTCATTTTCACAAAACGTTTGATTAACCGCTATTCCTGCATTTGGATCTGCTAACACGGTCACTTGAACAGTAGTAGACTCTTCTGGACATGGATTTGGTAATAAGTTTTGTGTATATGTAAAATTATAGGTGCCTGGTATACGACCTGTTAAATCTATTGGGTTTGAAACTGTAGGGTCTGAACTTAAAGTTCCTTCCGTCCATTGGCCGTTAGGGTCTTCATTATCTAATAAACTTGATAAATCAAACGAAGCCGGTAATTGAGATTCACAATACATAGCTGGATTACTCGCAGCAACCGTTCCTGAACTTAATGTTTCATATACTTGAAACGTTACAGTAGACATTTCGTCTGGACAAATACCTGTACTTGGTACTAAATAGGTAAACACATAGGTGCCAGCCGTTGTTAATGTGGAAATATTCACAGTACCTAAATAGCCATTTGAAGTAGTTAATGGTCCTGACCACGATCCTGATCCCGAAGCATCTGGCGTGCCACCCAATTCATCAAACAAATTAAAATCATTAGTTGGTAAACTATCATTACAATATTCTGATGTGCTAGGGTCACCTGCATCTACAGGAATATCGATAATAGCTGTAACAGCAATGGCATTACTTACACAGAAAATATCATCTACCTGTACATAATATGTTTCTCCATTTACTAAAGGAGTTAATGGTGATAAAGCTGGTTGAATAGGCTCTCCTGAACCATCCACATTCTCATACCATTTAAAATTTGTTGAAGTCGTACCTGGGTCTAAATTACCAACCACAGGGTTTGAATCTTCACAAAATTCTTGCGGAGTAGCTGGTGTTGGGTCTGCAGGCGCATTAAACACACCTACTTGGCCAAATTCTATTTGACTTCTACAACTAGTACTATCTACAAATACAATATAATAATTTGATGCACCTGAAGTTAAAGGATCACTAGGGTTTGCTTGATTCGTTAAATTAAAATCATAATAAACGGCAACTGAACCACCTGAAGGAATACCTACTTGTAACACATCATCAATATACGTTTGAATTGTAGCATTATCATTACTACAATAAAGACGGTCTAAGTTTTGTCCAGAAGGATTCACTTGAAAATCAACAACAATTGATTCTCTAGCACCACACGTACCAGAACTGTTATCAGCGTAATACGTCCCTTCTTTTACTAATTGATTCGGATTAAAGGCACTACCACCTGTACTATTAGCATACCAAGCAATACCCGATGTACTTGAGGCGTATGCATTTAAGTTGTTAAAAGTGAATTTTGCAGCATCACAGATGGGAGGTGGATTAGGATCTGCAATAGTAGGACATTGTGCAAAGCATGATATTGATGCCCATAAAAACATCAAAAGAATTGATGTCATTTTAATGACTTTCCTAGATAAGTAGTTTGTTATCATAGTTGAAATAGATTAGAATCATTTTGTTAATAGCCCGTTTTAATTTACGTAAGATAAACGCTATAAATTCATTAATAGAATTAATCTTATTTATTTAAAAACAGTGCAATTTAACTGATTTTTTTGTATTTCAACGATTTTCAAAAGATTATTTTTACAACTTAACGAAATAAATACGCTTTTAAACAAAAAACTCATCTACAAGAGATGAGTTTTTATTATTTAATATGATTTTTTAGTGTTGAAGTTCCTCTTCACCTTCCTTTAACGGAACGTTTTGAGGTACAAAATCTACATCATGACCTGGTTTACTGTAATCATATGCCCAACGGTGAACGTGAGGAATATCTCCTGGCCAGTTTCCGTGCATATGCTCTACAGGTGTTGTCCATTCTAATGTAGTAGAACTCCATGGATTTTGAGTAGCTTTCTTTCCGAAGAAGATGCTACTGAAAAAGTTATATAAATATACGATCTGTACTACTCCACCAACTAAAGCAAAAACAGTAATGATAACATTTACATTTGCTAAATCGTCAAATAATGGGAAGTTCGTGTTTGTATAATAACGACGTGGTAAACCAGCCATACCTATAAAGTGCATTGGGAAAAATACCCCGTAAGCACAAATAGCAGTAATCCAGAAGTGAATATAACCTAAGTTTTTATTCAACATACGACCAAACATTTTTGGATACCAGTGGTAAATACCAGCAAACATTCCATAAAGTGCAGATATACCCATTACCAAGTGGAAGTGAGCTACCACAAAATATGTATCATGTACGTTAATATCTAAAGCACTATCACCAAGAATAATTCCTGTTAAACCTCCAGTTATGAATGTTGATACAAATCCAATAGAGAATAACATGGCAGGGTTCATTTGTAAATTCCCCTTCCAAAGTGTCGTTATCCAGTTAAAAGCTTTTACTGCAGATGGTATTGCAATTAATAAGGTTGTAAATGTAAACACAGACCCTAAGAATGGATTCATACCAGAGATAAACATATGGTGACCCCAAACGATAGTCGATAAAAATGCAATCGCTAAAATAGAAGCAATCATCGCACGATAACCAAAAATAGGTTTACGTGAATTTGATGCCATAATCTCAGATACTAATCCCATGGCTGGTAATATTACAATATATACCTCTGGGTGACCTAAGAACCAAAATAAGTGTTCAAACAATACTGGAGAACCACCTTGATAGTGTAGCACTTCACCTTGAATGAATATATCTGATAAGAAGAATGATGTTCCAAAACTTCTATCCATGATTAATAATAATGCAGCAGATAACAATACAGGAAACGATATAACACCAATTATAGCTGTTACAAAAAACGCCCAAATTGTAAGTGGTAATCTTGTCATAGACATCCCTTTTGTACGCAAGTTAATTACAGTAACAACGTAATTAAGAGATCCCATTAAAGATGAAGCAATAAAAATAGCCATAGAAACTAACCAAAGAGTCATCCCCATCCCTGAACCACCTTGTGCCATTGGTAGCGCACTTAATGGTGGATAGATTGTCCATCCAGCTGCTGCCGGACCTGCTTCAACAAATAATGAAATAACCATGATAATACTAGAAAGGAAAAACAACCAGTAAGAAACCATGTTTAAAAATCCTGAAGCCATATCGCGTGCTCCAATTTGCAATGGAATTAATAAGTTACTAAAAGTACCACTTAAACCCGCAGTAAGTACAAAGAATACCATGATAGTACCATGTATTGTAACCAAGGCTAAATAGATATCGGCATCCATAACACCTTCTGGTGCCCATTTACCTAACAATGCTTCAAATAACAAATTAGGCTCTTCTGGCCATGCAATTTGCATACGGAACATCATAGACATTAAAACACCTATAACTCCCATAATAGTACCAGTAATTAGGTACTGCTTAGCAATCATTTTATGATCTTGACTAAATATATATTTAGTTACAAAAGTCTCTTTATGATGATGTCCGTGGTCGTCGTGAGCGTGAGTATCTTCGTGTGCTGACATAATCTTATTACGTATTTATCTTTTTTAATTAATTAACTAGAGAGTTTTTGAATTCTTTTTGCTCTTTCATCCAAGCATCATATTCTTCTTGAGTTTCTACTACAATCTTCATTTGCATGTTGTAATGAGATTTTCCGCAGATTTTATTACATAATAATATATAGTCAAACTCGTATCTATCTAAAGCTTCACCACCTTCAGCGATTAACTCTTTACTTTTTTCAACTCTTATTTTATTAATGTTTCCAACCTTTTCAACCATTTCTGCTGTTTGTCTCATCTCAGCAGTAGTTACTGTTGGTGTAAAACCAAATTGAGTAATCATACCTGGTACACAATTCATCTGTGCTCTAAAATGAGGCATGTATGCAGAGTGTAATACATCTTGAGAACGCATTTTAAATAATACTGGTCTGCCAACTGGCAAATGCAATTCAGTTGTGATAACATCATCTTGAGCATTCGGATCAGCTTCATCTAAACCTAAAATATTTGCTCTATCAATATCAATTAAACGTACATTCGATTTACCTAAGGTATTATCTGCACCACCGTAACGTGCTTTCCAGTTAAACTGTTGTGCATATAATTCAACTACTAATGGGTCATCACTTTCGTCAACTCCCATAATGTTAATCCAAGTATTCAAACCGTAGATAATCAAACCTGCTAATACAATTACTGGAATAATAGTCCAAACAGCTTCTAACTTATTGTTATCTGCAAAGAATAAAGCTTTCTTCCCTTTTTCACCTTTGTATTTAAAAGCAAAATAGTGTAATAGAAATTGCGTAATGGTTTGTGTGATAAAAATAATGACCATAGAGATCACCATTAAGTTATCAATCGTTGGTCCGTGCTCAGATGCCGAATTCGACATTAATGGCAAATCGCCCCATTGAACAAAGCATACGATGGTAATGATATAAATGAAAGCTAAAAAGCCCATCATTAAATATCCATTGATTGTATTATCCTTGTCGTTGGCAACTTGAGAATTATCGTTTTTAGCTTGTGCTAAATCGAAAATCTTTACCATTTGCCAAATGGCAACTAAAATAAATACTAAAACTATAATTGTTAATAAAGCAGTCATTGTTGTCGTTCGTCTTTATTTATAACTTAATTAATAATGAAAATCTTCACTTTCTTTTATAAAAGGATATCCTTTTACAAGTAATGGTGCTTTTGTTAAAGCTGTAAATACTACAAATATGAATAATCCAGCAAAAAGCAATACCGCACTAATTTCAGGTATACCAATAAACCATCTGTCTCCAACAGTAGCTGGCATAATCATATTGAAAATATCAATATAATGTCCGAACAAAATAACCAATCCTGCCATCACAACAAACCATGGAATACGTTTATAATCGGCATTCATTAACATTAATATTGGGAACACAAAGTTCATAACGACCATTCCAAGGAAAGGTAATTGATAACTTTTGAAACGTGTTATAAAATAAGTAACCTCTTCTGGAATATTCGAATACCAAATAAGCATGAATTGTGAGAACCATAAGTATGTCCAGAAAATACTGAAAGCAAACATGAACTTAGCAACATCATGTAAATGGTTTTCATTTACAAATGGTAAATAGTTTCTAGATTTTAGGTAAATAGTAATTAATGCAATTACGGTTATGCCACTTACAAACATACTAGCAAATACATACCAGCCAAATAATGTAGAGAACCAGTGAGGATCTACACTCATAATCCAGTCCCAAGACATCATAGATTCCGTATAAATAAAGAATACTAAAAACCCAGCTGCAATTCTAAAAGACTTCTTAAAGTTACTTTTATCTTCAGCAGTATCTTGAGCGATTGAAAATTTACGTGCAAAATGACGGTATATACTCCAACCAGCTATAAAAATTAAACCTCTAACGGCGAACCATCCAATGTTTAACCAACCTGATTTTCCTTGTATCAATTTATCATGAGCTACAACTTCAGGATCCATCCAAATAAATATATTGTAGTGACCTATAGTACCAGATGCTATGGCTATAGCTAGAACTATTAAAGCTCCAGGTAATACATAAGCTGTAATACCCTCCATAACTCTAAACAATACTGGAGACCAACCTGCTTGAGATGCAATTTGAATCGCATAAAAGGCTAAAACACCTAAAGCAATCATCATAAAGAAAAAAGCAGCTACATATAACGCAGACCAAGGTCTGTTCGCTATTTGATGCTGAACATGTTCAATATGTTCTTTGTGCTCATCTACTTGTGCGTGTGCGTCTTCACCATGGCCTTTTTCGGCTGCATGTGCATCATGACTTGGTGCTTCATGTGAAGCTTCTACTTCATGACCACCACCGTGATGAGATTCTTCTGCAAGTAAGGTTTCAACTTCTTCAAAAGATTTATGAGATGTCATAAAACCATAACCAACACCTAATGCTCCTAAAATCATTAGTATGAAAGAAAATGTCTTTAATTTATTTGAAAATGTATACATATCTATAATAATCTTGTCTATCTTACTTTTCTAAATTAGCCTTTAATTCCAACACATAGGAAACTACTTGCCAACGCTCTTCTTCTTTCAATTGGTTAGCATAAGAACCCATCGCATTTTTTCCATAATAAATAGTATGGTAAATACTTCCTGCGTTTATAGCTCTACCAGCATCGTCATAACTAGGGATACCAAGAATTTTTTCGCGTTTCACTAAGTTTCCTTGTCCGTCACCTTTATTACCATGGCAAATGCCACAATAAATATCATATAACGCTTTACCTCTTTCTGAATCTACCATTGTAGAATCTAAGGGGCTTTTTAAAGTCTCTTTTGCTACTACATACCCTTCAGTAGAATTTTCAATATCAAAAGGAACAAACCCTCTTGCTATAGACCCTTCTGCAGGTAATTGTGCTTCAACACCATTTTTAAATGCTGCTTCTCCGTAAGTTTCGTATCCAACAGATTCATACATATTTGGCATGAATTGGTAATTCGGTGCCGTATCTTTTTTACATGATACAGACACTAAAATAACTGCTAATACTAATATTTTAATTAAGCTCTTCATCTTTATTAATGCGCTTTATCAATTAAATTAATCTCAACTGCTCCAGTTTCTTTAAGCAAGCTTTCAAGTTCCTTTTCATTTCCATTTACCGCAATTTCCATTAAAAAATGGTCATCTGTAGTTCTTGGATCTGGGTTTTCAGCTTCTTTAAATGGCCACATTCTACTTCTTAAATAAAACGTTATTACCATTAAATGCGCTGCAAAAAACACGGTTAGCTCAAACATAATTGGCACGAATGCCGGCATGTTTTCTATGTAGCTAAAACTTGGTTTACCACCAATGTTTTGAGGCCAATCTTCAATCATAATGAAATTCATCATCGTGATTGCTACACATAAACCTATTAAACCATATATAAACGCTGTAATAGCGATACGAGTTGGTGCTAATCCCATGGCTTTGTCTAGCCCGTGAACTGGAAAAGGTGTATATATTTCTTCAATGTGATATCTTTCTGCCTTAACTTTTTTAACAGCAGACATTAATACATCATCATCGGTATAAATAGCGTGAATTACTTTAGATGCTTCCATTGCCTACGCTTCGTTTTTGTTATTAGTTACTTTATTCACAGAGGTTCTTGTGTCTGCTCCTGTTCCTACTAAACTATCACCTCTTTCTCTAATGTTTTTATAACGCTCACCAGATGATTTCAAAATAGTTTTCACCTCGGCTTGTGCAATTACAGGGAATGTTCTTGAGTATAATAAGAATAACACAAAGAAGAATCCTATAGTTCCAATAAAAATACCAATATCTACAAATGTTGGAGAGAACATAGTCCATGAAGAAGGTAAGTAATCTCTATGTAACGATGTTACGATAATTACAAAACGCTCAAACCACATACCAATATTTACCACGATCGAGATAAAGAAAGAGAACATGATACTTGTTCTTAATCTTTTAAACCACATGAACTGTGGAGAGAACACGTTACACGTCATCATTGCCCAATATGCCCACCAGTAAGGTCCAGTTGCTCTATTTAAGAATGCATATTGTTCATATTCTACACCAGAATACCATGCAATAAATAACTCAGTAATATAGGCCACACCTACTATAGAACCAGTAATCATAATTACAATGTTCATTAATTCGATGTGTTGCACTGTGATATAATCTTCTAGGTTACACACTTTTCTCATAATAATAAGAAGTGTATTTACCATGGCAAAACCAGAGAATACCGCTCCTGCAACGAAGTACGGAGGGAAAATAGTTGTATGCCATCCTGGTATAACCGATGTTGCAAAGTCAAAAGATACAATCGTGTGTACAGAAAGTACAAGTGGCGTTGCTAAACCTGCAAGTACCAAAGATACCTCTTCAAAACGTTGCCAATCTTTAGCTCGACCAGACCAACCGAAACTTAACAAAGAGTAAATTTTCTTTTGGAAAGGTTTCACTGCTCTATCACGTAACATCGCAAAATCTGGTAATAAACCTGTCCACCAGAATACTAGTGATACCGATAAATACGTTGAAATCGCAAATACATCCCAAAGTAACGGAGAGTTAAAGTTTACCCATAACGAACCAAATTGATTCGGAATTGGTAATACCCAGTATCCTAACCATGGACGACCCATGTGAATAATTGGGAATAAACCTGCCTGAACTACAGAGAATATGGTCATCGCTTCCGCAGAACGGTTAATTGCCATTCTCCATTTTTGACGGAATAATAATAGTACTGCAGAAATAAGTGTTCCTGCGTGACCTATACCAACCCACCAAACGAAGTTCGTGATATCCCACGCCCAACCTACGGTTTTATTCAAACCCCAAGTTCCAATACCTGTTGTTATGGTATATAAAATACATCCAATTCCCCAAAGAAAGGCTACAAGTGCTATAGAGAAAACTATCCACCATTGTTTATTCGCTTTTCCTTCTACTGGTTTAGCCACATCCACAGTAACGTCGTGGTATGATTTTTCACCTGTAACTAAGGGTCTTCTAATAGGTGCTTCGTAATGAGACGCCATAATTATATGATTGATTCTTTAGTTAATTTATGCTTCAGTTGTATTTCTCACTTTTGTTTGATACATCACGTTTGGTTTCACCCCAACGCTCTCTAACAAGTGGTACATACGGTTATCTTCTTTAAGTTTTGCAACTTTACTTTCCTTATCGTTAATGTCTCCAAAAACCATTGCCCCATTGCCACAAGCCGCAGAACATGCTGTTTGGAATTCACCATCTTTAATTTCACGTCCATCACGTTTAGCATCAAGAATAGTTTTTTGTGTTTTTTGAATACACATAGAACATTTTTCCATAACACCACGAGAACGAACTACAACATCTGGATTCAATACCATACGTCCTAAATCATCATTCATATGATAATCGAACTCATCATTACCATTGTATAGGAACCAGTTGAAACGACGTACTTTATAAGGACAGTTGTTAGCACAGTATCTTGTACCTACACAACGGTTATATGCCATATGGTTTTGACCTTGACGACCGTGTGATGTTGCTGCCACAGGACAAACTGTTTCACAAGGTGCATGGTTACAGTGTTGGCACATTACTGGTTGGAAAGCCACTTGAGGGTTCATAGAGGCATTCTCCATTTCTCCCAAAGCTCCCGCAATAGCTAAACCTTTTGTACTCTCTTTTTTCTCATTATCACCGTCAAAAGTTTCTTCAGATGAATAATATCTATCAATACGTAACCAGTGCATATCACGGCTACGACGAACTTCTGTTTTACCAACTACAGGCACATTGTTTTCTGCATGACATGCAATCACACAAGATCCACAACCTGTACAAGAATTTAAATCGATAGATAAGTTGAAGTGATGCCCAATAGAGCGATCAAATTCATCCCATAAATCTACATCTGGAGAAGTTACTGGTGTTTCTTTATGATCTAAAGACACCATAGGAACAGCGTTCCAATGTTTCTTGTCTTTTGTATTGAAAACCTCTAAAGATGTTTCTTTAATGATATCTCCACGCCCCATTAAGGTATTATGCAACTGTACTGAAGCAAATTCATGTTCACCAGAAGCAGCCTCAATAGTCACGTTTTGTGCCGTGTTGAAGTTTTGGTATAAAGCATAAGCATTTACACCTGTTTGCATTTCTTCTTTTAAGCCAACAGTTCTACCATAACCAAATGCTAAACCAACAGAACCTTTTGCTTGTCCTGGTTGAATCATAACTGGCGCAGTAATGCTAACTCCATTAACAGTCACTTTAGCATAACTACCATTTAATGCGCCATTAGCAACATGTTTGTTCATTAAACCTAATGCGCTAGCATCGGCTGTAGAAACAGTTAAATAGTTATCCCAAGATGCTCTAGTAATAGGATCTGGAAACTCTTGTAACCATGGGTTGTTGGCTTGTTGCCCATCTCCCATACCTACTTTGGTATATAATGCTAATTCTAATCCTGATTTTTTTGCTGAAGATGCTAAAGCACTCGCAGCATCTCCTGAAGGTGTCTCTGCTAAAGTTTCAGCATCTGACGTGTTTTCAGTTTCAATAGCAATACTTCCAACATAAACACCATCATGTAATGCTTGGTTGAATGAACTACCACCTAATATCGTTGTTCCCCAAGAATCTTTAATATAATCATGGTAAGAAACATCGTTTCCTGTCCATTTTAATAAAGCTTCTTGAAATTGTCTTGTATCAAATAACGGACGAATAGCAGGCTGTGTTAAAGCGTATTGTCCTTTTTTAATTTCAACATCACCCCAAGCTTCTAAATAATGAGGAGCAGCTGCAACATATTGTGTATTTGAAGACGTTTCATCAACTTTCATTGAGAACGCGATCGACAATTCTGTTTTCTTTAATCCTTCAGCAAAATCTGAAGCATTAGGTAAAGTATATAATGGGTTCACACCACTTGTAATAATAGCACCAACTTTACCTGCCTTCATATCGGCAACTAAACTTAATACGGCTTTATCACTACCTTGTCTTGTTTTAATTGGCGTTGCTTTATCAAAAGCCTTACTTCTTAAAAATGCATTGATTTCTAAAGCAACTGTTTGTGCATTCACATCTTGAATACCAGTAACTACAAGAGCATCACTACCTGCATTTTTTAATTGAGCAGCAGCCTTTTTAACAGCATCTTCTATATGATTTGGCAAACTTCCTGAAACAGAGCCACCAACCACATAACTATATAATTTAGCTAAAGCTATTTTTTGTTCACTTGGCGTTAATGGCACACGCTTATCAGCATTTGCACCAGTTAAAGACATATTAGATTCAAACTGAATATGACGTGACATCTTTCCGTTTTGCGGAATTTTGTTTTTTGAATATCCAGAATCAAAACCACCACCTTGCCAGTCACCTAAGAAATCGGCGCCAACAGAAACAATCGTCATGGCTTTAGAAAAATCATAATTAGCTAAAGCACGTTCGCCGTATTTAGCTTGGTAAGCATCTAACGCAGCAGATTCTGAAACAGCATCATAAACAACGTGACGTACATTACCATATTTTTCTTTGAATTCAGAAATCAACTTGCTTGTAGAAGGGCTCGCAAAAGTTTGTGTTAGTAACACAATTTCTTTACCAGCTACTTTTAAATCAGTTAATTTTTGATTGGTTTCCTTATCAAATGTACTCCAAGAAATAGAGGCTTCTCCTTTTCTAGGACCTTGTACTCTTAAACTATCATACAAGCCTAAAACCGAAGCATTCACTCTCGCATTCGCCACACTATTGGTAGCCGCTAAAGCGTTATTCTCAATTTTAATTGGACGACCTTCACGCGTTTTAACTAAAACACTAGCAAAATCAAATCCATCTGCAATTGTAGTTGCATAATAGTTAGCAACACCAGGAATAATTTCTTGAGGTTGTACTACATAAGGAATAGACTTAACAACAGGGCCTTCACAAGCAGCTAAAGATGCTGCAGCGGTACTAAACCCTACATATTTTAAGAAATCGCGACGTGTTGTAGAACTTGCCTCTAATGCATCTTTATCACCTAAAAATTCATCAGTGGGAATTTGATCTACAAACTCGTTTTGTTTTAGCGTCTCAACAATAGAACTATTCTCGTTTAGCTCTTCAACACTTTTCCAGTATTTCTTGTTTGATGACATATTATATAATTGAATTACTTCTTATTAAATTTATTAATAGTGGCATTTTCCACATTCTAAACCACCCATTTGAGCTGCCGTTAACTTATCTACACCATACTTTTTAGATAATTGCTCATGTATTTTAGTATAGTAAGCGTTGTCTTTCATATTCACATCTGTAGTTCTGTGACACTCAATACACCAACCCATAGTTAATGGTGCGTGTTGGTAAACTACTTCCATTTCCTCGATAGGACCATGACATGTTTGACATTCTACACCTGCAACAGTAACGTGTTGTGAGTGATTAAAGTAAACGAAGTCTGGTAAATTATGAATACGAACCCATTTAACTGGTTGTGAATTTCCTGTATATTTCTGCTCAGCATCATCCCATCCAGCAGCTTTGTACAATTTTTTGATTTCTCCATCGTAGAACTCTTTAGAATGCTCTAAAGTAGTTTCTCCATTATATTCATAAACTGATTTATGACAGTTCATACAAACATTTAAAGAAGGAATTCCTGAAGTTTTACTTGTTCTTGCAGAAGAGTGACAGTATTTACAATCAATCCCATTATCACCTGCGTGAATTTTATGTGAGAAATGAATAGGCTGTACTGGTTGATACCCTTGATCTACACCAATTTGCATTAAATAGCCATATACAAAATATGCACTAGTTAATAAAAAGAATATAGAAACAACCAACATTAAGAATTGATTTTGAACAAAAGATTTCCAAAGAGGCTTTCTTGTTGTTTCTTCAGGTAACTCAATATTTTGAGCAGTTGCAAAACGACGTAACGTTTTATTTACTAAAAACAAACCAGCGGCCAACAACATAAATAATATAGCTAAGGCTGCTAATATTATTTCGTTTGAAACACCTCCTGTTGTTGCTGCACCACCCGAAGCCGCAGTAGCTGCTACTGCACTTGCAGGCGCTTCCGCTTTAACTTCTGCTGTATAAGCAAGAATGTTATCAATATCTTCATTTGATAATTGAGGAAAAGCCGTCATTGCAGCTCCGCCATATTCATTGTACACTTTGTTTCCGTAAGCATCGCCAGATTTAACAACCCCTGCACTGTTGTGAATCCAGTTGTAAATCCATTCCTTATCTAAACCTTCATCGTCAGCTAGACGTGCTTCTACATTACGTAGAGCAGGCCCTGTCATTTTCTTATCTAATTGATGACATGCTGCACAGTTGGCATTAAATAATGATTTTCCTTTTGCCGGATCCCCTCCTTGAGCAGAAAGAGCGCTAGTAAATGCTAATAATAAAACTAAGCTTACACGAAGAATGTTTACACTTAATTTACGGTGAATCACCTTTCTCATATTGTTGGTCAAATTAACTTCTAAACTTTGGTATGATTTTTTCATTTAACAATTGAAAAAAATACAGTTAAAAAAATCTCTCGCAAAAGTAATACTTAAAGTCGATTTGCGAAATGTTAGGGAACTGTTAATTGGTAATTTAGAGGGATTCTAAATAATAAAAACAACTTAAATTAAGTTTATAACGTATACATTTGTATAAATATATTTGAAAATGAAATCATTGAATTTAAAAATTAGTGCTTTAGGTCTTATTGCTTTTATGTCTGTTTCTACCTATTCATTTGCTCAACAAGGCAGTATTGTGGTGAATCAAGACAAAAAAATAGCCACTTTATTAGAAGCTAAAAAAGAAATGAATAAAAACGAAGTCGATTCGGACAGATATAAAATACAAATATATTCTGGAAACCGATCTACGGCGGAAGCTTCTCAAAAAGAATTTAACTCCAATTTCTCTGATTGGAAAGCAACTATTGAATATGAAACACCCAACTTTAAAATTTGGGCTGGAAATTACAGAACGCGCTTAGAAGCAGATCGCGCATTGAAGAAAATTAAAAACAAATTTCCTGCGGCTTTTATATTCAAGCCTAAGAAATAACATTTAGTTTGTATAAATAAAAAAAGCGACCAATTGGTCGCTTTTTTTATTTATAATAGTTTTACTACTTAAGCTTCTTTTTAACTTCCACTTCATGGAATGCTTCAATGATATCGTTCTCTTGAATATCGTTGTAATTTTTAATTTGCATACCACAGTCGAAACCTTTAGTTACTTCTCTAGCATCATCTTTAAATCGTTTCAACGAGGTTAATTCACCTGTATGAACAACAACTCCATCTCTAATTAAACGAATACTTGAGCTTCTAAGAATTTTTCCGTTAGTTACCATACAACCAGCAATACTACCAATTTTAGTAACTTTAAATATTTCTCTAATCTCTGCAGTACCTGTTACCTCTTCTTTAAATTCAGGAGATAACATACCTTCCATCGCATCTTTAAGATCGTTGATGGCATCGTAAATAATAGAATATGTTCTGATATCAATTTCTTCTTTATCAGCTATCATTCTAGCATTTCCAACAGGACGTACATTAAATCCAATAATAATAGCATCAGAAGCAGATGCTAATAATACATCACTTTCTGTAATTGCTCCAACACCCTTATGTAAAATATTAACTTGAATTTCTTCAGTTGATAATTTCTGGAATGAATCGGTTAATGCTTCCACAGAACCATCCACATCACCTTTAAGGATGATATTCAATTCTTGGAAATCACCTAATGCGATACGACGACCAATTTCATCTAAAGTAATATGACGCTGTGTTCTAACTGATTGTTCACGTTGTAACTGTGCACGTTTTGAAGCAATTTGTTTAGCCTCACGCTCGTCTTGAAATACATTAAACTTATCTCCCGCTTGTGGCGCTCCGTCTAAACCAAGTATAGATACTGGTGTTGATGGACCTGCCTCAATCACATTATTACCACGCTCATCGTGCATAGCTTTAACCTTACCACTATTTTTACCAGCTAATACATAATCTCCAACGCGAAGTGTACCTGCTTGTACTAAAATAGTTGCAATGTATCCTCGACCTTTATCTAAGAACGCTTCAACAACCGTTCCTAATGCTGGTCTATTTGGATTTGCTTTCAACTCTAATAATTCAGCTTCAAGCAATACTTTTTCTAATAATTCTTTAACACCTGTACCTACTTTTGCAGAGATATCATGTGATTGAATTTTACCACCCCAATCTTCAACTAATAAATTCATTTGTGCTAATCCTTCTTTAATTTTTTCAGGATTTGCTGCTGGCTTATCAATTTTATTAATGGCAAAAACAATAGGTACGCCTGCTGCTTGTGCATGGGCAATAGCCTCTTTTGTTTGTGGCATGATATCATCATCGGCCGCAGCCACAATGATAGCAATATCGGTTACTTGAGCACCACGAGCACGCATCGCGGTAAACGCTTCGTGACCCGGTGTATCTAAGAAGGCCATTTTTTGTCCGTTCTCTAGCTCAACACCATAAGCTCCAATATGTTGTGTAATTCCACCAGATTCACCAGCAATTACATTTTCTTTACGAATATAATCTAGAAGCGATGTTTTACCATGATCGACGTGACCCATTACGGTTACAATTGGCGCTCTTGGTTTTAAATCTTCTTCTTTATCTTCAAAAACTTCTATAGATTCTTCTATATCAGCAGTTACAAATTCAACTTCATAACCAAACTCATCTGCAACAATAGATAAAGTTTCAGCATCTAAACGTTGATTCATGGTTACCATCATCCCAAGTGACATACATGCCGAAATAATTTGGGTAACAGATACATCCATCATCGTTGCAACTTCGCTTGCCGTAACAAACTCAGTTACTTTTAGAATTTTACTTTCAGCTGCTTCTTGCTCTAAGTTTCTTTCCGTTTGATCTCTATGTTGATCTCTTTTATCTCTTCTATATTTAGCACCTTTACCTTTAGAAGACTTCCCTTGAAGTTTCTCTAAAGTTTCACGTACTTGCTTTTTAACATCTTCGTCGCTAGGATCTTCCTTAACAATTGGACGTCTTGCTTGACCAGGCTTGTTACCTTTATAACGATCGTTACCACCGGATCTATTCGAATTATCACCGCCTTGTTGTGGGCCACCAACTTTACTAATACGTCGACGTTTCTTCTTATTAGCAGCTGCAGCATCACCAGGTTTGCCATCCGTTTTCTTATCTTCCTTCTTTTTCTTAGGCTTGTTGAATTGAGATAAATCAATTTTATCACCTGCGATTTTAGGACCAGTAAGTTTTTGGTATTTAGTTTTTACTCGTTCTTCAGGAATTACTTCCCCTTCAGAATTTGTAACAACCTCTTTTTTAACCTCAACAGGCTTCTTAGCTTCAGGTGTTGCTTCTTGTTTCGGTTTCGGCACTTCTGCTTTCACTTCTTCCTTCTTAACAACTTCCACAACTGGAGGTTTTACCTCTTCTGCTTTAACTGTTTCTTTTTCAACAACCTTTTCTACGACCTTTTCAACTACCTTTTCTACAGGCACTTCTTTAGGAGGAGCAGGAGCCACTTTTTCCTCTTGCTTTGGAGCAACAGGTGTTTCTACCGGCTTCTTAGGTTCTAAATCGATTTTACCAACCTGCTTAGGACCAGAAATAATTTTAGAGGCTTTTATAATTTCTTCTTTTCTGGCTGCCTCTTTTTGTTTTTCTTCAAGCTCACGCTCGCGCTGCTCACGCAACACTTCCTTTTCTTTCAGCTTAGCTTCCCCTACTTCCTTAGATGCTACTTTTTTGTTAGCATCTGTTTGAAATTCATTAGACAGAACGGTGTACACCTCCTCTGAAATTTTGGTAGTGGGTCTTTTCTCTATATCGATGCCTTTAGAATCCAAGAATTCTACAGCACGATCTAAAGAGATATTTAGCTCGCGTAATACTTTATTTAATCTAATTGTTTCAGCCATAAATTGCCTTTAAAATACTCAAATATATGTTATTCTTCAAATTCTTCTCTCAGAATTCTAATAACGTCTTTAATTGTTTCTTCTTCTAAATCTGTTCTTTTCACTAAATCTACTACATCTTGCTCTAAAATGCTTTTTGCAGTATCTAATCCAGCTTTACTAAATTCTTCAATAATCCATCCTTCAATTTCATCAGAGAATTCTCTTAACTCAACATCTTCCTCAGCACCTTCTCTAAACACATCGATTTCATATCCTGTTAATTGGCCAGCTAGACGTATATTATGTCCGCCTCTACCAATCGCTTTACTTACTTCTTCTGGTTTCAAGATCACTTCTGCACGTTTTGTTTCTTCATTAATTTTAATAGAAGTAACTCTTGCAGGGCTTAATGCTCTTGTTATGTATAATTGTAAATTATTTGTGTAATTAATTACATCAATATTTTCGTTTCCTAATTCACGTACAATACCGTGAATTCTAGAACCTTTCATACCAACACAAGCACCCACAGGATCAATTCTATCATCATAAGAATCTACAGCTACTTTTGCTTTTTCACCTGGTATTCTTACTACATTTTTAATGGTAATTAAACCATCAAAAACTTCTGGTATTTCTTGTTCAAAAAGTTTTACTAAAAACGCCGGAGACGTTCTAGACATAATGATAGTTGGTTTTGCACCTTTTAATTCCACACTATCAACAACACCTCTTACATTATCACCCTTTCTAAAGAAATCTGAAGGTATTTGTTTTTCCTTTGGAAGCACAATTTCATTCCCTTCATCATCTAATAAAATAACAGCTCTGTGACGAATATGGTGTACTTCAGCTGTGTAAATTTCACCTATTAAATCTTTAAATTGTTTGAAAACAATAGTATTATCGTGTTCATGAATTTTAGAAATAAGGTTTTGGCGTAAGGCTAAAATAGCACGTCTTCCTAAATGAATAAGCTTAACTTCTTCCGATACATCTTCACCTACCTCAAAATCGGGCTCAATTTTACGAGCTTCAGTTAGTGTAATTTCCTGGTTAGGCTCTTCAACTTCACCATCTGCAACTACAACTCTATTTCTCCAAATCTCTAAATCACCTTTATCAGGATTAACAATAATATCAAAATTATCGTCATCACCATATTTCTTTTTTAAGGCACTTCTAAATACATCCTCTAAAATCGCCATTAACGTTACTCTGTCAATTAGCTTATCGTCTTTGAATTCTGAAAAAGATTCAATTAACGCGATATTCTCCATAACTCTTATTGAATTAAAATTTAATCATAACTTTTGCTTCTACAATATCTTCGTAAGCGATATCCGCTTGCTTCTTTACAGTTACTTTACCCTTACCTATTGGTTTAGGCTCCCTAACTTTCCATTCTAAAGTAATATTTGTATCGGTTGCTTTAGTAAGTACACCTTCAATTTTTTCTGAAGCCGTTCTAACTACTAACTCTCTTTTCAAATTCTTACCATACTGCCTTTGGTTTACTAAAGGCGATGTAGCGCCTGCCGACATCACTTCTAAAGAAAAATCATGTTCTTCTCTATCGAAATTGTTTTCTATAGCCCTGCTAACAAACATACAATCTTCAACTAACACGCCATCATCTCCATCAATAACTATAATGATATGATTGCCTTCCTTAATTGAAAACTCAATTAAGAATAAGTCTGGTCGTTCTATCAACGCAGCGTCTAGTAAATTTTTTACGGTATTTTTAAACATTTTTCTTATAGAAAGAGGGGACTTTCCGTCCCCTCTTTCTTTGTTTTAGCCTTTCAACGGTGCAAATATATAATATTTAATTGATTTTTAAAGTAATATTTCATAAATTTAGATACACCTTACTTATCAAATCATAAATTGAGCAATACTGAAAATCGAATGTTTTTTTATGCTAACAGCATCTAAATCATAATTATAAACCAAAACTGAAATTATGAAAAAAATTCTTGTCCCCACTGACTTTTCTACCCAAGCTGAAAATGCTTTAAAGGTAGCCGCACAATTAGCTAAAAAGCACCATTGTGAAATTTATTTATTGCATATTTTAGAGGTGCCTATGCACACCATAGACGCCTTAAGTTCTTACAACGAATTGCCCGAAGCCATGTTTTTCATGAAGCTTGCACACAAACAATTTGAAGATTTAAGAGAAAAAGATTACTTGAAAGACGTTGTAATACATGAACATGTAGAATTTCATGAAATATTTAAAGGCATTTTTCAGGTTTGCAAAAAACAACAAATCGATTTAATTGTAATGGGCTCCAACGGCGCCAGCGGATTAAAAGAAATGCTTATTGGTAGTAATACTGAAAAAGTAGTTCGTACATCACAAACACCCGTTCTTGTTATTAAAAATGAACATAGAACTTTTGGCACCAGACATTTTGTTTTCGCTTCTGATTTTAAAGAAGAAAGCCTACCTCCTTTTGAGAAAGCAATACAATTTGCCAATATTTTGGGTTCCAAAATGCATTTACTCATGGTGAATACACCCAACCATTTCATTACCTCTGGCGATGCACAAAGTAGAATTCTAAATTTTACGAAAAAAGTAAAAATGCCAAACTACACTATAAATATCTATAATGATGTCACGATTGAAACAGGTATTATGAACTTTTCACAATCTATTGACGCCGATATTATTGGCATGAGCACTCATGGCAGACAAGGTATTTCACACTTCTTTAACGGTAGTATTAGTGAAGACTTAGTTAACCACGCGAAACGTCCCGTAATTACATTTAAGATTTAAATTTTTCACATGAAGAAAACAGACACCCCTAAATAAGACTCAAACAAAAACCTACTTACTATTGGCTTATAAAAATAAACAACAAGCACACTTTAAGCGAGCCACTTGAATTACAAGCATAAAAAAAACCCTAACTCAATAAAGAATTAGGGTTTGTAGTAATGTTGGCCTACTAGGGCTCGAACCTAGACTCTTTGGTACCAAAAACCAACGTGTTGCCAGTTACACCATAGGCCATTCGTGTAATGAGGATGCAAATTTAATACAAATAATTCTTTGCGCAAGTTTTTTTTAAAAAATTTATTGCTGATTTTTTATTATTTAAAATAGAGCTTGATTATCAGTCTATAACGCTCACATTTCCATCTGTTTCACTATCGAAACATCTCTTTTTCCATTTATGTTAAGTCTAATATAATATTGAAGGTTCATTTCATATTTATTATTAAATTCGCCAAACCAAACAAAGATCTATATATATGGCACATTTCAACTTTAAAAAATGGAACACAATTTTAGGATGGTTCACTTTTTTAATAGCATTTATAACGTACGGATTAACTGTTGAACCCACTGTTAGTTTCTGGGATGCAGGTGAATACATTTTAACTTCGGCGAAATTACAAGTTGGTCACCCACCCGGAGCCCCTTTATTTCAAATGCTTGGAGCGTTTTTCTCTATGTTCGCCTTAGAGCCATCGCAAGTTGGTTTTATGATGAATATGATGAGCGCCATATCTAGTGCCTTCACTATTTTATTTATGTTTTGGACCATTACCCTACTATTAAAAAAGTTAGTTGGAAATAAAACCGACATCACTAAAGAGCAAGCAATCGCTATTTTAGGTAGTGGTGTTGTAGGTAGTTTGGCTTTTACATTCACAGATTCGTTTTGGTTTAACGCTGTAGAAACTGAAGTTTATGCTATGGCCACCTTAATTATGTCGGTTATGTTTTGGCTTGGGCTGCGTTGGGAACAAGATATGGACAAACCTCGTGGAAACCGTTGGCTTATATTAATTGCCTTCATTATCGGGCTTTCTTTTGGTGTTCACTTTATGGGTTTATTAACCATTCCTGCAATTGGTCTTATCTACTACTTTAAAAATTATAAAACAATTACACTTAAAAACTTCATTGTTGCCAATGTGGTTTCTGTAGCTATCCTATTATTCATATTTAAACTACTCGCACCAAATATTCTTAAAATATTCAGTGTTTTCGAAATTTTCTTTGTCAATTCTATTGGACTTCCTTTTAATTCGGGCTCTATTATTGCAGGTATCTTATTAGTAGTTGTTATTTATTACAGCTTAAATTACACCCGTAAAAAAGGCATGATACATATTAATACAGGTATTTTATGTGTCACTTTTATTATTGTAGGGTTCTCAACCTGGTTAATGCTTCCTATTCGCGCCAATGCCAATGTGGTTGTAAATGAAAACAACCCATCGAGTGCTAGAGAATTATTGGCCTATTATAATTTAGAACAGTATCCGGAAACACATCTGTTTTACGGACCACAGTTTACAGACCAATATGCTTATTTAGATGAAAACAACCCGTATATAGATGACAAACCTAAATACGAAAAAGACGAAGCTAAAGGCGAATATGTTGTAGTAAACGACTATAAAAAAGCAAAACAAAATTACAACCATAAACAAGCATCTATTCTCCCGCGTATGTGGAGTTCAGAACATGCTGAAAACTACATGATGTTTTCTGGATTTTTAGATTTCAAACTAAAACCAGAGTATCAAATGGAAAATGAGTTACGTACAACCGTTACTAATTTTAAGAATGAGGTTGCCAAAGGCGCTGTTGATTATGAAGACTACAACAACTTCTTAAAGCGTTTTAAGAATTACATTGAAATTGAAAAACCTTCACTAGCAAGTAACGTTAAATATATGTTCGAGTACCAACTTGGGTTTATGTACTGGCGTTATTTTATGTGGAATTTCTCAGGAAGACAAGACGATATTCAAGGAAAATATGACAATCATGGAAATTGGATAACCGGAATAAAACCATTAGACGAAAAACTTCTGGGCTACTCTCAGGACAATTTACCTAGTGATGTAAAAAATAATAAAGGACGAAACACCTATTACTTACTTCCTCTTATATTAGGATTGATTGGCTTCTTCTTTTTATTCAACAGTAACAAAAATGTATTTTGGATTCTACTCGTGTTTTTCCTTTTCACAGGAATCGCCATCCAAGTATACACCAACGTGCGCCCTTTTGAACCACGTGAACGTGACTATTCAGTAGTTGGATCATTTTATGTATTCGCTCTTTGGATTGGCTTTGGAGTCTATGCTTTATTTGATGCCTTAAAAAAATATGCATCACCTAAAATTCTAGCACCCGCCATATCTATTATATGTCTAATATTAGTTCCTGGTATTTTAGCTGCAAATAACTGGGACGACCACGATCGTTCAGATAAATATACAGCGCGATCTATGGCCAAAATGTATCTAGATTCTTGTGAGGAAAATGGTATACTTTTCACCATTGGAGATAACGATACTTTTGCACTTTGGTATGCTCAAGAAATTGAAGGCTACAGAACCGATGTACGTGTGGTTAATACCAGTTTATTTCAAACAGATTGGTACATAGACCAAATGAAGCGTAAAGCATACGATAGCGACCCTATCCCGTCGCAACTAACACACGATTTATACAAATACGGCACCAACGACTACATCATTATCGAACCCGTAGTAAAAGACACGTTACAGGTAAAACAATTTTTAGATTTTATATCTAGTAACAATCCCAAAACCAAGTACCGCTACATATTAGAACAAAAAGGTATTGACCTTTCACAGGTTAGAACCCAAGATTTAAATGCAAGTTATTTACCTACCGAGTTTTTAAGAATTCCGGTTAACAAAGAGAATGCATTAAAATACGGCATTGTTCAGCCAAAAGATGCCGATAAAATTGTTTCACATATTGATATTAAAGTCACAGGTGGCGCATTATATAAGAACAGATTGTTAATGCTCGATATTGTAGCGAATAACGATTGGAAACGCCCTATTTATTTTACCGGCGGAAGCTTTGGTGATGATGATTACATCTGGATGAAGGATTATTTACAATTAGATGGTATGTGTTACAAGCTAGTACCTATAAAATCGGAAATAGATAGAGCCAACCCGTTTGATATGGGACGTGTAGATAGTGACCTGATGTATAATAAGGTTAAAAAATGGGATTGGGGTAATAGTGGAAGCCCAGATATTTATCACGACCCAGAAACACGTAAAAACTCTATTTCTTATAGAGGTAATTTAGCCCGTTTAATAGAACAATTACTTACTGAGAAAAAACTAAAAAAAGCAGAAGAGATAGCAGACATTGCCATGACAAACATGCCTGTTGACTATTTTGGATATTACACCCTTTTAGAGCCTTACATTAGCGCTTACTATGAAGTAGGCAATAAAGAAAAAGCACAAAAACTTTTTAAAGAGGTTGCTAAAAAATACCAAGAGAGTTTATACTATTACAGCACCTTAAAAACCGAAAATCAAGAACGTTTATTTGAAGATATTTACACAGATATTGAACGCTATAAAGGTTTAATAAATGTTTTAGTGAAATATGATTTGGAGTTCGCAGAAACAGAAGGAGATGTTTTCAACAACCATTTAATGATGTTTAAACACTTTTACGGAGGTCAACCGGAAACACAAGGAACTGCTCCTAAAAAAGAAAAAGATTTACCTACTACAGATAGCAATATCGATTTAATCACAGAGTAAGGCATGACCTTAACGCCTGTAAAAACACCTTTAGTTGTTAAGAAGATGTTCCCAAACTATGTTTGGGACATCGCAACTAATGATAACGTTATTTACTTGACGTTTGATGACGGTCCAACACCTGAAATCACAACCTGGACATTAGATACTTTAAAGGCATTCAACGCAAAAGCTACTTTTTTTTGCATTGGAAATAACATTGAAAAACACCCAGAAATCTTTCAACACATTTTAGATGAAGGACATGCCATTGGAAACCACACCAACAACCACATTAAAGGTTGGAAAACAAAGGCAAAAGATTATCTTGAAAATGTAAGTTTATGTGAAAGTGTTTTCAAAAATAAAATCCCCCATTCAGGTACCGGGAATAGTCCATCACCAATCGTTAATCTTTTCCGACCTCCTTATGGTCAAATAACACCTAAGCAAGGAAAAAAACTCTTAGGATTAGGATACAAAATAATTATGTGGGATATACTTTCTTTTGATTGGGAAAAAGACATCCCTAAAGAAACCTGCCTAAAAAATGTTCTTTCAAAAACAACAAATGGTAGTATTGTAGTATTTCATGATAGCGTAAAAGCATCTAAAAACATGCAATATGTTTTACCTAAAGTATTAAAATATTATAGTAAAAAAGGCTTTAGCTTTAAGGCTTTAGAATTCTGATAATTACTTTTAGATAATTAACAACTTAGAGCAGAAAACCCAACCCTTAGGCAGCGTCCTTAAAAAACATAAGAAAAGAAGCCTCTATGTTTGCAGGCACTAAACATACTTTTGAATAATTCCAATAAGCGTATTTGCATCTTGCTCTCCACTTTGGCGCCATTTCATTTCACCATCTTTATAAATAATTAAAGTTGGTAGTGATTTTACACGTAAAGCTTCAGCAAGTTCGCTGTTTTTTTCAACATCAATTTTAATCACTTTAGCTTTATCTCCAAGTGCAGCAGCCACATCTCTTAAAACGGCGTGCATGATTGTAGATTGATCATTCCAATCTGTAAAAAACTCTAACAAAACAGGAATTTCTACATCAATTAGTTCCCCAAATTTTGACATACTTTATTGTTTATTAGTCAAATGTACTTATACAAACCTACGCAATTTTTCGAAAATATCAATAAATGCTGTATTTATAATGGTTTCGGATAAAAGTAAGCAATTTCTTTACATATTAAAAATGCAATGTACTAAACCACGTTTTTCCCTTTTTTAAGCTCAATTACCGTTATTTCTGGCCAAATCCCTACACGCCCCGGAAAAGCCAAATAACCAAAACCTCTATTCACATTAATATATTGGCCCATCTCTTTATAAATACCTGCCCAGTATTTATAGCGCCATTTTACAGGACTCCATTTAAACCATCCCGGAATTTCTATACCGAACTGCATCCCGTGGGTGTGCCCACTAAGGGTTAAATGGTAGTGATAATTATCATCAATCACCACCTTTTCCCAATGGGTTGGGTCGTGACTCATTAAAACTTTGAAGTCGTCCTTATCAACATTCGCAGCAGCTTTCTTTAAGTCTCCCGCCTGTTTAAAACCTCCTGTTCCCCAATTTTCGACACCAACCAAAGCGATTCGCTGTCCATCTTTTTCTATAAAGCGACTGTCATTCAACAACAAATCGAATCCAATTTGTTTCTGAATCGTTTTTAAATCTTCTAAATTTTGATGTTTATCAGCCTCAGAATCCCAAGAAACATAATCGCCATAATCATGATTTCCCAATACAGAAAACTTACCATCTTTAGCTTGTAGCTTATCAAATACATCCAAATACGGGTGCATCTCCTCTGCCTTATTATTTACCATATCACCGGTAAACAAAATCACATCACTTTTTTGTTCATTTACTAAATTGACGGCGTATTTTACTTTTTCAACATTATCAAAACTCCCCGAATGGATATCACTTAACTGCGTAATTCTATACCCATCGAAGGCACTAGGTAAATCCTCAAAAGTCAAGGTGTATTTTAAAACTTTAAAATTATACTTCCCTTTATAAATTCCGTATAATACAGATACCAACGGAATCGCTGCAATACCCAATGCTATTTTACTAACAAACTGCCTACGTGATGCAAAGTAATTGCCTTTAGCGGTATCACCTTCTGTAAAATAACGATAAATAGCTAGTGGCACTCTAAAAACATCCTCGGCAAACATTCCGAAAAAAAGCACCAATTTAGGAAGCGCTATAGCAATTAAAAAACCAGCAGCATAGGCGTTCGCATGCGAAAAACCATCCCTCCTATTAAACCCATAATAACTGTAAACAAAATTACCCACCACTAACATCGAGATTAACCAATAAGTTACATGAGACCAATTGTTTTTTGAGACCGTTTTAAATGCCTGAAAAGCGTATAAATCTAGAATGAAAAAAATAACAAGGAAAATAATCCAGCGAAGCATATATATCAAATTAATCTGTAAAGTTACTCATTTCACGTTTTGATTTTCTTAGCAAACTGTTAAACGTTTACACAGAACAATTAAGCATACTATTGATGGTTTAAAGTATTTGTTTCAAAATTCGAGCAATTGTAACATAGCAAACCCCAAAACAGAAATACTTTTTGTAGTTTTGGTTTTCTATCAAAACAAACAAAATGTCTGACAATAAACGTGTCTTTTTAGTTGATGCCTTCGCATTAATATTTCGTGGTTACTATGCTTTTATAAAAAACCCTAGAATTAACTCTAAAGGTTTAGACACCTCTGCGGTTATGGGTTTTATGAACTCACTTTTAGACGTTATAAAACGAGAGCGTCCAGACCATTTAGCGGTTTGTTTTGATAAAGGCGGAAGTGCCGATCGTGTTGAAATGTTTGAAGCCTATAAAGCAAATAGAGATGAAACGCCCGAAGCTATAAAAATAGCTGTGCCTATTATTCAAGACATTTTAAGAGCCATGCACATTCCTATTATGGTAAAAGAAGGCTTTGAAGCCGATGATGTTATTGGAACACTTGCCAAACAAGCGGAAAAGGAAGGCTACCAAACATTTATGGTGACCCCAGATAAAGATTTTGCGCAATTAGTTTCAGAAAACATTTTTATGTACCGTCCCGTTTTTGGTGGTGGTTACGAAACTTGGGGCATTCCCGAAGTTCAGAAAAAATTTGAAGTCACAGACCCGCTACAAGTTATTGACTTTTTAGGGATGATGGGCGATTCTAGTGATAATATCCCCGGACTTCCTGGAGTTGGTGAAAAAACGGCCAAGAAATTTTTAGCACAATACGGCAGCATGGAAAATCTTTTAGCCAACACCCACGAGCTAAAAGGTAAAATGAAGGAGAAAATAGAAGACAATAAAGAATTGGGCATACTTTCAAAAAAACTAGCAACTATTATGCTAGATGTTCCCGTTACTTTTCACGCAAAAGATTTTGAATTAGACCAACCGGATCTTCCAAAAGTTACTGAAATTTTTCTAGATCTAGAGTTTAGACAATTACTAACTAACTTTGAAAAAACCTTTGCAGTACAAGCTACTTCAACAGAAATAGATTCAAATAAAACCGAAGTAAAAGCAACACCTCAAGAAACAGCTTCTGCAGGTGCCGGACAATTTTCATTATTTGGAGGTGATATTTCTACTAAGGCTGACACTGAGAGTGTTTCAGAATTCATTAGAAAAACAGCCGAAACCAATGCGCATTTTTACCAAAGTGTCGCTCCAGGCATGGCTTCCAAATTGTTTATTAAAAACTTAATGAAGCAAACTTCGGTGTGTTTTGACACGGAAACAACTGGACTAAACCCTATAACGGCAGAACTTGTAGGCATTGCCTTTTCATGGGAAGCTGGTAAAGGCTTCTACCTTCCTTTTCCGGAAGTTCAAGACGAAGCTCAAGAAATTATAGAACAATTGCGTCCGTTTTTTGAAAATGAAACCATTGAAAAAATTGGTCAGAATTTAAAATACGACATCAAAGTTTTAGCAAAATATAATATTGAAGTAAAAGGAAACCTGTTTGACACCATGTTAGCGCATTATTTAATTAACCCCGATATGCGCCATAATATGGATGTGCTGGCCGAAACCTATTTAAATTACAGCCCAATTTCTATTGAAGCATTAATTGGTAAAAAAGGAAAAAACCAACTGTCTATGCGTGATGTTGCTTTAGAAAAGCAAACAGAATATGCAGTTGAAGATGCTGATATTACCTTGCAACTTAAAGAACATTTTGAAAAGGAATTAGGTGATGCCAATACAAAAAAACTGTTTGAGGATATTGAAGTTCCGCTACTTCGTGTCTTAGCTGCCATGGAATTAGAAGGTATTAACTTGAATGAAACGTTTTTAAATTCCTTATCGGAACAATTAAATAGTGATATCAAAGATTTAGAAACCAAAATTTATGCGGAAGCAGGCGAGGAATTCAACATCGCGTCGCCAAAACAATTGGGAGATATTTTATTTGACAAACTAAAACTAGTTGACAAACCTAAAAAAACCAAAACAGGTCAATATGCCACAGGTGAAGATATTTTAAGTTACCTGGCGAAAGACCACGATATTATTCAACATATTTTAGAATTTAGGGGCTTAGCAAAACTAAAAAGCACCTATGTGGACGCCCTACCAAACCAAGTAGAGCCATCAACAGGTCGTGTACATACCGACTATATGCAAACTGTTGCTGCCACCGGGCGACTTTCAAGCAACAACCCGAACCTTCAAAACATTCCAATTCGTACGGAACGCGGACGTCAAGTTAGAAAAGCATTTATTCCGCGAAGCGAAGACTACACGCTTTTAGCTGCCGATTATTCGCAAATAGAACTCCGCATCATTGCTGCTTTAAGCAACGAAGAAACTATGATTTCGGCCTTTAAAAACGGTGAAGATATTCATGCAAGTACGGCATCAAAAGTATTTAATGTGCCTCTTGAAGAAGTTACTAGAGAGCAACGTAGCAATGCCAAAACCGTTAACTTCGGTATTATTTACGGTGTTTCGGCTTTTGGTTTAAGTAATCAAACCGATTTAAGCAGAGGTGAATCTAAAGAATTGATAGACACCTATTATACAACCTATCCGAAACTTAGAAATTTCATAAGTGAACAGATAGATTTTGCTCGAGAGAATGGTTATGTACAAACCGTTTTAGGAAGACGTCGCTATTTAAACGATATTAATTCTAGGAATGCTGTAGTACGCGGCGCTGCCGAACGTAATGCTGTAAACGCACCTATACAAGGAAGCGCTGCCGATATTATTAAGTTGGCCATGATTAATATTTACAAGAAACTTTCTGAAGGCAATTTCAAAACCAAAATGCTACTGCAAGTACACGATGAATTGGTTTTTGATGTCTACAAACCCGAATTAGAAACCATTAAAACCTTGGTTAAAACCGAAATGGAAAATGCTTATAAACTAGAAGTGCCTTTAGATGTTGAATTAGGCGTTGGAAACGACTGGTTAGAAGCACATTAAATAATACGAATATTTAGTTAAGAAAATCTTTATCATATACCATCCGTTTTTTTGTAATGACTCATGCTTTAATGCGTCTGAATGACCTAACTAAAAAAATTAATATGATGAAAATTAAACTAACCGCAATGATTGTAGCATTTATATGCTTAACAACAACAAATGTCACAGCTCAAGGACTTATCGATGGCTTTTTCAATAAAAAAGGAGAAGCTAACTTATCCTTATCATACTCGTATAGCACTTACGATTCTTTTTATGTTGGTAAAACAAAAGTTGAAGGCGTCCCAGCACACAACGAAATAACTCAAGACATTTTTAATTTCTATGCTAATTATGGTATTACGGATAGGCTTACAGCCATTGTAAACTTACCTTATATTTCTTCGAATGGTAAAGGAAATCCGGATCCAATTAACGGAACTACCGAGCAAAAAGATATTCAAGATTTAAGTGTTGCTTTAAAATATAATTTACACAATGAAACTTTAAAACATGGTACCATGACGTATTTTGCGGCTCTTGGAGGTTCTATGCCGCTTGGTTATGAGCCTACCGGTATTTTATCTATAGGTAATGGTGCACCTACCTTGGATGCTAAATTAGGTATGCATTATAAAAATAATGGTGGTTTTTTTGGAACAGTAGCATTAGGATATACCGTTAGAGGAGAAGCCGACAACAACTTTAACTTAGGTGATGGATCTGATTTTGATGCTCCAAACAGTGTAAATACACTCATTAAAGTAGGTTATAGCGCAAGTATTATTTATTTGGATGCCTGGTTTGATTCACAATCGACATCGAAAAAAGGCATTGACATAGGTGGACCAGGGTTCTTTGGTAACTTTCCTGAGACGAAAGTAGATTATGCAAGAGTTGGTGGTAACGTTTATGTACCTATCGCGAGCAATTTTGGTATTAACGCAGGTGTTGGTACTATTGTAGATGGAAGAAATATAGGAAAAGGCACAACTTACACAGGAGGAGTCGTTTTCAAACTATAAGGTTTTCGAAAAAAATTATTACTTTTAATAAATCCCATTTGAATTAAATTCAAATGGGATTTATTGTATACGGAAACCTCGAAACAACGACCTAATGAAAGAAACGATAATAACAGTTGATGCATATATTACCTCTTTCCCTTATAACACCCAGAAAATACTTCAAATTATTCGCAACTTAATAATAACACAAGCTCCAGGGGTGACTGAAACGATAGCCTTCGGTATGCCTGCCTATAAAACCCATAATAAACCTTTGGTCTATTTTGCTGCCTATGAAAAGCACATTGGTTTCTATGCAACCCCAACGGGACATAAACCTTTCGTTGAAGAATTAAGCCACTATAAACAAGGCAAAGGCTCTATTCAGTTCCTTTTAAACACAGCCATTCCTATAGACTTAATGACGCGTATTATAAACTTTAGGGTTCAAGAAAACCAAACAATTTTAATTAAATTCTAAACTTCTTTTTAATGTTTAACCTAAAATATTAAGCCCCCTAATATTCAACAGAATAACTCTAAAATAAATTTTCCTGTATAGTGTTTGGTTATCAATCAGATTATCGTACATTTGCAAACTCTTTTTGAGAGAGGAATGTTTAATAAAAAATAATTAATAACGTGGACACATTAAGCTACAAAACCATTTCAGCGAACAAAGCTACTGTAGATAAGCAGTGGGTTTTAGTTGACGCTGAAGGTCAAACTTTGGGTCGTTTAGCTTCTAAAGTTGCAAAACTTTTAAGAGGTAAACACAAACCAAGCTTCACACCACACGTTGATTGTGGTGATAACGTAATTGTTATCAACTCTGAAAAAATCAACTTAACCGGTAACAAATGGAACGATAAAACGTACATTCGTCACACAGGTTATCCAGGTGGTCAAAGAAGTTTAACTGCTACAGAATTGTTTGGAAAAGATCCAGCAAGAGTAGTAGAAAAATCAGTAAAAGGAATGTTACCTAAAAACAAATTAGGTGCAAATTTATTCCGTAATTTAAACGTTGTTGTTGGTTCAGCGCACACTCATGCTGCACAAAAGCCAAAAACAATTAACTTAAACGAATTCAAGTAATGGAAGTAATTCACAAAATTGGTCGTAGAAAAACGGCAGTTGCTCGTGTTTATGTTGCCTCAGGAACTGGTAACATCACAGTTAACAAAAAAGAATTAAACGCCTACTTTACTACAACTACTTTACAATACAAAGTAAACCAACCATTAGCTTTGACTAATAATGAAGGTAACTTTGATATTAAAGTAAGTGTATTCGGTGGCGGTATTACTGGACAAGCAGAAGCTGTTCGTTTAGCAATTTCTCGTGCAATGTGCGAGTTAGATGCAGAAAACAGACTAACACTTAAACCAGAAGGTTTATTAACAAGAGATCCAAGAATGGTGGAGCGTAAAAAATTCGGTCAGAAGAAAGCGCGTAAGAAATTCCAATTCTCTAAACGTTAATACCCAATTTGGGAGTTTTTATTGCATGGTTTCGCTACGCATTGTCGCAGCGCTATTCAATATTAATTTCAAATTAAAACAAAATTTAACCAGTTATTGTTGTCCTAGCTTAACAGCGGGATAAGTTTAGCATCTAAATGGTAAAGGCGAACGCAAGTGACCACTTTATCATTGCTAATTCAACAGAACGTAAACTATCACAAAATGGCAGTAGAAGTAAAAGAATTACTTGAAGCAGGTGTACACTTCGGTCACCTTACACGTAAGTGGGATCCAAACATGGCTCCTTACGTATACATGGAGCGTAATGGCATCCACATTATTAACCTTTATAAAACAGCGGCTAAAATTGACGAAGCTGGAGAAGCATTAGCTAAAATTGCAGCTTCTGGTCGTAAAATTTTATTCGTTGCTACAAAAAAGCAAGCAAAAGATATCGTAGCTGAAAAAGCAGGTTCTATTAACATGCCTTACATCACTGAAAGATGGCCTGGTGGAATGTTAACTAACTTCGTAACTATTAGAAAAGCTGTTAAAAAAATGGCTATGATTGATAGAATGAAGAAAGACGGAACTTTCTTAACGCTTTCTAAAAAAGAACGTTTACAAGTAGATCGTTTAAGAGCTAAGTTAGAAAAAAACTTAGGTTCTATTGTAGACATGACACGTTTACCAGGTGCATTATTTGTAGTTGATATTAAACGTGAGCACATCGCTATTAAAGAAGCTCAAAAATTAAACATTCCAATTTTTGCAATGGTAGATACCAACTCAGATCCACGTCAAGTTGATTATGTAATACCTGCAAATGATGATGCTTCTAAATCTATCGATAAAGTGTTATCTTATGTAACAGCATCTGTTGCTGCTGGTTTAGCAGACAGAAAAGCTGATAAAGACCAAGATGATAACAATGAAGCAGTTGCACCAACTAAAAAGAGTGCTGCTAAAGCTGTTGTTGCCGACGAGGAAGAATAATTAACAATTTCACAATACAAATAAGTCGTTTAATTATTTTCTTTACAGGAATATTTGAACGACTTTTTTAAATTTAAATTACATATGGAATCTACAGTAAAAATTACAGCAGCTGAGGTTAACAAATTAAGACAAGCTACGGGTGCAGGAATGATGGATTGTAAAAAAGCTTTAGTTGAAGCTGAAGGCAATTTTGATAAAGCAATTGAAGTTCTACGTAAAAAAGGACAAAAAGTTGCTGCTAACAGAGCAGACCGTGAGTCTTCTGAAGGTGCAGCCATTGCAAAAGTAAATGCTGACAATACAGTAGGTGTTGCCATCGTTTTAGGTTGCGAAACTGACTTTGTTGGTAAAAACGAAAATTTTATTGCTTTAGCTGACCAATTAGCTGAATTAGCTTTCACAGTAAACACTAAAGAAGAGCTTTTAGCTGCAGATTTTGGTGGAATGACTGTTGCTGATAAATTAATTGAGCAAACTGGAGTTATTGGTGAAAAATTAGATATCAATGCTTTTGAGAAATTAGAAGCACCTTATGTTGGTTCTTACGTTCACATTAACAAAATTGCAGCTTTAGTAGGTTTATCTGCTAACGTAAAAAATGCTGAAACTCTATCTAAAGATGTAGCTATGCAAATAGCTTCTATGGGAGCTAGCACATTATCTTACAAAGATTTTGATGCGTCTTTCATCGCTTCAGAATTAGAGGCAAGAATTGCAGTTATTGAAAAAGATAACGAAGAGTTTGCACGTTTAGGTAAAACACTTAAAAATGTACCTCAATTCATTTCTATGGCTCAATTAACGCCAGAAGTTTTAGCTAAAGCTGAAGAAGATGCGAAAGCAGAATTAAAAGCTGAAGGTAAACCAGAGCAAATTTGGGATAGAATTTTACCAGGTAAATTAGAGCGTTTTATTTCAGATAACACGACTTTAGACCAAGAACAATGTTTATTAGATCAAAACTTTATTAAAGATGAGAAAATAAACGTTGCTAAATATGTAGCATCTTACGGAGATGTTTCAATCTTAGGATTTAAACGTGTTGCTTTAGGATAATTTTTAAACCTACGGGTTCAAAATTTAATAAAACAATAAATTATAAAAAAACCACTATGCTTCAAAGCTTAGTGGTTTTTTTATATCCAAAATTGGCAGCGATCACTTAAAATACACCCTATATTTTTCAAACAGCCTTGTTTTTGATAATTAGGTTTTCGGTAAACAACAAAAAATTATGTAGTTTTGCTGAACTTTCAAAAACGAACATGAAATATAAAAGAATTCTTTTAAAACTTTCTGGTGAAGCCCTAATGGGAGAACGCCAGTACGGTATCGACCCAGAACGTTTAGCCGAATACGCTCAAGACATTAAAACCATAACAGATGCAGGTGTTGAAGTTGCCATCGTTATTGGAGGTGGTAACATCTTTAGAGGTGTTGCAGGCGCAAGTAACGGTATGGATCGTGTACAAGGAGACCATATGGGTATGTTAGCAACCGTTATAAACGGCTTAGCGCTACAAAGTGCCCTAGAAGATGCCGGATTACCAACACGCTTACAATCGGCCGTACACATCAACCAAGTAGCAGAACCTTTTATTAGACGTAAAGCCATGCGTCACCTAGAAAAAGGACGTGTTGTTATTTTTGGTGGAGGTACAGGAAATCCATATTTTACAACAGATTCTGCAGCCGTTTTACGTGCTATTGAAGTGGAAGCCGACGTTATTTTAAAAGGAACTCGTGTTGACGGTATTTACAATGTAGATCCTGAAAAAGATGATACAGCTGTTAAATTTAATTTCATTTCATTTGATGATGTTTTGAAAAAAGGTTTAAAAGTCATGGATACTACGGCTTTTACACTAAGTCAAGAAAACGAACTTCCTATTATAGTTTTCGATATGAATAAAAAAGGCAATTTATTAAAAGTTGTTGCCGGCGAAAACATAGGAACCGAAGTAAACCTATAAATTTGGCGTAATTTTTGAGTAATTGATAGAAAAAGTTTGATATTATGAATGAAGAAATACAATTTATATTAGACACAGCAAAAGAATCTATGGATAATGCTGTGAGGCATTTGGAGAAGCAATTTGCTAATATTAGAGCAGGTAAAGCGAGTCCTGCCATGCTTGGAAGCGTTATGGTTAATTATTACGGTGCACCAACACCTTTAACCCAAGTTGCCAACGTAAATACACCCGATGGTAGAACGATTACCGTACAACCTTGGGAAAAAAAGATGCTTCAAGAAATTGAAAAAGGTATTCAAATTGCAAATCTTGGTTTCAACCCAATGAACAATGGCGATACTATTATAATAAATGTACCACCTTTAACAGAAGAACGCCGTCGTGATTTAGCAAAACAAGCTAAAGCAGAAGCTGAAGATGCTAAAATAGGTGTGCGCTCTGCTAGAAAAGACGCAAACAACGATATTAAAAAATCTGAAGATGTATCTGACGATTTGAAAAAGAACGCAGAAGTAGATGTACAACATTTAACTGATAAGTACGTTAAAAAGATTGATGACCATTTCGACATCAAAGAAAAGGAAATTATGACTGTATAATATTAAAGCGACTATCAAGTCGCTTTTTTTTACAAATTTTAGCTTTACGTTGTACCTATGTTTAAATATGGCATTCTTCTTTTTTGCATTTTTTATGCTACCTCATTTCAGGCACAATCAAGTCATGAAAACAACTTAGAAACTACTCAAGATTCTATTAAAAAAAATGCCTTTGTAAAAGGTCTTGGCAACGGCTACATACCTACCAAATACTTTAATTTCGACTTAAGATACCTCATAAAATACAACCAATATGAAGGTATACGTACGGGAATTGGAGGTGTTACAAACGATGCCCTTTCGGAGAAAATAAAAATAAACGGCTATACGGTTTATGGATTTAGAGACGACCGTTTTAAATACAGTGTTGGTACCAGTTTCCGGATAGATGAAGCAACCAAAACCTGGGTAACACTTACTTATACAGACGATTTACAAGAAACAGGGAGCACCAAATTTTTAACAGACAAACGTTTCTTTCAGTTTTTTGAACCACGCTTACTTAACATCGACTTATTTCATAAGCACATTACTAAAGCAGTTTCCTTCGAACGCGAAGTAACAAACAATTTAAATGTAGAAACAGAATTTTCTAGAAGCAACATTTCCCCAACCTACAATTATGGTTTTGTTACCGATGACGGTGTACTGAACATTTTCAAACTAAGCATGGCAAAAGTAGCCCTGCAATGGAAACCCTTAAAAAGTAGCACAGCCTCAGAAACTGATACTCAAGAAAACGACTACCCCTTAGTCACCCTTCAATACACCAAAAGTTTTAACGACGTTTTCAAGAGTGATTTAAGTTTTTCAAAATTAGATTTCAGAACCATTCACCAAATTGGAAAAAAAGATGGCAACCTTTCTGAAATCACCTTAGTTGGCGGTATTGCTAGCGGAGACATCCCCTTAACACATTTATACCACGCCTACCCCAATAACATTACTAAAGAAACTATTATGCAACGGTTTTCGGTAGCTGGTACCAATAGCTTCGAAACTATGTTTTTTAATGAGTTTTTTTCTGACAAGTTTGCTACACTTCAGGTTAAACACTTTTTAAAACCCTTTCATATTTCCGAACGTTTTAAACCCCAAATGGTATTAATCACGCGCTACGCAATTGGTGACACTAAAGAGCCAGAAAGACACCAAAACGTCACTTTTGGTTCGATTGAAAAGGGCTATACGGAATCGGGTTTTGAAATTAACAAATTACTTTTCGGATTTGGATTAAGCTTCACCTACCGCTACGGCGCCTACCACTTGCCTGATATTGGTGATAATGTTGCCTTTAAGTTTACATTTAACTTGACTTTATGAGGTATTACCCTCATTTTTTCTACCTTTGCCCAACTTTTATTTAAGGCATGTTAAAACTTTTTACCAAAGATTTTTGGGACGTTACCGCAAGGTTAATTTTACGTAATAAGATAGGAATTCTTGTTGGTATTATTAGTATCACCGTTTTATTTAGTACCCAATGGAAAAACATGCGTTTTTCGAATACGGAAGCGAATCTTTTACCAGACGATCATGAAGTAAATGTCACCTATAACAACTTTCTAAACACCTTTGGTGAAGAAGGAAATCTTATTATTATTGGTGTTAAAGACAGCACCTTACTTTCAGTTGAAAAATTAAATGCTTGGAATAAATTAGCCGATAGCTTTAAAGATTATGCTGAAGTTGAAACCGTTATTTCTGTTAAAGACCTTCAAAAACTTGTAAAAGATACCCTTCAACAAAAATTCAATTTAGAACCTTTCATAAAAGATTCTATTACTTCTACCGCACAAGTAAATAAGCTTGAAGATGAACTTTTCAACAAATACCCTTTTTACGATAATTTCTTATTCAATAAGAAAACAAAAACCATAAGAACCATAATTTATCTTGACAAAGCCATTGTTAACACATCGGCCAGAAAAGATTTTATAATTAAGGAATTAGAACCTAAAATTAAGGCTTTTGAGGATGTTACCCATTTAGATGTGCGCATTTCGGGTATGCCTTATATTAGAACCTTAAACGCCCAATTAATAGTTGATGAAATTGTTTGGTTTGTGCTAGCCGCATTACTAGTAACCTCACTTATTTTCTTTTTGTTTTTCAGATCGTTTAGAGCGACTTTAATATCATTGGTGGTGGTTTGTGTAGGTGTTATGTGGACCTTAGGTATTATTGGTGCACTTAATTATGAGATAACAGTTTTAACAGCCCTTATTCCGCCATTAATTATTGTTATTGGGATTCCAAACTGTATCTTTTTAATAAATAAATACCAGCACGAAGTAAAACTGCATGGTAATAAAGTAAAATCGTTACAGCGTGTTATCACAAAAATTGGTAATGCGACTTTAATGACGAATGTCACTACCGCTTCTGGTTTTGCGACTTTCATACTTACAGAAAGCACCCTTTTAAAAGAATTTGGTATTGTAGCTTCTTTAAGTATTCTTGCCATTTTTATTTTATGTTTACTTATCATCCCCATTATCTATACGTTTTTGCCTTACCCAAAAGACAGGCATTTAGAACATTTAAATAAACGTTGGATTGGTGGCTTCGTAAACTGGACAGAGCGTATGGTAAAACATGAGCGTATTGCTATTTACTCGGTCGCTTTAGTGCTTCTAATTGTGAGTATTATTGGTATTTACCAGATAAAAATTTCGGGTAGTTTAATAGAAGACATGCCGCAAGATTCGGGGTTTGTTAAGGATATCCGCTTTTTTGAAGACGAATTTAATGGTATCATGCCTTTAGAAATAATGATTGATACGAAGCGCAAGCAAGGTGTCATGAAACTTTCTACATTAAAACGCATGGACGAACTTCAGGAATTAATCACTGAAACACCTGAATTATCAAAACCTATTTCGGTGGTCGATTTGGTTAAATATTCCAAACAAGCCTATTACAACGGGAATACTAAATTTTACCAACTGCCTACTTCACAAGAAAACAGTTTTATTTTATCATATGCCAAAAACTCGACCTCTAATGTCGATTTACTTAAAAACTTTGTGGATAGCACTGGTCAATACGCCCGCATCACAACCTTTATGAAAGATATTGGTACCGATAAAATGGAACGTATTGAAGAAAACCTTCAAACTAAAATAGATAAACTATTTCCTAAAGAAAGATATACAGTTACCATGACGGGGAAAGCCTTAGTTTTTCAAAAAGGAACTACCTATTTGGTAAAAAACCTGGCCATTTCTTTATCGCTAGCCATCATCTTAATAGCGCTATTTATGGCGTATATGTTTAGATCTGGACGTATGATTATTGTATCATTAATTCCTAACCTCATTCCGCTTCTTGTCACCGCAGGTCTTATGGGGTATTTAGGTGTTCCCATCAAACCTTCAACCATTTTGGTATTTAGTATCGCCTTCGGTATTTCAGTAGATGACACCATTCACTTTTTAGCAAAATACAGACAAGAATTACAAGCTAATAACTGGAAAATTAAAGTATCTGTTTATGGGGCATTACGCGAAACGGGTGTGAGTATGTTTTACACCTCCATTGTACTGTTCTTTGGTTTCTCTGTATTCACCATTTCTAGTTTTGGTGGCACCGTCGCTTTAGGTGCTTTAGTATCGGCCACATTGCTTTTTGCGATGTTGTCAAACTTACTATTACTACCTTCTTTATTATTATCTTTAGAACGTAGCATCGCTAATAAAGAAGTGCTAAAAGAGCCTGCAATCAATATTATTCCAGAGGAAGATGATAGCGATGACAGAAATTCCAATATTTAAAACCACATCTCAAATTAAGATTTTGGAATTTGGTTTTTAGATTTTGAATTTTCACCTTCGAAACCTTTATATTTACATTACTAAATTTTAATGCTTATGAAATTACGTACCATTTCAGACTTACTAACGCAAGATTATGTTCGTTCTGAAGTTGACATAAAAGGATGGGTTAGAACTTTTAGAGCGAATCGATTCATCGCTTTAAACGATGGTTCTACACTTAATAACATACAATGTGTTGTCGATTTTGAAACCTTAGAAGAATCTCTCTTAAAACGCATTACTACAGGTGCTGCAATACATATTAAAGGCGAGCTAGTAGAAAGCCAGGGAAAAGGACAAAAGGTTGAAATTCAAGTAACATGTATCAAAATTTTAGGCGATTCAGACCCTGAAACCTACCCTATTCAACCCAAAAAACATTCTTTTGAATTTTTAAGAGAAAATGCCCATTTAAGAACCAGAACAAATACGTTTAGTGCCGTTATGCGCTTGCGTTCTGCGTTATCGTTCGCCATTCATAAATACTTTAATGAGAACGGTTTTCACAACGTGCATACCCCAATCATTACTGGAAGTGATGCCGAAGGTGCTGGTGAAATGTTTAGAGTTACCAATCTAGATGCTAAAAAACCACCTTTAAATGAAGAAGGTCATGTGGATTATTCTAAAGATTTCTTCGGAAAAGAAACTAATTTAACCGTTTCTGGTCAATTAGAAGCTGAAACTTACGCGATGTCTTTAGGGAAGGTTTATACTTTTGGGCCTACTTTTAGAGCAGAAAACTCCAATACATCAAGACATTTAGCAGAATTCTGGATGATTGAGCCCGAGGTCGCTTTTATGGATTTAGCTGGTAATATGGATTTGGCTGAAGATTTCATGAAATTCGTAATCAAATACATTCTTAAAAATAACCGTGAAGACTTAGATTTCTTAGACGCTCGTTTACAAGACGAAGACAAAAGAAAACCTCAAAACGAACGAAACGATATGAGTTTAATTGAAAAATTAAACTTTGTAACCGATAATAATTTCAAACGCGTAAGCTATACAGAAGCCATAGACATTCTTCGAGACAGCACACCTAATAAGAAAAAGAAGTTTAAATACATAATTAAAGATTGGGGTACCGATTTACAAAGTGAACATGAACGCTTTTTAGTTGAAAAACACTTTAAATGTCCAGTCATATTGTTCGATTATCCGGCAGACATCAAAGCATTTTACATGCGTATGAATGATGACGGGAAAACCGTTCGCGCTATGGACATTCTATTTCCAGGTATTGGAGAAATTGTTGGAGGTGCACAACGTGAAGAACGCTTAGAAGTCCTTAAACAACGTATGGCAGCTTCTAATATCCCTGAAGAAGAACTGTGGTGGTATTTAGATTTACGTAAATTTGGAACCGCTGTACACGCTGGTTTTGGTTTAGGCTTTGAACGTTTGGTTATGTTTGCGACTGGTATGAGCAATATTCGAGACGTTATACCGTTTCCTAGAACACCGCAAAACGCTGAATTCTAAATTCTATATGAATTAATTAGACCTCACAAGTATTAAAAACATGTGAGGTCTTTTTTTTAGAAATAGTTTTTTATTTTTACAGAAACCAAATCACAATATGCTCAAGCAACATTTACAATTTAAATTATCGCAAAAACTGTCGCCGCAACAAATTCAATTAATGAAATTGATACAGTTGCCTACGCAAGCATTTGAGCAACGCTTGAAACAAGAGTTGGAAGAAAACCCTGCTTTAGAAGGTGGCAAGGAAGAATTAGAAAGTGATTTTGACTCAGATTTCGACAACACCAATGATGATTTTGATGACAGTGAAACCATCGGAAACGAAGACATCAATGTTGATGAATATTTAAGTGATGATGAAATTCCAGATTACCGCACCCAAGCCAACAACTACAGCAGCGATGATGAAGAAAAAACAATGCCTTATGCTGCAGGAACTTCATTCACACAACATCTAATAAACCAATTAAACACCTACAGATTGGATGATGAAGAATACGAAATTGCAGAGTTTTTAGTAGGTAGTGTTGATGAAAGCGGTTATATACGCAGATCGTTACCAGATATCATGGACGATTTGGCTTTTACGCAAAGTGTCTATACCACTGAAGAAAAAATAGGTAAAGTGCTTAGAATTGTACATCAATTAGATCCTGCAGGTGTAGGAGCTCGAAATTTACAAGAGTGTTTAAGTATTCAATTACATAGAAAAGAAAAAACAGCCGATACCGAATTAGCAATTGATATTATAGATAACGCCTTCGATCAATTCACAAAGAAGCATTACGACAAGCTGCTTCAAAAGTTTGACATTTCAGAAATTCAACTAAAAGATGCCATTCGTGAAATTGAACATTTAAACCCAAAACCAGGAGGCTCTTACGCCGGTAACAACCGCATTGTGGAACATGTAGTTCCTGATTTTGCTATTAAAATAGTTGATGGTGAATTGGAATTAACTTTGAACGGCCGTAATGCCCCCGAACTTCATGTATCGAGAGAGTACAATAACATGCTAACAGGCTATAAAGAATCTAAAGATAAATCGAAATCTCAAAAAGACGCCGTTATATTTATCAAACAAAAATTAGATGCTGCCAAATGGTTTATTGAAGCCATCAAGCAGCGCCAGCAAACACTGTTCATTACCATGAGTGCCATCATGAACTATCAAGAAGAATATTTTTTAACAGGCGATGAACGCAATTTAAAACCTATGATTCTAAAAGACGTGGCAGATGAAATATCTATGGATGTTTCCACAGTATCACGCGTAGCAAACAGCAAATATGTTGACACACCTTACGGAACGAAATTAATAAAAGAATTCTTTTCAGAATCGATGAAAAACGATCAAGGTGAAGATGTTTCAACCCGAGAAATCAAGAAAATTTTAGAAACAGTTATTGAAGAAGAGGAAAAAAGAAAACCCTTAACCGATGAAACTTTAGCTGCTATTTTAAAAGAAAAAGGCTACCCAATTGCACGACGCACTGTTGCTAAATATAGGGAGCAATTAGATATACCAGTGGCTAGGTTACGAAAAAAAATATAATGGATCGTTTTTTAAAAAGTGTCTCGGTTATTTTCCACCCTTTAATTATGCCTTTAGTGGGGGTTGGTTTTTATTTTTTTGTTTCCCCTCGTTTTACACCACAAGAAATTGTGTATGCGAAACTCATATCATTAGCCATACTAACCATTGTTTTACCAGTTTTAATATATTTTTTATTAAAAACCTTAGGTAAGATACAGACTATCTATTTAAAAACAACAACCGAACGTATTATTCCATTAGCCTTAAATAGTGTAATTATTCTTATAATTTTACTTCGAATATTTACACAATCGCAATTTATAGAACTTTATTTCTTTTTTGTTGGCGTACTAATTTCCACCATGTCCTGTTTAATCTTAGCCGTTTTTAAATTCAAAGCAAGTATACACATGATTGCGATTTCCGGGCTTTTTATGTTTTTTATTGATTTAAGTATTCATTTCAATATAAACATAAATGATATACTGGCTTTAATGTGTGTAATAACAGGCGCCGTAGCAACTTCTAGACTGCATTTAAAGGCACATACGTATAAAGAGTTACTTATGGGTATATTTATTGGAATGATGCCCCAACTCATCTTAGTGACTTATTGGTTATAGTCACCTATAAAATATAAAACATCAACCCTGCTTTTAAGGTATTTGCTTTAATTGTACTTCCATTTAAGGTCGCATCATTCGAAAAAATGGGGTTTAACCCATAATATATGTATAAGTTCCAAGTATTATAGCCTGCAGAAAGCGTTACACCATATTGAAGCTTATTAAAATCACTAATATTACGATGTTTAAGATAGCCTAAGTCGCCTTTATACTTTGTTGTACTACTTACTAAGTAGCCAACCTTAAAACCAGCATAAATACGCCAAAAGTTATATTCCGATGGTGTTGATGTACGCCATCTAAATTCAATCGGAAGTTCTAACAGTTGGTTAGTGTACTTGTTTTTGGAATACGTGCTCCCATCATCTAAAACAGCATAGGTGACAGTACCTGAAGCATCTTTATCAATAAGCAAATTTTGATTGAAAGAATTTAAGGAATAGCCCAAACCAATACCCAAGGCTACATTTCTTGCCTCATTTAATGGCATGTCTTTTACAATACCAAAATGCAACCCACTAGAAAACCCGCTTTGAGACAAGTCTGTTGGTTTATTACCCAATAAATTATAAGTAATACCTATATAAAATTGATCCTCTTTATAATGTTCATCAACCTTACTAATACTATCTGTTTGAGAATAACCTACGGTTACACACACTAAAGAACATAGAATAGTATATAAAGATTTCATTCTTAACAATTATAATTAGTTACACAGGCAAAGGTAATATAATGACATGTGATATTATTAAAAATACAAAGGCGCTTTGATAAATCAAAGCGCCTTTGTTATAAAATTAAGAATATAGAAATTAATTGTTACTCATTACAGAACCTTTCTTAGTTGTGTAATTAATTTTAAGTGCATTTACTTTTCGCAATTCTTGCTTAATATCACCTATTAAACCCATATTAGCGTCTTTATCTACTTTTAATGCAGTAGTTAAAAAAGGAATTAATTCCTCTCTTTTAGAAGCGCGTTCAGCGGCAATAAAAGCTGCGATATCTTTAACATCAGCAAAATCATCATTTAATTGTATTCTGCTTTCAGTACCAAAGTTTCTATAATTAGCACTTGGTTTACCTGCATATATATACATTACCAAATCCTTCTTATCTAACTTCTCAACCTGATCTGCAAACGGTAAATTATTCTCTATTTTTAAGGTATTCTGTCTCATAACAGTCGCCACCATAAAAAAGAATAATAACATAAATACAATATCGGGTAATGATGCAGTTGATATTGCTGGCATATCGCCTCCTTGATTCTTTTTAAATTTACCCATAGTAATGTGTTAAATTTTAAATTATTGTACTTCTGAAAGCTTTTGAGGGTACTCAAGTTTTATCTTCTCAAGTTGCTCTTTAAGCTTTTCTTTGTTTCCTGGCCAATTCACATCATTAAGGTTCGCCTCCATTTCAACAAAAGATTTACCATAAAGCGCTGATGCTCTCGTATTTCTTAAATCGTTGTATGCAGCTACTAACTCATTTTGAACAGCTATATACATTTTATAGCTTGTTTCGCGTTCATTCTTTAATGATATAACGGCTTTATCTGGATTATCTGATGAATCAGGATCCTTTTCTCCATTACAATAATCACAAGTACGATCACCACCATTATCCAAAAACTCTGTGGCTGCTTTTCTCAAATCTTTAAGTTCCATAACCTCATCTTCAACAAGTAATTGATCTTTACCATTCAAAAGTACAGTAAAAATATTCTTTTGCTTAATGATAGGCGGTTCTACGTTATCCTCGATAGGCGGTAACTTTCTGTTTAAACCAGAATCCGTTTCAATAGTGGTTGTTACTAAGAAAAATATTAATAGTAAGAACGCAATGTCGGCCATGGAGCCTGCATTTACTTCTGGTGCTGCTCTTTTTGCCATAATTTATTTATTTATTAGTTTTTTCGCACTTGATAGGAACGTAGCAACTACTGCTACAGCCGCAAGAATGTAAAAAGCATATAAACCTGCTCCAACGTTCTTAGAAACTCCTTCTGTAATGCCTAAACCTTTATCATTAAATTGTTTCAAATCTAAATCTGTACCTGAAGATATTAGATAAGAGATCAAAATAACAGCTAAAAACATTCCAACCGTCGATAAAGTTTTTTTAATATTTCCTGCAAATATGCCTTTAAGGACATAAATAAGTATTAAAGCTATAACAACAAAAAGTACAATATAAGTAACAAATAAAATGTTATCTATCATGCTTTCTGAATCTGTGGTCATTAACATTAGTGCAAAAATAGCACCAATAATACCAAGAGCGTAAGCTAAATACTTGAGTATTTTATATAAATTCATGATTATTTCGTTTTAATTATTACTTTTTATTTCTGATCAATAAGTCCATTAACGTGATAGAAGCATCTTCCATATCGTTAACAATACTATCAATCTTAGCAATAATGTAGTTGTAAAAAACTTGAAGGATCATCGCAACAACAAGACCAAATACGGTTGTTAAAAGTGCAATTTTAATACCCCCAGCAACAAGTGATGGTTGCATATCTCCAGCAGCTTCAATTTTATCGAACGCGTTAATCATACCAATTACAGTTCCCATGAACCCTAACATTGGCGCTAATGCGATAAATAATGAAATCCATGATACGTTTTTCTCTAATTGACCCATTTGAACACCACCGTAAGCTACAACAGCTTTCTCAACAGCGTCTAAACCTTCATCCGTTCTGTCTAAACCTTGGTAATAGATAGAAGCGATTGGGCCTTTTGTGTTTCTACAAACTTCTTTAGCAGCTTCAACACCACCAGATGCAAGTGCATCTTCAACTTCTTGAGTTAATTTTTTTGTGTTTGTAGTTGAAAGATTTAAAAAGATAATTCTTTCGATAGCAATTGCTAATCCAAGAATTAAACATAATAATACAATCCCCATAAATCCAGGACCTCCTTCAATAAATCTCTTTTTTAATTCTTGATGAAACCCAAGTTCTTCTGCTTGTGCAGTGTCATCTTGTGTCATACTTGCTACAGTTGTTGCAACTGTACTTGTGTTTGCATTTGTAGCTGCATTAACAGTTCCAAAAGCCATCATTCCTGTAATGGCAAGGATAGAAAATAATCTTTTCATGTTCTAAATCTTAATTTTATTAGTTAATTAATGTGTTAAAGATATAAAAAAAATACAATAAAAAAATAAAAATAACAGCAGAGAGGAAGGGATTCGAACCCTCGATACCCTTTTGAGGTATACACACTTTCCAGGCGTGCGCCTTCGACCACTCGGCCACCTCTCTGTATTTTATATTGCACTTTTTTATGGGTGAGCAAATAACAAAAAAAACTTTGAACGCTAAAATTTTATAAGTTAATTTTAAAACATTTCGCCCCGCAACGGGTTTTCGAAGGTGTTTTTAAATAATTTAGCCGGTATTTTTTGCCCAAGCAAATACATTAATTTACTAATGGCCGCTTCCGTTGTCATGTCTTTTCCTGAAATAACACCTATGGTTTTCAACTGGTTACTTGTTTCATAATGTCCCATCATCACACTACCGCCTACACATTGGGTTACATTTACAACGTGTAAACCTTTAGAAATTGTTTCTTGTAAAAGATTAATAAACCAAGCCTCTGTACTACAATTTCCTGATCCGAAGGTCTCCAAAACCACCGATTTTAGGTTAGGAGTTGCCAAAGCAGCCCTTAAAAACCCCTCGGATATACCCGGAAAAAGTTTAATAAGCGCAATATTGGTGTCTAAATTTTTATGAACTTTTAGTGATTTATTAGAATCTGGCTTCCATAAATAATCATTATTTACTTTTAAATGCACGCCAGATTCTGCCAATTCCGGATAATTTAACGACGCAAATGCCTTAAAATTTTCTGCATTTAGTTTCGTACTTCGGTTAGCGCGATACAATTTATATTCAAAATATAAACACACTTCTTTTACCAATGGCTTTCCACCTTCTTGTAAAGATGCCATTTGAATGGAAGTGATTAAATTTTCTTTAGCATCGGTTCTTAAATCGCCAATAGGCAATTGTGAACCCGTGAATACAACTGGTTTCGCCAAATCTTCAAGCATAAAACTTAATGCAGATGCGGTATAACTCATAGTATCACTACCATGAAGCACCACAAACCCATCAAACTTAGTGTAGTTTTCTTCTATAACCTCGGCAATTTGAACCCAATAAACAGGATTCATATTACTAGAATCGATTGGCTCTTCAAAAGAAACGGTTTCTATTTGGCATTCTAAAAGCTGTAATTCGGGTATTTTATCTATCAGATTTTTAAAATCGAAGGCCTTTAGAGCACCTGTTTTAAAATCTTTAATCATACCTATGGTACCGCCAGTATATATAAGTAATATGTTGGGAATGTTTTTTGTCATGTTAAATTACAATTATGGATTTACACATTACTAATAGGCCTTGATTCTACTCAACCTAAAACACTTGAATTGGTTTTCTAGATACCAAATACGACTTTGGAGTTTTGGGTTGTTATCTCGGCTATAGCTTCTAAAGGTAAAGCATATACTTCTGATAATTTTTCTAACACCGTTATAACATAAACACTTTCATTGCGCTTCCCTCTATAAGGCACTGGTGCTAAATAAGGTGAATCGGTCTCTAATACAATATGTTTTAAATCTATTTGATTTAAAAACTGATCGATTTTTCCATTTTTAAAAGTAGCCACGCCACCAATTCCTAATTTCATATTATAGGATATTGCGTGATGTGCTTGTTCTAAAGTTCCGGTAAAACAGTGAAAGATACCATATAAATCAGCGTCCTTCTCAGCCTCTAACACTTCAAATATTTCATCGAAGGCTTCCCTGCAATGAATAACAATAGGTAATTTATATTTTTTCGCTAATTGGATTTGATATTTAAAAGCCTCTTGCTGAATGGCAAGTGTCGATTTATCCCAATATAAATCGATACCAATTTCACCCACAGCGTAAAATTTTCGTTTTGCAAGCATCTCTTCAACATGCTTTAACTCGTCTTTAAAATTATCTTTTACATGCGTCGGGTGTAAGCCCATCATTAAAAAAACATGTTCAGGATAGTCTTTTTCCAATTGCAACATCGATGCGGTGTAGGTCGAATCGATTGCTGGAATAAAAAAGCGTGAAACACCTTCATTTAACGCCCGAGTTATCATGGCATCTCTATCTTCATCAAAAGCTTCACTATATAAATGGGTATGGGTATCTGTAATTATCATTCGGTAAAAATAAGAAGTATTTTAATAAACAAAGACCCCACCGGTTTTAAAAAACAGTGAGGTCTGGATAACTTTCAACTCAAATAATATTATTAAATAATTTCAAGTTCTCGATTAGGATGAACTTGACACCTATTAATCTAACTTCTTAATAAGTTTTTGTGCTTTTTTATAATCTTCAGCATCTTCTGGAATGGTTCTTAATATTTCTAAACAATCATCAAATTCATTTTGCTTCAAATTACTTAAAGCCAAGTACCAGGTTGCTTTGTTTTTATAGGCCGATTGCCCTTTACTTAAACTTGTTAATAAGCCTTCAGCAGTATCAAATTTATTTAATTCCAAATTGGCTACGCCTCTATAAAACTGAAATTCAGCATTGTCTTTATTCATCACCATTAAACTTTTAAAAGCTTCATCTGCTTTGGCGAAATCTTTTGTATTAAAAGCATTTTCAGCCGTTTTTAATAAAGCATCTTGATCGCCTCTTACGGTTAAACTAATGCTATCATAATTTGCAAAATCTTCATAAACGGGACTAGAAAAGTTATTAAACACTGTGACCCCTATAAATAAAGCGACAGTGGCTGCCATAGCATATTGCCAAGGTTTAAAACGAGCTATCTTTTTAGGCGCTTCCTGTTTTTCAAAATAAGTTTTTGAAATATTTTTTAAATTATCTTGAAATGCCACAGAAGCGTCTTCATTCTCAAACTTATGTTCTAAAAAAGATGAGAGCTCTTTATAAGTAGTAAAGCTGTCTTTAAATTTTGAGTCACTTTCCAAACGCGCTTCTAGAGCTACCTCATCTTCCTTAGATAGGTCTCCTAGCAAATAGTTTTCGAATAGTATATAATCTTGATCTTCCATGACAATTAATTATTAAGTTGGTTAAATTTTGGCGACTGTTGAACCAGCTCTGTTAATTTCCCTGTACATAAAGATTTCTTTTTTCGAGCATAAGCGTATGTTACCCCTAAACTCTTTGCTACTTCTTCCATCGATTTAATTTTAAAAGTAGCCGTTAATAACTCTTTACAAGCAGTTCCTAGTTTTTGAAACATTTCTGTAAATAAGGCTTGTTTTTCGCTAAATACATCGGTTTCAAACGCTAGTTCTTGAGCGTCGTCATCTTTATATAAAACTTCTTCATTAATTGTTACCTCCTTATTAGATGTTTTTTTCAGTTCATTTAACCATTTCCGTTTACACAGTAAAAAGAAATAGGCATCAAACGGGCATGTTAATTCTAATTTCTTTGCACTTGCCTGATTATATATAGTAATTAAAGTGTCTTGAATAATATCTTGGGCTCTCTCGGCATCACCGCTGTTCTGCTTTATATAATTAATAACCTTCGGCACGAACTTATCATAGATAGCTTGTATAATAAAGGAGTTGTTTTTAAGCAATCCAACAATATACTTTTGGTCTTCATGTATTTTTTTTTCGCTCATTAACCCTTGTATTTACTGCTAATTTAAAAAAACTTTAAAATAAATGGGTAACAATTTTTAAATGGTTTTGATATAAGGGTGTAACAGCAAATATGCTAAAACAAAATTTTAATTAATCCAAAAATTAGAAATCATGAAAAAATCAATTTTAATTATCGCAACTGTAGCTTTTTCAATATTAAATATAAACGCTACCAACGAAACATCAACACTTAACACTTCAACGGAAGTTGTAACCCTTAAAAAAGAAAACATTGCTCAAGTATTTGGTTGGAAAGTTGAAACCAACAAAACCACTTATTCAGGAACCTCCCTTACTCTTGAAAGCGCCAAAGAAATGATTGCCTTAACTAGTTCTGGTGAAATTATTTTAGGAACCGAAATTCAAAGTTACTTGGTTTTAAAAGCTGAAGTGAACGCCCAAAGAAATTATTTCTGGGAAGTTGAAACTGAAACAGGCTCCGCAAAAGGTTACGCTTCTTCTGAAGATTATGCCAACAAAATGATTGCTTTAGTAGCATCTGGTGATGCTGTGGTCTCTAAAATGATCATCAGTCAACCTCAACAATAAAAAAAAAATAAAATAATTACCAAAACAGGGTAACAAATTACTTGCCCTGTTTATATAAACATGAATAACAATTTAAAACCTTAATATTATGAAAAATTTAAAACACATTTTAGGAACACTTTTATTAACAGCGATTACATTAACAAGCTGTACAAAAAACGACAACGACGATTTAATAATTCCAGCATCTGCTCAAGAATTTGATGCCATAAGAGAACAAGCTTTAGACGGATTAACACAAACATTTCAATTTAATGCTGACGACGGGTCTATTAATTTAACATCAGATAAAGGCGTTGAAATATTTATTAACGGTGGATGTTTAACAAAAAACGGCGTAGCTGTAACTGGAGATGTTGATTTAGAATTTGTTGAATTATTCGATAAAGGCAACATGCTTACAACCAACAAACCTACTATGGGTATTTTACCCAACGGCGACAAAGCCCTATTAATCTCTGGTGGTGAGTTTTTTGTACAAGCTACTCAAGATGGTGTTGCATTAGAAACTAATTGTGGATTCCAAATGCAAATCCCTGCCGATTTAACTGGAGGAGCTGATAATGCCATGATACTTTGGAATGGTATTATAGACGATAACGGAGACCTTGCTTGGGCTGAAGAAAAACGTGATGCTGCCGGACAAAATGCTGGTGTATTTGCAGAAGGTAACCAATACTATGGTTTTTTCCAATCGTTTGGATGGAGTAACGTAGATCGTTTTTACAGCGACCCAAGACCAAAAACTACTATTTTAGTTGCTGTACCAACAGGATATGACAACACAAATAGCTCGGTATATTTATCATATGATGGTGAAGAAGCTGGACTTGCAAAATTAGATACTTATGATGCTGGAACAGGGTTATTCAGTGAACATTACGGACAAATTCCAATCGGTTTAGAATGTCATGTTATTTTTGCAACTGAAGATGGTGGAAACTGGAAATATGCTGTAAAAGCTGCAACTATCATAGAAAACGGTGTCATCACATTTACGGAAGGTGAAACTTCTGTAGCCACTGAAGCACAACTTACAACCATCATAAATGGTTTACCATAAATAATCTACTCATTTTAATTACCTACTTAAAAATCATGGTTTGCCACAATTATTAACCTGCTTTTTTAATCCCAGAGACACCACGTTTCTGGGATTTTTTTTTACTCCTCACCCATTTATACCAAATACCTAATTTTTTTATTCCTAAAAAAGGGTAACAAAAACCTTACGTTATTGATATAATAGTATACAGAACATATCATGAAAAAATTTGTTTTTATATTCATTATAGTTTGCATCATTTTATTTGTAATTGGTGCTAATATTTTTGTAATACTATCTAACTTACAACCATCATAAAAATAGATACTTATTAAAAACGGGGACTTAAATGTCACTTTTTGTATATTTAAAACCTATTCAAACCTCATAATCATGAACAAGCGGTTTTCTTTCTTCTGTTTAATTTTATTGACTATTAACAGCTATGCCCAAAAGCCTATTGAAAACGATACGCTCACCCGCATTGCAAACATTAAAAATATCACTCAAGGCAATACCGTTTTATTCACACCCGAAACACCAACTTTAAATCAAATTGCAGGAGCTCCCAAAGCCTTTTATACCCATTACTGGGAATTTGGCGATGGCCACTACAGTACGGAAGAACAACCAAAACACAGTTATAAAAAAACTGGTGAATACGACGTACGTTTATGGGCTACTAACAATTATGATACTGGAAAACCACCAACAACCCGACCTAAAAAAATTGCAATAAACAACATAACAACTCAGGATAATGACATTGCAAGTATGGACGAAGACTTCACATTAAAACGCAACCGCGAACCGGTTCCAGATGAAGAAATGGTGGTTATAGTAAGTTACAAAAACCAAAAAAACTATACTACAAACGGAAAATTGTATCTTTTTTACAACGAACACCAATACAAAGCCAATAATTTTGAATTAACAGACACACGAACGTATTACAACGAAAAAAACACTTCGGAAGCTGGTTTTGCTTTCACCCATAACATAGAGAATGATGGCACTTATTTAGCAACGTCCAATAACGACTTTATAGAAGCGCGTACCTTTCAGCAAGATTCTACCGAAAAAAATAATTTGCCCTTAACCGTTATAAACTCGAAAGCCTTTTACAAAAACTGGAGCCTTTTAGAGTTCGATAATATGAAACCTCAAGAAGAACGCAATGTCTTTTTTAGTTTAAAAACAACTCCCGAGATGCTTAAGGATACCAGCGCCATCATTTCTGTGCGAGGTGTGTATGTGCCAGATGCTAATTACGATAACCATAAGGTTAAGGACATGGAAATGGAAATTGTAACCTCGCACGATCCCAATAAAATGTCATCAAACGGTACTTTTATGAATTATAGGTTCGTTCGTTTTAAAACATTAAAATATAAAATCAAGTTTCAAAATAACGGTGAAGGGCCCGCACGCACCATTCGTTTGGAAACTGATATTCCTGAAATGTTGGATAAATCGACTCTAAAAGTTTTAGATATGTATCCCAAATGTGATATCTGCCCTAAAAAAGAAGTTTTATATAGTTGTTTAGACACGACGTTTACAGACACTCAGGCGATATTCACCTTTAAAAACATTTACCTTCCCGGAAGCGAACAAAAAAACGTAATGGAATACGATTCTACCAAAGGCTTTGTAAAATACAGTATCAAGTTTGCTAAAGATTTTCATAAGAAAAAAACAAAAAGTAGAACCGCTATTATTTTTGATAAAAACGACCCTATTATTACCAACTATTCCACCACGCGGTTTCTTCCAGGAATTTCTATTGGCGCAAAGGTTGGGGTAAATTCCTTTTCAGATTTAAACAATTCCGAAAGCTACTTTTTTGGAGCTACTCTATCTCCTTACAAATCCTATCGCTTGTATTGGCAAGTAGAGTTGATGAATAATTTTCATAAGTACGATGCTTCAACACAAGTAAGCGAAGAATTTATTCAAGATGCGCAAGGGTTTCGGTTTTTACAGCGCACCACTACCAGAAATTCTTTTGAAAATATTGATTGGGATGTGCCTGTTCTAATACGCTACAATCTTAATAATTTTTTTGGTTTAGGCGCTGGTTTACAAAACACGATTTCGTTAAGTGAAGAACAAGAACAAGCGGTATTAGTAGAACAATATGAAGGAGATTCAAGCGATTTCCCACCATTTAGCAGCAAAGAAAGTTCAAGCTCTGAAACCAATTCATTCACTAATTTAAGAACTGGCTTACTCTTTGAAGCTACAGCAGGTTTCGCTAGAATAGGCCCCAGTTTAGGTGCGCGTTATATTATGAATTTTGAAAATGACTTTAATTATTGGCAGTTTTATGCCATTTGGAAATTCTAAATATAAACTTCGTTTGCCAGTACACACTCATGAAAAACCTATATATCTTCTTCTTTTTAATTTATGGAATCTCTTTTTCTCAAAATTTAGAAGAAGCTATTTATACGGCTGCAGAAACTTTTATTAGTACTAAAAATGATGCAGCATTAAAGCTTTTAAATCAGCAAGAAGCCTCATTTAAAACACATGCAACATCTAAAGATGAACAACTCGCACTCGTTTTTTTACAATGCCACAAGGGCTATTATTTAGACGCCCATTCAAAACTAAAAGAAGCTATTTCCACTTATGAAGATGCCCTGAAACGATTCAATACATATGAGCTTTCAAAACTTTCAGATTTCGACATTATTGAAAATTGCTTAAAACCACTCGGTAATTTATACACCAAAACGGACGATTACACCAATGCTGTAAGCACCATCAATCAATATATATTTTTAGCAGAAAAAAGTAAAAACACCCAACATCAAATTAGTGGCGCTATCAACTTGGCTAAATTATATCAAACTATTAACAAGCATGAAACGGTCTTAAAAATTATTGATGACGCTTTTAAATTCCCTAATATAAAAGGCACCCAGAAAGCACTGCTTCAAAGTATAAAAACAAGCAGCTTGATTGCTTTAAATAATTACGAAGGCGCTTCAATATTAAACAATACTTCAAGAAACTCAGATTTTGAAAAGCATAAAGCTGATTATGTTATAGAATTCCAAAAAGGTAATTATGAAACTGCGCTAACTGCTTTCCAAAAAGCAAAAAAATTACTTCCTAAAAAAAATCTATCAACCAGAGATTGGGCCAAATTTCAAATAGAAGAAGCAAAATTATTTCATTTATTAAATCGGCCAAAGGAAGCTTTAAATAGTTTACAACAAGCTCTCAAAATTTTGCTACCCCATTTTAATGGTATTGGATTACCCAGTAAAAAAGATTTATACTCAGAAAACACGTTTATAGATATATTCGACTTGTATGCAGCCATTCAAAATAATCCTGAAAAAGCTTTAAGAAGCTATAATTTAAGCTTTCATGTTTCTAATTTGTTGCAAGAAAATTGGACTTCACAGGAAACTAAAATTTTCAATGAAACCACTAACCGTATTAGAAGTGAACGCTGTATCGACATCCTTTTTAACAGCTATAAACAAACTAAAAATACAGCGCTTTTATTTGAAGCTTTTCAATATTCAGAAAATAACAAAGCATCTGTTTTAAAGGATATGAACCAGAAGAAAAAACGCCTTCTACAGTTTCCAAATGACAGTTTACTTACTAAAGAATTTCAGCTTTTAAAAACACAAGAATATTATACAGGTTTACTAATAAAAGAACAGCTTGGTAAAAATAAAGCCTCAACTGTTAACCATTTAAGCAAAAAATTAAGCGCCATTAGTCTTCAATTAAAGACAATAAAAACCGCTATTGCCAAAAAGCATCCAGAAAGCACTAAGACAGACACTTTAAAAGATTTTCAAAATAAATTAGAAAAAAACGACGCCGTTTTAGTTGAATATTTCTTCGGAAAAAAGACCATATACCAATTCATTATTTCAGAACAAGACATAACAATTGAAAGCATTCCATTAAGCGAAGAAGTCCAAAAAAACATAGTAAGCTTTATTCATCTATTTGACAATGCCTCCGTTATAAACAATGATATAAAAAACTACACCAATCAAGCCTACGCTATTTTCAAATTACTGAATTTTAACACCCTTTCCTCCCATAAAAACGTTGTCATAATTCCTGACGGCTTATTAAACTTCATTCCGTTTGAAGCTTTACTTACTTCTAAAACGACTTCGACATCCTTTTCAAAAATGCCTTTTGTAATTAGGAGACAAAATATTGTTTATAATTCGAGTGCAAGCTTTTATCTAAACGAAAGTCAAAAATACAAAAACGAAGATCTGCTTGGTTTCTTTCCCGTATTTGAAAACACCAACCAAAAACTAACCTATTCCGTTAACGAAGCACAAGCTATTGAAAAGGAAATGCCATCAACCCTATTTAGGAATGCGAAGGCAACTAAAGAAAACTTCATAAAAAATGCAAGTTCTTATAGTATTTTACACTTATCAACCCATGCCAGTAGTGGTGATGTTGTAAACCCTGCCAACATTTCGTTTTATGACGACACACTATTTTTAAATGAATTATACAGCTTAGATTTAAACCCAAAGTTAGTGGTGCTAAGCGCCTGCGAAACGGGCATTGGCAAACTTTACAAGGGTGAAGGCGCGATGAGTATTGCGAGAGGGTTTCAATATGCTGGTGCAGATAACTTATTGTTTTCACTTTGGCAAATAAATGATTTATCGACCTCACAAATCATGCAATCGTTTTATGAACATTATAATAAATCGGAATCTGCGTATATAGCGAATTACCATTCAAAAATAGAATACCTCGAAAATGAAGCCATTACCAATGTAAAAAAGTCACCTTACTACTGGAGTGCCTTTGTTTATTACGGAAATATGGAAACCGAAAAACCACATAACAGCCTGTTTTATGTTTTTTTTGGCATGGCAATCGTTATTATTTTGGTACTTTTATTTTTGAAATTTAAAAATCATGACCGAAACTCTTCAAGAATTTCTTATAAATAAAGGTTATAATCGTGTTAAGTTACGACTTACCAAAACCAATCATTTTGAAATAAAGGCCACTTTAAATGGTGTTAAAGGACGCTTTATTTTAGATACAGGCGCCTCTAATTCCTGTGTTGGTTTCGAAGCTGTAGAAACGTTTAATCTAAAAGTAAAAGATTCCAATATTTTGGCGGCTGGTGCAGGCGCCATTAATATGGAAACTAAAATGTCTAAAAAAAACAAAGTGCGCATTGGTAAATGGGAAACCAACAAGCTTGTCTTGGTTTTATTTAACCTTACTCATGTAAATACGGCGCTTATAAACCATAAATCAAAACCAGTTGATGGCATTATTGGGGCCGATATTTTAAAAAAATCAAATGCGGTTATAGATTATGAGACAAAATACCTTTACTTAAAACCTTAATATCACTATATTTACGCCTTAGGTTAATAGCAACTTAATAGTAATACATAATTCCCTCTTAAATGAACACCTCTATTGTTATAGCAGATGACCATCCTATCATGTTGCGTGGTCTCAGTTCCTTTTTAACCTCAAAAGGTTTTAATATTATAGGAAGTGCTGAAGATGGCAATACGGCCTACAATCTTATTGTAAAATTAAAGCCAGAAATTGCGATTCTAGATATAAGAATGCCTCACAAAACAGGTTTAGAAATTGCCGAAGCCTGTAAAAAAAATAATTTACCAACTAAAATCATCATCATAACCTTCGATAAAGAAGAAGAGTTGTACGATCAAGCCAAAGAATTTAATGTTTACGGCTATATTTTAAAGGAATTTGCTGTTGAAGAAATTGAAACTTGTATTGAGCATGCTTTAAATAACAAACCTTATTTTAGTGAAGAAATAGCTCAGTATTTAAAATACAGCACGAACCACAAACCTGCAGAAATAGAGCTACTTACCAAAACAGAATTGAAAATTGTAAAGCTTATTTCTGAAACAAAAACAAGTAATGATATTGCTCAAGAATTATCTATATCTATTAGAACGGTAGATAAACACAGAAGTAATATTGTAGCTAAATTAAATTTAGATAATAAACCAACCTCATTATCTATTTGGGCTAATAATAACAGGGAGCATTTGTAAAAATACGTAGAAGTGCGTATTTTTTAAATCCCTTATTCACTGTATCTTTACAGTGCTATTAATTAGTTCTTAGGGAGAATTATAGAAGACTTTAAGTGTTTCGCTTAAAGTCTTCTGCATTTATAATAGTTTCATAAAAGTCTTTCAATAACCTAAAAATACGTAGAAGTGCGTATTTTTTAAGACTCTTATTCTGGATACCTTTACAAGGCTATTAATTAGTTCTTAGGGAGAATTATGGAAGGCTTTAAGTGTTATGCTTAAAGTCTTCTGCATTTATAATAGTCCCAATAAAGCCTCTTAAAAACTTAAAATACGTACTACTGCGTATTTTTTATCTGACATACAAACCTTACCTTTACACTGCTATTAATCAATTACTAAGGGGTTACATAAAACACAGACACGCTGCGTTTTATCATGCAGCGTGTCGTATTACTGTTTTTTTGGAAATCCAAAAAAAAAAAAAAAACATGGAGAAGGATAACAGTTATCTGGACAAATATTTTATTGTCGGATTAATTACATTAGTTGTAATTGTAATTGCAATAAATATCTTTTATTGTTTGAGTTAGTTAATCAATTTAAAAAAAAAGTGCTAACACATAAAATTGTGTTAGCACTTTTTTATTTAACAAAAACGAGTTTATTAAAGCTCTAAAGCTCTTCTCACATCGTTGTTCATTAATAACTCTGTAGGGTTTTCTAAAGCTTCTTTTACAGCTACTAAAAACCCAACACTTTCTTTTCCGTCAATAATTCTGTGATCATAAGATAAAGCAACGTACATAATAGGACGAATTTCAACCTTACCATCAATAGCAACTGGTCTCTCTACAATATTATGCATTCCTAAAATTCCACTTTGAGGCGGGTTAATAATTGGCGTAGATAACATACTACCAAAAACACCACCATTTGTAATAGTGAAAGTTCCTCCTGTCATTTCATCAACAGTAATTTGCCCGTCTCTTGCACGAAGTGCTAAACGTTTAACCTCTGCTTCAACACCTCTAAAGCTTAAGTTTTCAGCATTTCTAATTACTGGAACCATTAAACCTTTTGGTCCAGAAACAGCAATACTTATGTCGCAAAAATCATAAGACAACATTTCTTTACCATCCATCATTGAATTCACTGCTGGATACATTTCTAAAGCTCTAACAACTGCTAAAGTGAAGAAACTCATAAACCCTAAACCAACACCATGTTTTGCTTTAAAGGCATCTTTATGTTCGTTACGCAACGCAAAAATAGGCGACATATCAACCTCGTTAAACGTTGTTAACATCGCTGTTGTATTTTTAACCTCTACTAAACGCTCTGCTACTTTTCTGCGCAACATAGACATTTTACTTCTTGAAGTACCACGGCTTCCTCCTGTTGGTGTTCCCATAGATGGTACTGCACTAACAGCATCTTCTTTAGTTACACGTCCATCTTTTCCTGTTCCAGAAATTGATGATGCATCCATATTCTTTTCAGCTAAAATCTTTTTTGCAGCTGGACTTGCTGTTCCTGTTGCATAAGTTTTAGTTTCTGCTACTGCAGGCTTAGGAGCTTCTGCTTTTGGTGCTTCAGCTTTCTTTTCCTCTTTTGGTGCTTCAGCACCTTCAGGTTTTGCTGCACTCGTATCGATTAAACATACCACTGCGCCTACTGCTACAGCATCGCCTTCTTCTGCTTTAAGGGTAATAATACCCGCAGCTTCAGCTGGAAGTTCTAAAGTCGCTTTATCACTATCTACTTCTGCAATGGCTTGATCTTTTTCAACATAATCGCCATCTTGAACTAACCAAGTTGCTATTTCTACTTCTTTTATAGACTCGCCTGGTGAAGGCACTTTCATTTCTAAAATCATTCTTTTTATTTTAATGTTTTTACGAGTTTTTCAACTCAACTAATATGTTTTGTTACACTATATCAAATACGTTGTCGATAACTTTTTGTTGTCGTCTCTTGTCTCTTGTACTAGAACCTGGTGCTGGTACAGAGCTATAAGGTCTCGACATAACTTCTAATTTAATAAAATCTAATCGTTGTACGATATGACTCCACGCACCCATGTTTTTCGGCTCTTCTTGTGCCCAAACATAATTTTTCACATTCGGATACTTTGCAACCACTTCTTTTATCTTCGCTTCATGAAGCGGAAATAATTGCTCTACGCGTACTAAAGCAACATTTGTATTCTCTATTTTTTCACGCTGTGCCAATAAATCGTAATAGAATTTACCCGTACAGAAAACTAATTTAGTTACTTGCTCTGGGTTTATAGTATCATCTATAACTTCTTGGAACTCGCCCGCTGCTAAATCATTTAAAGATGATACTGCTTTTGGGTGACGTAGTAAACTTTTTGGTGTAAAAACAATTAATGGTTTTCTAAAATCCCATTTCATTTGACGGCGCAATAAATGGTAAAAGTTTGCAGGGGTTGTACAGTCGGCAACAATCATATTATCATCTGCACATAATTGCAAATAACGCTCCATTCTTGCTGAAGAGTGTTCAGACCCTTGACCTTCATACCCATGAGGTAATAAGACCACAATACCATTTTGAGATTTCCATTTATCTTCTGCAGCCGATAAATACTGGTCGAAAATAATTTGAGCACCATTACTAAAATCACCAAACTGCGCTTCCCAAATGGTTAGTGTGTTTGGGTTTGCCATGGCATAACCATAATCGAAACCAAGCACACCATATTCTGATAAAAAGGAATTATAAATATCCATTTTACCTTTATTTAACGGGTTTGTGTTTAATAAATTAATACGCTCTTCTGAAATTTCATCACGCAAAATAGCATGACGGTGGCTAAAAGTACCACGCTCTACATCTTGACCAGAAATACGAATATTATAACCTTCTTCAAGTAAGGTTCCGTAAGCTAAAGTTTCAGCCATTCCCCAATCTAATGTATCGGTTTCAAAAACCATAGACGCTCTTCCGTCCAAAATTCGTTCTGCTTTACGAACAAATTTTACGCCTTCTGGAACTGTTGACACCACCTTTGCGATCGCTTCTAAATTACTTTTCGAGTATGATGTGTTTTCGGTTTTAAGAATATCTTCTAGACCTTTACGACTAAAACCTCCCCAACGCTCTATCATAAACTCTCTAACCTTCGACGATTTTTCGTCTTTAGATTTCTCGTAAGCTGCTTCTAAAACATTTTTAAATTCTGCTACAAGACCATCCGTATACGATTGTTCGATCGTTTTTTCAGCAATTAATTTATCTGAATAAATTTGAAATGGATTGCTGTGTTTGGCTATTTCTTTATATAATTTAGGTTGTGTAAAACGAGGCTCATCACCTTCATTATGCCCGTATTTTCTATAACCTAATAAATCGATGTATACATCTTTTTTATAACGCATTCTATATGCCAACGCGAGTTCTACAGCATGTACTACTGCTTCAGCATCATCTGCATTAACATGCAATACTGGAGACAATGTTACTTTAGCAACATCTGTACAATAGGTACTTGAACGTGCATCTAAATAGTTGGTAGTAAAACCAATTTGGTTATTAACTACAATATGAAGCGTTCCTCCTGTTTTATAACCATTAAGTTGGCTCATTTGCGCCACCTCATATACAATACCTTGACCTGCAATAGCCGCATCACCGTGTACTATAATTGGTAAAATTTTAGAGTCATCACCATCATAATCATTATCAATCTTAGCACGTGTAATACCTTCGGCTACCGATGCAACAGTTTCTAAATGTGATGGATTTGGAACCAAATTCATCTTAATAGTTTTACCGTTTTGGTAGGTTTTATCTAGAGTTAAACCTAAATGGTATTTTACATCACCATCAATATCTAAATCCTCAAAATCTTTACCATCAAACTCACTAAAAAGTTCGTGAACTGGTTTTCTAAAAATATTAACGAGAGTACTTAAACGACCACGGTGTGCCATTCCTAAAACGCACTCTTTTACGCCATATTTTTCAGAAGAAATATATAAAGTATTACTTAATGCAGGAATAAGAGATTCTCCACCTTCTAACGAAAATCGTTTTTGACCTACATATTTGGTCTGTAAAAAATTCTCGAAAGTAACCGCTTGGTTTAATTTAGAAAGAATGTATTTCTTAGAATCTTCATTAAAATTAGGCTGGTTGTCATTCACATTTAATTGACCTTGCCACCATGCAATAACTTCGGGGTTACGCAAGTACATATACTCCACCCCAATAGAACTGCAATAAATTTTATCTAAATGAATTAAAATTTCACGTAAAGTCTGAGCACCAATACCTAAAACTTCACCTGCATTAAAAACGGTATCTAAATCGTTTGAGCTCAGTCCGAAATTTTCAATAGCCAATGACGGTTCGTAGGTTCTACGTTCGCGAACAGGATTTGTTTTTGTAAACAAATGCCCTCGCATTCTGTAACCATCAATTAGCTTCACTACCTGGAACTCTTTTTGGAGAGATTCTGGCATTTGTGTTGAAGAACTTTCAACCGTATCCCCTTGTAATTCTGAATTTTCACTACCAAAATCGTAACCTTGAAAAAAGGCTCTCCAACTTGGTTCTACAGAATCTGGGCTTTGTAAATACTGGTCATATAAATCGGCAAAATACGATGTATGTGCTGCGTTTAAAAAGGAAAATTTATCCATTATAATTTTTAATACACTAATTTAAATCAAATTTGCAGCAAAAATACAACTTTTACCAAAAATAGATGTTTCTTTTGTTATATTTATAACTCAATTACAACCGTAATATAGAAAAATTAATTTTATATGTTAATTTTTTAAATATTTCTAATTATATGAATAGATTTTATTTAATCATTAAAATTTACGCCCTATTTTATTTCATTTTTCTTAGTTCCGCAAGTACTTTAAATGCGCAACAAAATGATAATGATTTCTTTAATTCGGTACGTTTTGGAGGAAGCATTGGCCTTAGTTTTGGTAATGGCTTTTTTAGCGGCACGCTTGCCCCCAGCGCTATATATGAATTCAATAACCAAGTTGCTTTAGGTTTTGGACTCAATGGCACGTACAATACACAAAAAGACTTTTATAAATCGACTATTTTAGGAGGTAGCCTTATTGGTTTATTTAGCCCCGTTAATGCGATTCAACTATCCGCAGAATACGAACAACTCCATGTTAATAGACGCTATGAAAGTAACCTGAATTTAGAAAACGACACCTACTGGTCGCCCGCTTTCTTTTTAGGCGCAGGTTTTAGAAATGGAAACGTGACCTTTGGGATGCGATACGATTTATTATACGATGAAAACAAAAGTATTTACGCCAACGCTTTCATCCCTTTTGTACGGTTTTATTTTTAGTAAATAAGACCTTTAAAACTTAAGAATATTTATTTCGAAACCACACTTTTTGCCATTCACGTTGCAGAATTAAGAAAGCAACATCTTCAGATAGTTTTAGGGTATCTTCACCATTTAGTGCTTTTACTTTTTTTTCTGAAACATCAATAATGTAAAGCAGACTTAAATACTCAGTAAATTTATCCTGAATAAGTTTATATACCGTTTCATGAAGCAAAAACTTTAAGCTAGTAGGTAAAATATCTTCATGAAAATCTAAATCGATATTCGCTAATAAAAAATCTTTATTCAATTGAACCACTAAACTTTTATATAAATCTAGTTGATTGGCTTCTTCAACTAAATTTTCGAATGTTGTTGGTAAACTCATTAAACGTTTCTATTCATCAGATTGTTCCCAAAGGTTTCCAATAAAGCTTTTTTATCTTCAGAAATATTAATAGTTTTTAAAACACCAAACGCTTTATTCGTATACTCTTGAATGGCTATTTTAGTAGCATCAGCAGCTCCACTTTGTTCGAAAATGTTTTTTACAATGCTTATTTTTTGTGTAGCTTCGTTTGTTTTGCTGCTAAATAAATGTTCTAATTTATTTTTATTTTCTTCGGAAGAAAACTCCAAAGCTTTTATATACAAATAGGTTTTTTTATTCTCAATAATATCACCTCCCACTTGTTTCCCAAAGGTTTCAGGATCTCCAAAGGCATCTAAATAATCGTCTTGTAATTGAAATGCAATACCTAAATTTCTACCAAATTCATAGATGCTATTTTGATCGTTTTCTGATGCATTCGCCACAATTGCACCCATTTTCATAGCTGCACCCACCAAAACAGCGGTTTTATATTCGATCATTTTTAAATAATCGGGAATGGTCACATCGTTACGTGTTTCAAAATCGACATCATATTGCTGACCTTCACAAACTTCCAAAGCTGTTTTACTAAACAATTTAGCAAGTGCTTGGAAGGTTTTTGGCTCGTAATTTTCAAACAATTGATACGCCATAATCAACATGGCATCACCTGAAAGGATACCTGTGTTGATATTCCATTTTTCATGAACGGTTTCTTGACCTCTTCGCAGCGGTGCATCGTCCATAATATCATCATGTACCAATGAAAAATTATGAAACACCTCAATACTTAAAGCAGCATCGAGTGCTTTTTCAGCATTACTACTAAAAATATCAGCAGTCATTAAAGTTAAAACTGGGCGTAAACGTTTCCCTCCTAAATTTAAAATATACTGTATAGGCTCATAAAGTCCCGCAGGTTCTTTAACAATGGCATATTTTTTTAAATAGTCAACAAAGTCGTTTTGGTATTTTTCTATTGCAAGCATGCCGCAAAAATAAAATAATTACCTGTATTAAAACCTTCGAATATAAATTTAGTATTAAATAATTATAAAACTTTGGAAACTTTTTTGGTTTTTAAAGTTTCCTAACTATCTTTGCAGCCAATTATGAGAGAAAATATTATACAAAAATCTGCCGAGTTATTCTTAAGTCTTGGCTTTAAAAGCGTCACAATGGATGATATTGCTAATGAAATGGGCATATCTAAAAAAACCATATATGTACACTTTGCAAATAAAACGAAGCTTGTTGAAGCCGTAACTTTTGATGTTTTTGAAAACATTTGCGCAGGTATTGATGGTATTTGTGATACATCGCCAAACCCCATTCAGCAGTTATATGACATTAAATTGTTTGTGATGCAACACCTAAGAAACGAAAAAACATCGCCACAACACCAGCTTAAAAAATATTACCCACAAATATACCAGCGTCTCCATTTAAAGCAATTCGAAAAAATGCACAGTTCGGTAACAGAAAGTCTTCAAAAAGGCGTAGATACTGAGCTGTTTCGGGCTAGCATCAATGTCGATTTTATTTCCAGAATGTACTTTAACGGAATGACGGGTATTAAAGACGACACCTATTTCCCTTCTACATTATACACCATGGAGTACCTCATGGAAAGCTACTTAGAATACCATTTAAGAGCCATTGTAACAGACAAAGGTTTACAATTACTAAATAAATTTATAACATCAAATCAATCATAAAATGAAGTACCAATTAATTTTAATTTTTAGTTTACTCCTATCCATTTCTGGATTTGGGCAAGAAACTAAACAGCGTTTTTCCCTTCAGGAAGCTATAGATCATGCTCTTGAACACAATAGAACTATTAAAAACGCCTATTCCAATATACAAATAGCAAAACAAACGGTTCGCGAAACTACCGCTCAAGGGTTGCCACAAGTTAATGGCGCTATTGATTATACAACAAACATTAAAACACCATTTGACACAGCAAATTTAGATCCTGACAGTCCGTTTTTATTTCTGTACCCAAAACATAACATGTCTCCAAGCGTATCCCTATCTCAACTTATTTTTGATGGCGGCTATATTGTTGGTTTGCAAGCAAACAAAGTGTTTTTATCTATTTCACAATTAGCGAAAGACCAAACTTTGAACAACGTCGAGACCATGGTTGTAAGCGCTTATAATAACGCCTTATTTACTCAAGAAAGCGTTATCATTATGAAAAACAACATTTTTGTATTAACTAATAACCTGAATGAGACTGCCGAAATTTATAAAAATGGCCTTGTAGAAGAAGAAGATGTTGAACAACTACAACTAACGCTTTCAAATTTAGAGTTAAATCTAAAAAACATGGAAACCCTTCATACTATTTCTATGGGGTATTTGAAATTTTTATTGGGAATTGATTCAGACGGAACTATCAAATTAACAGATAGCTTAGACTCTTTAATCATGGAAAACATTTCCTTAGAACTAATTAACACCACCCATTCTGTATCCAACAATTTAAATTATAAAATGGCAGATAATGACGTTTTAAGCAAAAAACTGGAATATAAATTAGAACGATCAAAACAATTACCAACCCTTACTGGCTTTATAAACTCAAGTTATTTAGGTTATAGCGATCATTTTTCCAATTACTTTAAGAAGGAGCAAGAATGGTTATTTACAACCACTGGAGGAGTTAGTTTAAAAGTTCCAATATTCAGTTCTTTTCAAGGCAGAGCGAGACGACAAAAATCTAAAATTGAGTGGGACATCGCTAATACTAATCTAAAGGAAACTGAAGAAAAATTAAAACTAGATTTTAAAACAGCAAAAAACGAATACGTGCTAGCGATAGACACTTATGGCAATAAGCAGAAAAATTTAAAACTAGCAGAAAAAATAGAAAACAAAAACACTATTAAGTATAAAGAAGGTTTAGTAAGTAGCTTCGATTTAAGACAAGCACAAATGCAACTCTATACCAGTCAACAAGAATATCTACAAGCAATTATAGATGTTATCAATAAAAAATCAGAATTAAAGAACTTACTAAACATTAAAAAATAACACTCATGAAAAATATATACGCCATACTAATTGTCACACTTGTGTTAACTGCATGCAGTGGTGAGAAAAAAGAACAATCTTTAGAAGATTTAGTCGCTTCAAATAACTTAGAAGCCCTAAAACAAAAACGTGAAGATATCGACACAAAACAACAAGAATTTGCAGAACAATTAAAGCTAATTAACAGCAGAATATCAGAACTAGACACCGTTAAAAAACTACCTCTAGTTACTACAGTAAGTGTACAATCTGAAAAATTTGATCATTATTTAGAATTACAAGGGAATGTACAAACCAAACAAAACCTTGTTATTTACCCAGAAATGGGCGGTATATTAACACGTGTTTATGTAAAAGAAGGTCAAAACGTTACAAAAGGACAATTACTTGCAACGATAGATGATGGTGGATTAAGCCAACAAGTAGCCCAATTACAAATTCAAGCCGATTTAGCCAAAACAACCTTTGAGCGTCAAGAACGATTATGGAACCAAAAAATAGGTAGTGAAATGCAGTATTTGCAAGCAAAATCTAGTTTTGAAGCACAACAACGTGCTGTAAGTCAGCTAAAAAGTCAGTTAGGCAAAACCTCTATAAGAGCCCCTTTCTCTGGTGTTATTGATGATGTAATCACAGATCAAGGTAGCGTTGTGGCCCCTGGTCAATCACAACTAATGCGTATTGTGAATTTAGAAGACATGTATATTGAAACCGATGTACCAGAAAATCACATTACAAATATTACCGTTAACAAAACCGTAAAAGTAGAGTTCCCTATTTTAGGTAAATCGATGGATGCTAAAATTAGACAAGCCGGAAACTTTATAAATCCTTCAAACAGAACCTTTAAAATTGAGATTGCTATTCCTAATAAAGATAAAAGTATCAAGCCAAACTTAACAGCTAAACTTAAAATTAACGATTACACCAACGATACAGCAATACTAATTCCTCAAAGTATCATTTCAGAAAATGCAGAAGGTGAGCAATACATTTACATTGTTGAAAATAAAAATGCTGCCAACGAAGGAAGCGCTAGACGTATTATTATTGAAACAGGTAAATCTCAAGGCAATGTGATTGAAGTAACCAAAGGTCTTGAAAACAGCGCCGAAATTATTCAAGAAGGTGCAAGAAGTGTAAACGACGGCCAAACCGTTAAGATTATAAATAGTCTCTAGCCAAATAATATCATCTAAAAACAGATACTAAAAACTAAGGTCTAACGACCAAAGACTAACAATCATGACGAAACAACAAAAACAAGTCGATAAAGAATTCAAACTATCATCGTGGGCTATACATAACAAGACCACTATTTACATGATGATGGCTATGATTCTCTTTTTAGGTATTTCAGCATATTTTAAAATGCCTAGAGAAAGTTTCCCTGAAATTAAGGAAACCAAAATTTATATAAGCACACCGTTCTTTGGAAATACAGCCGAAGATATTGAAAAGTTAATCACAGACCCTCTTGAAGACAAACTTAAAACGGTTAGTAATGTGGTTGAAATAACCTCATCATCACAAGAAGATTACTCGATGGTCGTGGTTGAATTTGATGAAGATATTACCGTAGAACAAGCAAAACAAAAGGTTAAAGATGAAATAGATTCTGAAACTTCTAGTGAAGATTGGCCAACCTTTAACGGCGCAAAAGTAGAACCTAATGTGTTTGAATTAAGCATGTCTGAAGAAATGCCCATTCTTAACATTAATATTTCCGGCGATTATCCCATTGAAAAACTTAAAGAATTTGGTGAATATCTTCAAGATGAAATTGAAAATTTAACCGAAATTAAAAAAGTAGACATCCGTGGTGCACAAGAAAAAGAAGTAGAGGTAGCCGTAGATATTTATAAAATGATGGCGTCTCAAGTAAGTTTTGATGATGTTATTGGAGCTATAAGCAGAGGAAACATGACCATGTCTGCCGGTAACTTTATAGCCAGTGGCCAACGTAGAACCATTCGAATTATTGGTGAAATAGACGATCCAAATAGTTTAAAAAACTTTGTTGTAAAATCTGAAAACAACAACCCTATCTATTTAAAAGATATTGCCGATGTTAGTTTTAGAGAAAAAGACAAAACAACCTACGCCCGTGAATTTGGCGAACCTGTTGTTATGCTTGACGTTAAAAAACGTGCTGGAAAAAACATGGTGGAAGCTGCCGAAAAAATAGAACTGATAAAGAATGATGCCATAGAAAACGTATTTCCAAAAAATCTAAAAGTAACCATCACTAACGATCAATCTTCCAAAACAATTGGGCAGGTTGATGATTTAGTGAACAATATTATTTTCGGTATCATACTGGTTGTAACCGTTTTAATGTTCTTTTTAGGATTTAAAAACGCGCTATTTGTTGGGTTTGCCATCCCCATGTCTATGTTTATGTCTTTAATGGTTTTAAGCTTATTAGGCTACACCATGAATACCATGATTCTTTTTGGGCTTATCATGGGGCTAGGTATGCTGGTAGATAACGGTATCGTGGTCGTAGAAAATGTTTACAGACTTATGGATGAAGAAGGCATGAGCAGAGTAGACGCCGCTAAAAAAGGTATTAGTGAAATTGCATTTCCTATTATCATTTCTACAGCAACTACAGTAGCAGCCTTTATTCCGTTAGGTTTATGGCCAGGAGTTATGGGGCAATTTATGGTGTATTTCCCAATTACATTATCTGTCGTTTTAGGTTCTTCACTATTTGTTGCTATATTTTTCAACTCGGTATTAGTATCGCAATTTATGACGGTTGAAGATAAAGACATGCCTTTAAAACGTATTATTTATACAACGTCCATAATCGCTATTATCGGGCTTATTATTCTTGTTATTGGTGGTGATTATAGAGCCTTTGGTTCCCTAATGATTTTCACAGCCATTATGCTCTGGGTATATCGCTTAATACTTCGTAAAATGGCGAATCGTTTTCAAAACAAGACCCTTGTAAGACTTGAAAATTTCTATGAAAAAGCATTAAAAAGTGCTCTAAAAGGAAAAAGACCCTATGTTATAAGTATTGGAACCTTCATTTTATTGATCGTAGCTTTTATAGTTTTCGGAATTTCCTTGGCAACACAACGAACCAAAGTAGAGTTCTTTCCAGACAATAAACCAAATCAAATTATTGTCTATATTGAATACCCTGAAGGCACCGATATTGAAAAAACCAACACCATTACTAAAGAAATAGAAACCAAAGTATACCATGTTTTAAATGAAGACATGTATAAAAAAGGCGACCATAACTTTATGGTAGAAAGTGCAGTATCTCAAGTTGGCGAAGGTGCAGGAAACCCTCAAACCGATGGTGGATCGGCTGCTGAAATGCCTCATAAAGGTAAAATTACAGCCTCTATGCGCGAGTATAAGTTTAGAGAAGGAGAAGACAGTGAATTAATGCGTCAAAAAGTACAAGAAGCTTTAGTTGGCATCTACCCTGGGGTTTTAATTTCGGTTGAAAAAGACCAAAACGGACCTCCTGCAGGAGCACCAATTAATATTGAATTAGAAGGTGATGATTATTCAGAGCTTATTAATACCGCTGAAAAAATGCGTGACTTCATAAACTCTAGAAGTATTGCGGGCATTGACGAGTTAAAAATAGACGTTAATAAAGACAAACCAGCTATGCAAGTGGTGGTTGATAGAGAAAAAGCAGGTGAATTAGGCATTAGTTCGTCTCAAGTTGGAACCCAACTAAGAAATGCTATTTTCGGAGCCAAAGCAGGTGTTTATAAAGAAGATGGAGATGATTACGACATCTATGTGCGTTTTAATGAAGAAAACCGCTATAACTCAAGCGCCATTTTTAATCAGAAAATAACATTTAGAGATATGGCTTCGGGACAAATTAAAGAAGTTCCCGTATCTGCTGTAACAAAGCAATCTAACACCTCTGGTTTCAGTTCTATTAAACATAGGGATGTTAGACGTGTTGTTACCGTATATTCTGCCTTAGCACCCGGTTATACCGATGCAGGCGCCGTGGTAACACAAGTACAGCATGTTATGAAAGACTTTACCCAACTACCAAAAAACATTAAAGTAGATTACACTGGGCAAATTGAGGAACAGAATAAACAAATGACGTTTTTAATGGGCGCTTTCTTTACTGGATTATTCTTAATCTTTTTAATTCTTATTTTCCAGTTTAATTCGTTCTCAAAACCAACCATTATTATGCTTGCCATCTTTTTAAGCTTAATTGGTGTGTTTAGTGGTATTGTAATTACTGGAAGTGCGTTTGTTATTATGATGACCATGATGGGTATCATCTCGCTTGCTGGAATTGTAGTAAACAATGGTGTGGTACTTTTAGATTATGCCCAACTTCTTATTGACAGAAAAAAATACGATAGAGGTTTAGAAGAAGATGATTACCTAGAAAAAGAAGATTTATATGATAGTATTGTTCAGGCAGGAAAAGCACGTTTACGCCCTGTATTACTAACAGCGATTACTACCATATTAGGTTTAATTCCTTTAGCGATTGGTTTAAATATTAATTTCTTCACATTGTTTAGTGAATTCAATGCTCACATCTATTTTGGTGGAGACAATGTAGTATTCTGGGGACCTTTAGCTTGGACCGTTATTTATGGTTTATTCGTAGCAACCTTTTTAACTTTAATTGTTGTTCCTGTTTTATTCTATTTAGCAATGCAATTTAAAATGTGGATACGCAGTAAAACGACTTCGGAAACTACTACGACTATAAAACAACCATAAATTACAGACTAATAATCATAAAAAAAAAAGCCACAACACATGTTGAGGCTTTTTTTTTTATAAAACAGTTAAACTACTGGTTTTCATTTCTTGGTATTGGAATATAAGCAGGAACCGCATCACCTGCTCTATCGTTCGGCAATTCGTTTAATCTTCCAAACCTTCTCATATCAATCCATCGATGACTTTCTCCAAACAATGAATATCTTCTTTGAAAAAGAATTTCGCTTTCTAATGCAGCAGCAGTTTGAGCCCCAGAATAGTTACCTAAACCAGCAGCATTCCTCACAACATTAATAGCATCCACAGCAACCAAAGGATTGGATACCATATTAGCTTCTGCAAACAACAATATTAATTCTTCATTTCTAATTACGGGCACACTGGCAACATTTGATTGGTAAATATACACATCATAGTTACCCACTAATCCAGAAGCCGTTTTAGGCGAATTTCTTAAAACAGCCTTATTAACTCTTGTATCATTTGGCAAGGCATCAGTTATAAAACTAGACTGAACCATTCTTACATTAGCCTCTTGATTCAACGCAAGAAAAAGTGGATTCGCAATATCTGCCCCCGATAATGAAAACGTATGATAAACACCTGTTTTCAAATCTCCAGTCATATTCATAAATGAAGCTCCTAGAAGACTCAAAACACTAGTGTAATTCCCTCTATAAGCCTCAACCCTAGCTGTTAGCGCTTTGTTAAATTTAAGAAATCCAGCTGGCGTATCGAACCCTGCGTATCCAGAAGTTAAACTAAATGGAAAACTTGTTCCTCCAGCTGTTAAATCAGCAGCAGCACTTACTAGTAGTTCTGATATAGCCGCCAAAGCAGCATCATGACCAACAAATGGCCCCAAATTATCAGGATCTGCAACGTTTATTCTAATACTTTCTTGATTATTTGCCACCATTAAAAGTTCATGAGCCTTAAGCGTATTTAAAACACCTCTTGAAGCTGCAATTTCTTCAGGTGAAAAATCAGAAGTTGTATTCTCCAATCCAGCCAAAGCTAAATTCGCCTCTTTTATTGCCGCGTATCTTGAACCCCAAGCTTGCGTTACATAAAACGTATTATCATCTAAATTACCAGTAACAACATCACCTTCATATCTTGGGTCTGAATTTGTAATATAATAATATTCTCTACCAAGAATACTTTGAACATCTACTTGCGTATTTATTCTAGTCCTCATTTCTGAAATCACACCAGACACCGCCTGTGGCAATTCACCTCTTGACAAATCATCTGAGATAGAAGAGGTACTTGCTCCATTTAAACTTTCACCACCTTCTAGACTACAAGATATTAATGCTAGAAAAGCGATAGTTAGTATAAGTATGTTAAACTTTTTTATAATTTTCATTTTGTATTTTTTTAAGTTTTAAAATTGTGCCGATAAGTGCAACATGTATCTTTTTGACGATGGAAAAGGAGTTACCTCAACACCCGTTGATAAACCAGAACCTCCAAAATTCGAAACTTCTGGATCAAAACTTTTATAGTCGAAAACATTAATTAAATTATGTCCTGAAAAGCCCAATTTAACATTTGAGACTGTATCATTAAACCACTTTGAAAGCATTTCCGAAGGGATAGCATAATACAACCCTAGTTCTCTTAATCTTAAATAGGAAGCATCCTCAACAAACGGTGTTGCATTCCCCGCAAACAAGCCATTATTAATTCTATATGTTCCATTGTTAATTTGATGGTTTGGATCTATATCAAAATCATCAAAGTCAGAACTTGTTCCACCAAAATCAGACAGTAAATTCGTTAAATTAATATTATCTCCACCTTTTTTCCAATGCCATAAGAATGACAATGTAAAATCCTTATACTTCATGTTATTACTCCACGTCATTTGAAAATCTGGTTCAGCATCACCCAATACACTTACAGGCGTACCAGGACCGGTTGTTCCAACAATTTGTGTAACACTTTTTCCTTCTTCAATTTGAAACTGCCCTAGGCTATTACCAAAACCACCTAGATTAAATGTTGGAACATTCAATTTAGTCATTTCAGATTTATTTTTAAACCAGCTTACATTCGTATCCCATGAAAAAATTTCAGAAGTAACAGCACTTACATTTATCCCAATCTCTACCCCTTTATTCTCAAGCTCTCCTGCATTGGTCCATTTTGTTGAATAACCAGATGAAGGTTCTGCATTAGCTCTCAATAATAAATCTTCAACTTTTTTCTTATAATATGAAAATTCAAGACCAACACGATCCTCTAAGAAACCAGCATCGAGTCCAATTTCAAATTCTTTTTGTCTTTCAGGTGAAAGATTAGGATTACCACGTGTGGTAGGAACAACAATACCTACATTTCCATCAACCAAAGTATTTGCATAAACCGTGTATAACGATCCGAAAGCTGCAAAAGTTCCTGCTTCACCATAGGCTGCACGAAGCTTAAGCCTATTTAACTTATCACTCGACCCCCAAAAATCAAATTTATGTAAATTTGCAGCCAAGGATGCTTTTGGATAATAAAAGAACTTATTTATATCTCCGTTATTAGTCGATTTATCACCAGTTACACCAAGAGTACCAATTAATTTATCCTGATAATTAATCATCTCCTGGGCATAAAAACCAAAATCTTCTTGTTCTAACCTCGCTTGATTCGTTCCCACATTGGCAGCTTGATCCACATTTGTTTCAGATGCAATCAAATCAGATGCCGTAACTCTCACTGTATTTTGTGAAAACTGCTGACTTGTAGCTCCAATTTGTGTTGAAAAGGACATATCATTCTGTGTATCATAACTATGAACTAAGAAAGCAGAATAGTTAGCATTCGTGTTTGTAGTGGTAGACACAGCCGACAATCCGTTTACCCCACCATTATCTGGTCTCATAAACTGTAATTCTTTAGGAAAAATCACTTTTCCTTGTAGCGTATAATTATCTACACCTGCTTTGGCAACAAATTTCAAATCTGAATTAGAAGATCTATATAAATTAATATCCAAAGATCCTCCAGATATAATTCGTTTTGTAGACTCGTTATTAGTCATCAAATCTCTTGTTTGAAGCGGGTTCGATGAATTATTAGGATGGTCGGGGTAGTTTCCATTCGCATCTGGCAAAAGATTATCCCAAGGACGTGTAGCCGTTAATGCAACACCAATTGTTGTTCCTGCATTATCATTATTAAAGAATCCTCTATCTGCCGAAGAACTTATATAATTAGACGTTAATGACAGTTTAATATTATCATTAAAATCGTGATCTAAATTTAATCTAAAGGATGTTTTTTCATAGCCTGTACCTTTAACAATACCATCTTCTTGATTTCTTGTTATACCAGAATAAAATGAAGTAGATTCATTTCCACCGGATAAACTCACATTAGTATTAGTAATAAAACCTTTCTCTCCATAAACTTCTTTTTCATAATCTCGTAAAGTCCCAGCATTTTGTGCAGCTGTATAAAGAGCTCCTTCACCATATTCACTTTCTGCCAATGCAGCAGTCCATTTTCTTTGGCCCTGCAACCTTAAAGCTTCATTAAATCCTAAAGACTGAGAAAAATTTAATTTAGACTTTCCTTGTTTTCCTTTTTTAGTGGTAATAATAATTACACCAGCAGCTCCTCTAGACCCATAAATAGCAGAAGCAGATGCTCCTTTCAAAATTTCAATGTTTTGAATATCGTCTGGATTTATGTCAGCGATTCTATTTGTCGCATTATCTTGGTTACTGTTTGCACTAGCACCTCCAGAAGCTGCACTAGACACATCATTTAAACCAGCAGAGAAAATACTACTGTTATCAATATAAACACCATCAATAATATATAATGGTTGCGAGTTACCATTAATAGAAGTTACCCCTCTTAATTTAACAGACAATCCTCCACCTGGAGCGCCAGAATTAGCGGTCACTAAGGCTCCTGTAAATTTCCCTGACAAGGCACCGTCTAATGTTTGTGCTGGTGTTACCCCTGTTAGTTCGCTTGCAGAAACTGTAGCTACAGAATTTGCTAAATTGGACCTTTTTACAGAAGATGCTAATCCCGAAATTACAATCTCATCAAGCGCTGTTGCAGATTCAGTAAGCACAACATTAACGGTTGAAGCATCTTTTAATGTTTTTTCTAATTTTTCAAACCCTAAGGAAGAAAATACTAACGTTGTTGGAAAACCGCTAACATTTAGACTGAAATTCCCATCAAAATCTGATGTAGTCCCGGTAGCTGTCCCTTTTATTAAAACTGTTGCTCCAGCCAGAGGCATTTTTGTTGTTCCGTCAGTAATTGTTCCCTTTATCTGTTGTGAAAAAGATAGTAATGGAATAAAAACTAACAAAAGCGTAAGCCATTTGATAGTTAAAAATTTGTTCATAATTGTTTAATTATTGAGTTAGTACTGCTAATATATTTAAAAAATAAACAAATATCACAAAATACCTTATGAATAATTTGTAATTTCATAATTTAAAGTTTAAAAAATTACGATTTTGATAATTTATAAAACAAGAAAAGCCTCAACACACGCTGAGGCTTTTCATTAAAAGTCTTTTATTTTATTTCAATTTAAAACTTAATCTAGCAAACATAAAGCGTCCACCAATTCCAAATTGTTGGTTCTATTTTATATCCTTTAAAAATGAAACTGAAACCCTATATTTTTAATAATTATAAATTAACTTTCTATTATTTTAAAGTAAATGTTAATCTACCAAACACATAACGTCCATTAAATCCAAATTGAGACGTTCTACGAGAGAATATAAATTGATCTCCGTATTGTGAACCTTCAAAAGGAACCTCGTCTGGATACACATCTAATAAGTTATTTGCTCCTGCTGTAAGTTTTAAATTATCAGAAAAACTATATGTTAGAGATAAATCGGTAATAATTTTTTCGGAATAAGTAACTGGAGTAGCAGATCCTCTAAAGTCCGGATCGTTAACTGCACCAAAATATACGTTACGCAACATAAAATTCCAATCACCAGTAGCATAGTTGTTTGTTAAGTTTAATTTTGTTCTAGGCATAGCATCTTCTATGTAGCCTTTAAGAGTTTCATCTAAAATTTCGGTTCCTAGAATAGACTTCACATTTTTAACTTCAGTTTTAGAGAATGTTCCCGATAAAATATTGGTTAAAGTTCCGTTAGTACCAATGCTCGTTTTATGATCTAAAACAAGATCTAAACCTTTAGATTCTGTATCAAAACCATTGGTAAAAAACTTAGCAGAACCTGCTGCTGCTGCATCAAAAATAGCTTGTTGTTCTGTTGTAGAAGGCGAATAACTTCTTGTTATACCTACTCTATCATCTACATTTACCATATACCCATCAACAGTAATTTTTAAACCTGCATCTGGAATTTTAGCAGTAAACCCTAAACTTAAATTAAATGAAGTTTCTTCTTCCAGTTCTGGTATAGATAATAAATCGGCCAACCTACTATTGTTTGCAAAAGTTCCTTGCTCAATAGGAACGCCTCCAACAAATTGTGTTGCTGTAGCGTTGAAATAAATTTGATGTAAATCTGGCGCTCTAAACCCTGTACTTACTGCACCACGTATAGCGCTGTTCTCTGATAATTTATATCTACCAGATAATTTCCAGTTAAAGGTCTCTCCAAAATCGTTAAAATTCTCGTAACGTAAAGCTGCACTTAATAAAAACGCTTCTGTTAAATCTGCTTCCAAATCAACATACGCAGCAAAACTATTTCTGTTTTGATCTACTTCATTTTCTGGTCTATACCCAGGAAATACTTGTGCTCCACCTGGAACATCACTACCAAAATAACTTGTTACTATTTCATCAGAATTCGTATAGTTATTTACGACTTCTCCATTTACATCATATTTAGCATACGAAGATTCCTCTCCAGCAACTAATTGATAATTTTCAATTCTATACTCTGCTCCAAAAGCCACGTTTAAACCTTCGAAAGTATCTTCGTAAAAGTTAGACAAATCAAAGTTTGTAGTGTTTTGTGCAAATGCAAATCCACCAGCTTCAAACTCTCTTGGAGAAGACGCCCCTAAAGTAGCATTCACTGTGTTTTTAATAGTGAAATCGAAGCTATTTACGCCGTATGTATTAGAAAAATCTACATCCCAATCACCTATTTTTCCTTTAATACCAGCAGCTAAAGATCTATCTATAACACGCGAAGCTATATGTGGTAAAAAACCATCTGGCAAAGCTTCTGTATTTCCTCTACCATCTGTATAAGCTGGTCTTCTATAAAATCCTGCAGCTAAACCATCTCTAAAACTCATGCCTCCAAAAGAGTAAATAGCAGAACCGTTATCATCTAAAGGTATCTCCATATTCATCATAAACTGTCCGCTTCTTAATTTAGACTGCCCTACTTTCATTCTAAAATCATCACGTGTTAAACCACGTTGTGCTAATTCATAATCTGAAATTGGTGAAGAGTTCGATGTATCTCCAACAAAGGTTGCTGAATCTGAACTTATAATATCATAAAAAGAATCGCCTGCCACAACACCATTATCATAAACAGCTTGTAATGTCGGGTCTAAACCTGCCACATAACTAGCTAAGTCACTAGGGTCCATAGCAAAAGCATTATCATAACCCAATGTTCTAGTCGCAACATCAAACATAGTGTAAATAGGCTGTCCCATTTCATCACTTCTATTGGTAGCTCCTCTTGTACTTAAAGACCCCGTAAAGTTAATATACCCACCGTTATCACCTAAACCGACACCGTAATTAGCATCTATTTGAAATTTTTCACCATCAGTACCTCCTTCATTATATTGATTAGAGTGCTTACTCATATTAGCGCCCGAGTTCACGTTTAAAGTCAACTCATTTGTTGCTTTTTTAAGAACAAGGTTAATTACACCTGCAATAGCATCAGACCCATATTGGGCTGCTGCACCATCTCTTAAAACTTCGATACGTTGTATTGAAGCCGTAGGAATCGAGTTCATATCGGTACCAACTGTACCTGTACCAACCGTACCATTTACATTTACTAATGAAGATTTGTGTCTTCTTTTACCATTAATCAAAACCAAAACCTGATCTGGACCTAAACCTCTTAAAGATGCTGGATCTACATGATCTGTTCCGTCTGAAACGGTTTGCGTTGTTGATGTAAATGATGGAGCCACGTAATTTAAAATTTCCGTAATTGTTGTCTGCGGTCCTGATGTAGCAATTTCAGACATATTAATAACATCTACAGGAACAGGAGTATCAATCGCTGTTCTAGATTTATTTCTAGAGCCAATTAACACAACCTCATCTAAAGAAACACCTTCTTGAAGTGTTATTTTAAGATTTTTAGCAGATGCTACTGACACTTCTTTCGTATTATAACCAACAGATGAGACAACTACGGTTACTGGAAATGCTGAAACATTGATGCTAAAATTACCGTCGAAATCGGAAATAGCTCCATTCGTTGTGCCTTTAACGATAACATTTGCTCCTGGCAAAGGCGCATTGCTTCCTGCTTCGGTTATTGTTCCTGTTATTGTTCCTTGAGCAACTATTGCCAATGGAAAAAACAAACCTACAACCAAGCAGATTTTAAAGAGTAAAAAGTTTTTCATATGTATTTTAATTAGTTTTTAGTTCCGACAAGGTACGGATAATAAAGGTATTTGAAAAAAAATACAAGAATTTATTATGCATGCATATGAAATTTCAACAGTAATAAGCATGTAAAAATGAATTATTCACAATAATACATCCTTAAAATCGATATTTCAAAATCGATTCGCAATACACATATAAAAAAACCTACAGCAAACACTGGGCTTTACAAGGTATAAATAGAGATTTAAAAAAAAATGCCAAAAAATTTATACTCCGTTGTATTTCATTAAATTTGCACTTCAATTTTCAACTATGTATAGAAGTCATAATTGTGGCGAATTAGATGCGTCATTTATAAATAAAGAAGTTACACTTGCTGGGTGGGTACAAAAATCTAGAGATAAAGGTTTTATTGTTTGGGTCGATTTACGTGATCGTTACGGTATTACGCAATTAGTTTTTGATGAGGAACGCACCTCTAAAACCATGCTAGAACAAGCTCAAAACTTAGGGCGTGAGTTTGTTATTCAAGTAAAAGGAACCGTTATAGAACGTGCTTCAAAAAACCCAAATATGACCACTGGTGATATTGAAATTTTGGTTTCAGAATTAAACATTCTAAACGAATCTTTACTGCCTCCTTTTACTATTGAAGATAAAACCGATGGTGGTGAAGAGTTACGTATGAAGTATCGTTACTTAGATATTCGTCGTAACCCTGTTAAAAACAACTTGATTTTTAGACATAAAGTAACTCAGGAAGTTAGAAACTACTTATCTAAAGAAGGTTTTATAGAAGTTGAAACCCCTTATTTAATAAAATCGACACCCGAAGGGGCGCGTGACTTTGTAGTGCCTTCTCGCATGAACGCTGGTCAATTTTATGCACTTCCGCAATCACCACAAACCTTTAAGCAATTGCTTATGGTGGGTGGTATGGACAAATATTTCCAAATTGTAAAATGCTTTAGAGATGAAGATTTACGTGCAGATAGACAACCAGAATTCACACAAATAGATTGTGAAATGGCGTTTATTGACCAAGAAGATATTTTAAATGCTTTTGAAGGTTTAACACGCCACTTACTAAAAGAAGTGAACGGTGTTGTTATTGATAAATTCCCAAGAATGCTTTATGACGATGCCATGCGCTTGTACGGAAACGACAAACCAGACATTCGTTTTGGGATGGAATTTGGCGAATTAAACAACAATGCACAACATAAAGACTTTGGTGTATTTAATAGTGCCGAATTGGTTGCTGGAATTGCGGTACCTGGCGGAAACACTTATACACGTAAAGAAATAGACAAACTTATTGATTGGGTGAAGCGTCCACAAATTGGTGCTTTAGGTATGATATACGTGCGTTGCAATGAAGATGGCACCTACAAATCATCTGTAGATAAGTTTTATGATGAAGCCGATTTAGCAAAATGGGCAGAAGCTACTGGAGCCAAAGCAGGCGATTTAATTTGCGTTCTTTCTGGTAACACAAACAAAGTACGTGCTCAATTAAGTGCTTTACGTATGGAATTAGCAGAACGTTTAAACCTTAGAAACCCTAAAGAATTCGCACCATTATGGGTGATGGATTTCCCTCTATTAGAATGGGATGAAGATACCAAGCGCTACCACGCGATGCATCACCCCTTTACATCTCCAAAACCTGGACAATTAGAGTTGTTAAAAACAAACCCTGGAGAGGTAAAAGCCAATGCTTATGATTTGGTAATGAACGGAAACGAAATTGGCGGTGGTTCTATAAGAATTCACGATAAAGAAACACAGGCCTTAATGTTTGATTACTTAGGGTTTACACCCGAAGAAGCAAAAGCTCAATTTGGCTTTTTAATGGATGCCTTTCAATACGGTGCACCGCCACATGGTGGTTTAGCATTTGGTTTGGATAGATTGGTAGCCATACTTGGCGGACAAGAAACCATTCGCGATTATATCGCCTTCCCAAAAAACAATGCAGGTCGCGACGTGATGATTGATGCGCCCTCCCGAATAGACGATGCTCAATTAACCGAGTTAAGCTTAAAACTTAATTTAAAACAATAAAAAATGAATCCTGCTTTTTGCAGGATTTTTTAGTAACCTAAATTATGCCTAAACAAACCATTTTAAAACAAGTACTTATCTGGAGAGCAAAACACATCTCTCACCGGCAGTTTGTGTACATATTAAGTATTGTTATTGGTTTCACCTCTGGGGTTGGCGCGGTTGTTTTAAAAAATTTAACGCACTTTTTCCAACATTTACTAGAAGGTAATTTAATAAAATATTACCATCATGCCTTTTACTTTCTGTTTCCCATTATTGGTTTAACCGTTGTTTATTTTATTATAAAATACGTTATTAGAAACAAAGTAAGTCATGGTATCCCTTCTACGCTTTACGCCATTTCCAAACGAAAAGGTGTTATGAAGCAGTACCAAATGTTTGGTTCAATCTTAACAGCACCCTTAACCGTTGGTTTTGGAGGTTCGGTAGGGCTAGAAGGTCCTACAGTTGCGACAGGAGCTGCTATTGGTTCAAACATTTCGAGAATGTTCCACATGAACCAAACCACTCGGAATTTACTGATTGGTTGTGCTGCAGCCGGTGCGATGTCTTCTATTTTCAAGGCCCCCATTGCTGCTATTATTTTTGCTATTGAAGTGTTTAGTTTAGACTTAACCATAGCATCTATGTTACCGCTTTTACTGGCATCGCTTTCAGCCATTTTAACTTCTTATTTTTTCTTTGGTGACGATATTTTATTGCCATTTAAAATTGAAGATAAATTTGTACTGGCAGACGCCCCTTTTTACATGATTCTTGGTGTTTTTGCTGCCTTAACTTCTATATATTTCGCTAAAGTATACGATGCATTTCATACCTTTTTCGATAAAATAAACTCACCTATAAAACGTCTTCTTCTGGGAGGTATCTTATTGGGTGTTTTAGTGTATTTCATTCCGCCACTTTATGGTGAAGGTTTTGATGTTATTAATAACCTGATAGCCGGTAACCCTGAAAAAGCCTTAGAAAACAACATTTTCCAAATGGATTTAACCAATATTTGGACCATCGTTTTACTTCTTGCCGGCTTGGTTTTCTTTAAAATTATAGCCAGTGCGCTTACGTTTGGTGCTGGTGGTGTAGGTGGTATTTTTGCTCCAACACTTTTTATGGGAAGTATTATGGGAAACTGTATTGCCAAAATAATTAATAACTGTGGCTTGTTTAACACGCCCGTTTCCGAAAGTAATTTCACACTAGTTGGTATGGCTGGTCTATTGGCTGGTGTTTTACACGCGCCACTAACCGCTATTTTCTTAATTGCAGAACTAACTAGTGGTTATGAACTATTTATTCCGTTAATGCTTACCGCAACCATATCATTTGGTATAACTAAATATTTTAGCTCACACTCTGTTTATAACATGGAATTGGGTAGAAAAGGGGAGCTTATCACCCACGACAAAGACCACGCGGTGCTTACCCTCATGGATATTGATAAGGTTATTGAAACCAACTTCATTACCATAACTCCAAAAATGAATCTAGGAGATATTGTACATGAGGCGGTTGTAAAATCGAATCGGAATATTTTTCCAGTTGTTAATGAAAAAACCAACGCGTTTCTTGGTGTTATTTTGTTAGATGATTTACGCCCCGTCATGTTCGACCAAAGTTTGTACATGGATATTACAGCTACCGACATCATGCAACCAGCACCCGAAATAATAGAACTAGAAAAGGATAAGATGACCGATATTATGAGGAAATTTCAAGACAGTAGTGCCTGGAATTTACCTGTGGTTAAAAACAATGAATATATTGGTTTCATATCCAAATCAAAGCTTTTAACAGCTTACAGAAGACAATTAATAAACTTTACAAAATAAACCTAAAGCTTAAATTTAAGAGTTTTAGAACAAAAATACCAACCGTGAAATATCTAATTATTTTTCTTTTTATAGCAGCATTCGGAAGTATCTTAACAGGCTATTTCTTAGAATCTGAATACTCCCAAAAACTAATTGGTTTTGGTGTTTGTGGTCTTTTTTTTATTGCATTTCCTATATTTTCATATTACAGATGGAAAGATAAAGATGTTAAAGATTACATGCTTACCAAGGAGAATTTAGATAAAATGCGTGAACGTGAAAAAAAGGAGAACTAGCAGGAGTCAGTGCTAGTAAGCATATTCAGAGAATCAATTCAAATTACGTTTTTGAATAAAAAAGCGTTTCATTAACTCCGATGCTTCAGTTTCCAGAACCCCACCTTTCATGATGGTCTTTGGGTGTAGTTTCGTGTTCAAATGAATACAACCACGTTCCAAATCTCTGGCACCATAAACGATATTTGAAATCTGACTCCAATACAAAGCACCCGCACACATTTGGCAAGGCTCTAACGTGACATACAGTGTACAATTTTTTAAATATTTTCCCCCTAAAAAATTAGAAGCTGCGGTAATAGCCTGCATTTCAGCATGCGCGGTAACATCGGTAAGTGTTTCAGTTAAATTATGACCGCGTGCAATAACCCTATTATCAATAACAACAACAGCTCCCACAGGAATTTCGCCCTTCTCAAAAGCGGCTTCCGCTTCTTGAAGTGCTTTCTTCATAAAATAGGTATCATCAAAAGGCTCTATCATGGGGAAAAATTAGTTGTCAAAAATCAAAAATACAATTTCAAAATGATAATGGCGTTCGTATCGTTTTCAAATATTACATTTGTAAGCGAATGAGTGATTTCTTAAAACATATTAATTCACCTAAAGAACTCCGTCTTTTAAATCAAAAAGACTTACCTCAACTTGCCAAAGAATTACGTGACTTCATCATAAATATTGTCGCCACCAAAGAAGGGCATTTGGGTGCTAGTTTAGGTGTGGTTGAATTAACTATTGCGCTCCATTATGTATTTAATACTCCGGAAGACCAACTAATTTGGGATGTGGGCCATCAAGCCTACGGACATAAAATTTTAACTGACAGAAAAGATTTATTTCATACCAACCGACAAATTGGGGGCCTTAGTGGTTTTCCAAAACGAGACGAAAGTATCTATGACACGTTTGGCGTTGGACATGCCTCTACGTCCATTTCTGCGGCCTTAGGGATGGCGATTGCATCCCAAATAAAAGGGGATTTGAAAAAGCAACATATTGCGGTAATTGGTGATGCTAGTATTGCTGGAGGTATGGCGTTTGAAGGTTTAAACCATGCAGGAGTTACCGATGCTAATTTATTGGTTATTTTAAATGATAATGCCATTGGAATCGACCCAAGCGTTGGTGCATTAAAAGAGTATTTAACCAATGTTAAAAAAGGCACACAACGCAGAAACAATATTATTCACGCTTTAAATATTGATTATTCGGGGCCTATTGATGGGCACAATATCAACAAAGTCATTTCAGAATTAAAACGTTTAAAATCGGTAAAAGGTCCTAAGTTTTTACATATTATTACCACCAAAGGTAAAGGCTTAAAACAAGCAGAAGAAGACCAAGTAACCTACCACGCTCCAGGAAAATTTGATGCCTCAACGGGCGATATCATTTCTAAAACACCATCAGAATACACCAAATACCAAGATGTTTTTGGGCACACGCTAGTGGAACTTGCGAAACAAAATAAAAATATTGTAGGTATTACACCCGCGATGCCTACAGGAAGTTCATTAAAATATATGATGGAACAAATGCCAGACCGAGCATTTGATGTGGGTATTGCAGAGCAACACGCAGTTACCTTAGCCGCAGGTATGGCAACCCAAGGCTTAATTCCGTTTTGCAATATTTACTCCACCTTTTTACAACGTGCTTATGACCAAATAATACACGATGTGTCTTTACAAAAGTTACCCGTTATTTTTTGTTTAGACCGTGCAGGTTTGGTAGGTGAAGATGGTGCGACACATCATGGTGTTTTCGACCTATCTTTTTTAAGATGCATACCCAACCTCATCATTTTTGCACCTAGAAACGAGGTGGAATTACGCAACATCATGTACACCGCACAATTAGGCTTACAACAACCCATTGCCATTCGTTACCCACGAGGCACTGGCGTCATCGTTAATTGGAAACAGCCTTTTGAAAAAATAGACATTGGTAAAGCAGTACAACTTAAAAAAGGTAATTCTCTTGCCGTTTTAAGCATAGGAACTATGGCTAAAAATATTTCTGAAGCTATTTTAAATTTAGAGATATCACATTACGATATGCGTTTTGTAAAACCTTTAGACGAAACCTTATTACATACCATCTTTAAAGAACACCAAACCATAGTTACTGTTGAAGATAACAGCATCAACGGCGGTTTCGGGTCTGCTATTTTAGAATTTGCTGCCACCAATAACTACAAAAACACAATTAAGGTTTTAGGTGTTCCTGATACTTTTATTGAGCATGGTAGTGTAACTGAACTTCAAAAAAGTATATTCTTGGATGTGGCAAGTTTGAGGTTGTTATTTAATGAGCTTTTGTAATTGATTACCTTTTAGAATTCTATTTTCAGTTCAAATATTTAATAAAATTCACAAATTAAATTACCAAATTACCCATCATGACCTTTAGAAGAGCTACAGAAAATGATATTTTAGCCATTGTGCAACTCATGGCAAATGATGACCTTGGAAAAAACAGAGAAAATTTCCAAACACCTTTGCCTAAACACTATCTCAAAGCTTTTGAAAAAATAAACGCCGACGACAATCAAGAACTTATGGTGGTGGAAAATGAAAACTATGAGGTTATTGGCACCTTCCAATTAACATATATTCAATATATGTCTTATTACGGTGGCATTAGAGCACAAATTGAAAACGTCATGATTAGAAAAGACCAAAGAGGCTTGGGGATTGGAAAACGTATGTTTGAATGGGCTATAAACAGAGCCAAAGAACGAAATGCGCATGTATTACAATTAACATCGGACAAACAAAGACCGAGAGCCATAAAATTCTACGAAGATGTAGGGTTTATAGCAAGCCATGAAGGCATGAAATTACATTTTAAAGAATAGAATGACGCTTAATTATAAACAGCATATATGTTAAGAAACATCTATAATCACAGAAATAAAATCTCAAAAAACCTTTCTAAAAGACTAATTAAGGACAAATTCACAATAATTTCAGATGATTGTTGGGGCGGACAAATATATAATCAATTAGAGATACCGTACTACACACCAACAGTTGGCTTATGGATTGGAGGACATGATTACATCCAATTTATTGAAAATTTAAGCAAGGCTAACGCTGCCAATCTTTACAATGCTAATTCTAACGAAACATATCCTGTAGGGCAGTCTGCTTATGCGAAATTCCATTTTCTACACTATAAAAATTTTGATATCGCTGTTAACACATTCCAAAGAAGGTATCAACGTATTAACTGGAATAAGCTACTGTATAAAATTGATTTAGAAAAGCCTGGAATGAATGCGGACCATATTAAGAAATGGAATGAAATGAAGCTTCCAAACAGCATCGCTTTTTATTCAGATAGAGTTCTAAAAGAATGGAGTGGCGACATTCACAACGGTGTTTATATTAAAAACTGGGTATTAGATGGCGCTTTAATGTTTGACATTTCAAGAAGGTCTTTTAATGTTTTCAAGTGGTTGAATACAGGAGTCATTAATAAATCTTTAATATACGCTATGATGAACTTCCTTCTTTTTGACCCTACTACAGATAGAAAAATTCTATATAAAATTAGAAAACTGCGCACAAAAATAGCCCGTATTTTTTAAACCAGACATTACAAGATAGTGCAATAGGTTTGCTGAAACCAACAGTATTAGCCTGCTATTTTAAAATTTTCTGCTACCATAAACCACAAAAAAAACATTAAGGTTTTAGGCACTCCTAATCTTTTTTATTGAGCATGGCAGTGTTACCGAACCGCAAAAAATAAGGGGACTGAATTTTGAAAGTTTGACTTTATAAGAAAAAACAACTAACTTCGTTTAACAACCGTAATCGTTGCACAAGCCTATTATAAAATACAAAACTATAATTCAAAACCGTCTTTTAAGGCGGTTTTCATTTTTAC
>NZ_JAUPED010000011.1 GCF_030552475.1 Mariniflexile sp. AS56 | reverse complement strand
TCTGTATCATTGGTTAAAACATTACCCGATACCGGGGTATCAACATATGTTGTGTTGATGTCATTCTCTGCATCGGTACAATTCACTAGAATTGAAATATCCTGTGTTATTTCACACCCATTAGCGTCAATAACATTAAGTATGTAATCTCCCGCTTCCAAATTTGTAAATTCACCTGCCGCTTGAGATACTCCATTTAAACTAAAAGAATAAGGTATTGTTCCTCCAGAAGCCTCAACTCTTAAAGACCCTGAACTCGCATTACAAATAGTATTATCCTGTGAAAGAATTGAAACAATTAACCCCGAACTAGGCTGATTAACAGTTGCCGTTTTAGAAGTTGTACAACCGTTCGCATCAGTAATGTCTACAGAATAACTACCCGCAGGCAAATTATTCAAATCTTCTGTGGTAGCTCCATTATTCCATAAAAACTGATATGGAGATGTACCACCAGAAACCGTTAAATCTAGAGATCCATTTGAATCACCAAAACACATGATATTCGAAATCGCAATGCCAGAACTTAATACACTTGGCTCATTAACATTTGCGGTTGCATTCACTGTACACTGCGTTACTGAATCTGTAACAGTAACTGTATAGCTGCCTGCTGGTAATCCAGTAATGGATTTCGAGGTAGCTCCTCCTGGACTCCAAGAATAAGTGAATGACCCCGAACCTCCTGTAACACTTGCTGTTACTGTTCCATTACTTTGGCCATTACATGTTGCTGAAGTTGCCGTAGCCATGGCTGAAATATTTTTACAATTACCTGGATTTACGGTTACAGTAGCCATGGCAGTACATCCATTGGCATCTGTTACTGTAACTGTATAATCTCCAGAACTAAGACCTGTAATAGTATCTAAAGTTTCTCCTCCTGGATTCCATGAATAACTATAAGGCGCGGTACCTCCCGTAGCGGAAACGCTTGCCGTTCCATCACCTGTTTCGGGGCCACTCTCATCACTTGATGTCGCAGAAACATTTAAAACACTTGCTGGTTCTACTATAGTCACACTTTGTTCTACTGGTTGGCACACCGTGCCATCAATAGTAACACTTACCGTATAAATTCCAGCTGATAGTCCATTAAGAGTACTAGAAGTAACTCCTGCATCTACTTGTGCAGGTAAGGTATTCCAAGTAAAAGTAAATGTAGCTCCTGCATTGGCGGTAGAACTTGCGCTTACTGTTGTTTTTCCTGTTGTGCCTCCTGCACAAAGAATATTTATTACTTTATCAACTTTTATTTTGGCATCACAGGTATTTGAACAATTGATAACTACTCCTTGCTCTAAAGCACAATTATTAGCATCTGTTATGAGCACAGTGTGTGATCCTGATGGTAAATTTATAGCCGTTTCTGTTGTTTGATTCCCTGCACTTTCACTCCATAAATAGGTGTATGGTGCTGTTCCTCCTCCAACAGAGGCTGTGGCTTCTCCATTTTGACATCCTTGTGAACTAATTGCATTTTCTTTTGTAATTACAACATTTATTGGATTTGTAGGTTCGGATAAAGTCACATTTGCTGTCGCTTTGTTCCCAAGTGAATCTATTAATTCAACAGTATATAATCCGGCTGGTAAACCTTCAAACATTGGACTTGATTGTAGCGTTCCTCCATTTGCACTAAATTGATATGGCTCAACTCCTCCTGTTCCAGAAACATTAATCACCCCTGTAGCAGTTCCATGGCATAGAATATCCGTTTTACCGTCTATTGATATTTCAGGCTGAACACCATCAATAAAATCATTACCACAGCTAGACATTAAATTGATGGTACGTGTAATTAAATTATCATTAGCACCGTCAGCATCAGAAACAGATATATAACCGTTTAAATCAGACTCACGTATCTCATATACAACATCAACAAATGCTTCAGGTATTTCTACCACCGTTTTATATTTTCCTGAACTATCGGTAACTACATTCTTAACACTTCCATCAGATCCGGTTATATTAACATTAACATTATTTAAAGGGTTTCCTTCAACATCATACACGGTTCCACAAATAACAGGTTGCGTTATTAAAACTGAATTTGGATTTTGATAATTAGCGCAAGACATGCTAAGAGAATAGTATCGATCACTATCTCCATCTTTCTTTCCTATTTTATATCTTAGAGATGATTTCTTTTCGAAGTAACTACTAAACGTATATTTTGGATCTTCCGATACATCTCCCCCTGGAGCTGTACTTGTATTCCTCGCTTCCCCACGAACAACAGTTGCTGTTTGGGTTATATCTATTAACGTATTATTCGATACGAAATAGGCATCTGGCAAACTTATATCGGCATATTCTCTTGTTTTATTACCGTCTCCATCAATATCAAAAGGGGATGCAAAGTATGAAAGTTCAACCTCATCATCATAATTACCGCCTCCGCTTACAAATGTTATACTAAATTCAACACTTTGATCGCTACTGTTTGTACTATTTATTCTTGGTTGAAATGCTTCAGGAATTCCTGTAGATGTTACATCTATTTCTAATAAAGAAGCGCCTCCATTAAACTGTTCTATTCTTACAAGCGCATCAATAGTTGTACCGTGTGAATTATTAGGAAAAACATTTGAAAAACGATAAACAGCATCAACACATAATGCACCACCTGAAACTAATTTAGGATTTGAGAAATTAGAATCCTTATAAAGAGGTGAGCAATCACAAGACCTAACTACCGGTTCAGGAGTTGAAGGCTTAATTTTAACAACCCAAGATTTAAAAGAAACTCTTCCACAAGAATCTGTAACTTTTAAACGTAAAACACATTCTTGAGCCATGGACACATATCCAGCTGTATAAATAGGGTTTCTTACAGATTTACTACTAAAGCTTCCTGAAGAACATGTTGAAGACCACTCATAAGTTGCCGTACTGCTCCCTGCTGTAATACCCTGTATATTAAACTGAACTGATTCCCCTCCTGAAAGGACTGAAACCATATTAGTATTATCCACAATTTCTGGTGCCTTTTCAGCAAGTGCTTCCAAAGAAAAATTAAAGAATACTCTTTGTGCGGCTACATTTTCAGCTTCAGAACCATTTTTCAATTCATGACCTCCTTCATAAAGTACCATACCACGTTTTGAATCACCAAAAGCGCGACCAAATGCAATTAATGCAGCTTTTCCTGGTGACTTATTCTTAAGTACATCTTCCTGATTAGGATCCCAAGCAGCAATTTTTGTCGTGCTCCTCCAGTTTCCCGTTGGATATGGCATATATATTTGCTCTGAACCGCCGTCGTGAGCGCCATCCGTTCTACCCATAAACTGCATAAAAGGATCTGTATGAAAATCATTTAAATAAGGTGTTATGCCTGAAGCATCTTTATGATCACCATGATTAATTAAACCATATCCATCAACATTCCCTGGATAAGAATTCGGGTTTTGCGCTAAAAAATTTGTTCTCTTATTAGAATTTTTTGGATCTACATCTCTTTCTAGGTTTGAACCCGTTTGACAACCAGCCCATATCCATCCAGAATTTCCGCCACTAGCGATTGAATTATTCCAATTTAACAGAGGATTTCCAAAATCTTCCCAATCTGGATCCGCATGCGGAATAACGAAAATATCATCACAAGAAGTTAATTCACTAGCATAACATGATCTATAATCATTTTTTGGAATTTCTGCATTTTCCAAGTATTTTTCAGCAATACCACTGTTTTTATTATTTATTACCCAGCGCATGCCAAAATTTAATTCCCGATGAAGAGGAACAGACACTGCAGACTGCGTTTTATAGGTAACAACTCCTTTTGCAACCCATAAATTTATGACTGCCATAACATCGTTCGTCAAATAATCTTTCGAAACAATAAAGGGACCTCCCTTAAAACCTTTCCCGTCTACGGTAAAATCAATACCGTCTTTCACTTTATTAGGGTTAATTGACCACAATACAGGCGTACCATGATACTTTAATAATGAATGGACAAGTCCATAAGGCTTTAACCCGTTTTTAATGGTTTGAGGAACAACTCCCATATCAATAATTATAGAGCCTTCAGGAACTAGAAAGTCCTCTACGGAATATAATTCTACGCTTATATTACTGTGGGATTTGGGTAATGGATTTAAACCAAAAACCAATATCGAAAAGACCATAAGTACAGAAAAACTTATAGCAGGAAAAAACCTTTTAAAAATGGAACGCAAAGTAGCAATTTTCATATGCCCTAGTTATTTTAAATTTTGAATAAATGTATAAACGAGATATAGCTATAAAGAGATTAGCTAATTATTCGGGCAATAAATAAATGTAATTCTTAATCATGATTTATTATTTAATGGATATGTTTTAGGCATAAATACTTTAGTTATAAAAAAGATGTTATCTTAAAACATCTAAATTTGTCAAGAGAAGTATTTGAATTTGGGTAATTAAGTATTTAAAATAGTCAAGCCAAAAATAAAGGCGAATCCTACATCAAACAAATATTCTCGTGAAAACAACTAAAAACTCGTTAAAGGGCCTAATAAAATTAGATGTGTTTTTCAATACAGTCTAAACGTGTTTTTTTAACGATGAGTGGTGAGTAAGAAATTACAATTATATAAATGAAATAGTAAGATTTAAATCGTAATAATTGCCACACAGCGTGGCTTCACAAGCTTTTTAAGGTTTAAAAAAAAACAGAAAGTATCTAAAATTCTTAAATAAGAATTAAAAAAACACTAAGTAAATGATATGCAATCCATTACACATAATCAACACATATAAAACCATTATACGCAAAAAAAAAGCGAGCCTCACAGCTCGCTTTTTTAATAATCATCTTTAACCATTCCCTACTTAACTTCTAAAGTGTATTCTGGTGTTTTATTAAAAGGACAGAAATACTTATACGTTCCTTTTATAAGTGTTACTTCTTTAGACGATTCGGTCTTTCCATGTTTTACCATTTGGGACACATAAGCATCTGCTATATGATTTTTAGAATCTGAACCATCTTTCCCTGCTTCTATTAACACTAAGCCAACTTCTGGCGCTGCATTATTATTTGAAACTTCAAATACATAAGTCCCTTCCTGCAGCGTTAGTTGTTTTTGTGTAAACTCGCCAGCTGTTTGTTCTAAAGAAATTGTTTTTACGTTTTTAGTCACTACATTTTGCGCTTGAGTAGTCCATGTAATTAGTACTAAAAATAATCCTGCTAATAAATTTTTCATGTTTTTCATTTTTAAGTTAATGTTTCTATAATTAATTTGCTGTTACTAAAAATTTCCCTGCTTCAACACTTGGAAAATCCACCTCAGTTTCCGCAATATGGTTTACATAGTTTGTAAGCGTATTAGACACTACATTTAAAACTATTTCTAAAATATCACCATCGTTATAACCAGCCTCTTTAACTGCTTTAATAGCTTCTGTAGACACTTGTCCTCTGTTTTTTGCTACAGCTTGTGCAAATTGCAGGCCTGCTTGTGCCTTTGCATCAGCGGCAATACCTTGACGACTTAATTCTGCTTGCTCTTCAGTTAAACCATTCATTTTACCAATAGCTGTATGGGCAGATAAACAATAGTTACATGAGTTTTCTTCTGCAATAGCCAAGGCTAATTGTTCTCTAAACTTGTTACTAAAGTTTCCGCTAGCAGTCAATTCTCCTAAACTTAAATAAGTTTGAAATGTTGCTGGAGAATTACCAAACACCTTGATTAAATTTGGAATAAATCCTAATTTCTTTTGTACGGCATTAAATAGCTCTTTCGATTTACCTGTTGTTGTTTCTGGGTTTAATGTTTCAATTCTTGTGCTCATAATTTTTGTTTTTATCTCCTGCATAAACAGGAATGTTATTAGTAATTACTTTATATATTTAATTATTCTATTATTTACATTCGCAAACTTGTTGCTCTGGTTTCTGTTCGTCATATTCTTGATATCCCCAACAGTTTGGACATTCCTTATTATTTGTTGCTCTCATATTGTTTGTGTTTTAATGTTACTAATTAATTACACTGCAAAGATGCGACGAGAACAAGCCTTGAAAAATGGACAAAGGTTCCTTATGCTTGGACTTGCCTATTTCATAAGGCTTTTAAGAGTATTTATTGGGGGATTTTTATGGCTGAATGAGTTACGCCGCTAGTATATTTGAAGATATCGTAATTACATAGCAGTGGCAGAAACGTTCTTTATTTGATTCCGTATACAGAAATAAAGGTGCCATGTAAAACCAGACCTTTATGGTCTAGTCCAAATAATTAATACTTAAAGAAAGCTCTAGTATTCTTTTTTAAATTGTAATGGTGATTTTGTTGTGGCTTTGGTGAAAAACCTACTAAAGTATGCCGAATCGTTAAAACCTAAATCGTAGGCAATATGTTTTACAGCCTGGTTTGTATAAATAAGTTGACGCTTGGCTTCCAGGATAATTCGGTTTTTAATAAAATCGCTGGGTGTTTGTGTACCCATTTTATTAAAATGCTTGGTTAAGGATTTAGGTGATATGCCAAGTCTGCCTGCGTAGTCCGTTACAGTATGAAGCGTTTTATAATTTTGTTCTACTAATACACTAAAATCTTTAAAGAGTTTGGTCTCAGCATCTTGTTTAATAACATGATGTTCTTTTTTAACTCTTACTGCATGAATAATAAATTGTTTTAAGTAGGCTTGAAGCATATCATACTGTGCCGCTTCACTCGTTTTAAATTCTTCAATTAAGCTTTCTAAAATGAACTTTAGTTTTTGAGTATCACTCTCACACGGTTTCACAAAAGGGGTTTCATAAATATTATTAAAAAGAATACCGTTACAAGCCACTTCTCTATCGTGTGTTTGAATACAATAAAAATCACGAACAAAAGTTAAGCGATACGCTTCTTCAATTTCTTCTGAAGCCACAGAAAACACTTGACCTGGCGACAAAAAGAATAAAATATTATCTTGAAATTCATAGTTTTCAAAATCTATATTATAGACACCTTTTCCTTTTTTTATCCAGTAAATACTATACTCATTAACTTGTTCTGGTTTACTAAAAACACATGCTTTTTCAAATTGAACAACACTTAATGTGAAAATATCTTGGTACGAATAGTTAATAATATCCTGAACTGCCATGAATAAAAATTAGTTAGATGAAACTTTAGTCGTAAAAATTTTATTTTCTTATAAAAACAACCCCAGAAACCGCTGTAAACAAAACAAAGCCCAACTTACTAAAAAACTAATTAGGAAGTTGAGCTTTACATTATGTAAAAAAAAATATTTTTACAATCTACTTAATAAATCAGTTTTCTTATTTTCAAACTCTTCAACAGAAAGAATTCCTTTATCTTTTAAACCTGCTAATCTTTCAATTTTACCAAAAATATCCTCTTCCAAATCACTTGTAGTATTGTTGATTACTTGAATGGGGTCTGGAGCTAAAGGTGTTGGTTGATTATCTATTACGTTAGTATTATTTACTTCTTGAGGTTTTGGGCTATCGTCACCTCCAAAAACAATAGGTAAAAAATTTAAATTTACTGTACCGTATTGGCTGGTAAATGTTACAGAATAAGTACCACTTTGCTGTTGCCCTATTCCTCCTATTTGATGATCTAATGTATCAAATATCGTTACTTTTCCGTTTTGTTGAATCGCTAGGCGTCCAATATTCGAAAAAATAGCATAGCTCGTATTATTTTGACTTCCAGTAGAATTAGGAAAGCCTAAATCTCCCCACCAATTTCCGTTTGAACCAGACTGAAAACCACCCTGATTTTGATTTTGTATTTTTGGTAACGGCACATATTGTATCCCGCCTTGGTTTATCAAATTTGACAATTCAATACAAAGACCATCTACAGTATATTTTAATTGGTTGTTAAACATATCTCCAACCATAGTCATGCCTCCTTGCATCCATTGGCCACCACCGCCTAATTCTGGTATGTTAAATTGCGCCATAGTTCCATTACTTCTCATAAGTGCTTGCGTTAAATCTATAACCGCATTAACACTTATTCTATAACGATTTGCTACATTATTTATATTCTGAAAACTAGCATCTGTGAAAATTGCATTCATTTTAAATCCCTCTTTTAATTTATCTGAAAAATTTCAAATAAAATTTCGCCGCAAGATAACCATTAGTCTTATGAATAACCTTCTCTTATATAGAAGTTTAACACTTATATTTTAAATTTCATAAAAGACGCTTACAGCTACTATTAATGTAAATACTGTCCTATAATTTTATAAGATTCATATTATATAATGCGCTTTGTTGCTATTTCTGAAATGACTACTAAAACGACCTATTTATAAAACTTACTAATTACGATTAGAGGAAACCTTATAACTTACCGAATACCATTAACACCCAACTAATTCCCTGTATGTTTTAAAATAAAATCAACAATTAGTTTTGGATCTTTTAATGAATGAGGATGGTGCCCTACTTCTGGTTTATGAATTATAGATAAATCCCATCCCAATGAAATTAATCTTTTTTGTAATAACGCCGTGTTTTCTGAAACAGGTACCACAACATCCACATCGCCAACAACAGATAAAATAGGCACTTTAAAACTAGCAATACGCTCCATATGATTGACGGGGTTCCCGTTAAATTGAAGCGCCACTTCTTCTGAAAACCCGTATGTATTTAAGCACCCAGCCCATGCTTTGGCGGAACCTTCTCCACTTCCCTTTCCGGCTGGCCAACTTTTAAAATCACAAACAGGTGCATCGGCATAAATACAAGCTACTTTTTCAGCATTTCGGTTTCCCCAATTAAAAATAATAAGTCCACCTCTACTCATTCCTTCCAAAACCACTTTTGGATTTAACCTATAAGTTTTGGTAACATATTCATAGAAACCATCCCAAACAGCAATGGCTTGTTCACTTCCAAACAATCCTGCTACATCTATATATGCCAAATGAAACCCTTGTTCTAAAAGGGCTAAATCGGTTTGTGGTTCATGCCCCCAAAAGCGCGCTCTCCAAATCCAATCCTTGTTTTTATTTTGTTTCTTTGGAAATACGACTTTGAAATTAGCACCATTTAAAGTAGAATCAATCATTTTATATCCATTCCAAGTCGATTGTTTATTAGACACTAAATCTTTAGAACTCGAGATTGGCTGTTGGTGAAAGCTTAAAGCTCCAATATTATTTTCGCTTCCAAATAACCACGGCCCATTATAAACATCCGTTGTTTGCTCGTAATATTTACTTGGTAAATAGGACACGTACTTAAACTTTGAAGTGGCTTCTAGAAATAGAATAACAGCGTTTTCATGATGCTCTAAACGTTCAACTTTAACTAAAACATGATCTTCATTCAACGTATTACTAAAGAAAAACTGATCCTTTAAAAAACGCTTTATCCCTTTTACATCCTTTTCTAATTCTGTAAAAATAGGCTGATCGAATGTTAAACGAATTTGTTTCGGACTTTCATAATATGTATTTAATAACTTTGGAGGTGTTATAGCTTTATCTGATTTTTCACCATAGAAATCTCGGGAAACCAGCGGGAAAATACGTTTTGCAAACTCTAAATAGCCTTCATACGAAAAATGGCAACCATCATGACCTGGAACTCCCATGGTGGACATGATATGGACCATCTCATATTTGTTTGCTATTTGATTTTGAACCTCACGAATTTCTGAACCATAAGATTCTTTTGAACGTCCACAACCTTGATGTAATTGAAACAAATAAACTTCTTCTAAACCTGTATAAACTCTTTTCCAATCGTTTAAAAGTATCTCAAAATTTGACGCGTAAGCTTCATAACTTTCCCTCTTAACAGAGTTGGATTCCCCTTGATGCCAAAAAATAGCCTTAATTTTATCTTTTAAACCGGCCTCATTCACACGATACGCTAACCTTCCAAAACTTGTTTCCAACGACGATTGTTCTGGGTACAGCATATTCTGTTCTATAGAAGACGAACCACTCCCACCATTTATAATACATACAGGTACTTGGTGCTTTTCTACAATAAATCTCATCAACTCCATACCCCAAACACCAACTCCTAAAGGGTTTTTAGAGAACCAGCCACCAACACCATTTAAGCCTTGTAAATTGCCTGTTGCTAAACCCCAACGTACTTTTTCATCTTCCTCCTTATAACTTTCATATCCTGTTTTAACTCCAAAGCTTCTACAATACGGATTACTGTACGTTGACAAATTACTGCTAGCATGAGAATTAGATTGACCCGTAATAATATATGCATCGCCACAAACAACATGATCTGCAGTAAAATAAAGACTATCTACATTATTTTTTTTGATATAAAATTCAAACTTAAACTCGTGTAAACCTGAATGAATTTTAGTTGAAACTGAAATTTTATTTCCTTTTAAAGTGTCTTTTTGGGTGTCATACAATGTTCCATCTTGATACACTTTTAACGTAAACACTTTAAAACCTGGTTTTCCTTTTACCGTTCCATTAAATAGTACGGATGCTTTACCCGATGAATCACGTGCATACAATTGATAATCTTCTGGAGATTCAGAAAACACTATCTCTTGTGCATAAAAAGGACTCGTTATTAGTATAAAAATACCTAAAAATAGAGGTAATTTGAATTGACTGATTAATTTATTCATGGGTTACTTTTTTAATTTCAAATGAGTCATTCTCCAATACAAATGATCTCCTTCAAAGTTCGGTGATATATATGTCCGTTGGCAAAACTTAAGGTGTTCACGGTCCATGTTTTTCTTTTTTCACCTAAATCGTTCACTGAAACCAAAGCAGTTTCATCAAAATGTTCCGTATTCGTATCAATAACATACACCATACCCACGGCATTTGTAAAGAATATATAATTATTAACCATTACCGGCGAACCTAAAAACGAACGCTGAAAACCATCTCCCATAACACGTGCATCATTACTGTGCAATTGCCCTTTGGCATTCAACCCATCATTCGTTTGCGGAATTTTCCAAATAAAACCACCATCGCTATCTTTTTCAAAAGGTAATTCTAAATGTTCGTTTTTTCCTGTTACTATATGATGGCGAGCTATAAATGGTTTATGCATCACCATGTAATACGTATAATCGTTTACAGCCATATTACAATGGAATTCGTTTTCAGAATTTTGAAGTACTACATTTTCTTTTAACGTATATTTTTTAGTGTCTTCGTTATAAATATATTGGTCAACAGTATGTAATGCTTTTTGACCAATCAATTTTCCTGTTACAGAATTGACGGTTAAATTTTCCTCACATTTATAAATCCACGACACTTTTTCTTTATCCCAATGTTGCGTGTTTAGAGCGCCATAACCAGAAAGCTTATTAGGCGCTTCAGGTTCCCAATTCCATAAAGCATTACCCGCATTTTTTTCGTCCAAGCTTATTAAACTTAAGCCAACAGGACGCTCAGGAACACCATGCGGACCACCACGCGCTATAAGAATCGCTGGTTTCCCATCGGCAGTTTCTCCAATAACAGGTGTGTTATAATGGGTTATTGCCTCTTTAGTCGTCCAAAGATGCTTTCCTGTATATTTATTAAAAGCGTGTAAATAATTCCAATCTTTTACGCGTGTTGAATCATTTTCAAATGGAGGTTCTACATTTAGAATTACATCTTGAAAAAGAACTGAATCAAATTGTTTATTAAAAGGTCTGCCCACAGTTGGCATCCAGGTACGTTCCCAAACCAAATCACCTTCCATTGAAAAACACGCCATACCTCCGCTAGCATTAATCGCCCAAACAAAGTCGCCATCGGTCATGGGACAAGGTGTTGTAGAATCGCTAAACGCATAATTATAGTCACTCGGAAGCAGCCCTTTTACAGTTTGTGTCCACAATGTTTCTCCGTTATTGGCATCCATGCAATACAAAACCACATCAGTCCCGGTAGGTCTGGTTTCCAATGCTTTTTCTGCAAGTTTAAATTGCTCGTAACGCTTTAATACCGCATCCGATTTTGAATTCACATAATCCATCAAATTTTTATTGGCTTCGGAATACATGCGGCCTTCCTCACTCCTAGTAAGCAAACGGTTAAACGTATTTTGCTTTTTTTCAGTCGGAAGATTTTGATAGTTTTCATTTAAGGCTAGAAAGGCTTCCCAATTATTTAAAGCGTCCTTTTTTAAGCGGAATACTTTTTTAAAATCAGCGTCTCCCGTATTCTTTAAGATATTCAGTTCAGCTGTATAAATAGTATTGTATTCTGTTTGAGCTTTATCAAACTGAGATTGCAACACTGAAAAAGCCGGCGTATCTAAGGGCGGATTAATGGTGAAAAACAACTTATCATCCCAAACTGCTATTCCGCTTTGGCCTCCTGCTGGAAGTGTTTTTTTCCATTTAATATTTTCGTTATCACGAACAGACCATTTTACAGGAACCTTTAAAGTTGTTTTTATTTTATAACTACCATCGGGACCTCCTGACATAGGCCATTGGTTCTCGCTATCTGGCACTTGAACCACACTGCCTTGATTTTCTTTACAGGAAAACAATCCTAAAAAAGCAAACACTACAAATAGCAGCCAATGAAAAAAATAATGATTTTGTTTTATTCTCAAGTTCATATTACGAATTACTTACCATCGTTTTTATGCTACTATAACCATAATAGCCCACAAACGCTAAAGATAACGCTGGTAAAATAAACGATAAATTAACTTCTGGGATATACCCTAAAAAATTAATATCGGCCAAACCATCGCCACCTAAATCTAAAATAGCAGCTTGAACAATTGGCATAAGTGCGCCACCAACAATAGCCATAACCAATCCTGCAGAACCAATTTTAGCTTCGTCTCCCATATCTTTTAAAGCAATACCATAAATGGTAGGAAACATAATAGACATAAAAACAGAAATAGCAACCAGCGATATTAACCCAGCCATACCAGGTAATACGATGGCTCCAATACTCGCCAAAGCGCCACCCAAACCAAATAGCATTAACACTTTTGGTGGATTTACTTTTTTCATTAAAGCGGTTCCAATCCATCGGCCAGATAAAAACAAAACCATAGCAGCCACATTGTAATGGGTTGCTGTAATATTACTACCTGTACTTTCATTTAAATTATCTACATAATGGAAAATGTAGGTCCAACACATAATTTGCGAACCAACACAAGCTGCCTGAGCCAAAACACCGTTTAGATATGTTTTATTAGCGGTTAATTTCTTTAATGAATCGGAAAGACTCATTTTATCTTCTACAGCTGTTTTAGGGATTTTTGTAAATGCAATAATGACCATAATAATTAAAACCAAAACACCTAAACTTAAATACGGAATACTGATGACACTTAAATCGTTTTCGCGAATGGCAGCCAATTCTGTTGATGCCAATGCGTTATAAGCTTCAGCAGTGTAATCATCAGATCGCAGTGCTTGCAATACAAATACTTGAGCTATAATCATTCCGGTAAGTGACCCCACGGGATTAAACGCTTGTGCTAAATTTAAACGTTGGGTAGCTGTTCTTTTATCTCCCAATGCTAAAATTAAAGGGTTTGCAGTAGTTTCTAAAAATGCCAAACCACATGTTATAACCCACAGTGAAATTAAAAAATAGTTATATTCTTCATACATAGCGGCCGGATAAAACATAAAAGCGCCAATAGCATACAAGGTTAACCCTAATAGAATACCCGATTTATAACTAAAACGTCTGATAAATAAAGCTGCCGGAAATGCCATAAAAAAATACCCAAAATAAAATGCAAATTGCACTAAAGACGCTTGAATATTCGATAATTCTGGCATCACTTTTTTGAAAGCAGACACCATTGGGTTGGTTAAATCATTAGCAATACCCCATAAAGCAAATAAAGAAGTGATAATAATAAAAGGGAATAATAACTCCTTGCTTACAACAGGAATGCGCTCTTTCTTGATCATGTATTTAATTTTAGTTGGTTGGTGAAATTGATTGTATTTAAAGAATAGAAGGCAGTCTACCTGTACTGTCTGAAAAACTTTCTGTGTGAACATCTACCTTATTTAGCATGCTCACAAATAGGTTAGACAATCGCACTTCTTTTTCATTGAACTTAGTATACGTACCGTGATTTACGCCAAGATTAGAACCGCCAGCTAAAATAAGCGGACAATTACGAGCATTATGTGTGGAACTACAGGCACTTCCGTAAAGAATCAAAGTGTTATCTAATAATGATCCATGTTCATCTTTTGTGTTTTTCATTTTATTGATAAAATAGGCAAAATGCTTAGCATACCACTGGTCTAAACGCCCCCAATCGCCCCAATGGCCAGTCGTTTTATCGTGCGAAATACTATGATGCCCTTTTAAACCCAATGCCATTTTTGGAAAATTATCACCAAAGCCCATACCATCTTCACGTGCCATCATGTAACTCATTACTCGCGTAGAATCGGTTTGAAAGCCAAGAACCATCAAATCTAACATAGAGCGTACATAATCATCTGGTGCCGATGTTGGATCTACATCTAGGTTAATTAAACTGGCATCAAATTCTTTCATGGGCACGTCCAACCATTGTTCATTACGTTTTACTTGCTGCTCAACTTGATTCAATGAGGTTAGGTATTCATCTAATTTAGCTTTATCATTAGAACCTAGACGTTTTTCAAGACTTTTGCTATCTTCTAATACCAAATCCACAATTTTTTTGCCTTGGTTTATGCTTTTTCTTCTTTCATGAGTTGATGCGCCTCCTGCTGGTGAAAAATAACGTTCAAAAATTTCACGCTGACGGTGTTCTGAAGGAAGTGGTCTTCCTGATGAATTAAAGGATAATGTTGATGTTCTTGATTTATACCCTACACCACCATCCGTTGATAATATCAAGGATGGGAAACGGGTGTATTTACTCAATTTTTCAGCAGCGACTTGATCTACTGAAACACTATTTTTATATTCACCACGTAAATCGCCTCCTGTTAACCATGAATCGCCTGCCATGTGCCCCAAAACGTTACGACTATATGGATGACTTAAACCGCCCATTATAGATATATCGTCTCTATAAGAAGCTAAAGGTGCTAGTGACTTTGTTAATTTATAATTGGCCCCTTCACCGCTTGGAAACCAATTCCAATCTTTATGATATGAACTTTCTTGTGGTGGCAAGCCAACACCATTTGGAAAATATAGAAAACATAAACGCTTAGGTGCTAAGGGTTCTATAAACTTTGAAAAACTATTCATTGCCATGCCTTCAAAATAGGGCAACATGCATGCTACTCCCAATCCTTTCAAAAAAGTACGACGATCTAAATGCCAAGGTTTCTTACTCATAATCCAAATATTTTATTAAACCAACTTTGTTCTTTTTCATAAAATGACGGACTTAAAACAACCTGTTCTATGACCGTTTGAAAACGGAAATCGTTATCAACAACCGCTTCAACAATCCTATCTATTTCTTTATTATCTGCAAACCCAACGTCTCGACCTAAAGCATACGCAAAAATATTTTCGACTAGGGCTCTTGTAAAATCTTGTTTTTTAAGTCTTAAAATATACTCTTTAATTCCTTGAACACCTTCAACCTCTGTTCCATCGGGTAATTTTGATTTTGAATCTATTGGTTTCCCTTTCGCGGTTAGCTGATATCTTCCAACAGCATCATAATTTTCAAATACAACTCCATAAGGATCTATTTTAAGATGACAATCTAAACACGAGGGATTGTTTCTATGCAAAAACAACTGTTCTTTCAATGTAAGATTTTCAAAGCCTGGTGTATCAGGGTCTAATTGAGGCACATTTGGCGGCGGTGGCGGCGGTGTATCTCCTAATATTTTTTCTTTCAACCATACAGCACGCTTAATAGGATGCGCCTGAATACCATCTGAATGACCGTTTAAAAAAGCGCCTTGTGAAAGTAAGCCGCCTCTGTGTTCATCTTTAGATAATGCTACAGGGCGAAATGCATTGCCTTTTACTCGGTCAATACCATAAAATTCGGCAAGATTCTGATTTAACATCGCAAAATCTGAATCGATAAAATTCATGATACTCAAGTTATTTTTTAATATATGATGAATGAATGTGTAGGTTTCCTTAAACATATCTTCTTTCACAAAACGCGTATAATCTTCATACTCCTTAACATCAGTATCCATGCTTTTATGCCTATCTAAACGCAACCATTCATAAGAAAAAGAATGAATCATTCGAGATATTTTAGGATCTTTTACCATACGTTCGATTTGTTCTGGCAACTCATCGTATAAATCTCCTTCGGCTGCTAATGCCATGAGTTTTTTATCTGGAGGTGAATTCCACAGAAAATAAGACAGTTGTGACGCTAAATAAAATTCATCATCTGACTTTTTTGATTTATCTGTTTTTGGAATTTCCGGTTCAAACAAGTAGATGAAATTAGGTGAACAAAGCACTGCAACTAACACTTCTTTAACACCATCTTCATAACGGTCAAAGTCATCTTTAATACTTCTCCAGAAATCCATATAACGATTTAGTTCTCCGGGGTTAAGGCTGCGTCTAAAAGCACGTTCCATAAAACGGGTAAGCACTTCTTCTGTATAAATCTCAACTTTTGCTTTATTAGGCGAATCAAAAAAGATACTTGTGTGACTTTTTGGTGGCCATACAGGATGATAAGGCGCCTCTAACTCTACCGATTTTATAAGTAATGGCGGCCCATTAAAACTTCCGTCTTTAACAAGATGGTTATTCCAAAGTCCTACGGTTAGAATGTTTGCTAGATCGCCACTTACTTGCGCACTTCCAAGTGGTATTGGTAAATTTTCCAACCTACCTTTAAATTCAAAGCTTTGATATTTCCCTGCAGGCGTTATTACTTCTACCGATTCACCAAAGGTTTTATAATCCATACCATCATCTGTCCTTGAACCAGCAAAAACTTGAATTGATGGGTTAACTGATGCATATTTTAAATTATTTCTGTCTGCTTCTTTTTCAAGAATTTTTGGTAATGGATCATTTTCAGGTAATGGCGTTAATACAATATGACTAAAACCTACAAAAAACTTTCCGCCAATAAAACCTTTATGTTCTCCTTCTGATAAATAAACCAATGTAACTGGGGTGATAATTTGATCTGAACCCTTTAAGTTCTTATCCATGTACAAACGTTCGCCAACAACACCTTCTTTATTGCCTCCTAAAAGACCTAATTGGTATGAAGGCATCGCATCTTCAGACACATAAGGATGCACCAAGTCTACTTGATATATTCCAGCCTTAGGAACAGAATAATTGAAAGAGGTTCGAACGTTGTTTGCAACGTTATTAGGCAATAACCAACGGTTATTCTTTAAGATGAAATTTTTAGGATTTTTAATATCCTTTGCTGCAATATGAATGGCTTTCGAAGACTTTCGTGCTGGTTCTTTTTTTCTTAAATCGATAAGACGCTCCACAGATACCGAATTATACCCTTTTGAAGCCTCTACCCTAAATACAAAATCGCCTGTTCTAGGGAAATCTTCTTTAACCAATAACTTTAAATTTGGCGAAGGCCCTTGCCATGACTTAGGCGTCACTTCTTTTGCTGGTAATGCTGAATTTAGCAACATGCCCTCTTTAACCACACTATAACGGTTACTGGCAGAACCGCGCATGCCAATTCCAATCTTGTTCTTTAAAGCTGTTAAAGTATCATTTTCTTGATTTGTTGCAGCTTTAATTGGTTTCCCTTGGTCATTTAAAATCTCTACCAATAAATCTTTATTACTTATAGCTGCCGTTTGGTAGCCTCCATATTCTGCGCCTGTTTTACCATCCCCTATTTTTTTTCCTAGAGTCACTTTATAGCGTTTTGATTCTGGTTTATCTCCAAAAACAATGGCTTTATCTAAGGCCTCTCGCGCTATTTTTTGATAATAATCAATATGTAATGCAGAGGTTTGAAGGATACTTCCGTTGTTGCTATAGCCCATTTTCGATTTTCCATCATCAGGAAGCACATCTCCAAAATTCACATAAACACCAAGTAAATCATTAAGCGAATTGGTATACTGCGATTTTGTTAATCTTCGCATCACACCTTTATTACTCTTTTGCTTCACTTCGGCTGCTTTTTCAAGATTTTCAGTCATCCAATCTACCACAGCACGACGCTCATCATCCTTTAATTGCGGCGCTTTTTCTGGAGGCATATCGCCTGAATTAATCATATCCAAAGCAGAATGCCACCCTTCCGCATCTGGTCCATTTATCATGTCCCAATTTAAAGCATCTAAACGAACATCTCCTTTTTGTTTATCTGGTCCATGGCATTCATAGCAATAAGCCTCCATAATAGGTTGCACCTTATTTTTAAAATGCAAAGCCTCCTGAGATGTCGAATCGTTTTCTTTGTTAATTGCTAAATACTCCGAATTGGCATCACTAACCCCTAATACCGTCTTCAAACTAGAAGGCATGTATTTGGTTAAATAACTCGAACCATGTGTTAAAGCGCCTCCATAATGACCTGCTAGCGATAGTAAAACTACATTAACAAATAAAAACACCTTATAAGAACGTGATACATTATTTATGTTTTTGGAAGATTTTTTTTGTCGCAAAACAAGTAACCAAACACAAATTAGAGCCGTAAACCAGCCTAACCATTTATGAAAACTTAATAAATCATCATCATAATTTCCTGATGACGCCAAAAGAAAACCTAAAATAATGGTTGGAATGATACTGAAGACCGAGAACCAAAGTAGAATATTACAAGCTTCGTCCAAATTTAAGTTAGGACGCAGGCTATTCATCATTTCCATAAGAAATAACACAACTAAAGCACCTATTGGAAGATGAAGGATGATAGGATGAAAACGCCCTAGAAAAAATACAAACGTATTTTCAATTTCGCCTGTTAAAGGAATAAAAAAAAGCCCTAAAAGTGTTGCCGTAAAAACAAGTGCAATTAACAGGGTACGTTTCATAAAATTTAGAGTCTTTTAAAATTCACTGAACAACAAAACCACTATTTAAATTAAGAGTAATTTTATATGAATTGATTTACAAGAAATTAGCAAAAACAATGTTAATCACAATTAAAGCAAAAATCTTCCAAAATCTTCACCATTTATAATACTATTTTTGCTTTTAATAGCGTTTCCCTTTTTTTAAAGAACAAAACGAATGTGAAGTATGCTTAAAATTGAAATAATTATTTATGATATTCCATTTTAAATATCAGCGTAATAACTCTAAAATATTGGCTGTTTTTTTTGAATAGAATAACTTTTACTCTCCTATACACCAACGCAATACATACTAAAAAAAAATTACGAATTACTTTGAATAACACGCTCTTTAGCCCTTTTTGAGTACCCCACATGCTTACCGTAAGAGACTCTCCCCTAACTTCTATACTACAAACCTCGCGGGTCCGGTTTTAAAGACATTTTATTTGACCAAATAATATCTAAACTACAAAAATCAAACTCCTCGGTAACCTTCCCATAACAGGCATAAACCCCCATACCATTAATTGGGTATTTATCAACTACTTTGGTGAAATGTACCGTATCAAAGTAGCTACCATCTCTGTCTACAAAGGTGCAAAACCGTATTAATTTACCTGTAGAAGTATTATGGAAACGGGTGTTTACTAAAATACCATACAGCAACACATCCTTATTTATGTATTTATTTAATTCATTTACCTTTATGTTTTCCTGACATACTTCATCCATCAAATCAAAATAACTACACAACGGGAACCCAAGCAACTCTATCTGGTCATAAGCTTCTTCAATATACGTAATTGTAAGCGTTGGCAAATTAAACTGCCTGTGGTTGGGCTTAAATAAACGGGCCTGTGTTGTGCCTTGCTTAGTAACATTCAGTTTAAAAATAGCTTCCCATAACAATTCCGTTTTTGAACGTTCGGTAAATCTAAAAGCATCAATTCTAATTAATATGGTTATTTGTTCAATACTAATAGAAACCCGATCGATAAAATCATCTAAAGAATTAAATATGCCATTAAAATTTCGCTCCGTCAGGAATCTTTTAATGGTTAATGCTTCCAAACTTTTCAAGTAACCAAAGCCCAAATAAATAGTTTTCTCCTTTATCAGGTTGGGATGATCGCTATTATTAATACATGGCGGGTGCACCAAACCACCACACATTTTAGCCTCATGTATATAATGCTCTGTACTATAAAAACCCCCACCATTATTTAAAACAGCCACCATAAACTCCAAGGGGAAATAGCATTTTAAATATAAACTTTGGTAACTTTCTACAGCATAAGAAGCCGAATGCCCCTTTGCAAAAGCGTACCCTGCAAAGCTTTTTATTTGATCCCACACCTCAAAGGTTAATGCCTCTGGATAGCCTCTTTCTTTACAATTTTTAATAAACTTCGCTTCCACTGCTACAAACTCCGTTCGTGACCTAAACTTACCGCTCATGCCTCTACGCAACACATCGGCTTCTCCTAAAGTGAGTCCTGCAAATTGATTGGCTACTTTCAGCACATCTTCTTGATACACCATAATACCATAAGTCTCTGGCATAATTTTTAATAACATGGAATTCGCTTCTTTGCGTTTTTCTGGATACCGCTGCCTGATGATAAATTCTTTTTTCATGCCTGAACCAGAAACCCCTGGACGAATAATAGAACTCGCCGCTACTAACCCTAAATAATCCTGCGTTTGTAGCTTTTGCATCAAGCCTCGCATGGCAGGAGATTCTACATAATAAGCCCCAATTGCTTTACCTCTTTTTAAAAGGTCATTGATGTTCGGGTCCTTTTTAAACGCCTCGACTTGGGTAATATCTATGGGTGGGAGTTCGGGTCTGTTGTACTGAACAATTTCAATCGCTTCCTTTATTTTAGCCAAACCCCGTTGTCCTAAAATATCAAATTTAAAAACACCCACATCTTCCGCAATAATCATATCAAATTGAATGGTTGGAAAGCCTTTTGGAGGTAAATCAGTCGCTGAATAATAATGAATGGGTTTATCTAAAATCAATACGCCACAAGAATGTACACTCAAATGGTTTGGAAAACCTCTAATAAGTTGTCCGTACTTTAAAACTAATTTTGAAATATCATCTAAAGTAGATTCTGCATATTTACCATCACTCAACTTATCTATTTCTTCCTTTGGCAACCCAAATACTTTACCCAATTCTCTCACCACACCTCGATACTTGAAGGTGTTATAAGTGGCTAATAAGGCGACATGTTCAAAACGTTTAAAGATGTATTGAGTAATATCTTCTCTATCTTTCCATGAAAAATCGATATCAAAATCGGGTGGAGATGCTCTAAAAGGATTAATAAAACGCTCGAAATACAAATCCAACTCAATAGGGTCTACATCTGTAATCCCAATAATATAGGCCACAATACTATTCGCGCCACTGCCCCGCCCTACGTGTATATACCCCATTCGTTTTGAATAGGAAATAATATCATAATTAATTAAAAAGTAAGACACAAAATCCATGGTCTTTATGGTGATTAACTCAGTATATAAGCGGTCTTTAACCTTTTTTGTAGGCTTGGAATAGCGTTTATGTAAATTAGCCTCGCATAGTTTCTCTAAAAGTTCATAATCTGCTTCTGGTGATTCTAAATACACCCTTTGGTTTTGTGATATTCGGTCTTTTCCAAAACTAAAATCAATGGAACAGGCTTCCAATATTTTTTCAGTATTAGAAATAATATGCGGAAACTGATTGCAAGCTGTTTTTAAATCTTCCAAAGGCAACATAACATCGGTGGTTTTGCATTCTTCAGAAGATTGCAACTTACTTAACAAGGTGTTATTATCGATGGCTCTTAATAAACGATGGGCATTAAAATCTCTTTTATTCCGAATGGTAACCTGCTGTTGAATGACCAACTTATCGGTATATGATTTATATGCTGAAAAGGGTAACTTCTTTAGCTCTTCCACAGACACCCCTATAAATTCATTATCATGAAACACTTTCTTTTCATTTTGCAACACCTTTTCAAAAGGATAAATAATGAACACATTCTGGAATGAAGGCGCCTCATTAGGAATGTTTTTTTTGTGATGAGAATGCTCTGATAAAAATGTATTCAACTCCTGAAAGCCCTCATTATTCTTGGCAATACCAACAAACTGCTGCGAAACGCCATTTCTAAAATCAATACCAATAACTGGTTTTATATTGAATCCCTTTGCTTTTCGTGTAAAATTTAAACATGCCGATGTGTTATTAATATCTGTTAACACCAATGTTGAAATGCTGTTTTTTTGTGCAAGTTCCAAAAGGTCTACTTCTGAAAAAGTTCCAAAACGCAAGGAATAATATGTATGACAGTTAATGTACATTATTGTTTTCTATGTGCTAATAAAATAGGTGGTTCGCCATTAAATGGATTTTGGAAACGCCCAATAGTTTTTGCGCCCATGGCCGATGCTTTTTGGACACTCAATTCACCATAACGGTTTCTTATGGTATCCATCGCATTGTAAAGGCTCAACATTTCTTCGGTATCATCAAATAGGTTAATTTGGTAATTACCCGTCACCAAATCACTAAACTTCACCCCCACTAACCTAATTAGTAAACGCCGTTGATACAGATTATCAAACAACTCCAGTATTTTAGGAATTAAAACATGGTCTGCACTGGTATATGGAATTTTAAGCTGTTTGGAATAGGTATTAAAATCGGAATAACGAATCTTCACACTAACGCAAGACGCCAGTTTATCACCTCTACGTAATTGAAATGCTAAATTTTCAGCCATTGCAAAAATTGTGGTGCGTAATTTCACAACATCCGTTGTATCTTTGGTAAAAGTGCGTTCTGTCGAAATAGATTTTCGTTCATAGAAAGGAATAAGTGGCGGGTTGTCTAAACCATTGGCACGCTTCCAAATGGTAGTACCATTAACCCCCAAGACGCTCGTCATCATTTCAACGGGCATTTGCTGCACCACACTTACTTTATCAATCCCTAAATTCCTTAAAATTTGATAGGTTTTATCTCCTACCGATGGAATTTTTTTAATAGACAAAGGTGCTAAAAAAGGTTTTTCAAAACCAGGGTCTATACGCAGTTGGTTATTAGGTTTCGCTTCACCCGTCGCTACTTTTGATACAATTTTATTAGCAGATAAACCAAATGAAATAGGCAACCCTGTTTCCCTAATAATGGTAGATCGCATTTCCGAAGCATATTTATAACTTCCAAAAAACTTGTCCATACCACTTAAATCGGCATAAAACTCATCGATGCTCGCCTTTTCAAAAACAGGCACTTTTTCTTTTATAATTTCAGTAACCTGATGGGAGTATTTGGTATAAATAGACGAATTCCCTCGAATAACAACTGCCTCAGGACACAAACGTCTGGCTAGCTTCATAGACATTCCCGAATGTACCCCAAAACGCCTTGTTTCATAGCTACATGCGGCAACAACACCTCTATCTCCTATACCGCCAACCAGTAAAGGCCGTTTTTGTAACCTGCTATCAATCAATCGTTCACAAGAAACAAAAAAGGTATCCAAGTCTAAATGTAATATGTTCTTATTCATGCTACAAAATTAGCTACATTTACAAGCAATTATTGCTTATATTTGTAGCATTATGAAAATGATTTCAAAAAACATTCGGCATTTAAGGCATTTAAAAGGGCTTACACAAGAAACGCTTGCAGACGATTTACAGGTAACACGTTCACGCATTAGTTCTTATGAAGAAGGACGATCGGCACCTACCATCGACATGCTTATATTAATTTCAGATTATTTTAAATTACCTATTGATATTTTATTGCGAAACGACTTAACAAAAGCAACAGATTCCTCCTTTATTGAAGTTGGCAACCAACGCGTATTGTTTCCTATAACGGTCGATTCAGATAATGAAAACCTAATAGAAGTAGTTCCCATTAAAGCTTCTGCTGGTTATTTAGCAGGTTATGACGATCCTGAATATATTGAACAGCTCGATAAAATAAAACTTCCTTTTTTACCCACAGGTAAACACAGAGCCTTCCCTATAAAAGGCGATTCTATGTTACCCATGAAAAGTGGTTCGTATGTTGTGGGACGTTTTGTTGAAGATAGAAACGATATTACCAATGGTAAAACATATGTACTCCTTACTTTGAATGATGGTATGGTATACAAACGTGTCTACAACCATATTAAAGAGAAAAATGCATTACTTTTAGTTTCCGATAATACCACGTATCCACCTTACGAAGTATCTATTAATGAGGTGGTGGAATTATGGGAATTTACCTGTAGCATCAACACTCAAGAATACAACGAACAGGAACTAAAAATAAGCAGTATTATTAATATGTTTAATGATTTAGGAGTTGAATTAAAAGCTCTAGAAAAACTACAACGCTAATGTATACGATCATCGATGTTGAAACCACGGGACAAGGCAATAAAATAACTGAAATATCTATTTTCAAATATGACGGCACCCAAATTATTGACGAATTTACATCGTTAGTAAACCCTGAAGCCTATATCCCCGAATACATTACCACGTTAACCGGTATTGATAATGCCATGGTTGCCAAAGCACCTACATTCGCTGAAATTGCTAAAGATATTTTGGCGATTACCGAGAATACCATCTTTGTGGCGCACAGTGTGAATTTTGATTATAATGTAATACGCAGTGAATTTAAAGACATAGGTATTGATTTCAAAAGAAAAAAACTATGCACAGTCCGCTTATCACGTAAATTAATCCCAGGGCATGCCTCTTATAGTTTAGGCAAAATATGTACCGCATTATCTATTGATATTAATGGCAGACACAGAGCACGAGGTGATGCTGAAGCCACCGTAATCCTTTTTGAAATTTTATTAAAAGCTGAAAATTCTGAAAAGGTTTTTAATGATTTTTTAAAACCCTCTTCAAAAGAAGCGACTCTACCTCCCCACTTACCAAGCGCTGTTTTTAATGCGATTCCCAATAAAGCGGGTATTTATTATTTTAAGAATAAAAAAGGAAAGGTTATTTATGTTGGAAAAGCAAAAGACCTAAAGAAACGTGTGTTGAGTCATTTTTACAACAAAACGACCAAAGAGTTAAACCTGTGTCGAGAAACCGTAGATATCGATTTTGAGTTATCGGGTAGCGAACTTGTTGCGCTTCTTATGGAAGATGCTGCCATCAAAGAATATTTCCCTGAATACAATTTGGTATCAAAAAGAAACACCAAAGCTTTTGGTATTACGATGTTTGAAGATAGAAACGGTATCATTCATTTAGCATACAACACTTTAAAAGCCACCCCAAATCCGCTATTTATTTTTTATAGTATAACAGATTGTAGAGCTTTTCTAGAACGTTTATGCTCCCAGTTTGAATTATGCCCAAAATACTGCCATCTACAAGATGGTGTTGCCCAGTGTTCGCATTACAAAATAAAAACATGCCATGGTATTTGCAATGAAAAAGAATCTACCAATCTATATAATGACCGTGTTCGGAATGCTGTAAAACTTACACTTGAAAAATCTAAAGACCTTGTTATAAAGGAAAAAGGCCGACATGAAGAAGAAGAGGCCTTTGTACTTATAAAAAACAATGTGTATTTAGGCTATGGTTTTATTGATAAATCGGAACAAATAACCAATAACGAAGCTTTAGAACACCATTTGATTCTACAAAATGACAATGTGGATGTGCAGAAAATTCTACGCAGTCAATTATTAACTATATTAAATTAGAAATAACAAGCATTTAAGAAAGCACTAGCTTGCTTACGCTCCAAATTTCTCATTCAATTCCTTTAAACAATAAAAACAGTTAAACTCATGGCTCCGTGCGCTCCTACTACCAAACATTGTTCAATATCGGCTGTTTTAGAAGGCCCTGAAATGAAGACTCCAAAGGTGCGTTCACGCTTAGAAATAGCTTCATAGACATGGTGCAGGTGCAAATAAATATCCTTTTTTTCTACTATTAGAATTAAATCGTTTGTAATAAATGGTAAGGCACGAATGGTAAAATCAGACTCAGCTATCCAAATAGCACCATTTTCAGCGACAGCCAATTCGCCTTTTATAATCGCTAAATCTATATCTTCTAAACCATGTGGTTCTGTGTCTTTATTAATAGAAATGGTTCCTAATGTAGATTCCTTTACACAAGACACAATTTTTGAAGCCTTGGGATACAGCTTTTTAATTTCAGCATCCATCGCTTCAATCGCATTTAATTGAATCGCTTGGCCGCCAACAAACTTCAAGTTATCTATAAAAGTTTCTACTAAATTTATTTCTTCTTCAAAAAAACTTAAATCAATTTCCGGTAATGGTAACGATTCTGGTTTATTTTTTTTAACGGCTTTTAAAATAGATTCTCTACTCATTTTTCTTTCTTTTTTTATACCATTCATCAAAATTCTCATTCTTAACTTCTGGCAAATCTCTGGCTTTACCCCAAGCATTTAACTTCGAATAAATTAAAAAACGCGGCGCATGTTTCAACATAAAACGTGATGATTTCCCAACAAAACTATACATTTTAGAATTTGCTAAAACGCTCCCTGCTATTTTTAAAACCGTCTTCTTCACAACAGGTTGAGGCACATCTTTCACAATCACTTGGCGCCATTTATATAACTGCTCGTGAATATTAATTTTAACTGGGCACACATCACTACACGAACCACAAAGTGTGGATGCAAATGGTAGTGAACTGTGTTTTTTCAAATCGATTCCTGGTGATAGAATAGACCCAATAGGTCCTGGAATGGTTGCTTTATAACTGTGACCACCGCTACGTCTGTAAATTGGGCAGGTATTCATACAAGCACCACAGCGAATACAATGTAAGGAGGCTCTAAAATCTTCACGACTTAATTGCTCCGTTCTTCCATTGTCAACTATTACAATATGCATTTCTTTACCCGGTTCAGGCTTATTAAAATGCGACGAGTACGTCGTAATAGGTTGCCCCGTAGCGCTTCTGGCTAGCAGGCGTAGAAAAACACCTAAATGTTTTTCTTGGGGAATCAATTTTTCCATTCCCATACAAGCAATATGCACTTTGGCAAGGTGTGCGCCCATATCGGCATTTCCTTCATTAGTACATACTACAAAACCACCCGTATCGGCTACGGCAAAGTTAACACCTGTAATAGCCGCATCTGCTTTTAAGAATTTATCACGTAAATGCTTTCTAGCTTCACTGGTTAAATATTGAGGGTCGCCATTACACGGCTTGGTACCTAAATGCTCTTGAAAAAGCACATCGACTTCTTCTTTCCTTTTATGGATAGCAGGTAATACAATATGACTTGGTGGTTCTTGAGCCAATTGCACAATACGTTCCCCTAAATCGGTATCAATTACTTCAATATCATGCGATTCCAAATAAGGGTTTAAGTGGCACTCTTCCGTAAGCATCGATTTGCTTTTAACCACTTTTTTAACGTCATGCTTCGCTAAAATACTGTGAACAATCTTGTTGTGTTCTTCGGCATCGGCTGCCCAATGTACGGTTACACCGTTTTTTTGAGCGTTTTCTTCAAACTGTAAAAGATAACCATCTAAATTAGAAAGCACATTCGCCTTAATGGCCGATGCTAAATCTCTAAGATTTTCCCAGCCTTTTACGTTATGAGCCGATTTATCTCGTTTCTGCCTAACAAACCATAAGGCTTTGTCGTGCCAGTCTACTTTCGCTTCGTCTTTATTAAATACTGCTGCTTCGTCTGCGTGTGCCATAATTAGATACTGCTATTTAAAATTTCTGCTATGTGCATCACCTTTAAAGGTTGTTTATTTCTATTTATTAAGCCTTCCAAATGCATTAAACACGAGTGGTCTGCACCGGTTACCACTTCAACATCGCTGTCTAAATGGTCCTGAATTCTATCTTTCCCCATTTTTACTGAAATGGCTTCTTCAAATACCGAAAACGTTCCACCGAAACCACAACATTCATCCACTCTATTCAAGGTTTTAAGTTCTAAACCTTTCACTTCTTTTAATAGACTTTCTTCGGTTGAATAATGATCGTCCATCCGTTCTGAACAAGACCCAAGGCGTAAACCACGAAGACCATGACAACTTTTATGAATGCCCACTTTATAAGGGAAGGAAGCGCCTAAATCTGTTTTACCTAATACTTCATAGATAAATTGACAAAGCTCGTAAGTGTTTTTCCTAACACGTATCACCTCTTCCGTTTGTTCTAAAATATCAAAATGTTTTTTAACATGATACACACAACTCCCTGAAGGCCCCACGATATAATCGAATTCCTTAAAATTCTCTACAAATAATTGACAAATTCCTTTCGAATCATCTTCATATCCGGAGTTACCTAAAGGCTGTCCACAACAGGTTTGCCCCGTGGGATATACAACTTCAACGCCTAATTTTTCCAAAACCTCTAAAGTAGCAATACCTACTTGAGGGTATAATTGATTTATGTAACAGGGTATAAATAAACCGACTTTCATTTTTTCCTTATTTTTTAAACTTCTTTAATAACACCTATTAAAGAGTATTAATTATTGATGTTTGAAGAAGTTCTTCTTTAAAATTTAAACACCATAAGATAATAGCAAATTTAAACATCTCAACTAGAAATACTGCCCTGTACTGTACTGTATTTTTAGTTTCAAGTAAAAACGAGCACATTATTCATTCTAACAAAGGGTTATAAATACCTAATTAATAAGTCCTAATAACATGAAGTTGTATCCTAATTCAGGATAAAAAATCAACATTAAACATCATTTTTTTTTAAATAATTCATTTTTTTTAATGGATAACAGTACAGTACAGGATACAAACATTATTCTCTTAATTTATCTTCGCTTAGAAATATTTTAATAATACTCATGAATACACTTGAAAAAAATTTTAAATACGTAGATTATCTTTGGGATAACGCAAAGGCAGAAAATTTAGGCGATGATCAGGTTGCATTATTTTTATACCGTTCTAACATTTTAGGAGCCGATTTAAGAATCACTAATTATGGAGGCGGAAATACAAGCTGTAAAACCATTGAAAAAGACCCTTTAACAAATGCTGACGTTGAAGTGATGTGGATTAAAGGTTCTGGAGGCGATATAGGTACTTTAAATAGAAGTGGTATTGCAGGAATTTACACAGATAGATTACGCGATTTAAAAAAGGTTTATGGCGGTTTAGCTGATGAAGACCGCATGGTTGCTTTATTCAACCACTGTATTTATGATTTAGATAGTAAAGCGCCTTCAATAGACACGCCTCTTCACGGGTTATTACCTTTTGCACATATAGACCACTTACATCCAGATGCTTTAATAGCTGTTGCAGCTGCTGAAGACAGTGAAAAAGTAACCAAAGAAATTTGGGGTGATACTATGGGCTGGGTGCCTTGGCAACGTCCTGGTTTCGATTTAGGTCTGCAATTAGAAAAATGCTTAGCAGACAACCCTGGAATTAGAGGCATTGTTTTAGGTAGCCATGGTTTATTCACTTGGGGTGATACTTCTTATGAATGTTATATGAATAGTTTAGAAGTTATTGAAAAAGCTTCTGATTATATTGAAACCAAAATCAAAGAACAAGGATCTGTTTTTGGCGGACAAAAAGTACAGAGTTTAGCTAAAGAAGCGCGTTCTGAAAAAGCATCTCAATTAATGCCTTTATTAAGAGGTTTATGTTCTTCTGAAAACCAAATGATTGGTCATTTTTCTGATAGTGATGTGGTTCTAGAATACATTAACAGTCATGATTTAGAACGATTAGCGCCAATGGGAACGTCTTGTCCAGATCATTTCTTAAGAACAAAAATTCAACCATTAGTTTTAACTTTAGATACTAATGAAGAAATAAGTGATTCTAAAGCCATTCTTGCAAAATTACAACCTGCTTTTGAAGCATACAGACAAGAATATGCTAATTATTACAATACGTGCAAGAAAGACAACAGCCCTGCCATGCGCGATCCAAACCCGGTTATTATTATTTATCCAGGAGTTGGAATGTTCAGTTTTGCTAAAAACAAGCAAACAACACGTGTGGCTAGTGAATTTTACATTAATGCGATTAACGTAATGCGTGGTGCAGAAGCTATTACATCTTACACGTCATTACCAAGACAAGAAGCGTTTGATATTGAATATTGGTTACTCGAAGAAGCAAAACTTTCTAGAATGCCAAAAGAACAACCATTATCGCGTAAAGTAGCTTTAGTTACTGGTGCTGGTGGTGGTATTGGAAAAGCAATTGCCGATAAATTGGCTGCTGAAGGTGCAAACATCGTACTTACAGATATTAATGAAGACAGTTTAAAAGAAGCACATGCTACTTATAAACGCGATGTATCTACCTATGCTATTTGTAATGTAACAAGTAACGCATCTATTAGAGAAGCATTTAATAAAGCGTGTTTAGAGTTTGGAGGTGTTGATATTATTGTACACAGTGCTGGTTTAGCCATCTCTAAACCTATTGAAGAAACTACTGAAAAAGACTGGGATATTTTACAAAATGTATTAGTTAAAGGTCAGTTCGAATTAGCTCAAGTAGGTGCTGAAGTGATGCGTAAGCAAAACCTAGGCGGAAACTTTATTAGTATAGCTAGTAAAAACGGATTGGTAGCAGGCCCTAATAATGTGGCTTATGGCACAGCAAAAGCAGCACAACAACACATGGCGCGTTTATTAGCCGCAGAATTAGCTCCAGATAAAATACGTGTTAACACCGTAAACCCCGATGGTGTTATCGTTGGAAGTAAAATTTGGGAAGGTGCTTGGGCAGAAGGGCGCGCTAAAGCCAATGGTATTACTGTAGAAGAATTACCTGCTTTTTACGCAAAAAGAAATTTATTAAACGAAATTATAACACCTGCTGATATTGCGAATGGGGTTTTTACTTTAGTAGGAATTCTAGATAAATCTACCGGAAACATTATTAACGTTGATGGTGGAATGGCAAATGCATTTGTTAGATAAAATAGTTTGAGTTAGTTTTAGTTTGTTGAAAACTTCCATAGCATATTCAAGTATATATGGAAGTTTTTTTTTCGACATCTAGAATTAGTTCCTTGTAAATTTTAGGAGCACATAAATAATACAAATGCTATCTTACCATTAATATAATATTACCAACTCATGAAAATAGGACAAAACCACATACAAGACACCAATAAAAAAGATTTAAAATCGCATCAAGAGCATTTCGATTTTTTGGGCCATAGCTTAACAAAAAAAGGAGCGAATGTTGATGCTATCATTAAAAAACTTCAAGATTTTCAAGTAGCCATTCCAAGTTGGGCACTAGGCGCTGGAGGTACACGTTTTGGACGTTTTTCATTTTTCGGAGAGCCTTCTAGCTTAGAACAAAAAATTGAAGATGTAGGTGTTTTACATGCCTTAACACAAACTGCAGGAGCTGTATCACTTCATATTCCTTGGGATATTCCTCAAGATTATAATGCCATTAAAGAATTAGCAAGCGGTTTAGATATTAAGTTTGATGCGGTAAATTCAAACACCTTTCAAGATCAAAAAAATGCGAAAGAAAGTTATAAATACGGTTCTTTAAGCAACACGAGCGAAGCTGCGAGGCAACAAGCCATTCAGCATAACTTAGATGTTATTAATATTGGAAACAAATTAGGTTCCAAAGCTTTAACCGTTTGGTTGGCAGATGGCTCTTGTTTCCCTGGTCAAAACAACTTTCAAACGGCCTTTCAAAACACACAAGATAGTTTAAAAGCCATTTACAAAGGCGTGCCAGATGATTGGAAATTATTAATAGAATACAAACCATACGAGCCAAACTTCTACAGTACGGTAATTCAAGATTGGGGTGCTTCATTAATGCTTGCTAATGAATGTGGTGACAAAGCATATACTTTGGTCGATTTGGGCCACCACCTTCCAAATAGTAACATCGAACAAATTGTTTCTATTTTACAATTGAAAGGAAAATTAGGTGGTTTCCACTTTAACGATAGTAAATATGGTGATGATGATTTAACTGTTGGTAGCATCAAGCCTTATGCCTTATTCTTAATTTTTAATGAATTGGTTTATGGGATGGAAAACAACCCACAAAATCCAGATTTAGCGTGGATGATTGATGCGAGTCACAATGTAAAAGATCCGTTAGAAGATTTAATACAATCGCTTGAAGCCATTCAAGAAGCCTATGCTAAAGCACTTTTAGTCGATCAAGAGGTATTAAAAGCAGCACAATTGGATAATGATGTAGTTAAATGCCAAGAAATTTTACAAGACGCTTATAGAACTGATGTGCGTCCACTCTTAGCAAAAGCACGATTAGAAAGAGGCGGTGCCTTAAGCCCTATTCAAGCATATCGTTCGTTAGATGTTAGAAATTCATTAATAAAAGAAAGAGGTAAAAATACTGTGGCAACAGGTTTATAATAGGTGAACATGATAGACGTAACAGCTGTATTTGACATCGGTAAAACCAATAAAAAATTCTTTCTTTTTGATAAAGATTACAAGGAAGTTTATAAAGAATACACACACTTTGACGAGATTGAAGATGAAGATGGTTTTCCTGCCGAAAATCTAGAAGCCCTTCAAACCTGGTTAAAAAGTGTATTTGAAAATATTCTTAAAGCATCTGAATTTAATGTGAAGGCCATAAACTTTTCAACCTATGGTGCTAGTTTTGTGCATTTAGATGAAAACGGCGAAGTACTTACGCCACTTTACAACTACACAAAACCTATTGACAAAAGCATTATAGATTCGTTTCTAGAAAAATACGGACCAAAAGAAGAGTTCCTAAAAACAACAGGGTGTTTCGATTTGAGTTTGCTAAACTCGGGTTTACAACTTTATTGGTTAAAATATAGCAAACCAGAGGTTTTTAAAAAAATTAAATACTCGTTACACCTGCCGCAATACTTAAGCTATGTTTTTACGGGCATTCCTTTAAGCGAATATACCAGTATTGGTTGCCATACGGCGCTTTGGAATTACACGAAAAAGGATTACCACGAGTGGGTTTATAAAGAAGAATTAAACACCATTCTACCTGCAATCGTGTCAACCGAAACAAGTATTAACATGAATTATAATGGAAAACGCATTAAAATTGGTGTGGGTATTCACGATAGTTCATCTGCATTATTACCTTATGTAAGAAGTGTTAAAAAGAAATTCGTGCTAGTTTCAACAGGTACTTGGAGCATTACTTTAAACCCCTTTACAGACCACCCGATTATTGAAGATACGCAGGATAAAGATTCTATAAATTACATGCGAATCAATGGAAAACCTGTAAAAGCAACCCGCTTATTTCTAGGGAATGAATATAAAATTCAAGTTAACAAACTACATACACATTTTGGTGTTTCAGATGATTATCATCGTCATGTAAAATTTGATTATGATACCTATGCTGAAATTAATAAAAATTTCAAACACATGTTTAAATGGGAAAGTTTAACGGATAGCGACATGCCGTCACAAACCAGCTTTCCATACAGCAAATTTGAAGATGCTTACCATCAATTAATGACCGAACTTGTTTTGCTTCAAATAAAAAGCATCCAAGACGTTATTGGAGATGATGCTATTAAAAGATTATACATAGATGGTGGTTTTAGTGATAACGATTTGTATGTAAAATTACTATCACATTACTTTAGAAACATGAAACTTAGAACCACAGACTCTTCATTAGGGTCTGCTTTGGGTGCTGCTATTTGTATTTCAGATTCAAAACTCAATTCTAAATTCCTTAAAAAGAATTATTCACTTAAAAAACATGTACCCTTTATTTTAAAATAAAACCAACTTATACCATAACTAAATACCATAAAACTAATGAGCCAAATTAATACCGAAGCCGAAGACATAGAAATTATTGCAGGAGGCGAGTTTGAAAGAACCCCTGTGCCGCAATCAAAATTAAAAAGTTGGAAAAGCTTTTTAGGTATGTATGCCGGCGAACATGCTGCTGGAACCGAATTTATGATTGGCCCCTTATTTTTAACCGCGGGTGTAAGTGCTTTCGATTTAATTATCGGTCTTCTTATCGGTAACTTATTAGCTGTATTATGTTGGAGGTATTTAACCGCCGAAATTGCTGTTAAAAACAGATTAACCCTATATTTTCAACTAGAAAAAATATGTGGTAAAAACTTGGTAACAGGTTATAATTTAGCAAACGGTATTTTATTCTGTTTTTTAGCTGGATCTATGATTACGGTTTCAGCCACCGCTGTTGGTATTCCTTTTGACATGCCTATGCCGAAACTATCAGACACACTCCCTAACGGAGCAACTTGGGTTATTATTGTCGTTATTATTGGTGCTGTGATATCGCTTATTGCCGCACGAGGTTACGACACGGTTTCTAAAGCTGCCAACTGGATGTCGCCTATTATTGTTTTAGCTTTTTTAGCTTGTGGTATTGTTGCTTTAAACCAATTAGGTGTTTCTAGTTTTTCTCAATTTTGGGATATTTGGGGTGCAGGTAGAGACCCATTCCCAGGTCAAATAAAATACACCTTTTGGCATGTTGTAATATGGTCTTGGTTTGCAAATGCTGCCATGCACATTGGTATGTCCGATTTATCCGTTTTTCGTTTTGCAAAGAAAGCTAGTTCAGGCTGGACTACCGCTGCGGGTATGTATGTAGGTCATTATATGGCGTGGATTGCTGCTTGTTTATTATATGCGGTATATTTAAATTCACCCGAAGCACAAGCCTTTTTATCAAATGGTGAAGCACCTCCTGTAGCTCCCGGACCTTTAGCTTATAACGCTATTGGTGTTTTCGGAATTATCGCTGTGGTTCTAGCTGGATGGACTACCGCCAACCCAACCATTTACAGAGCTGGTTTAGCATTCCAAGCAGTTTTACCAAAATTATCGACTGCAAAAGTGACTATATTAGCAGGTGCAATCGCAACCATTGCGGGTCTATTTCCTGCTTTTGCGATGAAACTTTTAGGGTTTGTTGCTCTTTACGGATTTATTTTAGCGCCTTTTGGAGCCGTTATCGTATTTGAGCATTTCTTCCATAAACAAGCTGGTATAGTTAAAAACTACGCTGAGGTTGCCAATATTCAATTTAACAAATCGGTGTTATGGGCTTGGGCTATTAGTTTTGGTTTGTTCTACTTTATATCGGTACAATTTGATGTGTTTTTATCATTTGTAACGTTACCTGCTTGGTTACTATGTGGCGTCCTATTCCTTGTTTTTAGTAAGAAATTTCAAAAGAAACACTAGAAGATAAAGTTTATAAAATTTTTATAGAAACCCGTGAACAAGCTTGTTTACGGGTTTTTAGTTTCTAAAGCGATTAATAAAATTCAAAAGACAAAAACCAATAAAATGTAGGCATTTAACTTGCACTTAGTATATTTGCAAGGTTCTAATCATCAAAAAAAAAGGAAGACATTGTATACCATAAAGCAGACTTTAAACAGCTCTAATATTTTAGAGTGTATTGAAATAGAAAACTCAGAAAAAACATGTTATGCTAAAATTAACGTCCATCAAGGCGCCAGTTTACAAGTATTAAAACTTGATAGCAAAATAGTTATTGAGGATTTATCTCCGTTAACTTATAACAACACCTATGCTTCCTCTATCCTGTTTCCGTTTGCCAACAGAATAAAAGATGGTAAATACACGTATGAAGGTAAGGAGTTTCAGTTTGAGGTCAATGAATCTGGTAATAACAACGCCCTGCATGGATTGGTTTACAACAAAACCTTTCAAGTGGTTGATCAAAAAGAAACAAAAGACTTTGCCACTATCACCTTTGAATATGTAGAGACTAACGAATCTATGGGCTTTCCATACACATATACCATGCAACTTGAATATGTTGTGAATAAAAATTCGGTAGACATTCATGTGTCAGTTAAAAATACCGATGCCGAAGCCTTTCCTTTTACACTCGGGTGGCACCCTTATTTTGTTAGTGCAGATTTATACAACAGCACTCTTAATTTTGATAGCAACAAACAACTTGTTTTCGATGAACGTTGCTTAACCACAGGCGTTACAACCATTGAGAATGAACCCGATTTCGAGATTAAAGACAAACAATTGGATGATTGTTTTGTTCTAAATACGAATAAAACCCAATTCAATACACCAACTTACAAACTAGCAATAAGTGCTTCTTCCCAAGAAAACTTTCTGCAAATTTACACACCACCTAGAGCAAACACCATTGCTATAGAGCCAACAACCGGCGTATCGGATAGCTTTAATAACAAAATGGGCTTGGAAGTTTTAAAACCTAATGAAACGCATCTACTCACATGGAATGTAACCATACTATAAATTAAAAAAATGCTGTTTCATTAAATGAAACAGCATTTTTTTTTATATAAAGCTTCTAATAAAGGGAGATGCAATTAAAACATCTCTTTTTATTAAAGGATGATGATTAACAGTAAAATGATGATGATTGCTCCCGAAGAAATGTAAAGTCCATTTCCTGATGCTCTTACATCTTTCTTGATTTTTCGTACTTCTTTACGTAGTGCCTTCTTTTCAGAAGAACTTAACTCAGATTTATCTAATTCTTTTATTTCTTCCAATCGATTCAACATCACTTGAACTTCAGCAGGGATTTCAGCTGGTGCAGGAGCTGTTGCATGTATTGGTGCTTTTTCAGCAGCCATCATTGTGTTTGGTAACGCTACTAATGATACCATCATTAATAAAATAATAAGTGACTTTTTCATAATGTGTTGGTTTTAAGATTATTTAACACTGTAAAGGTAGGCGATATGCCGTTGCTTCCGTTATATCATTTTTTATACATGTTACATAATTCAAACTTTACAGCATTTTTCAGAATTTATTAATTACTAATTTTTATCTTTCCTTTTTTCAATTCAGAAAAACAGAACAGCATGCAAACTTTCGAGACGAGTTTAACGGTAACAGAAAACGATTTAGACGAACTTAACCATGTTAATAATATTCGGTATGTACAGTGGGTGCAAGATATTGCCAAAGCGCATTGGCTAAAAAATGCCTCGGAAAACATCCTAAAAACCTATCATTGGGTCATGCTATCTCATTATATAGAGTATAAAGGTTCGGCCTTACTAGATGATGTTGTGACGATTAAAACCTATGTGGTAGATTCTAAAGGCGCCACCTCTATGCGTATGGTTGAAATATATAATGATGCCCAAAAATTGCTTACAAAATCTGAAACCTCTTGGTGTTTAATAAATACTAAAACCAAAAGACCTGCACGAATTACCCCCGAAATAATCGATTTATTTAACTAAATAACGAAGTTGCATACTATAGGTTCAAAACAAAAGTTATATTTTTGATTCCTATTGATTCTAAATAACCCCGTTTAATGAAACGCACTTTATATACCCTTTTTACCCTAGCCTTTTTAATGCTTTGGAGTTCTTGCAGAAAAGATTTTGATTTTTCACCAAACACAGGAAGCCTTCAATTTTCTAAAGACACCGTATATTTAGACACCGTTTTCACCAACATTGGGTCTAGTACTTATAATTTAAAAGTATATAACAAGAGTAATCATGATATTCTGATTCCTTCTATAAAATTGGCTTTAGGGAACACCTCGAATTACCGCTTAAATGTAGATGGGATTGCAGGTAAAACCTTCGATAATATTCAAATTCTAGCCAAAGACAGTTTGTTTATTTTTGTTGAAACTACCATCGATATCAATAATTTTTCCAATCCAGATGGGGAATTTTTATACACCGATCAAATAGAGTTCGATGCAGGTGCCAACCTTCAAAAGGTAGAACTTGTTACATTAGTACAAGACGCTGTTTTCATATACCCAGATAGAGATAACACGACCAAAATTATTGAAACTCTAAAATTAGATATTAACGGCGATCAAGTAGAAACAGAACTTCAAGGTCGCGAGTTATTACCAAGCGAACTCACCTTCACCAATGAGAAGCCCTATGTTATTTATGGTTTTGCTGCGGTGCCCAACGGAGAAACCTTAACCATTAATGCTGGAGCTCGTGTGCATTTTCACGAAAATTCTGGTTTGATTGTTACAGCTGGTGCTACCTTAAAAGTAAATGGGAACCTGAGTACTGATGCTGAACTTTTAGAAAATGAAGTTATTTTTGAGAGTGACCGTTTAGAACCCAATTTTGAAAACGTTCCCGGGCAATGGGGTACCATTTGGTTATTTGAGAATAGTATGAATAACAGCATAAATTACGCGACCATAAAAAATGCAACCATTGGTATTTTATGTGATGGAAACGCCAATGTTGCGAGCGAAAAACTTAAAATTACAAACTCACAAATTTATAATTCTAGTAGTTTTGGCTTAATGGGGAGAAACACCTCTATTACAGGTGAAAATATGGTGATTAATAATAGCGGACAAGCCTCATTCGCAGGCACTTTTGGTGGAAAATACAATTTTACGCACTGCACCATTGCTAATTACTGGAATGGCTCTAGGCAATTCCCTTCTGTTTTTTTAAACAATTTTATTACAGATGAAAACGATACTGCTATTGTAACCGATTTAACCCAAGCCAATTTTAACAACTGTATTATTTACGGAAACGATAATCCTGAAATTCTGTTTGAAGAAATTGAAGATGCTTCGGTAGTTTTTAACTTTAAATTTACGAATTGCTTGATTCGCTTTGACAATAGAAGTAATAATTTCACAGGACCTAATTACGATTTGAATGACACCAACCACTATGAAGGTAGCATTTTTAATAAAAACCCACATTTTAAAAACACATCGCTAAACCAAATGATTATAGGTGAAGATTCCGCGGCTATAAGCCAAGGTTCATCCGCTTTTGCAAGCCAAGTACCTTTTGACATTTTAAATGTAGACAGAACCACTTTAACTGACTTGGGAGCCTATCAGCATATTACTTTTCCTGTTGAGGATTAAAAATCATAATATCGTATCTTGGTTTATTGTTGGGGGTGTGAATAAAAAAACTTCAAGATGAATAATATTATACAGGAATTGCTGTTGATTCGAACAAACGTTTTTTAGAACATCAAAAACAACCGAAAGCTTGTTCTACTGGGTGTAAAAAACATACGGGAATAGAAATAATCGAAACAATTGACACATAGTATAATGGAATCAAAGATGCTATTATACTACTTGAGGATATTTATACTCTAAAGATATTGACAAGTATCTATTTAAAAATGTAAGAAGTAGTAGGTATTTAGGAAACGACTTGAAAATAAAAAATCACTAGTGTTAACTAAACCAAATCTAGAAAACGAGCAAACTTCCACACACAAGGACGTTATGATACCGTTTTCCCCGCCTTGAATAAAGACTACCTAATTTTAAACATTATCTACAAAAAGGATCAAGTCACCAGACGGTATTCACAAATTTTCAAACTAAAAATTTTAGACGAAATTCGAGCCAATAAACTTAATAAAAAATTAACTAGATAGTCTTTACGGTATTACTCCTACTCCCATGAATGGATTAGAATACACAACCGTAAAGACTGACTTGTCGTGAATAAAGGTCATTTTATTGAAACTTAAATTCACAAGCATTAATTAGTATTAAAAAAGATTAATACACTTCTATTTCTCTAGTTTCATGAAGTAATCGAAAATTTCAGGAACATTTCCACTACCCATATCAGCACTAACAGCTGCTTTAAGGTTTGTAGAAGTAGCTTCAGCAATCAAAGATGTTGTACCAAGATCATTCATCATTTGCACAAAATACCCTAAATCTTTGTTAGCATTAGCTATAGAAAATCCTAAATCACTTACGTTGTCTACAGCGTAATTTTTACAGAATTTCATAAACGGAGAGTTCGAAGGCCCAGAAGACATGATATCAAACAGTTGCTGAGTATCTACACCTGCTAATTTCGCTGCTGCGAAAGCTTGCGACATAGCAACTACAGTTGTCATACCCATGAAATTATTAATCAGTTTAGTAGTATGTCCAGCACCTAGAGCACCTAGATAGAATACATTTTCACCCTGTTCATCAAGAACCGGTTTCACTTTCGCGAAAGTCTCCGCATCTCCAGCCGCCATAATGTTTAGCAGTCCGTCTTTTGCATGTGCAGGTGTGCGCCCTAGTGGAGCATCTATCATACCAGCACCCTTTTCAGCTAGGTCCTTACCTATTTTGATAGTCGATGCAGGAATTGAAGTTCCGAAATCAATCAAAACAGCTCCTTCTTTAATTCCAGCTAAGATACCATCTTCACCGTAAACTATCTTTTCAACAACTGCAGAAGTTGTAAGACAGAACATTACGATATCGCTCTTTTCAGCTAATTCTTTTGGCGTAGAAGCTTCAGTAGCATTACCGCGGGCGATAACTCTTGCAACTTCATCCTTATTAAGATCCATTACTATTAATTCGAATCCTCTTTTTTGTAGATTTTCAACCATGTTTCCGCCCATAAGGCCAAGTCCGATAAATCCGATAGTAGGTTTTTTCATATTTAATTGAATATTGTTAATGCAAAGATATGCATCTCTTTATTAAAATAGCTTACTCGACTGATAAAAATGAAATCCACAAAATTTGTAAAGAAAAGTTTTAATTTTCTAAAAAAACAATAAAAATGTTGAGAAATAATAACTTTCCAAAAACGCAAAAAACAATTCTATATCCTTAAAAAACAAAATACTACCGACAGCACTATCTTTAATTCATGCCTATTGATTTTGTGAATGAAAATGCAATAGCAGAAAGTCTTAATAATATTCTTAAAGGTGAATTTTATCTAGACCAAACCTTTACTAATATGGTTCACTAGAAAAAATACAATTAATTTATTCAACGAAATAAGATTACACTTATCTTTAGACTATAAAACACCGAATATACTGTATAAAATTAATTTTAACATGTAGTCATATTTCAGAATGAAACATATAATTACAGACCAAGACTGAAGACCAACAATCATCTCAAAAAGAAATTAACAACTAATGAATTGGATATTATTAATAATTGCCGGACTATTTGAAGTAGCTTTTGCAGCTTGTCTTGGAAAAGCAAAAGAATCAACAGGAGTTGAATCAACTTATTGGTATATAGGCTTCCTAGCCTGTTTAGTAATAAGCATGTCTCTTCTTATAAAAGTGACGCAACAACTGCCTATAGGCACGGCATATGCCGTATGGACAGGAATTGGAGCCGTAGGTACCGTTTTAGTTGGAATTCTCGTTTTTAAAGAACCCGCCACATTTTTGCGACTATTTTTTATTACTACATTAATTATCTCAATTATCGGACTAAAAGTAGTTTCACATTAAACGGATAAAACAAAAGGATAAATACAAATCAGAGGTCGATGCAAATCCGAAAATTTAAAGTAACAATCCCTACTGCCCATAGACGATAACTAAATAAAAACCAAATTATTACCAAATGAAAAACCAATTACTTATTCTTCTTTTTAGCATTTCATTTATTAATTGTTATGCTCAAATTACTTTCGAAAAGGGTTATTATATTAACAACAATAACGAAACTATAGAGTGTCAAATTAAAAATTTAGATTGGAGAAACAACCCTACTGAATTTGAATATAGACTTCAAGAAAACAGTGAATCTAAAAAAGAAAGCATAAAATTGGTTAAAGAATTTGGTATTAATAACATTTCAAAATACGTTAGAAGTACCGTAAATATCGATCGATCTAGTGATGTTATTAGTAATATGAATTACGACAAAAACCCTATCTTTAAAGAAGAAGTGATTTTTTTAAAGGTACTTCTTGAAGGAAAGTCTAATTTATATGAATATATTGACAGCAACCTGAGACGCTATTTTTACACCAATTCTACTTCCAATATTGAGCAACTGGTTCGTAAAAGCTATAAAACACATGAAAATCAAGTAGCTGAGAATACAACTTTTAGAAATCAATTATGGAATGATTTGAAATGCCCAAGTATCAGCATCAACCGAGTTAAAACCGTCGATTATACTAAAAAAGATTTAATTAAATTTTTCACGCTATACAGCACTTGTCATAAAACAGAATTCTCGAATTTTAAACAAAAAGAGAAAAGAGATTTTTTCAACTTAACACTTCGTCCACGCATAAATAGTTCGTCGTTAACCATGATGGAGAACTCTCAAGAAATGGATTACGGCACCAAAATTGGACTTGGGTTTGGAGTGGAATCTGAATTTATTTTACCTTTTAAAAAGGGTAAATGGAGTATTTTAATTGAACCGACCTTTCAATATTTTAAATACAAAAACACAACGGAATCAAACAACGTTTTTGGTGGCGAACTTACAGAAGAAGTCGATTATAACTCCATTGAAATTCCTATTAGCTTAAGGCATTATTTTTTTATCAACCCCAACTCAAAAATTTTCATAAACGCTTCTATAGTAACCGATTTAACTTTAGGATCTACCATTGAATTTACCAGAAAAGATGGTTCCACTATAAACTCATTAAAATTAGATTCAAGAAACAACTTAGCCATGGGGCTAGGTTATAAACACAACGACACCTATAGTTTTGAAATAAGATACCAAACGAGTAGAGAGGTCTTAGAACAGTACGGTTTTTTGAAAACAGATTATAAAACCTTGTCTTTTATAGTCGGTTATTCCATAATGTAGAAAAGAACGAATTAACCTGTTTTTTAGTTCATTAAATAAACAGAATCATTAAACTATTTGATCACACAGTCCTGACATCTGATTATTACGAGATCCATGATGCATAGATCCCAAAAACAAAAAATCCTGCATAAAGCAGGATTTTTTATTATATAGAGAGCTCTCTCATTTTAAAAATCTGAGAGCTCTTATTTACTATGTGACTATACAAATAATGGACGTCCAGCCATCATTGCATTTACTTTAACTTTAACAGCCGCTAAAACGTCTTCATTTTCATGATTCGTAATAACTTCATCAATTAAGTCAACAATTGCAATCATGTCATCATCTTTCAAACCTCTAGTTGTTACTGCAGCAGTACCAACACGAATACCAGATGTTACGAAAGGAGAACGTGTATCGAAAGGCACCATATTTTTATTTACAGTAATATCTGCTTTTACCAAGGCATTTTCAGCTTCTTTACCAGATATATCTTTGTTACGTAAATCAATTAACATACAGTGGTTATCGGTACCATCAGAAATGATATTGTATTCTTTCTCTACCAACGCTTTTGCCATAGTAGCAGCATTTGCTTTTACTTGTAATTGGTAATGTAAAAAATCATCAGTTAAAGCTTCACCAAAAGCAATCGCTTTAGCAGCAATAATGTGCTCTAATGGTCCACCTTGGTTTCCAGGGAATACCGCCGAATCCAATAAAGAAGACATTTTACGTAAACTACCATCTTTTAAAGTAATTCCGAATGGGTTCTCGAAATCTTGTCCCATCATAATCATACCCCCTCTTGGACCTCTTAAAGTCTTGTGAGTTGTTGTAGTTACAATGTGGCAATGTGGCATTGGGTCGTTTAAAATACCTTTTGCTATTAATCCTGCTGGATGTGAAATATCGGCCATTAAAATAGCACCAACACTATCAGCAATCACTCTAAAACGTTCAAAATCGATATCACGAGAATATGCAGATGCACCAGCAATTATTAATTTCGGGTTCTCTTTAGTAGCAATTTCTTGAATTTTATCATAATTTAAAACGCCTGTTTCCTGCTCTACACCGTAAAATACAGGATCGTATAATTTTCCAGAAAAGTTTACTGGAGAACCGTGTGTTAAATGGCCACCATGTGATAAATCGAATCCTAAAATTTTATCTCCAGGGTTTAAACATGCGTGATAAACCGCTGTGTTTGCTTGACTTCCAGAGTGTGGTTGTACGTTAACGTACACAGCACCAAACAAAGCCTTTGCTCTATCGATCGCTATTTGTTCTACTTCATCAACCACCTCACAACCACCGTAGTAGCGTTTACCTGGGTAACCTTCAGCATATTTATTGGTTAATACAGAGCCTGCAGCTTCCATTACTTGTGGGCTTACAAAATTCTCTGATGCAATAAGTTCTATACCATTAAGTTGGCGTTCTTTTTCAGCTTCAATTAGTTCAAAAATTTGTTCGTCGCGTTGCATAAAATTAATTTCTTGTTAAATATTCGGCAAAAATAACAAATAGATTAGTTAAATACACCAAAAAACATATATTTACTTGTAAGTTTTCAACTGTTTTATTAACGGTTAAAAGAAACCTAATTTTTATGCATTTTATTCCATTAAAATGAAAAAAATGTGTACGTTTGAATATAATTCAATAAACATTAAACTTTAAAGTTATGCCATTAACAGCTAACAATCCAGATAGAAAATCGTGGTTACACGTCGATAAAAATTCAGATTTCCCAATACAAAACATTCCGTTTGGGGTCTTTTTAACACGCGATGACATTGTAACTATTGGTACTAGAATTGGAGATACCGCTATCGATTTGGGGGCGTTACACCAATTAGGGTATTTTGAAGGTATTCCGTTAACGGATGATATCTTTCTTCAAGACACATTGAATGATTTTATTGCCGATGGCCGTAAAACATGGCGTGCTGTTAGGAATAGAATTGCTGATATTTTTGACAGCAACAACAAAACATTAAAAGACAACAAACACCATAAAGAGATTGTTCTTTTTAGATTGGATGAAATTGAGATGCAATTACCAGTGCAAATTGGCGATTACACCGATTTTTACTCAAGCATCGAGCACGCTACCAATGTAGGCACCATGTTTAGAGATCCAGACAACGCCTTATTACCAAACTGGTTACACATACCTGTTGGTTACCATGGTAGAAGTTCATCTATCATTCCTTCAGGGATTCCTGTTCACAGACCACAGGGGCAAACGCTTCCTAATGGCGCTGATGCACCTGTATTCGGCCCAAGTAGATTGGTAGATTTTGAATTAGAAATGGCTTTTATTACTACCGATGCTAATGATTTGGGTGAACCTATCCCTATTAAAGAAGCAGAAGAATACATTTTTGGATTGGTATTATTAAATGATTGGAGTGCACGCGATATTCAAAAATGGGAATATGTGCCACTAGGACCGTTTTTAGCTAAAAGCTTTGCATCGTCTATTTCACCGTGGATTGTAACACTTGACGCTTTAGAGCCGTACCGTGTGGAAGGACCAAAACCTTTAAAACCACAATTAGAATACCTTCAATTTAAAGGTAAAAAGAGTTACGATATTAATTTAGAAGTTTCCATTCGTCCAAGTGGTGCTAAAGAAACAGTTGTTAGCAAATCTAATTTCAAGTATATGTACTGGAATATGGCGCAACAACTAGCACACCATACTATAAATGGTTGTCCAATAAATTCTGGTGACATGATGGGAAGCGGTACCATTTCTGGACCAACACCCGATTCTTACGGTTCGATGTTAGAATTGTCTTGGAGAGGTGAAAAACCAATTAAAATGAAAGATGGTAGCGAGCGCAGCTTTATAAACGACAACGATACGGTTATAATGCGTGGTTTCTGTGAAAAAGACGGCACTCGTATTGGTTTTGGTGAAGTTTCTACTAAGTTACTACCTGTTTTTAAACGCAAATAATTTAGAAATCGGCATAGCGAAAGCAAGCATGCTAATTTTTTAAAATTAAAATATAATGAGATTCTAAATCCTGCAAGGTTTCAATACTTTGCAGGATTTTGTATTTCAATCCCACCGTCATTGCGAACGCAGTGAAGCAATCCCATGAAAAGAAACGTCATTGCGAGGAACGAAGCAATCTCATGAAATTAATTCGAAAGTGAATATTCAACTCAAAAACAATGAGATTACTTCAGTCGTGCCTCCTTCGTAATGACGCTTAATTAGATGTTTTTCTTTAGAATATCACAAGAAACGAAGCAATCTCATCAAACCTACCGTCATTGCGAACGCAGTGAAGCAATCTCATGAAAAGAAACGTCATTGCGAGGAACGAAGCAATCTCATCAAATCAATTCGAAAGTGAATATTCAACTCAAAAACAATGAGATTAATTCAGTCCTACCTCCTTCGTAATGACGCTTAATTAGACGTTTTTCTTTAGAATATCACAAGAAACAAAGCAATATCATCAAACCCACCGTCATTGCGAACGCAGTGAAGCAATCCCATGAAAAGAAACGTCATTGCGAGGAACGAAGCAATCTCACCAAATCAATTCCAAAGTGAATATTCAACTCAAAAACAATGAGATTACTTCAGCCCTACCTGCTTCACTATAACGTAAATTAATGAGATAATCCGAATACAATTCCTATTAAAAAAGCAATATTTAATCATTTAAACGGATTTATTAGTATTTAATCTATTCTTTCGCTATTTTGGCACCCTTATTGGAAACACACCCAAATAAACCAAACGTAAACCTCATGATAAGAACATTACTTTCTGCATTACTAATAGCCTGCATCTTATCTTGCAGCACTAGTAAACAAATTGAAAAATCGTTAAGTACTGGTAATTACGACCAAGCTATTTATAACGCCATTAGTAAATTACGTACTAACAAAGACAAAAAAGGGAAAGCCGATTTTATCGCCATGCTTCAAGAAGCTTATAATAAAGCCAACGAACGCGATTTAACCGACATCAATTTCCTTAAAAAGGACAACAATCCGGAAAATTATTTACATATTTACGATATGTATCTAGTTTTAAAAAACCGCCAAGAACTTATAAAACCTTTACTACCATTGGCTATTAATGGTAAAACGGTCCAGTTTAATATGGTCGATTATTCCAACGACATCATCAAATTTAAAAACGATGCGTCTTTACAAATCTATAACAACGCATTAGCACTTTTAAAATCTAAAAACAAGCTAGATTCCAGACAAGCATTTCAAATGTTTAAGGATATTGAAGACATCAACCCTAATTATAAAGATGTTCGCAGCCTTTTAGATGTAGCACACACACAAGGCATCGATTTTGTACTGGTAGATATGGTTAACGATACCCGAAAAGTGATTCCAACCCGTTTGCAAGACGATTTATTAAACTTTAGCACGTACGGTCTTAATAATTTATGGACCGTTTACCACAACACCGCCGTTAAAGAGGTGCGATACGATTACAACATGCGCTTTAATTTAAGAGAGATTAACCTTTCTCCTGAACAAATTAAGGAACGTCAAATTATAAAAGAAAAACAAATTGCTGATGGTAAAAAAGATTTACTAGACAGCAAAGGCAATAAAGTAAAAGACAGCCTTGGCGCGACTATTCAAGTTGATAAACTAATAACCATTCGTTGCCAATACGAGGAAAACACCCAATTTAAATCGGTGCAAGTTACAGGTAATGTCGAATATGTGAATTTAAACACCAAACAGTTGGTAGATGCTTTTCCTATAAGCAGCGAATATGTATTTCAACATATTTTCGCAAGTGTACGCGGTGACGACCGTGCTTTAGAAACCACACTTTTACCTTACTTAAAAAACCGTCGTGTGCCCTTCCCTACCGAAGAACAAATGATTTACGATACCGGTGAAGATTTAAAAGCACAACTCAAAAAAATTATAAGTTCCTACGTTTTGAATTAGAACAAACCGTTCTAGCACAAGCTAGAATTTCGGTATACAAAACAAAAAACCTCTAAATTACTTTAGAGGTTTTTTTGTGGGTTTTAGGTGAAATTTATCAGAAATTATTCAGCGTATCGTGGCCATTTAGCTTGTATAACTCCCTTTAAGCCCTGTACTAGTGCCGGGTTTGTACTTGCTATGTTTTCAGTTTCATTTCCTGTTTGTGTATGGTCATACAACTCCACAAACCCATCATCATGAAGTGTGAATCTATGGGTATTTGTTCGTATTGTACTAGCGTGTCTAAAGTATGCAAACGCAGGATGCCCTTCGGCATTTGGATCTTCCATTACGTTTTTTAAGGATACGCCTTGCGCAAAATCAGGAGTTTCAATACCCGTTAAATCGCAAAGCGTTGGAAATATATCCAGAGTTTCTACAATAGCACTTGTATTAACATCCGCATTTTTCATACCCGGATACTGAATAATCAGCGGTGCATGCAACGATTCCTCAAACAAACTGTGTTTGCCCCAAATAGCATGTTCACCTAAATGCCAACCATGGTCGCCCCAAAGTATGACAATGGTATTTTTATCGGCGCCCGTGCGCTTCAATTCAGCAAGCACTTTTCCCACTTGAGCATCTGCATAGCTCACACAAGCGGCATAATGCCGGCGTACCTCATCTGCAAAATCACTATCTGTATTCGGGTCTTTACCCCAACGGTTGTAATTCATAAATTCACCCGATGGATGCCAAGTCGTTCTCCCCTCTGGTTTTTGCGTGTTTTTTGGTTCTGGAAATTCAACACCATCATACATATCTAAATACTGTTTAGGTGCACCAAAAGGTAAATGAGGTTTAATAAGTCCAACTGCAAGGAAAAAAGGTTGCGCTTTATCTGCTGAAAGCGCTCGTAATTGGTTTAGTGCTACTTCCGTAATCGCACCATCTGGATAAATATTGTCATTGCCAGTTGCAGATTGAAAAACATCCATATCCCCTGCTTTTTTCCGAATGTCGCCATGAGCCAACCCATGCATCGCGCCACGTGGGTGCTCCCATTCCGTAACAGGCATCAAGTGTTTATCCCACGCATTTGGCATTTCAATAACAGTGCTATCGTTCCAATCTTGACCACCTCTACCACCTGGGTGGTGCGATACTTTCCCAACCGACACGGTTTTATACCCCTGTTTTCTAAACCACTCGGGCATACTCGGGGCGACGGTTTCACTTCCTTTTTCTAGGTTTTGAGACCGTTGGAAAAGCGCATCGTTAGTTGCGGGTCCATATTGCCCTGTTAATAAGGTATAACGCGAAGGACCGCAACTAGGTGCATTCACAAAATGTTTTTGAAATGAAACACCTTGCTTTGCCAACTGGTCGATGTTTGGAGAAATGATGTGCTTCGCTCCAAAGCTTTTCAACTCCGGGCGTAAATCATCCACACAAATTAATAGAATATTGAGTTTTTTATCGGGTGTTGTGGTTTTACAACCCACCAACAATAAAACGCCTAATGCCACGCAAAGAATAGGTATTGATCTCCTCATTTTAATATTTTATAAAAAGATATTGAGTGAATTTAACATTTTATCGCTTTAAAAACGAAGTGGTTGTATGGCTTGTTATTAGGAGTTGTTAACATGTTGCACGCTAACCTATAGATTTTACCACTTCTAATCGGTGGGACTGAACTTATTGCGGATAATAAGATCATTGGAACACCTGTAAATCACATCCGATTCTCTATAGAAAAGCTGATAATAACATTCTGAAAATCGTTAGAATTCTGAATAAGGGTTTGGATATTAAAAGCGACTGATACATACAACTCCTCAAATAATTTATAAATTTTTCAATTCCTTCGGAACCTTCGTTTTTCAAAAATATAATTGAAACTTTCTATCTTCAATTAGAATCATAACGGGTTCATGATTCTGAGGAAAATCAAAATACAAAGTCTTTTTTATATTCTTATTTCCTTTAATTTTCTTCTTCTTTTCTGAAAATGGTTTTGAAAAGTAAACAGGGTACCTATTATTTAACCTGTCAAGTGCATAAACATTTTCGTAATTTAAATAAATGGGCGTTTTCCCAGTGTTTTTAATAACTAATTGTATCATTTTAATTGAACCTTGCACAGCCCGAAAAGTACTAGATCTTTGAACAGCATATCTATCTACTACTTTTAAAACCTGAATATCCAAATTTTTAAAATCAGGATTTTGCCCAAAACAACAAGAACTTGTAAATAGAAACAATATTGGAATAATACTTAAACACTTTAAAAAATTTGCCATATTATATTTTGATATAAATTTTCTAAACATTCAACTCAAACAAATTTAGGGTTTTCCTACTAAAAAAAATAATAACACAACCCAACATCCTAAAAAGGCACCTTACAACTCACCGTAAGTACTTCGTTAATAATAGGATGCGTAAAAATAATTTGTTCGGCGTGTAAGTGGAGACGGTTGGCTTTGGTGCCGTAGAGATCGTCGCCAACAATAGGTGTTTGCAAGCCTTCGCTGTGGGCAGCGTGTACACGTAATTGGTGGGTGCGCCCCGTAATGGGGTAAAAATAGACACGGGTTTTACCGTTTTCGGTAGCGATTACTTCGTAGTTCGTGGTACCCGGTTTGCCATGCGTGTAGCATACCAATTGTTGTGGGCGGTTATCTAAATCGACACGTAACGGCAAATTTATAGTCCCCTTGGTGCTGGGTAATAATCCATCTAACACAGCCACATAGCGTTTTTTTACGCTGCGGTCTATAAACTGTTTTTGCAACTGCTTATACACGCGTTTGCTTTTGGCTACCAACAACAAACCCGAGGTAGACATATCTAAACGGTGTACCAACAAAGGCCCTGTGGCATTTGGTAAATACTGCTGCATTCTGCTTAACACCGACTCGTTGATGTTTTTTCCGGGAACCGATAAAAACTCATGAGGCTTATTTACCAATAAGAGATGCTCATCTTCATAAACAATATCCAAGGTTTGGTTCAACACAATTTGGTCTTCAATAGGGTTTGGGTCTATTTCCAAACCTTGCATCATGTGCCCTAAAATAGGTTCGCACTTGCTACGGCAAGATGGGTAAAACTGTTGGTGTTTCCGAACTTCAGACTTTGGAGAAGCTCCCCACCAAAATTCGGCCATCGCGATGGGTTGCAACTTATTTTCATACGCATATTGAAACAATTTAGGCGCAGCACATTCCCCCGAACCCGCAGGTGGTATAGGCGAAGTGGTTTCTTTGAAAATATCTAGTAAATCTTTGGTATTGCCTGCTGCGTTTAAAAACTGGTACTGCTCGTGAATGCGTTTTTGTAAAGACGCCGATAAGGTTGCACGCTTCGTTTTTGAGTCTTGAATGGGTTGTGTAAAACTATTTAAATGTATTTCCGCTTCTTGTATGCGCTGCTCCCCTTCTATTTTAAGATGCTTTAAACGTATTTGGTAACCAATACTCTGTTGACTTAAAGTTTCAACAAACACAACGTAAGCTTCGGCCGTCATAGTTTCCTTTGCAGCTTCACGTTGTTGGTTTCTGTGTTGCTTAGCAGTTTTAATTTCGGTTTTAAGAGCTTTTAGTGTTTCCGCGAAAGCGTTTTTACTTTCTAAAACATGTGCCTGTGCCGTTATATACGCGGAAGCCTGCCCTAAACGTTCAATCTCTGCATTGATGGCGTTTAATTGTGCTTCGCCTTTTTTATAAAAACCAGCTTCGTTTAAAGTATTATAAACAGTGGGCACAAAACCTTTAAGATGGTTGCTATCTGCCAATTTACCAGAGAATGCTGCTAGATACCCCAATTCACCTTTGGTAGTTTTTACCACCATAACGCCAAACATTTTACCTATTATGAGTCCGTTTTGGTTGGGATTCAAACCAAAATTATGCATAAAATCCGTTTGAGTCTCTAAATACTGTTGCAATTGTTTTGCTGCCAACAAACTTAAAGCGTGTGGCTGGTAATAAAAGGGAAAAGTGAATTTTTTGGGTAATTCTATTCCCGAATCGTTCGTTAAAGGATGATATAGTGAGGTATTAAAATGCTGCATAGTTGGTTTACAAAACGCTGCAAAGAAACAAAATTATAAGGAATATGAGGTTTTTGGTTCACAATGCCCCCGTTTGAAGATTGAAGGACACGACATGTTTTTATTTACTTTCCACGTAGGCTTTGAAATTATTCAAAATAGCTAGCCATCCGTTTTGCTGCATCTCCACCGAGTTTAGGTTTTCAGGGTCGAACACCTCAGTTAACTTGGTTTCATGACCGTTTTCTTCAAAAATAACCATAACCTGTCGCCCATCGGCCATAGTGTAGGCTATTTTCTTATGGGTGATAACCTCCTTGTAAACCCCTTCAAAATCAAAATTTATGATACCATCTTTAGAAGACATTCTTATGGAAAATTGACCGCCCACTCGTAAATCGTTCGCGGCCTTAGGGCAACACCAATCATTTGAAGCAAAATTCCATTTTACAATATGCTTCGGAATTGTCCAAAAATCCCAAACCTTATGCAACGCTGCGTTCACAATTACCTCAACAATGATTTTACTTTTCATTATAGTAATTATTAAAAGAATACCCTTCCTAAAGGTAATAATAATTACAATTAAATCAAAAAATATAGGCTGGTAAAAAGATGATGAACCACTTTTTACCAGCCTATATTTTTAATATTCTAGGCGCATCTAAACGCCCTATAACTATATATCTTTACTTATCTAGGTAATTCCCAGAGCCAATTTGTTTTAAATTCTCAGTGGAATTATTATAGGTATACACCCAGGTTTTTACAGGCTCTTGCGTGTCTAGTTTGGCCTCAATTAAGGTGCGTGTATACTCGTTTGCATGTTCGCCCGTATCACCAATGCCTTCATAATCATCCAAAACTTTAAAGGTTTTTTCAGCATTTAGAATTTTAAACACATGCCCATGAACTCTATGGTTTGGGTTATCGCTTAAAATAGCGCCCGGATACCAGGAAATTTCAAAGAGATTCCCTTGAAAGCTACCAACACCCACGAACTCGGAGTTTCTTTCTAAAAACTTAGACATATAACTCTCAAAATCTTTTAAGAGCGTGCCGTATACGAATAGAAAATCAGATGTCATTTATAAAAAAACAGGATTAAATAAATTCGCTTAAATCGATGCTGTTTATAGCTCCATGGCTATCAAACTTCACAACAACCCCATTTTTAATAATAAGTAGTTGCGGCGATTCATGCATAACTTGGAAGGTAGCAGCTATTTCGCCAGAAATGTCGCGGTGGTTAAGCAAATCTAAATAATACAAATCCACATCGTTTTCTGTTACATTATAAGCACTTTCAAACTGCTTTATAACCATTCTACTAATACCACAACGGGTAGAATGCTTAAATATAACCTGTGTTTTGGTGGCCGATTTGGTTTTAATGTCTGTTAATTGTGCTAATTCGGTTAACGGAATCCAAGGCAATGCCTTTTTATCTTTTTCTTCTGTTGAACCACTAAATAATTTATTAAATATACCCATGTAACTATTTTTTATTCCGCGAAAGCGAACTTTTTATGATCATTAATTATATTATGTAAGTCGGAAACATTTCAAAATCTTACAAACTGACTAAAAGTCACTAAAAACCAGCACTTAACCGACATTTTGTCTTTAAAATCGTACTGGTAAGATTATTGACTTATTCAAGTTGTAAAAGTAAAATAATTAAAAATATTTTTGCTTTACATTGAAAAGAAAAAGAAACATGAATTAGATTTCCTTGATGAAAGGAATGATAAAAACAAAACCATATGAATTTAAATAATTATACCATAAAATCGCAGGAAGCCATACAGCAAGCACAGCAGTTGGCGCAAGGTTTTGGGCATCAGCAAATTGAAAACGAGCATTTTTTTAAAGGCATTTTTGAAGTAGACGAAAACGTACTTCCTTTCATTTTAAAAAAATTGAATGTAAACATCAACATTCTAGAACAAGCCTTAGATAAACAATTGGAAAGCTTCCCAAAAGTTTCTGGTAGCGAACTCATGCTATCGCGTGAAGCAAGCAAAACACTAAATGAAGCCGCTATTATTGCAAAAAAAATGAAGGATGATTATGTGTCTGTAGAACATTTAATCATTGCCGTTTTTAAATCGAATAGCAAAATAGCACAGATGCTAAAAGACCAAGGTGTTACCGAAAAAACACTAACGGCAAGCATTAATGAATTGCGCAAAGGAGAGAATGTAACCTCACAAAGTCAAGAAGACACCTATAATTCGCTTAATAAATATGCGAAAAATTTAAATCAACTTGCTAAAGATGGTAAACTAGATCCTGTAATTGGGCGTGATGAAGAAATTAGAAGAATTCTTCAAATATTATCGCGAAGAACAAAAAACAACCCCATTTTAATTGGAGAACCTGGAACAGGTAAAACAGCCATTGCCGAAGGTTTGGCACATAGAATTATAGATGGCGATATCCCTGAAAATCTAAAAGACAAACAAATTTTCGCTTTAGATATGGGCTCACTAATTGCAGGCGCGAAATACAAAGGCGAATTTGAGGAACGTTTGAAAGCCGTTATAAAAGAAGTCACAAGCAGCGAAGGTGATATTGTATTGTTTATTGATGAAATACACACACTTGTAGGTGCTGGTGGCGGACAAGGAGCTATGGATGCTGCCAATATTCTAAAACCCGCTTTAGCGCGTGGTGAATTGCGAGCTATTGGAGCCACAACTTTAGATGAGTATCAAAAATACTTTGAGAAAGACAAAGCTCTAGAACGTCGTTTCCAAAAAGTAATGGTTGAGGAGCCAGATACAGAAAGTGCTATTTCGATACTTCGAGGTATTAAAGAAAAGTATGAAACTCACCACAAAGTTCGCATAAAAGACGAAGCGATTATTGGCGCCGTAGAACTATCACAACGCTACATTACCAACAGGTTTTTGCCAGATAAAGCGATTGACCTCATGGACGAAGCCGCTGCCAAATTACGCATGGAAATTAATTCGAAGCCCGAAGAACTGGACGTTTTAGACAGAAAGATCATGCAGTTGGAAATTGAAATTGAAGCCATAAAACGCGAAAAAGACGAAAGCAAACTTAAAGTACTGCGCGCCGATTTAGCAAACATTAAAGAACAACGTAACGAAATAAATGCCAAGTGGAAGAGTGAAAAAGAGGTTGTAGACAACATCCAAAACACTAAACAAGCCATTGAAAACTACAAACTAGAAGCCGAACGTGCCGAACGCGATGGCGATTACGGTAAAGTAGCCGAATTACGCTATGGAAAAATAAAGGAAGCGCAAGCAGAACTAGAAACCTTCCAGAAGCAATTACAGGCCCAATCTGAGCACTCTTTGATAAAAGAGGAGGTTACTTATGATGATATCGCTGAAGTGGTCGCAAAATGGACCGGAATTCCCGTTACCAAAATGCTACAAAGCGAACGCGAAAAATTATTGAAGCTAGAAAACCAGCTGCACAAACGCGTGGTAGGACAAGAAGAGGCTATTGAAGCGGTAAGTGATGCGGTACGCAGAAGTCGTGCCGGGTTACAAAACCCCAAAAAACCCATTGGCAGCTTTTTGTTTTTAGGAACCACAGGCGTTGGTAAAACCGAGTTAGCGAAAGCTTTAGCGGAATACCTGTTTGATGATGAAAATTCGATGACACGTATAGACATGAGCGAATACCAAGAACGCCATGCGGTAAGCCGATTGGTTGGCGCACCTCCAGGATATGTTGGTTATGATGAAGGCGGCCAATTAACAGAAGCCGTAAGACGTAAACCCTACTCTGTAGTTTTGCTAGATGAAATTGAAAAAGCACATCCAGACACTTTCAATATTTTATTACAAGTGCTAGATGAAGGGCATTTAACGGACAACAAAGGACGTGTAGCCGATTTTAAAAACACCATTATTATCATGACCTCCAACATAGGAAGCCAGATTATACAGGAGCGCTTTGAAGCCACAAAAGACATTAATTCTGCTATCGAAGCTGCCAAAGTGGATGTTTTAGCTTTATTGAAACAAAGCGTACGCCCAGAGTTTTTAAACAGAATTGACGACACTGTCATGTTCACCCCTTTAAATAAAGAGAATATAACAGCCATTGTAAAACTACAGCTAAAAGGCATTACAAAAATGATTGGACAACAAGGCATCACTTTTGATACCACTCAAGAAGCTATTAATTATTTAGCTGAGAAAGGATACAACCCCGAATATGGCGCTCGCCCAGTAAAACGCGTGATTCAGAAAGAGGTTTTAAACGCCCTAAGTAAAGAGATTTTAGCAGGTAAAGTCACCACAGACAGCATTATACTTTTAGATGCTTTCGACGACCAATTGGTTTTTAGAAACCAAGGCGATATGGTTACCGAAACTATTTAATTACAGTTTTTTGTAACAAAAAAGTTAAAACTTAGACACATAGTTGGTTGGTTAGCAAAAGCAACATGATTCTTCTCGGAGATGAGTGTTGCTTTTCATTTTTCACCCCTTCGACAAACAACCACCCTCTCAAATTACATAATATTCTAAAAACAAGTCAGTTAAATGAATTATCCGAAAAATTTTCTTTAAAAAATGTTGTTTTATCGGATAAATATGAATTTAATCGTTATTTTTGTTTCAAGTAAGGTCCCAAACTCTACTCAATAATACTAACAATTTAGATTTGTTACCCTAATAGCAAATCCCTAAAAAAAACCTATTAATAGCATGGATATATCCAAATGTATTGACTATTCTTTACTTCAAGCGACCTCTTCAGAGCGCGATATCATCAACCTTTGCCACGAAGCAAAGCTAAATAATGTTTTTGCCGTTTGTATAAACACCGCATATGTAGCCCTTGCAAAACAACTTCTAGATGGTACCGATGTTAAAATAGCATCTGTAGTCGGCTTTCCGTTAGGTGCCACCTCTACTGCTGCTAAAGTGTATGAAGCCCAAAAAGCCATTGAAGATGGTGCTGATGAAATTGAAATGGTTATCAACCTCGGGTTTCTTAAAAGCAAAAACTACGTGTCGGTTTTAAAAGACATTATCGATGTTAAAATGGCGATTAAAAACACCCCTCTAAAGGTGATTTTAGAAATATCAGAATTAAACAAAAATGAAATTATTAAAGCCTGCAACATCTGTATTGATGCGCATGCCGACGTTATAAAAACCTCTAGCGGCTTCTCGAAAAGCGGAGCTACTTTTACAGCCACAAAAATCATTAAAAAAACCATAAAGAACCAAGCACAAATAATGGTTTCAGGCGGTATTGAAGATTATGAAACAGCCGTTAAATACCTAGAAGCAGGCGCCGATAGAGTTGGAACTGCCAGAAACATAAAAGCTTCAAACAGCTCACTTCAAAATAGAAATATTAAAATTTTCAAGAAATACTCAGAAAACACACAAAGACAAACAATTGAAGTAGACGCGATTATTATTCAATAATTTCACCTACTTCCAACCAGCTTAAAATCTATAAAGCTGCCTGTGAATTTTTGAGCCATTCTATTAATTGCCGACTCTTTTAACTGCAACACCCGGGGATAACCACCTGTTGTTTGACAGTCGCGCATTAATACAATAAGCTTTCCAGACGGCGTTAATTGCACCGTACCTGGCAATACAGCCGACGTAATAATAGGCTCTAAATTATTTTCTAAAGGTTCTGAAAGTTGATACGCCATACGGTTATTATCCTTCGAAACAGTAAAGCTATTTTGAAACAAAAATTCTTGCTGATTCTTTGATAAGAAATCAAATTCAGGACCTTTATAAACATCTATTCGGTGAGACAAAAAATGTTCATCTTTCACTTTAACTAATGCATTATTACTTACTGTAAATGAATTCATTTCATTAATTAAAAAAACATCATTTTTAGAAATTTTAGATTGAGAAGTCACTCCATTATACATGCTTCGACTCCCCATAACTTCTTCGGTTTTAAAACCACCAAAAACAGCTAAATAACAACGAAACCCTTTAGCTAATTTACCAAAAGACAACACATCGCCAGCAGACACCTGAATACTTTTATTCATCTGAATTGCCTGGTTATTTAGTTCCGGAGCCATAGTCGCACCCGATATACAAATACGCGTATCGCAATCAAACCGAAGTGATATTCCAGTAATAGTCATTTCAATGACCGCATCATTCGTATTATTACCTAAAATATGATTTGCTAAAGACGCTGAATACACATCCATCACTCCAGAATACGGTACGCCGTATTGCTGAAAACCCATACGCCCTAAATCCTGAACAGACGAATACATACCTGACTTTAATACTTTAACCATGAAGCACCTCGCTTTCCATTTGATACAGACCCGCATCTACCAAGGCCTTGATGTCTTGATACTCAATAAGTGACACCTGCTTAAAGACGATACGATCTCCTGCTTTCGCAAAACATGGTACGTTTAGTTTGGGATTAAAAAACGAGACAGGTGAATTCCCTATGATATTCCAACCCCCAGGACTTTCTGCGGGATACACTCCTGTTTGATTTCCACCAATAGCCACAGCCCCCTTTTCAATTCGTAAACGTGGCGTTGCTTTTCTTGGCATATGGAGTAACACATCTAAACCTCCTAAATACAGAAAGCCAGGTAAAAACCCAATAAAATAAACAGTATATTCAACTTCTGTATGACACTTAATTATCGCTTCTTTGGACAACTTTTTTTCTTCGGAAATAGCTTCTAAATCAACACCAAAAGCAACATCGTAACATACAGGGATTTTCCACAGCACTGACACTGTGTCATTATTCAATTGAAGCGATTTATAGATGTTTTTAAGCATGCTTACTTCGTTCTCAAAATTCCTACAAACAGAATCGTAAATAATTAATAACGAGTTATATGCGATCTTTAATTCAACAATAGATTTAACACTATTATCCGAAATAGTCGTTTTAAACTGAATGATATCCTTTAGAATTTCAGCATCAATAATTGCTGGCCATTCTACCAAAATAGCCCGCTCACCAAAGGGTTTGTATGTAAGATTAAAAGCCATTAATATTATAAAATTTTAACGCCTTTTGCTTCCAAATTTGCACGTAGTTTTTTCACTAATTCGGCCGCCTGAAGATTATCACCATGCACACAAAACGTCTGCGCTTTTACAGCCACTTCTGCCCCAGTAATTGTTTTTACTTTTCGTTTTTCCAACATATAAAATACATGTTCAAACATCACATCCGAATCATGAATTAAGGCATTTTTATCGGTACGTGATACCAATGTTAAGTCGTCATTATAATTTCTATCCGCAAAAACCTCATAGGTAATCGGAATATTATTTTCAAGTGCTAGACGTTCAATAATTGAATTACAAGGCACATAAAGTTTAACAGGCATCTCAATACTTTTCATCACTTCCACAAGCGTGGTCGCAATTTTAACATCTGTAACAGCCATATTATACAAAGCACCATGAGGTTTTACATGATGTAATAAGGCGTTTTCCTCCTTTAAAATAGATTTCAGATTGAAAATTTGTTCTTTCACGGAGTTATACAAGGCCACACAGGACATTTGCATAGGTTTTCTGCCAAAATTCTCAATATCTGGAAAGGAAGGGTGTGCGCCAATTTTAACGCGGTGCTTCTGCGCTAATTTAACCACCTTGCGCATGGTTTTACCGTTACCCGCATGTCCGCCACAAGCAATATTACAAGACGACACATAAGGCAGCAAGAGCGATTCGTTACCAATCCCCTCACCTACATCGACATTTATATCTATTGAATTATTAATCACTAAATCAGTTTTAGATTCAACACGTTATTAAGCGTTACGAGAGACAATAAAATACTAATAAGCAAGATAAGGAATGCTGCTATATTTTGAACTACATTATTTTTATAAATTCCTAAAACAGACGATTTATTAACCACCCAAATTAAAAACCCAGCAATAAGTGGCAACAGAATACCATTAGCAATTTGCGCAAATTTAATAACTTCAATAGGTTTTACACCCAAAGACGAAAACACAATACCAAGTATTAAAATAACCATCCATACGGCTTTAAATTTTTTATCAGCCATACTTGTAGACCAACCCAAGCAACCTGTAGCTACAAAAGCCGCCGCCAAAGGCGCCGTAATTGCACTCGTAATACCTGCAGAAAACAAACCTATAGCTAGAAAATATTTAGCAAAACTACCAAACAAAGGCTCTAAGCCCAGAGCTAAATCGGCTACATTTGCTACATGTTGCGTGTTTATTGAAGCAGCCGAAATTACAACACACATAGACACGATACCTCCAAAAACAATTGCTACCCTAGTATCTCGTTTTACCAACTTCAAATCGGATATATGATGCCATTTTTCTTTCACCAAAGACGCGTGCAAAAACAAATTATAAGGCACAACCGTGGTTCCTATCAAGGCCATAATAGTTAAGATGCTCCCTTTTGGCATTTTAGACAACACAATACTCTTAAAAATATCCGTAAGACTCGGCTTGGTAATAATCGTGGTTACCAAAAAGGCAAAACTCATCAACAACACAAGCGCCACCAAAGCCCGCTCTATGACTTTGTAACTCCCTAAATAAAGCAACACAAAAGCAATAAAACCAATTAACAGATTCAATCCTTTCACTGTAAAACCCGCCACAACTACTGTTGGATTCCCCATAATGGTTTCCAATCCCAAAACACCACCCGTAATATTACCAGCCTCATAAGCGGCGTTGCCCACCACAATAGCCAAGAGTATTAAGCCAACCGCTAGTATTTTTAACACAGGATGTTTGATTTCTGATCTTATAATTTCTGACAGTCCTTTTTGAGAAACAAGTCCTAATCGTGCAGACATTTCTTGAAGCACCACAGTTGCCGCAATAGACAAAACCATAGCCCACAGCAACGCGTACCCAAAATGAACACCCGCAAGCGTACATACCGTCACGGTGCCTGGACCTATAAACGCCGCAGCCACCAAAGGGCCTGGACCTATGTTTTTAAACCAATTTTTAATCATGAGAAGCGGCATTCAATGCGTAAATAGCAAAGCTACCTAACCAATGTCCGCCTTCATAACTATCACCAAAAATACTTGGCAAGGAATAATTTATATGCTCGTAAGCAATCGTTTTTAAATGCTGATATTCCGCAAGGTTTTCTGAGATTTTAATTAAACTCCACGCACGCGAAAAATTCACACCATCTAAATGCACCAAATGTCCATCGGTTCTATCTGAAACCACCCCTACTTCCAAAGCAAACTTTTTATCTTTTAATTGCGGTAAAAAGTCAGATAACCACTTCTTATAAGCTTCAACAGACAATAAGCGCTTCATTAATGCCGCCTCTTCCAAGCAAGGTGATAAAAAATCGGTGCCACTAGGCTCCCAACTCATTGGACAGGCTTGGTCGTTTAAAAAGAAAAATTTAGCACGCTCCTCAATAGCTAATTTCAAAGCTTCGTTATTTACGGTTACAGCATAATCATACGCAAAGGACAAGCCAAACGCGGTATTAGGATGCGTTCCCACCCGAAGCGGGTAATTTAATTTTGGCAAAAACTCGATATACTTTTCAATTATTAAATGGGTTAGCGGCTGCAAATTCGCTTCCAACTCTCTAGCAACAGGTGTTTCCCAAGTATGCAATTCTTCTGCTAGTTTTAACAACCATGCCCAACCATAAGTACGCTCAAAAGACTTATTATGTTCACCATGAAAATAACTAACTTCTGCTTCTATGTTTTCTTTGGATATATTTTGAAGTAGTTTTTGTTTAATCTCTTTAGCATGCTCTAGGTCTGGAAATCGTTTTAACAAACTCACCAAACTCCAATGTCCATGAACGGACGAATGCCAATCGAAACACCCATAAAAGGCAGGATGCAATACTGTGGGTGCCTTTAAATCGGCATCAGCTCCCAAGGTTTGCGATAGCCTATTTGGATATTCTGTATTCATACATTCTAAAGGCAATTGCGCCAACTTATTCGCTTGTTCTAAATTTAGCACAGCCATGGGGTCTTGTTTAATTTCTGAATTTATTGATTGTTGTTCTTTTTTGGTGTTATTACAACCTATCGCAAAAACGGCGCATAAAATAACGAGGACTCTCTTCATGTTTTAAGTTTATTCTTTGTTTTTATAAATCGAATTAAAATATAGATAATAATTATGGATGTTTCCTTTTTTATGTTTGATGATTTTTTTTTAACTCTCATTTATTAATCAAGTATTAGACATCCTTACCCCAAAATGGTTTGTTTTTTTTCTTGGTATTCTATGGATATATTGTTGTAATTATAATCATCTATAAAAGAATTCATTTTTGTGCAATTGCATATATAATATTACAATATTTTATGCTAACTTGCTGAATACATTCAAGTTCTACAATAATAGAGAAAAATAAAAAAGTATTATTTAGTTACTTAAATACGTACTTAGTGAAATACATACTGAACCATTTTAACTTTATAGTCCACGAAAATTAATTTATAATTAATACCTGAAAACAAATATGTCTAGTAAAGCCGTTAAAATATTCACATCATACGCTCATGAAGACGAAGGGCTTAAAGATGAAATGGATAAATATTTAAAAGTGTTAAAACGTTCAGGAAAAATTGACGCCTGGAATGATCGAGAATTAATCGCTGGTCAAGAATGGAATGAAGGCATTATGAGTGAATTTGCCAAAGCCAATATTATTTTACTATTAGTAAGTGTCGATTTTATTGCTTCCGATTTTATTTGGGACACAGAGCTTGCGGAAGCCATGAAAAGGCATGAAGCAGGAACCGCTTTTGTTGTTCCCGTTATTTTAAGGAGTTGTAAGTGGACAAGTATGCCGTTTGCAAAATTACAAGCCTTACCTAAAAATGCGCGTCCAATTTCAGATTATGACGATAAAGATGTCGCATTTACAGAAGTAGCTACAGGAATAGAACGTCTTGTTGATTATATTTTATCCAAATAAAAGAATTCCCCCTATAAACGTTGATTAGCAAAAAATAATTTTAACTAACCAAAAAATTAACTTTTATGTCGACAACAACCCCTTCCGCAGTCTCTACAGGTAAAGGAAAAATAACCGTTTATTTTCTTGCAGCTCCAGAAGATGAGGAGCAATCTAAAGCGATAAAAAAATACCTTTCTCCCGTTGTTCGAAATTCTAAGATCCCAATTGAAATACTGAGTGATTTCGAAATTCCAGCAGGACAAGATATAAACAGCTATAAGCTTCAATTGTATGATGCTGATATTGTTTTAGCTTTTATAAGTGCCGATTTTATTAATGACGATCAAACATACATACGCACCCAAAAAGTTATTGAACGTTACAATAAAGGCGAAACAGTCATGTTACCAATTTTGGTACGAAACTGCATGTGGAAGTCAACACCCTTTGTTAATTTACCTTTATTACCTAAAAATACGCAACCACTTAATAATAGACAATATTGGAATAGTGAAGATGATGCTTTAACCTCAGTAGTAAATGATATATATGAATCGATTAACGATTTTAACGAAGAGGAAGACGAAATTGTTGAACACATTGCTGAAGAACAATTATCCTCTTTAACAGAATCTAGAACTGTTGCCGAAGATATTATTGAAAATATATCAGAAAACGAAATTTCAGAAAAGGCAGAATTACTCATTGATAAGAACGAAGAGGTTGTAGAAGAGATTACTAAAGCAGAACCTGTAACGGAGAAAGCACCAGCACCAGCACCTTCCGTAAAAAAGACACCGACACGCAAAAAAATAGCGCATGTTAATTTAGAAGTAGACTATAGAAAAAACTACTACGGAAGAACCCTTATGAAACGAGGTGCCGCCTTTATTTTGGATCAGTTTTTAACATTTGTACCCATATATTTCTTATGGATAATTATTGAAGTTATGACTATGGATGATATTGAAGTTGAATATGAGCCATCTGACACATCACTATTATTATTTATTTTAGTGTATTTTACCGTATGTGCCGTTTTTGAATCCTCGAAGTGGAAAGGGACTTTTGGCAAACGCATTATGAAACTGGAGATTACAGAGAGAAATGGTGATCCTGTTGGATTTTTTAAAGCTTTTTTTAGAAATATACTAAGATTTATCATGCCTTATACTTACATTCTTGTGGTCCCAATAATAATTCAAATATTTACCTTCAAAAAGTATAAAAAGCTATTTCATGATCAAATGTCTTATACAGTAGTTGGAGAGCGTTTAAAGCAAGAAAAACGGGTGAAATAAATTATTTTGATTTATTATGCCTAGATAGTTTCTGTCTTGAAGTTGAGATTGATTTTTTAATATAATAATAGTCCTTGGCTTTGAAGTAATTATATTTTAGGCCGATAAAAACCCAGTTATTATTGTTTATGCTGTGCGAATTCCCTGCTCTCCGAAGCTTTCTCGGGAACTTATGCTGTGCGAAGTCTCCCGACTTCGCAACCATCACAATAGGTCGTAATACTTGTGGGTGCGAAGTCGGGAGACTTCGCACAGCACATCCCTACTTTTAATAAGGTTTATTATTTATAGAACACTTCTTAGAGCGGGGTAAATAAAATAACTAATAATATGTGAAGTTTATTTAGCATTTTGCAAGCAATAAATTATATACGTTTGACAGCAGTTTTTTATTTTATCCACATCAAATATAGTCCATAGTTAAAAATTCCAATTCCTAAATAAGTTACAATGTTCAGAATTAAATCCAATCCATCGTTTGACATTGTTCTTTTTGTTGTCTTAATCCCAGTTTTAATTTCATTTAATAAATCTTTTATTCTCGTAATCATATTTAAAAGAATACCTAGTATTATATAGACATTAGTATAGTTATACAGAAATATGAATAATATAATTGTTAAGCAAGAAGTAACTATAGTAGAGGCTAAACCTCTTTTTCGATTATTTTCATACAATTCGGCAATATATTCACTAGTTGTATTATCCGTTTGTTGGTAAAAAAGTCCTCGAATAATAATTCCAATTAAAGTCGATGATATAATAAATAATAAAATATTCGCAATTATAAATTTTACAATTATCCAGACTATATCCATATTCTGTATTTTTTTTTAGTTGTGTGGGTTAAAATATTAAATTAATTAAATAATCTATTAATCCAATCACCTCGAAACAAGAAAATAACATCATTCCCTGCTCTCCGATGCTTTCTCGAAAATTTATGCTACACGAAGTCTCCCGACTTCGTAACCATTCCAATGATCGTTAAGACTTTGTCTTGCGGACTACCAAAGAGATTCCTGCCTTCGTAGGAATTTAACCCAACCACCCATCTCTATCCAAACTCCTATATTGAATCGCTTCACCAATATGCGAACCGTTTACCTCTTCAACACCTTCTAAATCGGCGATAGTTCTAGAAACTTTTAAAATTCTATCATAAGCCCGAGCCGATAAATTAAGGCGTTCCATCGCAGTTTTTAACAGTTGCTTTGAAGCATCATCTAGAACACAATATTTTCTAATTTGTTTGGTGCTCATTTGTGCATTATAATGCACCGCATCACTTTCTTTAAAGCGTTCGGTTTGAATGGACCTAGCTTGGGTGACGCGTTTTCTAATATCAACCGAGGTTTCTCCTTTTCTATCTTCCGATAGTTTTTCAAAAGGCACGGGTGTTACTTCAATATGTATATCAATACGATCTAACAAAGGCCCTGAAATTTTACTTAAATACCGTTGCATTTCTGCAGGACTCGAGGTAACAGGTGCATTGGGGTCGTTAAAATAACCTCCTGGACTTGGGTTCATACTTGCTACTAACATAAATGAGGACGGATAGGTAACTGTAAATTTAGCACGCGAAATAGTGACTTCCCGATCTTCCAAAGGTTGGCGCAACACTTCTAAAACACCACGTTTGAATTCGGGTAATTCATCTAAAAACAAAACCCCATTATGGGAAAGTGATATTTCACCAGGCTGTGGAAACGCGCCGCCTCCTACTAAAGCCACATCTGAAATAGTGTGATGTGGACTCCGAAAAGGCCGTTGTGCCATCAAGCCCGTTTCTTTTACGCGACCAACTACCGAATGTATTTTTGTTGTTTCCAGCGCTTCATGAAGCGTCATAGGTGGTAAAATACTTGGCAAGCGTTTTGCTAACATGGTTTTTCCGGCACCAGGTGGGCCGATTAAGATAATGTTATGTCCGCCAGCTGCTGCAATTTCCATACAGCGCTTTATACCTTCCTGCCCTCTAACGTCGGAAAAATCGTGTTCTGGGAAATCTAAATTTTTCTCGAACTCCTCACGAGTATTCACAATAGTTTGCACTAAAGGTTCTCCTTTGTCAAAAAAATCAATAACCTGTTTGATGTTATCGATACCGTAAACTTCTAAATTATCAACAATAGCCGCCTCTTTAGCGTTCTGACTTGGTAAAATAAAACCTTTAAAACCTTCTTGTCTTGCTTTTACCGCAATAGGCAAAGCGCCCTTTATAGGTTGTAAAGTACCATCGAGCGACAATTCTCCCATAATAATATAACGCTCTAAATCGTCGTCTTTTATTTGTTTGGAAGACGCTAGAATACCTATTGCCAAAGTTAAATCGTAAGCAGATCCTTCTTTACGCAAATCGGCAGGCGACATATTAATAATGATTTTTTTACCAGGAATTCGGTACCCGTTATTTTGAAGCGCCGCAGCAATTCGGTAATTACTTTCTTTAATGGCATTATCAGGCAAACCTACTAAATGGTACCCAATACCTGTATCTGTATTCACCTCGACAGTGATGGTTGTTGCCTCCACACCAAAAACAGCACTTCCAAAAACTTTTTTAAGCATATAAATTGTTTACTGCTTAAATGTAAGAAATGTATCTTTTAGTTTGACAAAAATTAACTGCGTTTAAAAACAATTTTCAAACACTTAATAAATACTATTTTCGCTCACATTTCAACAAATAAACAAATCCACAAATAAACAAACCAACTACCCACCAATCGTAATCATACTCCTATTATTACTGTGCAATTTAGGCTCTTGAAGTTTTTCTAAGGTATCCATGCCTCCACGTACTTTAAATTTAGCTTGCACCGCTTTTTGAATAACGGGTTCAATTGGCTTACCTGAACGAAGCGTGGTTAATATATCAGATTCTGATGAAGAAAACAAACAGTTCTTAAGCTGCCCATTAGCGGTTAAACGCAGTCTGTTACAGGAATCACAAAACGGATTGGTAACCGAACTAATCACAGCAAAACTCCCTTTGTAACCTGATATTTTATAATTTTTAGAAGTATCATTCGGCGCATCTTGTAAGCGTTGTATGCTTTCTTCTGAAAAAGTTGCATTTACATAAGTCATCACTTCTGCATAGGAAACCATTTTACCCATATCCCATTTATTACCATCAAACGGCATGAATTCAATAAAACGAATTACAACAGGCAACTCTTTTGTTAAATTGATGAAGTCAATAATTTCATTTTCATTAAACCCTTTCATTAACACCACATTGACTTTCACTTTAAAACCTTCTTCAACTAAAAGTAACATGTTTTTATAAACGATGTCAAACTGGTCGCGCCGCGTAATGTGTTTGAATTTGCCTCTATCTAAAGAATCTAAACTGATGTTAATTTTGTTTACACCATTCACTTTCAAAACATCAATAAACTTATCAATAATCACGGCGTTTGAAGTGATTGATAATTCCACAGGAAGCGTCGCTAGTTTTTCTAAAATCACAGGAATATCTTTACGCACCAAGGGCTCGCCACCTGTTAACCTTATTTTTGTAACACCATGTTTTACGAAGGTTTTGGCTATTTGGTAAATTTCTTCATTAGTCATTAAATGACTTTTAGGAGATAACGGCACACCTTCTTCTGGCATACAATACGAACACCGTAAATTACAACGTTCTATTAACGAAATGCGCAAATACCCATGATGCCTACCATGTAAATCTTGTAATACTGGAGTTTCATTTTTCATTTTCAATTCTACCTTTTTCATTTCATTACAACTTAATCATGTCTCGCACCTCTTAATATTCCGAAAATATGCAATACCGACGGGAATATGGCGTCCATAGATTCACTGGCCCCATTAGTTGATCCTGGTAATGCCAACACCAAGGTGTTTTTCATAGTACCGGCAACACTTCGTGATAGCATCGCATAGGGTGTGCGATCTTGACCGTAATTACGAATCGCCTCTTCTATTCCTGGAATGCGTCTATCTAAAAGCGGTACCAATGCTTCTGGTGTGACATCGCGAGCTGAAAGCCCTGTGCCACCCGTATAAATAATGAGGTCGATTCCGTCTTCTTGATACCGTTTTGCTTTGTCTTGAATTGCTTCCAATTCATCTGGAATCACTTCATAAGCTTCCGTTTGAACACCACAAGCTTTTAATTTTTCAATAATTGCTTTTCCAGCTCTATCTTCTTTATGTCCCGCTGAAATAGTATCGGAACACACAATTACAGCTGCAGTAATATCGGTTCTAAATCGGTTTTTAAAATCAGATTTACCACCTTTTTTATGCAGTAATTTAATATGATGGATTTCAATACCTTTATCGATAGGCTTTAACATATCGTACATATTTAAAGCAACAACACTGGCTCCATGCATCGCTTCAACCTCTACCCCTGTTTTATAAATAGTTTTCACCGTAAATAAAACAGTGATTTCCAATTCGTTTATTTCATATTCCACGCCTGTAAATTCAATTGGCAATGGGTGGCAATCGGGTAAAATATCGGGCGTACGCTTTACCCCTAATAAACCCGCAGCTTTACTCATAGCAAACACATTCCCTTTTGGAACCATATCGTTTTGTATAGCAGCAATAGTTTCTGGTTTACTCACTTTCACAATAGCCTGAGCTACTGCAGTGCGGAGTGTTGTATTTTTATGTGTGATATCGACCATTTTCGATTTATTATTTTTTAATTATTAACCTTCCACTGATGTGAATCGTCTTCAAAAATTTCTTTTCCAAAAACGGGCACGTTGGCTTTTATTTTTTCAACAATAAATTCTAAAGCTTCAAAAACTACTTTACGTCTGGGTGATGATACAAACACAAACAAGCAGATTTCACCAGCTTTCACAACACCTAAACTATGATAAATATGCATGCAGGTTAAATCAAACTTTTCAAATGCAGCTTCTCGGATGTCATTGAACTTAATATTCGCCATATCTTCATAAGCCGTATAATCGATAGCCGAAACCGTTTTCCCATCAATAACATCTGCACGTACTTGTCCTAAAAATATATTATGCGCACCAATACTGGTTTTAGTTTGATGTTTGGCGATAGATTCTCCTATAAATCCGGAAGAAATAGCGCCTTCTTTAAACACGCTTTTTGGTTTTTTATCTGTCATTTGAATTATTTATTTTTTACTGAAAGGTTTTTAAAACCTTCTAGCTTTTCTATATGATTATTAATCTCTAAAGCTCCTTCTCTAAGGCTGAAACAGTTGTCAATATTCAAATTTTTCAATACGGAAACCGCTTTTTTACTACGTATTCCCGACTGGCAAAAAACAACTTTTTGCTTTTCACCGTCTATTTTATGAATGGAATTTTCTAGTTCACTTAAAGGAATTGCAGTCACATCAAGAAGATCTACTTTCGGAAGCTCATGCACTTCCCTAACATCTATAAATTGAATGTTTTCTTTGGATACAACATCCTTTATAGAAACGACTTCCGTTAGAAACTCACAATTAAATTCGGTTTGTTTATCGCTAAAAGTATCTTTACCCTTTAAAACAGCATCAATAATTGCTTCCGATTTATTAATTTTTAAAACCGTTGTTTGCGCTGTTAATGCATTATAACAAAGTAATTTCCCTGAGAGTACATCTCCAATACCTAAAATGATTTTCAACACTTCGTTGGCTTGCATACTACCAATAATTCCGGGTAACACACCCAACACACCCACTTCTGAACAATTTGGAACTGTGTTTTTTTGTGGCGGATTAGGAAATAAGCACCTATAACTGGGTCCGTTATTATAATTAAAAACAGACACCTGGCCTTCAAATTTATAAATCGCACCGAAAACAAGAGGTTTGTTAGCAATGATGCAGGCATCGTTTATAAGGTAACGTGTTTCGAAATTATCGGTTCCATCGACAATAACATCGTATTGGCTGAATAACTCCAAAGCATTTTGATAGCTTAGTTTTTCCGCATAAGCGGTGATTGAAATATCGCTATTTAAATCTTCCAACCGCTTTTTTGCAGCCTCAGCCTTATTTTGTCCCAAACTAGAGGTTCCAAATAAAATTTGACGTTGTAAATTAGATAATTCAACCACATCAAAATCCATAATTCCCAAGACACCAACACCAGCTGCGGCTAGGTACTGCAAAACAGGACACCCAAGTCCGCCCGCACCAACCACCAAAACTTTGGCGTTTGTAATTTTATCTTGACCGGCTTGTCCGATTTCCGAAAGTATGGTATGTCTGCTATATCTCATAAAGATGTAATTTTTTTAAAATAGAAGTCTCCCTCCTTACTTATCCACCAGCAAAAGGCGGTAATAAAGCGATTTCCTTTCCTGTTATTTCGGTTTCAAATGGCACCAAACTTTGATTTTGAGCTACTTGAAAATCATTATTTTTAAGCGCTTCATATTTAGAATGCAAAACATCTAATAGCTCAGAAATGGTAGTTCCTGAAAAGGAAATGGTTTCTTCTTCACAATCCGTCACTTCAGCAATAAACCCGAAATATTTTATACTAATATTCATTTTATAATCTCCTTTAATTGTGCTGGTGTATTGATATTTTGCGTGAATGAATTATCTGCTTCTGTTAACACAACAGATTTTACTTGACATTGATTCACTGCCCGCTGTAAGCGTCGTTCACCGGCATTTAATAATTTTAAAAATACCTGTTCGCAGGACTTTCTATAAAGCGCAATAAGTGGCATGTTCTTCCCTTGACTTTCTATTTGAATGACTTCAGAATTACCATCTACAGCATCCAATAGTTTCATCAAAATTTTTGTAGAAATTAATGGAATATCACAGCTCAACACTAAATTATATTCTGAGGAAGAATGTTTCAACCCCGAATAAATTCCTGCCAATGGCCCTCCGTTTTCAATAAAATCTCCAATACGTTCTAAACCAAACTGATCATAGGCTTCATTATTAGAAACAATAATAGCATTAGAAACTAAAGGTTTTAACGCATCAATACTATGCTGTACAAATTGTTTGCCTTCATACATCAAAAAGCCTTTATCGGTACCCATGCGAGAACTTTTTCCGCCAGATAAAATAATACCCGTTATGTCTTTTTTATCTATCATTTTATGTGAACATCAATTTAACACAAGCGATAACAAGCACAAAAGCCAACATATAGCGCAACGATTGATTGTTTATTTTTTTGCTTCCTAAATAACCTCCAAATACACCACCTATTAAGGCAACCCCTACTAAAACAAGGGTATCACTTTCTATTTGCACACCGCTACTTAGTTGCCCCACAAGTCCTGCCGCGGAATTAACCCAAATAAATAATGCCGAAACAGCTGCTGCCTCTTTCATATTCCCCCAATGGAGCAGTAATATAAGTGGCGTTAAAATGATACCACCACCAATACCTATTAAACCAGAAAAGAAACCAATAATACCACCAACTAAAAGTCCATGCCACAGTTTTACTTGGTTTATTTTTTCAGATTCCTTTCCAAAAACATTTAGCATTTTTAAAATAGCAAACACCAATAAAACGGCTAATATTTTTTTATAAATAGAGGCATCAATGTCGATAGTACCACCAAAAAAAGCCAACGGAATGGATGTTAATGCAAACGAGAAAAACAGTTTTTTATTAAAAAATCCTTCCTTATAATAATAGTAAAACGAAATGCCTGCCACAAAAAGATTCAACAACAGCGCTGTTGGCTTCATCACTTCTGGTAAAAACGAAAACAGAGCCATTAAAGCCAAATACCCACTCGCACCACCATGACCTACGCTCGCGTAGAGAAATGACACAATAGGAAGTAGCATTAGAAAGAAACTTATGTTTTGGGTTTCTAACATTATAAATTCTCGATTTGAGCTAATTGTTTATCTAAAAATTTCCAGCAATTTTGATTGATTTCGTCGAAAACCTGAACAAGGGATTTCCCGTATTCGGTTAATTCTGCACCACCGCCACCTTTACCTCCAGTTGAATTTATAGTCACTGGTTTTTTAGCCGATTTATTTACCGAATCAAGAAGCGTCCATGCTTTTTTATAAGATAGATTTAGGCTTTTTGCCGCCTTTGATAAAGAACCTGTTTCATCTATAGCTTTTAACAATTGCACACGCCCTTCACCTAAAAGCACATGCTCGTTGCATTCAATCCAAATTCTACTCTTAATTTTATAACGCATCGGTTTCAATTTAAACGGGTAACAAAATCACTTCCACTTTATCCCCAACAGCTATCGTTGAGCAATCTTCTTCCATAAATACCAACACATTTGCTAGGGCAAAAGTTTGCTGCATTGCAGAACTTTGTCCCTCTAAAATCTCAACAGAACCATTAGTATATGTAGCTTTTAAAAACTGTGGTCGATCACCAAACTTTTTAAAATCGGACCTAGAAGTTGCGTGTATGCGTGGTAATTCAACCAGTTTACGGTTCATCATTTTTCGCAATGTGATATACACATACACATAAAAACAAGTTAACGCAGCAGCAGGATTTCCTGGAAGCGCAAAAATGGCCGTATTTTGTTTGGTTCCAAAAAACAAGGGCTTACCTGGTTTTTGTTTCACTTTATAAAAATGTTCTGTAACACCTAATGCATTTAATGCTTTTCCAACAAAATCGTAATCACCCACAGAAATACCACCGGTTATAATTACCAAATCATGTTCATTAATAACAGCATCTAATTTTGATTGTGTTTTTTCATAATCATCTTCAACCTTATGAATGCTAACATCGTAAAACTTCAAACTATAAAGCGCACTTAAAAGCATTTTAGAATTGCTCTCGTATATTTTTCCGTAAGCTAAATCGGTGCCAGTTTCCACCAACTCATTACCGGTAGTCACTAAAGCTATAGACGGTTTTTTAAACACATTAACTGTTGAAACACCTAATGAACTTAAATATCCAATAGCAGCAGGTGTTAATTTCGTGTTTTTAGTAAGGGCTTGTTCCCCTTTTTTAACCTGCTCCCCTAATGGACGAATGTTCGTGTTAACCTCAATACGATTTGCAATGGTAATCGAGTTCACATGAACAATCACCTTTTCTTGCATCATTACCGCATTGGCGGAGTCTGGAACAGGTGCGCCCGTAAAAATACGCACGGCTTCACCTGGTTTTAAAATAGGCTGATGCGCATCACCCGCTTTAACCTCTCCTATTAGTTGATATGTTAAGCTATCGTGTAAACACAAAGCATAACCATCCATTGCCGACTGCCTAAAGGGCGGCATATTAATAGGAGAAACAACCGTATCAAAAAGTCTATAACCCCCTGCTTTCTCCAAGGTTTTAAAGGTGCTTTTTAAAAGCGGTTTGCTTTGCGCTTTAATAAGCTGAATAGCTTCAGTAATGGGTATCATAATAGAATTCGTTATATCCTTACAAATATAACGAATAACTTTCTGCAAGTCTATTTGAAGTCATATAATTAACAAGAAATACGTAGTAACTAAAATTTAGTTCGTTTTATTAAACACTCTACAATGGAGTCATACCAATTTTAAAGAAGTCTTAAAAATACGTACTAAATATACAAAATTAAGTATTAATACGTATATTTGAAATCAATCAACCAATTACTGGTTATCACACACTTATATTGCATACTAAAACAGCACATACTAACACCATTATACGAAAACGCGTTATTGAAAACACATCTTGTTTTTCTTGCGAGAACAGTGATTGCCTAATTAAAAAGAACATCTCTGCTTTTGAAGACTCTAATCTTCTTGATGAAAAAAGCAATTTAAGATGCAAGCGTGGACAGCAGTTTATCATGGAAGGTGCTCCCGTTAATGGTTTGTTTTTTGTGCTAAAAGGAACTGTAAAAGTTTTTAGAACTGGTATTAATGGACGCGAACAAATTGTGCGGTTTGCTAAAGAAGGTGAAATTATTGGGCACCGTGGCTTTGGTACCGAAGAACACTATTCTATTGGAGCCATAGCCCTAGAAGACACAAGATTATGTTATTTCTCAAAGCAAAACCTACAAGAAACGCTGCTTAGCAACCCAAAATTTGCTTACGATTTCATGCTGTTTTACGCGAACGAACTAAACAAAAGCGAATCCAAAGTAAAATCTATAACCCAAATGACGGTTCGAGAACGCGTTATTGATTCCTTACTATATATAAACAGAAAATTTGGAGACGTAAAAGGCCTTTTAAACCTCCCGCTAACTAGAAAAGAATATGCCGATTATGCAGGCACTACAGAAGAACAAGTGATACGTATTTTTTCAGCCTTAAAACGAGAAAAACTTATTGCTGCCAATGGAAGACGCATAGGTATTACAAACATTCAAGTGCTTAAAAATGAAATTAGTGAGCACAATTTCTACTTAGACAGCTAGTTCTCTTTCTTCATTTCAATCCTAACATACACTAAATTTTAATTTACTACAGCTAAAAATACGTATTGCATGGATAGCAAACAACAACACCTAATCAACTCATAAAATAACAGTTACACGCAAAACCTGCTATTTAGCAGGTTTTTTCATGATTAAAAAGAGGTTGTTACCTATGGTTTATCATAAGCTAAAACGATTACTACTTATATATTTGTCAAAAAATTAAGTACTAATACTTATTAAAATTCAAAAACCAGATAATATGAAATCAATTTTAACAAAATCAGCATGGGTTCTATCACTTGGGTTGCTTCTAAGCGCCTGTGGCGGTAAAGAAAAGAAAGCAAGCACTGGAGCGGTAGCCACAGAAACTTCAAAAACAAAAACTTTAGATATTGAAAAACCACAATTAACTTTTGGCTTTATCAAATTGACCGACATGGCACCTTTAGCCATTGCAAAAGAAAAAGGTTTTTTTGAAGATGAAGGATTATTCGTTTCTGTAGAAGCGCAATCTAACTGGAAAAATGTATTGGATCGTGTTATTGACGGTCAGTTAGATGGTTCACATATGTTAGCAGGACAGCCAATTGCTGCTGGTGCTGGTTTTGGAAGACAAGCCGAGTTAGTGACCGCTTACTCGATGGATTTAAACGGAAACGGCATCACAGTATCCAACGATGTGTGGTCTAAAATGAAACCAAATATTCCAAAAGGAGCCGACGGCAAACCCATTCACCCTATAAAAGCAGATGCTTTAAAACCAGTAATTACCGAATACAAGAATAAAGGAAATGCCTTTAAAATGGGTATGGTTTTCCCTGTATCTACTCACAATTACGAAATTAGATATTGGTTAGCCGCTGCCGGAATTAACCCTGGTATGTACACCGCCGATAATGTTCAAGGACAAATTGGAGCCGATGTGTTACTATCTGTTACGCCACCGCCACAAATGCCAGCAACCTTAGAAGCAGGTACCATTTACGGCTATTGTGTAGGTGAACCTTGGAACCAACAAGCCGTATTTAAAGGTATTGGCGTGCCAGTTGTTACCAATTACGACATCTGGAAAAACAACCCAGAAAAAGTATTTGTAATGACTAAAACCTTTGTGGAAGAAAACCCAAATACAGCTATCGCTGTTACAAAAGCGTTGATTCGTGCTGGTAAATGGCTGGATGAACCAGGAAACAGAGCGGAAGCTGTAAAAATACTATCGATGTCACAATATGTTGGAGCAGATGAAGTAGTTCTAGCAAATTCTATGACAGGAACATTCGAATTTGAAAAAGGAGACAAACGTGAAATGCCCGACTTTAACGTTTTCTACAAATACAACGCCACCTACCCGTTCTACTCTGATGGTATTTGGTTCTTAACACAAATGCGTAGATGGGGACAAATCCCTAACGCCAAACCAGAAGGCTGGTATGCCGAAACTATTAAAAAGATATACAGACCAGACATATGGAAAAAAGCAGCCGATTTATTGGTAGCCGAAGGCCACATACCGAGTAGTGATCTACCAAAAACAGATGGTTACAAACCTGCAACAACCGATTTTATTGATGGTACCAAGTACGACGCTAAAGACCCTATAGGATACATCAATGGTTTCTCAATAGGAAATAAGGATTCAAAGTAAAATTTCAAAAAAGTTAGCAATCATGAAGCAAAGCATCACATTGAATAAAATAACCAAGTTTGTTGGATTCGGGTTCTTAGGAACACTAAAATCGATATTTACAGGGAACATTGAAAAAGAAGATTTTAAAAACTTCTTACGAAAAGTAATCGTGCCGCTTGCTTCCATGCTCTTATTTATAGGATTATGGCACATGGGAGCTAAAACCTTATTCAATATAGAAGCCGAATACAAAATTGAAAAAGCATTAACCGAACAAGGGCAGGAAGCTGCAAATGCCATGGAAGCGTGTATAGCATCTGGCGCTATAAAATGCCAACCCAACACGCTACCCTCTCCTTCCCAAGTTTGGGCTTCTTTTCAGACCTTGCTGGAAGATCACCTTGTTATTAGAGCTGATAAAGCTGCATTTATTGAAAAAACAGCCTCTTTGAACGCCAAACGTTTATCTGATGGTAAAAATGCGATAACTTATACTGGAAGACCATCGTTTGTAGATCAGATTTTCACAAGTATTAAAACCGTTTTTGCTGGCTTTTTTCTAGCCCTGCTTATAGCGGTTCCTATCGGAGTTGTGATAGGATTGAGTAAAACATTAAGAAGTTCGGTTAATTGGTTAATTCAAATATTAAAACCCGTATCGCCCGTAGTTTGGTTGCTATTAGTTTTTATGATTGTAAAAACATTAACTAAAAACTCTGAATCTGACAGTGCCTTTATCATCTCCTTCATTAGTGTTGGTTTATGTTCCATGTGGGCCACTTTGGTAAATACCGCTATGGGCGTTTCAACAGTAGATAAAGATTATATAAACGTAGCCAAAGTTTTAAAACTAGGCACCTTTCAAAAAATATTCAAAGTGATATTGCCTTCAGCCTTACCTCTCATTTTTACAGGATTAAGAATTACACTTTCGGTCTCTTGGATGGTACTTATTGCTATTGAATTATTAGCACAAAGCCCAGGTTTAGGATCGTTTGTTTGGGAAGAATTCCAAAACGGTGCCATAGATTCTAACTCCAAAATTATTGTTGCCATGTTTATTATTGGTGGTATTGGATTTTTATTAGACCGAATTATGCTAACCGTTCAAAACATGATTTCGTTTGATAAGAATGATGGCATATAAACGAGTGTTTAACTGTTGAATTATTTAAACGTTTAGGCGCAACAAACAATTCAACAAATCAACAAATAAACAGTAATAACATGGCATACTTAGAATTAAATAATATTTACAAAACCTATGGTAAGGACGGCAACGCTACCGAGGTGCTTTCAAACATTAATTTATCTATTGAAGAAGGTGAATTTGTTGCCATTGTAGGATTTACAGGCAGTGGAAAAACCACTTTAGTAAACCTCATAAATGGGTTATTACAACCTACAAGTGGTGAAGTTTTGTTTAAAGGAGAACCTGTTGTTGGCACCAGTCATGAGCGCGGGGTTATTTTCCAAAACTACTCATTATTACCCTGGTTAACGGTTGGACAAAATATTTACATGGCTGTTAAAGAGGCGTTTCCTAAAAAAAACAAAGCAGAATTAAACAGTATTGTTGCAGACTACGTAGACATGGTAAGCCTATCGCACGCTATTAATAAACGTCCGAAGGAACTATCAGGAGGTATGCGCCAACGTGTTGCCGTAGCGCGCGCATTAGCCATGAAACCTGAAATGATTATCATGGACGAACCGCTTGGGGCTTTAGATGCTTTAACCCGCGGTAATTTACAAGATGAGATTTTAAACATTTGGGGGAAAGACAAACGTACTGCCCTATTAATTACCAATGATGTAGATGAAGGTATTTACATGGCAGATCGCATTATTCCACTTCGCCCAGGACCCAATGCCACTTTAGGGCCGGAATTTAAAATTGATATTGACCGCCCACGAGATAAAACAGAAATGAACGACAACCCGCATTTCAAAAAAACCAGAAATGCCATTATTGAATATCTGATGGATATTGGGAATGAACGAAAATCGGTGTCAACAACAGAATATGTATTACCCGAGTTAAGCCCAAAAGATTTTGTAAACCGATTTTAACAAGAAAAACCAATGAGTATTATAACAGAAAACAGAACAACAACTGTGCTTGATAACGGGCTTTTCCCTTCGAATGAGGTGATGTTGGATCTAAAAGGCCTTAAGAAAGTATATCCAACACCAAAAGGTGACTATGTAGTTTTAGAAGATTTGAATCTTCAAATAAGAAAGGAAGAGTTCGTTACCATCATAGGGCACTCTGGTTGTGGTAAAACAACCATGCTATCTATGATTGCAGGACTTAACCCTATTTCTGGAGGCAACATTTCAGTATTAGGAAAATACATAAAAGGTCCAGGCCCCGATAGAGGTGTTATTTTTCAGTCGCCAAGTTTAATGCCTTGGATGACGGCACTTCAAAATGTATTACTAGGAGTTAATCAAGTATTTCCAGATGCCACCAAAACACAACGTAACGATATTGCCAAATACTATTTACAAAAAGTAGGCTTAGAGGATGCCTTTAACAAACGTGCTTCAGAACTCTCTCAAGGCATGCAGCAACGTGTTGGAATTGCCAGAGCATTTGCCATAAAACCAAAAGTATTACTGCTTGATGAACCTTTCGGAATGTTAGATTCACTAACCAGAGGGGAACTTCAAGATATCTTAATTGAGATTTGGAATAAAGAAAAAATCACAGCCGTTATGATTACCCACGATGTAGATGAAGCTATTTTTTTAGCAGACCGCGTGGTGATGATGACTAGCGGCCCCAAAGCAAAAATTGGAGATGTTTTAAACATCGATTTTGAAAGACCCCGCACCCGAAAATCGGTATTGGAACACGACGATTATTACAAATACAGAAAACATCTTATAGATTTTTTAGAACATTAAAAGATTCTATGACATATATCATACAACTAAAAAACAGCTACTTATATATTTGAATATTCAAAAACAAGTAGTATTACAAACAAAGAACAACCATAACTTAAAACATAAAAAAAATGAAAAAACAATATGTAATTCTAGGACTATTATTAGGATGCTTACAATTTGCACAAGCACAATTCACCTTAGATGGAGAATTTAGACCACGAACCGAATACCGCCATGGCTTTAGTAGTATTATTCCAGAAGCAGCCGATGCTGGTTTTGGCGTATCGACCCGTTTAAGATTAAATGCAGGTTTTACTACAGAAGCTTATAAATTCTATTTAAGCATTCAAGACGTGATGGTTTGGGGTGAAAACAGACAACTCCTTCCTTACGACCAAAACAACTCCTTTGCGGTTTTTGAAGCTTGGGCAGATATTAACCTAGGCGAAGGATTCTCTACCAAATTAGGACGACAAGCAATTTCGTATGATGACCAACGTATTTTTGGAGGTTTGGATTGGGCACAACAAGGGCGTAACCACGATGCAGCCATTATTAAGTACAATAAAGGTAAATTCATGATCGATCTGGGTTTAGCCTTTAGTCAAGATTATTCAAATCCAACCGGATTTATTAATACAGGAACAGCCTACAACACTACTGGTTACTTCACATACAAAACCATGCAGTATGCTTATTTAAAACAAGCTTGGGAACATTTCTCTGGAAGTCTATTATTACTTAACAATGGCTTTCAAAAATTTGAAGCAGATAACGTAACGCCAGATGGTGTTAATAGTTTGCAAACCTTAGGTACACACCTTGATTACAAAAAAGGTGGTTTTGGTATTGCTGCCAATGCTTTTCTACAAACAGGCGATCAAGTTGAAAGCGCATACCTTTTAGGTTTGGACTTAAGTTACAAGGCAAGTTCTAAGGTCGCTTTGGGTGCTGGTCTTGAAATTATTAGCGGTAACGATACTTCTACGGCAAAAAGTGAAGCGTTCTTTCCTTTATACGGAACCAATCATAAATTTAACGGATTTATGGATTATTTCTACGTTGGAAATCATGGAAACAATGTTGGGTTATTTGATGTGCATGTAAGTGCCAACTTCACTTTAAATGAAACGTCTAACTTAACGGTTACTGCTTTAAACTTTAGCGGACAAGAAGCATTACCTAGCGGTGAAACATCCTTAGGAACTGAAATAGATTTAGTCTATGCCAAAAAATTCAAAGGTTACAGCTTGGTTTTAGGATACTCTCAAATGTTTGCTGCCGATGGTATGTATGAACTTAAAGGCGTAACAAAAGCAAACGCTGCCGATGGGCTTAATTGGGGATGGGCGATGATTGTTATGAAGCCTAAATTCTTAAACTAAACAACTCGCTTCAACTATGAACTAAAATAGCTTTGCAGCATATTATAAATCTGAAATGAATCTCATAACTTTATGAGATTCATTTTTTTTAACAGAACTAAAATTGAGTTTAAACCGATACCTTCCTAATTGAAGCTAAATAATATTATATTTACTCCATAATTAATTTCATTTGAATTCAAAACTAATAGCAAACGGTATTTTAAGAGCAGTAGCCATTATTTTAGGTATCGCTTTGCTCCTATGGTTTTTGTATCAAATTCAATCAGTTATTGGTTATATTGCTATTGCTGCTGTTATCTCTTTAATTGGCAGACCTGTAGTGCTTTTTTTAGAACGGCGCCTTAAATTTAAAAACACCATAGCCGTTATTCTTACCATGAGCATTCTTATAGGCTTGTTTATTGGCTTAGTGGCCCTATTCATTCCTTTAATAATTAAACAAGGTCAAAATTTATCATTGTTAAATATTGATGAACTTCAAAATAATATTGAAGATTTATATTTTGAAATCACAAACTACTTTAACGTACATCAAATTGATTTAGAGCAATCTATAAAACAATCTAACCTCTTATCAAAAATAGATTATTCGCTTATTCCTAATTTTTTAAATTCGGTTGTTAGCGGTTTAGGCAGTTTTAGTATTGGGCTATTTTCAGTATTATTTATCTCCTTTTTCTTTTTAAAAGACAGCCGTTTGTTTGAAAGTGGCGTACTTACCATATTACCAGACAACAAGGAATTACGCTGGAAAAACTCTTCAACAAAAATTAAAAATTTACTTTCAAGATACTTTGTAGGGCTTATTTTCCAAATCTTAATCTTATTCATTATTTACACTATTGGTTTACTCATTATAGGTGTGGAAAATGCCATTGTTATTGCCTTTTTATGCGCGTTACTAAACCTGATTCCCTATGTTGGGCCTTTAGTTGGCGCCTTTTTAATGCTTGCTCTCACCATGACAAGTAACCTAGGAGAAAGTTTTAGCAACGTTATTTTACCTAAAACATTCTGGGTATTTATCGTATTCATCATTGGGCAATTGGTTGATAATTTTTTAAGTCAGCCCATCATCTTTTCAAAAAGTGTAAAATCACATCCTTTAGAAATATTTTTGGTAATTTTAATTACAGGGATTCTATTTGGCATTATCGGCTTAATACTTGCCGTACCTGCTTACACCGCGATCAAGGTGATTTTTAAAGAGTTTTTATCTGAAAACAAAATTGTAAAAAAACTGACTAAAGATTTATAATACCTTTTGAATACCCTTCTTTTAAATACCGAAATTCAAGAATTTATAGCAGAACATTTAAATGCTAATATTGCTTCTTTATTATTAAAAGGAACAAACTTCCCAGATATAGAAACCAAAGCTATTATCGAGCAAATTGAAGCCAAAAAGCGCTGCGAAAAGAAACTAGCCACTTGGTTTAGAGGTAAAAACATATATTACCCGAACAAACTAAACATCGAACAAACCTCTTCTGAAATTACAGCAGAGTACAAATCGAGTTTAGTGAATGGAGAATCCATCATCGATTTAACGGGTGGTTTCGGGGTAGATTGCTATTATTTTTCTAAAGTATTCAAAACCGTTGAACATTGCGAAATCAACGAAGACCTTTCCGGAATTGTAGCACACAATTACAAGCAATTAGCTGTTAAAAACATAAAAACACATAGTATTGACGGTATTTCTCATTTAAAAAACAGCAACAAAACATACGATTGGGTTTACATAGACCCGTCCCGAAGACATGATAGTAAAGGGAAAGTTTTTTTTCTAAATGATTGCTTACCAAATGTGCCAGAACATCTCGATTTACTGTTCAAACATTCAAAAAATATTTTAATAAAAACATCACCGTTACTAGATTTCTCTGTTGGAATTAATGAACTGAAGCATGTAAAAACCATTCACGTAGTAGCAGTAAATAACGAAGTAAAGGAATTACTTTGGGTTTTGGAAGCAGGGTTTACTGAAGACATTTCAATAAAAACCATCAATCTTAAAAAAGACACAGAAGATGTGTTTAATTTTTCCTTGGACAATGAAAAGGAAGCCAACTCTAGTTACAGTCAACCACTCGCCTATCTATACGAACCCAATAGCGCTGTTTTAAAGGCTGGTGGGTTTGAGTCTATTTCTAGTCAATTACAGGTTTTTAAACTTCATAAACACTCCCATTTATACACAAGCAACACTTTAATTCATTTCCCAGGAAGGCGCTTTAAAGTTGAAGCTATTATTCCTTACAACAAAAAAGATTTGAAAAAACTGGCGATTGACAAAGCGAACATTTCAACTCGAAATTTTCCAGAAACAGTAGAACAATTGCGTAAAAAGCTAAAAATTAAAGATGGCGGAAATTGCTATTTGTTTTTTTCCACAGATGCTGAAGATCATAAAATTGTACTAAAGACTTCAAAAGTGGATTAATTCGAGTTACTACTCGATACAACCTAACTTATCTATAAAAAATTCTTTGTATTCAACATTTGTAACTTCACGAGACCCTTTTGTACCTCGAAGTAGTATGGATTTGATGGGCGATTTTTCTAATAAACTCATTTGCGACTTCGATAAATTCCCTTTAAAACTATAATCACCACAATTCATATCCCATGAATGGTATAGTGTAATGGTTTGGTTGTTTTCAAGTTTAACTTTAACGGAAGACCTGTTATTAGGTAAATAACTCGCACAACCCAAATCTGCCCTCAGGTTAAAAAAGACGTTAATACTTCGCCCTCTTTTAAACAATTCGATAGTTAATTTATCATTAATATCATACGGATCTGTTCTAACTATCTTTATTCTATCAATATCGTCATACTCATTCATTGCGTAATGGCACGTATTTCTTAACTCCGCTCTATCGACTTTCTCAGTATCCTTGTTTTCTTCGATAACAGGCTTACTAACAACTTCTTTAACTTGAACCTTTTCCTTTTCGGCTTTAGCCTGAGCAATAGCTGCTTGTTTTATTATCTCGATACGTTCTGCTTCATAATCCCTTACGGTCTCCTCTTCAGCTTCAAGCAATTCGTTTTCTTTCTCTACTTTAGATTTAGCAATAGCTGCCTTTTTCACCTTCTCAACACGCTCAGTTTCTAATTTTCTAGCAGCAACGTCTTTAGCTTCTTGTATACGTTTTTCTTCTTCTATTTTAGCTTTGACAATAACAGCTTGTTTTTCCTTTTCAACACGTTCTGCTTCTAATTTTATAGCAGCAATCTCTTTAGCTTCTTGTATACGTTTTTCTTCTTCTAACTTAGCTTTGGCTATAGATGCTTGTTTTTCCTTTTCAACACGTTCTGCTTCTAATTTTCTAGCAGCAATCTCTTTAGCTTCTTGTATACGTTTTTCGTCCTCTATCTTAGCTTTGGCAATGGCTGCTTGTTTTTCTTTCTCAACACGTTCTGCTTCTAATTTTCTAGCAGCAGCTTCTTGAGCTTCTTGTAAACGTTTTTCTTCTTCTAACTTAGCTTTGGCAATAACAGCTTGTTTTTCTTTTTCAACACGTTCTGCTTCTAATTTTCTAGCAGCAACCTCTTGTGCTCCTTGTATACGTTTTTCTTCTTCTATCTTAGCTTTGGCAATGGCAGCTTGTTTTTCCTTTTCAACACGCTCTGCTTCCAATTTTCTAGCAGCAGCTTCTTGAGCTTCTTGTATACGTTTTTCGTCCTCTAGCTTAGCTTTAGCAATAACTGCTTGTTTTTCTTTTTCAACACGTTCTGCTTCCAATTTTCTAGCCGCAACTTCTTGAGCTTCTTGAATACGTTTTTCGTCCTCTAGCTTTGCTTTGGCAATGGCTGTTTGTCTTTCTTTCTCAACACGTTCAGCTTCTAATTTTCTAGCAGCAGCTTCTTGAGCTTTTTGTGTACGCTTTTCTTCCTCTAACTTAGCTTTGGCAATGGCTGCTTGTTTTTCCTTCTCAGTACGTTCTGCTTCTAATTTTCTAGCAGCAACTTCTTTAGCTTCTTGTAAACGTTTTTCTTCTTCTAACTTAGCTTTGGCTATGGCTGCTTGTTTTTCCTTCTCAACACGTTCTGCTTCTAATTTTCTAGCAGCAACTTCTTGAGCTTCTTTTATACGTTTTTCTTCTTCTAACTTAGCTTTGGCTATAGATGCTTGTTTTTCCTTTTCAACACGTTCTGCTTCTAATTCCTTAACTGCCGCAACTTCAACTTCTTTAATACGCTTTTCTTCTACTCCTTTTGCGATAGAATCTACCTTTGCTTTTTCCTCAATTTCAGCACTCCCATTATTTACAATTTCTTGTATTCTTTCCTGTCTTGCTTTATTTTGTTCTATCAACTTTATTCTTTCCTTTTCTTGAAAATCATAAAATAAATCAGACATTTCATCATTGAAAATCAAATATTCAGAATCTACGTAACCTAACCAACCGTTATACTTTATTTTAAAAACGTCCTTTCCTAAATAATCAATAACAGTACATTCTTCATCCATTTTAAACTCGGTTATCTTTCGAGTGTAAGTATGGGTTGTTTTATCGTAAACTTTATAGAAAATACCATCTAAGGAAAATTCCGCAGTTATATTTACCTCTTGCGAAAATAAGTTTGAGAAAATACTCAGAAAAAATAATATGGAATAAAAATATTTAGTCATTTATAAGCAGGTAATATAGCTGGGTGCTATTAATTCTTTAAGGTTTAGGGCATTCATTTCAAGTAATATAAAAAAGAAACTACTTACTTTTCAATTTAAGAGAACAAATAAGTTGTTATCACCCTTTTCTTCGCCAAAAGAAAAAGTATTTTCTTATTACTCAATTTAAACACACTATTTCTGTTCAATTGAACATGTACAAAAATAGAATATTAAACTATTACAAAAACAAAAAAGCCTCACTAATTAAAGTGAAGCTTTTTGTGAGCCCTGCAGGATTCGAACCTGCGACCGCCTCCTTAGAAGGGAGGTGCTCTATCCAACTGAGCTAAGAGCCCTCAACACGATAAACAAAACATTTTTTGTTTTCCGGTGTGCAAATATAAAATTAACTATACATCTACCAAAGATAAAATAGATATTTTTATCACTCATTTATTTATTTTTACTAGAAGCTTAATATTCACCCAAATACATTCATTAAATTTATTAAATTCTTCTGTATTTTCATTATAAGTCAATACCTTTATCGTTCCAAATCGTATCAAAATGATTAAAGAGTTAAAAGAAAACTATGGTTACCTGTTTGAAGATAGCCTGTTAATGGAAATAAATAGCGTTGGAACTTTCAAAGAACTACCCGAAGGTTTCCAACTTATAGATATTGGCGATTATATTAAATCGATGCCTTTACTTGTTAGTGGTGCTGTAAAAATTCTGCGCGAAGATGATAAAGGCGATGAACTTTTGCTTTATTTTATTGAACGTGGCGACACCTGCGCCATGACTTTATCGTGCTGTATGGGTCAGAAAAAGAGCGAAATAAGAGCGGTCGCTGAAACCCCAACAAAGCTAATAATGGTTCCTGTTGAAAAAATGAGCGAATGGATGGGGAAATACAAAAGTTGGCAAAACTTCATCCTTCAGAGTTACCATGATAGAATGACCGAACTTTTAGAAGCCGTTGACGCCATTGCCTTCTTAAAAATGGACGAACGCCTTTTTAAGTATTTAAAGGACAAAGCCATGGTAAACCATAACGAAGTTATACAAGTTACGCACCAGCAAATTGCCTTCGATATGCATACTTCTAGAGTTGTTATTTCCAGATTATTGAAAACTTTAGAAATTGAAGGTAAAATAGAACTTCACCGAAATAGTATTAAAATTTTAGACTTGTAGTGCTGTGTAACTAATGTTACTGACTGAGTCCTATAACTAGTCTAGTTTTGTAATATAAAACAGAACTATGGCTTTAATAGATTTTTTAGGTTTTTTTGGTGCTTTCATTATTGGAATGGTTCTCGGCCTAATTGGTGGAGGCGGCTCTATATTAACCGTTCCTCTATTGGTGTACCTTTTGGCATACAACCCAGTTACAGCCACAGCCTATTCTCTTTTTGTGGTAGGAACGTCTTCTATTTTTGGAGTTTATAAAAAGCATCAAAAAAAATTAGTCGACTTTAAAACAGGTTTAGCGTTTTCCTTTCCTTCATTTATAGCTGTTTATACTACAAGGCGTTATTTAGTTCCGAATATCCCTGAAGAACTTTTCACCTTAAATGGATTTATAATTACCAAGGAAATAGCCATCATGGTCTTTTTCGCTCTTGTTATGCTTGCTGCAGCCACTTCCATGATTAAAGGGAAAAAGGATACAAGTGGTACGTTTATAAAGCAACCCTATTACAAAACATTTGTACAAGGCTTAATTATAGGTGTTATAACCGGTTTAATTGGTGCTGGAGGAGGCTTTCTATATGTACCAGCCTTAGTACTTTGGGCAGGTTTATCTATGAAGAATGCCGTGGGAACGTCCTTAGTAATTATATCTATAAATTCAATTATTGGGTTTTTAGGCGATTTACATGCCTTAAATACAGACTGGGTATTTCTACTAACTTTTTCCGCTCTCACCATGCTGGGGGTTTTATTAGGTGATTATTTATCGAAATACATTTCAAACAAAAAACTAAAAAAAGGATTCGGTTTTTTTGTAATGGTCATGGCTATTTACATTCTTATTAAAGAATTCACTCAAAATTAGAACTGTAACTTTTGTTACTATTCAAACTTAAAAAAATACTTAATTTTACACATAATACTTATAGAATTATGAAGATCGAACAAATATATACAGGATGTTTAGCGCAAGGTGCCTATTACATAGAAAGTAACGGCGAAGTCGCTATTATAGACCCATTAAGAGAGGTTACCCCTTACATCACTAAGGCTGAAAATAATAACTCAAAAATTAAATACATTTTTGAAACCCATTTTCATGCCGATTTTGTGAGTGGCCATGTAACCCTATCTAAACTTACAGGTGCTCCCATAATTTACGGCCCTAGTGCAAACCCAACTTTTGATGCTATTATAGCTGAAGATGCTCAAGTTTTCAAACTAGGAAATATAACCATAACTGCACTGCATACACCTGGGCACACCATGGAAAGCACCACCTATTTATTGAAAGATGAAAACGGAAACGACCATGCTATTTTTAGTGGAGACACCTTGTTTTTAGGAGACGTAGGCAGACCCGATTTAGCTCAAAAAGCAGAACATATAACCCAAGAAGACTTAGCAGGAATGCTTTTTGACAGCCTTCGAGGTAAAATTATGCCTTTAGGCGATGCTGTTATTGTATACCCTGCTCATGGTGCTGGTTCCGCTTGCGGAAAAAATTTAAGTAAAAAAACGATAGGAACCATTGGTGACCAGAAGGAAACAAATTATGCTTTACGAGCTAATATGACTAAAGAAGAATTTATTAAAGAGGTGACTGATGGTTTATTACCACCTCCTCAATATTTTCCTTTGAATGTGAAAATGAATAAAGAAGGCTATGATGATGTTGAAGATGTTATTGAACGCGGTACAACACCTTTAACCCCTACCGATTTTGAGCACCTTGCAAACAATACAGGCGCCATCGTTTTAGATGTACGTCATCAAGATGAATTTGCCAACGGCCACATTCCTAGATCTATATTCATTGGTATTGAAGGTAATTTTGCCCCTTGGGTAGGCTCTTTAATTGCCGATGTGGAACAACCTATATTACTTGTTACTCCAGAAGGAAAAGAAGAAGAGACCATCATTCGTTTATCACGTGTTGGCTTCGATAAAACCATAGGCTATTTAAAAGGAGGCTTTGAAGCTTGGAAAAATGCAGGGCTAGATTACGATACCGTCACCTCTATATCTGCTTCAGAATTAAAACAAACTTTAGAAAAAGAAGAAGCACCAGTTTTTGATGTTCGAAAAGATGGTGAATTTAAATCGGAGCACGTTAAAAACGCCCAACACACTTCTCTCGATTATTTAAACGAACATTTAAATGAATTCCCAGATGATAAAACCTTTTACCTACATTGCGCAGGTGGTTATAGATCTATAATTGCTGCCTCTATTTTAAAAAGCAGAGGTATTCATAACTTAATTAATATAACTGGTGGTTTTGCCGCAATTAAGCAAACTGAAATCCCCGTAACAGATTACATATGCCCAACAACATTATAATTATGTCCTTATTTTCATTTCTTTTCGGAACCCAAGTACAGAATAGCAACATCAAAGCACTACAACCCGAAACGTTCAAAGAACAAATTACACGTAATAATGTGCAACTTATTGATGTAAGAACTCCTAACGAATTTAAATCAGGACACATTAAAAACGCTAAAAACATAGACTTTTTCTCTAAAAGTTTTAGTAATGACATCAGTAAATTGAATAAAGAGAAACCCGTTTATGTTTATTGCAGAAGCGGAAACCGAAGTAACAAAGCTGCGAACCAATTAATTAAATTAGGTTTTACTGAAATCTACGATTTAAAAGGTGGTTTCTTAAATTGGAAAGAGTAATGAGTCAATTTTCAGAAATAATAAATCAGGAAAAACCTGTTTTGGTCGATTTTTTTGCTGAATGGTGTGGCCCATGTAAAACCATGAGCCCCATTCTAAAAGAAGTCAAAGATGTTTTGGGAGACCAAGTATCTATTATTAAAATTGATGTCGACAAAAACCAAACTATAGCCTCAAAATATCAAGTAAGAGGCGTCCCTACCCTATTGCTGTTTAAAAATGGCTCTCAAGTTTGGAGACAATCTGGTGTCGTTCAGAAAAACGAATTAACAACTTTATTGCAATCACACATTTAGCTTCTGTAACAATTGTTACTGTGCACTTTAAACATTTATAATACCTTTATACCGTCTTAACAGACATCCCTAATAATGGGTATTAATAGCTCTAAAAGCATTCTTTTTATTAAGAATGCTTTTTTTTTGTTTTCAAAAAATCACAAAAAAGAATAAATCTCTGTTCAAAAAATAGCACATAAATAAACATGGTGTCGTATTTTTGCACAACAAAATTCTTTTTATGGAAGACATGCTCTTTTATGATAGAATGCAGTTTGCATTTACTATCACCTTTCACTACTTATTTCCACAATTAACCATGGGACTCTCTTTAATGATTGTCTATTTTAAATGGAAATTTTTAAGAACAAACACAGAAACCTACAACAATGCAGCAAAATTTTGGATGAAAATTTTCGCATTAAACTTTGCCATGGGCGTCGTTACGGGAATTCCTATGGAATTTCAATTTGGCACCAATTGGGCAAAATTTTCTGAACTTACCGGTGGTATTATAGGGCAAACTCTGGCCATGGAAGGGATGTTTTCATTCTTTCTAGAATCGTCCTTTTTAGGTTTATTCATTTTTGGTGAAAAGTTATTAGGACATAAATTACATTTCGTTACAGGCTTTTTAGTATTTCTAGGCTCGTGGGCAAGTGGCTTTTTAATTATTGCAACCCACTCCTGGATGCAACACCCTGTAGGTTTTGAAATTTTAGAAAACGGAAAGTTTGTATTAACTAATTTTGGTGCCTTATTTACTAATGAATGGTTATGGCCATCTTATTTACACAACCAAGCCGCTTCTTTAGTAACAGCTTCTTTTGTGGTCGCTTCAATTGGCGCTTTCTATATTTTAAATAATAAGCACAGTGAATTTGGTAAGTTATTTGTGAAAACCGGTGTCATTTTCGGGTTCTTCGCGAGTGTTATCGTGGCAGCTCCAACAGGAGATATGGTTGCTAAAAACGTGGTAAAACATCAACCTGTTACGTTTGCAGCCATGGAAGGCATCTTTGAAACTGAAGATGGTGGTTCTGAAATAGTTTTAATCGGGCAACCAGACATGAAGGAAAAAAAACTTGATAACAAAATTGCAGTACCAAACATCTTGAGTTTTTTAACTTATCAAAAATGGGATGCTGAAATAAAAGGACTCAACGAGTTTGATGAAGATGTCCATCCTACAAACGTTCCTGGTCTCTATTATGCTTATCATATTATGGTTGGTTTAGGCACTATTTTTATTGGTTTAATGTTTGCTGCGGTGGTACAATTATTCAGAAAAAAACTTTACAAAACCAAATGGATTTTATGGTCGCTTATGTTTATGCTACCATTCCCTTACATTGCTAACACAACGGGCTGGTATACGGCAGAATTAGGAAGACAACCTTGGTTGGTGTATAACCTATTAAGAACATCGGCTGGAGCCTCTCCAACGGTGTCTGCAGGTAACACCTTATTCACGTTATTAGGATTTATTGGGTTGTACTTACTATTAGGACTCTTATTTTTAATGCTTGCTGGAAAAATAATTAATAAAGGTCCAGAAACTATAACACACTAATTATGGAATTATTTTGGTATATCGTTTTAATGACCATGTTAACTATTTATATTATTTTAGATGGTTACGACTTTGGTGCAGGCATTGTTCACCTATTTTTTGCTAAAACAGAAAAAGACAAAAAAGCCATTACAAACGCCATTGGCCCCTTCTGGGATGCTAATGAAGTTTGGCTAATTGCTGCTGGCGGTATCTTATTTTTTGCATTCCCAACATTGTACGCATCTTCGTTTAGTGGGTTTTATTTACCGCTAATTATGATTTTGTGGCTGCTTATTTTTAGAGCTATTGGTTTAGAATTACGCGGACAAATACACAATAAAATTTGGGAAACCATTTGGGACAAAGCCTTTGGAATCGCTAGTTTTTTATTAGCACTCTTTTTTGGAATTGCTTTAGGAAATATAGTTAGAGGCGTTAATTTGGGTATGGTTACTAACGGTGTTTCTGCCCATGAAGCACATTACTTCTTTTTACCTTTATGGAACCCTACCTTTAGCCCTACAGCAGAGCATTTAGGTATTATTGACTGGTTTACTATTTTATTAGGAATTATTGGCGTTGTAGCTTTAACCATTCATGGTGCCAACTGGATTATTTTTAAAACCAATTCAGATTTAAACACAAAACTTAAAACAGTTATTTTCAAACTTAATTTTGCTCTACTTGTGCTGGTCATTATTTCGCTACTTGTATGGCATGTTATAGAGCCGAAGCCATTTCATAATTTTATAACAAATCCGTGGTTGTGGATATTCCCGTTAATTACTTTTACGGGTTTATTCGGGCTATTCAAAATTAAAACTTTCACCAAAGATGGTACTGGTTTTATCTTTTCATCTTTATTTTTATTTGGAGGAATCGCTTCTACTGTAGCCTCGATATTCCCTAAGTTATTACCATCAACAAACAGTACAAATCCAGATTTAACTATTTATAATATGGCTGGAGAACCTTACGGTTTATCGGTTGGTTTATACTGGTTTGTTATTGCTTTTATACTGGTAGTTATCTACTTTATAATTCAATACAAAGTATTTAAAGGAAAGATGGATGATATTGGGTATGGTGAACATTAACCGTGTTAGATTTTTCTTCTCGCAATCATAATGAATAAACTCATTTAATTGCATAAAAAAGCCGTTTTGTACATAATACAAAACGGCTTTTTTTATGTAATAGATGTCATTAGATTCCTAATCCTTGTCCACCACCTACTTGAATAGTTTCAGCTGTTAAAAATGCAGCGTCATCACTAGCTAAGAAAGAAATAACAGAAGCTACTTCTTGTGGTTGACCTAATCTACCTAATAAGATATTGTTTTTCCAAGAAGCAAACACTTCTGGTTTCGTAGACTTAATTTCAGTATGGAAAGGTGTGTCAATTGTACCAGGAGATACAGCGTTCACTCTAATACCGTATTCAGCAAGGTCTTTCGCTAATGCTCTTGTAATAGCATGAACTCCCGCTTTAGAAGTACCATAGATACCAGCTCCAGGGCCACCTGCATTCCAACCTGCGATTGAAGTATAGTTAATGATAGAAGCGTTTGTTCCTTTTTTAAGAAATGGGATAGCTGCTCTTGAAGCAAAAAATGTTGAATCAAGGTTTAATGCCATTACAAATCTGTAAAATTCAGTAGTCATTTCTTCAAATCTAGATCTTCCACCAAGTCCTCCAGCGTTGTTCACTAAAAGGTCAATTTTACCATATTTTTCACCAATCTTAGTAATATTCTCAGTTACTAATTCATCTTTAGTCACATCGAAACCATAATATTCAGCAGTAATTCCTTCTGCAGTAAGTTCTTCAACTCTTTTTGCTCCTGCTTCATCATCGATACCGTTCAATACCACGGTGTATCCGTCTTTACCTAATCTTTTTGCTACTTCGAAACCAATTCCACCTGTAGCTCCGGTAATTACGGCTACTTTTCCATTTAAATTACTCATATTATTAATTTTTGATTTGTTAATTTTAAAATCACTCTAATTCTGATACTAAATTTTTTCTTTAATTGCTTCAACTTTTGGCACTAATATCCATACACTAGCCAAAGTAAGTATAGCTAAAACAGCCCCAATAACAAATGCAGGTGTATAATTACCTCCACTTGTTAACCATGGCACTAAATAAGTTAAGCCTGCAGCGGTAAGCTTAGCTGCCATACCTGAAAACCCTGCCAATGTACCCACTGTTTTTCCACTAAAAAGATCACTAGGCAACGTTTGAACATTACCGATAGCTGTTTGGAATCCAAACAAGATTACCGCCATAATAATAACAGCTGTAGTTGGACCACCTGGATTTGCCATTGCCAATAAGGCTGGTAGCATAATTAAGCATCCAAGGGTTATTACCATTTTTCGTGTTCTGTTAACATTCCAACCTGCCTTCAATCTATTTTGTGCTAATAGTCCACCAAAATAAGCCCCTAACATAGCTCCAACATAAGGTACCCAACCATAAAGTCCAATTGACTTCACGTCCATACCATACACTTCATTTAGATAAATTGGTATCCAGAAAACGAATAACCACCATATTGGATCAATCGCCGCTGAAGCTAGAATAACTCCCCAACTTTGTTTATGCCCAAGAAGTTGTTTAGTATCTGGGTTATATTCCTTATCTGGATCTACATCTCCAGCAGTACTCTCCTTTTTTTGACCTGTTAAAATATAGTTACGTTCCTCATCGGTAATCCATGGGTGTTTTTTTGGTTCTGATTTTACTACAATCCACCAAGGGATTAACCAAAGTAAACCTGCTAAACCAATCAATATAAATATAGATTTCCAGCTAAAATAGATTGTTAAATATGCAATTAGTGGAATGGAAATAATTCCTCCAATAGCTGCTCCTGAGTTAAAAATTCCTTGAGCGAAAGCGCGCTCTTTAATAGGAAACCACTCGGCATTACCCTTAGTCGCTCCTGGCCAGTTACCTGCTTCCGAAACTCCTAATATGGCACGGAATATACCAAAACTTAAAATTCCATTAGCAAAAGCGTGTAATGCGGTAGCAATAGACCATACTCCTATTGAAAGCACAAAACCCATTCGTGTACCTACCCAGTCGAAAATTTTACCAAATATGGCCTGTCCTATAGCGTAAGAAAACACAAAAATTATTGAAATTAAAGCGTAAATAGACTTTGTTTCATCGGGTGAATGCCCTGGATATAGTTCCTTAGCTATTTCAGGCCAAAGAACACTTAATGAGGTCCTATCAATATAATTAATAATTGTAGCAATAGCAATTAATGTTACTACCCACCAACGCAGTCCTTTAATTTTCATATTTATTTGTTTATGGTTATAAGGTTGGCATTATCCAATAATAAACAATGAGAATGTAAATTAAAACATCTCCTTTCATTTATTAAATTTCCTTTTTAGATTACAAAAAAATAATGTTTAAAAAAAAGGTCTCCTTTTCCTGAAGAAACTCTTTGCAAAACAACTATTGTATTATGTAATTCTACCCTCCTAAATATTTTAATATTCTATATAAAATTGTGCACCTTTATACAGAAGTTTTTAATTATTTAACGTTATAACAATATTGATATAACACTTTAAAATGCTCTTTCATCCTTTGTTTCGCTAAAACCGGATCTTGCTTTTTAATAGCTTCATAAATAGACCTATGTTCATTAATTCTTAAATTATCAAGGTCATTATCGCAAACATGATACTTCCCAAAATCTATTATTATTTGAGGTGTAATTGTGAGCATGAATGTGTTTATGGAACTATTTTTACTCGCTTTAGCTATTGATAAATGAAATAACAAATCTTCTTGAACAGCCTCCTTACCAGACAATACCTTCTCCTCATAAGCGTCTAAAGCTTCTTTGATACTTTTTAAATCTTTATCGGTACGCCTTAACGATGCTAATCTTACTGTTTTTAATTCTAATAAAATTCTTGTTTCTACTAATGACTTAAAATCTGGTTCTTCTAATCGTAAAATATCATCAACAATACCATTCATGGCAATACCGCCTACATTCGCTACAAATGTTCCACTTTGTGGAATGGATTTTAACAAACCATAAAATTCCAGCTTTTGAATAGCGTCTCTTACCACGCCTCTACTAACCCCTAATTTATCAGATAACATACGTTCTGACGGTAATTTATCGTTAGGCTCTAGGTTTTTATAATTAATTAATTCACGTATCTTATCAATTACAGCATTCTGTAAATCTTGATTTTCGTTTATTGATAATACCTCTAAATTCATAACAATTGGCTTAAAATTAGTTCCCCACCTTTACAGCTGACAAAACTAGACAAAAACTTAAACTAATGTTCTTAGAACAATGTTTTTATTCCTAATGAGACACTTCTAATTCGTAATATTTAACTCTTGCAAAAGCACCTTCATCTCGCGATTGAAAATAATTTCCTGCTTTAAAATAATTCTCAAAAACACCCCATTTTCTCATATGAATGTCTTCATAAACTTTATACTCAGAATTATTTAAAATCACCACCATTTTCCCATCAGAAATTTTTACTTCTAGCGTGAATTTTCCAAATCCAACTGCTTGTTCAAAATCAAAACCTTTATCATCATCCCAAGCGTCTTCATGCAAAAGTTCCTCACCTGTAGCACTTAAATTTTTAAGGACTTTCGTTTTAACACGAATCTTACCATCTTGCCAATAAATTTTTAATATTGGGGGTGCATTGTTATCTTTTTGACCAATTAAATCACGTTGTGCGTCTGTTAAAACTCCATGAATTTGCATGATAATTACTTTATGATATTTACCATTTGCATCTCTTGAAACTTCGCCCATAGCCAATTTCCCTTTCATGTTTGCGCCTTGTGCAAACGTCCAGTTTATTTTATTGTTGCCAGGTACCAATTGCTCTCTTAATTCGGTTCGTGAATATTTAGTATTTGCTGTTGTAGCATCACTAGGAAAAGCATGGAAAACTAAAGCACCGTTTGTAGAATCATTATACATATAGGGTATAAGTCGTTCGTCCGTTGCATAATTTAGAATGTCTGGTGGTTGTACACTCAAAGCGCTCCCTTTTGCATTTAATTCTGGAATTGTAACACTCCAATGATTTAAGTCAATCTCTGGTAATTTGTACTTTTTTTTCTTCTTTTCTGATTTGGTACCAGAATCTGTAACACTACTTGCCTTATCTTGACAAGTAGCGTTAACAGAAACAAATAAAATTGTTAATAAAAAGATTGTTGATTTTATTTTAAAAACTCCCATTATATATTAGATTGCTGGGTAAACCTTAACATTATCAACGTATAATTCGTCATTAGTTATGGCATAAATCCATATTGAAATTTCACCTGTGGCGTTTGTAGAAAACACTTGTTTTACAACTTTAAAGTTCCCTTTGCCATTGGCTTCATTTCCAATAGTTTGTACTAAAGGAGTAGAAACAACGGCATCAGCTCCATCATTAAACCAACCATCTAAAATTTCAACTATAACTCGATCACCACCTGCAATATCAGCTACATCCGTTTTAATAGCGTAACTATATTCTAAAATATAATTAGTATTTTCAGAAAGCTTCATCTCTTGGTAAGCATATCTAGTAGAACTACTTAATAAAGGTCCTGCAGAAGTAGAACTAGTCCATTTAGCACCTGGTGTTTTACTAGCACCTGAAGGTGTTCCATCATAATTATTTGGATCTCCGTCTGAACTAGCATTAAACGCATTGGTAGTACCACCTGAAAATGAATTTGGCTTCCAATTGCTTGTTCCATCATCAAAATTTCCATTTATAACACCTGGATTAAGAGCTGGCGGCACTTCTGGCTCAATAACAATAACTTCCGAGGAATATGTATTTGTTTTTCCAAGTTTATCCGTAGCCGTTAAAGTAACTGTATAAGTTCCTTCAGCAGGAAAGGTGTTTTCGCCATCTAAACTAGTAGCTGTTTTTCCATCACCATAATTCCAAACATAATCTGTTGCACTTGATGATGTGTTGGCAAAGGTATAAGTCAGATAATCCGCCGTTACTGTTGCTTTGAAACTCGCTACTGGTGGTTTTAAATCTTCTTTTGAATTTGCTTCAGCTAAATCATATGACAAAGCATCAATAGTAGGATCGCAAGACGTAACTGCAATGCAAGCTATAAGTGCTAAAGCACCTAAGCACATTCCTGATACGCGTTTTTTTAAATTACTAATTGTTTTCATATCTTTTTTATTTAATTAATTTATCTTAATTATAGCCAGGATTTTGTGTCATCAAAGTGCTACTACTTCTGCTTAAATTTATTTCATTTTGCGGAATTGGCAACAACAAATCTGTTGACGCGAAATTAAATCCATTTGCATCTGCAAATACTGAAAGTACGGACTGTGCTGCACCAAAGCGAATTAAATCGAACATTCTTTGATTTTCAAAAGCAAATTCTACACGTCTTTCTATTAATAACGCCTCTTTAGTAAGTTTTGATGGACGATCTGTTACGGCGTTAAACCCTGCTCTAACTCGAACTTGCATATAAGAATCTATAGCATTACCGTTTGAAGTTTCTATAGCACCTGCTAAAATAGCTTCTGCACGCATTAACAGAACATCTGCATAACGTAAAACAATCCAATCATTACCTGCTAGTTGTGGCAATCCAGTAAAGGTTTGACCGTCACTTCCTCCTGATGCGCCATCAGGAAAGTATTTAGTTACTTGATATCTAATAGTACCACCAAAAAGCGTAAGAGGATCTGGTCTATATGAATCTGAAATTCTAGAACCTCCATAGGTATCAATTGCAGCAACAGCATTGGTCGTAACATAATTAACACCACTTGTATTACCAACAGCATTCATCCATTCTGCAGAAAATATTTGACTATTATCTTGAACACCGCTATTGTATCCTATTGCGAATATAATTTCAGAATTTCTCTCAGTATAAAATACATCATGGAAATTAGATTTAAGCGAATACTTTGTGCTATTTATAATTTCTTCACACAAAAGTTGTGCTTTAAGGTAAGAACCTGGTGTCGCCATTGTTAAATATACCTTTGCTAATAATGCTTGGGCAGCAGGTTTTGAGGCTCTCGTTGTGTATGTGTTATTTAATCCAGAAACAGCAGTTTCTAAATCGGCCACAATTAATTCATAAATTGAATTTGTGCCTACTCTAGTAAATTGAATCTCAGTTTCAGATGGTGCAATAATACGATCAATGAGTGGTAAATCTCCAAATAATCTTACTAGGTTAAAATAAGCATACGCTCTTAAAAATTTGGCTTCACCTTCAATAGCTTTTGCTTTAGCGCTATCCTCAACAACATCCAAATTTGCTAGTATAACATTTGCTCTGGAAATAACTTGGAAAAAACTAGTATAGTAATTATTAACAAAATTGTTTGTTGGAAGCACATTTAAACTTTCAAGCTGACCTGCATCAGACGCATCTTCTGAATCGGGACTCTTTGTACTCGTATTATCGCTACGCATTTCAGTAACGTAAAATTCCCACTGTACGCCGTGATTTTCATCTTTATCATTACTATTAATACCTTTAATAGCAGCATAAACCCCGATTAACCCTGTTTCTAATTCTTCAGCAGTGGTATAATAATTATCGGTTGTAATAGAAGAACCTGGTACAGGCTCTAAAAAGTCGCTACAAGAAACAAATACATTTCCTATTAAAATTATAGCGATATATTTTAAATATTTCATAATATTATTTGTTAAATAGTTAAAAATCTAAGTTTAAACCAAGAGATATCGTACTGTAAATAGGCGATCCTCCTCTTTGGTATCCATACTGTGTAGGACTTGTTTTGTCTAAAGCCTCTGGGTTCCATCCTGTATAATTAGCAGCCGTTTTGTATACTAAATTTTGACCTGCTGCATAAACTCTTAATCCAGAAACACCAAATCTATCTAAAACGTCTTTTGGAAAACTGTATCCAATATTTACATTTCTTAATGCAATGTATGATGCATCTTGTACAATACTATTAGTAAAATATTTATCTACTAAAAATTCTGTATTAGTTGCAGTGGCTAGTACTGTTCTATTATTATTGTTACTAAACAAGTAATGATCGGCTATATTTCTTACTTCAGCACCATGAGATCCTTGAAACATAAAAGAAAAATCAATATCACCAAAACTAAATTCATTTGTAAAACTCCAAATTAACTCTGGGTAAGGGTTTCCTAAAACTGTTTTATCTTCATCGTCTAAAACACCATCACCATTTAAATCTTTCACATATACTAAACCAGCTTCTGCACCAACATGCCTCCATGGTCTATCTCTATCTTCAAAAGCTAATTCTTTATCAACAACATAACCATAAAATAATGATATAGGCTGGCCTTCTAAGTTAACCCATTCAGCAGGTCTACTTGGGTCTAAACTTGTAATTTGCCCATTAGAATCTGCAAAATCGATCAATGTATTTTTATTAGTGGTTCCTATAAGTGTTGTACTCCATTTAAACTTTTCTGAGGTGATGTTTTTGGTTCTTAATTCAAGTTCCCAACCTTCATTTCTCACTTCACCTAAATTTACCAAAGCACCCGAAAACCCTGTAGTAACCGATATTGGATTATTAAGTAATAATTGATCACTTGTTCTTTGATACCAATCAACAGAACCTGTTATTTTATTATTTAAAATCCCAAAATCTATACCTGGATTAAACTCAATTAAACGTTCCCATTTTAATTCAGGGTTAGCAATATTCACCGGTGAAAAACCAGCTTGTACACTACCATCTACAGAATAGCTAGAATTAGCAGCTCCTAATAAAGCTAAGTGTGGATAATAATCGACTAGAATATTACCTGTACTTAATGTAGGCTCACTTCCTTGTGCATCTGCATCTGTTGACCCTGTATTTAAACGGTCGTTACCAGTTACACCATAACTTGCTCTAAATTTAAGATTGTTTACAAAACCACTTTCTAATAAGAAATCTTCTTTGGCGATGTTCCAACCAATAGATGCCGCAGGGAAATTACCATATTTATTGTTAGGGCCAAAAACAGAACTTCCAGCACGTGTCATACTCGCAGATGCTAAATACTTGCTGTCATAAGCATAATTAACCCTGGATATGTATGCTATATATCGTTTTTGCCATTCGAAGCCATTAAACTCAGAAATAGCCGTTGCGTTAGTAATTTGTTGCACAACATCATTAGTATACCCAGTGCCTTTAAAACCTGAAAAGAAATAATTTCTACTTTCAACAGAAACACCTGCTGTTACACCTAAATCATGTTTTCCAAACGATTTGTCATAATTGAAAAAGTTATCAAATATTATATAATTTTCTTTTTGTGAAATCTCCTGCATATAAGCATCGGTTATACTCTCTCTTGCTTGAGTACCCATATAATCTATTCTTTTTGTGTCGTTGTAAGACCCTGCTAATGTTGTTTTAAAAGTTAAAGCATCTGTAATATTATATTGCCCGTAAAAACTTCCATATAGTTGAAATTTTTCATCTGTTCTATTACGCTCAGTAATTCTGGCATACGGGTTGGCGTTATTACTATTACCGATATTAGATAGTCTATCATTAATTAGACCGTCTCCATCTAGATCGAAAATTATAAAATGATCTTGGCGGGCATAATCACCAACTTGCATGTTTTTATAGGCTCCATTTGGATCAACAAATTGAAGAGACTGTTCTGTATGATATATAGGCAACCAAGGCTGATGTCTGGCTACATTATGAATGTTTTCTGAAAATCTTCTTCTGTTTGTAAATGCTGGACTAAAATTACCACCAATACTAAATTTATCATTTAGTTTGCTATCTAGTTTTAAACGCGCTCCGTATTTTTTATAATTATCAACTAACATAACACCTTCGTCATTTGAATAATTTAAACTTACAGTAAATTTTGTTTTATCATTACCACCTCTTAACGAAAGAGCATGATTGGTAATTGCTCCAGTCTCAAAAAATACATCTTGCCAAGAACGATCTGTACCTATTTGTAATTGTGCTACAGTATATGGTGACAGTACTAAACCAGCGTCTGTCTGTTGTTTTGCCCATTCTGCAGTTGTATAACCATAAGCATCACTCTTTCTAGGGGTTTTCATACCTGTAAAAGTGCTGTAATTAACTCTTGTTTTTCCTGCCACTCCAGATTTCATGGTAATCATAATAATACCATTAGAACCTTTTGGACCAAAAACAGCTGAAGATGCAGCATCCTTTAATATTTCAAATGATTCAACATTATTCATATTTAAAGATCCAAGAAAACTTGAATCAACAATAATACCATCTACAACAATTAAGGGTGTAGAATCTCCTGACATAGAGCCAACCCCTCTAATAGTAATAGTTGGTGCTGCACCAGCTTCACCATCTGTGGCTTGAATATTAACACCGGATACTTGACCAATTAATGCATCATCAACACGTGATGCTGCTATTTGATCTAAGTTATCATTTACTACTTTAGAAATAGCACCCGTTAAATGTGATTTTTTTTGTGTTCCATAACCAATTACAACCACTTCGTCTAACTTAGCTAAGTCTTCAACTAACGACACATTTATTGATTTTTGGTTACCTACAATTTGAACTTGTGTTACAAACCCAATGTAAGAAAACTGTAAGACATCTCCAGCTTTTACGTCAATTTGAAATCCTCCATCAAAATCGGTAGTGGTACCTTTACTAGTTTTTAATACGATAACATTCACTCCCGGAATAGGAATGTTATCAGTTGCAGAAACAACTTGACCTGTTACAGTAGTGTTTTGTGCAAATACAGCCAAGTTAAAAAGCAATATTGCAATAAGAGCCAGCTTGTTTTTTAAATTCATAATTAATTGTTTAAAGTTTGTTTAGTTTTAGCTGTACTGGCTACATGTTTAGTACAACTTAGTTTAAATAATCACCTTTCTAAACAATTTAGGGCTGAGCATATTTTTTGTACTTTTGCCAATCATGTTTTTACTAAAGTGACAACATGTATTTTGTTTTACTTCCCTCCTAAAAGAAGTAATTTACTGTAAAAAGGATAGGTGTGCACCCGTCCTTTTTTTTTGTTGGTCAACCAAATTGGTAAACCAGTTTGGTTGACCAAATATATATAAAATTTTGTTAAAAACAATACCTTCAATTAAAAAAAAATTGTGTTCACTAATTTTTTTTAGAAAAAGCCTCTTCCTGTATTTACATTATTGCACAAAATCTTCTCTAATTGGACTAGCAGATTTTTTATTATGCCTTTTTATCACCAAAATAAGATACCCCATCACCACTTAAGAAATCCTCTCTTACAGGACTAAAAGTGTCAATTAGCATCCCTTCTTCCAAACAAACTGCACTATGCAATAAATTTGGTTCGATATATACTCCATCTCCGGCTTCTACAATTTTCTTTTCTCCATTAATTTCAAATTCAAATTTCCCTGAAACACAAAAGGTAGCTTGCGTATGAAAATGTTGATGTGGAGAACCTAATGCTCCTTTTTCAAATTTCACTTTCACCATCATTATTTGATTATCATAACCTAAGAATTTTCTTGATACGCCTCCACCTAGCTCTTCCCATGCCATTTCTTTTGTGCTGATGTACTTTTCACTAAATCGTTTCATAATTATTTATTTATTTATTTATTTCTGTTAATTGATAGGCACCTAACCATTCGTAGGTTTCATCCTCTATTTTTAATTGATGTTTACTGTTTTTTGAATTGTCTATTAATGAAAATAAGAACAGACGGCTTACATTCGGTAACGTTTCTATATTGATAGCTATATAAGCATCATCACTATATACTATTTTTAGCTTTTTAATACTGCTAAATGCATTTGTTGCTATTTCGCTAACTGGGTCGTAATGCCCATGAGACTCTATTATAGATACAAAATAAGTATCTTTACTATCTTTTTTTCTGATGATTACACCAGGATCGTTTCTCAAATTAAAACTAGGATCATTAGCTCCCACACGTGTAAACAAGATCTCGTCATCAGTTGACACTACAGATGTAAGTGTGTAAAAACGTTCTTTATTAAACCAAGAAATTTGAGCATTACTTGTTTCTGATTTACCTTCCGCTTCCTTCCACAAATGTTGATATCCATTTTTTGAACCTAAAGGTTCTAAAGTTTCGGGCTTAGTGTACTTAAAATTAGTTGACATTATTTGTCCTAAATAGTAATAAGGTAAATCGTATTGATGCTCCTTTTCTGCATTTATTTTAATAATATCTAAAAGATAAGGATTCTCGAAAGCCTCTTCATTTATAAATGCCATTGTTCTATGCATTTTGGTGCCAGGATAAGCGTTTACCTCTTTAGCACTTATTATTTGAAGGTTTGTGTTTGACACATCAAACAAATATTTTTCTGAGTGATGCATGCTTCCTGTTTCAAAATCACCTGCAAAATGCGAAGTTTCATCTTGATTTATAGTGTTATGCGCAATCGTTTGTTTCGCCCATGTGGTATTTTCTTTTAAATAATTACCGCCACCTTTTTGTTGAATGTTTACAAAGCGAGACATCCCATAATCTTGAATAACCTCGTTACCTCCTTCATATAATGAATATGATAATTTATCATAATGCCCATGACTTAAGCCTTGTGCTGAATATTTCATCACTAAACTAAGTTCACTTTTTTCTGTATTCGCTCTTAATACAGCAACACCACCTTCATCACCATTTTTTCCATCAGATAAATCGATTGATTTTTTAACAAATGGAGTTTCCAAACCATCACGAACACCCATAGCTACAGACAAGCCCGTATCATCCAACAATACCTCATCTTGTGCTTTAGCAATCGTTAATAAGTCTGTTGAGTGTCCTCCAAAATGATAACCTATGTCTACTGCTGATACTAATTCTTTTGAATAATAAGACATCCCTTTTTGTCCATCATTTAATGGAAAAAAATTACCATAGGCATCCGTTAAATTCAATAAAGTGCTTATCGACTTTAACAATACGCCATCTTTATATTCAAAAATTTTAAGTTCTGGTTTTACGTTTTCTAAAGCTTCAGCAAAAACCAAGAAAGGGTACATGGCATAACGTTGGTAATAAGGCCCTTCCGTATAATAACCGTCTGGTGAAAATGGTTCTTCTAAATTAGCAAGAAAGCCCACTTTTTGACCTTCCTTTTTTATAAACCCTCCATCATTATCTTTGGCATTAGGGTCAATATTATCTGTTTTCAAACCGTATAAAGCCGTTTGTAACAACTTATCATCATCCATAACTAAAGCGATCATACCAACAGCAACATTTCCCCAGGTACTATGATTATGTACACGATTAAAAAACTGAGGATTACCAGCTGAAATAAATTTTGCGAACGGTTTAAAAAGGTCTTTTTCTAAATGCTTACGTTCCTTTTCACTTAAGTAGTTATAAACACAGTCATAAGCCTGACTTGTGTACACCAACCAGTTGGAATCGTTTAAACATTGCCAAAACAACTTCCCGCGTGCATACGATCTTGTTTGAGGATGTACAGGTAACGTTGGATACACTTTCGCGTATTCCAAAAGCATGTCTTTAACATATTTCGCATATTTTTCATCATCTAAAATTTGATATAAAACACCCGCTTTCTGTAAAATAACAAAGTTTCTTTTATGGCGTTCATGGGTATACCCTCCAGAAAAATCTTTAGGAATAGGCACTTCGATACCGTTTAATATTTCGGCATCTACTTCTGCCTTTACGTTTGCCAAAGTTTTATCAAACAACGGTACTGTACCCAATTGTGATTTTATTTTTTCGACACCTGCTTTAGTTAACACTAAACTGGGATGTTCCTGTTTGTTAGATTTTTTTGCATTAGAAGTTGCTTTTGATTGCGCATTACAGGAAGCCACCACTAATAACAAACTAACTAAAGAAGCTTGTATCTTATTTTTTAAAAACATTGATTATTATTTATTAATTAATCCTAAATCTAAATTATCTTTTCCTTTTAGAGGAGACTTTTCTGGGAATGAAGGCGTTCCTGTTACAAAATCACGTTTCTTTTCCTAAATATATTATTATTCAAAATTTCAACAATAGGTTCACAAGCTACCAAGTGCATAATTACGGCTTTTGAATGTACGAAAATATTGTTATATATTTCATTTTATTGAAGCCTACGGAATAAAAAAGATGTATTATATTTATTTTTATTCCCATACCCACTTCATCAAATTCGTGATGTTGTAATTCTAAAGAATCTACGCAGACACTTTAAATTATCCCTTCTCTATTCCACTCTAAACGCCCCTTTTGAATGTCAAATGCAGTCATTTTTTCAAAGAATATAACTGCATTCTCATTCCCCTCAATTATTAATGATAATGAATATTTTATAAGGATTGTTTTAGTTAAATAATAAGAAGCTACTAATTTCCGTTGATTAAAACCATTAGCTTTTGACAGATGAACCCCATCGAGTACCCGACATAAACCCAGTTTCAAATACAAACCAGCTTCTAGAAGCTCTGGAATATTTGCAACCCAACCTTTCCTATTCTTCCTTTCAAAACAGAAAAAGAAGCAATAAAAAACAAGGGTAACTAACATTAATTTATTATGAATACTATACATACAACAATGTGGTTCACCAGATTGGTTTACCAAATATATGTTTATTAAATAAATTGACCAAAATTAAGTTAACATTTTAGTAGAAAAACCTATGTTTAAAACTATAAAAAAGCTCCATAGACATTGCTATCACTGCTCACAATAAAAATTAAATTAATGTTTCAAATTAAAAATTAATTGGTTTCCTGGTTCTAAAGTTGTTTTACCTTTTTCCTTAACACCTGAAATTTCCATTTGGAGTGGTTTAGTGCCTAAAGATTGAATTTTTAATCTATTATTTTTAATTTCAACAAACACATCAGCTTCTTCTGAAAATGATAATTTAAGTTTGTTTAATGCTAATGAATTCACAGAAAAGAACACTGAACGGTTTTCTTTAGTCAAAGAAGTTGACATATTGCCGTTAACTTCCCATTTGGGATTAGAGACTTGCCAACCTTTTAAATCAGTATTGGTATTAACCCCATCAATAGCGGCATCAAATGTATCAAAAGGAAAAATGACTGTGATAAAACTAAAATTTGTTTCGCTGTTTTTTGAAGCAACAGCCCATTCTTTACCTCTTGTTCCCGAAACCTCAACGGCATCTATCGTTTTCAATTGATAAATATCGCTTCCAGACCCATCATTAAAAGTAGAACGCAATAAATTTGGAGCTGCTTCTAAACTATAATGGCCTTGCCAAACTTGTTTATAAGTATGTGGTTTATCCGAATTGAAGTTATCCTTGATTATCCAGAAATCGTCTTTAAGATATATAACTTGACGGCTGTAAGTCACACCTATATTTTCAAAACCATTATGGCTTCCTATATACACATCTAAATTTTCATCACTATTCCAACCAATCGTTTTTGGTTGTGGTAATTCTTTAAATTTCCCAAAACCACTACCACCTTGATTAGATGTATATGCTTTTCCTTGTAACTCTTCATCTACCAAAGCCACGTTTTTAACCATGGAATTTTTAAAAAAACCATAATCTTTAAGTGAATAGCGCACTTGGTAATTTGGTAAAATAACTTGACCATTGGCCATGGCTTGAATACCTAACATATCACCATGTTGATGGTCTGGCTTGTCTTTATCAAGTCCGTTCGAAATCACCATCATATTATCCTTCGCCTCCCAACCTTCACGCATAATGTAATAACCCGTTTTTGGGAACACAACCGATTTAAAATTTGGGACTTTAGACTCTATATTATTAAGCATTTCTAATTGCGAATCGCTTACATACCAAAACATTTTTTGTTCCACATGTTTATTAGCAAAATAGCCCATTTCGGGATCTTCAAACAACAAATACCCTAAAGTTAAAGCGCCCGATATATCATTTTTTTCGGCCCAAGGTTCATTGGTATCATCTGAAAGTACAGGTGCTGATTTATCGGGATATGCTACTTTTGTTAAGGTTGTAAATAAAGATTTTAACTTATTCTCCCAAAAAGAACTCACTTTTAAATCACTATTTTTAGCTAATTGATACACATAATAGTAATTATCAATATCGCTCATGTGGTAATGAACAGTGCGTTCAAACTGAAAACCATCATCATTTATTTCTTTATCTAAATGGGCTTCCAATTGGTTCATAGCCAATTCATACCACTTATCTGTGCCTTTAAAGTCTCGGAACAAAATGGAAAGCATTGCTAAAGCCGACATACCCCTTGTTTGATGGTTTCCAGGTACAAACTCTGCATTCGTTTCGTATAAATGGGCACCATGCTGCAATAACGTGGCAATGGTTAATAACTGGTCGCCATCAGAATAACTGGTTTCTCCCAAAAAAATAGTATGAATTTCCAACCAATTTAAAATACGATACCCCGACCGGAACGATTCATAAATACCATTTCCATCTTCAATAGTTTCAAAACTATTAGCTTCTAAGGCTGTATTTAATGATTTTAATTGATTTTTAAAATAGTCTAAATGTGCCTTGTTTTTATTTTGATAGTTGTAGTAGAAAGCAATATCTACCATTTTATGCTGACGTGCCAAATGGCGCAAAGCATAGGCATTAACAGGAACTCCGTTTTTATAATTAAAGGGGAGTTTCCATTTTGTGGTGGCTTCAAATTTTGAAAGATGATCTAACGCCCTTTCTGTATGTGCACTTTCTGCGTTTTTATAAATAGACTTGTATGTTTCAAATCTATTATTGAAATCCTTCCAATTATAAAAATAGCGTTCAGAAAATTTTTCACGAAAGTAGTTCGCTAAGCCCGCTTTTGTAACAGATGCATCACCTTCCAAAGACTGCTGAACCTCTGTTTTTAAAAAACTTCCTAATTTATTGGTTTCAATAATTTGAGTTGAAGGGATTGTTTGAGCAGTCAACTTTTGAAAACCAATAATACAAAGCGCTAATGCAACGTGCTTTAGACCATTCATTTTAAAACTCATTAGTACATTAATTTCAATTCTAAGTTTTGTACCACTTCAATTTTACCTGAATTAACAATCGTATTTTCTCCAGGTTCTTGTCCTTTTTCACCCCAAAGGATAGCAATAATTTTTACAGGGTTATTTTTAAAAGTATTTTTAGAAAACTCTACATTTACAATTCCTCTGTTTTTTATCAAAATACTATCTTTTTCAGCTTTTGCTGAATTTGTAAACGTATTATTTTTTAGCGTTAAGTTTCCACCAATAGTCGATTCATCATAACCACCGCGATAATAATCTAAAACAACTTCTTGTATGTTATCGAAAGTTGAATTGGTAATGATCACAAATTCAGCATTATAATCACCGCCATCATTCGTTTCTTTATTCAGAATAAAACCGCGTTCACAATTTTTTATAATAGAATTGGCCACCGAAACCGTATCTGCAAACGATCCTTTCGATACTTCTAAAACAGATTTAAAATTTTTAATCTCAACACCATCTATAAATAAATTATAAGCTTTACTCATGTTTTTATCTAAAGTAGTAAAGGTGTTTTGTGACTTGTTTCCAGTTAAAATAACACCCTTTAAACTTAAATGTCCTTTTGGATGCATTTCAAAAGCTGTTTTATCTGAGGAAAAAATAAGCTCTGGCTTTCTATTCCTTTTAGCTGAAACTATTGATATCTTCTTATTTATTACCAAACTAGACTTTATTTGATACACGCCGTTTTTAAGTGAAATAATATCGTTTGAATTGGCCTTTTTAAGCGCATTTACAAGTTCTTCCGAAGTTGCAACGTTGATGGTTTTAGATTTTATTTTCCCTTCTGAAGACACAAACCAATTAGTTCCAAATTTCGTTCTATCAATTAAAACAGCATTATCCTTAATAGGATTCACAATAGCGCCTATGCTATTATTGTTTGATGTTCTGCTATTGCCAAATAAATCTGAAGTTATTGTTTCAAAATCGAAACCAGCATACACGTCATTTATGTTTTCATTTGGAACGAATAAATCATTCCCTTTTCCACTCATTGAAACAGGCTTCGTAGCTAAACCTTCTGGTTTTATCTCACTTTTATTTTCATTGGTTATGATGTTGTTTTTAAAAGTAACCCCATCCACTTTATCATAATTCACTATTGGGTTTTCATCAGCAACTTCATTGTAAATCAAATTATTAGCGAGTATAACACGTTCTGGACGCGCTGAACGAATTTCAGTTGCTGGTAATACATCACTTTGACTCACATTGGAGCCTACACTAAACTGCCAAGGCGATTCACAATCTATAAACGAATTGTAAGCTATAACCGCATCTGTAACTTGGTTGTACCTGTTTAACGGTGATTTTGGAATCCCATTCATTACTGCCAAAGCACTTCTGAATGCGTTCCCTTTTATTTTGTAGAAATAGTTATTGGTAATCCAATGTCCTGTATTTATAACTCGGATACCTCCTATATTTTCTGAATTATCATTACCTATAAAAACATTCCCATCTATGGTTGCGTAATTTCCATGTCTTAGCACCAAAGAACCTTCACTTTCAAAAAACACATTGTTTCTAAACTCGTTAAAATTAGATTTACTTGAAATAATTTCAATTTCACCATTACAACGATCAAAAAAATTGTTCGCTACTAAAGTATGCGAAGGCGTCATAGATGTACCACTATCTCCCAATTGAATAGTCTCACCGTGTGGCCCACCTTTACGAGGTCTTGGTCCGAAATGGTTATTGATGATTTTATGGTAATTATAGATATTTTCATTGCCCTCCAAACGAATCATGATGGTTGGACCAAAGTTCGATTTCCCGGTGATATAGCAATGACTTAACTCGTTGTGTCTGCCCCAAAACTCAACCCAATGATCACTTACATCACGATCTGGTTGTGTAAACTCTTCAATAACACATTGTGTTACAGTACAATTATTAGCAATTAATTGACTATCTATTTTAAACTGAATAACATTTTTAGATGGCGTGTGACCATTTTTAAAGTACAAGCCATTTACAATTAAATAACTCCCTCCTATTTTCAAATTAGAAGTCCCCTCAATGGTTACTTTTCCAATTTCTTCTGCTGTTAAAGTAATAGGTTTTTCTTTAGTTCCCTTTCCGGAAAACTTAATTTCAACGTCCTTCCAAACGCCATTCGCCATAACAATATGATCTCCAGCTTTACTCTTCTTAATAGCTTCGTTTAGCTCGTTTATATTAGAAACTTTAATGCTGTTTGTTTGTGCTACTAATTGGCATGTTACTAAAAAAATTAACAGGCTTGAGATAGAAAAAATTCTTTTCATTTGTATGGTTTTTATTCTGATTATATATTTTAAAAATTCTATTATTTTAAGCATTTTTCCAAAGTTGTTGCACTTTTTTTAAATCGCTTTTCATGGCATCGAACACTACTTTTTTATCGACCGTAATCTTTCGCTCACCTCTTTCAGCACCGCCCAAATCATATTCTAAATGCAAGGATACAGGTGGCTTTAATTGGTGTTTTTTAAGCAACTTAAAGTAGGTATCAAAATCGACCATACCCTCTCCAATAGGCACGTTTATGGCTTGCCATTTCCCATTTACTTGTCCCCATTTAAAATCTTTTAAAACAATCACTTTAATGTTGGGGTGTAGCAATTTAAATCCGTTTTCCCAAGAATACCCACCTTCTACCATAGCATGGCGAATATCATATTGAGTTCCAAAATATTTAGGATTTGTTGTTTCAAGTATTTTTTGAATTTCCCAATAAGATGCGCCTACGCTTACACCTGCATGGTTTTGATAACAACCTATCAACCCTAATTTTTCATTTAAATCACCTAATTTTTTTACTTCATTTTGATAGAATAATAAAGAATCCTGCATGGATGCATCCTCTTTATATTTGAACCAATTGGTTCTGTAATAATTAATGTTTTCTGAAGCCGCAGCTTCTAGAATATCTACGTCTAACTTGTTATTAATACTTTCAATACTAGTAGTCATCATATGGCAATGAATACCACTTGCTTTAATAGCTTTCACTGCTTTTGGAAGATCCGTTTTTACCAATTCTGGTAAAACATGCCCGTTGGGGCGCACCGTTAAATCTACACCAGAAAATCCTATTTCGGCAGCCATTTCACCTGTTGCCTTATAATCTAAAAACTGAAGATGTTTTGAGAAAATATTAATATCTAATCCGCTTTCTGATGCGCTACCCATAAACTGTTGTAATGGAAAAGCAGACAATGGTAATAAACTTGCTGCACATGCTGTTTTAGATATGAAATCTCTTCTTGTTATCATTTTGTTCACTTTTAAATTGTAATATAATAAATTTAACTAGTATTTATTACAAATTAAAAAGCCTTATAAATTTATAAGGCTTTTTTATATTAATTATTAAGCTACTAATCAATTAATATCTTTCTTGTAGCGCTGCTATCTTCTGTATTTACCTTTAAAAGGTACATGCCTTTAGATAAATCTGACACATTTAATTTGTTATCTTTTAAAACTGACTGCGATTTTACTTTTTGACCAATAAGGTTATAAAGTTCTACAGATGAAATTTTAACACTATTAGATTCAACCGTGATAAAATCTTGAGCTGGATTTGGGTAAATTTTTAATTTACTATCTAAATTATTTTTAGAAACCCCTAAGGTTGGATTCGTAACAACTGATGCCCAAGTTTTACCAATTCTAATCTCATCGAAAACTGTTGTAGGAGTATTAGCATTAGACTCTAAACTCATTCTAACTACAACAATATCATTTCTTGTTCCTGTAGCTGCATCAGTAGATGTATTTAAAGTAGGAACTGGTTCTGTACTTGCAGATACTGATGCGGGATTTATCCACATATAAGATGTTTGATTTGCAATATCATAACTAATCACTATAAAATAATCTGTATTAATATTAAATGCAGTAGGAGAAAAAGCAGCAACAGCTGAACTATTCGTTTCAGACACCCCTATATTAAATTGAGTAGCACTAATTTTTCTAATATAAACCGCCGAAGCATAGTTAAACCCATTCGAATTGGAGTTAACCTTACCGAAAGAGTAAATAAAACCACCCGATGTACTCGTTACTGAGGATTGATCTGTTATTTTAAAAACAAATGAAGAGTAAATAGACCCTGTGTCTCCTTGAGCAGCAAAAGTAATTACTGGATCATCAGACCCTCCTTGAAATTCAATAGCATTTCCAGCAGCAGCAGGTAAACCTGTTGGCAAAGTCCAAGTAGGCGAGGCCACAATAACCGGATCTGTATTAATATTTGTTGTGTACGTACTAAGCCATGGCCCTAAATTACCTGTGGTGGATACTAGACTTCCTCCGACAGTATAATTAAAGCTTTCATAATAAGGCAATGAAACTTGCGCATTCATTTCACTAATAGTGAAACATAAAGTAAAAATAAAAAGTAATGTTTTTTTCATGATTTAATGTTTTAAAAGGTTTATTTATTTAACAATTAAACCATAAATAGTAGGTTGTTGGCAGTAGATTTTTTTGGCAAACAAAACTGGTTTACCAATTTGGTTTACCAAAAATAAACAAATTTTTATATTATCCAAACATTTTTAACACAAAGATGATTTTTATTACAACAGATAAAATAACCACCCACAAAAAAAGAAACAAAATCGCTATTCTCCTATACTTCAAATACATATTAACCTAATTAAACAGGCATTGAGAAACCCACTTATTTTAATTAGACAAATACCTCATTCCTTTTAGAAGCAACAAACTAAAAACAAACACTAAAACCAGTTTCTTTGAAACCCTTTATTTTCTTTCATTTAAAAACAAAAAAAAAACTAATAAATGAAATTTTATATTTCATTTATTAGTTGATATCCTTCAAACAGTTTCTATTTTAAATGCTAATGTAATTTTCCAAGCTCTACTCGTAACTTAGATGCTGAAATAGGTTTGACTATAAAATCACTAACCCGCTCATAACTTTCTGCTCTTCTAAAATCATTGGGATCTATAGAACTCGTTACTATGAATATTAATATTTCTTTTTCAACTTTAATCTTGGTGAATTCATCAAGAAAATCCCAGCCATCCCAAATAGGCATATTAAGATCTAAAAGTATTAAATCGGGTAAATTTTCTGGATTAGAACAAATATCTATCAGCCTATCGTAGGCTTCTTTTCCATTATTATAAACAAGAATAGTCTCACACAAACCACTCATTTTAAGTTCCTTCTTTGTAATATATACATGTGCAGGATCATCGTCAATAATACAAACAGTATCAATTTTACTCATATTTAAAATGTATTTTAAAAGTAGTTCCTACATTAACTTCGCTATCAACTTCAATATCACCTCCCATAGCTTCTATTTGATTTTTGGATATAAATAACCCTACACCTCGAGCGTCTTCATGCTTATGAAATGTTTTATACAAGCCAAAAAGTTTTTTGCCATGCTTTTTAAGGTCAATACCTCTCCCATTATCTTCCACATTTAAAGTTATGTAATTCTCATGACTTTCAACGCATAATCTTACAAAACTTTCTCGTTCGTGAGAAGAATACTTAATCGCATTCGTTAAAAAGTTAAGGACTATACTATCTAGATAAGCATGTATACCTTGCACAAAGACCTCATCTTTAACATCATTCACTATTTCTACATTTGCCTTTTTTGATAATGCACCTACGTTTCCTATAGCATTTACAATAGTTTGCGTTAAATTAACCGTTTCAAGTTGCTTAATTCCCGTGGCACTAAGCATGGCTACTTCTGACAGGTGTGCAATAGTATCTCTAAGGTTGTGAGCCGCGGTTACAAGAAAGTTTATCAACTCATCCCCTTTAAGTTCTGGCTTTTCTTCCAGTAAAATATCAAGTAACGAATTCATATTACCAGAATGACTTCTTAAATTGTGCGACACAATATGTGCAAAGTTTTTAAGCCTTTCGTTTTGGTTGTTAGCTAACTCCAACATTTGTTTTAGCTCATTTTCAACCTTCTTAATGGCACTAATATCTATAGCAACCCCCAGAAAACCTAAAACAACATCACCACTTTTTATAGCCGTAACATTGAGTAATACGGGTACATGACTGCCGTTTTTACGCACATAAGTCCACTCTCGAGATTCCGATTTTCCTTGTCGTGCATATTCCACAAAAGCATCGAACCCTCGTATTTCTCTATTAAACAAGTTACTAAGGTCTTCACCCCGTTCAACAACTTCATTCTCTAAATGAATTATTTCTGGGGTATTTATGCCTATCATTTCAGATTCATCATAACCCAGTAGGTCTTCTGCACCCTTACTAAAATGTGTTATGGTTCCGTCTAAAGCTGTTCCTATAATAGATACATTACTAGCATCTAAGATAGCATTCAACTCACGGTTTGCCTTAATAATCTCTTGTTTAGCTAATTTGTTCTGAGTAACATCTGCGGTAAGCATAATAATACCACCAATTTTACCATCAGCCACATACCAAGGTCTTACATCCCAAGATAACCATTGTTCTTTTCCATCTTTCCGCAAAAAACATACTTCGTCTTTTTTACTAACGGCTCCTTTTAAACAATTATTATAGATGGCTTTCCACTCATCTCCTATTTCAGGAAAAACATCATAATGTGATTTACCTAAAATATCTTTATTAACTAAGTCATAATCTTCAAGCCATTTCCCAGATGCTGATAGATACTTCATATCCAAATCGAACATCGCAATGGCCGAAGGTGCTTGTTCTATAAACAATTCGAATTGTAATGATGCTAATTTTGATTTTGTAATATCTTGTTGGGTTCCATACATCATTTCTGGCTCCCCTTGGTGTGTCCAGTTAAAAATTTTACCTCTATTATACACCCAAATCCAACGACCATCTTTATGCTTCATTCGGGTTTCTAATTCATAGAAATCTGTTTTTTTACTAAAACAATCTTTCAGCTTATTTTTAGACAACACTAAATCATCAGGATGCGTTAAGTTATACCAAGTATTTATATTTATGGGAGCTAACTCATCAAGCGTATACCCTAAAATTTCGGCCCAACGTTTATTATAAACGGTTTCACCCGTTTGTACATTCCATTCCCAGGTTCCTACATTGGTACCTTCTATTATATTTTGACTTTTTTCTTTTTCTCTTGAAATAGCAATTCTATGCGTTTCCTGCTCATCTATGTCTTGAAAGGTTCCGAATAAACGAATGCAACTACCGTCAACCATTTCTGTATCAATAATAGACCGTACCCATTTCACATTTCCTTTGGCTGTGACAATTTGAAGTTTAAGATCGTAAGATCCGCCTTCTGCCATAGCCTTCCCTACTATGCCAGTAATTAAATCACGGCTTTCACCTTCCTTATAGAAATTCATCGCTTCATCTAAAACCGGAACATAATCTGCTTCAGCCTCATGTATTTTCCTGGTGACATTAGACCAGTAGATAGTACCCTTTAAGACATCAAAATCCCAAGCACCTACCATAGCCATTTCACCAGCTCTCTCTAAAAAGTTGGTGGTTTTTTTAAGCGTGTTTTCTATGGTTCTTTGTGTTGTTATATCGGAAGCAACTCCTTCTATAATAAACTCATCCCCTTCGGATATTAAATTTATACTTCTATCATGCAACCACTTCCAATTACCAGATTTAGTCTGAATTCTATAAACAATATCTATGGGAACCCCTTTAATGGCCTCACTCAAGCTTTTACTCACCATATCGATATCGTCTGGATGTATGTTTCCAAACCACAGACTTGGGTCTTCAAATAATTCTGAAGGCGAAAATCCTAAAATTTCTGTAACTCTATTGGAGTTGTAATTTAATTTTTTATCCGACGAATAGCGGTATATAATATCTGGAGATAGATCGCAATAGCGCTGAAACTGCTCTCTACGTTCCTCGCTTTCTATATTCTTCCTTCTAAGTTCTAATAAATTAACAACCTGTTTTCCTAATAATTGAAGGGATTCTAATTGATAACTTGAGAGCTCCTTAGGCTCATCATCTATGGCACAAAGAGTTCCTAATGGAAACCCTTTTGAAGTTACTAAGGGTACACCAGCATAAAAAATAACCTTGGGACCGCCTACCACTAAAGGATTGTCGTGAAAACGCGCGTCCAACCTAGCATCATTTACCACCAAGACTTCAGACGGCTGGTTGATGGCATGCGCACAAAAAGCAAGCTCTCTGGCTGTTTCTGTTGCATCTAAACCGTGGTGAGATTTAAACCATTGGCGGTCTTTATCTATTAAACTAATTAATGAAATTTTTGTTCCACATATATCAGATGCCATTTTGGTTAGAAAATCATAATCTTTTTCTTCTAAAGTATCTAAAATATTGAAAGATTTTAATTCTTCTAAACGCTCCTTTTCATTTTTTGGGAAAATAGGTTTTTTCATCTATTGCATAATCAAATTAAAAATGTATTAAATAACTAAGGTTATAAGGTCTGTCTATTGCAATTTTAGTGAAAAAAATATCTAAATAAAAAATTATAGTCACTAACATTAAGACTTTGTCTAAATTAAAATTAAATGTAATAATTTGGCTATATAGAAGTGAAATTTATCTAACAGAAATAATATACAAAACCAAACGACAGCAAATTACAGTATTAACCCTATAAACATATTATAAAACTGCTTTTAAAGAAGCCATCTTAACTAAGGTAAATGGTTTGGTAATAATACTACTAACTTGCTTGTTACTAAGGGCTCTATCGTGATCTTCTTGATCTACTGAAGAGGTTATTAAATAGATAATTTTATCAAATTTAAAATTCTCTTTTTCAATATGTTGTAAAAATTCCCATCCATTCATTTTTGGCATATTGATATCCAAAAATATAATATATCGAATTTCTGATGGCGCTTCTAGTTTTAAAAACTCAAAAGCTTCGGATCCATCTTTAAAAACCAATGGCTCTACAGAAAAACCTGTAATTTTTAACATACGGGCTGTAAGCTTTCTTATAACGGGATCATCATCTACAATGAGTATTTTATCTTTCATTAAATTAAAATTTATTAAAATACGATTCTGTATAGCTATATAATTTTAATCCCTCTATTGTTATATACTATGCGTTGTTGAAATGTAATTATTTTTTCACAATTACAAAATTATTTGAGTTTTAAATTTGAGAAGTTTTTAAAACATGGTACTAAATTAATGGTTTTGTTTTTTCTGAAATATCGCGTATTATGTCATCAATTTCATTGGCCGACTCTAAAACATGGCCCAATAGTTCTTCTTTTTCCGCCACATCTAAATCACCATTTTTCACAAGATCTATAATGGCCATTAAACGCGATAAAGGCGCTCTAACCACATGCGATTGTGTCCAAGCTATATCTTTTAATCGAATATTTTGATTTTCAACCGCTTTAATGTAATCAAGTTTTTCAGTAATATCTGTCGCTAAAACAATTTCAGCTTTTCGCCCTTCAAAATCGATAACATTACCTCTAATTTCTACGTAAATTAGCTCCCCATTCTTTTTTAAATGCCGGTAGGTGTTTCCAAAATAATTAGCCGCTTGTTTTTTATTATTTAAAATAGTTTGCATGAAAATTTCGTGATCTTCTTCCGGTCGAATGTCTTTAAGCGTCATGGTTAAAAACTCATCTTTAGCATAACCATAATGCTTAACAGCTGCCTTATTTACATTTAAAAACGTAAGTGTTTCCAGGTCGTACACCCACATAGGAATTGGACTTAAATGAAACAAATCCATATAACGTTGGTTAAGCACCTTTAGTGACCTAAATATTCTAAAACGTTCAATACTATACACGATGCTTTTATAGAGTACGGTGCTTGTTATATGGTCTTTTATTAAATAATCTGAAAAGCCCATGGTTAAAGATCTTATAGCAAGATCTGTATCACTAAAACCTGTAAGCACAATAATAGGTAGGTTTTGGCAAAATGATTGCGTTTCAACAAATAAGGCTTCTTTATCAATATCTGGTAAAGAAAGGTCTAGCAAAACAACATCGAATGTATTGGACTTATTATTTAAGAAATTTTGAGCTTCTTTAAAGTCTTTTGCATGACTTAATTCGGCATTTATAATAATGTCGTGTATATAGTCTGAGGCCAATAAATAATCCCCAGAATTATCTTCAACAATTAGTATTTTGTATGGATGATTATCTATAACCATAAATTAGTTGCTACTTGGTAATTTTACTAGGCTTAACCAAAAGTCTTCTATACTTGTTACGGCTTTAATAAACTCGTTAACTTCTACTGGTTTTGTTATATAACAGTTGGCGTGATGTTTATATGCCAAATTAATATCCCTTTCTGATGAAGAGGTCGTTAACATGATAATAGGAATATGTTTTACATCATCATTTGTTTTAATAGCTTCTAAAACTTCATGGCCATTTTTTAGCGGTAAATTAATATCCAACAGAATTAAATCAGGAAGTTTCACATCGGTATAGTCGCCTTTCTTAAAAACATAATTTAAGGCCTCTTCTCCGTTTCTAACAATACTAATTGTATTGATTATTTTACTTTCTTCTAAGGCTTCTGTGGTTAAAACAATATCGCCTTCACTATCTTCTACTAACAGAATATGTGCAGATTTCACACTCATATTTATTTGTTTTTGGGGAGGGTAAAATAAAATGTACTCCCTTTATTTTCTTGGGACTCCAACCATATTTTACCATTTAAATTATCTACTATTTTTTTAATTATTGACAGTCCTATTCCTGTTCCTTCATAGTCGTCTTTATTATGAAGGCGCTGAAATATAATAAAAATTTTCTCGTGGTACTCTTTTTCTATACCAATACCGTTATCACTAACCGCAAATTCCCAGGTATCATTAACCAGTTTACTTGATATACTTATTTCTGGAGTTACACCTACTTTTGCGTATTTTAAAGCGTTGCTTATAAGGTTTTGAAAAACTTGAAGCACCGGTGCTCTATAGGAATTTAAAATTGGTAATTCACCAATATTAAAGATTGCTTTCTTCTCTGTAACCCTTTTATTGTTTAAAGCGATTGCTTCATCGACCACTTCTTTTGTGTTTACAAGTTCTATAATATTATCTTGCCTACCAACCCTAGAATATTCCAATAAATCTAAAATAATTTGGCGCATACGACTTGCTCCATCAACCGCAAAGTAAATATATTGTTGAGCCTTGGCATCTAGTTCATCTTTATACTTTTGTTCCAGTCGCGTTAAAAAACCTGTAATCATTCGCAATGGTTCTTGTAAATCGTGCGAGGCGACATAGGCAAACTGTTCTAAATCGGCATTTGATATGAGTAATTCTTTTGTTTGATATTCTAGCGACTCATTTAGTGCTTTCAATTCTTGCTCGTGCTCAACACGGTGTGTAATATCGGCAATAGCACCAACCATTCTAATAGCTTTTTTATGCTTATCTCTAATAATAGCACCTCTATCTATAACATGAGCGTAGGTATTATCTTTTTGATTTAAATATCGGTATTCGTGCTGCCAATGTTCATTATCACCATCTTTTGTTGCATTATGTAAACTTAAAGTCGTTTCTTCATAATCATCTGGATGAATATTATCTTCCCATAAGTTTAGAGTTGGCTGTATTCCTATTGCTTCTTGTCCAAAAAACGTTCTAAAACCCTCACCTAGATACAGTTTATTATTCGCTATATCCCAATCCCAAATAGCATCATTAGTTGCTTGAGATACTTTCTCAAACCGTTCATTACTTTCTTTAATTTCTTTTTCAACAAATTTCCTACTACTTATATCTTTAAAATAAACCGAAATACCTGTGTTTGATGGATATGCACTAACTTCAAACCATCGATTAACAGTTGGATAATATTCTTCAAAATGCACAGCCACACCTTGTTCTTTCGCTCGATTATAGTTTGTATAGAAAAGTGAATCTATAGCGTCTTCAAAAACTACCCATAGGTTTTTCCCTAAAACATCCTCTTTAAGGGTGTTTGTTAATTGCTCTGCAACGCCATTCCAATAAATTACATTCCAGTTATTATCCATGGCGAAAAAGGCATCTCCAATACGTTCTAGAATTTCATTTTTCTCTTTAAAAGCCCTTTTTAATTCAATCTCAGACGTTTTACTTTTATGAATGTTTTGAAAACTACCATACAAGCGTTTGCATTCACCATTTACAAATTCACATTGACCGATGGACCGAATCCATACTTCATTACCTTTTCCTGTAATAATAGGATATTCAAAATCCCATTGCGAACCGTTCTCAACCGCTTCGTTTACTTTTTCAAGAATCTTTGGTCTAACATCTTCTCTATAAAAGTTAATACCATCCTCCAGATTTGGCACATAATCATCATCAACTTCATGAATATCTCTAGTTATTTTTGACCAGTATACAGACTTAGAGCTCATGTCGATCTCCCAACCTCCAATTTGAGCTAAGGACGTTGCTTTATCTAATAAATCTTGAAGATTCACCGTTTCTGTAACATCTCTAGCAACGGCATATATGAGTCGTTCTTCTTTTGAAAAAGTATAGTTCCAATCTAACCAAATGATTTTACCAGATTTTGTTATGTACCTTGTAACAATTTGCTGCTTACTAGAGTCTATAGCGTTAGTGGCAATATCAGACAACGCTTTTAGGGTTTTTTCAGTATCATCTGGGTACACCAAATCCATAAAAGGAAATGTTCCTAATTCCTCCTCTGTGTATTCCAATAATTTGCATCCAGACGGATTTATACGTTTCACCCTACCTTCAAAATCAAATAAACAAATCATTACAGGCGCTAAACTAAAAATACGATCCATTTCTTCTTTAAGCTGCTTTCTCTTAATATCAGCACCTAATGGTGTTGTAATTTCTTTCCAAACGCTTTGTAAATTGGTGAAACTTTCATTTTTAAATTTGGATAAAAACACCAACACGCCCAAACATTCATTATTAACATAAATTGGTAAGCCAACAGCGTTTTTTATACCAGATTCAATACCACTTTTTTGTTTATTTATAGCGGCTGTATTCCACAAAACAGGCTGTTTTTTCTCCCATACCAATCCCGGTAAGCCTTCACCATAATTAATCATGGCCGTAGCGCTACCTTCTTCAAAATGTGGATTCTTGTTGTCATTACTTGAAGCCATTAAAAGAAGTTTTGTGCTATCTCTATTGGACAACCAAACTTCTATACCATCAAAATGACTGTAAGATGAAAACGATTGTAAAGATTTATTTTTAACTACCCCTTGTAACGCCTGATAAAGAGTTTCGCTTTCATTGAATATGATATTGAAGTCTGATAAAACTTCTTTATTTAAACTATCTAATTTTGATTTTGTAGCATCACTTAAAACACCTATCATTCTTACAGCTCTACCTTTGGCATCTCGAATAACATAGCCATAAGATTTAACAAATACATACGTGTTATCCGATTTTTTTAAGTAATATTCAAACTGCCAATTGTTTTGTTCTGGATCTTTTAAAAATGTTATTAATGACTTCTTTGAACTTTCATAATCATTACTATGAATTAAATTTTTCCATACATCATCATTATTAAGTTCACTATCTATCTTATGTCCAAAAAGCCTTTCGAAACTTTTTCCCCATTGGATAAAGTCTTTTTGTAAATCCCAGTCATAAATGGCATCACTTGTCGCCTGATTCACATAATTATATAATTCTAGATTAGACTCTATCTTTTTCCTATTACTGTCATTTTCTAAAATGATAGAAATAAAAGATGCCGATCTATTGAATAATTCAAGTTCTACTCGCGTTGGTTTTTTAGTGGTTAAATAATAATTTGCAATGGTTGCAATAACATTACTATTAGAATCCATTACAGGGTACGACCAACATGCTTTTAACCCAAAGCCCAATGCAAAACCTTTAAAGTTTTCCCATAAAGGGTCTGAACTGATGTCTTCTACAATCACCATATTTTTCGTGTAGGCAGCTGTACCACAAGACCCTACCTTAGCACCAATCTCCACTCCATTAAAACCAGTCATATACGCACTAGGTAATGAATAGTAAGCTAAATCGCTTATTTTCTTATCTGCAATAGCCAAAATTGACACCTTGACGTCAGGAAAAATAAACTCCAAGCCTTTTACATAATCATTTAGCACTTTTTTCACATCAAAACTAACAGCAGCTATCTGCTTCATAATTTCAAGCTCAAGACTTTCAAGTTGTTGCGCTATAAAACTATCCGTTACATCTAAGCAAGTCACTAAAATACAATTACATGCACTAACATTTATGCGTTGTTCTGAAATTTGCATTTTAATCGTTTTGCCATTTTTAGTTGTTTGATCTAAAACACCCAACGCGATACTTTTTCCTTTTTTCGCATTGTTTTCGCGGGCCTTTGTTGCCGTAGCTAACCCTTTTTCACCATAAAGATTATCTAGTGAGAGTGCCAAAAATTCTTTTTTTGAGTAGCCATAACACTTTAATGCGCCTTTATTAACATCTAGGATGGTGGATGTCCCTTCATCATAAATCCATTTTGGCGTATTATTCTTTGTAAAAAGCGATCTGTAAGCATTTTTAAATTTAGATGCTGCCCCTTTTATTTTTAATTTTGAATTTGAAACATCTACACCTGTTGCATACCAACATTGGGAGTTGGAGTCGTATGAAAAATTCCATTTCAATTCCAGCGATAACGAATTTCCCACTTGGTGAACGCACTTAAAACCACCCGTATTTGATAACTTTAAAGCAATTTCTTGTAACGTTTCCTTAAAAATTTGATTGTAATTGGACGGTAAAATATCACTAAACAAAATAGGGTTTGGAGGTGTTTTGGGTAACCCCAACTGTTTTGAAGCCATTTTATTGACCCAAATAATTTGATGCTTCGCATTTAAGATACAGCATACATCGGTAGACCGATCTAAAACAGATTGAAATATTGAATTTGTACTCATAAAAAGGTAGGTATTGAGGGCTATATATTTATATTTTTAGCATATTATGGTTGAAAATTTAATACACTAAAACAGAAAATACACCCTAAAAATAGCACAAAAAAGACAAACATCAATATAAATACTCCATATTTAATTAAAAACCGTACAAAACACACCCCATTTATATGGTTAAAATAATAAGATTAATAGTACTAAAGGTCGCAGATTAGATTAAACCTTTAGAGTACCTCTCATTTAAACTTCATAAAAATCAATCAGCTAGAGTCTCATGTTCAAAATAAATGAATATTTAAAATAAAAATCGATGAAGTGTACAAATATCCAGTTAAATTACCGATATTTGTTGTTTAAGCGAAATCCCTGTCTTCGTAATTTTAAAAAAGTAAAGGGTTTTGCACTAACCAGAATCTTAACCTATGAAAAAATCTTTTACTTTAAAAGAAGAGTATAATGCGATGCTTCAAGAGCATTCACACTTATACGACTGGTTAACAGAAGATATTCTTTACGGTGTTTGGTATTGCAACTTTCAGAATCCTGAAACCATATTTATTAACGATTCTTTTAAGAAAACCTTGAAGTACCCTACTGCTGTAACTAAAGAGCCGTTAGATATATTCGACAATATTTTAACTCCATTTGACAAGAAAAACATAGATAAGCAGATTCTTGCTTGTAAAAACAGTGCTTCAGAAAATCTTAACAGCATGTTTCATTTTAAGAATTATCTAAATGAAACTATCGCACTGCAAGCTATAGGTAAAACGATTACCGACTCTACAGGAAACAAGAAAGGGCTTTTTATTAAATTTTTGAAACCTGAAGATGCAGAAATACAAACTCCCAATTCAGAAGAAGAAATACTTGCTTTAAAAAAGCTACATGGCATTTACGATGAAACTAATGAAATTGCCCGAATTGGTGGTTGGGACATAAATTTAATTACAGGAACACTTGTTTGGACCAAAGTGACTAAAGAAATTCACGAAGTAGCACCAGACTATACTCCCGAGCTATCTGAAGGAATCAATTTTTATAAAGAAGGTTATGATAGAGAGTTAATAACCCAATTATTCAATGACGCTGTTGAAAAAGGCATTCCGTTTGATCAAGAACTTAAATTAATTACAGCTAAAGGAAACGAAATATGGGTGAGAGCCTTTGCTAAACCGGAATTCGAAAACGGAAAATGCATCCGAATTTTTGGGGCATTTCAAGATATAAACGAGAAAAAGAAACAGGACCTTCAAATGAAGGAAACCAAAGAACGTTTCGAAAAAATTTTTACAAATTCCTCTATAGGAATGCTACTTGTAAATACAGACAACAAAGTTTTAATGGTGAATCGCGCCGTTCTTAAAATTTTCGGCTTTAAAAAATCTAATAAAGATGCTATATTAAATTTAACTTTTAAAGATTTAATTCACCCCGATTATTTAGAAAAAGCAGCATTAAACCGACAAAAACTTCTTGCTGGAAAAATTAACAGTTACAAGTTAGAAGCGAAATATTATACTACTGACGGCACATTAATTTGGTGCACCTTAAATACGTCTATGGTGCGCGGTCATGACCATTCTGACGATCTTATTATTACCCAAGTTGAAGATATAACCGAACGAAAGGAACTGGAACGCATTGCTTTAGAAAACTCCAATAAGTTCATGAATGCTTTTGAATATTCACCAAACGGCATGGGCGTTGTTTCTATAACCGGAGAATGGCTTATGGTTAACAAAAACCTGTCTCAAATGATTGGTTATAGTAAAAAGGAACTTTTACTACTACGATCTAAAGACATAACTCATGAAGATGATTTATATAACGATACCGAGTTTTTAAAGGAACTAATTAGTCAAAAACGCGAGTCGTACAGCATTAAAAAAAGATACATACATAAAAGTGGTAAAATAGTATACTGTTATTTAAATGTGTCGTTATTAACTGATAAATACGGCAAACCTACTTCACTTATTGGTCAAGTTGTAGACATGACCGAGAGTATAAAGTCTGAAAGAGTATTGCAAAACACTCTAAACGATTTACAAAGCCTTCTTGCTGCAACCACACATGTCTCTATAATAGAAACAGATTTAAACGGTATTGCACGTAAATTCAATAAAGGTGCAGAAAACTTATTAGGCTATAGTGCTAAAAAAGTAGTAGGTTCTCTCAATGTGGGTTTATTACACGACCCTGAAGAAGTTGCTAAAAAAGGTAAAGAATTATCAAAAATATATAAACAAGAAATAACAGGTTTCAATGTATTTATACACAAAGCGAACTTAGGAGAACACGATTCTAGCGAATGGACGTACATACGCAAAAACGGAAAAAGATTCCCGGTACAACTTGTGGTTACAGCAATTAAAAATCATGAAGGACACACAACTGGTTATTTAGGTGTAGCAACAGATATTTCCAAATTAAAGGAAATGGAAACATCTTTAGTAAAATCGAAACTAAAGGCGGAAGCTGCCAACAAATCTAAATCGGAATTCTTGGCTAACATGAGTCATGAAATTAGAACACCCCTAAATGGTGTTATAGGTTTTACCGATTTACTTATGAAAACCAAACTGTCTACCGTTCAAGAAAAATATATGCATACTGTATATAATTCGGCAAATGCCTTGTTGGATTTATTGAATGACATTCTAGATTTTTCAAAAATTGAAGCTGGAAAATTAGAAATAAATAATGAAAGAACCGACTTGGTTCAACTTTGTGGTCAGACTATTGAAATTATTAGGCATCAAGCCCACGAAAAAGGACTTGAAGTATTACTCGACATTCCGCCAACCACAAATAAGTTCATCCAAGCAGATTCTGTGCGTTTGCGCCAAATCCTAACTAATTTATTAGGGAATGCCGTAAAATTCACCGAAACTGGAGAAATTGAACTTAAAATAAGAACCGAACCCAACCCTGCCAACGAAAAAGAAATGCTTTATAAGTTTTCTATAAGAGATACAGGTATAGGTATTGACCCCAATAATTTAAAGAAGATTTTTTACGCCTTCGATCAAGAAGACGCTTCTACTACCAGAAAATATGGTGGTACAGGCTTAGGCTTAACTATTAGCAACAAATTACTGCAATTAATGAGCAGCCAATTGCATGTTGAAAGTAAATTGGGAACTGGTAGTGTTTTTTCATTTTCAGTGAATTTTGAAATAGAAAATCAGGAAAGTCACAAAGTCACAAAAACAAAATCGGTTAAAAATGTTATGATTATTGATGATAATTTCAATAACAGAACCATTCTAGAAAACATGTTGGCTATTGATAAAATTAATACCACATCGTTTGCAAACGGTATAGACGCTATTGAATCATTAGAAAAGGAAAACCCTTTCGATTTGGCTATTATAGATTACCACATGCCCTATTTAAATGGTTTGGATTTAATAAGGCATCTTAGAGAAAAAATGGAATTAACCTCTAAAAGTCTCCCTATTATCTTGTTACATAGTTCTGGTGAAGACAAAAAAATACAGCAACAATGTAAGGAGCTAGATGTGCAATTCAATGTGGTTAAACCAATTCAAATGAATAATTTATTTGAATTGATTGCCAATATCGAAGACCCAGTACTTAAAAACAACGAAACTGCAGATGGCCACGAAAGCATCGATTTATCTCAATTAACCTTCAACATACTGGTAGCAGAAGATAATCCTGTAAATAAATTTTTATCGAGAACTATATTGAGTAAAATCCTTCCGAAGGCAAACATTTTCGAAGCTAATGATGGTCAGGACGCTGTAAGTCTTTATGAAACAGAAGATATCGACCTTATTTTCATGGACATACAAATGCCTATTTTGAGTGGTTTTGAAGCGACCGAACAAATAAGACTCTTGGAGAAAGATGGCGACCACTTACCTATTATTGCATTAACAGCAAGAACAGTAAAAGGTGAAAAAGAACGCTGTTTAAGCCATGGAATGGACGATTATATTACAAAACCAGTAATATTAGATAGAATGAAAAAAACCATCATAGACTTTTTGGTAAAACCACAGGTACAAAACCATGCTAACAAAAAAAACGTAAGTAATAACACAGCCCAGTATTAAACAAAATTAGTGAGCACCCCAAATATTAAATAGAACATGAACCTACTATCCAAATCCTCACCACAAATCAAGATTTTACTTGTGGAGCAAGATACCGAACACACCAACACGTTTCTGCGATTAGCAGAGATGAACAATTGGCTTGTTTACACATGCGAAGGAAGTATGCAAGCCATACGCTGGATTAAGGAAAACGAGGCTCCACATGTAATGATTATAGAAAAAGAGGCTTCACCACTTAATGGTTTTCAAACACATGATTACATTCAATCAGAATTGAAAATAACTATTCCTGTATTAATTTCCAGCGACATAAATGCTATCTCAAATAACAGAAACGGACTCGATTTTATTAACAAACCATTTTCTAAGGAATCTATAACTACTATTAATTCAAAAATTAAAGAAGTGGGTAGCCCCAACGAACTAGATGATAAAGACTATTCTCTAGATTATTTAATAAATTTATCTGATGGTAATGAAGAGTTTATACTCACATCCTTGAATATTTTTAGAGATTCTGTAGCAGTTAAACTCGCTGAGATAAATGAAGCACTTCTAATTAATCAATTTAATACCATTCGTGAAATAGCACACAATATTAAACCTTCTTTTGAAATATTAGAGAGTACTATAGGCAGGGACCTTTGCAACGACCTTGTTTATAAAGCAACTGAAAATAATATACCAGAGCTCGTACAGCAATTACATGAACTGTACACAACCATTGATTTGCAACTTAAAAATGATATCCCTAAATACGCTTAAGCATGAAAAAAAGAATTTTAATAGTAGAAGATAATCCCATGGTTGTGAAATCATTGGAATTTAAATTAATCAAAGATGGTTACACCGTAATCATTTCAAGTGATGGCAGAGATGCTTTAGAAAAATTGAAAACAGAAAATTTCGACTTAATACTTACAGACCTTATGCTTCCATTTGTTTCTGGAAGTCAAATTATAGAATATATAAAACAAAACATACCAGGAATGCCCATTATTGTGCTTTCTACATCGAATCAAGAAGATATAATCACCGATGCCTTTACAATGGGTGTGGAAGATTTTATAACAAAACCATTTAGCCCAAACGAGCTTTCTCTTAGAGTTAGACGCACTTTGGCACAATATTAAAAACAGTCACAGCATACCGTTTTAAATTAAGTTTTAATCGACCCCCAAGTCACTTAACACCTACAACCTATGAATTTTCACTCCTCACCCTTTGAGGCATGGCCATTTATTTTAAAGCTAAACTTTGTTTTAAGCCTTTGCTTTTTTTGCCTATCGTTAATTCTTATTAGCGCTTTGTATTACCAACGATTGAATAAAAATTTAAAGCTTAAAAGAAGAAAAGCTTTAGAAAACATTCTATTGGATTTTATAAATTCTTATTTATTTGATGAAGATTTCGATAAAAACGAAGAGGTATTCAAACTCAAAAAAGAACACCTACCTACTAACTTTCATTTAAAAATAGCGCTTAAACAACTCTTAATATTCAATGAAAACCTAAAAGGGGAATCTACAGCAATGATTAAAAATCTTTTCATATCCTTAGGTCTTTATGATTATATAGTATCTGAATTAAAATCGAACGCATGGCAGCGAAAAGCAAGAGCCCTTTTTGTGCTTTCTCAATTATCTATAGAAATTCCTGAAGGACTTATTGACCCCCTTATTAACGATAAAAAAATTGAGGTTAGGCAACAAGCCATCTTATACATATTAAATTTATCTGAAGCTAACCCATTGGGATTCCTAAACAAAATAAAAAGTCCATTAACATTGTGGCAACAAATTTATATTGAGAATAGTTTAAAGAATGCCTATAAAGGTGAAATCCCCGATTTTTCACAGTGGTTAAACCACGACATGTGCAGTGTAGTCGCATTTTCAATAAGAATGATGTCGGAATTTAATCAATTTCAAAACATCCCCGTACTTATGGCTTTTATTGACCATAAGGAAGAAGCTATAAGAAAAGAAGCCATACGCAGCCTTGGGAAAATGGAACATAATGAACTTTTACCCATTTTAATTTCTAAATTTCACAATGAAACACAACTTATAAAACAAGAAACACTTAAAACCATCAAGCACATTGGTACTTACAAGCATTTAGCAGACTTAGGTTTAGGTATCTACCAAGAAAATAACAGTGTAAAAGTTACTTATTACAATCTAGAACGCTATTTTAGGTCAAAACCATCATTTAACATAGATAGCATTGATTTAATATTAAAATCACCCTTACTAACCCCCTAGATTTTGTTTTTTATACCTGCTTAGCGGTATTAAAAAGACTTAATTTTTAACCCATTAAAAACAAAACTAATTTTGAATATTAATTTTCATCAGATCATAGAAATTGCCAGTTGGGTCTTTTTGGCATATGGTCTCATTATTTGTTCAGGATATATTTTCTCTGCCATTTTTTCTTTAATTGAACTAAGAGATTACAAAAAGAAAAACAATTTTCAAGATGAGATTGCCCTTCTTAAATCCTCAAACTTACCGTCCATTTCCATCCTCGCTCCTGCTTATAATGAAGAAGCTAATGCTGTTGAAAATGTTCGGTCTTTATTAACTTTAGATTATCCTTCCTTTGAAATCATCATTATAAACGACGGAAGTAAAGATGGTACTTTACAGAAGCTTTTGGATACTTTTGATATGGTACTAGATGATTCATTATACCATAACGCCATTCACACCGAGAAAATAAGAGGTGTGTATATCTCCAAACAAAAAGCCTATAAAAATTTAAAAATTGTAGACAAGGAAAATGGTGGAAAAGCAGACGCTTTAAACGCCGGCATCAACATTAGTAATAACCCTAAAATATGCTGTATTGATGTGGATTGTGTTCTGGAAAGAGATGCTTTATTAAAACTTATAAAACCATTTTTAGATAATGATAAAAAGGTTATCGCTTCTGGCGGAATAATAAGAATAGCCAATTCGTGTATTATTGAAGATGGCCGTATTATAGAAGTACGATTACCAAACACCTTTTTAGCACGTGCTCAAATTATTGAATATTTTCGCGCCTTTTTAATGGGCAGAATGGCATGGTCTAAAGTTGATGGTTTACTACTTATATCTGGAGCTTTCGGTATGTTCGATAAAGAAACCGTTATAGAAGCTGGGGGTTACAACCCAAATACCGTGGGGGAAGACATGGAGCTGTTGGTACGTATGAGACGTATGATGCAGGAAAAGAAAGTGGACTATACCGTAGCCTTTGTTCCAGACCCTTTATGCTGGACCGAAGTACCTCAACAATGGAAAATATTATACAGACAACGAAACCGCTGGACACGTGGTACTATTGAAACACTTTTGCTACATAAAAAAATGATTTTTAACCCTAAATACAAAGTATTAGGACTATTAAGTGCCCCTTACTGGCTCTTTTTTGAATGGCTTGCACCTATTATAGAATTTCTTGGTATTCTATTTTTCATCGTGCTTGTGTTTTTTGGTCAAATTAACTGGTTGGTTTTTCTAATATTTTTTGGAGTAGTTTATAGTTTTGCTATTCTATTTTCGTTTACAGCGCTTTACTTTGAAGAAATTTCGTTTCAACAATACAAAAAATCAAAGCATATATTGATACTTATCGGAACAGCGCTTTTAGAACCCTTAATTTACCATCCATTCGTTATGTTTGCTGGTATAAAAGGGAATATCGATTTTTTATTAGGCAAGAAATCTTGGGGAGAAATGAGTCGTACAGGATTAACAAATCATCAACCCGTCGAGGATAAATAGACACTTTAAATTAAATGAAATTCAGCCTAAAAAACAAAGCAACATTAAACTACCTGTACACTGTATTGGCGCTGATTTGCACCTTTTGGTTTATAAGCAGCTACGAACTTTATTTAGGCAACCCCAGGCTTGATGCACCTCATGGAGTAATCACTTTAGGCTACAAATTATTGAATGATTTTTGGAGCGGATTCATAATAGGCATCTTGTGCTTCCCCATATTCATACTCATCAATATTATTCGAGAAAAGGTTGCTTTTATAGTAATCAGCATGCTATTCGTTTTACTCGTAATACTTCAATTTGCACTTGTAAAATATAGTTTAACAACGCTCATAAATTTAGGTGCCGATATTTTAGGGTATTCCTATGACGATATTTTTAGCACCGTTTCAGGCTCAGAGCCCTTATCAGTTATTTACTTTCTGCCATTTATTCTTTTTGTAATCTTATTTTACCTTATTAATTTTTTAATTAAAACCTATTCTAACACACGATTCATTCTTGTTTTTGTAGCTTCATTACTTGTAGTACTTGGTGCTTTAAAATTAATATTACCGAATACAGCTAGTGATACACATCAAAACAAAACAGCTTATTTGGTGAAAGATATTATAAAGTTTCAAAGCGAAAAAAGCAAACTCAATGCTTTTAATACTCAAGATAGAAATGATTTTCCGTTATTAAAACCATTCAATAATGAAGATGTTTTATCGCCTTTTATAGAAGCAGGCCCAGATAAACCTAACATTGTGGTTATGGTTGTTGAAGGTTTAGGCGGCGAATTTATAAATGGCAATACCTATAGTGGGTTCACTCCTTATTTGGATGAATTGGCATCAAAATCACTATTCTGGGAGAATTTTGTTAGCACAACAGGCCGCTCCTTTGGTATATTACCGTCTTTATTTGGGTCCTTACCTTATGGAGAAAAGGGGTTTATGGAACTTAAAAAAATGCCGTCACACCATTCTTTAATTAGTATACTAAAAGGCAATGGTTACTACACCTCATATATTTCAGGTGATGCATCAAGCTTTGACCGGAAAATAAATTTTTTAGAATATAATGGTATCGACACCCTTGTAGATGAATCTAATTTTGGAGACGGTTATGCAAAAACTAAAGGAAATTCCGGTGGTTTTTCTTGGGGCTATCCAGATAGTGAAATTTTTAAGAAAGCCATAGCTTCTATGGACGTTGAAAAGCAACCTCGCTTAGATATTATTATGACGCTTTCCAATCATGAACCGTTCGAATTTCCGGGAAAAGACATTTACATGGAAAAGGTTGACCGTTTATTGAATAATTCTAAAAAACCAGAAGCACTAAAAAACGAGATTTTAAATCATAAAGCTATTTTCGGAAGTCTTTTATATACTGACGATGCTATTAAAAATTTCATGGAATCATATTCCAAAAGACCCGATTATGCTAATACTATTTTCATAATTACTGGAGATCACAGACTGATTCCTATTGAACAAAAAGATAAACTATGTAGGTTTCATGTGCCGCTACTCATATACAGTCCGATGCTAAAAAAGGCCGAATCTTTTAAATCGGTATCTTCACACTGGGATGTAACCCCTAGTTTACTTAGTTACCTAACGCATAATTATAAATTCAAACCCTTAAAAAAAACAGCTTGGATGGGGAAAGGTTTGGATACGGTCAAACATTTTAGAAACGTGAATAGTATACCGCTTATGAGATACAAAGGCAATGTTAGTGACATGATTTACAAAGACTATTTCATAAACAATAAAGAATTATTCAAAATCACTGAAAATTTCGGGACTTACAAAGTAACAGATGAAGCGTTGGTAAAAACTATTTCAGACTCATTATTCGCCTTTAAAAAAATGAACGCATACGTTACCCAAAGAAATAAAATATTCCCCGATTCTTTAAATATTTATGTAACCGCCAAATTTAAATTTTCAGAAGCACAACAAAAAACGATTAATAGATACACCAAAGGAAAAACCTTCGATGAGACCCTGTTAATAGCTAGAGATTTGGCTTTTAACAAAAAGTACAAAACAGCACAATTACTATGTGATTATATTTTAAATGAATACCCAAATTATTCAGACGCTATCATATTAAAAGGGCGCACACTCGCATGGCAACACGATTATACAAAGGCTGAAAAGCAGCTGTTAAATGCTTTAAAATGTGCACCATATTACGATGATGCCTATTTGGCACTATTAGATTTATATTGGTGGTCTAACCAAGAAAATAAATCGATCGCCATTTATCAAAAAGCTTTAGAAAACAAGGTGATTAATCCTGAAATTAGCTTCAAAATGGCAGAAGCTTATTTTCGAATGGAGAACAAGAATGAAGCTAAAAAGATAATGGATAGTATCACTAAAACACATCCAGACAATTCAGAATATTCAACCTTCAAACAAACCTTAAAATGATAAATAAGAATGAAATAAGAACCTATTTAATGGCAGTACTTTTATTTGTATGCGCATTATCATATGGGCAGGAAGTGTTTGAAGGCGACCCCGATAAAGCCTTTGAAACTGCGCGCGAATTAGCCTTTAACAAACAACGCAAACAAGCTCAAGACACCTTATTACTAATATTAACAAAGTATCCAGATTATCATGACATCAGATCGTTTTTAGGGAGCACCTATTCATGGGATGGGGCATACAAAAAAGCGAAAATAGAATTTGAATACGTTTTAAAGAATAGTCCTGAAAGATTAGATACTTGGGAAGCCGCTATAAAAAATGAACTTTGGAGTAAATCACCTTTTAGCGCACTAGAAATGTCTCAAAAAGCATTAAAACATTTTCCTGACAATCCAGACATTTTGTATTTAAAAGCGAGTGCTGAAGCTGCTTCAAACAACCATGAAGAAGCCTTACTTACAGTAGCATCTATTTTGAAAAACCACCCCGATCATGAAAAATCAATAACATATAAATCTAGCTTAATTGATGAACTTAGTAACAATGCCATTGGAGTGCGAAGTTCGGTTGATCTATATTCCGAAAATTTCGATCCCATGCAATATTACACGGTTAAATATGTGAGACAAACCAAATATGGTAGTATTCACAGTAAAGTGAATTTAAGCCATCGTTTCGCTTCTACAGGCGCTCAATTTGAAGTAGATATGTATCCTAGAATTACCAAAGGTTTATACGCTTATGCCAATTTAGGAATTTCAAATTCGTTTTTATATCCCGACTTCAGGTATGGTGCCGAACTATATAAATCATTACCAAAAGGTTTTGAGGCCTCATTAGGTTTTAGAGCCTTAAAATACAGTACAACAACTACAATTTACACAGGATCTGCTGGTTGGTATACGGGAAATAGTTATTGGTCCTTTCGTACCTACATAACACCAGGCGATTCTGGAGCAAGTCAATCTGGCGAACTTAATTACAGAAAATACAGAAGTAATGCCGACAACTATTTTAGTATTGCTGCAGGTATAGGTTTTTCACCAGACATTTACCGATTTGATTTTGAAGGAAACGAAAACTCCATCATAAATTTACAATCTCAAAAATTAAATTTGGGCTACTATTTTACTACAAATAACAATAAAAATTCTTGGGGTGTACAAGCAGGTGTATCACATCAAGAAATTAGTTTTGATCCAGGTTCTTATTTTTGGATTTATTCTCTGGCCTTATCATGGGATATGAAATTTAGGTAACACATCAAAAATCGCATTTTAAAAACGACTTATAACGGATCAATGCATATTTCTGGGGAGCCGTATAAATTATGCATTGATCCTGTTTGTGCTCATATAGGGTCAAACATAAAAGTTAGGGAGAATGTTATCTTTGAATAAAAGGAGTTTAGATTTTGAATATAGAATTAGCCCGTTATTTATTACCAGAAGGCCTGTTAGAATATTTTGATATTGTTTCTGA
>NZ_JAUPED010000010.1 GCF_030552475.1 Mariniflexile sp. AS56 | reverse complement strand
AATGTAACTTGGAGTAACGACTATGGATCGGATGCTTCTGTAAAATGTGACAATGGTGCTATTACAGTAACATTTACAGCTACAGATGTTTGTGGAAATAGAAGTACCACATCAGCCACTTATTTAATTAAAGATAATGTAGCTCCTGTTATTGATAATACTGCTGGTAACTTAGATGCAACTCTTGAATGTAGCGATGCACAAGGGATTAACGATGCATTAGACCTTGCGCCTACTGCTACCGACGATTGTAGTACACCTGCCATTGCTATTGTTAGTGATGAAACAACTGTAGATCCTAACTGTACCAGTGCTTATGTAAGAGTACGTGTTTGGAACTTTGTTGATGCTTGTGGTAATACTAGTAGTAACTTTACGCAAACTATTACAGTTCAAGATACCACTGCTCCAGTACTAACATTACCTGCTAACGTTAGTGCAGAGTGTAGTGACGATTTATCACCAATAGCTTTCGGTACTGCAACTGCTACCGATAATTGCGATGATAGTCCTAGTATCAGTTATGAAGACGTGAAAACGAATGGTAACTGTTCAGGAACTTATACCATAACACGTACTTGGAAAGCAACGGACGCTTGTGGCAATGAAGCTACTGCAAATCAAATAATTTCAACTTCTGATACTACTGCTCCGGAATTTGCAGAAGATGCACTTCCCGGTGATATCACAGTAGAATGTACTGCTGTTCCTGTAGCTGAAACTTTAACAGCTACCGATAATTGCGGAACTGCAACAGTAACGGTTAACGATATTAGAACTGATGGAAATTGTGCAAACAATTATATGATTACACGTACTTGGACTGCTACAGATGAATGTGGACTTACAAAAACACATATTCAAACCATAACTGTTCAAGACACCACCGCTCCTACTTTTGTTGAAACCACACTACCTCCTGTGAATTTAGTAGTAGAATGTGATGCCGTTCCAACTCCTACAACACTAACAGCAATTGATGCTTGTGGTACAGCAACAGTAACTGTAAACGATGTAAGAACAAATGGTAACTGTGCAAATAATTATGCACTTACACGTACTTGGACTGCTACAGATGCTTGTGGTAACACAGCAAAACATACTCAAATAATAATTGTACAAGATACGCAAACACCTAAGTTTGTTGAAACAAGCCTTCCCGCAAATGTAACCGTAGAGTGTGATGCTGTACCAACAGCACAAACTTTAACAGCTACTGATAATTGTGGATCAGCTTCAGTTACTTCTATGGATGTTGTTACAAATGGTGATTGTCCTAATAACTACATCATCGCTCGTACTTGGACTGCTACAGATGAATGTGGATTAAAAACAACCCATACTCAAATGATAACTGTACAGGACACAAAAGCTCCAACACCAGCAACTACTTTTGATGATGTGTTAAGTGTAAGTTGTACTAACATCCCTGATGCTCCTGCTTTGACTTTTACAGATAGTTGTTCTTCTACCGCTAACATTGTAGTAGTATACGAAGAGACAACTACTTTTGAAGACAATGTTTATAACGATTATGAAATTGTTAGAACTTGGACCGTAAGAGATGAATGTGGTAATGAAGCAAATTACAAACAAACACTTAGTGTTTCACTAGATGAAGAAATAACAGACATAGTAGCTCTAGACAGATGTTTTGATGATGGTATTGTAAATCTAAACGATTTAATACCAAGCTCACTTAATACCACTGGTACTTGGGAATTAATTCAAGGTAACCCTGTAGCAACATTAACTGGTAATATATTCAACCCAACAACACTAGAGCTAAGTGCAGACTTTCTTCCAGATGATGGTGGAATGGATTATAAATTCAGATACACCACTACAGATAATGGCTGTATAAGTATTACAGATTTAACAATGAATATCAATGCAGATTGTAAAGTACTTCCTTGTGGTGAAAACGACGTGTTAGTTTCTAAAGCAGTAACACCAAACGGAGATGCATACAATGAATTCTTTAAAATTTCAGGAATTGACTTATGTGGATTTAGATATGATGTTAAAATATTCAACAGATGGGGTGCTTTAATTTACGAGTCTAATGATTATCAAAATGATTGGAATGGTACCGCTAGTAAAAAATCAGTTGGCGCTTCTAATAAAGTACCAAACGGAACTTACTATTATATAATAACTTTAAAAGATAGTGGATTGGCGCCGTTTACAGGACCTGTTTACTTAGGAACCAAATAAAACTTGACCTATGAAATTTATAAAACATAACATACTCGCTATTGCATTGTTAAGTTGCTCGGTTGGATTTGCACAACAATTACCGCAATTCACACAGTACATGTACAATACAATCTCTGTAAATCCTGCCTATGCTGGCAGTAGAGAAGCTTTAAGTGTTGTTGGATTGCACCGTAGCCAATGGGTTGGTTTTAAAGGTGGACCAATTACACAAACATTATCTATACATACCCCATTAAGAAATGATAGAATTGGTTTAGGTTTATCTTTTATTGAAGATGATTTAGGGCCTCAAAACTATTCATATTTATACGGTGATTTTTCATATAGCATTCCAACAGGGAGAACAGGAAAATTAGCTTTTGGTTTAAAAGCAGGTTTTACACAATATAGTTTAGATGCCGAGTTTCGTAATGATGAAACAATTGCGAATGATGACTATTTTAGTGGTTATGAAGATAGATGGGCTCCTAATTTCGGACTTGGTGCCTACTGGAGTACCGATCGAGTTTATTTTGGCTTATCAACCCCAAGAGTTTTAAATACAGATGAAAATAAGACTGATGGTTATGAAGCTTTAGAAAGATTAAGTTATTACTTCACCGGTGGTGTGGTTGTAGATTTAAGTAAAAGCATCAAGTTAAAACCAGCCTTTTTAGTGAAAGCTACTAATGGAGCTCCGATTTCATACGATTTAACAGCTAACTTCCTTTTCAATGAAAAGTTTTGGTTAGGTGGTTCATATAGAATAAATGAAAAAACAGCCGCTATTGGTGGTATCGTAGACTTCCAAATATCTAGACAATTACGAGTTGGTTATGCTTATGAGAAACCAATTTCAGACATCGCAAGTTATACAACAGGATCGCATGAATTATTACTTATTTATGAATTCAAATTCTTAAGTTCTAAATTAAAATCACCAAGATATTTTTAATACGATTTTTAATGAAAATAAAAAATTACATATTAGTTTGTATCGCATTAATGTTAAGTGTTTCTATGTTTTCTCAACAAGGAAGACAAAAACGAGCAGACACTTTATTTAATAAATTCTCTTTTGTTAAAGCTGCCGAAGTTTACAGGGAGCTTATATCAAATAACTACAACAAAGATTACGCAACCAGACAACTAGCAGATTGTTATGCTTTCTTAAGAGACCCAAATAATGCTTCTAGATATTATAAAAATGTTGTAAAACAAGAGAATGTTCCTGTAGAATATTATTATAAATATGCGCAGTCGCTTCGTGGAATGAAAAAATATAAGGAATCTCAAGAATGGTTACAACGTTTTAAAGATTCTGGTGGTGTTGTAAATGCGAATGATTATTCTAAAGATGTCAATTTTATAACCAGCGTTTTTGGTGCCAAACAACAATACTTTTTAGACCGCGTTCGATTCAATTCTAAGTTTAGCGATTTTGGTGCATTCGAACATAATGGGAAAGTATACTTCACATCTGCAAGAGATGAAGGTGTTGCCGTAAAACGATTATATGGTTGGAACGAGCAACCTTTTTTAGATATATATGTAACTGAAGTCGGGAATAAACGAAATGTAGATCATACAGCGAAATTAAAAGGTGATGTGAACTCTATATATCACGATGGCCCTGTTACCATAACAAAAGATGGTAAAACCATGTATTTCTCTAGAAATAATTATAAAGATAATATTGAAGTGAAGGATAAAAAAGGCCTTACCAATATGAAAATTTATAGAGCCACACTAAAAGATAGTATTTGGACTAATTTGGAAGATTTATCTATTAATGGCGATAATTTTTCAACCCAACATGCTGCTTTAAATAGTGATGACACGAAATTATATTTTGCTTCAGATAGACCTGGATCACGAGGTGGTTCAGATATTTGGGTTGTAAACATATACCCTGACGGTACTCTTAGAGACCTTCAAAACATGGGGAAAGTTATAAACACAGAAAGTGCTGAAGGTTTTCCTTTTATTAATAATGAAGGTACCCTATTCTTTTCTTCTGATGGCCATACAGGTTTAGGTTTACTTGATATATTCGGAACCATAAAAGGTGAAGATGATGAAATTGTTGATGTGATAAACTTAGGTGTTCCAGTAAACTCAAATAAAGATGATTTTTCATTTTCAATGAGTCAAAATGGGATTACAGGCTATTTCGCTTCTAATAGGCAAGGTGGTCGTGGTAGTGATGATATTTATGCGTTTCATAGAGTACCAACACTTCAAGTAGAAGGTGTTGTTGTTGATGCCATCAATACAAAACCAATCGCAAATTCAATTATAACTTTGTATGACGATAAAGACAATAAAATAGCCTACATGGAAACCGATGAAAATGGTTTTTACCAAATAAACATCGACAGAAATAAAGATTATAAAATTGTTGCTAGTCAAGACAAATATATTGACGATTACAGAAAGTTTACGTCTAAAAATGTTCAAACAGAACTTATTACAATAAGCGCTAATCTATTACTAAATCCGTTACCGGATGTCGTAAAACTTGCTGAATTAAACACGATTTACTTTGATTATGACAAGCACAAAATTAGAGATGATGCTGCTCTAGAATTAGATAAGATTGTAAATTTAATGACTAATGATTATCCTGAAATGGTTATCCGTATCGAGTCGCATACCGATTCTAGAGGTAAGCTTTCTTATAACGATAAATTATCTATTGACAGAGCCAATTCAACTTACGATTATTTAGTATCTAAAGGCATCGATCCTGCTAGAATCACAGAACATACAGGTTATGGTGAACGTAGATTAACAAATGGTTGTCAAGATGGTGAAAACTGTGAAGAAGCAGATCATCAATTAAATAGACGTACACAGTTTATAGTTGTTAAAATGGAATAGCACACCTCATATCACGTGTGTTTCAATATATAAAAACTCTTTTGCTAGATTTTTTTAATTAAAATAAAGACCCCATGAGATTAAAAAACTACATACTTACTAGTATTGCTTTAGTACTAAGCATCACTACTTTTGCGCAATCTGGTTTACAGAAAAAAGCTGATAATTTATTCAATAAATTTTCATTTGTTGATGCTGCGAGTGTTTACGAAGAGTTAATTTCAAAAAATGACAATGCAAATTATGCGACTAGACAACTTGCAGATAGTTATGCTTACATGAGAAAACCCGATGCTGCCACTGTATATTATAAAAAAACGGTCGAGCAAGCAAGCGTTCCTAATCAATATTACTATAATTACGCACAAGCCTTACGAGGTGTTAAAGATTATAAAGAATCTCGTGTATGGTTAAAACGCTATAAAGAATCAGGTGGAGAGATTAATGAAAGTGCCTTTTTAAATGATGAATATTTTTTAAATAGTGTTTTTATAGCCAAAGCAAATTACTCGTTAAAAGACATTAACTTCAATTCTAAATTTAGCGATTTTGGTGCCTATGAAAAAGATGGTAATATCTATTTCGTTTCTTCTAGAGATGAAGGTGTAAGTGTGAAACATACTTACGGCTGGAACAATGAACCGTTTTTAGATATTTATGTAAAAGCCAAATCAAATACAGATAGTATCGTAAATCACAAATCTAAATTAAAAGGTGATGTGAATACGGTATTTCATGAAGGACCGCTTACCATTTCTAAAGATGGTACAACCATGTATTTTTCTAGAAACGACTTTAATAACCAAACTTTAGGAAGAACAGAAGAAGGCCAAACAAACCTTAAAATTCACAAAGCTACCTTGGTAGATGGAGAATGGACCAACATTGAAGACCTATCTATTAACAGTAGCGCCTACTCTATCTCGCACCCTGCTTTAAATAACGACGAAACAAAATTATACTTTGCTTCCGATATGCCTGGAGGCTTAGGAGGTACAGATATTTACTATGTAGACCTAACTCCTACTGGTTTTGGTACACCACAAAATTTAGGAAGTACTGTAAATACAAACAAAAATGAAAGCTTTCCGTTTATAAATAGTGAGGACAACCTTTTCTTAGCTTCCGATGGTCATGCTGGGTTGGGCTTACTTGATATTTTCGGAACCGTTGCAGACGAAAACAACAAGATAATAAATGTTATCAATTTAGGTGTTCCAGTAAACTCAAGTAAAGACGATTTCTCGTTTTTCATGAACGAAGATGGCTTATCTGGGTACTTTGCTTCTAACAGAGATGGTGGTATAGGCAGCGATGATATTTATGCTTATGACCGCGTTCCACCATTAAAAATTGAAGGAACCGTAACAGACACAGAAACAAACACACCTATAGCAAATGCCGTAATTACGTTGCTAGATGGTTTAAGCAACCCTATTGCAACTTTAGAAACGGATGAAAATGGGCGTTTCGAAATAAATATTGATAGAAATACCGACTACTACATTCAGGTTAAAAACGACTTATATGAGGATGCTACGCTGCCTATAACCTCTAAAGGTATAGACAAAGCCGTGACCAGTATAAATGCTGATACCGGCTTAAATCCGCAAAAGAAGGAAGTGCCGCCTATTACAGAACTGCAACCTATCTATTTCGATTATAACAAATTTGCCATTAGACCAGACAGTACCACAGAATTAGACCGTATTGTAAATTTAATGATGACCACATACCCTGATATGATTATCAAAATAGAATCTCATACAGATTCAAGAGGTTCATCTCGATACAATGGTATACTTTCACAAGAAAGAGCAAAGACCACGTACAATTACTTAATAAGTAAAGGAGTTGATCTGGCAAGAATTAGTGATTATAAAGGTTATGGCGAACAAAAACTAGCGAACCAATGTGCTGATGGCGTAGATTGCACAGAAGAGCAACACCAATTAAACAGACGCACACAGTTTATTATCATTAAAACGGAGTAAAGCACACTCCATTTCAGTATATATTAAAACCATCAAAGGGCTATCCTTTTGATGGTTTTTTGTTTGGATTTAAAATCCTTTGTGCTTGAAAATAATTTCAATTTAGAATTTGACTACTTATTTAAAATCCCTCATTACTCTTGGGAAGTTTAGGTATCGGAAGTATTTAGGTATAAACTATAAGAAAAGAATATAACTGACATTCGATTTTCTAACAATAAACAGGAATTGGGTGCAATATGCAATACTCCCTTTCCCCTTATTCAATTTAATAAATAGAAATAAATAAATCCTCCCAAAACTGAGAGGATTCTAAACCAAAAGCTAAATTTAATAACAACTAAGCTATTAAAATAACCTATCAATCCTTCAATGTGCTATTAAAAACAGCACCTTAATGGCTATTAAAGAGTAATTATTGGTTATGAGATGGTTGTTTGAATAAACAACTTTATTTTTTTATAAAAATGTTGGTGTAATACCATTTACCTTCTGCATTTTGCTCAGCAGCTAAATCGAAATTTGTAAAATCACCTTCAATGTTTAAACGGTGTGAGTCGCTTTTTAGCCAAGCTCTAACTACAGAGTCTGCCGAACTGTAACCATAAGCTACATTTTCAGACACTCTAGAAGCGCCAGCGTTTGTTTTTAGGTAATCACTTCTTTTGTAAAAGTTAGCGTGAGAGACTTCATTATTATCGACCATATAATCGGTGTGTGTAAAAGCTACCGATTTCACAACCGACATATCCCCCAAAGCTGTTAAGCCTACAGATACTCTATGGTTATTAAGTAGTTCAAGTATTTCTACTTCAATTGTTTTTGTTTCGGGATTTGAAAGCGTTAATTCAATTGTATCTGCATTATCATCAAGGCTATCTGTTGTACAGGAAAAGCTCAACATAGCCAACAATGCCAATAAAGGCAGTTTCGTTAATAACTTCATAAGTAGGTAATTTAGGTTTGGTTCTGTAAAAATAGCAGCCTAACTTGAAGTAAATGTTAACGAAATGTTAAAATCGATGAAAAACATGCATTTCATCGATTTATAATGTATTTAATCGTTGAAATACATTATGCAGTATGAATTAAATGTATTTCATCATGTAATTTACGGAGATAGTCGATTAATGGACCATGTGTAATCTTCTTGCAGTTGGTATCGTATTCTGTCGTGTAATCTATTAGGGCGACCTTGCCAGAATTCAATTTCTATAGGTTTAATAATATAACCGCCCCAATGTTTTGGTCGTTCAATTTCTTTCCCTTCAAAAGTCTTCTCTAAATCTAATAATTTTTGTTCCAAATATTCCCTATTCGCAACAACTTCACTTTGGTTTGAAACTAAAGCACCTAATTGACTTCCTCGTGGCCTAGATTCAAAATATCCATCACTTAAATTAGCTGCAATTTTTTCAGCCTTACCTTTAATAATAATTTGACGTTCGGCACCATGCCAAAAAAAAGACAAACATACATTTGGGTTTTCTGTTATGGCTTTACCTTTGTCACTATTATAATTGGTATAAAAAATAAAACCTTCATGTGTAAACCGTTTTAGCAATACAACCCTGTTTTTGGGATACCCATCTAAACCCATTGTAGAAATGGTCATGGCATTGGTTTCATCTTCAACAAAAAACTTATCCACCTCATAAAACCATTTTTGAAATAATTCTATAGGGTTTTCGGGAGCATCCTTTAAACGAAACGCACTCTTCTCGTAAGACTTTCTATAATTACTTAAATCCTTTTCCATTAGGTAAAAATAATAAAAATATAAACTCTATTTTAAATAAAACCTTGGTTAAACTCTTTAAATTTGCAAATCCCAAAACTAATAAAATGAAGTTTGAAAACTCCCCCTATTTTGAACTCAAACACTATAAAATAGAAATGCCTTTTGGTGATTTTTATTTTATAGAAAATTTCTTTATATCTGAAATGCATGAAGGTGTCCATTTCGATTGGGAAATGATTCAAAGTACCATGGTTCATATTTTAGAATTTTATGGACCAGATTCCAGTATAGGTTATATCTCTAATCGTGTAAATTCATATTCTATGAGTCCACAAACATGGAGTAAGGTTCAAAAAAAATATAATAATATGATTGTTGCAGGTGCTATTGTTACCTATACGAACAGAGCTTATTTAAACGCATCATTAGAAAAACAACTTACTAAAACAAAAATAAAGCGTTGCTTTTCCTTAGAAGAGGCTATCAACCGGATTTTAGATTTACGAGAATTTACACACGTATAATTTAAAATTTCAATTCACTCCTACTCTACTTTATATATAAAAACTGCTTAGAATATATTCTAAAAGGGGTTAACACCCTCAAGTTAAATTATGGCTGTTTAAAAAAAAGCTGTATCTTACTTTACAATGGAGTTTGAAGCATCTGAAAATCTAACAAAGTTTGATCATAAAAAAATACAACTTTCGTTTGGGAAGTTTTTTATTTGTGACGATTTTGTAGTGGCTGAATTGAACCAAGAAATTCATGTAGATTATTTAATAATTAAAAAAATTGCTAATATGCTTATTGAGCAATATGGCACTTCAAAAAAAATCGGATTTATATCCAACAAGGTGCACTCCTATTCTGTTGATCCTTTTGTTTGGGTTACCTTTAGTAAAGAATATGATTTAATTGACACTGCAGCCTTAGTTTGGTATAATGATGCTGGTTTTATGAGCTCTACTTTAGAAAAAATGTTTTTACAAAGTAGCGTAAAACTGTGTGAATCTTTAGATGAAGCAATTCAATGGGTTTTAAATTCAGAAGAATCTAAAAACTAAATATTTTCCCGTCTTCGCACAATTCAACAGTATCAAAAACTTCTTGTGCCTCTTCTTTAAATAAATTTAAATTACCGTAACGAGTAGAATAATGCCCCAGTAATAAAGTACCCACGTTTGCTTGTTTCGCTATGCTCGCAGCTTCTTTCGCTGTAGAATGTTTTGTTTTTGGTGCTAAATGTGCATGTTTTTCCAAAAATGTAGATTCATGGTATAACACATCGGCATTTTTAATTATGGGCACAATATCTTCTTTATACATGGTATCACTACAAAACGCATAACTTTTTGGTTTTAAACCAGGTTTGGTTACCGTATTGTTTTTAATAAGAAAACCATCCTCATTTTCAACATCAAAACCTTGTGCCAATTTTCGGTAATAGGCCACATTAATATTGGCTTCTTCAACCAAATTCATATCCAATTTACGGTTGCCTTCCTTTTCTTTAAAAAGGTAGCCATTGGTGTAAATACGGTGATTTAAAGGAATGGTATGTACTTCTACTTCTTCATCCTCAAAAATTAATTCAGATTCTTTTGAAGTTAATTCATGAAAAATAAGGTTATAATTAGTCCAAGAATCGGCCAATTTCATTTGAAGCGTTACTATTTCTTTAATGCCTTTGGGTCCATAAACATGCAATTCGGTTTCGCGCTTAAGCAACCTAAATGTTGAAATTAACCCAACTAAACCAAAAAAATGATCGCCATGTAAATGCGAAATAAAAACACGTTTAATACGATTAAACTTAATTTTATGTTTGCGAAGTTCTACCTGAGTGCCTTCTCCACAATCGATTAAAAACATGTGATTGTTTATTTCTAATACTTGCGATGTGGTATTTGTTAAAGCTCTTGGCGTAGCACTATAACACCCTAATATGGTTAAATTCATTATTTTATGTTGATTTGTTTTTTGTTTAGTCGTTAACCGCGCTTCAAAAAAACACTACAACGATATACAAGTAAACAACAAACTTTTTAGAAGCCTAAATCGCGTTCCATTTCTTCCATTTCAATAATATCGTAGGCCTCTTTATTGGTTGGTACAACGATTATTTCATCTGGAACTATGTCTAAATCAATTTTATCTGAAACAATTACAAACGACTGTTTTGTAGCTCTGTGATTGTTAGATAATTCTAAAAACTCAACGATATCTTGTAAACCTAAAGTATTTAACGATGATAGCGCAACAATAATATTATTGTTTTTGAATTTTGGGTATAAGGCTTGTATTTTTTTAACTAACTCAATAATAGTCGCTTTCTCTTGCGTTATGATTGAAATATTTCCGTCTTGATCTATAATCATAATTTATTGTTTTATTTTTGAAGCTAGTAAATAAATAACTGCCATCCTAATCGCAACACCATTTTGAACCTGGTCCAAAATTATAGATTGCTTCGAATCTGCCACATCACTTGTAATCTCAACACCTCTATTAATAGGTCCTGGATGCATGATTGTTATTTCTTTATCTAAGGAATCAAGCAATTCTTTATTAACTCCAAATTGTTGTGTATATTCTCTTGTTGATGGAAAATAACTAATATCCATACGTTCATTTTGTACACGTAACATATTAGCCACATCACACCAATTTAATGCTTTACGTAAGTCTGTTTCCACTTTAACTCCTAGCGTGTCTATATATTTTGGTAATAAGGTTTTAGGCCCGCATACCATCACTTCTGCACCTTGTAGTTGAAGTGCAAATATATTTGAAAGCGCTACCCTACTGTGTAAAATATCACCCACAATAACCACTTTTTTTCCACCAACACCACCTAATTTTTCTCGAATAGAATAAGAATCTAATAAGGCCTGTGTTGGGTGTTCGTGTGCGCCATCTCCTGCGTTTATAATACTCGCTTTTACGTGTTTAGATAAAAACACACCGGCACCAGGATTGGGATGCCTCATTACTACCATATCTACTTTCATAGACAGGATATTATTAACCGTATCTATTAAAGTTTCACCTTTTTTTACAGATGATTGTGATGATGAAAAATTAAGAACATCTGCAGATAGACGTTTCTCTGCTAATTCAAAAGATAATTTTGTTCTTGTTGAATTTTCAAAAAACAGATTGGCAATAGTAATATCTCTTAGCGAAGGTACTTTTTTAATAGGTCTGTTAATCACTTCTTTAAAATGATCGGCAGTTTCAAAAATAAGTTGAATATCTTGTTTGTTTAGATATTTGATTCCTAATAAGTGATTGACACTTAATTCGCTCATTTTCTTAGTTTAAAAGTTCGAAAGTTAAAAGTTAAAAGTTGCAAGCGCTTTTTTAACTGAAACTTATCATTGTTAATTTTTAATTATCAATTCTTAATTGATTCTATTTTTCTATTAAGTAAACAGAATCTTCATTATCATGTTCTTTCCAGTTTACTTTTACTTTTTCATTATTAATAACATCTACTTGACGCCCTCTGTAGTTGGGTTGTATTGGTAAATGCCTGCTAAAACGTCTGTCAATAAGTGTTAAAAGCTCAATTTCATTAGGTCTACCAAATGATTGTATGGCTGTTAAAGCAGCACGAATACTTCTTCCTGTATGTAAAACATCATCTATAAAAACAATGTTTTTATCTTCAACTAAAAAATTGATTTTTGTGCTGTTGGCTTCTAAAGGCTTTTCGCCTCTTCTAAAATCATCTCTAAAAAAGGTGATATCTAAATGCCCTAATTGAATGTTTTTAACTTTATAATCTTCTCTTAATATTTTAGCAATTCTATCTGCTAAAAACACGCCGCGTGGCTGTAAACCAATTAAAACTGTGTTAGAGAAATCGTTATGTTTTTCAATAAGTTGACAAGCCAATCGGTGAAGAATGATGTTTACCTCTTTCGCGTTAAGTAAAACTTTTTGACTCATATAGTATCCAAACGTATTCGGATTACAAATGTAATGCAAAATATTAGAAATTGAAATATAAATATTTGATACTTATAAAAGGATTTGTAAGTTATTGAAAATTAATACCTCGGCAATCCTTAAAAAATAGGTTATTTAATAAAAGTAAAAGAAAACGGATATGTTGGCACTTCCCCATTACTTGCCTTTATAGCATTTAATATTGGGAAAATAATAGAAGCAAAACCTAACACAATAAAACCTAAGAGCCCCAAACCAAGCAGCAAAATTAATGGAATACATATTATAAAATAAATAATTAAACTTAGCTGGAAGTTTATAATGTTTTTTCCGTGAGCGTCCATTTGGTATACTTTCTCTTTTTGAGTGATCCAAATTATCAAAGGTATCAACAAACTACCAAAACCTGTAACTAAAGTTACTAATTGACTTAAATGCGTAATTACTAAAAGTTGGTTATCTTCTCTCATGATGATTGTTTTTTTTGATTGATACTTATTTGACGACTAAATATAGAAAGTGTTACACAAAAACGATATTCAATAAATAAGAAGCCATTGTATGCATAATCTATTTTAATAGCAACCACTATTTATTTATACAGAAATAAAATTAGCATAATTTAGTAAAGCATTGTATTTTCGGCACAATAAATGCTTACAGACACGTTATAACTTATATTTAATTTACATGATTAGAAATTGCATCCTTATTGTTTTTTTAGCGCTTAGTACAACAGCTATTTATGCTCAAAACAATGCCATAAATGCGGGTGAAAAACTCACTTATACGGCTTCTTATAATATGTCTGGTGTTTTAACGGATATTGCTCAAGTGACCATGGAAACCAGCAAGGTTCAAACCTCAAAAGCCACACTTTTAAGATTAAAATGTACCGCTGCTACTTATAGCAAGTGGGATAGTTTTTTTAAAATCAGAGATTTATATGAAAGTTACGTAAATCCATCCAACTTAACACCGTATCTATATAATAGAGACGTAAATGAAGGTAGTTATTTCAAAAACATGAAATACACATTTAGTCATAGCTCCAATACGGTAAAGTCTGTTATGAAGAAAAAGAATGATTATGTTGAAAATAACAACGTAAAAATCAACTCTGGCACAAAAGACATAGTTTCTACTTTGTACTCTATGAGGATATTAGATTATAAAAAAATGTCTGTTGGCACACAAAAAACGTTCAATATTATATTTGACAATGAAGAAGTTAAGGGTATTATCACTTATTTAGGAAAAGAAACTATTTCTACGGCGATTGGGCGTAAAGAATGTTACAAACTAGCTGTCGGATCGAGTGAAGCCAATGTGTTGCAAGGAAAAAATAGTAACTTCGTGTGGTTAACTGCCGATGAAAATAAAATAATGGTATACGGCAAGTTTAAAATACCTGTAGGTAATGGTGAACTAAAAATTAAATCGGCTTCAGGTTTAAAAAATTAAAATTATACAATGAAAAAACTATTTACAATTCTAGCCGTTATAACCTCTTTTTTAGCCATTATATTTTCGGTTTTACCTATTTCAAATTTAGCTATTTTTCCTGCTATAGCAGCACTTGTTTTTGGTGGTGTCGCATTTTATCTATCTAAAAAAGCTGGAGAAGTAAAAAAAATAATTCAATTTTCATTTTTACTTACTACGTGTGCATTAACCTTAACAACGTACAAAGCGTTCTTTATTAAAACTGAGGTTGAAAACACCGAGGTTTTAGATGAAAAAGAAGTTCAGTTTGAAGAAGAAGCCATTGAAGAGTTAGAAAATTTAGACTTTGAAGATTTTGAAATTGATGAGAGTGAGCTGGAATCAATAAATTTAGATAATTAGCCACTAGCAATATTAAGAGTTTCAGTATATTTACACCCAAAATAAACTAAAACTAACATTCTAAACGTTTTCTTGCCCCGGAGAATGGTTTTTACTGTAAGATAACTAACATCTTAATTTAAACATGAAAACCTTTTGTATCCTCTCGGCTTTTGCTTTGGTTGGTACTTGTGCTACTCCAAAATACACGGCAAAAATACAAAACTTAAGAGACAGCATTAAGATAGAAGACAGCAGCTTAGTACTTAACTATGCAAACACGATTACGTCTAAAGAATTAAGCACGCACTTATATAAATTTGCTTCAAAAGATTTTGAAGGAAGACGTGTTGGAGAAATGGGGCAACTTAAAGCCGCCGAATTTCTTAAAAACTACTACAAAAACGAAAATATAGACTCCCCTAAAGGTGCCTATAATTACTATCAAAATATACCAGAATCCTTTTTTTCTAATGGAATTAAAGCCTCTGAAAATGTACTAGCATACATTGAAGGCTCTGAAAAACCAGAAGAAGTTATTATTATTTCAGCACATTTAGACCATCTTGGTGTTAACCCCAATGGCCAAATTAATTATGGTGCAGACGATGATGGCTCTGGTAATGTTGCCCTTATGGAAATTGCACAAGCTTTTAACAAGGCAAAAAAAGAAGGTCATGGCCCAAAAAGAAGTATTCTTTTTTTGCACCTTACCGCCGAAGAAATTGGTAAAAGAGGTTCTGAATATTATGTGCAAAACCCAGTATTTCCGCTAGAAAAAACAATTACGAATCTTAATATAGATATGATTGGGCGCGTTGATGCCCTTCATAAAAACAATAAAAACTACATCTATCTTATTGGTGCAGACCGATTAAGCAAAGAACTTCATTACATCTCAGAAAAAGTAAACAATGCCTTTTTCAATATTGATTTGGACTATAGATATAACGCTGAAAAAGATAAAAACCAGTATTATACCCGATCAGACCATTACAATTTTGCAACCAAAGATATTCCTGTGATTTTTTATTTTAATGGGGAACATAATGATTACCATCAAACTACGGATACACCCGACAAAATAGAATACGAATTACTAGAAAAACGTACCAAACTTATTTTCGCCACCGCATGGCAAATTGCTAATCAGGCCAAACGGCTTGAAGTGGATGCTCATAACCCGCTTCTAAATTAATTATCTAATTTACAATCTTAATACATGAAAAAATCTAACTTGCTTTTATGTGCTGCTATTTTAATAGTAAGCTGTAGTACCTGTCAAAATAAAAATACTCTAAGTAATGCCAAGGCTATCGATTATGCCAAATCTATTACAGCCGAAAATTTAAAAGAAGCCCTTTACATCTATGCTTCAGATGAGTTTGAAGGTAGAAAAACAGGAGAACCTGGACAGAAAAAAGCAGCAGAGTTTATTAAAAACCATTATGTCGTTTTAGGGATCCCCTCGCCTATCTCTGATGGTGATTATTTTCAAGATATTCCAGCGTCTTTCTTTAAGGGCCGTAATGCTAAGGATTCTGAAAATGTTTTAGCTTATTTAGAAGGTTCTGAAAAACCAGATGAAGTTCTTATAATTTCAGCACATTTAGATCACATAGGAGTTTCCAAAAATGGAGACATTAACAATGGCGCCGATGATGATGGTTCGGGTACCGTTGCTATTTTAGAAATTGCTAAAGCTTTTAAAAAAGCATATAATGACGGATACAAACCTAAAAGAAGCATTTTGTTTTTACATGTTACAGGTGAAGAAATTGGGCTTTATGGGTCACGCTATTACACCGATGTCGATCCTGTTTTTCCTTTAAAAAACACGGTGGCCGATTTAAATATAGATATGATTGGACGTGTAGATCCAAAACATGAAGACCAACGTAACTATTTGTATTTAATTGGGTCTGATAAATTAAGTAAAGACTTGCATGCCCTATCTGAAACTGTAAACAAGAAATACTTCAACATGGAGTTTGATTATACATATAATGAAGATAGCGACCCTAATCGTTTTTATTACCGCTCTGACCATTACAATTTTGCTAAAAACAACATTCCTGTTATTTTTTACTTTAATGGAACTCATGCAGACTACCATAAACCATCAGACACGCCTGATAAAATACAATACGACCTGTTAGAAACGCGAACTCGTTTAATTTTCCATACGGCTTGGGAAATAGCAAATAGAGACGAACGTATTAAGGTAGATTAACACCTTAACTTTTAAGCACAAAAAAAGCCTTTCAATTTCTTGAAAGGCTTTTGTTTTGGGTGGAAGACCGGGTTCGAACCGGCGACCCTTGGTACCACAAACCAATGCTCTAACCAGCTGAGCTACAACCACCATGTAGCATGTATTATTATGCGAGTGCAAATGTAACTGATTTAAGTCTTTTCTACAAAGACTTTTTTGAAAATTTTTAAGGAATTTTTAAAATAATTTTCTGTTTTGAGATAACTATTTCAAATTGAACAAACTATCTACAGCAACAAATCGTTCAACATTGAAGCCTTCGGCATATTCTACCCCAACTAAACGTCCTAAATCCTTTGCTCGGTACAAAACACTATCTGTAAAATTCTTACTAGAGATGGGGGTTTCAGGTTCTTTACTACTAGCATCATAAAATTGTGTCTTGTAAGCTAACACAGATTTCATCTTAGTTTCCATAAATTCTGAGACATCAACCACGAAATCTGGTTCTAAAATTTTCCATTGTATATAATGATAAACTAATTTAGGTCTCCAAGCTTTTTGTTGTTCACCAGATTCTGTTTTAGTCTCAATTTTCACAAGTCCGCTTAAAAAACAAGCATCACTTACCAATTTACTACCTTTTCCATGGTCTATATGCCTATCATCAATAGCATTACAAATAACTATTTCTGGTTGATATTTGCGTATTTTACTAATAAGGGCTAACTGGTGGGTTTTATCATTCACAAAAAATCCGTCGGCAAACTTCATATTAATACGAACGGAAACACCTAAAATATCAGACGCATTATGAGCTTCTTCATATCTGGTTTCGGCCGTACCACGTGTACCCAATTCCCCTTCAGTTAAATCTATAATGCCAACTGTTTTCCCGCTTGCTATTTCTTTTGCTATGGTAGCACCACATCCTAATTCTACATCATCTGGATGCGCCCCAATGGCAAGTATGTCTAATTTCATATTAATATATATAAGATAAAGGTAAAATTAATAAACATATACTAGATACGATCCATTTGATAGGCTTCTTTTGATTTTCTGGTACCACCCTAAAATTAAACCGTCTCTATCCATTTCTTCTGCTCTTCTGGGGTTAAGAAAGTCCAAGCCACAATTCTAGATAACTTATTGCCTTGCCCCATAGGAATGATTTTTACGTTAACAGCACCTAATTTCTTTAAGGAATCTTGCATCCCTTTAACCAAATCTTTCTTAGAAACCAGCGTAGTAAACCAAAAACATTGCTGTTTAAATAAAGAGCTTTCATATAAATAATTATGAAGAAAAGCCTTTTCCCCGCCTTTATACCACAATTCTTTATGAGTCCCAGAGAAATTCCGGACTACCTTGGCTTCTTTACTATTTAGTCCTTGTAACTTTTTGCTAGTGGCATTTAAAGCCTCTTCTTCCGATTTATAAAATGGCGGATTACACATCGTTGCAGAAAATCTAACCGTTGTATTTAAAATATCGTTAAAAATCAACGCTTTGTCTTTTTGATGCATTAAAGAAATAGAATCATTAAGCCCATTTTTAGTTATAATTTGTTGAGCATACTTTAAGGATGATTCGTCAATGTCGACACCCGTAAATTTCCATTTATATTCAGAATTACCTAAAATGGGGTAAATACAACTCGCACCTGTACCAATATCTAGAACAGAAATGGACTCCGTTATTTTAGAACCTTTCAGCAAATCTGATAGATGATGAATATAATCGGCACGCCCAGGAATTGGCGGGCACAAATTAGCTTCGGGAAAGTCCCAGAAACGAATGTTATAGTGTTTAACTAATAAAGCTGAATTAAGCGCTTTAACAGCTTTCGGGTTTGCGAAATCTATCGTTTTTGTTTGAAAATTATTTTCGAATACAAAAGGTGTTAAATATGGATATACTTCACATAAAGCATCGACATCGTAACCAGATTTGTGCTTATTATTCGGATGAAAACTCGGATTGTTTTTGATAGCTTGATTATTAAAGGTTAGAATTTTTCTTAAGTGCTTTTTCAATACGTGTATCTGGTATTAACCACATAATAGCCACGAGAATATAAACAGCACCAGAAATGTATATATTATAAAAAGCAAAAATAACACCAATAATATAAAGTATGGGTGATATTTTACCTTTTAAATCTTTACCCAATGCTTTTGATAATAAAGAGTTTTCTCCATGACTTTTAATAATTAAAAATTGCAGAATAAAATAGGCTATCGCAGCGCCAAGTAAAACGATGCCGTATAAAAACACACTGGCAGATGTAAAATGGTTTTCCCCCATCCACCCAGACACAAACGGGATTAATGACAACCAAAATAACAAATGCATGTTTGCCCATAAAATTTTACCCGAAACGTGTTTTACGGTCTGCATCATATGGTGGTGATTATTCCAATAAATAGCGATGTAAATAAAACTTAGAATATAACTTCCAAATACAGGTAAAAGAGGTGCTAAATCGTTAAAAGTACCGCCATGAGGCACTTTTAATTCCAATACCATGATGGTTATAATAATGGCTAAAACGCCATCAGTAAACGCGTCTAATCTCCCTTTTGTCATCATGCTTTCATATGTTTTTAGTGAATAATTCACTTTTAAAGTTATTAAATTACTAATTAATCTTATAACTTCGCGAAAAAAATTGAAATGCTAAAAGCTGTTATTTTTGACATGGATGGGGTTATTATAGAAAGTGAACCGCTTCACCATTACGCTTATCACAACATGTTTAAGGATGTAAATGTAGAAGTGAATGATGCACTTTACGAATCGTTTACAGGAAAATCGACCATAAATGTGTGCAAAGAAGTTTGTGATATTTTCAATTTAACTGAAACTCCAGAGTATTTAGTTTCATTGAAAAGAAAGCATTTTGAATTTGTTTTTAATAACAGTCCTGAATTCGATTTAATTGAAGGTGTTTTAGATTTGATAAAAGACTTTCACCAAAACGGCGTAACCTTAGTTTTAGGCTCATCTGCCACTATGCCAAGTATTGAGCGCATTTTTAATCGCTTTGACTTAAACCCTTATTTTATTGCAAAATTGAGTGGGGCCGATTTAAAACAATCCAAACCACACCCTGAAATTTTTATCAATGCGGTTAAAGCTTCTGGTTTTAAACCTGAGGAATGTATTGTAATTGAAGATTCTACTAACGGTATTGAAGCGGCTAAAGGCGCTGGTGTTTTCTGTGTTGGTTTTGATAGTTTTCACTCTAAAAACCAAGATTATAGTCAAGCCGATTTAGTGATAAAAAAGTTTGAAGAGATTAACTACGCTAAAATGAATGCCCTTTTAGCATAGTTAAATTACTCTTTCGCTTTTTTAATAATAGCCTTCAACCGGTCTTTGCGTAGTTGCTCTACTTCCTTTTTCTTATTCTTTTTTTGAACCATTAATTTGGAATGCTTCGCCTTGTTTTTTGTGTTTTTATCCCGTCCCGTTTTTGCCATAATCTAATTATTTTTTATAATATTTCACATAGCCACGGTATGCGAAAACAGCTAATATAGCGATTAGAGCAATAGAAATCGCAATCGCATTAAAACTTGCGATTTGCTGTCCCGATTGGTACGAGTGTAAACCTGACAGGTAGAAATTAACCCCAAAATAGGTGAAAATAATACTTGAAAAAGCGACGATAGACATCAAGTTGAAAAACCATCTACTACGAAGCCCTGGAATTAATCGCATGTGTATTACAAAGGCATAAACCATAATACTAATAAGTGCCCAAGTCTCTTTAGGATCCCAACCCCAATAACGTCCCCAACTTTCGTTAGCCCACATACCACCTAGAAAGTTTCCTATGGTAAGCATAACTAAACCTACGGTTAAGGCCATCTCATTAATTATAGTCAGTTCTTTAATGTTTAAATCCATTTTACGTTTGTTCTTTTCCGTAGTGAAAATCATTAATAAAAGAACTACGACACCCAAGATCATCCCTAAAGTAAACGGACCATAACTTGCCACAATTACGGCAACATGTATCATTAACCAATAACTGTTTAAAACAGGTTGTAGATTAGCGATAGCAGGGTCCATCCAATTCCAATGAGCAATCATAAGCAGCATCGCTGTTACAAATGCGGTTGATGCGATGGTTAAATCACTTTTTCTTCCGAAAGCTAAACCAAAAAACATGGTTGCCCAAGCAACATAAATCATAGACTCGTAAGCATCACTCCACGGTGCATGACCAGAAATGTACCATCTCACAATTAAGCCCAAAGTATGCAAAATGAATAAGCCCAAAATAACAAACTTAAACACGTTAACCGCTATATTTAAACCCTTACTTTTTTCTTTGAAAATTTGAACAATTAATAACACAAACAACAAACTACCAGCATACATATACCAACTAAATAGTTTTTTGAAAATATCATATTTGTTATATAGAATTTCGGTCTTTATTTTATCATCACTTAACATCACCTCGGCTCCATATTGGTGCTGTGTTTTTTTGAAAGCATCTAATAATTTTGAAGCTTCAGAAAAATCGCCAGATTGTTTCGCTGCATTTAACGTATATAAATACATTCTGAAACCATTCTTTATAAAGTTTCCGTAAAGTGAATCTTGTACTTGATGCGTGTCATTCTTATAATCGAAGGAAGAAATCCATTTATTATTTTCATCATTCGGAATCGGGAATATTTTTAAAGACATCCCTTCTACCGTATTGTATAATAAATTCACACGTTGGTCGGCTTCCTTAAATTCCTTTTGAAATCCATTAGGTGACGTTGTTTTATAAGCTTCATCTAAGTAAGGAGCCAATTTATAATCGCCTCTTTCAGTGAAAAAATCGGCTAAAGCCACATACTTTTCACTTTCATCTACACCAATAATATGTCTTATAGAATCTGCTTTTTTCTTTGCTAAATAAATAATTGGCACATTATACCAAAGCATCGGACTTTCTTGAATAGACAAGAATACTTGATTCGCATTAAAATCGCCATAGGTATCATTTTTGCTTAACTTACGAACCATTTCTGATGCATAAGTATTCACGGGCATCATACGGCCGCTTAAATCTTGAATTACCAAATGCCCAAAAGCATCAGCATGTTTTTTTGGAGTAATATTTGCTGCTAAAACAGAATCAATTTGTGCGTGTGTTGCCTTTTTATTGTGGTTGTGCCCATCATTTTCAGAATGTATTTGCGCGAAAGAATTCAACCCAAAACAGAGCATAAATACTCCTAGAAGTTTTGCTTTTTTAGCCTTAATCTTATCCAACTGTCTTTCTAAATCTCCAAAACGAGATCCTTTTGTAAACAAGATAGCCATCAAGCCAAAATACAATAAAAAGTATCCTATATAAGTGATTAAAGAGCCCCAGTAATCATGATTTACAGATAGAATAGTCCCTTTCTCATCTGGATCGAAACTCGATTGGAAAAAGCGATAACCACCATGATCTAAAATATTATTCATAAAAATTTTATAGTCATAGCTACCTTCTTTTTCATCTACAACGGTTACTTCACTTGAATAAGCCGAATAGCCATTCTCCGTCCCTGGATAGCGTTCTGCTTCAAAATCGTTTAATTTAACAGCAAAAGGAAGTTCCATAATTTTAGAGCCATATTTAAAAGCGAAGTCCAAGCCTCCAACAGAAACTTGCTTAAAGGCGTTGTTCATTCCTTTTCCTCCCAACAAACCAATACGTTTGGTTTCGCCATTTGAGCTTACTTTTAATACCACACCATCTTCATCATTCTTCAAAATTTTCGATTTTTGAACAATATCGAAAACACCTTTAACAACTGGTTTAGGAAATACCATTTGCATATCTCCAATCACATAACGAGAACGCAACATTAAAGGCTGTAAACTATCTTTTACCAAAACACCTTCAGCCATGGTTGCCATAACCATATATTCGCCTTCAAATGGTGAATTAATAGTCAGTTCATCATTGGTATAAGTAATATTTATAGCGCCATCTGTAGGCTTGTTAAGCGCAAATAGCACATTATGAATACTTTGTACCTCGCCTACTTTTAAAAAGTGATTATGTGCACCGCCACCGCCAGCTTCAACTACTTTTAAATATGCCTCACCTTTTTCATCTGGAATAATATCCTCTTCAGCACCTTTTATAAATTTCTCCAACTCGATTGTTACGGGTTGTTGATCGTATTTTACATTTACTTTAAAATCATTTTCTAAACGTCCAGAAAAATCGACTTCACGTTCTATTGGCAAGCGTTGGGCAACCCCATTAATTTCATAATCACCATCAATATAAGTGGTTATATATGTTTTTTGTGAAAGAAAGGTGTTTTCTGTAGCACCTTCTCGAATGGCCATCATACCTTCAAAACTAATATATCGCGTAATAAAAGCTCCTAAAAAAATAAAGATAAACGCTAAGTGCAATGTTAAAGTAGACCACTTCCCTTTCTTATGAAGTTGATACCTAAAAATATTTCCCAAAAAGTTAATAACAAAAACCAACATAATACCCTCGAACCACCATGCATTATAAATTAAATTTCTTGTGTAAGCGGTTGGCGATGTGTCTTGTCCTGCATCTAAAAACGTACCTGTAGCCATAGCTGCTGCAAATACTATAAATAAAATACCGGTAAGTCGTGTTGAGAAAAGAATTTTGGTGAGTTTATTTTGCATAATACGAACCTGTTTTAAGGTCGCGCAAATTTAAGTATTTAAGTTTGTTTAGAAGTGTTAAAGTTTGTGAAAAAGACGAAAAATCGAGTGCAAAAAGCCAAGTTTTAAGTCATATTTTAAAACTAAAATAGTTTTTTGATAAAAAGTACGATTCTAAACACATCAAAACAGTATTTACTGTTGTCGGGCTTCAAAAATTTTCAAATACAGGAATGTTCCCATTTTGCGGGCGCGCTGTTTCGCATTGTTAGCATAATCACCTTCAAAAAGTTCGTCAACAGTTTCAAACCACAAATTTAACCACAAGCCAAAATGCAGTTCTGTAATACTGTTATTATTTTCTTTATCTACTTTAACATGGGCTTCTAACGGATTTCCTAAATACTTCGTTTTTAAAAATAAACTTGCTTCCCAAAACGAAGTTAATCTATCTAAATGAGCATCCCAATCGGTTATCACATCATTAAAAAAAGGGCCTAAAACAGTGTCTTTCCTAACTTTTTTATAAAATGATGACACCAATACATACACATCTTCTCTGGTTTTAATATCTTTCTTTATCATAAACGGTTTACTGTAAACGCATTAAATTCAATACAATTAAGGCGACATTAGTAACTAGCGATAAAATTAGTAAATTAAACACCCATTTGTATGTTAATTGTGCCATAATTGAAGCGTTATACGCCATAGAAACAATAACACAAAGTGATAATTCTAATAAAAAAGTAGGCGACTTACTATTCATCAAAATATACATGGCAGCGACAGATCCAATACAGCTTTGCAGAATAATAGTTAATGGAACATATAGCATGTAATCTGCTTTAAAATTAATAAAATACTTGTTGTGAAAATTCATGATATTTAAGTTTAATAATTTATACTACAAATTTCTAAAACCTATCTTTGTTATTTTATGATTGAAATCATAACAGCATGATACCAGACCTTATTCTTGAACGCTATCTTCCTAAATTAAGACGTTATAAAAAAAATGAACTTGTTTTTACTGAAGGAGGAAAAGCTTCTTTTTACTATCAGATTAAGGAAGGTGACGTAAAAATGTTCAATATTACTGAAGATGGAAAAGAGTTTGTACAAGGTTATTTTACAAACAACACCTCCTTTGGTGAGCCACCACTTTTTTCAAACTCTAAATACCCAGCGAATGCCTTGTGTTTAAGTGACTGTTCTATTTATATAGTACCAAAAGAAACTTTTTTTCAGCTTTTAAAAGAACATACAGACATTCATTTAAAATTCACAGAACTTATTTGTAAGCGCATGGTTTATAAAGCTAAAATAGCCAAGGAAGTATCCATCTATCCGCCAGAACACCGTATTTTAACGTTGCTAAATCATTTAAAAGAAACGGCCAAAGTTACAACCGATTTTGAAGTGAATTTAACCCGCCAACAAATTTCTGAACTTACCGGATTACGAGTTGAAACCGTTATTCGATCTATTAAAAAACTTGAAAAATTAAAAAAATTATATATCAAAGAACGTAAAGTGTTTTTATAATTATCGTTATTTTCGCCATATGATTTCAGTAATTATCCTAGGAGCCGGCAATGTCGCCACCCATTTATTTAAAGCTTTCAATAGTGCAAATCAAGTAACTGTTAAACAATGGTATAACAGAAGTATTGATACTTTAAACCCATATAAAAACGAAGTTGAAATAATTGACGATTTAGCACAACTTAAAGAGGCCGATTTATACATTTTAGCCGTAAGTGATGATGCTATTAAAACGCTTTCATCCCAACTTCCTTTTGAAAACAGATTGGTTGTACATACCTCTGGTGCTGCAGGTATTTACGATATTGATAAAAAGCACAAGCGTGGGGTTTTCTACCCTTTACAAACGTTTAGTAAAACAGCCGCTATCGATTTTGCCAATGTGCCTATTTGTATTGAGGCCGTAGAAACTCCAGAATATTACTTTTTAAAAGATCTAGCCAAGTCTATTGGAAGTCCCACAAAAAAAGTAAATACAGACCAACGCAAAGTATTGCATTTGGCAGCTGTTTTTGTCAATAATTTCACCAACCAACTTTACAGAGTAGCCCACGAAATAACCGAAAGCGAAGGTGCAGAATTCGACCTATTAAAACCGCTTATTTTAGAAACGGCTAAGAAAGTGCAAAACCTATCCCCTTTCATCGCGCAAACGGGGCCTGCAAAACGTAACGATACAAAAACCTTGAAAAGGCACTTAAAACTTTTACAAGACCCACATCATAAAGATATTTACAACCTAATTACAAGTTCGATACAACACACACATGGAAGAAAAAAGCTATAAAGAATATTTAAACCAAATAACCACCTTTATTTTTGATGTAGATGGTGTGTTAACAGACGGCACTGTTTTAGTAACTACGGATGGTGAATTATTAAGAACCATGGGTATTAAAGATGGTTTTGCTTTGAAATTTGCGGTAAGTGCTGGTTATAATGTGGCCATCATTTCGGCAGGAACTAATGAAGGTGTAAAATTACGTTTAGAAGGCTTAGGTATTAAAGATGTTTTTCTTGGTGCGCATGATAAAATAAAACAATTCGAAACCTACATAAAAGACAATAACATAAACCCAGAACATATTATTTATATGGGTGATGATGTGGCTGATTACCCCGTAATGAAACGTGTTGGTTTACCAACTTGCCCACAAGATGCCATTCCAGAAATAAAAGCCATTTCTAAATACATATCACACAAAAACGGTGGCGAAGGTGCCGCCAGAGACGTTATTGAGCAGGTATTAAAAGTGCAAGGAAAATGGGCTTTGTAAGAGCTTTAGTATTCAACTTTTAAAAATTAAACATTTGAACTTCCTAAACCTAATCCGTTGGAAAAATTTATTAATGATTGCCTTGGTGCAGTTACTTATTAAATATGCCCTTTTAGAGCCTTTTGGTGTTCAAACCAGTTTAGATACTTTGGGAATTACACTTTTAATAGTTGCCACCATTTGTATTGCTGCTGCTGGGAATATTATAAATGATATTTATGATGTTGAAACCGACTTTATTAATAAACCTGATAAACTTATTGTTGGTAAATCTATTTCAGAAAAAACAGCTTATAACTTATTCATTCTTTTTAACGTGCTTGGTGTTGGCGTCGGGTTTTATTTGTCGTATTCGGTAGGTAGAAACGCGTTTTTCTCACTATTTGTTATCATTTCAGCCTTGCTTTATGTGTATGCTACCTATTTAAAACAGACGCTTTTAATTGGGAATATTGTAATTTCGGTTTTAGTGGCACTGTCTTTAATTATTGTTGGTATCTTCGAGTTGCTTCCCGCAATCAACAATACCAACCAACAAACGCAATTAACTTTTTTTAAAATTATTTTCGATTATGCGGTGTTTGCATTCATCATTAATTTACTTCGAGAAATCACTAAAGATCTTGAAGATATAAATGGTGATTACAAAGCAGGTATGAACACCTTACCCATCGCTATTGGTAGCGAGCGTGCTACTAAAGTACTGTTTGCCTTATCTTTTATCCCCTTGTTTCTTGTGGGATCGTATGTTATTAATTCGCTTTATAAAAACGAACTAGCTGTTATATACTTTATCATATTTATAATCGGGCCACTACTCTATAGCACCATTAAACTTTTTAGTGCTATTACAAAAAAAGACTTTCATCACATCAGTATTGTGCTTAAATTGGTGATGTTTTTCGGAATGCTCTCCTTGTTACTTTATTTTTATAGTATGAACAAATAAACAGTTTGCTGTTACAAGCAAAAATTTTTGAAACTTGAAAACTATTGAAAATGTTAAATGACAAAGTAAAAGATTACCAAATAATTTTAGCTTCGGGTTCACCCAGAAGACAGGAATTTTTCAAAACCCTAGGTTTAGATTTTGAAATTCGCTTAAAACCTGTTATTGAAGAATACCCTCCACGGTTAAAACATTTCGAAATAAGCGATTACCTAGCTCAACTAAAGGCCTTACCCTTTAAAAACGAACTAAAAGCGGAAGACATACTTATTACCAGCGATACTATTGTTTGGCATAACAACGTCGCTTTGGGTAAACCTAGAACAGAAGCAGATGCTTTTCAAATGATAAAATCGTTAAGCAACACCACACACGAAGTTATAACATCAGTTTGTTTTACAACAAAAACATATGAAAAAACGCTAAACGCCATTACAAAAGTTACTTTCAAAGAGTTAAGTGATGATGAAATATCATACTACATCAACACCTTCAAACCTTTTGATAAAGCGGGTGCTTACGGCATTCAAGAATGGATTGGACTTATTGGTGTTACTAAAATTGAAGGCTCTTATTTTAATGTGATGGGGCTGCCTACACATATTGTTTATAAAACGTTAAATGCCATTGCTGAGGGTTTGTAGCGTTGTAACTTTATAACTAAATTCTATCTTATGAAGAAGATTATGCAAGTAGACTTACACCTTTGGTTTGTAGTCGGGTTTCTCTGGTTATTAACATCATGTAATCAAGAAAAGCAAGTAGGACCTATTGCAAACAATTCAAACTTACCCGACAATTCAGAAAAAGCTTTTAATAAAAAACTCTTACCGCAAGAATTTAAAGATTATTGGTATGGAGGTGAAGCTGAAATTTCATCATATAAATTAGAACAAGCACGTTATGGAGAAATAAGAGAAGGACATGCCGTTTTAATTTATGTTACTGAAGATTTTCTAGCCGACACTCAAGTAAAAGCAGACAAGCAAAACCCCAACAATATTCCTGTTTTAAAGTTAAATTCTACTAAAAACTTCAATACAGGTGTCTATCCATATTCCACGATGCAAAGTGTTTTTTATCCTGTCTCAAACAATCAACACGCTCTAAAAGTTTCGAGCTCCATACAAGAATGGTGTGGGCATGTTTATGTGCAACTTAATAATCGTGAGCCATTTGAAGTAACTTCTCACTCCTATTTTGAAGGTGAAGCAGATGAGGCTTTCAGTATAAAGAAATCTATTTTAGAGAATGAATTATGGGCGCAACTTCGTATCAATCCAAAATCATTACCTACAGGTAATTTAGAAATTATTCCTTCTTTTGAAAATTTAAGATTCAGCCATATTCCCTTAAAAGCTTATAAGGCTATTACAAGTTTAACATCCAATACCTATTCTATCTCTTATCCAGAATTAAACAGAATACTTTTAATAAATTTCAATCCAAATTTCCCCTATGATATATTAAGTTGGGAAGAAACTTTTAATAGTGGCTATGGTGAAAATGCCAAAATGTTAACAACAAAAGCAACCAAATTAAAAACTATAAAATCTTCGTATTGGAATAAAAAATTTAATAAAGATGAAATTCTTAGAGATACACTCCAATTAAATTAATTTTGTTCTCTAATATATCCTTGTACTTAATTCTAATCTAAATAAATAATACATGTTTTTTGAAACCTACAAAAACGCATTCATAATTACCGGCTTCCTCCTTCTTTTTTTACTTGTTGCTCGGTTTATTATTACCACATTAATTACTAAAATTTCTCGAAAAAACGGTATCAATTTAGCACGTATACACTTAATAAACAGATACGTATCTGTAACACTATTCATATTAGCTATGCTTATCATTCCTTTTATTTTTGGTACGCAATTGCATGATTTAGTGGTTGTGTTTTCATCTGTTTTTGCTGTAATAGGTATTGGTTTATTTGCCATTTGGTCCATTTTAAGCAACATTACTTCGGGTATCATTATGTTCGTTTCCTTTCCTTATAAAGTGGGAGACAAAATTCAAATACACGATAAAGATTTCCCACTTGAAGGCATCATTGAAGATATTCGTGCTTTTCAACTGCATTTACGTTTAGAAAATGGCGATTTAGTAACCTACCCAAACAACTTAATGTTGCAACGCGCGGTGACGCTTATTGAAAAAGATGCTATTGACGATGATAGTATTGATGCTATTTAATAATTTCATATATTTAATGTATGGCGAAAAATAGAGTAAAAAAACAGCATAAAAAGTTAGGTAAATCACCTGGTAGCATGATCTATACCGGTGAAAAATCTACTAAAAAATTATTTATTGAAGTTTTTGATTATAATGCTGAAAAATGCATTGAAAAAGAACTTACATCCATTCAAGACGCTTTCGATTTTAAACTTTCCAATTCGGTTACATGGATCAATATTAATGGATTAAACCATGTGGAAGATATTGAAAAATTAGGAAACCATTACAACTTGCACCCGCTTGTATTAGAAGATATTGTAAGTATTTCGCAGCGTCCTAAAATTGATGAATACGACGACTACTTATTCGTTGTTCTTAAGATGTTATCTGTTGATGAAACCGATTCCATTGTATCAGAACAAGTTAGTTTTGTTTTAGGAAAAGGCTATGTATTATCCTTTCAAGAGTCTGAAGGCGATGTATTTGACGCTGTTAGAGAACGTATTAGACAAGGAAAAGGCAGAGCACGAACCATGCAAGCCGATTATTTACTTTACATCTTAATGGATGCCATTGTAGATCATTATTTTACGATTATTGAAGCTTTAGGAGAAAAAATTGAAGACTATGAAGATAGTATTTTTTCAGGGCTAGCGAGTAAAACCATCAATAAAGACATTCAAGATTTAAAACGTGAAATACTGCGAGTACGTCGCGCTATTTTTCCTCTTCGGGAAGTTATTAGTCGTATTGAAAAACATGAAAGTACCCTTATTCTTAAAAAAACAAAAACCTTTTACCGCGATATTTACGATCATTTAATTCAAGTCTCTGAAAACATCGATATTTACCGTGAAATGATTTGGAGTTTAATGGATATGTACATGACTACCATTAGTAATAAAATGAATGAGGTCATGAAGGTTCTTACTATAATGGCGTCCATTTTCATTCCTTTAACCTTCATTGCTGGTATATATGGTATGAATTTCGATTACATCCCCGAACTACATTACAAATACTCCTACTTCATTTTATGGGGTGTTATGATAGCCATGTTTGTTGGTATGCTTTATTATTTTAAGAAGAAAAAATGGCTGTAATATTAATAGAAAGCTAATAGGCTTATACCTTAGTTGTGCAACATTAAAAAAAAAGTAACTAAATAACAATCAGTTGATTAAGCAAGAACTTCCTTACACGTTTAGATTTCGACCAAATAACCAACATACTCTAAATGAATTGGAAAAATCTTATGTTTATTTTCAAAGTCCACGTCTTTTAAACGACCCTTTTGATTGCTATCCGAACTTATTGAAATTTACAGAGAATACAACGGAACTAAAGTTGTTATTTCAAGTTATTGAGCAAGTAATGAATATTTCTGATAAAACTAAATTTAGAAAGGAAATTCTTAATAATGAATTTTCCAATTTCCGAAATTTTGTTTCTAATTATTTTAATGAATTCATTAACAGATTTGGAATTGCCTGTTTTTCTTTGAGTCCATCAAATTTATTAATGTGGTCACATTATTCAAATTTTCACAAAGGAGTTTGCTTAATGTATGATACTTCAAAGGATAAAAATGCCTTCCACAGAATAAGGCCAATGGATTACAAAGAAGAATTTGAACAAAAAGAATTTAATCCTTTAAGTAAGGGAAATGAATTTGAACACGTTTTATATAGTAAATCGGATGTTTGGAGGAACGAATACGAATTGAGAGTTATTAAAGAAGAACAGGGAGAATTTAGCGTCAATAGAGATTGTTTAAGGACTATAATATTTGGAATGCAAACTTGTGATAAATACAAAGAGAAAATTTTAAGACTGACAAAAGATAAATATCCAGAATTATATTATTATACTTGTCAACCTTTACCAGATAAATTTGGTTTAAGATTTACACAAATCGAATAAAAAACGTTGCACAGCCGTGTAAAAAACATTGCTTATTTTAGTTAAACCGTTTGGTCGTTGCTTTGTTTGCTAGGTTCTGATTTTCCTTAGAAAAATCCTCGCACACAAACCCTCATAATTCTTATACACAAACATTACCTGCAAGTTTAAAAAGACATTCCCAAAATAAATGCAAATTAGAAAAATAAGCATTCAAGATATTGAAAATTTAAAAGAGATTGGAAAACGAACTTTTATCGAGACTTATGCCTCAGTAAACAGTAAAGAAAATATGACTGAATATTTGGAAAACAAATTTTCTATAGAAGTACTCAAAGCTGAACTGAATGATAAAAATTCTGAATTTTATTTTAGTGAATTCAAGGAAAAAATAATCGGATATTTAAAAGTAAATACTGGAGAATCTCAAACCGAATTTAAGAATGAAAACGCACTCGAAATAGAACGAATATACGTGCTAAAAGAATTTCACGGCAAAAAAATCGGACAAATCCTTTATGAAAAAGCGATTGAATTAGGGAAACAGAAAAATGTAGATTATGTTTGGTTAGCTGTTTGGGAGCAAAACCCGAAGGCAATCCGATTTTACGAAAAAAACGGATTTCTACAATTTGACAAGCAAATATTCAAACTTGGAAATGAAGAACAGTCTGATATAATGATGAAATTAGAACTGAATAAATAAAAGTCAATAGCTAATACTCAATAAAAATAAAGTGTGAATTAATGCTTTACCAAAGGTTAGTCCTGGTTCGTTAGTATTTGATTTTCATGAAGCAAAACAAATGCTAACAAAGCCCATTTAGGTTATATAAACCTGAAGCTCTGCACTAAAATATTAGTGCGTTTATAAAGTTAAATAAACATTAAAACCACCACCAAGCCTACATTACTTTGTTATATTTGGTTTTTAGCTAACCATACAAACATGCAAAGAGTTTTACTATCCTTTATCCTATCCTTTTTAACTTTTACATTTTCACAAGCCCAAAAACCCACAACACCTTCATCTTCAGAGATTTTTGAATCCATTCAAAAGCTTAATTTTTTAGGTTCGGTATTATACATTGCGGCACATCCTGATGATGAAAATACCCGTCTTATTTCATACATGTCAAACCATGTCAAAGCAAAAACCACATACTTATCGTTAACGCGAGGTGATGGTGGCCAAAACCTTATTGGTTCAGAAATAAGAGAGCTTTTAGGCGTTATTAGAACCCAAGAATTATTAGCTGCAAGACGTGTGGATGGTGGTGAACAGCTTTTTACACGCGCCAACGATTTTGGTTATTCCAAAGACCCTGAAGAAACCTTAGCTATCTGGAATAAAGATGCGGTATTAAGCGATGTCGTTTTAGCCATTAGAAAACTTAAGCCAGACATTATTATAAACCGTTTCGACCATAGAACCCCTGGAACCACGCACGGTCACCACACCAGTTCTGCCATGTTAAGTTATGAAGCTTTTGATTTAGCCAATAATAAAAACGCTTACCCAGATTTATTAAAAGACGTTGGTGTTTGGCAGCCTAAACGATTGTTTTTCAATACAAATTCGTGGTTTTACAAAAGTCAAGAAGACTTTGATAAAGCCAATAAAAACAATAAATTAAGTTTTGATATTGGTGTTTACTACCCGTTAAAAGGGATATCCAATAACGAATTAGCATCCATAGCCAGTAGTCAGCATTTATGCCAAGGCTTTGGTCGATTATCACAACGAGGTACACAAAAAGAATATTTAGAATTCTTAAAAGGCGATGCTTTAACCAATAACGAGAATATTTTTGAGGGTATTGATACGTCATGGAATCGCGTAAAAGGTGGTAATACCATTGGTGACATTCTTTATACTATTGAGAATAATTTCAACTTTAAAGACCCTTCTAAGCATTTACCACAATTAATGGAAGCTTATAAACTTCTTCAAAAAATTGAGGATTCACATTGGAAAATTCAAAAGACAGAAGAATTAAAAAAGGTGATTGAAATGTGTGCTGGTTTGTATTTAGAAGCATCAGCAGAAAGCCCTACAAGTACTTTAAACCAAACCATTAAAGTTAATATTGAAGCTTTAAACAGAAGTAGTCAAGTTATTGTTTTAGAAAGCATTACACAAAGTGACGGTAAAACAACTTTAAAGAATTCTGAGTTGAAAAATAATGACTCTGAAAACTTTGAAAGTGAATATTACATTTCAATAAAAGAAAAACAAACATCGCCTTATTGGTTAGACAAAAAGGGCACTTTAGGAATGTATGAAGTTGAAAACAAAGCCTTGATTGGCTTACCGGAAACACCTAGAAACATCCTCGTTCACTTCAATTTAAAAATTAATAATACAGCGATCACTTTCACTAAACCTATTGTGTATCGCTATGCAAAACCAGACCAAGGCGAATTGTACCGTCCTTTTGAAATTATCCCAGAAGCCTCTGCTAAAATTTCAGAAAAGGTCATCATTTTTAATAATGACAAGCAGCACGACATTAATGTGATTGTAAAAGCAGGTCGTGATAATTTAGAGGGTTTTGTTGAAGTTTGCCACCCAAAAGATTGGAACGTATTTCCTGAAAAACAAAAAGTGAGCATCAAACATAAAGGTGAAGAGCAGGTTGTTACATTTACAGTCATTCCGCCCAAAAATCAAAGTGAAGGCTACATAAGCCCAATTGTTCACATAAACGGTTCAGATTACACCAAAGAACTTGTAGAAATAAATTACGAGCACATCCCCTTTCAAACGGTGTTATTACCTAGTGAAAGTAAAGTTGTGCGATTAGATATTAAGAAGAAAGGCGAAAACATCGCTTATATAGCTGGCGCTGGCGATGTAGTTCCAGAAAGTTTAGAGCAAATTGGATATCATGTTTTAACCTTAAGTCCAGATGCTATTAATGCTGAAACCTTAAGCAGGTTTGATGCCGTGGTTGTAGGTATTAGAGCTTATAACACTGTTGAAAACTTAGATTTTAAACAACAAATGCTATTTGATTTTGTTGCAAATGGCGGTAACATGATTGTGCAATACAATACGAATAGAGGTTTAAAAACAGACCATATTGCACCCTATGATTTGAAATTATCGAGAGATAGAGTAACCGATGAACATGCAGCGGTTCGGTTTTTAAGTCCAGAGCACCCACTTTTAAATTATCCGAATAAAATAACCCAGAAAGATTTTGAAGGCTGGACACAAGAACGCGGTTTGTATTTCCCTAATTCTTGGTCTAAAGAATTCACCCCTATACTATCTATGAACGATAAAAATGAATCACCTAAAGATGGTAGTTTGTTAGTCGCCAAACATGGTAAGGGTTATTATATTTATACGGGATTAAGCTTTTTTAGAGAATTCCCCGAAGGTGTTTCAGGTGCTTACCGCCTATTTGCAAACATGCTTTCTATTGGAAAAGAAGATTTAAAATTAGAATCAAAATTAAACGATTAATGATGAAAGAAAACAAACCCACCAAACAACCTTGGCTAAAACTGTATTCTTTAGTTTTAATCGCAAATGCGCTTTATTTCATTGCGTTTTATTTAATAACGCAAGCCCTTTAATATGCAGACATTAAGTGTAATAGATTGGATTGTTTTAAGCGTTACTTTACTTGTCATTGTAGCTTATGGTACGTGGCAAACTAGAGGTAGTCAAAATGTACAAGATTATTTAAAAGGCGGTAATACCTCTAAATGGTGGACCATCGGTTTATCAGTTATGGCAACCCAAGCAAGTGCCATTACCTTTCTTTCAACACCAGGACAAGCCTTTAACGACGGTATGGGCTTTGTGCAATTTTATTTCGGTTTACCCATAGCCATGATTGTAATTTGTATGGTTTTTATCCCGTTATACCACCGGTTGAATGTTTATACCGCTTACGAATTTCTAGAAAACCGCTTCGATTTAAAAACCAGAACCTTAACAGCCATTCTCTTTTTAATACAAAGGGGATTAGCCGCAGGTATTACCATTTTTGCTCCCGCGATTATTCTATCGGTTGTATTGGGTTGGGATTTATTAACGCTCAATATAATTATCGGGGTTTTAGTGATTGTATACACCGTTTCAGGCGGGACACGCGCCGTAAATGTGACGCAAAAGCACCAAATGGTGGTTATTTTTATAGGAATGCTTATCGCTTTCTTTTTAATAGTAGACAAGCTTCCTCAAGACATCACTTTTAGTAAAGCCTTAAATATTGCCGGTGCCAGTGGTAAAATGAAGGTTTTAGATTTTTCATTTAATTTAGATAATCGCTATACATTTTGGAGTGGTATTATTGGTGGTACATTTTTAATGCTTTCCTATTTTGGAACAGACCAAAGTCAAGTACAACGGTATCTTTCAGGAAAATCGGTTAAAGAAATGCAATTAGGTTTGATTTTTAACGGACTTTTAAAAGTGCCTATGCAGTTTTTCATTTTATTAGTTGGTGTTATGGTATTTGTGTTTTATCAGTTCAATGAAGCACCTATGAATTTTAATCCAACAGCAACTGAGCTTGTTTTAAATTCTGAATTTTCAGAAGAATACATCAGCCTTCAAAAAGAACAACAATCCGTTTTTAATGACAAACAGGCGCTTATTCAATCGTATGTAAACTCTGAAAATGACGATGTTGCAGAAGACATTGCATTAGCCAATAAAACACACGATTCTTTAAGAACTAGAGCTCGTGTATTAATAGACAAAGCTTCTGAAAACCAAAATATTAAAGTAGAAAGTAATGATAAAGATTATGTTTTTATTCATTTTATATTGAATAACTTACCGCGAGGACTTATAGGCCTACTGCTCGCCGTTATATTAAGCGCGGCTATGTCGAGCACTTCTAGCGAATTAAATGCTTTAGGCTCTACTACAACCATCGATTTATACAAACGAAACACCAGCGAGAAGACAGAAGAACATATGGTAAAAGCCTCTAGGTGGTTTACCTTTGCGTGGGGTATCATGGCTATTGGGGTTGCCTGTATTGCTAATCTTGCCGAAAATTTAATACAACTTGTAAATATTATTGGATCTATTTTTTATGGGAATGTCTTAGGTATTTTTCTACTGGCTTTTTTCTTCAAGTTTGTAAAAGGAAATGCTGTATTTATTGCCGCCTTAATTACTCAAATTATTGTGTTTGGGCTGTATCTTCTAGATTTATACGAACATATTAATCTGCCATTTTTATGGCTAAACTTTGTAGGCTGTGCCATTGTAATTGCAATAGCCTGCTCAATTCAACTAATTTCTAAAAATGACACAACAATCTCAACCTAAAAAAATTAAATGGGGCATTATTGGCTTAGGCTCTATCGCTAATAAATTTGCTACCGATTTAGCAACGATTCCGGATGCCGAATTATATGCTGTAGCCTCCAGAAACCAAGAAAAGGCCGATGCATTTGCCCAAAAATATGGAGCAACAAAAGCTTACGCTAGTTATGAAGCTTTAGCAAACGACAAAAATATTAATGCCGTTTATATTGCAACACCACACGCCTTGCATAAAGAAAACGCCCTGATGTGCTTAGAAAATGGTATCGCTGTGTTAGGTGAAAAACCTTTTGCTATGAATGCTGAGGAAGTGGATGCTATGATCGCAAAAGCCAAAGAAAAAAAGGTACTCCTTATGGAAGCACTTTGGACGTACTTCTTGCCGCATTACCAATTTGTTTTAAATGAATTGAAGAACAAAACATACGGAGACATAATAAAAATTGAAAGTAATTTCGGGTTTCAACGTCCGTACAATACTGAAGCGAGACTTTTTAATAAAACCATGGGTGGCGGTAGCTTATTAGATATTGGCATCTACCCTATTTTCTCAGCGCTTTCTACACTTGGTGCTCCTAACACGATAGATGCGTCGGCTACTTTTTTCGAAAACGAAACGGATTCCACATGCGACATGGTTTTTAACTATGATAACGGAGTTAAAGCACATTTAAAAAGTTCTCTTTTAGAAGTTTTACCTACGGAAGCTATTTTTCATTGTGAAAAAGGTATTATTAAGATTAATACCATGTTTCACATGCCTACTACAGTTTCAATACTTGTTGATGGAAAGGAAGATATTATCGATTTTGGATATAATACTATTGGGTATAACTACGAAGCCATTCATTTTAACCAACTTATTCGCGATGGTAAAACGGAAAGTGATATTATGACTTTCGAGTTTAGCAAGCAACTTATAAAAACGCTTGATAGTGTTAGCAACCAAATTGGACTAACCTATTAAACAACAAAAGCGCAACTTTATAGGTTGCGCTTTTGTTTTATGTATTAGTATCTAATTCTATATATTACATACTTCCCCACTCTTTAAGCGAGTCTTTATTCATCTTTACATAATCAGCATTTTCAGCTTTTTCAGCAGCAGCTAACGATTTTTTAGCAGCAGCAATAGCTCCTTTTTTATCACCAGCCTTAGCATAGATTAAAGACTGTTGTCTTAATTGCCAAAATGCTACTTTATCACCTGCCATAGTAATAGCCTTATCAATCCAGGTTTTTGCTTGTTTAATATCTTTTCCTTCTTGTAAATAGTAAACCGCAGCAGCATAGTAATCGTTACCTTTTGGAGTACCATTCATAACATCATTAATATTAGCCAAAACCATATCATCTGTTGGTACTTCAATTTTAACACCAGCATATACATTTTCCCAAAGCATACCTAAAACAGCCGAACTATTAGATAAATCATCAAAAGTCATCGTGAAAGTTTCAATTTTCATTGGCATTGGGTACACTTCCGCATTCACTGTAGCAACAACTTTAGAATCGTCTAATTCTTTTGGTGTCCCCCAGTTTGATGTATCGTTATAGAATACCACATTCCATGACGTTTCATTTGGTGTTGCATAAACAGCATAACTTCCCGCGTCAATAGTTTTACCTCCAAGAGTTACCTTCGTGCTAAAAGTAATTTTAGTGCTTGCATTAGCACCTAAACGCCAAAGTTTACCATAAGGCACTAGGTTACCAAACACAGAACGATCCCTCATAGAAGGTCTAGAGTACTCTAAAGTCACATCGGTTAAACCTATTTTTTGCTCTATTTTACTTAGAGGGCTCGGTTGTGGTGTTTCAATTTGCGCATTAACAGCAAAAGCAACTGTTGCAGCCATAAATGTTAATAGTAATTTTCTCATTTTCAATCGTTTTAAGTTTTTTTATTGTTTTTATAAAATTAAGCATTACATACTCCTAAAATGTTAACAAAAACCTAAATATTCATCAACATTCTTAGTCCTACTACCTGTGCTATTTTAAAGTAAGAAAATTATTTTGTTTAACTTTTATTGTAAATCGTTAAACATTTCGTACATTTACACCAAGGATGTTCTTATTAACAAATGCATTCAAATTTTAAAGGAGCTATGAAAATTCTAGTTACAGGTGGAACAGGTTATATAGGAAAAAGGTTAATCCCTATGCTTATAAACGATGGACACACCGTAGTTTGCGCTGTTAGGGATTTAGCAAGAGCAGACAAAACGTACATTGAAGACTCACACATTCAACTTATTGAAGCTGATTTTTTAGAACCAGAAACTTTAAAAAACATTCCCAACGACATTGATGTTGCGTTTTACTTAATTCATTCCATGTCTAACATTTCAAATGACTTTGAAATATTAGAAGCGAGATGTGCATTAAATTTTAAAAACTATATTGAAACCACGAATGCCGACCAAGTAATCTATTTAGGTGGAATTACAAATGAAAATGTGCTTTCAAAACATTTGAGATCCAGAAAGCGTGTTGAAAAAATTTTAGCATCAAACATATACGCACTTACTATATTTAAGGCTGGTATTATTGTTGGTTCTGGAAGCTCTTCATTTGAAATTATTAGAGATTTAGTTGAAAAGCTACCGTTCATGATCACTCCTAAATGGTTACACACCAAAACGCAACCTTTAGCGATTCGCGATCTTTTAGCTTTTTTATCAAAAGCACCTGGCAATATTCAAGTTTACAACCAATCATTCGACATTTTTGGCCCAGAAATATTAACCTATAAAGACATGCTTTTGCAATTTGCTCAAGTACGCGGTTTAAAACGATACATTGTTACGGTACCTGTAATGACCCCGAAATTGTCTTCGTATTGGCTTTATTTTGTAACATCAACCTCGTATAAATTGGCCACATCTTTGGTAGATAGTATGGGAATTCAAATAGTTGGAAAACCAAGTAACATCAACAGTCTTTTGAGTGTACAACCCATTCCTTATAAAGAGGCTGTTACTTTGGCTTTCGAGAAAATAGAACAAAATAGTATTGTATCTAGCTGGAAGGATTCTATGGTAAGTGGTAGGTTAAGCAATCAAATTCACAAATATGTTAATGTTCCCAAATATGGTTGTTTTAAAGACTATAAACAACGAACCGTCATTGATGAAGAAAAAACCATTAATAAAATATGGAGTATTGGCGGTAATACAGGTTGGTACTTCGGAAATACTCTTTGGAAACTAAGAGGTTATGTAGACAAGCTAGTTGGAGGTATTGGTTTAAGACGCGGAAGAACAAGTCCTACCGACTTGGATGTTGGAGATGCTTTAGACTTCTGGCGCGTTATTTTTGCCGACAAAAAAGAAAAAAAATTATTGCTTTATGCTGAAATGAAACTTCCAGGTGAAGCTTGGTTAGAATTCAAAATTGAAGACGGCATGCTAAAACAAACTGCCACCTTTCGCCCCCGAGGATTGGCTGGCAGGTTGTATTGGTACAGTGTACTCCCGTTTCACGGGTTAATATTCAAAGGCATGATTAATAAACTAACAAATTAAATAAACGCTAATTAAAATGAAAACCATCGTAGTAATTGGCGGCAGTAAAGGCATTGGTAATGCCATAATAAGCAAACTAATTAATAGCAATAGAATTATTAGTTTAAGCCGAACATCACCCCACGAAACTCATTCTAATTTACAACACATAACTTGTGATGTTTTAAAGGATGACTTACCAATAATTGAAACAATTGATGCATTGATTTATTGCCCTGGTAGCATCAACCTAAAACCATTTTCAAGGTTAAGTTTAGATGAGTTTCGTAAAGATTTTGAAATTAATGTGCTTGGTGCAGTAAAGGTCATTCAGAAGTATTTAAATGCTTTAAAAGTGGCTAACAATCCCTCTATTTTACTGTTTAGTACCGTAGCATCTCAATTAGGCATGCCCTTCCACTCAAGCATTGCCACATCAAAATCTGGGGTTGAAGGTTTGGTTAAATCTTTAGGAGCAGAACTCGCACCAAAAATTAGAGTAAACGGTATAGCTCCTACAGTTACAAACACCACTTTAGCCTCAAAACTATTAAGAAACGATCAAATGATTGAAACCATTACAGAACGCCATCCGTTAAAAAAAATATTAAACCCAGACGAAGTTGCCGACATGGCTTTATTCTTAATTTCTGATAAAGCCGCATCCTTATCTGGACAAATTTTTAAGATGGATTGCGGTATTGTTTCATTTAAAATATAAGTATACATTAAAAACCTTTTTAAAGAATTATGATAGCACAACTCTCTCCAATCATTCAAAAAATAGATACTAAAACATCTATTTACAACATCAAAGTGAACAATCTTAACGGTGACTCCATTCAGTTATCTGCCTATAAAGACAAATACATTTTATTCGTAAATGTGGCTTCTAAGTGCGGTTTTACTAGTCAGTATAAAGATTTACAAAAACTATACACAACCTACCAAGACAAATTAATGGTTATAGGCGTACCATGTAACCAATTTGGAAACCAAGAGTTAGATACTAGCAACCAAATACAAGCATTTTGTGAAATTAACTACGGTGTAACTTTTTTAATGACTGAAAAACTAGAAGTAAAAGGACCAAACCAACACCCTTTATACCAATGGTTAACAAAAAAACATGAAAACGGAGAAATAGAATCTTCGGTACAATGGAATTTCCAAAAATATTTAATACATCCTAATGGCGGCTTAGTAGATTACTATTTATCTTCTACATACCCGTTAAACAACAAAATAACCCAACACCTACAATGAAAAAGTTAAAGTACTTCTTTGTGTTTTTAATCATTAATTTTGCCGCTTTAAGCATAGGTGTTTGGCTTATGGAAAATGGCCCAAAAACCGAATGGTACATGCAACTTAATAAAGCACCTTGGACCCCTACTGGCTGGGTTTTTGGAGCAGCCTGGAGTAGTATTATGGTTTGTTTCTCCATATACATGGCATACTTATATTCCTTAGTGCCAAGCAGCAAAGTAAAAACACTTTTCACCTTACAGTTTATATTTAATGTTGGGTGGAATTTTGTATTTTTTAACCAACACCTTATCAATCTTGGTCTCATTGTTATTTTAACACTCACGGCCATTATTACTATTTTTCTATATGATTTTAGAAAAAATCTAGGCTATAAATCAATTTTCATACTACCTTATTTTATATGGTTATGTATTGCCAATTCACTTAATCTTTACATTTTACTTAACAATTAACCTATGAAGATATATACCTTACATAAAAAACAAAAGCTTCCTATAACCATCGATAAAGCTTGGGAGTTTTTATCGGACCCAAAAAATCTAAAAACAATTACGCCTAGCTACATGGGGTTTAACATCATGTCTGGTGCTGACAGACCAATGTATGCGGGACAGATTATTCAATATATTGTCACACCTGTTTTAGGTATAAAAACTAAATGGGTTACAGAAATCACCCATATTAAGCACAAACAGTACTTTGTAGACGAGCAGCGTTTTGGACCCTATGCGCTTTGGCATCATAAACATTTTATAAAAGAAATTGATTGTGGTGTTGAAATGGAAGATATTATTGATTATAAAATTCCATTAGGGTTTCTTGGGCAATTAGCACATCCCTTTCTAGTTAAACCAAAACTAGAAGAAATCTTTAATTATAGAACAGAAAAGTTAGAAACATTATTTGGTAAATATTCATAATCAGTTGCTTTCGAAACGAATCGAGAGTATTCTTATTTTATAATTAAATGAAACAGACAATCAGTATTTTTTGGTTTCGTCGTGATTTACGGTTAGAAGATAATCATGGTTTATTTGAGGCTTTAAACGGGAAACACCCCGTCCTGCCCATTTTTATTTTTGATACTGAAATTTTAGAAAAACTCCCAATAAATGATGCGCGAGTTACTTTTATACATAAAACACTTCAAAATTTAAGCGAAACACTTCAAACGAAATACAACAGTAGTTTAGGCATGTACTTAGGCAAACCCTTGGATGTTTTTAAAAATTTAAGTCAAGAATACCAAATTGATGGTGTTTTCACAAATCATGATTATGAACCCTATGCCAAGAACCGTGATGAAGAAGTAAAAGCTTTTTTAGCCGAAACACAAATTGAATTTAAAACTTATAAGGACCAAGTCATTTTTGAGAAAAACGATATTTTAAAAGCTGACGGTACACCTTATGTGGTGTATACACCTTATATGAAACAGTGGAAATCACTTTTTAAAACTACTGATTTACATACTTTTGACACCCATTCAGTTTTAAAAAACACAATTAAAAATAAACAACTACCCCATTTAAGTTTGATTGATATCGCTTTTACACCATCTCAGCAATCCATAGCCGATTTCACAGTTACCCCGCATCTCATTCAGAACTATGAAGCAACTCGTAATTTCCCCTCACAAGATAGCACCTCTAGGTTAGGGCCTCACTTGCGTTTTGGTACGGTTAGCATTCGTAATATGGTAAAAAAAGCAATTACTGAACAAAACGAAGTGTTTTGGCAAGAACTTATTTGGCGGGAGTTTTTTATGACGGTATTATGGCATTTTCCGCACACGGTTACCCAAAGTTTTAAACCTAAGTACGAACGTATAGAATGGCGAAATAATGAAATGGAATTTAAATTATGGTGTAAAGGTATTACGGGCTACCCTTTAGTTGATGCTGGAATGCGCCAACTTAACCAAACAGGTTTTATGCATAACCGCGTACGTATGTTGGTAGGTAGTTTTTTATGTAAACATTTACTTATAGATTGGCGTTGGGGCGAGGCTTATTTTGCCGAAAAACTACACGATTATGAACTAGCAAGTAATATTGGTAATTGGCAATGGGTTGCAGGTTGTGGTGTGGATGCTGCACCTTATTTTAGAATTTTTAATCCAACCACGCAAATTGAAAAGTTTGATAAAAATCAAGAGTATCTTAAGCAATGGTGTCCCGATTTTCAAGAACTCACTTACCCAGCTCCCATAGTAGACCATAAATTTGCTAGAGAACGCTGTTTACGAGTTTACAAAGCCGCTTTACAATAATTTAAAAACGCGAAAAAACAATATTTTAGGTCTTAAAAATTAGAATTTAATCACATTATAGCTTAATAGCTACAATTTTACGTACTAATTGTTAATATTTCATTAATAATAGCACTAAAAAACGTATAAATTTACTAGCTTTAGTATCTTGCAAGATTTTGATAATTAACCTATCAAAAGTTTAATAAAAATAAATTAAAATTCATGGAAATTATAGATAATGCTTTAGAGTTCGAGCAAAGAAAACAAACTTTTAAAACTACAAGCGAACGTATAGAAGCATCAAGAGAAGCTAAGGATCTTATATTAAATTTGAATACCATTTACAAGGAGAAAAAAGACCCAGAAATCATGGAGTTGATGAAACGATTAACGCTTATCAAACAAAAAATAGAAAAGCGACTAAAAGGTAGACCTTAAATAGCGTTTGTCCTATTTGGCCATAAATCTTTATACCATTTCATAAACAATTACTAAATACCTGTGCATTTACAGGCTTACACAGCTATTTTAAACAGCACCATGTTCTAACACATGCTATTTGTCTATTAAAATAAGAGAATAGCTGTGTTTTATTTTATGAAAAACAAAACTGCTTTCATTCCTGAAAGTTTAGCTACTTCCTAACAAAACAGCCTCCTCTAAATAAAACATAAAATACGTATATATGCGTATTTTTTTTACTTTCATTAAGTATTATATTTGGTTAATTCCAATTAATACCATTTGAAATGATACGTTTACAATTAATACCATCGATACTTAAGAGCCTCAATTTCAATAAGAAGGATAAAATTTTAGAAATAGAATTTAAGGACGGTATTAATTCTAACAAGTGTATGGACATTCCCATTTCAGTTTTAGAAGATTACATTACCTCTATAACAGAAAGTGGCGTTTTAGATACACATCCAAAACACCACTCCCAATTAAAAATTGTACATTCTAACTTTTAAGACTTTTAAAAATTAATCAATACGTTCTATTTTTGCACCAATAGCACGTAAACGTTCGTCAATACGCTCGTAACCTCTATCAATTTGTTCTATATTCTGAATAGTCGATGTCCCTTTTGCAGATAGTGCCGCAATAAGTAATGATACCCCTGCACGAATATCTGGAGACGTCATATTAGTCGCTTTTAGAGTAGATTTATAATCGTGCCCAATAACGGTAGCACGATGCGGGTCGCAAAGTATAATTTTAGCTCCCATATCAATCAATTTATCAACGAAAAACAAACGGCTTTCAAACATTTTTTGGTGAATAAGCACACTACCACGCGCTTGCGTTGCTACTACCAAAACAATACTTAATAAATCGGGTGTAAACCCTGGCCAAGGTGCATCAGAAATGGTTAAAATAGAACCATCAATAAAACTTTGTATTTCGTAACCATTGGTATGAGCTGGAATAAAAATATCGTCACCACGCTTTTCAACTGTAATACCTAATTTTCTAAAAACCGACGGGATCACTCCTAAATCGTTCCAAGAAACATTGGTTATAGTCAATTCACTTTTAGTCATAGCTGCAAGACCAATCCAGCTACCTATTTCAATCATATCAGGCAACATGGTATGTTCTGTTCCACCTAAAGTATCAACACCATCAATCACTAATAAATTAGAGCCTACGCCACTAATTTTAGCGCCCATGCGGTTTAACATTTTACATAACTGCTGTAAATAAGGTTCACACGCCGCATTGTAAATGGTAGTTTGTCCTTCGGCTAATACCGCAGCCATCACTATATTTGCAGTTCCCGTTACCGAAGCTTCTTCTAAAAGCATATAAGCTCCTTTTAGTCGTTTTGCTTCAACACCGTAAAACTGTTCTTCTTTACTATATCTAAATTTAGCACCTAAATTAATAAGACCTTCAAAGTGCGTATCTAATCTACGACGTCCAATTTTATCGCCACCTGGTTTCGGGATATACCCTCTACCAAAACGTGCTAATAACGGACCAACAATCATGATAGAACCACGTAAGCCACGGCCATCTACTTTAAATTCGTCCGATTCTAAGTATTTTAAATTTACATCATCCGCTTGAAAGGTATATGTACCATGGGCTAATTTTTCAATTTTAACACCTAGCTTTCTTAATAAATTAATAAGCTTATTAACATCCACAATATCTGGAATGTTCTTTATGGTAACCAATTCTGGTGTTAATAAAACCGCACATAATATTTGTAGTGCTTCATTTTTGGCACCTTGTGGCTGTATACTCCCTTTTAATTGGTGACCTCCTTCAATTTTAAATGTTCCCATATAGTTTAGAAGCGTTTTCTTTTATAATTAGTGGCGCCTTTTTTATGATGGCTACCTTTTTTGTTACTATTACTTGTGTTGGTACTAGAAAATTTCGTTTTGGTACGTAATAAACTTGTGGAGTCTGATAAATCTTCATCCGAATTTTTTAAGTTTATTTTCCCTCCAGAAAGTTCAAACAAATGCCCGTAAATCACATCATCTTCCACAGTATCTTTATTCCAATTTAAGAAACACTTTTTCATGTGGTTTGCAATGGTGTACTTTAACGCTTCCTTAAGGTCGCCGTCTTCCCATGTATTCGCCACATCAATCATGGTTTTAATATTGTTTCCGTAAAAACGATATTTCGGGAAATTTTGTGGGTATTCTAAAGGCTCTGGATGTTCTTCTAAAAGTTCTTTGGTTGGCTTATCGTAAGGTGAATCGGCATCCAATTCAAAATTAGCCATTATAAAAAGTTGATCCCAAAGTTTATGTTGAAAATCTGGAACATCTCTTAAATGTGGTTGCATATTCCCCATTACAGAAATAATGGCTTTAGCAACTTTATTACGTTCTTCTTTAGTATCTCGGGTTTTCGCGTAATTAATCATTTTTTGCATGTGACGTCCGTATTCGGGTATAATCAAATGCTCACGCTCTGTGTTGTATTCTAATTCGTCTATTATCAAAATAAATGGTGTAGAGTTATGGGTTTACTGCATGTAGTAGTTATGCTAGTGCAAAATACAAAAAAAAACTAAAGACTTATTACTCCTTCCACTTTTTCTGCCACTTCTTTGTACTTTTCTATCACAGTTTCAGGGTTTTTGATAGAAACATTAATAGAAATGCTTGTATACTTACCGTTTTTAGATTCTGTAGTTTGTATAACAGCACCCATATTATCAAATATAGATTCCACTTTTGCAATCTTAGAAGCATCCGATTTAATAATAAACTTATATAAATATTCCGAAGGCCAACTAGCCGTATCATATAACTGCGCTTTTAGCTTTTCGTAAAATTCATCTGAATTTGGAGGTGTACTCATAGTGTTCTTTATATCCCACAAATATACATTTAGTAAGTAAATTATAAAAAATAAACGTATTTAAAATTTGGGCGTTCCCCTCCTACCGTCGGGTCGGGCTTTCTGCTCCAAGTCCGCGCTCGTACCTCGCTGTGGGCTTTCCACGACAATCCCTAACGCACTACCAAGAGTCACAGTCGCAGTAGCTAAATTCATTTATCCCTTTTAATTGTTAATTATCAATTGTTAATTATTAATTTTACAGCTTAAATTTTCACTTTTGAACACAAGAAAAATTGTAATTACAGGCGGACCTGGTACAGGAAAATCAACTTTAATAAACGAATTAATAAAAAGAGGACACACCTGTCTTGAAGAAATTTCACGACAAGTAACCTTAGATGCTAAAAAAGAAGGCATCGACCAACTCTTTTTAACCAAACCTTTACTGTTTAGTGAGTTGCTTTTAAAAGGCAGACAACAACAATTTGAAGCCGCCAACGCACTACAATCCGACCTTATTTTTTTCGATAGAGGCCTGCCAGATGTTCTAGCCTATATGAATTATATTGGAGACACCTATCCTCAAACCTTTATAAACGCTTGTGAACATCCTATGTACGACACTGTTTTCATTTTAAAACCTTGGGAAACCATTTACACCAGTGATAACGAACGTTACGAAAGTTTTGAGCAAGCCTTAGAAATTCACGAACATTTACTAAGCACCTACCAACAATTTAACTATAAATTAATTGATGTACCGTTTGGTACCATAGAAAACAGAACCGATTACATTTTAAAAGCGCTAAAGCTATAGATGGAACAACCCATTAATATATTAGAACGTTACTGGAATTTTACCGAATTCCGTCCCGAGCAAGAAGCCATTATAAATGCGGTTATTGAGGGGGAAGATACGTTTGTACTACTGCCAACAGGTGGAGGGAAATCCTTATGCTTTCAAATTCCTGCTTTAGCTAAAGAAGGAATTTGCGTGGTAGTTTCACCATTAATAGCCTTGATGAAAGATCAAGTACAACAGCTAAATGATAAAGGCATTAAAGCCATGGCGCTTACCAGTGGCATCACATACAGCCAGCTAGATACGCTTTTAGACAACTGTATTTATGGTAATTACAAATTTTTATACCTCTCGCCAGAGCGTTTACAACAAGAGCTAGTTCAAGAGCGCATCAAGCAAATGAATGTAAATTTAATTGCGGTCGATGAGGCACATTGCATTTCACAATGGGGCAGCGATTTTAGACCAGCCTACAAAAACATTGCGCTTTTACGCCAATTACGCCCAACAGTCAATGTGGTGGCTTTAACAGCATCGGCCACCCCAGAAGTAGTGGAAGACATTATTAAAGAACTCGATTTTATTCAGCCAAAGGTATTTAAACAATCGTTTTCCAGACCCAATTTGGGTTATATGGTTTATCATGAAGAAGATAAATACTATCGTATTGAAACTATTCTAAAAAAATATAAAACGGCCTCTATTATTTATGTGCGTAATAGAAAATCGACTTTAGAGGTTAGTGCTTTTTTAAATTCAAAAAAAATATCGGCAACTTATTACCATGGTGGTTTAACGAATGCGGAAAAAGACACAAACATGGCGCAGTGGTTGCAAAACCAAAAACAAGTTATGGTGGCCACCAACGCTTTCGGGATGGGTATTGACAAGCCCGATGTTAAAACGGTGATCCATTTAAACTTACCAGAAAGTATTGAAAGTTATTTTCAAGAAGCGGGGCGTGTAGGGCGTAATGGAGACAAGGCCTTTGCTGTTATTTTAAAAAATAAAAGTGATGAAGTTTTGGTTAAAAGTCAGTTTTTAAATGTTTTACCTACTGTAGATTTTGTTAAGCAGGTATATAGAAAACTGTGTAGCTATTTCCAAATATCATATGGGGAAGGCGAATATGTTACGTCTGATTTTGATTTTAATTCCTTTTGCAAAACCTATAGTTTCAACGCTGTTTTATCCTATAATGCCTTATTACTATTAGATAGAAATAGTGTAATTACACTTTCAAAGCAATTCAAAAATAAGGTGTCGGCACAATTTATTATCTCCAGTGGGTCGCTATTTAATTATTTAGAAAGTCATTCTAATTTCAATCTGATAGTCAAATCTATTTTAAGAATGTATGGTGGAATTTTCGACCAAAACACAAAAATAGATCTGGTTAAAATTGCAGAAAAAGCATCAACAAATGAAATTACAGTAACAAAAACGCTTCAGCAATTAGAAAAAGACGAAATTATCACCTTAAATTTAGCAAAAACCGATGCACAAGTTACCTTTATAGAGCCACGCGAAGATGATAAAACCATCAACCGGATCGCTTCTATAATAGAGCAACAAAACGAATTAAAACAGTTTCAAGTAAAAGCAATACTCGATTATGTTGAAAACGAATCTGTATGTAAAAGCATGCAACTCCTCGCCTATTTTGGTGAAAAAGATGCCAAACCGTGTGGTATTTGTTCAGTTTGTATAAGTCCTAAAAAGGTAGCGAAACCGGAAACCATTCAAATAACAAGAAAACAAGTTATAGAATTGCTTGAAACAGGCGACCACTCGTCAAGAAATATGGTTGCGGCCTTAAACTGTTCCGAAACCGATTTAAAAGCTATTTTAAAATTGCTTTTAGAGCATCAAATTATTTCGATAACACCAACAAACACATATAAATTAAGTCATTTGTAAAATTAGATAACTAACTACAATTGATTCATTAAAAATAAGAAACATCCACCGATGAAAGATTTAAGAATTGTATTTATGGGTACGCCAGATTTTGCCGTAGCCACATTAAAAACCTTAGTAGAACACGACTATAATATAGTAGGTGTAATAACAGCACCAGATAAACCTGCAGGTCGTGGACAAAAATTGAACGAAAGTGCTGTAAAACAGTATGCGGTTTCTCAAAACTTAACGGTTCTACAACCTACTAATTTAAAAAACGATGCTTTTATAGATGAATTAAAAGCTTTAAATGCTAATTTACAAATAGTGGTAGCATTTAGAATGTTACCAAAAATTGTTTGGCAAATGCCTGAATATGGCACTTTTAACCTACATGCGTCCTTATTGCCAAACTACCGAGGTGCTGCCCCTATTAATTGGGCAATAATTAATGGTGAATCAAAAACGGGTGTTTCAACCTTTTTTATTGATGAAAAAATTGATACAGGCGATATGATTCTTCAAGAAACAATCCATATCAACCCTGATGAGAACGCAGGAAGCCTGCATGATACTTTAATGGCTATTGGAAGCGACTTGGTACTAAAAACGGTAGTTCTTATAGGAGAAGGTTCCGTTAAAACAATTCCGCAAACAGAATCTTCCGATATTAAAACCGCTTATAAATTAGATAGAGACAATTGTAAAATTGATTGGAATGATACTTTAGAAAACATTCATAACTTAATTCGTGGTTTAAGCCCATACCCTGCTGCTTGGTGTTCATTAGTAAATGGAAATGATACATTAGACATAAAAATTTATGGAGCCGATAAAGAAACGATGCCCCATAACCATAGTAATGGGACTATTATTTCAACAAAAAAAGAATTAAAGGTAGCTGTATCAAAAGGTTATATAATTATTAAGGATATTAAGCTTCCTGGAAAGCGAACCATGGATGTAAAATCGCTTTTAAATGGGTATGATTTTGATGCTGATGCAAAAATGCGCTAAAGCCTTGTTATCATTGACTTTAGTTAATTTCATCGATAAAACTCTGTGTCTTTATTAACAAAATCGTTAATTTATTAACAATAGTATGCATTTACCTTACTATTACTTGCATGGTTGCATAATCCGTATAAATTTGTAGTAGGATTTAACAAAATGTTTAACCAATTTATTAATAATTTAAATATTACATTATGAACAAAACAGATTTAATCGATGCAATGGCAGAACATGCTGGAATTACTAAAGCTGCTGCAAAAAAAGCATTAGAATGTGCACTTATTGAAATTGAAGGTGCTTTACAAAAAGGTAACCGTGTTTCTTTAGTAGGATTTGGATCTTGGTCAGTATCTCAAAGAGCTGCAAGAGAAGGTAGAAACCCACAAACGGGAGCTACTATTAAAATTAAAGCTAAAAAAGTTGTAAAGTTTAAAGCTGGAGCTGACTTATCAAACGCTGTAAATTAATCATTTACATTATTTATATTAAAAAAGCCTTCAAATTTTTGAAGGCTTTTTTTTATATTTACACAAAACAGTTGCATTTTTAAGAAATAAATCTTAGATTTAGTTACTAATTCTTCGATGATATGGTTACACTAACACCAAAAAAAGGTAATTTGTTAATCGCTGAACCTACCATTATAGGCGACACTTCCTTTAATAGGTCCATAATTTTATTAGCGGACCATTCTGATGAAGGTTCCATAGGTTTTATTTTGAACAAACCGTTAGATTATACTATTAACGATTTGGTTCCTGAAGTAGAAGCTTCCTTTAAAGTTTACAATGGTGGACCAGTGGAACAAGATAATTTGTATTTTATTCATAAAATACCACACCTAATTCCTAATAGTATTGAAATTTCTTTAGGTATTTATTGGGGTGGTGATTTTAGTAATGTTGCCGAACTTATTGCAAAACAAGTTATAAACGAAAACGACATTAAATTCTTTCTAGGGTATTCCGGTTGGGACACTAATCAATTAGAAAATGAATTAAAATCTAATTCATGGGTAGTAACCGAGAATGTTTATAAAAATCAAATTATTGAAAAGAATTACGAAACATTTTGGAAAGAAAAAATGCTCGAATTTGGTGATGAGTACAGCATATGGAGCAATGCACCAGAAAACCCAAATTACAATTAACTTAAACGTAATTTCACATTTAATTTTTGCAGAATAGTTTTTGATAATTCTGTATTAAATAACTTCTTACGATATTTTGTTACTGGTTGAATACCAACAATAACATTGGTTATAAAAATTTCGTCGGCTTTTTGAAGTTCAAACGGAGAAACAGATTCTTCAATTAATTCAAATTCAGTCCCTGTTTTTAAAATCTCTATAATTTGCTTACGCATAACACCTTTTAAACAACCATCACTTATAGGTGGCGTTTTAATAGTATTTCCTTTAACTACAAAAACATTTCCATTCAAAGCTTCAACAACATGCTTGTTTGTATTTAAAACAAGACAATTAGCCAAATTATTCTCTTTAGCGTAAATGCTTCCAACAACATTAAGTGCTTTATTATTGGTTTTTAAGGTCGATAATAGACTAGGTGATACATAATAATCTTTAAATAAATCGACTTCGTAAAACCCTTCTTGAAGCGTGTAAAAATCATTTTCAATATGCTTTACAGAAATCGCAAAACTGACATCATTGGTGTTTGGTAAATACAACCCACCTTCATTTCTATGAACTAAGAGTTTAACTCTAGCTGAAGTGTCTTCTAAATTCGATGCTTTTAGAGTATTTAGAATTTGATCCTCTAGATATTCCATGGTGAAATTCATAGGAATCTCCATACGCATAATACGCATGGAAGCCATAAGTCTAAAATAATGATCTTCCCAAAAAAACAATTTTCCGTGAGACGCTTTAATTGTTTCAAAAAGAGCATCCCCGTAGGCATACCCCCTATTATGGATTGATACTAGTTGTTCTTGCTCTAAGATAGTCCCGTTAAAATTTGTCATAAAAAAAGTCCCGAAGTAAATTCGGGACAAATATAATTTAAAAATATTGTTTTAGAATTAAGCGGAGCCTAATACTTGCTTTAAACTAGAAATTTGGTTTTCCCAAAGCATTTTAGATTCTTCTACTTCGTCTTCTTCAGCAAAATCTGTAATAATTAAAGATACATCTTTAGTGATTTCGTCTACCTGAATTTTAATTTCAAAATAAGAAGTTTGGTCATCATCGTCATTAATCCATCTGAATTTTATACGTTCGCCTGATTTTTTACTTAGCAATTTTGCTTTTTCTTCACTATCATCCCAAATAAAAGTAAATAACTCGCCTCTAGAATTCACATTATCTGAAAACCATTCCGATAAACCAGAAGGCGTAGAGATGTATTGGTAAATTAATTGAGGTGAAGCTTGTATTGTAAATTCAATTTCAAATTTAATTTTCTCGTCCATAAGTACTGTAAAATATTAAGTTCCCAATATATACATTAATTAATAAGTACAGTAATAAAAATTAATAATAATTTAGTCAAGTATTATTTGCAAACAACAATAATGTTTCTATATTTGCACGCACAAAAAAAGGCGAGGTAGCTCAGTTGGTTAGAGCGTCGGATTCATAACCCGGAGGTCGGGGGATCGTGCCCCCCTCTCGCTACAAGGTAAACAAAGGAAAGTCAAGAAAAAAATTTCTTGACTTTTTTATTTGCTAAAACATAGCTAAAACATTTTGTGCTTTTTGTCACTCATATACCAAACAAACACAAATGGCAACAAATTCAATTAAACCCATATTATTTTCTTACCTTAATTCTTTAGAATAATAAAAATTAGCTGGTAAACCTCCTGTATGCCAAAAGAGAACATTGGATTTTTTTTTAATTTTATTACTTTTAAGATGGTCTAACATACCATAAAATGCCCTTCCAGAATAAACTGGGTCAAGCAAAACACCTTCGCTATGAGCCAATTCTTTTATAGCATACTTTTCGTTTGAAGTTATCACACCATATCCTTGTGAATCATAGCCTCTGATTAGTGTTGCATCTTCAATTGTATATTTTTTATCAATACCCAATGTCTTCTGACCTTCTAGCAATAGTGCCAATACTGCTTCATCCAATGTTAAATCTCCATAACCCAATTTGTCGATACTTATGGGCATTAGCTTGGTTTTAAATCCATAAAAATCTACTCCAAGTTTGAGTCCAGCCTGTGTTCCTCCCGAACTAGAGGCAAAGAAAATATAATCCATTTTCAATTTCATATCAGATAGCTGCTCTTTTAACTCTTTTACAGCATCTACAAACCCATATGCTCCAAGTAAATTTGAACCTCCATACGGTACTACATAGACTTTTTTATTTTGTTCCTCTAATTTTTGCTTTAAAGAAAATAAATCTTCACCCTTTCTATTGTCTCCAGTAAAATGGATATTGGCACCCAGTAAATGAGAAAGCAATAAATTACCTGTGTAATTTTCCGTTTGATTACCCCCTAACAATAGATGGCATTCTAATCCAGCTTTAGCGCAGGCCGCTGCCGTCTGTCGGCAATGATTGGATTGTTGTGCCCCAGCGGTAATGATAGTCTCGCATCCTTTATCCAAAGCTTCGTAAATAAAAAATTGAAGTTTCCTTACCTTGTTACCTCCAGACGCTAATCCAGAATTGTCATCGCGCTTGATATATAAATTATAATCAGTATATTTTTTTGATAAGTTTTCCATCTTCTCCAATGGTGTTGGGAAAAAACCTAGAGGATATTTTTTTGAAAGCATCATGGTGTTTTTATTTAATACTAAGATAAAACTTCTTTAATTGCAAATAAAATATTATATTAATATTTTGTAATTCAACACTTTAATGATTATTGTACAAAAAAAATATCATTATACCCCAGAGTATGAATATTCCTCTTCGATGCATTGGATTGTACTATTCATTTGCATTGCAATTAGTATTATCATTGTTTTTCAATTATTTAAAATAGTTTTCAGTAAACAAAAACCAAACAAAGCATCCTACAGATATTTGGTTTTAGCAATCCTATTCCTTTTATATAACCTTTTGAACGGGTTATTACCAGATAAATCTTTACCAGGACCCATATTCTATCAATATATATTAACGTATAGCATCTCAATAATTATGTGTGTTTATCTTGTTTGGTATTTATATATTGAATTCAACATCATTGCACCTAACTGGTTTTTTAAGATTAAAAACTTGACAATTATATTATCACTTAGCTTTTTGATCTTTTTCATAATACCCTATTTATATACTAAATCCTTAAACTTCGCAAGGAGCCTTTTCCTAATATTCCCTATACTTTTGTCCATCACATTCCTTATCTATTTCTTTATAACTATAAAAAAAGAAGTAAAAAGGCAACGTTATTTTAAAATCCAAACTTATATGGGACTAACTTCTATATTATCTATAATACTTTTGCCATTGCTCACTTATTTTGGCGATTTTCAACCAATTACCCAACCTTTGGTTAGTATGGCATTCTTTTTAGTTACCACCATGGAAATTAACAGCTATTTATATAGGTTAAAAAATACTTATATATTAAAACGAAACATTGGAAAAGACTATAATTTTACAAATAGAGAAAATGAAATTGCTATCCAGATTATAAAGGGCAACAGCTATAAAAAAATATCAGAAAACATGTTTATTGCTTACAGTACGGTAAGAAAACATGCCTCTAATGTTTTTATAAAATCAAATGTTTCTAATAAAGAAGATTTTATAAAAAAGTTTGGGAACTAGCCTAAATTCCACCAGTTCTTCTCTTCTTGTGTATAAAATTCACATTAAAATACGCATGAATTACGCAGTTATTTATAAGGTTCATTAATATTATATTATACCTTATGAGTAGTAAATATTAAAACAAAATTAAGAGAAACACAAAATGAACGATTAATTATATTTGCTTCTCTCTTATCTTCATACTTATTGTCCTTTTAATTTGAAATCTCTATCAGAAAGCACTAATTATATTAGTAAATCAAAATGGACTTCAAACTTCAAAATAAGAACCTTCTTAAAAAATTGGATGACATAAAATTTGACACCCAAGGAAACATTGAACGTGCTAACCAAAGCATAATAATCTGTAGAAACCTTCTTAATACTTTTAAAAAAGAAATCATTAAACAAGGCTTCAAGTCAATAAATGAAGAAATTCATTTTTTTAAAAACATAAAACAAATTCCTCTCCACCAACTTATTTACCATTCTGAAATTCGGTCTTTTGAAATCCAATTTCCAAGAGCAGACATAATCAAACAACGTAAATATGTAAAAAAGAAACTAGGCAAACTAAATCGTTTTTTTCTTTACAATATGGATTTTGAACAATATATAGAATCAAAACAAACACATCTTGACGAGCAATACTTCACAAGGGATTATTTTGATAATCTTCCTATTACATCTTCAAAATTCTATTTCCAAGACCCCGATTTCAGTACACCATATGATATGTTATTAGGTAAACTCACAGCATATAATAATTTTATTTCTTACCTCCAAAACAGATTGATTAACTCTAAAAATCCAAAAATAAATAACGAATTAAAAGTTACAAATGAGGTTGAACTGCAATGGACTTCAACAAAAACAGATCTAACCGAATTAATTTATGCCCTACATCATAATAGAGTTATAAACAATGGTAAATCCGATATTAAGGAAATAGCTTCAGTTCTAGAAAGGGTTTTACATTTTGACATTGGGGATTGCTACAAAACCTTTGCCGAAATAAAAACAAGAAAAATGAGCCGTACAAAATTTTTAGATGACTTATCAGATGGACTAACAACCTACATCAATAATTCTGAGGAATAATACTTCAAAATCACCGTAGTCGGGTGCACCTCCTGTAATCACCATTTTATTTACTTTTTTTCTATTTATTCCACTCAAATAGTCCTTTGAAAAACTCAAATCACTACAAATTCCAACTTTTTTACAACTAAAAAATTTAACCCGACTACGGTTCAACTACTGCTTAAACACCATCAAAACTTATCAAATTTGCTAAACGAAAGTCAAATACCTATATAAACAATAATGTAATAATCCTATCATGGCAACAAGTATCATAACTACCGACGACCTAAGAGAATTCAAAATTGAATTACTAAATGATATTAAAAAGCTGCTATTAAAACAATCCGGTACAGGATTAAAGAAGTATCTGAAATCATCCGAAGTCATGGATTTACTGAGCATAAGTGCCGGAACTTTACAAAACTTTAGAATGAATGGCACAATCCCACACACTAAAATGGGAGGTATTAATTTTTATGAAGCTGATGAAATCCAGAAAGTTATGATAGAAAACCGTGTTCAAATTAAATTGAGTGAAGATTTATGAACTATATAAAACATTTAAACGCTGTGTTTCAACAATTCTCAAAAGACTCCCGATTAAATCCCACGCATATCAGTTTGTATATGTCCTTGTTTCAGTTTTGGAATATGAATCGTTTCCCTCAGGAATTTTATATTAATAGGGAAGAAGTTATGGGAATAGCCAAAATTGGCGGAATTGCTACCTATCACAAATGCATAAAAAACCTTAACGACTGGAAGTATCTGCGCTATTTACCTTCATATAACATTTTCAAAGGGAGCAAGGTAAGGATGTTCATTTTTAAAACAAGCTCTGAACAGGCTCTGAACAAGCCCGAAACAGGCTTTGAACAGGCATTGATACATAATACAAACATTAATAAACAAAAAGAAAACATTAATAAACTTAAGCTACCAAAAAATAAAAATGAAGCTGTCGCTTTTTTTAAAATGAACAATTGGCCTGAAATTGAAGCCTTAAAATTTTATAACCATTATAAGTCCATTAATTGGAAACTTGGTGGTAAAATTAAAATTACAGATTGGCACGCAACTGCTTCAAATTGGATGATAAAAGCTAATGAAATAAAAAAAAATGAGGCAGTGTCTCAAAACAAGGACAATCTTAAAACCTCAAAAATCAAAGATTATGACCAACCCCTCTAAAATAACCGAAGGCGGTGTTGAATTTACAATTGGTACTTTCGATGGAAAGGCTGTTATCTATGATTTTCAGAAAATACTAATCTATCTCGATGCAAAAGGAAAAATGCTCTTTGGTAAGCATTTTAGAATCTATGAAGAAGACCATGGCATCATCATGAAACTGTGCCATTATTTTATTAGAGACATTGAAAATTGCAAACGACATGATATTGATCCAAACAAAGGCCTCTTACTATCTGGGCCTGTTGGCTGTGGTAAAACTAGTTTAATGAGGCTTTTAAAATTCATTGTTCCACATCAGCGACCATACATTTTAGTGCCTTCTCGCAACATTGTTTTCGGGTTTAACCACATAGGTTACAAAACCATTGAAGATTACGGCAGCAGTCAGTTTTTTTGTTTTGATGATTTGGGTGTCGAACCCATTGGAAGACACTATGCAAAAGATTGCAATGTGATGGGAGAAATACTATTATCACGCTACGAAATATTCATAAAGCATAATATAAAAACCCATGCTACAACAAATTTAAATGCCAAAGAATTGGAAGATTTATATGGCAATCGAGTTCGAAGCAGAATGCGTCAATTGTTCAATCTCATTGCCTTTGACAAGCACACCAACGATAAACGAAAATAAAACCACAGCATTATGAAAATAGCAACCTTTAACATCCAGAATTTATTCCATCGTGATAAAAGCTTATTGGAAAAACCCTTCGGGAAAAATTTAACTGATTGGATAAACGAACTTGATGATTTAATGCGAAAACCATCCGTGTCTTTGGTAGATCAAACCCGAATTAGGGAACTTTCTTTTTTAACTGGTTTTGAAAAATCGAGTCCACGACCTTATGCTGTTTTACGCAGAAAAGCAGGTTTTTTATATATGAAAGGCTTAAACTATTCCACAGAATCCAAAGCTAGTGACCTCACAAAATGGAATGGTTGGATTGAATTACAAACCACGCCTATTAAACCTGAAGCTACCGATAACAAAGCACGCGTTATTGCAGCAGTTAATCCAGATATTTTATTGCTTCAGGAAATTGAAGATAGAGCCTCTCTAGAAGAATTCAACCAACTAATTTTACCAAAATTTGATTCCAAGCCTTACACACAATCTTTTGTTGTACAAAGTGACACCCTAAAAGGCTTGGAATTAGGTATTTTACTTCGTAAAGATTATAAATTAGTCTCAATTAAAACACATCCCATAAATTGCTTAGTTGAATATGAAGTTTTAACACCTAATAATATAACCATTCACATTTTATCAACCCAATTACAAAAGCAAACTAAAGATAAGGATTTCACGGATGCCTTAAGAAAAAACCAGGCAAACTACATTGCAACTATCTATCAGGAACAGATAGCTGAAGATAAAACCAACATCATAATTGCAGGCACACTTAATGCGCCGTCCTATTGCGATTCTTTATCGCCTTTACTCCAACAAACCAATTTAAAAGACATTACTAAACACTTGTCTTTTGAGGTAGATTGTGATGCTGGAAATGATGCCACTTACCACCGATTAGGAGCCTATAGAAAAGGCGTTAACATCAAGCAAAAAGATTATATGCTAGTATCTCCTGCCCTATTTGAAATCATGAAAGATAGCGGCTTAAACCGTAAGGCGATGTGGCCAGAAAAGCGACCTCAATGGTCTATTTATAAATCTGTAACTAATAAAAATGTTGCTGCTAGTGAGCATCCTTTGGTTTGGGGGAATTTAGAAATTCGAAAGACTATCTCTCTTTTTTCTTAAGTACTTGATGATATATTGATATCAAAATATCTTTGACACATTTTATTAACTCGATAAAAAATTCGTTCATAATCCTGAAAATTTATTAATTGATTGAAGTATAACTATGGCGATGAAATGTTTTGAAGCTTCTTTATTAAAGTAAATTGCTTCTTCTTTTTGAGATAAAAACCCTACTTCTACAAGAACTGTGGGACAATTATGATGGGTTTCCCTCAAAACCTGAAAATCCCCAAACTTCACTCCTCTACTTTTAAGTCCAAGCTTCGTTTTCATTTGTTTTTCTAATTTATAAGCTAACAGAACAGACTCCCTTAAAAAACTACCACCATTTGCACTAACATAAACCTCCACACCCCTAGCCTTTTGGTTTTCAGACTGATTACAATGCAAGGAAATAAACAAATCTGCTTTTAGCATATTTGCTAATCGTGTTCTATCCGATAATGAAATTAAAGTGTCTTTATAGCGTGTTAAATAGATTTCAAAATTACTTTTGGTATTTTTATTTAATCGATCCATCTTCTTTGCTATACTTAACACAATATCCTTCTCCATTATTCCATTTATTCCAATTGCTCCAGAATCCTCTCCACCATGCCCAGGATCAATAACCACAACTTTTTTGGCTGTAATATTTTGGGAATTGAGTGATAAAACCATAAGACATAAACTCATGGTAAATAGTATTTTATAAAATGGTTTCGAAGTGTACATCTGGATTCTTGTTTGAACAAAATTCAATAAATCCATCACAACATTAAGAATCTTCCAAAGTTTAACAGGAAGTTGCGTTAAAATTTGACTTTTCTTCTCTGCTAGCTTCATTTCATAATAGATTTCGCAAAAGTCTTAGCAGACGGCGAAGTATGACGCACTGCACGGCTACTAAAAATTTAAAATCTATTCCTTATGAAAAAATCAATTCTACTGTCAACTTTTCTTCTATTACTATCTGCACCAAGCTTCGCTCAAATTGGAGGTATTGAAGATTCCGTAAATGATGTTTCAGACACCATTAGAACCATTTTCCCAATCATTTTAGGTGTCATCTTTCTTGTTGGATTCCTCTTTAACGCTGGTCATTTCTTTGGCGAAAACGCAGACCTAAAAAAAGGTATTACACGAGTTCTGGTCTTTGTACTCATTGCAGGTGCTGTGGTAGGCATCTTCACTTACTTAATTACAATAGTGGTGTAATGAAGAAATATGAAGTCTATAAAAACATTAGAAAACGAGCAGTCATTTTTGGATTGCCCATTTCCCTATTTGCCTTAATGTTGGTTTCTATTCTTGCATCCTTATTGGTCATCATTTTCTCTTTCAGCTTTGGGGTGATCATTGGTATACTGATTTTCAATGCCACTTTATATGTTGCCTTGACGCGGATAACCAATAATCCACAGCTTTTTCAAATGGCAAAAGCCTTCCCAAGAATTATAAGTAACAAAAGAAATTCCGGCTTTAATTATGAATAAGATTAACATTTCAGCATATCTACCCATTGTAGATATTCAAGACCATATCGTATTTGCCAATAATGGCAATGTGGTGTTGTGTTATGAAGGGAATCTGCCAGAAATCTATTCACTATCCGAAAAAGATTTTGAGGATATGCATGGTGCCTGGTTTCAAGCTTTGAAATCATTACCAATTGGAACTGTGGTTCACAAACAGGATATTTATCTTAAAAAATCTTATACTTCAGAAAAACTTGCGAACACTACCTTTTTAGAAAAAGCCACACATCAATATTTTAAAGGTCGTGAACATATTGAACACAGATGCTACTTATTCTTTATTCTTACCAAAAACAAAGCACTCAACAATCCGAAATATGTCAATCCTTTCCGAAAAGTTTCAAAAGGAATCGTTCAAGATCTAGATGACAACATTAAAAGCTTCGTCAACTCGGTAAGCGACTCTGTTTCCTTTATAAATAATAGTCGAAAAATGGCGTTTTTCCCGCTTAAATCGGAAGAAATTCAGCAACTCACAAATGGCTATTTCAATGGTTTCAACGAAGGCTTTGATACTGATATTTTACTGGATAAGAAAAGCGTTAATATTGGCGAAAACCATTTTGATGCACTAGCTATTAACAGCGAACTGTGCTTTGGTGAAAATGTACAAAGTAGTAAAACCAATGAGAAATTCACTTCGGACGATTTTGTGTTTCATCAAGGTTTTATTGATGGTTTAGGACTTACGCTTAATGAAAACCATATTGTCAATCAGATTCTTTATTTGGATGATAAACAAAAGTGGCGTAAGCTGCTTGATAAGAAAATTGAGGAGCTCAATAAAAGTTCCAATTTTGGTTCACAGAATAAAGTGGTACTTGGTAAAATTCAGCACATTCTCGACCAAATCAATGCAGATGATAATTCGCGTATTATCCGGGGTCATCTCAATATTGTTTACTGGTCGAAAGATGTTAAAGAGCTTGATAAAATCACCTCAAAAATCAAAACGGAATTCAAGGAACTGGATATCATCCCTTACTATCCACGAGGCGAAGAACGCAAAAATTATATACTAAACAGTTACTGCTGTTTTTCTTCCAATTTCTCGAATAATGATTTGTATGTAACCGATTTAAAACATGCGCTTTGTATGTTTATCAATAACACCAATTACAAATCGGATACTACAGGCATCATCTTTAATGATAGAGAGCATAATATTCCGGTATTAAAAGATGTTTGGGATGAAAAAAAGAAACGAATTAAAGCACGTAACTTTGCCATTTTTGCACCTACAGGAGAAGGCAAATCGTTTTTAGCGAATAACATATTGCGTCAATATTTTGAAAGTGGCGTTCGTTTGGTCATCATTGATTTGGGTGGTTCTTATACCAAATTTGCCAAACTCTATCCTGAAAAATATACCGTGTTGCGTTACGAAAGTGGAAAGAATTTGGGCATCAATCCTTTTTACATTAGCTATGTCAATGATTTGACACCAGAACGTCTTGAAGATTTGTCTGTTTTCTTGTTTGAATTGTTTGCTTCTGACATGAAAGTAACCAAAGCTCAATCGGTTTCCATCAAAAAAATATTGCGCCATTATTACGATAGCGCTTCAGATAATCATTCATTAGAAGGATTCTACAGCTTTATAGAAAGTAATCAGAAAGACCTTTTGAAAATCCTAAAAATCCATCCTGACTACTTTAATGTTACAAGTTTTTTGCACGTAATGTCTGAGTATGTTGGCGATGGTCTATATAGTTTTCTGTTCGAAGTCAGCGAAGACCAAACCTATAAAATCGAAGACAAACGCTTGATTGTTTTTGAACTGGATGAAGTTAAAGACAATAAGGAAATCTTATCCGTAATGTTGAAGCTGATAAAGTCAGCTATTCAAAGAACCATCTGGAAAAACAGAGCTGAAAAAGGTATCATCCTTTTCGATGAATTTGCCAAACAACTAAAATTTGAAAACGTATTGGAAAGTGTGGAATTCTATTACCAAGCCATTAGAAAACAAAATGGTGCTATTGGTATTATTCTGCAATCCATTAATCAGCTTCCAAATAATTCGACATCAGCAAGCATCTTAGAAAACACCCAAGTTATCTATAGTCTGAATAATGAAAAAGGGTATGACGAACTGGTTAAAAGACTCAACCTATCTAGCCATGACTTAAACCAATTAAAATCCATTAAAAACAACTTATCTGGATCACGGAAGTACACCGAAATGTTTATCAAAATAGGCAGGGAAAGTAACATTTTCCGTCTTGAAGTCCCGAAAGAAGTTTATGCAGCCTATCTAACGGATGGACAGGAAAACGAAGACATCATGAACCTCTACTACGAGCATCATGATATGGAAAAAGCAATAATTCAATTCACATCTAAAACATAATATTATGAAATCGAAGATTCACGAATACCAAAACAAATTTTTTGCGATGGGTAAAACAAAAATTTTAGTACTCGCTATGGCAATTCTCTTTAGCTTGAATATGAGAGCACAGGGAATGCCAGTTTATGACAATACCAATTTTATTAGTTTAATAAAGCAACTATTAGAGTCTGGGAAGCAAACCGCAAACATTATCAAGACTGTCAAATTTTTAAAAACAGCAAAAGAAAACATTGAAAAAGTCAACGATGTGGTTAGGCAATTGAATGCAGTTCGTGAGATTGGTCGGAACAACCAAAGACTCATCGATGTGATGCAGGATGATTTAAGGGATATTCTTGATAGTCCTTACATCAAGCCCGATGAAGTTACAAGGGTTTCGGAATCATTCACTGCCATCGTAGAAAACTCCTTGGACACCATGGATTTTATAGACGAAATTCTATCCAGCGATTTCTTAAAAATGACCGATGCGGAACGCACCGAAATACTCAAGGAAAAAGAGTTGGAATCAAAAGAAATGGTCTCTAACATCAAAGCCAAAACCAAACGCTACAAGGATATTATTTCCTTCAGAAAAATGCAGGATAAAGTCAATAATCGAGAAATGAACTATTAGAAATGACCGCAGTTATCCTTTTAGGTATTGGGCTAGAATATATCGATACGATATTTCAAACCATACAGAATAGCAGCTTTTCACAATATACCATTGCAGGAATGAAAACGCTTGCTGTGTTGTTTTTCCTGATAAACATCCTAAAAAAGTACAATGAAGGTATTGCGGATAAGGACGGTTATTCTTGGGGATTGAGTCCTGGCGAATTGGCAAAGAATTTTGCTGTGGTACTCTTGGTAATATTTTCAACGCAGGTGTTAGGATTTTTTGACGGTATTTTAGTTGCCATTGAAGGACAATATCGAGGGACTGCACCTGCGTTATTACCATTACAATTACAGGATGTACCGCTTGAAGAAGAGGTCGGATTATTGGATGCAGCAAGTATGGCAATGACATTGCTTTATGAAGCTTTAGTCACACCTCTTTATGGATTCAAGATAATAGCTTTTATGCTCAGTACCATCTTGTGGATTCTTGACCTGTTTATCTACCCTCTTTTTTTAGCAGAACGCTTCTTTCTTTTAGGGATTATGCAAGCATTTTTTCCATTGGTTATAAGTCTGGCTGTATTTGAAAAGTTTCGTTCACTTGCCTACACATTTTTTAAACTGTATGCCGCTGTCTATATGCTTGTGCCTGCATTTTTTCTGGTCAATGTGTTTATCAACGCCATATATACTGAAATAAATACCAATTTCTGGACCAATTTATTTGGTACCGATTTTGGCCAAGGATTCTTCGCACCTGTCGTACAACTTGGTTCGGTAGGCTTTATCGTTTTCCTGAAATTCAAATTATACAAACGCGCCACATCTTTTACACTCAGATTATTTACCAGTTAATTCAACTCACAATGAAAACACCTTACAAAAATTTTTACAACGTACTAAAATTGAATCGATTCATCGTTTTGGCAGTAGTCATTTGCGCATTGTTATCCAGTACTTTTTCAGTTTGGATGGTATTTACAACCAATAAAAATGCGATGAATAGTGCTTTTGCTATTAATACAGATGGTAGTATCATTCCGCTGAAGCTTGTTAGTCAAAAAGAAAATTTTAAAGTTGAAGCTTTGGCTCATTTAGAATTGTTTCACAATTACTTCTATAATATCGATGCGAGTAATTATGAAAAGCATTTAGAAAAGGCACTTTGGCTGGGTAATAGTTCCGTGGATAATCTATATCGACAGAAAAAAGCTGATGGTGTCTATAACCGGTTATTGCAATATTCCTTAGTTCAAAAAGTACTGAGCATCGATTCAAAAATAACAGAAAATAATGGTTCTTATGGATTTACTACAACAACCATTTTTGAAATTAATAGAGGCTCTATAATAGATACTTATGAATTGGTTTCCACAGGGAATCTCATTATGGTTGACCGAAACTTTCCAAACAATCCGCATGGACTTTTAATTACAAATTATTTCGAAAACACTTTAAAAAAACTAAATGATGAAAGTAGAAAAGAATAAAATAGTATTTATAGCAGTATTGGCTATAGTTTTCATATTCCTGATTTCCTATTCCATGATGGTAATGGGCGATGATGACAATGAGAATAAAAACCTTGAACAGACCTTGATACCAGATTTGGAAGAAAACCAAAAAGAGTATGATTCTAAATTGGATGCTATCAATGATTTGAAAGAAGTTCGTGAAAACAATGCACCTAGCATTTATGATGAAAAATTAATTGATTCTTTGGGTTACTACAATCCGGATTTACCAGAACTTGAAAAGCAACGTATTGTAGATAGTATTTACGATACTAACAAAATTCAATATTCCGAAAAGAAATATCAAAACTTTGGTCAAAAGAAAATTGAGAAGAAGCAAACTGTAGAAATTGATTCTACAGAAATTATCAGAGAACTTAAAATTGAAGCCAAAGAATTAGGCTTGGAACATCAACTATTTTTTGCAGCTGCACCCAAACCCAATGAGTTTTCAATTATCGGTAATACAGATGCTACCATTTATGTTGTTGTTGATGGCGACCAAATTGTAAAAGCAAATACCAGATTGAGAATGCGACTTACTAAAGCTGCAATTATAAATGGTAAACTTATGAAAAAAAACACGCCTGTTTTTGGCTTTATCAGTTTTCAACCCAATCGTGCTTTAATTGCCATAGAAAACATTAAGCATCACCCCACAAAACTTAAAGCTTTCGATTTACAGGATGGTAGTGAAGGTATTTATGTTGAAAATAATTTTCGAGCGGAAGCTACTAATGAAGTTCTAGACGATATTATAGGTGATATCAATATTCCAACTGTGCCGCAAGTAGGTGGCATTACAAAAGTACTAAGACGTAGTAATCGGAATGTAAAGGTTACTGTTCTGAACAATTATAAACTTGTTTTAAAACCTAAATTATGAGACCGATACTATTTATATTAACCGTGTTGATTTCCACTTTAGTGGAAGCACAAACAACAGAAATACTTGATACTATTTATGCCAACGACAGCAAAAATGTCGCACTCTTTTTTCCAGAACCTATACGACAAGGCATTACAGGTTCAGAAAATTTTGTATTCACATACAATCGCGAAAAAGAGCAATACTTTGGTTTACTGCAAGCGCAACCAGGAAAAGAAAGTAATCTACTGGTAATCAATAGAAATGGTTCAATATTTTCGTATATTGTAAGATATAAAGCGCAGCTTTCAAAACTAAATTACTTTGTCCCGTTATCTAAAAGTATTGGGAATGAAAAACCAAAAGATAAAGACTCAATTCAGTCTAAAACTTCTGAAAAAAGTATTGATAACAACACGTATTATTATCAAAAATTCTGCTCTTATCTTCTTGACAGAAGACAATACCTTGGAAGGTATATAAGACGAAATGATGGTGTTATCATGAGGCTTGAAAATATTGTTTTTGATAAAGAAGAGCTCTACTTCGTTATTCAAATTAGGAACAATTCTACTTTGGATTATGATTTGAATTTCTTGAACCTTTCCATCGAAACGCGACAAAAAGGAAAAAAGAAATCTTTACAACGTTTGTATCAAGAGCCCATTTTTAAACATAATCTACCTTCTAAAATTGCAGTAAATGAAACGGTAAGATTCATATATGTCATGCCGAAATTTTCATTATCTAATGACAGAAGGGTGATTTTAGAACTGAACGAGAAAGATGGCGAAAGAAATATTGAACTGAAAATATCACATAAATATATCAACAACCCAAATTAATAATATCATGAAAAGAATAGTCATTTGCTCACTCGTACTTTTATTCATTTCCTGTGCAGGCACACAAGATTCATCACCTGCTTCCGTTGCAGAGATCGTTGCTCAAAGCTTTTATCAGAGTGACGAAGCCATGCTTAAAAAACATACAACGCCAGAAGGCTTTGCTACATTTTCCAACCTTCAAAAAATGTTTGCCAAACCTAAAGGCTCAAAATCTAATTTTAAACTTATCGATGAAGTTATTGATGGCGAGGTCGCGTGGGTAAAATACTCGACCTCTTATGATAAAACACCAGGAATTTTTAAATTGGTAAAACAGGATGGTGTATGGAAAGTTACGGTTAGGGATTCTAAGGAAAAAGCGCCTTTTTGAGTTATTAAATAATGTTCCATTTAATTGATTGTATCCTTTCACCAATCATCAGCAAAGATGTTAGCACCTTTTTTTCATCAGGCAATTCCCCTGTTAATAGCTCTTTAAAAGAGCCTGAATAAGTTTTACTTACTGTTTCCCAAACTTTCTCTGTCTCACTAAAAAACAACGACTCTGATGGGTGTTTGGACAGCCATTCTTTGTCATTTGGAATGGCCTTGTCATCATCCTTTCCAACTTGAATAAGCATTGTTTCAAAATCATTTGATTTTAAAAAAGCAGAAATTCTCTTCTCCTGTAATAATTGATGTAAATCGTAAGTGTGACGGACTTTGTTCGCCAAATCCTCTAATGGATTTCCGGTATAAGAAAATCTAACAAGGCTTATTATTTTTTCGCAAAAAGTACGTTCAATACTGATTACGGTTACCTTAAAGGGTTCCAATTGATATTCTTTGATAAGATCTGGATTATTGGTTGTAGCAATAAATTGTGTAATCATTGAATGTATTTCGACTTTTTCTGAAGGATGCGAATTTCCAAGACTTGAAACTTCTAAAACAATTTGATCCCTAACTTGCCCAAACGTTCCTTTAACACCTACCTTGTCATAACCATAGACTATTTTTCTAATTTTGCCTCGTTTATTCTCCAACGGATGATCTGGAATTTCAGTCATAACAGCTTCTAAAACACTGGTTACTTTTTTTAATTTTCGTTTTAAGGAATTGTCCGTTTCGGCTTCTTCCTTGATGACTACCATATCTATATCTTCTGAAAAACGGTCAATAATACCGAAGCACTTTGAAAGTGACGTTCCGCCTTTAAAAACCGCGATGTCCTTAGAATTCGCATCTGTAAAAATCTGCTTAAGAGCGAACGTTACCCAATAGTCTTTTTCGATATAGACTTCCGAAATCCCAAAATGTTGTGCAGTTGCGACAATGGCGCCTTCAAAGGCACCTTTATATTGATGTAATTTCATTAGGTGATGTTCCAGTTTGAGATGGTAGGCAATGTTTTTTCAGAAATTCCAAATTTATAACTGCTCAAATAATTAATGGTTTCTTTAAGAGATTCACTCAAATCATCAAGTGAAAGAACTTCAAGAATGGCTCCCAATAAAGCCCTAACTTTTGGTGGGTAGGCTTTTGCAAAATTGGTCAACTTTTCTTTATCGTCATCCGAAAGGCTTTCTATTTTATCTTTTAGAAAAGCAATGCCTATCTTTTTATCCATATCCGGAATGTTCTTAAAATCTTTCATGACGTCCAAGAGTTGCAATAAGGGCACATTCTTTTTTGTAACTGGAATATAACTCTTAGCAGGTTTTATAACCAAACTTCCAATTTTTGTCTTTATTTCCTTATCCTTGCTTGCCAATCTCACAACATTAGATACTTGCGTGGTCAGTCCAAGTTGATTATATAATCTAACACCCGTTACGTAAGCAATCTGCTTATCATTTTCAAAAAGATAATTTTTAAGCAAAACCTCTTCTCTTGGCTGTAGTTCTCCAAAAACAGTTTGCTTGGGCTTATAGTACATGCCATTTTTAAATCTCTTGATAACTCCATTAGCAACCATTCGACTTAAAGCTTTTGCTGCAGCAGAAAATTCACTTTGGGCAATAGACAAAGTATCGTATGTAAATACTTCTCCAGTATCTATACGAGCAACTTTTGTTTTTATGGATGTTGTTATATTCATAGTCCTGATAGTACAAAGATAATCATTTTTAACAATATTTGTCAAGTTTTTTCTATTATTTACTTGACTAAAATACACGATAATTGTTCCAGTATTAGTTTTAGTTTGTTTTAGATTAAATTCATCAACTATTTAAAAATAGATCGAACTTCATTATAAATCCTCTCAAAATTCTCTTCCAAATCGGTTTCAGTATAATTTTGGGTTTTGACAGGCAACCGTCTATCAATTTTAGATAGTTTGAATTGCACTTTTTTATCCTCACCATCAGCAAATGTTATAAACTCCCCTTCTTTTAATCTAAAAAACACATCAGCTCTTATTTTAGCGACCTCACGTTCTCCTGTAGTAATACGCGTGTCAAAATTGAGGTTATGACCGCGATTGACGCTAGTGGTTTCTTTCTTCACAATTTCAAAAAAACGTTCATAATATTTTGCTGTATCTGGATCGTTAACCTTTCCAAAAAATTGATAAGACAGATTGCTTAAAATCGCTTTACTCGCCTTATCGCCATACATCATATCATTTTGAATTTTGTCTTGCATTACATAAACTGTAGAGATATTATAACTACGCAATGTGGCTGGAATTCGGTGCATATTCAATAACCTAATCGTGGGTGCTTCTTCCATCAGTAGAAATGAGTGATTTGAATTTCGAACACTCATTTGTTTTGTTACGGTATGTATGATTGTTGCAATGATTGGCGAATATGCAGTTTCATATTTGGGATTGTTTACTACTGAGATAACTAAAGGTTTTTCCTGGTTATTAATGTCCAGTGGAACATCATCTGCCGACAAAACCATAAAAATACGTTGTGTACTTATTTTTTTTAGCGCATTTGCCAAGGTGCTTTTTACACCAGCAGTTTGTCTATCGGAATCCTTGCCACTAATAAAAGCATCTGCCATTGCCCGTGATGTCGTGTTGGAACTCAAAAAAGAAATTAAACTAGTTGTGTCTAAAGTTTGATAAAGAGCTATTAAATGTGGTAAGGTGCATAAATGTGGATAAGATGTTCGAAGTTTCCAAATTAAACCGCCAATAAGACCTTCTGCTGCATCATTAAAGAATTTTGTTGTTCCTATACTTCCGGATTCTCTTTGCTCTAATAAATTCTCTATAAGTACTCTTGCAACCTCGTTTACACTTTCTTCATTGGTCATATATCTTGGTGCTATGGGGTTTACTCGGTCATAAATAGTATCGAACGAAATGACTTTAAAATCAATCTCATTTTTTTCGAATAATGGATTTGCCATTTCAGTAATTTCGAAATTTTTATAATCGTGAATAACTCCAGAAAATTTATGCTTACAGAAATGCTGAAGAAAATTATAAACCACACTTTCGGTTTTTCCGCTTCCTGCTGAACCAATTATTGAAGCACCTCGTTTAATGTTATCTATTTTAAAACTTCCATGTTTTACTTTAAAATGAACTTGGTGCTTATTGTTAGAATCGAAAGTATCATTCACTTTATGAAGGAATACATATAGAACTGTATTAATAAGTAAAAGAGGACAACCTATATAAAGTAACTGTATAATCCCTTGCATTAAATAATCGCTCCATTTGAATAGTAATCCTAAACAAATCACGGTCAAAATTAGATTTATTAAAAAGGCATAGCGCGTTATTTTGAAAAGGACTGAAAACACCAAGCTCATTCCAAATAATAATCCAATTGTAAATGTAATACCTTGTATTTCCATCTTATATACCTATTGAACCAGATTTAATTGCTACTTCTACACCACGTTTTAGATACCTTATCGTTTTAAGCGCCAATTGCACTTGATTAGTTGGAATACTGGCAATAGGCACTCCAGATTTTGCGAGCATTTTAAAAGCTATCGCTTTTTCACTAGCTGGTAATCCCAACAATGTTGTAAAGTACAATTTTGGATTTTTAATAAAATCTTTCTTCGACTTATAGGATTCTGCATAATTTCGTTTGTAACCAAAAGTTTTGTCAAAGGTATTTTCTGCTTTTGTAAAAAATGAATCCCTGTCAAATCCTCGTTTTACTAATTTTCCATGCATTTCAACCTCTGAAGCTTTGTGTTTGGATCCTGGTGACAAGCTCACAGAATTAGAAGCATCTTTTCTACTTACTATGATATGAATATGACTTTGGTTGCCTTCTTTTTTCATGCCTTGAACAATACGCTTTCCGTTTTGTTGGTGTGGTGCCTCGGCTTCAAGTTTGGATATTTGAAATTTTGATTTCTTAATATCCCCTTCCAATTGTCCATTCTCAATTTTTCGGATATCCTGTTTAAGCTGAAGTATTTTAGTGGCAAATGGTTGGTTCTCTCTTACTTGTTTATCTGTACCCTTAAATGTTCTTTGGTGCTCAATTTTAGCAAAGTATTTTATATCATCAACAGTTATCGGTTTGCCATTAATTTCTCTATTAAATGATGTTGCATAATCGTTCATGATTGCTCTAGTATATTTTTTAAAATCTTCAGAATTGTTTTGTAATTTCCGTAGCTCAGATTGACTTGGGTTTACGGTAATTGAATAAAATTTTGGTTCTTTATTTTTTAGTTTTGCAGTATTATCATCGATTTCTTTAACAACGTCTTTGGCTTCAATTTTATCACCATATTGGTTAAAAAAATGCTCCTGACTCTCTTGCTCTAAACTTTGATTTTCTTTCTCTAGATACTCCACAAAATCGGCTGAACTTTGTGAATAATCTCCCCCTAATTTTTGAGCTGTAATTGTAATGTACATAATTTCACAATTGATCATTCGTATCTAATTTTTCCACAAACTGAACTTTCTTTTCTTTGGGTTCAAACTCCATAAACAAGGATTGCAACATTGCAGTCGTGGGTTTATCATGGTTCTTTTCGATGTCTTTTATGATAGCGATTACAGCTTCGGTTCGTTTACGGTTCTTTAACAGTTCAATTAAAATACTGGGCTCTCTTTTATCAAATGGTGAGAACCCATGCCATTCAAAAAAATCTATCATGGCATCTAAAGTTTCCGATTGTGGTTTTGCAAACTTTCGTGATAATCGTCGAAAACGCTTTACCACTTGGCTTTTTAAATTGATTGCCATATAATCGTATTCATATTTGTCCTTAACTTTCATTTTTCAATAAACTTTTTCTCTGTTTATGATGCTTTTCGGATTGTTTTCAATAAACTTTTTGATATTCACCTCTTCAAAATAGTATTAACAAATCTATTATATGATTGAATATCAGTATTTTAATTAGTAAGTTAATATATGTAACATCGCGAATGCGTGTTACCCTCTTGCTATACATTTTCGTCCCGATTTATCGGGACAAAAAAATACCATTACATCCAAAAATGTAATGGCTTTTTCTGTAATACGAATTGAAATTCGATTTTTTAAGAGTCTTTAATTTAAATTTTAAAAGTATCCATAGCAAACCGCTCTTTTTATTACAAAATTCAAAATAACAGAACAAAAAAAGACCTTTAAAAACTTAAAGGTCCCAGGTTAATAATTAGCTCTTAAATATTAAAAACATACTCGTAAGAATAGAGGTTTCTTATGGCTTCTTCTTCCAAAAGCGTATCATATTCTAAATGATGTTTTTTGGCGTATCGTTTCAAATCATTTCCAAATTTCTGTTCAACATCTTTTTTGGAAACCAAAACCAAACGTTCTTGGGTCTCGTCATCGAGGTTCGTGAAATTGAGATATACCATAACCACAAAAATCAGTATTCACTTGGAAGCATCAACGTATTATCTACAAAAAATAATCGCAATTCATCCAAAGGAAAATCGGTTATATTATATCTATGTGTTTCAAAAATGTTGTCATTTCCATCGCTATAATTAATGATGGCATCACATTGCTTTTCTTCACGTTCCTTTTCAGAAAGTCGTTTAAAATCGACTGTTACAAAATAGCTTTTAGTCATTAAACTTTTCGCTATTACTGAAGCATCAGTAACTAACCAAAAACACTCAGCATTATCAGCCAAATATTTTATCCCATCTGTAAATCTAGTTCCTATTAAAGGAATTTTATAAAAGGTTTCTGAACCTACAAATTGTTGCAGTTCCGCTTTTATTTTGTTAACTTGTGTGTTCATTGTGATTTTCTTTTTAGAAGTTAATAATGAAAAAGAGGGTGTGTCTTTCTACAGTAACACCCTCTTTATTTTTAATTTTTAAGAAGCGTTATCATCGCCTTTAATTCCCAAAAGCAGGATTTCATTGGCTACCACTTCGGTAACATATCTTTTTTCTCCCTCTTTGGTTTCATAAGAGCGTGAGGTCAATTTGCCCTCTAAGGCAACTTCTTTTCCTTTGCCTACGTATTTTTCAATGATTTCGGCAATCTTTCCCCAAGCCACGACATTGTGCCATTGGGTGTTCTGTTCTTTCTCTCCATTTGAGTTTTTATAAAACTCATTCGTTGCGATTGAAAATTTTGCAACTTTCTTTCCGCTTTCAAGATTTGTGATTTCTGGCTCGTTTCCTACGTTGCCAATTAACTGTACTTTGTTTTTTAGAGTACTCATAATTAAAAAATTTAAAGATTAATATTGACCCATCTGAACCCTTCAGAAAGGCTTTAAAATTGATTTACTTATTATATCCAGAGCGTTTTCCTTTTTTTGTTTTTTTAACTTTTGTTCCGCTTCCTTTTTATTGATTTTGTAAGATTTCATAAGATCCATTTTAGATTTACTTCCCACAGGGCCGTCACTGTTACCTTCTTTTTGTTGCTTGGTGCCATTCAATATTCAGTTTTGTGAAGACATATAAAAAGTGCGAGGGACGAGCCTGGTTATGCTGTCGTTCAAAGCTGAATGTTGTTATTTTGCTGTCAAAAAAAGGTATAGCGGTGTTGGCTCGGGAAGTGGGTTTAAATTCTTTGTGAAATACAAAAGCATAGGAAGTGGAACAAAATGTCACTAAATATTCCTATTAAGCGGACGCTATTTCAAAGTTTTATATTGGGAATGGAGTGTTCCTGCCTTTTCGGCAGGAAAAAGCGAAGTGGAAATCTAAAACTTTGGGATTGTGTCCAAGATTTTTTTAAGGAAGCTCTTTTCCCGAAATGAAGTTTTTTACGGAATGCAGGGGAATGTGCTGAATGGCTTTAGAAAGAATAATGTAAAAAAGCCACTGATCACCTTTTTAAAAATGAATTAATGGCTCATAAATAATGGCTGCTTTATTAACTAAAAAAGACTAATTAAGGTTTTGCTCCCATTTCCATGCAGAAGATAAAGCGTCCTTTAAATTTAGTTTAGCTTTCCAACCTAATACCTTATTAGCTTTGGAAGTATCAGCATAAGCTGCAATGACATCACCCGCCCTTCTTTCAACTATTTTGTAATTCAGTTTTTGACCGGATACTTCTTCAAATTGAGAAATGACTTCCAATACAGAAGAACCCTGACCAGTGCCTATATTAAATACTTCATAATTACCAGTATTATCACCTTTTATCAAACGATTTAAAGCTGCTACATGCGCTTTTGCCAAGTCAACTACATGAATATAATCTCTTATGCAAGTACCATCCTTGGTAGGATAATCAGCTCCAAAAACAGACAACTGTTCTCTTTTACCTATACCTGTTTGGGTAATAAATGGCACCAGGTTTTGAGGTGTCCCAATAGGTAATTCTCCTATTTTTGCTGATTCATGTGCTCCAATTGGATTAAAATATCTAAGTGCTATTGCTTTTAAATTCTCTGAAACTTTACAAGTATCCCTAATAATTTCTTCACCAATTTGCTTCGTATTTCCATAAGGGGATTCCGCCTCTTTTATTGGTGCAGACTCTGTTATTGGTAACGTATCTGCTTGTCCATAAACCGTACAAGAAGAGCTGAAAATAAAATTAGAAGTTTCTTTTTTCTGTAACTCTTGTAAAATATAGATTAATGTGTTCAAGTTATTTTCATAATATAACAAAGGAAGGTTTACACTCTCTCCAACCGCTTTTGACGCTGCGAAATGAATAACTCCCATAACATCATGGTGTCGCTTAAAAAAATCGATTACGGATGGTTTATCTCTTAAATCTAATTTTTCGAATAATGGTTGTATTCCTGTTATGCTTGTAATTCCTTTTAATACTTCTATAGATGAATTTGATAGGTCATCAATAATTACGACTTCAAATCCCTCATTTTGAAGTTCTACAACAACATGTGAACCAATAAAACCCAACCCGCCAGTAACTACAATTTTATGCTTCATAACTTAAATTAATTCTTTTATCATTTTGGCAGCAATTTCTGCTGTAATATCACGTTGTGGCGATCCAAACATTTCGTAACCAACCATAAATTTCTTTACAGTAGCACTTCTTAATAATGGGGGATAAAAACTCATATGCCAATGCCAGTAGCTATAATCCTTACCATCAGTTGGTGACTGATGTATACCACTAGAGTAAGGGAACGATGTATTAAATAATTTATCATAAGCTTTTGTTATAACCGAAATAGCTTCGGCAAAAAGCAAAGATTCATTATCTCTTAATTCAAGTATATTCGATTGAGGCCTTTTAGGTACAATCATAGTTTCAAAAGGCCATACTGCCCAAAACGGAATAAGCACCACAAAAGCATCGTTTTCAAATATAATGCGTTCGTTTTTTGATAATTCCTGATTAAGATAATCACCTAATAAACTGCTTTTGGTTTTTGTGTAATATTCTAATTGGTGTAAGTCTTTTTTATAAACTTCGTTGGGAAGACTTGTTTGACTCCATATTTGTCCATGTGGATGCGGGTTACTACAACCCATTACAGCGCCTTTGTTTTCGAATATTTGAACATAATTGATCAATTCGTTTTCGGCAAGTTCTTTATATTCATTTTGCCATGCAAACACTACTTTTTCAATGTCTTTGGCATTCATATCTGCCAAACTTTTTGAATGGTCTGGACTAAAACAAATCACTTTACAAATGCCTTGTTCACTTTGTGCATTTAGCAAGCCATCTTCTACTTTAAAAACTTTGGAGCCTGTTTGTAATGCAGCAAAATCATTTGTAAACACAAATACATCTTCGTAATTAGGATTGATTTCACCATTTATGCGGGTGTTTCCAGCACATAAATAACAACTTGGGTCGTGTGCAGGTCGAACCTCATTAGATACAGCTTCATTTTGTCCTTGCCAAGGTCGTTTGGCACGATGTGGTGATACTAAAACCCATTCTCCTGTGAGAATATTTAATCGTTTATGTGAATAATCTTGTAAATCTGAATTCATTAATTGAAAAAATTATAATTATTTAATTATGTGCGTGCCGTTAGAAAGTTTTACATCATAAATAGAACACGCTTTATTGAATTTAGCTTTGTATGCTTTAGCAGCTTGAATCTTAAAATTTTCCGATTCGTTTTTGGCAACCAGATTTATGGTGCAACCTCCAAAACCACCACCCATCATTCTAGCTCCTAAAACACGGCCGTTTAATTTGGCTTGTGCTACTAAAAAATCCAATTCATCACAACTTACTTTATATTGATTTTGCAAACCTTCATGCGAACCATAAATAAGTTTTCCTAAGGTTATTAAATCGCCAGCTCCCATAGCTTTTGATGCTTTTACTGCACGGTCATTTTCCTGAATAACATACAAAGCCTTTTGATAATTTTCTGGTGTAACCTGGTCTTTTACAGTTTCTAAATCATATTCTGTTGCATCACGAAGCGCCTTCACTTTTAGTAATTCGGAAATGGATTCGCAAACCGAACGCCTGTCGTTATAAGCACTATCTGATAAACTATGTTTTACATTGGTGTTTATTAAAATTAATTCGTGGTCTTTAAAATCAATTTGAAAAGGTTTAGATTTTACAGTTCTGCAATCTAATAATAAGGCGTTGTTTTCAATGCCAAACATGCTAGCATATTGGTCCATAATTCCGCATTTTACACCTACATAATTATGTTCTGCTTTTTGCGAAATTAAAATCATATCGTGCTTAGACAATCCTAAATTGAAAACTTCATTTAATCCAAAAACCACACTATTTTCTAATGCTGCTGAAGATGACATACCTGCACCTCCAGGAATATCGCCACCAAATACAATATTAAAATTACCTATTTTTTTACTTCTATTTTGAATTTCTGAAACTACGCCAAGAATGTAATTTTGCCAGCTACCCTGAGCCATAGGCTTTAGGTTTTTCAATGAAAATTCGATGATTTCATTTTTGTCAGAAGCACATGCTATGGATACATCTGACTCACTCTTTTGAATGGCCGCTACAATTCCTTTATCTACAGCTGCAGGGAATACGAATCCATCATTATAATCTGTATGTTCCCCTATAATATTAATTCTACCTGGTGAAAAAATCATCATAGGTTCTAAATTAAATTTGGTTTTAAATCTGGCTCTAATGGTTTTTATTAATTCTTTATTCATCTTGGATATATCATGTATTTATTAATTTAAAGTTTTAAAAACTCTATACTAATTTGTTTTTCTTTTTCTAAGGTTTTAATCTCCGTTTCCATACCTATATTAAACTAACTTTAACCACAAACGGTTGTTTCTAAATTGTATGTTTCGTTTTTCATATATTTTATTAATATTTTTCTACAAACATTTACCAAAACAAGCAATACAATGTAGCTGTAATGATACAAATCACAATAGAACCTATATTGAATAATGGAGTAGTTTTGAATAAACCATCAGCTTTTAAATTAATGGCTTTTTCATCATCAGCTCCTTTGTTTTGTAAGTGACTCATAATAATAATTACTAACATTGTTAAAACAGCTGTTAATCCCATTTGATGCATCCAAGGTTTTAAAGCTTCTATAGGGATATATTTTAAAGCTAAAGCTATTGGGATAGACAATAAAGCGCCCCAAATTGCCGCATTGTTTGTGGTTTTTTTCCAGAAAAGGCCTAAAATAAATACGGCTAAAATACCTGGACTTACAACGCCCGTCCATTCTTGTATAAATTGAAATGCTTGATCAATCCCTCCTAAAAGTGGCGCCATTATAACGGCTATTATTAATGCCACAGCTGCTGAAATCCGTCCTACATTTACAGTCGTTTTATCATTTGCGTTTTTATTAATGTACTGCTTGTAAATATCCATGGTAAAAATGGTGGACGTTGAGTTTAGCATCGATGCTAACGATGACACAATAGCCGCCGCTAAAGCAGCAAAAGCCACTCCTTTTAATCCTGTTGGTAAAAATTGTAACAACCAAGGGTATGCTTTATCTGCTTGTCCAGAAGTTGGTATACTCAATTGCCCTGCTTCTCCCAAACCTGCCATAATGGAAGGATCATTGACCATGACATAAGCTGCAATTCCTGGTATTACGACTATAAGTGGTATTACTATTTTTAAGCCAGCTGCCAATAAAATTCCTTTTTGAGATTCTTTTAGAGATTTTGCAGCCAATGTTCTTTGAATAATGTATTGATTAAATCCCCAATAGTAAATATTGGCCACCCACAAGCCTCCTACAAGTACCCATATACCTGGTAGATTTAAATAATTAGCATTAGTACTTCCATCGCTGTTGAATTCTTCCAATATCATATGAAATTTTTCAGGTGCAGCGTCTAATACTTTAGAAAAACCGGCTAGCATGCCTTCGCCTCCAGATACTGTATTTAAAGCCAAATACGTAGTTGCCAAACCGCCTAAAATCAAAAACACCACTTGTATAACATCAGTCCATGCCACAGCCGATAAACCGCCATATAAGGAATATGCAGCAGCAAACAGCGCTAAACCTATAACCGCATACATCATATCTACACCCATTATGGTTTCAATAGCTAAACCTCCCAAGTACAATACAGACGCGAGGTTAACAAATACGTAAAGTGCGATCCAAAATACTGCCAGGATCGTTTTTAAGTTTGTTGAGAATCTTTTTTCAACAAACTCAGGAATGGTGTAAAGGCCTTTTTCTATAAAAATTGGTAAAAAATACTTACCCACAATGATTAAGGTGATAGCCGCCATCCATTCATAGGATGCAATGGCCAAACCTAATGCAAACCCCGAGCCCGACATCCCTATAAACTGTTCTGCCGAAATATTTGCGGCTATTAAGGAAGTACCAATCGCCCACCAAGGCAAGGATTTACTTGCCAAAAAATAATCCTCAGCATTTTTTTCATGCCCTTCTTTATCGCGAGACACCCATAATCCTACACCTAAAATCAATACCGCATAGGCTACAAATACGGCGTAGTCCCAAAATTCAAATCCATTTGTCATAGTTAGTTATTTTGTTTGTTAGTTTTAATATTTCTATTCAGTAATAGAAAATTCAATACTTGCCAAAAAATAGAATTATTTATTTCAATTCTAATTGTTCAGTTTTTTTATAATTCTCACCTCTTAATGAGATAAACTTATTAAACAATTCTTTTAATTTTTCAGGATAAGATTCAGCTAGATTAGTGTCTTGACCAATATCTTCTTTTAAGTTAAACAGCATAAACTCGTCTGAATTTCCTAATTCAATACCTACCTGCTCTTCTATTGCTTTACCTTTATAAGGAGGTATCATTAACCAATCGCCACTTCTTAAGGCGGTTCTACTGGTCGCTTCTAAAACCAAATCGGTTCTTCCCGCTTCACTTTTCCCTAATAGAACATCTAATAATTCTTGGCTATCTGTAGAACGCTCTTCTGTTCCTACCAATTTAGCAATGGACGCCAATAAATCCATCTGACAAACAAGGGCATTAGAGATACCTGGTTGAATTTGCCCCTTCCAATAAGTTATAAATGGCATTCTTGTTCCTGCTTCAAACAGACTATATTTTCCACCTCTTAATTTCCCTGCAGGCGTATGTTTTCCTATTTTTTCAACAGCATCATCGAAATATCCATCATTTAATACGGGTCCGTTATCACTTGAAAAAACAATTAATGTATTCTCTAATAACCCTTCATCTTTTAATGTTTTCATAAATTCACCAATACACCAATCGGCCTCTAAAATAACATCGCCTCGTGGTCCTAAACCAGATTTACCTGCAAAACGAGGGTGCGGTGTACGTGGTACATGTGGTTGTTGCATGGCATAATACAAGAAAAATGGTTTGTCTTTATGATTTTTAACATACGTCTGTGCGCGTTGCAAAAAGTTATCAGCCATATCAACATCGCTCCATTTTGCTGCTTCACCACCTTTCATAAAACCAATTCGAGGAATACCGTTTACAATGCTATTATTATGACCGTGATGCCATTTCATAGTTGTTAATTCTGGATTTTCCATACCAGTTGGTTGACCTTCAAAATTATTTTTGTAATCTACTGAAATAGGATCATTTTTATCTAAACCTGCAACATAACCATTTTCAATATAAACCGTTGGCACACGGTCTTGCGTTGCAGCTAAAATATATGACTCTTCAAACCCTACTTCATTTGGCCCAGGTGTTATTCTTTGATTCCAATCTACATTGCCAGTTCCTAAACCAAGATGCCATTTACCAACTATCGCGGTTTGGTAACCTTCCTTTTTAAGTAATTTTGGTATGGTTTGTTGTGTGGTGTCAATTAATAATGGTGCTGTTCCTGGTAATATTTTAGCATCTTTATTACGCCATGGATACATCCCCGTTAGTAAGGCATATCTACTAGGTGTGCAAGTTGCTGATGATGCATAGGCATCCGTAAATCGAAGGCCTCCGCTTGCCAATGCGTCAATGTTGGGTGTTATCAATTCGGTTGCTCCATAGGAACTTAAATCGCCATAACCTAAATCGTCTAAATAAATGATTACGATGTTTGGTTTTTTAGTTGATTCTATAGCCAGAGCTGTTTCATGCTGTTGCTTATCCTTACAGCTAAAGCTAATAAATAAGATGGATGCCAGTAGCATCAAATGTTTTAATGTTTTCATATTTCCCTTAGTATTTATAATCAATTTAATAGTTTTTATCAGAATTTAGTTACTATAGAAAAAATGCTCCCAATTCAAAATGAAAGGGAAGCATTTTACATTTATATCATATATTCTAATATCATCTTGTTTCAATGATTAACAAATCAAAACTATCTAACCAAAGTTTTTGGACTCTGGCATCAGCCTGACCACTATTACTAATATTTAAATCAAGTCTACCTGAATTAATATCTGGCAAGGTTACTACTGGAAGTTTTAACCTAACCCATTGACCTCTAGTTGTGGTCGAAATGTCAAATACAAAAGATGCATCTGTAGTGAAATTATATTGAATTGAAGACATGGTATTACCACTGTCTAAATAAATCCAAACAGCTGGTATGTAAGACCCCGCAGTAACCGGACTTAAGGAACTAAAACTACTGCCTTGTAACCTAGCAAGCGAAGGGATACCCGAGGCATCTGTTTCAAATTTCATAGAGCTGTTTCCTTCCTTTTTAAAGGAAGTGTCTCGCCAATAATATAACGGACCAGCCTCACTGGTACCATTATGCTGAGCAAAATAACCTTCTGTATTTGCCTTTCTAAATTGATTTCCAGATCCACCCCATTCCTGTTCATATCCAGTAAATCCTGCAACATTCATGGCGCCTTCAAAATGCATGCCTACATTCACAGGTCCAAAGCTTTCAAGCACCCTAGTATCTACAGAAACAATGTTACCCGCTGTGTATTGAACAGTAACAATATCTGAGTTAAAAATTGGTTCTCCCAAAGTAAGATCAATTTGGGTTAAATCGGAACTATTGATTTTTGCAGAAACTACCGCAATATTTTTATCAAAACCAGCAGTTGCATTAGTAACATGAACCGCAAAGTTTCCTTCTTGTCCAGACAGTGTTTGAACTTGACCACTCACTTTAAAAGAGATGACTTCGGATGCATTTTCGTTTATTTGACCAACTTGTACAAATGGTTGAGACGATGGTACCACTTGAATATTAAGTGGAATGAGTTTTACCGTTTCTCCTGCTGGTTTTGTGGCAGAATTATTTCTCTTTACCGTTAAGCTTCCTGCTTTAAAGGTTCCTAAAGCAAAGTAACCAACCACAGCTGTTTCGGTATTTGTACTTGCTTTATTACCGCCATTAAAGGTCCATGTTCTTGTATCTGGACGACCAACAGTTGTTAAATCGACAAAGGTAAGTTCTTCTCCTGCTTCAATCGAAACGGTTGGCCAAGAGGCAGAATTTCCGGCAAGTGGCATGTCATTTTCAGTGATACTAAGAATTTCTACACCCCCTTTTAGCACTTTAAATGCTGGGTTTATGTCTGCAAAAACATCAACGGTAAACTTTTTTTCAACTTTCCAAACGCCATCTAAAAACACCCCATCCGTAACTGAATCTTTAAAGGTGCTGTTAAGTACAATTTCTTTAATTCCTGGTGTTGTAAACAGTATATTGGCTTGTTTTTGACTTGAACTAGAGGGTCCGTTTGATGTTATAAATTCTGAATACCCATTAGCACCAGAAGTGAATTTATTATTTAAAAAACTGGTACCTTCTGGTATTTCCCACGAATTACTGAGAGGATTATTAGAAAGATCATAAAACCCGATAAATCCATTAATGGGAATAACGTAATCGGTTTCCTCAGAATTTTCTGTTGTCAACCAATTAAAGCTAGAATAATCGCCATAAGGGGCCTCATAGTCATCTTCGTTACAACTCAGTAAAGAAGCAAGTATTATACCTGTTAATATTAATATTTTTTTCATCTTTTTTCTTTTAAAAATTAATTAGAAACCAGTGGGTTATTAATGACTTCGCTAACCGGTATTGGCAAGTAGCCATCTTTATAATTTTGGGCAGTAATAGAAAATTCAGGAACTATTTGAATGTCTTCACTTGGGTTAGGACTTACACCTGCTCTGACCAAACAATCGGGTCTTGTTGCTTGATTACCTTCCTCATCAGTATAGTCATAATCTGTTGCATAATATTCTGCTTCACTTAAATCTGTATAACGTTGTTTGGCTATTCCCCATCTACGCAAATCTATGTTTCGTGTTGAAAACCCCTCTACCGATAATTCCATTGGGTATTCGTAAAATTGTAAACGTTCTCTTATTTTTTCTTTAGAATCATAATCTGTAGATGATAAATCTTTTAATGCCCATCTGTCGCGAACTTTATTGATATGAAATAATGCGCCTTCAGCATCTCCAGTTTCATTTAAGCATTCTGCCATCATTAAATATACGCCAGATAACCTGTTTACAATCACGTTTTTAGGAGACTGCCAGCTATTTGTCCCTAAATTACCTTCGTTATTTGTAATATCATGATTTGTGTATTTTTTGAAATATCCAAACAATCCTAGATTTCTGAAATTATGTAGTATAGGTGCTGATATGGCTCCGTAGTATGGTGTATCTTCATCGTTTACTACGGCTACCATTGCTGATGCCCTTAAAGAAACTTTTCTTAATCTTTTAACGCCAACGTGATTTGTAACCGTATTCCTTGGATCTGTTTCGTCCAATTCATCTGTAGAATAGGCATGAACCAACCATGTAGCGGGAGTAAAGGCTTCTAAAGTACTAGAACCTCCAGCTGAACCTGGAGCTGAATATCTTGCACTTCTTGTTAAATAATCATATTCGAAAAAATTAGTGTTTTGTGGTATAAGGAGACTGTAATTAATTTCAAAGATAGATTCCGAATTATAATCGCCAGCTCTGGTAAACATGATACTGGCATCTTGTTCTAGTTGATACCCATAATCTTTATTTACATTGTTAATGATATCATTAAAATAAGTTTTTGCTGTTTGGAAATCATTTTCGTAAAGGTAACTCATTCCTAAAATGGTTCCTGCGGTACCTGCATCTACTCGGGTTTTAGGCTCTAATTGACCTGGTAGGTTGGTATACGCATATTCTAAATCTGTCCTGAAGAATTTAATGACATCATCAGATTCTGAAACTGCTTTAGGAAAATCAGAAGCTGCTACTGGATTTTTTTCGCGAATTATAATTCTTCCTTGGTTGTAAGTTGAATGTAGATAAAAGTGTGCTAAGCCTCTGAAAAATCGAGCTTGCCCCATTTGTTCTGTCCATTTTTCTTGGCTTTTTAAATCATCAGTCATTCCGTTTAATCCTTGGATAACCTGATTCGCTCTAAAAATAACATTGTACAAAGCATCCCATCTTTTGCCAACTTCCAATGTGTTTTCATCTATTTGTTGGTTATACCAATTTAAAGCACCTGCGTCTATATTCGGTATCCCTGAGTTACTTATTCGTTGTCCAGCATATCCCTCATCCGATCTCCAAGCCTCTACTCGGGCATTAATTAAAAACTCATTAAGCATACCATTATATACTGAGGTTAAATTGGCATTAGACTCGTCAAGAGTTGACCAATAAATATCTGATGATATTTGGTTGGGGTTTGTTTCCTCCAAATAATCGTCGCATGAAAGCAATGTTCCAAACATTACGAACAATACTGTTGTTAATATTAAATATTTTTTCATATCCATTTTGTTTTATTTTAAAAATCGATTTTAAATCCTAAACTATATAACGCAGCAATAGGGTATCTAGAAGAGTCTATACCTCGTCTTGCAACATTACCTCCTCCTATTTCTGGGTCGTAACCAGAATACTTTGTAAAGGTTAAAGCATTTTGTGCTGATAGAAATAATCTAAAATTAGTCACACCTAAATTACTCATAGTGTCTTTCGGCAATGAATAACCTAGTGTAATTTGTTTAAGACGTAAGTAATCCCCGTTTTCCAACCAAAAATCGGTGGTACCAGAGTAGTTAGGATGATCGTTTCCAGCACCTCTGAATAAAGGAATTTGTGAAGTAGGATTATTGGGTGTCCACATATTAACCAAATCCTGATGTCGTTCAAAATTATAAGTGTCTGCCTTATTCCCGTTCAAAATTTCAGATCCTACAGTGCCGAACCAATTCATGGATAAATCAAAACTACCTATATTCCAATTTAAATTTAGACCATATTCAAAATCGGGTAAACCACTGCCTTTATAACTTCTATCTGCGTCGGTAATTTTTCCATCATCATTTGTATCAACATACATTAAGTCTCCTTTTTGTGCAGTTTCTCTGTTTTCTAGTGCAGTATATGCTGCTAATTGTTCATCTGTTTGCACAACACCATTGGTTTCGTACAACCAAAAAGCGCCAGCTTCATAACCTTGTACAAGCGCCGTAATATAATTGTCCCCATTCACCAATCTACCTTGGTTAGGTATAAAACCTACACCTTCTTGTATTCTGGTAATTTTATTCTCGTTTGTTGTAAACGTAGTACCGATACTAAGTTTGCTTTTACCAATATTAGCACGATAATTAATAGCTAGTTCAGCACCCTTATTCTCCATGTCTCCAACATTTAACGTCAATTGATTATCGTAAATTGCTCCAGCAGAACCGGGTAAGGTTATTGGAAACAGCATGTCTCTTTTTTTAGTTATATAATAATCTGCAGTAACCCTAAATTTGTTTTTCAAGAAAGAAATATCTAAACCTACGTTATTTGAAACTGAAGTTTCCCATTTTACATTGCTGTTAGCATAGGACAATATTGCAGCTCCGAAAGATTCCTCCGCATCATTTTCATCAAAAAGATAATTACTAAACTGATTCGAGATGGTACTGGCAAATTCATAATCACTAAAACTATCGTTGCCCACTGTACCGTGGCTAAGTCTTAATTTAAAGTTGTTTACAGTAGATTTTATTGGCTTCCAAAATGGCTCATCAGAAATATTCCAAGCAGCTGACACAGATGGAAATGTTCCCCAACGATATTCCTTTCCAAACCTTGAAGACCCATCATACCTTACTAGTCCAGAAAGTAAGTACCTACCTTTATAATTATATTGCAATCTAGCTAATGTACCCACCGTTTTTTTATTGTAATTATCGGTATTAGATGGTAGTATTGGGTTAAACCCGCTATTAACTGCTGGGTTTACAGATCCAATATCCAAAACAAAAATGTTATTATTTGTAACGCCTTGGATAGAAGCATCAAAAGCTTCGTAACTGTCCTCTTCTAAGGCTATAATACCTGTAGCCGCTAAATTATGATCTCCAAACTGTTTTTTGAAATTTAAGCTTGCATCCCAACTGAATTTGGTAGTTCTAGATGATATATTAGCTACGCCATTTCTTGTGTTGTCAACTTCGGTTATGTCCTGTTCAATATCATAAAGCACAAAAGCTGGTCTGAATAATTTTCGAAGATCATTGGAAATCGATGTTCCTACCCTTGTTATAAAGTTTAAAGATTCTGATAATTTTCTATCTAACTTTAAACTCGCATTAATTCTATCGCTATTACTATTGTCTTGCCGTCTAAGCGCTTCATTTAAAGCTACCGACGGCGTTCTTATCCCACCATTATCAATGATATCACTCTGATCTTCACTCGGATCAATTAGCGGAAAATAAGGTCTGTACCTACTAGCCAAAACAATAAGTCCTTCACTGGATCTTTTTCTGTTTTCTAGAGTAAAAGCCAAACTACCTTCAATGTTCCAATTATCTGTTGTATAAGTAGTAGAAGCTCGACCATTATATCTTTTAAAATTTGAATTAATTATAGAACCATCTTGGTCAAACAAACCAGCTACAATGCTATATGTAATTTTATCTGCACCACCAGAAACAATTAAATTATATGTTTTTACTTCTGCATTTCTATTTAACACATAATCATCAAATGTGTTATCGTTATTGATCCATTCTGGGTATCTTTCTATAAGGGGCACAAAAGACACATTTGAATGTTCATTTCTGTTAGTTTCGTAAAATAAATTATCTCTAGTATTCATTAAAGGAGTTCCATCCCCTAAAGTTTGAAGTCCAAAAGTATAATTAAAATCAACTTTCATTTGACCTGCTACGCCTTGTTTTGTTGTTATCAAAATAACACCAGCAGCTCCTCGGGCTCCATACACGGCAGTAGATGCCGCATCTTTTAGAACATCAATAGTTTCAATTTCGTTTGAACTCAAACCAGGATCTCCAATTTGTGGGATACCATTAACGACAAAAAGAGGTGTGTTTGAACCGCTTAATGAAGTTATACCTCTAATCTGAATATCAGAAGCCTCTCCAGGTTCTCCTGAACTTGCAGATATACTAACACCTGCAATTTGCCCTTGCATTGAAGAAGCCAAATCCGATGTAACAAACTGCTCAATATCATCGTTTTTTAGCTGAGCTACTGCTCCTGTAATTTCTTTTTTCTTAACAGTACCATATCCAACTACCACAACCTCGTCTAAATCCTGAAGATCCGATTGTAATTTAACATTTAATTTGGCTTGAGTAACAATTACTGTTTGAGGCACCATCCCCAAATAACTAAATTGAAGAACATCTCCTATTTTAGCATTTATGGAATATTCGCCATCAAAATTTGTTACGGCACCCGTTTTAGCGCCAACTTTTAATACAGTAGCACCAGGGATTGGCATGCCATCATCTACACCTGTAACAACTCCTGTAATCTCAGAATTTTGCGCATGAACCGTTACAGTAGTACAAAAGAGCGTAAAAAATAGCATAAGTACATAATGACTTAGCAACCTTTTTTTTGTCTTTAATTTGTTTAGTTTCATTTGTTTAAAATTTTGTTAGTAATTTAGTTTTAAGTCTAATTATTAAGATTTTATCAATAATTATTTTTTTTCAAATCAGTAAATTGTTCAGTTTAGTTAATTTGGTTTTAGCACGAAAAAAAAACGCCATAAACCCTAAACATATTTTTTAGCTAGTAATTTGGGTTTTGAACCAAAACCCCTTCTGATAATGTTACTTGTCCAACAGGTAAAGGCATTAGTTCATGAGTTCCTTTTACGAAACCATAAGGGCTTAACAAAGCTTCTGCTCTTCCTGTTCTTACTAAATCGTGAAATCTAAACCCTTCACCAGCAAGCTCTACGCGTCTTTCATGGTAAATAGCATCTAACAAAGGCTGTCCTGATAATGTATCAGGAAGATTAGGAACTACAGTAGGTAATGCTGTGCCTCTGGCTCTTGTTCTAACCTTATTAACATATTCAATTGCTTTTGTAGGATCTGTGTTATAAATGGCTTCTGCATACATTAAATAAGCATCTGCAAGTCTAATAATACGAATATTATTTGCACTGTTGTTATCACCTCCTATTGTTGGTATTTCATAATTTGTATAAGGGGCCCAAGCATACTTTCTTACATACCAATCTGTACCATAAGGAGCATCTTTAAAAAACAAGGTAGCACCAAATCGAGGATCATTTGTCTCATATTCATTCCTCAAATCAACTCTTGCTTGAACAAATCCCCCGCCTCTGTTGCTGTTCGGGTTTACACGCTTTGGTATTCCTGTTCCTAATATACTTGCATCTGAAGAAAAGTTAATTTCAAAAAGAGAACCTATATTCCACTCACCTTCTGGTTGAAAGATTGTAGCATAGTCTGGTGTTAACTCATGACCTAAAGCAAATAACTGATTTCCATAAGTCTCTACTTGCCCCATTTTATTTTGATATAAAGACACCCGCATCATCATTCCTAAAGCAGCTCCTTTATCAGCACGACCTGTATAACTAGCATCTCTATCCAATCTTGATGGCAAATCTGCAATTGCAATTTTTAAGTCATCTTCAATAAGTTTATAAGAATCTTCTTTGGTAGCTCTTGGAACGTTAAATTCTCCAATTTTTAAAGGCTTACTAATAATTGGTACGCCACCAAAAGAGTTAACCAAATCAAAGTAATAAAAAGCACGTAGAAAATGAGCTTCCGCTAAAATTTCCTTTTTTCTTACTTCATCTTCAAAAGAAATGTTTGGTACATTTTCAATAACCAAATTAGCAAATAATATACCTTTATAGTTTATTTTCCACATTTGTTCTATTATTGGGTTTGATGTTGTGATTGCCCAATTGTCTCTCTCAAATAGTGGCGCATTGTTTTCTGCCGTACGTCCACCTTTAATAAAGTCGTCCGTACCTATTTCACCAAAAATAACATCGTTACCCATAGTGCCCCAAAAGTCACTACCCGCTATTTCGCTCATAGAGGAATACGCTGCTATTAAAGCTTGCTCTGCCTGAGCTGGATTTTTATAAAAATCTTCCAAAACAGGCTCTCCATAAGCTTTAGAATCTAAATCGTCTGTACAGGAAACGAATAGCATGGCAACTATTAAAATTGAAAAACCGTACTTTATGTATCTATTAATATTATTAAATAATTTCATAATCAATGCTTTTAAAAGTTAATATCTAATCCTAAAGAAACCGTTCTTGTTGACGGATATCTACCTCTGTCAATCCCTAAGTCTAAGGATGTTCTACTCCCTTCTTGGGATTGTGTTTCATCTACACCAAGTTCTGGATCCATTCCATTATAATTCGTAATCGTAAATAAATTCTGCCCAGCTAAATAAATCCTAGCTTTTGAAATAAATGTTTTCTCCAAAATTTGATCTTGGAAATTATAACCTATTTGAATATTTTTCAACCGTAGATACGATCCATCTTCAACAAATCTGCTTGATAACCTATTGTTATTGGCAAATCCATCAAATGTGGCTCTCGGTACAGAATTGCTAGTACCCTCGCCTGTCCATCTGTTTAAGAATTCTGTACTCAAATTAGTGTCTAAGGCTCCTTCCAATAAATATCCAGTAGCGTTAAAAATATCATTTCCTTGAACTCCTTGAAAAAACATTGTCAGGTCAAATTGTTTGTAAGTCATATCAACATTAAACCCATAAGTAAAGTCCGGTAGCGGTGAACCAATGAATGTCCTATCACTATCATTAATTTCAGTGTCTCCATTTAAATTTCTATACTTAACATCTCCTGGTTTAGTTCCTGGAAGTGATGCATAATTATCAATTTCATCTTGATTTTGAAAAATTCCGATAGCTTCCAATCCATAAAAAGATGCTATAGAGCGCCCCGCCTCAGTTCTGCTAATACCCTGAAAGCCGTTACCCGCAAAACCTGTAGAAATATTACTGCCTTTTGAAGCTAGACTTAATACTTTATTATCAATGATGGAAATATTACCTCCAACACTAAAGAAAAAGTCATTGATATTTTTCTTATAATTTAAGGAGAATTCTAATCCTTTATTTTCAATCTCTCCGGCATTTACTGTTGGGTTTAAACCATATCCAGATGTTTGTAATATGGGAGATTCCAACAACATATCAGAAGTTGTTTTCACAAAATAATCTGCCGTAAACGTAATAGAATTATTTAACAACGCTAAATCCAAGCCAATGTTTGTGGTAGTTGTAGTTTCCCATTTTAAATCTTGATTACCTGGCCTTAATGGAGCCAAACCAACCACTGTTGTTTCATCGTTGCCCAATAAATAATTTTGGCTAGTGCTCAACGTACTGAAGATAGCAGAGTTTGGTATATTTTGGTTTCCTGTTTCCCCCCATCCGACACGGAACTTTAATTGATTAATCGCATCAATATTGTAAAAACCTTCTTTATGAACATTCCACGCCAAGGCTAACGATGGAAATTGAGCGTATTTGTTGTTTTTGCCAAATCTTGAAGAACCATCTAACCTGTAAGTACCTGTAAATAAATATCTTTCGTCATAATTATAATTTAATCTACCAAAAAAAGACAATAATGATGAACTCGCAATATTCCCATTATTTGTTGACGAATCTACCGCTCCTGCTCCTAAGGTAGGGTTTTCTACACCATCTGGAATTCCACTTCTGGAGGCTAAAACATTGTTAAAATCTGATTTTTGCAACTCATGCCCCAACAAAGCATTGATACTATGTTTTTCCTTAAATGCTATATTATAATTTAAGGTATTAGACCAAACATTCACTCTACTTTCAGACCTTAATAAATTATAGATATTTACAGGTCTATTTTGTTCTGCAGAAATAAAGTACGCGGGTTGAAAATTATCTACCTTTCCATTATTAATCTCTAAACCATAGTTAGATCTAAACGTTAAATTTTCTAAAAGGTCAGCTTCAATAAATACATTCCCTAAAAAACTTTCCTTTTCTAAAGGCGTTTGCTCATATATTGTTAAACCTACAGGGTTTCTTATCTCTGTAGAATATAATGGTCTGGCTGGTGAACCATCTGTATTATATATTGGAGATGTAGGATCTACAACATACCCAATAAATGCCGTTTTAAAATTAGAGTTCCCTCCAAAAGAAGCAACTGAATTCGTTTTTGAGTTTGCATACTGTAAATTGTGCCCCACTTTAATTTTAGGCTTTATTTGATATGTGTTGTTTACTCTAAAATTAGTTCTCTTAAAAGACGTATTGTTTACAATTCCTTTTTGAGAAAGGTTACCAAATGAGACATAATAAGATGCTTTTTCAGTTCCACCAGATATCGATAATTGATGACTTTCAATAGTACCCGTTCTATACACAGCATCCTTCCAATTATAAGATTCTAATGATGATGGATCTGCAAAAGCAGGTTCAGGAGCTGCTCCATCGTTTGTTTTTCCTTCATTATAGGTAGTAGCCCATTGTTCAGCATTCATAACTTCTAAATTGTCAATTCTATTTTCCACACCTATATAGGTTTTATAAGAAATAACTGGCTTCATTTCACTTCCTAATTTTGTAGTAATTAACACCACTCCGTTAGCTCCTCTAGAACCATAAATAGCTGTAGCAGATGCATCTTTTAATACTTCAACCGACTGGGCATCGTCCATATTTATATTGGTAATATCATTAATTGGAACGCCATCAACTATATACAGTGGATCTGCGTCATTAACCGTACCAACACCTCTAATTCGTACGGTAGGCGTAGATCCTGGCTGACCTGAACTTTTTGTAACCGAAACGCCTGCAGCTCTACCTTGAATAGCCTGTGCTATAGAGGTTGATTGTGTTTGGGTCAGTTGTTTGGCACTTATAGAAGACACAGAACCGGTAATATCAGATTTTTTCACTTTTCCATATCCAACTAAAACAACCTCGTCTAATCCTTGAATATCCGATTCTAAAGCTACATTCAAAGGAGATTGAACCACGGTTATTGTTTTGGTTACCATCCCCAAATAACTAAATTGAAGCACATCTCCCCTTTTAGCATCAATGGTATATTCACCATCAAAATTAGTGACAGCTCCTGTTGTAGTACCTACTTTTATTATGGCGGCCCCTGGTATTGGCATACCATCATCAACACTTGTAACAATTCCAGTAATCTCAGAATTTTGAGCTTGAACTGTTATAGTAGTGCAAAAGATGGTAAAAAATAGCATAAACACGTAATGGCTTAGCAACCTTTTTTTAGTCTTTAATTTGTTTAGTTTCATTAGTTTAAATATTTAGTTAATAGTATTAATCCAATTATTAAGTTTGTTAGTTAATAATTAGATTGTCAAATTGTTTAAAGGGTTACTCTAGTAAATTGTCTTCATATTTCATTGTTTTAGTTTTATAGTTTAGTTATTTAAATTTTAGTTTTTCCATACCTTCTTCAGTTTCTAGAATTACTTTTGCTTTTCCTTTATAAATATTATTTTTAAGCACAATATTCTTAGAAGATTTTATTTTTAATGCTGAATTTCCTGGATTTAACATTGGAAATGTTCCGGAATTTGTAATGGTATTTTCTGTAAATTTCACACCATCAGTATTTGATATTTGAAGAATAAGATTATCAAACTGATTGAATGTATTGTTCGAAATCTCTATATTTTTAAATGCAATATTTTTATTATCGTCGTCTGTGACAAAGCGTATGACGCCTCTATCATGGCCACCATATTGGCAATCTTTAAATTCATTGTTTCTAATAATTACATTAGCTGCATTTCCAGATTCGAACCAATAACCACTTTCAACAGGAACAAGAATAGCTTCCATTTCTGTATTAAAAACATTGTTTTCTATAACTGTATTTAAAGGGTTCGAAATCAATAACCCTCGTGCCCTATTACTACCTATATTGCAGTTTTGAACCAGTAAATCGGGATAGCCATCTAAATTTTCAATTAAATCCCCCGTTTTTAAATCTGCAGGTAATTTTTCGTTAAATGTGATGATTTGATACCTATTGTTTAAATATTCTGTTTTTTTAATAGTTCCTTTACTGTATGGAAAGAATGACTTATCTAATCTTACGAACCCAATGTTATCATTTTCACCACCTATAACAAAACCGAGTTGTTGATGATGCATCATGCGTACACCAATACTATAATCGTCTATAACGTCTACGATTTTTTGATAGGTTCCATGTACATTCATGGCGTCGTCCAGTTGATTATTAAATGTGCAATTTTTTAAAACTACTTTGCCTCTGCATCCTACAAAATGAGTAGCATCGGCAGTGGTTGAAACCATCCGGCCATGAGACGGTGTTATATTAAAATTATCTAAGATTAAATCGGATGAGTTTTCAGCAATAATTCCCATCCCACCCGCATGATGAATATTAACATTAGTTCCGTTAAAACCATTAGTATGCGTTACTCTAAACGCAGGAGAAACTCTATTAATCCCTTGCTCGCCTTTCATAGTTAAAATCATACCTACTGGAGGCATTTGTTTTTTATGATTATGAACACGAACTAATCCTGGTTTTAACTGTTCTACAACTAATTTGCTTTCTGTTCCTATATTTTTAAACTCTGGCGCACGATCATCATGCTCATATTTATACTTTATTTTATCAATATTATTTTTCACAGAAGTGCGAGCAATTGTAGAAATGCCTGTGTAAGCTTCCGTATTATAAGCTACAGCTTTTCTTACTGGGTCGAATAAGATAGATTGCCCTAAACTATGCTCATAATATTCTTTTATGAAATAGATTTGACCATTACGGATATCGTATGGATATTCGTCTGAAATTTGCATATCAAACGTTTTGTTCTTTTGGTCTGTTGCTACAATAAGGCCTTCACTATGAAATGACTGCGCCCAATCTATAGTTACATTTTTAACTGTAATGTTACTACTTCCTTCTATTAGAAAAGGAATCATAACACCATGAAAAATGAAGGTAGACCCTTGGCCATCAATGGTTAAATCTTTAAGATTTTCAATAGGAAAAGGTGTTTTTAGCATTAAATCGCCATGATTGGACAAATAGCAAAATTTCTCGAATCCTTTTTCCGGATAAAAATGGTAGGTACCTTTTTCAAATTTTATAACAGAAATAGGTTTTTCATTCGCTAACAATATTCTGGATACCACCGCAAATGTGGCATCTTCTGAGACACCAAGATTGAATACAACAGATTCTGGCTTACCATTTTGAGCCATGCAGCCGTATATGGTTAATAGCATTATCAATCCTGTAATCGGTTTTAATCTCAAAAATTCTATATTGTTTTTCATTTCAACAAATGGGTTATTTCGATTTATGTAAATTTCAAGTATTTACAAGAAAACGGTGTACACACGAGTACAAAAAATGTATGTATTAGTAAATCATTTTATATATTTGGACAGGTCTTAATTTTTGTTAACACCTGATTATCATTATGATAACTTGTTCAAGCAATAGGATATTCGCAACTAAGAGCTGTTTATTATTCTAAGTTTAGCTTTAAGGTTCCTTTTAAATTTTGCGACGAGGCATTGAAAGTAATAGCCCCCGATTTTTTTCCTATTTTAATTAGTGCCGTTGCAATACCGGCTTCAGCAGTAATATTACCGATATTCATTAGTTGGGCATCTCCATTTATTTCAAGTGATACTTCTTCTGAATAATCTGGTATTATGGTTCCGTTTTCATCAATAGCTGCCATGTATAAGAATACAACATCATTAACTCCTGTTTGTGGTGCTACGCCACTTTCATCCAGCCAAACTTTTAAACCCGTTGGTTTTTTGGGTGTTTGCACAAGGTGTTCAGCTACTTCTTTTCCATCAATATACCCCACGGCTTTGAGCGCGCCTGCTTTAAACTCAGGCATATTAAATGTAAATGGTGGGTGTTTTAAGTTGTTGGAAATAGTATTGACATCCGGGTGGCGCCTCTCCACTAATTCGTCATTCAAATACAAAGCTACTTCATCACAATTTGAGAACACACTTAAATTAAGTGGGGACTTTTCATTCCAATAAGAGGCAATATTCAAAACAACTTCATCTGAAGCGTCTCTTTGGCTTTTAAAGAAATAGTATCCAAATTTTGGTATTCTGAATATATCCATAACACCAGAAAACTCTATATCGGGATGGTACCCACGATTGTAATCGTACATTACCCAATAACTATCTGAATATGCCGAGGTATTCATATTATCGTTATGTGATTCTTGCAAATTTTTAGCCTGTTGTAATAACCGCGCTTCGCCATATTCTCGCTTTTGACGACTACTGGATTCGTAACGCTTGGTTTTTGAAAGTTTATCCTGATTTAAACCAGCATTGTTTGAATAATATTCCCAATCGCCATATTCAGAAACCGAATAAGGCTTTGAGCCATCATTATCTTCAGGGTGCATCAATCGGTGTTGGCGTGCCTGAAAATAAATATCGTACACATCGTTCATCCAACCACAAGAATACACTTTTTCACCTGGGTATTGTTCATGAACAATTTTGTTGAGTTCTTCCATAAAGAAAATAGGCATTTTGGTTTCGTTCAACGATACTTCCCATGCCAAAACACAGGGATGATTACGGTCTCTATAAATCAATTCTTTGGCCGATTTATAGGCTTGTTCTCTAAATGCATCACTATCTAAATAATATTGCCAGCCCAAAATGGCATCCACTACCACCAAACCTAACTCGTCACAAGCATCCATAAATGCGGGAGATTGTGGGTAATGCGATAATCTTATATAATCAAAACCACCTTCTTTTATTTTTTTAGCATCCCGATATTGGGCATTATCTGAAAGGGCATAACCAACAAATGGATATTCCTGATGACGGTTAACGCCTCTTAAATACGTTTGTTCGCCATTGATATAAAGTTTGTTGTCTTTAAAAGTGAATGCTCTTATTCCGAATTTATTTGAAGCCATATCCATAATTTCATCATCAACATAAACTCTTGTTTCTACCTGATATAGATTTGGTGTTTTAGGTGACCATAACTTAGCATTTCCTATAGAGATTTTTTCAATAATTTCTTCATCTTTTCCTGCTTCAATGGTTGTTGTATTCGCTATTTGCTCTTTTATCAATTCACCTTTATGAAAAATAGAATGAACTACTTTCACCCCTTTTGATTCTTTTTCCTCATTTATGATATGCGTTTTAATTTGAACCACAGACTCTGATTCTGAAACTTTTGGATAGGTAATAAAAACACCACCGCCAGCAGTTTTGTCTGCCAACACTGGATGGGAAATATGCACATTATTTTTCACTTTTAACCAAGCATTTCTATACAAACCACCATACATATTAAAATCTAAAATCTTTAATGGTTTAGGTCCGGTAATTGGGTTATCGGTATTGTTTAATCGAATGGCAATATTATTGTTTTTACCAGCTTCAACATATTTTGTAATATCAATCACAACTGGCAAATAACCGCCCAGATGTGTAACAACTTCCATCCCATTAATCCAAATTTTAGAATGGTTCATGGCGGCTTCCAATTCTATAATCAGTCTTTTATTTTTATAAGAGGCAGGAATATTTAAGTTTTTTCTGTACCAACAGATACCTTGCCATTGGTTATTAACAACCAAAGGTTCTAAATTTGCTGTATGTGGCAAACTAACAGATTCCCAAGATGTATCGTTTAAATCAGCTAAATGATAACTACTTTCATCAACATCATTTGCTTCTAATAGTTTAAATTTCCAATCATCATTTATTTTTATATTTTGAACACCTATTTCTTGACACGCTTGTAAGCTTAAAAAAGAAAATAACATTAAGAACTGAACAAGAATTCTTTTGGAGGATTTCATAGCTGAAATATGCATGGTATATTGTGTTTTTTAGTTGATTAGATATTGTAATTAATGTTTTAAATCTTTATATTCTTTTGACAAATTTTTAAACCCAATTTCCACCCCATTTTGCATTTGTTTATACAAATCTGGCTTGTGTGTTTTCACCCAATTTAAAACATCAACCGCAGTGGCATGCTCTGGGTGATATACATTACTAACAGCTTTCATGTCTTTTTCAAAAGATTTTGTTTTCTTTCTTAGCTTTTTTAATATGGATGCATATTTAGGGTTGTAAGCTAGATTTATCAGTTCAAATGGATCGCTTTTTAAATTGTACAATTCTTCTTTAGGTTTGGAATTTTCAAAAAAGAATGCTTGATCTTTATTAAGTTTACCTTCAGCTTTTAAAGTTCGCATGATGTGAACGGCGGGACGATAAAATTCTAAATACGCCTGATGTACATCAAAAGGCATTTCCGGTTTATCATTTCTAATGTATTTCCATTCATCGGATGTAATGGCTCTTGATTTTTCTTGAACTTCATCCCACAAATCGCGAGCAGCATAAACATAATCTCTTTTGAATTTTTTTTCGAAAATAGGTTTGCCCGTTATGTATTTTGGAATATCTACACCAGCAAAATCTAAAATAGACGCTGTAATATCGGTAGTACTTACCACGTCTTTTCTAATTTGCCCTCCTTTAAATTCTTTTGGATAATATACTATTAAAGGAATATGTAGTCCTGGGTCATGCAAATAGCCCTTGCCTTTTATATTGCAACGTCCGTTATCGCCAATAAAAATAACAATGGTATTTTCTGCCATCCCTTTATCTTCTAGCTCCTTGAAAATCATTCCAATTTCATTATCTAAATATTCTATTTGATCTAAATATTTAGCCCAGTCTAACCGAATGATTGGGTCATCGGCATAATATGGAGGTAATACGACATCTTTTGGATTTACAGGATGCTTTGATTCTGCTCGAACATCATTCCACCAATCGCCTCGATGAGAAGCTACCAGCTGAATTTGAGCAAAAAATGGTTGATCTTCTTTTTCAAAGTTGTCGTATTTATCAAAAAGCCCAAATTTTGTTTTTCCGTCCCATTCACCTAAGGGTTCATGCTTAAAATTTACATCAATTTTTCTGCCTTTGCCCATAACCCCATGATGCCCCAAAATAGTGGTATAACCGGCATCTTTTAACCAATAGGTAAACGGTTTGAATTGTTCATCCAAAGGCACGTCCCTGTTGCTACGGTGATTCTGGGTGTTGGTTTTATTTTGATGGGTACCAATCATCATGGCAGATCTACTTGGCGAGCAGATTGAATTTGTTACAAAACAATTATCAAATCGAACCCCTTCTTCAGCCATTTTATTTAAAACAGGCGTTTTAACAGCAGGCATACCGTAACATTCTAAATCTAAGCTCATGTCTTCCGCCATTAACCAAATAATATTTGGTTTTTGTTGGGCAAAACCATTTATGAGACTCATTAATACTAGTAGTACGGTTATAAATTTTTTCATTTTTAAAGTATATTGAATTTCAAAATAAGCTTATTAAACGTATAAAATTGTCTTTATGTGTTTAATTAATGTCTTTACGGATAAAAATTTGAGACAATCAGTGTGTGTGGTACTTATGGATTTTCAATTCATTTAAAAATCCCACCAGAAAAAGGATAATGCTCTATAACAACACTTTCTTTTTTCAGAATCTCATTCATCTTGCTAACAATTTCTGGATTTTCAGCTGAAACATCTTTGGTTTCGAAAACATCATTATCTAAATCGTATAATTCAGTTTTGTTTGAATCAGCAATTCTAATGGATTTCCATTTTCCCATTCTGGTTGCTTGTTTAAAGCCTTTCTCCCCTTTACCTTCTTGTATTTCCCAATACAAATGGTCGTGTTTCTTTTGTTCTTGATTTAATAAGGTTGGTAAAAACGAAATACCATCGGTTTGTGATGGCGCTTTAATACCCGCTGCATCAGCTATGGTTGGCATTATATCATAAAACGCCCCTTGATGGTTGGTTGGTTTTCCTGAAGAAATTTTCCCTTTCCAATATGCAATCATAGGTTCACGTACACCTCCTTCATACAAATCGCGTTTATGCCCTTTTAAACCTCCAGAACTTTTAAAAAATAACGGATCGTGATTTTCCTTTTGAGGGCCATTATCACTCGTAAAAATAATTAAGGTGTTTTCTAATTCTCCCTGCGCTTTTAATAAATTGAACAATCTTCTAACTTGTGAATCGAACATGGTTATTCTTGCAGCATGATTTCTTTCTTCTTCTGGCCAGCCTTTTTCACGATACAAATCATTATGGCTAATAAAATACTCATGGGCATGAGGAATTCTGTAGGACATGTACAAGAAGAATGGTTTATTGCTTTCCTTTTTATTTTGGAGATAATCTAATGCAAAATTTGTACGGAATTCATCCAAGCATTTATACTTTGTATAATCGTAAAGAATAGAATCCTCGTTATTGTTAACCCAATGTACACGCTCGTCTATTTCATTTCCATTGGCATCTTCTCCCCATTGTTCTTGTACGGCATAGTCAAATCCGCGTCCTTTCGCCCATGTACTCACATCTTCTGGAACGTCTAAATGCCACTTCCCTATCATAGCAGACTGATAGCCAGCATCTTTTAACATTTCGGGAATGGTAATTTCCGTTTTGCGTAACGGAACACGTTCCCATTTATTGCCAAAATCACCCTTATTCCCTCTTATACTCACATGACCTGTATGCACTCCTGTCATTAACACAGCTCTTGAAGGAGAGCAAACCGAGGTTCCTGCATAAAAATCGGTAAACCTTAAACCTTGAGAAGCCAATGAATCTAAAAAAGGGGTTTTAATTTCTTTTTGACCATACGCCCCTAATTCCCCATAACCCATATCATCGGCTAATAGCAATACAATATTTGGTTTTTTAGGTGCTACTTTAACGGCTCCTTTTTCTGGAATTTGCTTACATGCTCCTAATGAAAAGAACATTATAATACTTAGTATAAAAAGATTAATCCTCATGATTTAACTGTTTTTAGTTTATTTCGTTATTAATTTTCTTCCTTTTGAATTAAACTGATGAGATAAGAGAAGAGTGAATTTACTTTATGAAATGAGGTTTTTGCTTTCGATTTTTAATTAGAAAGTACTAACATTTTACTTTGATGTGTATTTACTTTCATCCCAATTTCATCAGAAAAACTTCCTAAATCTGAATGACTGATAACGTTTCGTGCAAACACTTTTCCGCTGAAACCCAACTCTTTTAGACTTATTTTGATTTCTTGCTGACCAGTTTCATCTAAATTCAAAAATAAAACGGCGCGCTTTCCGTCTTTTAATTTTTTTAACCATACTTGAGTTTCACCCACTCTTTTAATGATTCTTCCTTGCTCAGTTGGGTCTTGGTTGATGGCTATCATTTCTTTATTTAGAACTAAGTTTTTCTCGAATTTTGACATTTTCCCTGGATCGTTTCCTAACATCAAAGGAGAACTCATCATGCACCAAAGTGCAAATTGTGCTTCTTGCTCATTATGAGACATTCCATGCACCCCGGTAACCAACATATCTGGATCGTTCCAATAGCCATTACCCGCAAATTCTGCAGATTTGTTATTTTCTTCAACAATTTCCATAACACTAAAATGAGGTTTTCCAAAATCTAAAGGTTTTGAAAAATCTGCTCCTCCGGTATGAATTCTTGATCTGATATCTCCTGTAGTTCTCGCCATATTGCAAAAGTCTGGGTACCAATCTCTGTATTTATAGGCCGAGATACTATAAAAAATATCTCTACCGCTTTCATTAAAAAGTTTACTCCATTTTTGATACAATTCTTTTGAAGTTTCTTCACTCCATCCCGATTTTGATTTTGGACAAGTCGCACATGGATCGTCTACGTATTTGCATTGATCTAATTTTATAAAATCAAGTTCCCATGCTTCAAATTGTTTCAAATGCACTTCTTCTCGTCCTGCTGCTCCAACAGGATCACCACCGCAATCATGCGTTCCGGGAACAACATGTAACCCCAACTTCATTCCTTTTGAATGGGCATAATCTGCTAATGGTTTGATTCCGTTTGGAAATTTAACTGGATGCGGTAAAAGCTCTCCGTTGGGACCTAATTTTGTATCTCTCCAACCTCCATCAATAATAACATAAATATAACCTGCATCTCGCAAGCCTTCTTTTACCATATCATCAATAACTTGTTTTACTACTTTTTCATTAATAGCATCTTTGCCAAACCAATTCCAACTATTCCAACCCATTGGAGGCGTTTTTGCTATTTCTGCCTTTTTTTGAGCAACCATTGTTGCGCTGATACAAATCATCAAAAAGCATATTACTGTTGCTTTTAATTTCATAATCTAAATTTATTATTAGTTTTTGTTCATGATTTCTGAGCCCAAAAACCCATCGTTATCATTGTATTAACTAAAAAACGCTTATATTTTAAATAATTCTTTTGATTTCATTTTTAATAAACAGGTACTGCTTCTTTTTCCCATTCAGCAATTGCTTTCTTTAATTCTTTTCCTTTTTCAAGGTTTTTATCGATTAAATCATTCTGTTCGCTAATATCTTCCTTCACATTGAAGAGTTGAAATTTGCCACTGTGGTATTTAATGAGTTTCCAGTCGCCATCAATAACCGCTGCATATTGATCTTCATAACTACGGAAGAAATATAATTTTCTTTTCTCCATGGTATCGCCTTTTAAAATCGGCATTAAACTTTTTCCTTGTATCCAATCATCAGTGCATTTTTTACCTGAAGCAATTTCTATCAATGTTGGATATAAGTCTAAAGATTGCACTGGAATATCAGTAACCGTATTTGCTTTGGTTACCCCTGGGTAATACACCATAAAAGGGACACGAGCACCACCTTCACCTAATGTATTGCCTCCTTTTTTACCGCCGCTAAGTGGTGTATTTGGAAAAGCCCCTCCTTGATCGGAAATTAAAATTATAATGGTATTGTCTGCAATTCCTTTTTCTTCTAAAGCCTTTCTAACTTTCCCAACAGACTCATCCAATGTTTCTACCATCGCACCCAAATCGGCATATTTACCTTCCATTCCTTTGGCCTTATATTTAGCTATCAAATCTTTTCGACCTACTTGCGGCCCGTGCACCGTGTAATACCAAAACGACAACATAAAAGGTTCGTTTTTATCATAGTTTTTGATAAAATCAGTTGCACCGTTTGTCAATACATCCGTTAAATAATCACCTTCCTTAAGACCTGATTTTAAGAATTCTTTAGGGTCTTCATCCGCATTAAAAAATGGGAAATAGTAGTTTTTTGGATGTCCTGCATTTGTTGTTCCGTACATCTCATCAAAGCCTTGTTTGTCTGGATAATTAGCTTCGTGTCCTAAGTGCCATTTTCCGATAAACATGTTATAATACCCGTACTCCTTCAAACGTTCTGCATATGTAACTTCTTCTACTGGCAAATAATTAATGGAAGGCATTTGAACTGGATCTCCTGGCCATAAACTATATTTTTCTTCATCTGGATTTCCCGATATATGACGAACCATTTCCATACGAACAGCTTCTTTTCCTGTTAAAAGTGAAGCTCTACTTGGGCTACAAGTTGGTGTTGGAATATAAGCTCTATTAAAGTCTAAACTCTCCGTTTTTAATTGATTTATATTTGGTGTTTCAAACAGAGGATTTCTATATCCAATATCTGCCCAACCCCAATCGTCAACAAACAATAAAACTATGTTTGGTTGTTTAGATTTTAACGGACTTACAACTTCTTTCTTTAACTGGCTTTTACACGAAACAAATTGAAGTGACATTAATAAGGTTACAACAATTAAAAGGTTGTTTGTTTTATTCATTTTGCTATTTTATTTTATTATTTAATAACTAATTTTTTAATGTTTTCATTATCAATTCTAACAAAATACACACCAGATTTTAAATGAGTTAAATTTAAAGTAATTGTTTCTGCCGATGCATTCAATTCAGATTTAAATCGCTCTTTTCCAAACACATCATAAATTAAAATTTGCTGTATATTATTGATTTTAGATAAATGTATATTCAGTTTTCCTAAAGTAGGATTTGGATATATCAACGATTCCTTAAATTCGAAATTTTTAGTTGATAACGATCCATTTTCTAACGGATTTCTTGGGTTTGGAGTGTTTCGATATTCCGAAGGGACGAAGAAATTAACACCTGAAACGGATTCATTACAAATTTCATAATCATCAAAACTATCCTTGAAAAAAGCGTTTGGAGGTAAATAATAAGATTCTATATTATACCCGTTTGCTGTAACCTCTGAAACAGGTAAATCAATAGGATAATGACCTGGCTTATCTTGCTCAGAAAGTACAGCACCTATTGCTGGACCAGTTCTACTTTCGCCATCCGTATTTAAAGTTGTAGAAATGCCAACACCATTAGAGCGTTCTACACGTAACTGACATGGTATATATCGTAATCGCTTTGAAGGATGCAATTGCGCATCTTGGCCAAAGTTTGCTGTAACGTTTCTTACTATGGAAGCGGAATCGAAAGAACCAGGTGTTAAGCCATCAATCGCTTGTTCATCTGTGGTAAAACCTGCCGACCAAACCACGGCAGCTTCACAACTTGTACCAGTAATATCTCGTATATCAAAAAAACCTTGATCTAAAGTATGTGGAGAAAGTTGTAGGGCACTTTGTCCGTTTGTACATTCAATATTTCTTCCATAAATATTAGATAATTTAATGGCTTCAAAAATAGCCCCCGCAGTATATTGAATTAAATCAAATCCTGTTTCTAACCTCAATGCCACACCACCAACACAAGTTAAATCTCTAAAAAGTATATTTTTACCAGCTTGCAATTGCACTAAGCCGTAGCCGTAATGCCCATTATCCATAGTCAAGTTTTCTATAATACCGCCTTGAGGCACGCCTCTAACCATGTTAATAACACCATTAGAAGTTTTGTAATTACTACCAAAGGCTAATGAGGAAAACTCTGTATAACTATCTGTAATATGAAAATTAGCTATTTTAAAATTACTACAATATTTAAAATTAATGACTCTAATACGGAGTATACTTGCTAATTCACTCAAATCGACATTAAATTTCCCACCTATACCTACAATACTAAAATTATCAATTCCAGCGTTCGCATCTGCATTAAACATCGCATTGTTTACACCTTGAATAGGATTAAACGGAATAAATATGGCACCAGCATCAACCTCCATATGAACGTTCGATTTTAGTGGAACTTCAAGTATTCTATAAGTTCCTGCTTGCACTGTAATGATACCTCCTGAAGTGGTTAATGCATCAATAGCATCGATAAATATCTGCGTATCATCACCAGTGCCAGCGGATGGCGATATTGTTTGAGTACCAGAACCCATAGTAGGATTGAAAAAAGTAATATCTGCTGGTAATGTTTGAGAAAATGATACAGATGTACTAAGCAACATCTGCAACATAAAAAAATGTAATTTTAGCTTCATCTTAAAATCAATTGATTGTTTGCGCTTCTGATACAAACTTTGTTATTAAACCAAATAAAGTGGATTATTCATACTAATATGTCTTTCATAGTTTAATAAATGTTTCTCATGGTAAATTAGCATTCTATTCACCAACATTATATGCTTAATGACATCGAAATTAAATTTAATTATCTCTAAATACATTCTATGGACTTACACGCACATTTTTTTCTTGATTCATGAATATCTTTGACTTATAACAGTTAAAATTAAAAACACATGAAAATTATAAAAATCACATTTGTAGTATTGGGAGTTTTGGCTTTTTCAACATCTTATGGTCAAGATCAAGACCGTGAAAAATTGGAAAAACAAAAAAAACAATTTGATAAAATTGACAAAGATTCTAACGAAGCTATTAGTTTAGAAGAAATGACTATTTTTTACGAAGGAAAGAAAAACAAAAGCGGCGACATTATTAATGCTGACAAAATGTTTAAAAACAAAGATAATAATGCAGATGGCAAACTAACTTTTGAAGAGTTTATTGCAAAACCTGAAAAGAAAAAAAAGAAATAAACTGTTTTAAATAGCACAAAATAAATAAGCCAAGGCCTTAAAATTTCTTGGCTTTTTTTTTACTATTAAACCATGCTTTAATATAAAAGTCAAACTATTTAAAAAATAGTTCAGAACAAACCCATATGTATCGTTTACCCATTTGCTTCCTTATATTTTTTTTACTTTCCACATTTGCTTACTGTCAGTCCTCAGCCATTATTGGGAATGTTGTTAATGAACAAAAAGAACCACTAGAATTTGTTTCGGTGGCGCTATTGAAACAAAATGATTCTACCCTTGTAAATTATACCATTACCGATGTTAATGGATATTTTAAAATTACTGAAGTACCAAATAGTCCATTAATAGTGCAATTTTCAAACATGGGGTACGAAACACAATCTAAATATATAGATTTCAAAAATGAACCCATCGATTTTAAAACGGTTACCCTCTTAGAGAATTTAAGCGTATTAGGAGAAATTACTATTTCCGCCGTTATCCCCATTCAAATAAAAAAAGACACTATAGCATTTAACGCCAGTTCTTTTAAAGTAAATCCGGATGATAATTTAGAATCCCTTTTAAAAAAATTACCTGGGGTAGACATTGAATCTGATGGAAAAGTGACCGCTCAAGGCAATGAAGTAACTAAGATTTTTGTTGATGGAAAAGAATTTTTTGGAGGCGACCCATCTATTGTTTTAAAAAATTTATCGGCAGATGCTATTTCCAAAATTGAAGTTATAGATAAGAAAAGTGATGAAGCTGAATTAACAGGTGTTGATGATGGCAATAAACAAGTTGTTATTAATTTCACCTTAAAAAAATCAAAAAAAAAACAAGGTTTTGGTAAAGCTTCAGCTGGAATGGGGCTAGATAGTCGATACTTTAGTAATTTAAATTATAATAAGTTTTCGCCAAAAACTCAATTTTCTATTATTGGAAAATTTAACAACATCAATGTTACGGGTTCCAGCATTCAGGGATTTTTGGAAAATTCCAATGGAATTGCTGATGAATCCGACGACGAAAATGCCGCAAAACAAAACACCAAAAGCCTGAGCGGATTTTTAAAAACGGGTGTTAGCGGAGTTAATATTGGGCATGAATTTAAAAATAAGGAATCGTTTAACGCTGACTATTTTTACAATCTTTCAGATAATAGTGGTACTTCTAATTCGAAAAGAATCTCCTTCTCGCAAAACAATAATTTTGATTATGAGTCTGAAGATACTTATCATAACACATCAAACAATCATAATTTAAATTTGAATTATGAAAATAAAGCAAACAAAACGAATAGCCTTATAATTAAAGGACAAATTACTTCTAATAAAAGGACATCTAATACAGAAACTTTGGGTTCCTATTTAAATGAACTTTCTGAATTAACAACTACAAACAACCAAACGTTATTCAATGATAATGATAACAAATCGGCTAACTTCAATATTAATTACAATAAAAAACTACAGAAAACAGGAAGAAGTTTCAGTACAGCATTTAGCACATATATAAGTGAATCTGCCCGTGATAATGAGCAAACTACTTTCAATAACAGAAATATAAACACTAATAACCCGAGCTATAGAGAAATTTTTACTTTTAGAGACGAGACTTTTAATACTGAAACCTATAACTTCAATTTTAGATTTAGAGAGCCGCTGGGAAAAAACCATTATTTAAACTTGCAATCGTTTTTAACTACCAAAAATGATAAAGAAGATATTAATCAATTAAAAACTACAGTAACCAATAATAATGCAGAGGAGCTTTTGATATATAAGTATAAACACATCGAAGATAGCTACCGTACCCGATTAGCACATAGTTTTAATTCTGAAAAATTCAATATTTTTAATGGTCTTGAACTTCAGTACCTAAACCGAACATTTGGCGTTATTAATGACGTCACCTTGTCAAAACATTTAGTTTATTTAAACCCTGTTTCAACCATACAATTTAAACCAAAAAAAGGAAGCAAGTACAAATTAGTATATAAAAGAATCATTAAGAATCCGCGTTCATCAGAAAGTTCCACGATAATAAATGACTTAAACCCCTACTTTATAAGACAGGGAAATCCTGATTTAAAGCCCGAAAAAATGGACGATATTTCATTTATTGCTAATATTTTTGAATTTAAATCGAATTTGAATTTTACGTCAAAAATCTCGTATCAATTTTCAAAAGATGCCATCGTTCAAAATATTGACATTGCGGACGATTTTGTTAAAACCAGAAGCTATCAAAACAGCGGAAACAGAGAACGATTCAGTTCTGAATTCAGTTTTGGTAAAAAGATAAACGGACTTGGATTACGATATACCATTAAAAACAAAAATTTATATGGCACCTCGAATTCCATTATTAATTTAGAGCTGAATGATGTAATATCTAAAGATTTCTTGATAGGTTTGGCATTAGAAAACAATAATAAAAACGTTATTGATTTAAAATTCGGAGCCAACTACAGCGTAAATAACACCTCGTTCTCATTAGAAAAAGATCTAAATAGAACTTATAAAAAACAACAGTACTTTACTAATTTAGATTACGATTTATCGAAAAAACTGAATGTAAACACACAGTTTGATTATATTGTTTTTTCCGATAATCAATTTGCATCCAACGTGATGCTTCCCATTTGGAACGCCGCCATTTCCTATAATGTTTCTAAGAGAAACAGCAACATCCTTAAATTAGTTTTGATTGATTTATTGGACAAAAATCTAGATGTTTACAGGCGTAGCACCACCAACTTCTTTGAGGAAACAAACTCTGAAAGTTTGGGGCGATATATTATTTTAAGTTATACTTATAAACTTAGTACTGGTCCGAAAAAGAAAAAATAATACCATCAATTTTACGACCAAACTTGTAAATCATTAAATCCTGCAGTTTCAAGATGAGTTAATAAAGTGGGTTATTCCACAAATTCAAGTAAGCCAAAAAAGTTAGTATCGTGAACATCTTTTTCAGTTGGAAAAATAGTAGAACACGTTCGTCTATTTCCTTCAGGGTCATTTCTATCTTGTCTAAGTGCTAAGAATTTCCATTGGCTACCGGCTTTTACTGGAAAGAATCTATCAACACCTTTAAACGTTTTTATAGGAATTGCCAGTTCCATGGTCCAGCCTTTGTCAATATCAGAATTGTCATTAATAGTACCATCAACAGTAAACTCAACCTCAAATTCTGGATTGAAACCTTTTAATGGTGCGAACTCATTATTATAAAAATTATTTAAATACACTATATCATTAGACGTTTTGTAAAGATTAATTTCTAAACAAAAATGCATATCAAGGCTTTCAGGAACTGGTATTAGAAAGATTTCTGCACAATCATCATGATAAGGTTCTGCATCTCTAACGGTTTCTCTGGCTGTAATATATTGGTCTTCACATTCATAAAACAAATACAAATTTTCTTCATCCCATAGCATTCTGAATTTAGAATTTTGCTGATCGGTTGGTTTTACAACATCAAAAAAATGGTTAAATGGTCTTACCTCAGTATTTTGCCAAATAGCTTCATCTAGTTTACCGTCAATAGTTATTTTGCTATTTGTTTTTGACACTTTAAATATATCCTGTGCAATATTTACTTTTGCTTCTAACACCGCATTAGTTTTATCCTTGCAATGATATAAAGTGATTATGAATAATACCTCGACAATAAATTTTAAATTATTTAAATGGGTCCTTTTTTTCACGATATTTTCTTTAATTTTCTATTTAATATTTTTCAATAGATCACATCAATAAATCGCATAGAACCCGCAGGAACTTTTAATTTCACTGAATTTCCATTAGAATTTATTTTTTCATTACTTAAAATATCAACCATCCCAACAGGTGTTTTCCCTTGAAACAAAATGCTTACCTCTCTGTCTTGAGGATTAATGTAACCTGGATCTATCAATATCAATCTTGTATGATTACCGTCTAATTTAATGGCACTCCAAGAAGCACCTTTTACCACTATCGGCAAATTCATTTCACCATCATTTACCGTATTTTTTATAGTGTCTCCAAATTGATTCGCAGGAATTTTTTTATCTCCATCAAACCCTACTTTTCCATCGGATATAAAAAATGGTTTCCCTTGTTTTTGAATTAACGATTTTGATTCAATTGGAGCCACAGGAACCATGCCATGAGGCATATCAGGCATATAATTTAACCATCGATATTTCACACCTAAAGCAGCGTTGGAGTAATCATATTCAGGGATATCTGTACCAGCCCAATGCATTTGACCTACTGAAAACACGGCATTATCATCATCTTTTTTATATTGAATCAATGAATGATGGTTATCTACCGAATGAATTAATTTTTCGTTGACATCCTTAATTAGATGCCACGATCCAATTGAAAGCATATCGTCTTTATCAACAATTGGTAAAACACCAGATTTCATTAATGCAAACAACACATTAAGCCCAGGTTCTTCGGTAAAAGAATTATCAGCAACTATTCCATAACGAGCACCAAATGCTGCCATTACAACGCCTTGCCTTAAATAAGGTGATATGGAGTTTTGACCGCCAGGAGATAATGGTCTCCAACTTGTTGGATTATCATCTATTAACCGCATTGCAAAATCATTTACATAACCACCTGCAAACATACCAACTCTTCCTGCTAAATTAATATCTTGAAGGCGGTTACTGGTATCTTCGGAAGCAGGAACCAGAATATCACTATATTTTCCAGAGAAGAACATGTCTTTCCATAATGGTAAATGTGAAGTCGCTGCCCAAAACATATTTTTATATCTAAAGTATAATTTAGCCTTATTATTTTTTCTGATAGCTGTTGCTAAACGCGGTAAATACGCTTTAATGAAATATTGAATTCTAGGATCTTCCACATTATCCATTTCGGCATACACAAAACCATAACAGGTGTTTGGTGCAACTTCCAATATTTTTTCTAAGGTTTCAATTTGAATATAAAAAGGGTCGTTGCCATGTCCTGCCCAAAAGGTAAATGGTTGTCCTTTTGCTTCATAATCTCTAGCCATTTGAACAATTGCTTCTCTAGAATCTTGGTATTTTCCACGACCATCCAATTTCAAAGCAATATCGCCTATAATTTTCACCATAGCGGAACGATCTGTCCCTTCTTTTGGCGATTTTTGAATAACAAATTTAATAGCTTGTCCGTTTAACTTTTCAACTTTTGAATCAATCTCTTTTGAAGTTATCATGATCCAATCTTTATTCGATTTCTTTTGATAACTTGGAGGTGTAAACTTTAATGTTTGTTCATATAGCGTATTTAGGTTTTGCTCTACCTCCAACATTCTCCCTTGCTTATTATGCTTGGTTTTCCACCAGTTGTCTTTGCTCACATCATAAAAACAAAGTCCGTTTCCTCCATCCACTTCACCTGCAGCAATTAACTGATTCGTTTTTGGTTCAAAAACAAAATCATTATAAACTAAACCACCATATCTGGCTCCCGATCTATCAATGAGTTTCCCCTTTGAATCCAACACAAACAAAATGCCTCCGTGTTGGAACATAATTTCATTTCTATTTGATAAATAGGCACCTTGTGAATGTCCGTAACGCTGACTTTCTTTATTGGTAGCTTTAAACTGTGCCAATACATTAAAATCGGAATCCAGCGCTGTCATAAATGGGGTAAACGACAAATCAGCAAAAAATAAAACATCGTCTTTTTTATCTTTATTAATATCCGAAATGGTAATATCAGTAACCATTGCTTTGCTTAATTCCTTTAATCTCTTATCTTTTATGGTGACACTTTTAATGACTTCTTTAGTATCAGTATCTAAAAACCCCATAAATTCCCAACGAAATTTATCGTGGTTATAGGTCATTAAAAATAATGATTGTTTATTAGTTTCAATAAAATTTCCTGATTCAATTTTTCGGACTACTCCTTCAATTACGGTTTCAGAAACTAATTTTCCTTTTGCATCTATTTCATATAATTTATAATCATTTCCTCCTGCGAAAATTTGAAGTTTTCCATTATTTCTTACCACAGCTATTTCTGAAAAACGCACTTTATGCCCCGGATTGAATTTCCAAAGTAATTTTCCGTTGCTTTCCCAACAGTATATATTTCCGTCTGCACTTGCCGCTACTAAATCATCATTTCCATCTCCATTTACATCAGTAGCATTCATTTCGAACATGACGGCTGGTGAAGTTGTAACATGTCGCCATAATTTTTTGCCATCGATCGTATAAGCTGAAACGCTTCCATCTAATTCTGAAAGGTAGAGAATCGTTTCTCCTTTTACATTGGCAGTAATGCTGTTTCTGATGCCATTTCCCTCTGTTGAGAAATTTTGTGCAAAAGACCTTTGACTTAAAAACAGCATGGCTACTGTAGCAAATAATAATAAATATCTATGTGTATTTATATGAATTTTAAAGTGCATGCGCTTAACATTCTTCATTGATTTCGACTTTAGTTTTACCAAATATCATTTTATGCTATTACAAAAGTGTATGGACAAGTAAAAGAAATGTATTTGTGAGTTTATAATTACTGAGACTTATAGAATTAAAAAAGGCTTAATCTTCTTTTAAGAATTAAACCTTTTTTATTAAACTCATCTTGACTTTTTTATTTTGAAACTTCAACAAAATAAACCTCGTTCGGTTTTAAAATAGGTGAACTGCTTACAACTACCCCATTAATTATGTCTTTACAAACTATTTTTTGAACACCTTTTAATGAAATATTTAAAGAAGCATTGGTTTTTCCAATATTTACAACAGATAAAATATAATTGCCTTTGTTGTTTTTTGCTACTTTCCAAGCACATCCTTTTACTCCTGTTTCATTAGTTTCTGTAACACTAACTTCAGGCAATAAATTTTCAATTTGAAGTACCTTAAATGCTTCTTCTTTAAAAGTTTCCAAAGAATTAGCGCGAATTAAAGTGCCTTTAGCTTGATTTAGTTTTGGTAACGGATTTCCGTATTCATCTTTTACCAACCTTACATCATCCATTATAACCGTTCCGCCATTATTTAAATAGTTTTGAATGGCTTTTAATTCTGAATCGGTTACAAACTCTGTTTTATGAATTAATACGGCATTCCAATTTGAATTATCCTGCTCATTTAAAATATTTTTTGTTGCAAAACCAATAGGAATACCCTCAAAATGAAGTGATTCGTATAATTCAAATTCATCGTCCATGTGCTTCTTTTTATTTATAGCAGACGTTTTCGAGTGAAAAACACGCAATGGTTTTTTAAGGCGTTGCAACGCCATAATATCTTCGGAATGGGCGTTCAAATCTATAATAGTGGAAGCCACTTCATTAACTATTCGTGGTTGTTGATTATTTGAAGCAGCATAGCCTTTTTCCCCTTTACTTTTTACAGAGCCATCTTCATTTCTTGCCCAAAACCATGTTTGGCTCGCGGTCATTCCATAGGTATGCGCCAACCAAAAGGTTGCCCGTGCATACATAGGATCCAGGTATAAATCTCTGGACTTCGTAGTGGATAAATAATGTAATTCCGAATTAAAATTAATTTTATCCGGACTTACCGATTTCATAAAATCAAAACCCATACACAACTCTCTCCAATTAAAAGCGTAATGATCTTCCCATTCTTCTTTTGGTCCCCACATATGGTTATTCTCTGCACCAGAATCATTTCCAATAATACCGCTTAACTGAGTTAACTCTTCCAAATCAATGCCATGAATACGTTCATTTTCTGTCCATAAATTGGGCATAATTTTTAAATGCACATTTGCAGCTGGGTCATGTTTCTGTATTTCTGTTTTTAAAAATGAATACCATTCGGTAACACGATTCATATTAAACAAAGACCAATCGTACCATTTAGCAGTTCCTCGCAGACTTACATCTATAGGGATTTCAATAGAAACATCCTTAAAGCTTGCAAAATCAGTATTCCATACAGCATTCAACTGATCAATAGTTTTATGCTTATTTTCTAACCATATTTTAAATTTTTCTTTGGTATAATTGGAAACCGGGCCGGATGCCCATGATATTTTATCGTCCACTTTTTGTGTAAAAAAATGAGGTTCGTTACAAAGCATATAGCCCAATTTGGTATATTGTTTCCCTGCCATTTGAGGCACCGTACTTCCCAACAATAGTTTTTGAATTTCACGAGCACCTGGGTTATCAATATCGTAAGCTGTATAGGTATCCTCTCGTATTGCAAAGTCATCACCATATTTTGCTTTTGCCCATTTTGGAACCGTTTTATGATTTAGAAATATGAACCCTAAAGTCCCATTAGGTTTACTGTATAAATCCTTTTTTGTATTTGGATTTAAATCCCCTTTTTCATTGATTACTTGGGAAGGCGTTAAGAGAAACCCATCTTGATTGCCATGAAATTTGGTGAGTTCTGGAACTCTAGGTTTCCATGTATAATCTGAAAGAAAAACAGGTCTGTTATTATATGTTAATTGGTCGCCATCCTGCGTTACTTTAGCCCAATCTACTTGTGGACTTGGTGTTCTAAACACCTTTTTCTCAAGAAGTAAAGTGATATAGTCTGTTGCCTCATCAAGCATCATGGATACTTCCATACGTTCAAAACCTGCAAGTAAGGTTGCCATTTCTTCCGCATTATTCTTGTATCGCTGTACTTTTTTAAAGTAACCAGTATTTTCTTTTACATTTTTCTCATCCCAATTGGCATATTTAAGAAATATTTCGGCAGTACGAACCGTCATTTTTTCTTTCAATACATCGAGTCCTTGTTTTTCTGCTTTTATTATGAGCTTTTCAAGTACATCTATTTTTTGTTTCGCAGCAACTTCTAAAGGTTGAGAATTTCCTATAAAACTTAATGCAGTGAATAGAACGAAAACTAATTTTTTCATATGATTTTTAAATTTTAATTAAATAGTTGCTTGTTCTGTTTTTAACTTAGAAACTGGTTTTCCAAATAAAAACCATATGGATACTATTAACGCTGTGGCAATTCCAACAGCATACGAAACGGTATAATCTAATTTGAATCCTTCAGGAGCAACCAAAATATAGGTTTTAGTGAATTATTTTTAAGGATATAAAATACGGGACTAAATACCCAAAAAATATAGCTGACAGTAAATTAAATGTCTTTCAGAATTTAAAAGTGTAAGTATAAACGAATTAAATAGGAACAAGAATAAAAATATTACCTATCCAATACTGAAATTCACCTTTAATAGTGGCTTCTATTTATCAATAAAATAAATTTCACGGATTAGCATTCCTAAAACAAGCCTTTTCCTTATAATTTTGAAATGACTACATGTTTTTTTTATCCCTGTCTTCCTTTTCTCTAGCGGGATCGTAATTCGGATTTTTTTTCATCATTTGAGCACCAACAGAAACTCTCCATTTCTTTAAATTCAAAAATAATTCTTCTGCTTTTTTAGGTTGAATCTTAGACAAATTATTTGTTTCATTTGGGTCTATAGATAAATCATATAATTCCAAGCTTCCATCCTCAAAAAATTCAATTAATTTGAAATTTCCTTTTCGGATAGCTCCATAAGGTTTGGTTCGATGGTAATGCGGATAATGCCAATAAATTGCATCTCTATCCAACTTTTTTAATGAACCATTGAACAATGGAACCATACTCATACCATCCATATGCTCTATAGGACGTGACGGCAAACCAGCTATTTCCAAAAGGGTTGGATAAAAATCTGTTCCAATAACCACTGATTCATTTTTAGAGCCTTGGACAACAACTCCGGGCCATTTTACAATAAATGGCTCTTTATCCCCACCTTCAAATGAAAATCCTTTATATCCTTTAAGTCCTCCTGTTGTTTCATCGTAGTTTCCGCCATTATCGCCTGTAAGTATAATAATAGTATTATCGGCAATACCTAATTCTTTCAATTTACTCATCACTCTACCAACACTAATGTCTAAGGACTCAACCATGCCTGCACGTTTTGGGTCAAGGAACTCATTTTTTGTATTCTTAAATGATTCAGCTTTAGCTTTATATTTTTGTTCTAACTCTGGAGGACACATTAATGGCCCATGAACAGTGTAATATGAAAAATACAGCAGAAATGGTTTTTCTTTGGTTATAGTATCTAAAAATGTTATCGCGGCATCCGTTAATTTATTTGTTAAGTAATCACCTGGCTTTCCATCATCTAAATTTGGCATATCGAAAGGCGAAAAGTATTTACCTCTCCCTTTTGGTTGTCCCCATTCTCTACCCCCAACATTTGTATCAAATCCGTGATTTGTTGGATAATGTTTATCAAAATCGGGTTGACCTTCTGGCATTAAATGCCATTTTCCAAAGAAAGCTGTTGCATAACCTCCATCCTTTAAAGCTTCAGGCATTGTAATTCTTTCATGATCCATTTTCATGTTCCAATCTGGTACTAACAACTTTGCATTTGGAAATTTATGTCCAGAAATCCAATCGGTTAAGTGTGTGCGAGCTGGATATCTGCCAGTTAATATAGCTGCACGTGACGGAGAACATACCGTACTTGCAGCATATGCATTTGTAAATTGCATACCTTCATCTGCTAATTTATCAATATTAGGTGTTTCGTTAAAATCTGCTCCATAACAACCAAAATCTCCGTAACCCAAATCATCAACTAGTAAAAAAACAATATTGGGCTTATTTTGAGCAATCAACGTCATTGAGCACAACAATAAAGTTAAAGAACTAAGCGTCAATCTATTTAATAGTTGTTTATACATAACTTGTTTTTTTAAATTTAATTGAACGAATCGGTTTGTAACCAGTCGCCTTATAGAATCCTTTGTAATTCTGCGTTAACATTTAATTTGTAAACACTAGCAACAACATTTTTCAAATTTTACTGAAAGCACCATTAATTATTTCTTAAAATTAAAGATTTACTCACTTTTATTCCTTTTTCAGTAATAACTTGAACTACATAAACTCCATCTATTAATTTTGAAACATCCAACTGAGTAGAATTGGAATCTGTTTTCAAATTAGATTTTACCAATCTTCCCAAATAATCATAAATCGCTATTTTACTATTCAAAGGAAGTTGAATTGTTACACTATTATTAGCTGGGTTTGGATATAGTTTAAAAGCTTCGTTCTCTGTTATATTATCTTCTACAGAGAGACCAGTACAATCCACATTTTTTTTATCGTTCTCATATAAAATATTATTATAATGAGTTGATATACATGGTAAAAAACCACTACTGGAAATAGGTCCATCAATTTGAGCCAAATATTCACCTTCAACGATATCAGGAGTTGCCCCACTATCTGGTATCGAAAAATATCCTACTGCCGATGCAGAGGGTATGATACGCACATTATCAGATTCTGGAGCTATAGTAAGATTTGCCCAAGGATACTGGGTTTGAATGGAATTTTCGACAAAATTATACTCTTGTGACAATCGACCATAAGCATTGGTTCCATAAATGGCATGTGCATTTTTAACTAGAACTGGGCCAGTAAATCTTCCTTTTTTGAATTTTACAGGGTCCACCAAATCTCCATTATCATCTTTCAGTTCACTATCAAAAAAACCAGTATGTATAACCACAGCGAAAGCGGAGCTTGTTGATTTCACATTCTCAACATAAACATCTTCATTTATTCTCCCATGAGGGGACAACATAACACAAGCAAACCCATTTATTAGGGATAGATCGCTCCCTTTAATTCCTTTTACAACGCCTAAGGCACGCTCATTATCAGTACCTACAAACTGAATACCTGATCCAGATTCCAATCGTAAGGTTACACCTCCAACACCAGAAAGTCTTACAAAATTTACATCTCTGCCACATTGAACTTGAACCACTCCATATCCAACATGCTGATTGTCACCATGAATATATCTGATATCTCCTTTTAAAGGAGATGAAACCACCTGATAATCTCTTAATCCTTTGTGAATTGAATTATCTGTACTGGTTTGAATGATATATGGGTTTAATGTGATGGCATTAAATTGAGTGAGTGCATCAATTATATAAGCGTCTGATATCCAAAAATTGGTCGTATTTGCCAGCATGAAAGCTCTAACCTGTCCATTCATTCCGAATTCAGTTAAATCAAAGACAAATTTTTCATTAATATCATCGTTTGGTTTGGTGTGATCACAATCACTACAAAATATTTTGACATTATTAATGTTTTCATTCGAATCCACTCCAATCTGAAAAATTGCGGGTTTTGATTGATTGACGGTTCCTTTTATAACGGTTCCTTTGGCTATATCAATATGCACATTCGATTTCAGATAAACTTCTGTTAATTTTACGTCACCTGAAAGCTTTATGGTTCCACCACTTGGCTGTGAAGAAACATCATCAATCAATCCTTGTAATGCAGCAGTGACATCGCTAAAACCACTTCCAATCAAAGTTCTTTCGTATGAACCAACCACACCATCAAACTCAGGTGTAATTTGTGCGGCAATTTTTAAACTAAATAATAATACAACGATTGTCATTAATCGTAACAGTTTTTTTCTATTTTTCATTGGTTATGTTTTATTTGAATTTCAATTAAAGCTCAATCTTTTGAATGCAACTTTTTCTCTTTATTTTTACATCATTCAATAGGTACGATATCTAATCAAATACTAAATTCGTCAAATACGTTTGACATCTTGTTGCTGTGCGTTAATAAAATGTATGTATAAGTAATCCATTGTAAACTTTAAAATTTAAGCACCTGTTTGGCTATTAGTAGATGTTAAACAACAAAAAAGGCAGTAACTAATAATTACCACCTTTATTGAATATTTAAAATTATGTATTTACTTATAAATCCTGCTTTTTCTTTTTCTTTCCTTTATTTTGACCTTTCTTCGGTTTAATTTCTTTTGTTTCTGATTTTGAATTCTCTTTGTCCCAAGTGATATCACAACCATTTATAGATTCTTTTGAAGAAGCAATAAATTCTTTGTTAACCATTTTTCCGTTAGCAACTGGAAAATTTTGAAGCACCAGTCCAGGCGTATTTACTGTATAAAACCCTTGAGACAAATCGGTTCCTCCTTTGGCATAATACATAATTCCTGTTATAGTTGGTCCGTGGTAACTTTCACCATCAATATTAAGTTCTGGATTGATTAGATTTCTTTGGCTACAGGGAACAAATGCGCGTCTTGATCCTCTCAACTGTGCATCTGTACCATAAATCACTTTTAAATTTGATATAACCGAATTAGAATCAAAGGAACCTAGCTCATAGCCCTCAACCATAGCACCATTTTTATCTTTTTGACCTTTCTTAGCACTTAAAAATCCGGAAGCTACAATGGCTCCTGCTTCACAACTTACTGCCGTAAGATCATCCACAAATATTTTTCCATTTATAATGGTATGAGGAGATAAGGTAATAGCCGCTTGTCCATTTTTACAAACAATATTTTTGCCATAAACTTGGTCAATTTTTATCGATTTATCCGTTAAATAGGCTTTACCAATAGCACCTGTTTCTAATCTAAGAGTGGCTCCACCTTCTCCATTTAAATTACGATATAAAACATTTATTGCGGCTTGACATTGAATTAATCCATAGCCATAATGCCCTTTGGAAATTTGAAGATGCTCAATAATACCATCATGAGCAAATAAATATTTTCCTTTGCCAATACCTAAAAGATTGACGGTTATGGCAGAAAAAGGGGTGAAATTATCTATTACCTTAAAATCGGCAATTCTAAAATTTTGAACGCCTCCTAAAGCTATTGCAATAACTCCAAAATCAGTTGTACTTTTCCCTCCTTGACGATTCGAAAAATCAAACGTAAAAAAAGATTTGCTATCAGTACACGACATACTAAAATTAGTGATACGGTTGGTTCCATTTTTTCCTACCGAAAACAAAACCGTTTTTTTAGGACTTGTAGTGGTAAAAACAACTTTTGGATCTACACGAATATGTACTCCCGATTTTAATTCTACCTCAGTATTTATAACATAATTATTGTTGTTTTTTGATGCACCAATCGTTAAAATACCTCCTCCTTTTTTCGCCACTTCATCAATCGCATCTTGAATAAGTTGTGAGTGATTAGTAGCCTTACTAGGTTCTGAAATTGTTTTTTTATAGGACTTAATATCGGGATTATAAAAATTACTATCCGCTGGAATGACCACAGATTGTGAAAACAATGAATTTGCTAATACTAATAAAAAAACTGTTATTAAATTTTTCATGTGTTTGTACTTTACTTTAATTTTTAAATTAATGCGTCAAGTTTTTCGGCTATCGCTTTATTGTTGTCCTTATTAGCTTTCATATACCCTTTTAAATCCTTTGCCAATTTTTTAATTATTAATGAATATTTAGGGTCGTTAATATAATTTACAATTTCATTTGGATCTGCTTTAATATCTAATAACCAAGTATCACCTTTTACCTCAACTACAAGCTTGTATTGCTCTGAAATTGCCGCATAATAACCTAGTTTTGTAAATGTAACATCATTCCAATCGGCTGGAAGTTTTTTTGCTAACAATGGCGTTAAATCTCTGCCTGCAACTTTCGGACAATCCACATTCAGCATACTTAAAAAAGTAGGCATCCAATCGGTATTATTAGCCGCTTTATTTACGACTAAACCTCTTGGAACTATTGGCGATTTACCAGTACTTCCTTGAGCCATAACAAAAGGAATTTTAGCAGATGCTTCATGAATGGTCCCCTTGTTAACACGCCCATGCTCACCTAATAAATCCCCATGATCTGATGAAAATACAATGATGGTATTTTCAAAAATGCCATCGTCTTTTAATTTTTGAATGATGCGACCTACATTATCGTCAATAAGTTTTACCATTCCTAGATATTGCTGGATTTCCTTTTTTAATTTTTCAGGATTTTTTGTTTTACCATCTGGTTTTTGCCATTTTGGAAGCACTTCATTGTCTTTGTTTTTAAAAGCAAAATCATATGTAGCAGGCAACTTTATATCCACATTTGTAAACATGGCATCATAAGGTGCTCTTACGGTATCGGGTGTGTGTGGATCTGGAATACTTACTACATAATAAAAAGGTGTTTCCTTATGTGCGTCAATAAACTCAATGGTTCTATCTGCCAACCAATCTGTAGTATGCTTAACATTTTTAGATTTACTGTCTTCAAAAAGCGGTTGCCCGTATGTATCGGTTCCAATTAATTTTACATTTTTATCGGCGCGATATGGATTTCCTTCTGCATCAATTCCTTTAAATTTATCATGACCCCCAAGAAACATAAACTTAGTATCCTGAAAACCATAATGATCTTCTGGATGACCAACTGGGTATGGTGACCACCATTCATCTCTATCTTTATCACCTGATTCATCTCTACTTTCAGCTAAATGCCATTTCCCTGAATAACCTGTAAAATAGCCCGCATTACTTAAAACATCGGCTATGGTAGTAACATCTTCTTTTAAATATTTACCATCCCCTTTTTTGTTAGAGTTATTGGGAATCCCTAAAGTTGTAGGGTAAATACCAGTAAACATCGAAGCTCTGGAAGGTGTACATACTGCAGCACTGGCATACATGCGATTAAAAATAGTTCCATTTTCTGCTAGTGAATCAATATTGGGAGTTTCTGCAAAAGCGGTTGACCCCCATTGAAATGCCTGATCTGCAGTTAATTGATCGCGATAACAACCTAAAGTTCTAAAGTTGTGCTCATCTGTAATGATCCAAATTACGTTTGGTTTTTTAGTGTTTTGTGAATGTGATTTTAAAGTTGAAAAACCTATGGTGGCAATCAAAAAAATCAATCTGAAATAATTTGAATTCGTCATTTTTTTTATAATTATATTATTTATTTGTTTTGTAAGTCTTTATCAAACACCACCCCAGCAAAAGAAACCACTACAATTTTACTGCCGTGATTATCATTTGCTTTATCTTGCCCTTTACCAACGTCTATTACTGAAAATATAAAATGCGTTACATGTCCGTTTTCAACATAAGCTGTTGGGCGCTCTACAAATTGCCAATCATTTATGGTGCCATCGGTATATTTAAATATTTTAAATTCGTCTTTTTTAAAGGCAATTCCTCTATAGATCCAATCTGCAATTTCATCCTCAGAAGTAAAATGATGTGATGTTTTTGTTGGCCAATGGTTATAAACCATATGATACAATCCGCCACTGTACCAAATAGTTGGATCTTCATTTTTAGTTTGAGGCAATTCTGGATAATTTTTATAAACACGATCACTTATTATTTTATAAGGACCCAAAATTCCGTTATCGCTAATCATTACAGCTGTAGAACGACCCACTAACATATATCTTCCATCAGGTCTTAGTAAAATTTTCACATTGGACATATGTCCATAATTTGGTTTTGTTTTATTCTGGTACCTTGCCAACCCAATATCAAATCCATTAGGATCTACTTGAATTTTCCCTAACAACTTAAATGGTCCATTTGGTGAATCTGAAACAAATATTTCGCCATCAGTAAGTTCACTAGTAACAGCTGCATAACGTCCATCGTGCATTCTTAAACCAATTACGTTATGACCTATTCCATCTTTCCAATCAGGCCATAGTAGACCTTTATCTACATAAAGGCCCATAATGTTATCACTTACCGCATGCATGCCTTTAGAGCCTAAATGCCAACCATCGCTATGAGACATTTCTTGTGTCCATCGACTTGCATACATGTGGTATTTACCATCATCGTCTTTAACAATCTTACCGTCCCAATAACACCAATTTTTAAGTTTTGAATCTTCCAATCCGTTTGAGGTATCACGTGGTACTGCCACGGCATCTCCCCAAATACCTTCAGAAACTAAAGGTTGCTGAGGCTCCATGGGTAGAAAATAATCTACTAATGATTTTCTTTCTTGCCCAGTTAAAGTTAGTAGGTTTAGTATAAAAACAAAAAGAGTTAGCTTCAATGACCTTTCTTTTATCGAATTTAGGTTTATCATAATTTTATTTCTGTGATTGTGCTTCTTTGATGAAAGGAATAAACTTTTCAACCAATTCTGGATGTTGACTTACCATATTATTTGATTCAGAAATATCATCCGCCAAATTGTATAATTCGTAATAAGGCTCCATTTTGGTGTCCTTTGGTGTGATTTTGAAAAATTTCCAATTGTCAACACGCAAAGCCTGATAATATGGATTATTATTCCATTCCCAATACAAATAATTGTGTTTTCTTTGCTGTTCCGTTTTGCCCAGAATTGTTGGTAACAAACTAATTCCATCTACATTTTTAGGAGATGCTAAACCCGTTAAATCGCAAACTGTTGGTAAAAAGTCCCAAAATGCACTCGGAAGATTTGAAACACCACCTTCCTTAACATGACCCTTCCACTTTACAATAAATGGTATGCGAATACCCCCTTCGTAAACATCTCTTTTATGACCTCTTAAACCTCCTGCACTATTAAAAAATTCTGTGTCCTGCCCGCCTTCATAGGATGGGCCGTTATCACTTGCAAACATGATGATTGTGTTTTCAGCAATATTTAATTCATCTAATAAATCAAAAATGCGACCAATGTTTTTATCCATTCTGCTAATCATAGCAGCATAAGTAATATTTGGTTCGTCTTGTGCGCAGTAGCCATCTACATATTGGCTTCCATAGCCACTATCCTTTCCTCCGCCGCCTCCAATTAGTTTTGGAACTTCTGGCCACTTTAATTCCCTGTATTGTGTTTTTGAATCTTCTGGCACCGTTAATTCTGCATGTGGAATAGCAAAAGGCAAGTACAAGAAAAACGGTTCTGATTTATTATCTTTTATAAATTGCAAAGCTTCTTTAGCAAACTCATCATGGCTGTATGTTCCTTTTCCTTTAATATATCTTCCTTGTTCATCACGAATATTTAAATTTTCAGGATATTCTACTTTGGTATGATTTCTCCATAAATATTCAGGATAATAGAAATGGGCAAATCCTTGATTTTCAAAGCCAAAATAATGATCAAAACCTTGTTGGTTAGGACTATTATCGGCAAGGGCTCCTTCAGAAAGTCCCCATTTTCCAATAATACCCGTTTTGTAACCCGCTGGTTTCAATAATTCGGCAACAGTAACATCGTTTGGATCCATTAATTCGCCATTGCGTTTAACCGAAGCATTTCCCATATGCATTCCAGTCATTAAGGAACATCTGGAAGGGGAACAAACCGTTTGTCCGGAATAATGATTGGTAAATTTCAGCCCTTCATTTGCCATTTTATCAATGTTGGGCGTTTTTATTTTAGTTTGACCATATACACCAACATCCCCATAGCCCATATCATCGGCCAGGATGTAAATAATGTTAGGTTTTTGCTGTTTTGCAGTTTTGGAAGTAGTGCTATTTTGCGCACAACTCAGCATTCCCAAAGAACAGAATAAAACCAAATTCATTAACAGTTTAAACTTATTCATGGTATTTAAGTTTTTTATAAATTGCTTAGTCATTATACTTTGGTGCTTTTGTTCGTTTACCTGTTTTATAATCCAACCCCGGACCATAATATTTATACTTATCAAATACATCACCATTTCCTAAAGTACGAGGATCTCCCTGAGCGATTAGTTCAGCTTCCATTTGTCTTTTCATATTTTTAGCAATTTGTATATATTCTGGCAATCCAGCCAAATTATTCATGCAATTTGGATCGTCTTGAATATTGTATAATTCTTCCTCGGGTCTTTTATCAAAACTCATTTCAAAATAATGATACTCACTATCGTCTGGTTTTAACTTTGTTAAATACGATTTTGTTGGTGAACCATCGCAATTCATATAATCATATTCCGGATTTCCTACCGGCCAGCGTTCTGGTTTTATGTTATGAACATATAAAAATTTATTATCTCTAATGGCACGGACAGGATACGCTAAATCGGTACCATCTTCATTAGAACGCCCCACATCATGACGTTCTTTTCCCAAAAGAACATGGTCATTCGCAGCATCTATCTGTCCGGATTTTTCAGATTCTAACAAGTTTTTAAAACTTTTTCCCGTCATTTGTTCATGAGGTTTCAAACCAGCAACTTCCATTAAAGTAGGGGCAATATCAGGGAAGCTTACAAAATCTTCAACAGTTCTTCCTTTCAGAATTTTTCCTTTCCAATAGGCGATTAAAGGCACGTGAAATCCTTCTTCATAAATTTGACCTTTTACTCTAGGAAAAGGCATTCCATGATCGGAAGTTATAATTACCAAAGTATTGTCAAGTAAACCTTTATCTTCAAGTAATTTAATGGCTTTTCCAACATGGGTATCAAACCACTCCACTTCAACAGCATAATCTAAAAGATCTCCTCTTATAAGGTCATTATCTGGATAAAATGGCGGAACCTTAGCATCTGCTAATTTTTTGTTTTCTTTTTTCCATGAATCCAATTCATAAAACCGGTGTGGTTCTTTTGCCCCTAACCAAAAGCAAAATGGTGCTTTGGAGTTGTTTTCATTTAAAAACTTCTCAAAATTAGCCGCATAATCAATATTACTAATTCCTTTATGAGGCGGTGTTAATTTAATAGAACTGTAATCTGGCCCTGCAGGGTTAATATCTCCTTTAAAAACTCCTGGTCCCCAACCTTTTCCTGTAAACCCAACGTTATAGCCATTTTGTTGCAACAACTCTGGATAAAACTTAAATTCAGTCGGCATTTTTGGATTGTGGTTTGTAGCTTCTTTTAACTGCCAACTATATTTTCCTGTAAGTATACAAGCTCTTGCTGGTGCGCATTTAGGGTTACAATTATAGGCATTATTAAAAACGACGCCTTCTTTGGCAATATTATCGATGGAAGGTGTGCTTATAAATGTATCGCCATAAGCTCCAAAACTATTCATGGAAGCATCGTCTGCAATACAAAATAATATATTAGGCTGTTTTTCTGATTTATTAGAAATATTGGTTTGTTTTGTTCTACAACCAAGTAGTAATGAAACGACTAAAATTGTTGCGAGTTTTAAACTTTTATTTATCATAGGATTTTTGATTTATTCTATTAATTTATTTGCAAAAGCGATTCCCAATCGCACTTGACCCTCCGTATTGTAATGCACATTATCTGTGTGCTTAGGAAAATCTGTATAGGGACTATCTCTAAAGGTTTTAATTATTTTTACATAATTTACTGAATTTTCTACATCAATGAATGCTTTTCGAACCAAATCTGAACCTCCTTCAATTCCATAGTGAGAATTTGTTTGACATGCTACAAAAGGCATGTTTTCGATATTAAATTCTGAGCGGTATTTTTCAATTAATTTCTCAAGATTTTTGCCATAACTATTGGCAGATACTTTGGACTGCGCATCATTTTCACCTTGCATCCAAGCCATTCCAATAATTTTATAGGTTTTACCTTTTTGAGTAAGAATCTCTAAATTCTTTTTAATGCTTTCCATGTGAATTTTGCAAAGATTCCAGCTTTGTTTGGCTTCTCCTTTTTCAATTTCTTTGGCTTTTTCTAAAGTCCATTCTGGATTCCATGCTCCGTAAAGTGATGTACCCCCTTTAGCTTCTTTAATTAATAAAAATTCCTGATTTGGATATTTTTCTGCAAGCGTTAAACCAATTAATAATTCTGGTCCAAAACGCTTTAAAAAATTATACTTTTCGCTGGGTTTGTTATTATAATAACTTAATGGTTTTTGTGCAGAATTTGATTGACTGACCCAAACTCTATTTGATACTTTTTTAATACGCTCTTTTATCGATTCTTCTAATTCGTCATAATTTCCAGCACCTGCCATATTAGATTGACCAGCTAATAATACAACCTGAACTTCATTATTGGAATTTACTTTTGACTGCGCTGAAACACTTAAATTGATTGCTAATAATGTTAGAATAAAAAATGTAGAATATCTACTTCTCATAAAATATTTATTTTAATCTATTAACTATTACTTTTTTGGTTTCTATTTTATTATCGGATTCTATTTTTACAAAATAGATACCATCCGTCATGTTTTCCATAGAAATTTCAACCATGGGTTCTTTACTTTGAATTGTTTTTAATAAGGCTCCAGTAATAGAATACAAAGTTATTTTACTCTCCTTTTGAGTGTTAACTTTTAATATAGAACTTACGGGATTTGGGTACAGCTTGAAACTATTAGCATCCTTTTTGCCAACTCCCAAACTCCTAGAATCGGTAATTTCAACAAAATAAAGTTCGTAAGGCTTTAGTATCGGATTATTAGTTACCTCTACGCCTTTTGATAAATCTTTTGCCATAGTATTCCCAATGGCATTCTTTAGGGTAATTGCCAAAGTGGCATCTGTTTTACCAAGATTAACAACTGATAACACATTATTTCCATTGCTGTTTTTAATACATTTCCAAACACAACCTTTATGGCCCGTTCCATTAGTTTCTGCTACAGTAACTTCTGGTGATTCATTTTTGCTATCAATTATTGATAAAGCATTTGATTTTATTGCTGAAAGTGCTGAAATATTCATTAAAACACCATTGCTTTGATTTAAACTAGAAAGCATTTCTCCATATTCATTTTTCTTTAAACTTACGGCATCAATAATTATGGTTCCACCGTTATCCAAATATGCTTGCAAAGCTTCTAATTCGGCTTGGGTAATGAATTCTGTTTTATAGATTAATATAACATCCCATTGGTTATTATTTTGTTTTTCAATAATGTCTTTGGTCGTAAACCCAATGGGAATGCCTTCAAAATGTAGCGATTCGTACAATTCAAACAAATCATCCATATGAGTTTGTTTGTTTATTGCAGATGTTTTTGAATAAAAAATACGAATTGGTTTTCTTTGGCGTTGCATAGCCATAATCTCATCAGAATTGGTGTTTAAATCCATGATGGTCGATGCCACTTCATTAACAACTCGAGGTTGATGATTGTTCGATCCTGCATAACCATTCCCTACTGCCAATCCATTTCTTGGTGAACCATCTTCCGTTCTTGCCCAAAACCAAGTTTGGCTTGCAGTCATGCCATAGGTATGTGCTAACCAAAATGTTGCTCTGGCATAGGCCGGATTCATATATAAATCTCGGCTCTTTCCCGTTGATAAAAAATGAGCTTCGCTGTTTAAGTTAATTTTATCTGGACTTACAGATTTCATAAAATCATAACCCATGCAAAGTTCTCTCCAGTTAAATGCGTAATTAGCTTCCCAGTCTTCAGTAGGTCCCCACATATGATTGTAATCGGCACCAGAATCGTTCCCAATAATGCCACTTAAATCGGTTAGCGCTTCTAAATCAATACCGTGAATGCGTTCATTTTCGGTCCATAAATTGGGCATAATTTTCAAATGGACTTTGGCAGCAGCATCGTGACTTTGAATTTCAGATTTTAAAAATTTATACCATTCAGTTGCCCGGTACATATTAAACAAAGACCAATCGTACCATATAGCTGTTCCTTTTTTACTCGTATCGATAGGAATAGCAATGGTTACATCATTAAAGTCAGCAAAACTAGTTCCCCATAAACTATTTAAGCGACTAATAGATACATGTTTATTAGCTAACCAAGTCTTAAATTTATCTATAGTATAACTGGAAACAGGCCCCGAAGCCCATGCTAAATTTGTACCAGTAGTTTGCGTAAAAAAATGAGGTTCATTACACATCATATAGCCCAATTGACTGTATTTTTTCCCTGCCATTTTAGGCACTGTACCTTCTAATAAAAACCCCCACATTTCTCTTGCACCTGGGTTATCAATGTCATAACCTGTAAAAGTGTCTGTTCGCATTTCAAAATCGCTTCCATATTTTGAAATAGACCAAGCTGGAACATTTTTATTATTCATAAAAATAAATCCCATGGCACCTGTTGGTTTGGTGTTTAATTCATTTGTTGTTGAGGCTTTGATGGTTCCTGTATTATCTGTAACAAGACCAGGTGTTAAAAAATAACCGTCTAGATTTCCATGAAATTCGTTTAATAATGAAATTTCTGGTTTCCAGGTATAGTCAGATAGAAAAACAGGTTTTCCATTAAATGTAAGTTGGTCGTTTTGGTGCGTAACCTGTTCCCAATTGACATTTGGAATTGGCTTTCTAAATACTTGACTTTGACGCAAAAGTGTTAAAAAAGCAGTTGCTTCATCTAACATTTGAATGACATCATTCCGTTCAAAATCAGGAAGAATAGACGCCATTTGAGAAGCATTATTTTTATATGCTGCTACCAAAGCAAACAAGTCGGTATTCATTGTGGTATTGGCCTCATCCCAATTTGCATAGTCTAAAAAGACTTCTGCGGTACGAACGGTCATTTTCTCTTTTAAGGCATCAAACCCTTCGTTCTCAGCCTGAGCAATTAATGCATTTAAATCCGTAATTTTTTGACGCGCTTGTTGTTCTAAAGTCTGAGCGCTTAAAAACATCATGTTTAAGAACACATAACTAAATATCAGACTTTTCAATTTCATAATTTTATATTTAAATCACAACATGTATTAAGGAGCTATTTGTATTTGAATTACCAGTTATCCGTTCTAAACGAAGATGCAGGTAATCCGGAAGTATTAAACAAGGATCCATCTACCCAAGCTGCCCAACCATAACGAACTGCTATTGGCTTTTGAACTTTTTCGCTTGAAACCTCCAATTGACCTTTAACAATTTTTGCCTCGGCATCCTGAAAAACTTTGTCTTCACCAGCCACTTGAAAACCAGACATTTCTTTTCCGAAATTAGCTACCCCATTTGGCGCAAAGTCAAATTCAATTTCAACCTTATTAGCATTTACGTTTATCGATTTATAAATTGGCCCGCTATATTCTATTCCTTTAAAATCATAGGTTTTTGCCAATGCCCATAATGCTAAGCGTTCACCAACCTTCTGTTTTTCCGCAGGATGAATATTTTCGTTTTCACCAATATCCAAAGTCACTGCCATACCTGTATTTGGCACAGATTGCATCGTTTTTAGTTGCTTTTCACGTAAAAATGCCTGATCCTCTCCGCCCCAAGCTAAGGGTGCTATTTGAACAAAATAGAATGGGAAATCTCCTTGATTCCATCGAGATCTCCAACTTTTAATCATAGCAGAAAATAATTTTGTATACGATTGATGATAAGTTTTATTTGCTTCACCTTGATACCAAATAGCGCCTTTTATAGTATAAGGTTCTAATGGATGAATCATACCGTTATATAATTGTGAAGGTAGTTTTTGAGGTATTGATTTATCGGTATGCCAATGATTGAATTCTTTTAATTCGGTGTCCATGATTTCCTTTGGTGTCCATGCTTCTGCCGGTGTTCCTCCCCAACTGCTATTGATCAATCCAATTGGCACATTCAGGTTTTCTTGCAACATCTTTCCATAGAAATAAGCAACAGCACTAAATTCTTTAACGGTTTCTGGAGTCGCCATTTTCCAATCGCCTTCACAGGTTTCTAATGGTTCTGAAGCCGTTTTTTTTCGCACTTCAAAAAATCTAATCTGGGAATTTTCACTTTTTAGAATCGCCAGATTACTCCCAATCACTGGCTGCCCTTTATTACCTTTTACAGGCATTTCCATATTTGACTGTCCTGAACAAATCCAAACTTCTCCAATTAAAATATTGGATAAAACGATTTCATTTTTGCCTTTAATTGTTAATTCAAATGGTCCTCCAGCTTCAGATTCATCTAAAAAAATTTTCCAATTTCCGTTCTCAACTTTGGCTATATAAGATTTGTTTTTGAAAGTAACCTCAACAGATTTTTCAGAATTAGCTTTACCAAAAACAGCAATTGGTGCATGACGCTGTAATACCATATTGTTTTGGAACAATGGATTTGGTGTTACTTGAGCTATTCCAATTTCACATAAAAAAAGAGAAATAATGAAAAATAATTTATTCATATTAAAGACTATTTTAGATTTTTAAATCCTTTGTTTCCTTTAATTTTAATTGTTTTTGAAGACTTTTCGTCCTTCAATATAGAATTCTCAGAGTCACCTTGGTATGTATTGTTCAAAACCTCCACATTGTTACAATTGATAAAATCGAAAATTGGTGCATCAGGATACAATGCCTTTCCTTGCGTTTTATCTTGTATTATGGTGTTTCCTGAAATTTTCAAACCGTCCACTCTATCGGCGATAATTATACGACTGTCAAAAGTTCTAATCGTATTATTTTCAAAACGAATATTTTTATCGAACAATTCGGTTTGATCGAATGATTGATTTAAACGCGGCGTCACATACATAACGGCATGTTCTGAACCACTATAGGCTACGTAATTAAAATTATTGTTTCTAATTAAAACATCTTCAACCGCTCCAGATTCGTACCAAAAAAATGTTTCACCACGGAATAGAATTGATGACATCATAGACGAAAGCTCGTTGTATTCTATAACTATTTTTTTAGGTGTTTTAATAATTATATTTCTGGCACGGTGGTTTCTAATAGTGTTGCCTCGCATGGTGAACTCAGGATTCCAGGTTTTGTTTTCCAATATATCACCCTTTGTTAAACTTGCTGGAATTTTGCTCTTGAATGTTAATTCTGAATATTTATCATTTATATATTTAACCTTTACTACTTCATTTTCACCGGCACGTTTCGGACTTGGATTTTCAATATACCAAATTTCATCACCAACACTTGCAAATTCAAACCCCATTTGTTCGAAGTGCTTCAATGCAATTCTAAGGGTATATTCATCAAGAATCGCATCTACTTCAACATAGGTACCATGCACATTGGTGCCATCATCCAACATATTTTCAAAACGGCAATTTTCAATTAAAATAGCGCCTTTACAATTGGCAAAATGTGTAGCATCGGCAATGGTAGAAACCACTCTATCAGTTCCTTCTTTTAGGTAAACCCCAGAATTTAAAATATTAATATCCGAAGTTCTTTCAAACAAAAAACCCATACCTAAAGCATGGTGTACTACAACATTGTTAAAATTAGCATTGCTGGAATTAATTGTTTGAAACGCTGGAGCATATCTATTTTGCTCATGTGGTCCTTTTGAATGAAGTATGGTGCCTACGGCAGGATATTTTTTTAGTGGCTCATGAAATCTTAAAATGCCATTCGGCATTTTCTCCACCCATCGTGGATTGCTGTTTAAATCCCAAGCTCCATGAGCAACTGCCTTTGTGTTTTTATCAAACGACAGTGTACTTCCTAATTCAAAAAAGTGAAAGTCGTCAATATTTGGAAAATTGAGTTTTCCATTATTTAAAGTCCATGAAAACCCTTCAGTTGATGGTTTAATATCTCGCCACCCTTCTTTTTCATTGATGGCCATAACTTCACCCTGAAATGAAAACGGAATATCCCAATCGATAGAAAGGTTTTTTACTGAAATATTTTTACAATTTTCAAATTGAAAAGGAGCTACTTGACCGTGAAAAATAAATTCTGACCCATTTCCTTCAATTTCAACAGCATTAAAATTTTCAAACCTAAAAACGATTTTTTTAAATCCATTTCCGTGATTTGTGATAAAGCAATATTTATCCATGGCATAATCTGGAAGGAATTTGTAAGTCCCTTTTTCGAAAACTAGTTTTATATCGCTATCCTTTACATTCTCTAAAGCTTTTCTAACTACCATAGTCATATCAGCATCAGAGGGTTTGAATTCAATGACTGTTTGAGCTTCCATATTGGAAGTGTTGAAAAGAACAATTAAGCAAATTAATTTTAGAAGATTCCAATTCATTATTATGGATTATTTATATTGTTATATATGTTGATTAAGCTATGTGATTCTATTTGTAAATTAAGCTGAAAAATAGAATAGGTTTGTATGTGTCAATACATGTATTGTCTTTGTTAATAAAATTCAATAGAATATTTGAAATTCTGCTATTAAAGATTTACGCCTGTACCTTGCATAGAATTGTCATGGTCCCACATGATTATCCAAGGATCTTTTGTTTCAAATTGGAACTTTTTAAGTTTATCTTTCATTTCTTGTAAAGTATTCTTAAAACTTTCATTGTCGGCGAGATTTTTTATCTCATTTGGGTCTTTTTCTAAATCAAAGAGCTCAAATTCTGGTCTGAACAGAAAATCTGAAACCTTCTTGGGACCATAATATTCTATATTATTTCTATAAATACTTTGCCATGTTGAAGATGCCCATAAATCTGAAGCAAACGGATACTCTAATCGATTTGCAATATTCCAAATCAATTTATAATTGCCACTTCTTACAACGCGCATGGGGTAATACATAGTAATTTCGTGAAATGTATGAGATGCATAAATAGCGTTCCAACCTTCGGGATTTTCTTGATCTATAATTTTGTCGAACGATTTTCCATGAAAGGCTTCCTGTTTATAATCCACCTTTGCCATATCTAAAATTGTTGGGGTTAAATCTACCCATGAAATCATAGCATTATTAGTAGCTCCTTTTGACGATTTGGTAGGATCTTTAATAATGCATGGCAATTTAATACCCGGTTCATAAACCGTTGTTTTCGCGCCTGGAAATGCCATGCCATTATCAGAAATATAAAAAACAATCGTGTTATTGGCTTTTCCAGTTTCCTGAAGCATGGTCATCAATTTACCAAACCCTTGGTCTATTCTGGATATGCTTTGGTAGTATTGCGCAATTTCTTCTCTTGTTTGTTTTGTGTCCGGTAAAAAATTTGGAACTAGAACATCATCCGGATTGTAACTAACCGTTTCAAAACCTTTATAACCTTCTTTTTTATTTCCAAAATTATTAGGCGTATCCCAATTTTCTGGCTTGAAAGGATTTCCCCTGTGTGGATCATCGGTACAGAAATAAAGAAAAAATGGTTTATCCGATTTTAAAACATCGCCACATTGTTCTGCCATTTCAACGGTGTTTCTTGGGTCGGCTTCCAATACCGTATTAAAATGATATACTTTTTCTGGTGCTACGTGATATTTACCAATTCGTGCAGTTTCGTAACCTGCTTTTTCTAATAGAACTGGTAACGTTTGAATGTTATCATAGGTACTAAAATGGTGATAATCGTGTACATGCCCATACGATCCTGTGGCATGTCCAAATTGCCCAGAAAGGATTACCGACCTGCTTGCTGCACAACTTGCACTGGTGCAATATGCGTTGTTAAATCTAGTGCCTTCGGCGGCTAATTTATCCAAATTAGGCGTTTTCACCACTGGATTTCCATAACATCCCAAAGCATCTGTACCATGATCGTCGGCAACAAACAATATAATATTAGGTCTATCTTGGCTAACTTTAATCTCTTCCTTTTTCATTTTTGTGCAACTAACAACGGTAAATGCTACACAAATAATTGCCGCTTTTATAATGATTTTTAAATTTTTCATTTGGTAAATACTTTTTAACTTAAAGTTTATCTTTTAATTCAATGTCAATAAATCGGAAAAGACCACATGGAATTTCAACTTCTACCGAACTTTTATCAGATACATTAAAGTTACTTTGCTCTAAAATATCCGTCATTTTTAATGGTATTACTGTATGAAATGTCACAATGGCTTTTCTATCATCTGGATTAATATAGCCATTATCAACAATCGTTAACCTTAAATGATTTGGTGAGGTTTGTGCTACTACCCAGGCCACATCACCAGAAACCGTTAATGGCAATAACTTGGAACTTTCTTTTATATTATTTTCAACCGTTTTGTAAAATTCATTCGCTTTAAAGGTCTCTTTTCCATCTTCTGAAATATAATTTCTACCGTCCGTTATATATTCTTTTAAAATATCTTTATAAAGCGGATGCATATGATTTTGAATGAATCCTCGAGCCGCACTTTTATCGGCATACACACCTTTTTGAGGTGGTGTTATTAAAACCATTCCGTTAGAATACGATGGCAAAAAGCTCAATCGTCTTTCTTTAACTCCTGCTGCATATTTTGAAAAGTCCCAATCGGTAACGGGTGCTCCCATCCAAGATCCGTTCATCCTGCTAAATACAAAAGCATTGTTATCTTCAAAATCTGAATCGTAAAACGTGGTCCATTTCACATTGGTGCCATCTTCCATATAATGGTGGTCTGGTTCTTTCATACTTAAATGAACAGGTGAAAAACTCACAATTTCTTCACGCTGTGGTACATATAATGCACCTTTTGCAATTAATTCCCATAACAGACTCATATAATCTTGATCTACAGGGAAATTATCTAAATATTGTGCACCACTTGAAACATGATAAACCATGGTTCTTAAAAAATGATTTGGTAGCATTTGGTGTGAATGCTGACGCGAACGGTCGAAACTAGTATTATCTCTGGCACCTCGAGTTCCCCAGCTATTTACAGAACCACTTGCCCAAAGCCCCATGCGACCCGCTATACTTAAATCCATGGTTTTATCGGTGGTTTCTTCCATAGAAGGCACAAAAACATCGGCAAATTCACCAGAAACCAAACGCGACCACATAGGGTGGTATATATCACCTTGCCAAAAAATATTTTTAGACCGCAAAAATATATTGGTGTTTTTACCTTGTGCATATTTAGCTAAGGGAAATATTAAATCGTTTAAAACATATTCAAAATCTTTTGAATGGTCGCCCATTTCAGGATAAATTAAAACAGTTTTCTTGCCTTTTGCAGCATCAATTACCTTCTTTGTTGTGCCCAAACTGTACATATATGGGTCGTTTCCATGACCAGCCCAATAGGCTATTCCGGGTGCGTTTTCAAACTTTGGAATAATATTCTCCAGCACTTGCTCTTGAGATAAAACATATTTCATACGCTGGTCGCGCTTCTCACTATATACTTTATTAGACATGGTAGAACGGTCCCAATTTTCTTTGTCACCTCTAGGAGTATTTAAAAACAGAGGACTTTTATAATGTTCACTTATATTTTTAGCAACCGATTTTGACAATGCTGTAGATAAATTTTCAGACATTAAATACACGGGTAACGGAGCACGCTCCCATGAAGGTTTTTTGAAACTTTTTAAACGCTCTCTAACCTTTGAAGAATTTGAAAGAATAGTACTTATTTTACCAGGTGGCGCTAAATTTTCGTAAGCTTTTTTCCATTTCGGATTATCTGTATCCATGACATGTATACAACTACCTCCACTTTGGCTACTTGCTAATATAATTTTATTAGTCGCAGGGTCTTTCCACATATCGTTATAAGAATATTTACCATCTAAAATCTCCGTAGTTTTAGCATCTAAACCTGGAGTCGATAGCAAAATATTGTTTCCTATTAGAGTTAAAAATTTAAAACTATTACCATCTTTTATTGTGGTAGGTTGAGCCACCCTATAGCCAAATCCTAAATTTATTGGCTTTTTTGAGGTACTAAAAACTGTTGATTTATCTGTTTCGGGATTATAAATTGAGAATCCTGTGTCTTTGGTATGTGCTGAGGTACCCAAAAGAATTTCCTGTGTTCCATCACCATCAATATCGACAATGGTCATATCTCCTACGTCAGACAAAACATCTTTTTTTGACAAAGCCCTGCTTTTAAAAGGCAAGTCTGCAAGGGGCTTAAAAAAATAAAAAGATCCTTTGCTTTGCATGTGGTTATGACTACCATGTACAACTAACACCTCAGAACCATCTGGCTGCTTTAAGGTTTTTAAAAAATTAATGGTGTGCTCTTTTGTTTTTGGAGCATTTTTACCCCAAGGTTTTAAATCCGAATACGTTGAAGATTTAATTGCCTTAATTAAAACCCCTTTCGGGGTTAAATAATAAAAACTTTTATCAAAACCTCCACAAACAACATACATATTTTTACCATCATTAAGTGCCGTTACGGCATACATTGGTGGCGGATTTTTATGCCCTGTTTTAAATGTCCAAACGAGATTTCCTTCCGTATTTAAACAATATAAATTGCCATCGGCATTTGCTATCAATATTTCATCTATACCGTCTCCCGTAATATCCTGACACCATATATCATGATTCATAAATCCTGACAACGGATTCTTCCAAAGTATTTTTCCATCGAAAGAAACCCCAAGAACAGTACCTTCGTAACTGCTGGCTATTAAAATAGTTTCCTTTTTGGTTTTCCCTGTGCGTACCTTAGTGATCGTGTATTTTGTATCGATACTGTACAGCTCACTTTTCACATCAATCTTTTGTTGCGCAAAACCACTATTAGTTAATATAAACACAACTGAAATTGAAAAAAATAATTTTAAAAAAATTCTCATAATAAGGCTATTGATTTGAAAGATAAAATAACAACATACATACCGCAAAGTTGTATGCCACAATTTATAATATGTACTTAATAGTACAAAAAAAGGAAGCTACGTATAACTTCCTTTTTAATTCAATTATTTTAATATATGGACTTTTCGTTTTTTTATTTTAGATGAACTATTTCGAAATTATTTTAAAATCGTCTAAATAAAAAGTACCTGTACCGCCCCATTTTGGGTTTGTTGAAACTGATATTATCAATACAGAAGCTTCTTTTTCAACAAGCATTTCTTCACTAATACTTACCCATTGGTTTGTTGGCACTTTGTTCAACTTAAAACCAGTCTGTACAAATGGTTCTTTTAAATTTATACTAAAACCAACAACTTTTGAATGCTCTTCAATAAATATTTTTGAAGTAATCGTATAAGTTCCTGGCGAAAGTTTTACATCTTTATTTTGAATTTGAATATTATTAGCTCCAGCTGGAAAATCACCACAACTAAACTTTAAACTTTTTGTTCCTTCCGCAGCTTTCTCGGTAGACACAGACCAAATTTCTTTATATTTTGTCCACCATTCTTTTTGAACGTTTTCAAAATCGAATTTAACGTCTTGAGCCGTTATATTCATTGCATTTAAACTTACAAAAGCAATTACTACTGCTAATTTTTTCATTTTGAATTATATTTAGATTTATATTATTTCAAATATTACATTATAAAAGTCATGAATTGTCTTGCAGCGTAAATGGATTGTGGTTGATAATAAATACAAGGAGCGATTTACTCTTAAAACAGTAAAAGGCTTCATATAAATTATGAAGCCCTTTACTTAACAATCAATTCTAAACTTATTTTTTAATAATTTTTTCTTGATAAACTTTTCCTTCATTTGAAATTTTCACGAAATACAGTCCACTTCTTAAATTAGAAACTGATACATTCTGTAAAGCATCAGCCTTCTGGATTGACTTAACTGTTGCACCTAAAATATTGTAAATTTCTATATCGCTTCCAGCTGGACTCTTAATATTTAATGTTTCATTAACTGGGTTTGGGTAAATTGCTACACCTTGTAACGTATTATTGGCTACAGATAAAGTTGGTGTAAGTTCTGCATGCAAGTCATCAATATAAACTATATCCCCAGCAAGTAAATCTGCTCCAGCTATTCCATATCTAAATTGAGCCGTTGAATAAGGACCATCAGGTGTGAAAGCAAAATCTACTTTTTCCCATGTTCCATCTGTTTTAGTTGTTGTTTTTATGTCTGATTTCGTAGTTAAATTACCAATGACGAAATCAGTACCAAATCTACCTTGTCCTTGAACTTCTATTACTGGAGAAATACCAGGGGTACTAGGTCTAACAACTTTTACCCATACAGAAGCTATCATAAAGTCTGAAGTAGTTGCACCTATATCATGAATGTAGTCATTAAAAACATAATGAGTTCCACCTGAAGGAGCGCTATATTCATGTTTCAAACTGTAGGTTCCCGTATGAGCATCGTTTGAACTTGAACTAATATTTGCCCAAGCTTGAGTAGCAGGATTAAATGGTGCAATGGAACTGCCTAAATCCTCAAAACTTGGGTTTTTAACCAATCCACTAAAAGTAGTTGGTGGCACTGAAGTTAGAAATTCTATTTCATCAACAACAATATCATTCTCCCCAGCTGTTCCACTGGCTGGATAATTTTGTCTAAAATATAGTGTAATTTCTTCGGTTGCACTGTCCCAATCTCCCCAAGTACTCAAATCCACATATAGAGTTTTAAACTCAGTATCATTGGGTGTTAAAATAGTTAAATTAAGTGGGGTATTTCCTGCTCCAGGTGTTAAAAGCCTTAATGAATTACCGTTAGAATTGTTTTTAACAACAAGTTTCATTGCTTTTTTTGCTGTAGCATCTATTGTTTGTAGTGTTAAATCTAATTTTATTTGAGCATTATTGCTTGTTCTTTTAAATTGAATGGCGCCATCACCAGAAATCCCTTCAGTAGGGTTGTGGGCGAAATCTATAACATTTTGACCAGCAATCCAATTGTCAGTCCCTGAACTAAAATTAAATAGTTGAGCATGAACTTGTGTTAGTCCAAACATACAAACCATTGTAATTAAAGTTTTTGTAAGTAATTGTGTTTTCATAATTTTTATGTATTATATGGATTAGTAATACCGCTAAACTATACCATACTTCAATTATTTTTGTATCTATGAGTAAATTGCTTGTACCTATCAGTACAGAAATCAATTGACGTCTTTTAATTATTGACTAATTATTTTATTTTAATAAGTAATTAAAATAAAGATGCTTCTTTTTAATATTTGAAAAGGGTAGAGTAAAGGTTTTGGAATTTTTGTTTAAATACACTTTAGTGATTAAAATATGGTGCCTTATCAAATTACTTCCTTCTGATCAAAGTAAATTAAGATAATCTAAATTTGGAAATACTAGAACACACAAGCAATAGTGCATCCATAAAAACGACTTTCTCCAGCTCGATAGGCTTTAATCCAATCAATTTTTATCTTCTGAATACTTTTTGACTATATGGGAAGCATATTTACCAGGAGGCACATCAAAACGCTTCTTAAACAATTTACTAAAAGGTGTTCTGCTCTTAAAACCTGTCATGGCATACACCTCGTTAACCGAAACGTTCTTTTGGATTAAAATTTCTCTTGCTTTTTTAAGCCTGTAATCTTTTACAACCTCAAAAGGAGTTAAGTCAGTAAGGGCTTTTACCCTTTGGAAAAAATGTGTGCTATTTAAAAATAATTCTTTTATAAAAACATTTAGGTCTAGATTAGGGTTGTCTAGATTTTCCTCAATAAGGTTATATAATTTTTCTAAAAAGGCATTATCGTTTTCGTTGTATTCGTTGTATTCGTTGTATTCGTTATTAATCATACTAAAACATATCTACAATGATTTAGCTCAAAATTAAAGTTACCCTTTTCGAGAAATGTTGTTTAAAGTTTATTAATTGTATGTTACAGTAAAAGAATTTCTAGAAATTGTATTTATCTTCTAATTCTGAAGCATATTTACCAGGGGTAACATCATAACGCTCCTTAAACAATTTACTAAAATGTGTTCTGCTTTTAAATCCTGTCATGGCATATACCTCGTTTACAGACACTTTCTTTTGAACTAAAAATTCTGCTGCTTTTTTTAGTCTATAATCTTTTAAAACCTCAAATGGTGTTAAGTTGGTAAGTGCTTTTACTTTTTGATAAAAATGGGTTCGGTTTAAATACAGTTCTTTAGTAAAATCGTTTAAATCTAAATTCTGATTATCCAGATTCTCGTCAATAAGGTTGTACAACTTTTCCAAAAAGGCATTATCGTTTCTGTTATTTAAGTTGTTTTCCTTTGTAAGCGGAATGCCTATTTGAAAACGTTCTCTTAACTGTTTTCTATTATTAAGTAAGGATTCTGTTCGTGTAATTAGATGCTGAACATTAAAAGGTTTTTTAATATAAGCATCGGCACCGTCGCGTATTCCTTGGATTTTATCGTCTATATTGGTAAGAGCCGTTAATAAAATAACGGGGATATGACTGGTTTTAATATCCGATTTAATTTGTCTGCATAAATCTAGGCCATTCAACTCGGGCATTTGCACATCACTTATTACAACATCCGGCCATTCATCTTCCATGGCATCCAAACACTCTTGCCCGTTACTAAATGTTTTTAGTTTAAAATATTTTGAAAGCACATTCGATACAAACTTCCTCATATCGGAGTTATCTTCAGCATAAAAAATTAATGATTCCGAAAAACTACCATCTATTTTAATATTTGAAGGATTGTTTTGTGGCAGCAACTGCTTTTTAAATTCAAATCCTTTTTCAGCCAATAGCATGACTTCTTCTGTTTTAGGCTGATCTTCTGCTGTTTCTTTTTTTACAATAGGCAAACGTATTTTCATTAGGGTTCCCTTACCTAATTCACTTTCGGCGCTAATGTATCCATAGTGCATTTCCACTAATAATTTTGAAAACGCCAAACCAATACCAGAACCACTTGTATGCACATTTTCATATTTATGTGATTGATAAAATCGCTCAAATACATGAGCTAAATCTTCGCTGTCAATTCCTTTTCCAGTATCACTTACCGATACTATTAAATCTTTGTCATCGCTTCTAAACGTTACTTTTATGGAGTCGTTTGCTTTTGTATATTTAAAAGCATTACTTAATATGTTATTAAATACTTTTTCCAGTTTATCTCTATCTGCTGAAACAATGATATTATTATTCTCAGCTTCAATTAATAGCTCTTTATTGTCATTTTCGGCCATGAAACTAAAATCCAAGCAAATCTCCTTAATGAATTCATTAAAATAAAAACGCGAATAATTCATTTTTAAAGCATTCGCTTCGGCTTTCTGAAAATCGTGCACCTGATTTACTAAAAGTGATATTTTCTTTGATTGCCGTTTTACAATTTGAAGTTTTTCTTTAATATCGGTGTTATTCTTAAACTGTTCTAACAGCATGTTAACGGGGCCACCAATTAACGTAAGTGGTGTTTTTAATTCGTGCGATATATTTGAAAAGAATCGAAGTTTAGCGGCGTTTATTTCTTTTGCCTGATTTTTTTCAAGGTGTTCAATTTGTAAATTATGGTTTAACCTTTGTATTCTTAATACAATTTTAACAACACTATAAATAAGGAGAAGTGCCAATAAAAAATAAAGCAAATATGCATACCATGTTTTCCAGAAGGGTGGTGTTATTGTAATATTTAAAATTTTTGGTTCTGTCCAATCATTGAAAGAATTTGAAGCCATCACTTCTAATTTATATTCCCCGGGTTGTAGTCCATTATAATAGACCGTTTGTTGATGAGACGGCACTTCAATCCAATCTGGATTTACAGGCATCAATCTATATTTTAAATTATGATTGTCTGGATTTAAAAAGTGTAGCGATGTTAATTGAATGGAAAAAACATTTTCATTATACTTTAGTTCTAGTTCGTCTCTGTCTGTTAAATACTTATTGTACAAAACCCTACCAGCAATAGTATCTCCCGGTAAAACAGTTTTATTAAAAATTTTAACATCACCAAATTCCAGTCTAGGAAATGCTTCATTATCTGGTAATTTTTTAGGATTAAAATAGCATAATCCGTCCAATCCAGAAAACAGAAAATACCCATTATTTAATTTAGCAGAAGCAAACCAAAAGTCATCAAAAGGTAAGCCGTCAGACATTCCAAACCTTCTAAAACTAAAATCCTTGGTATCAAATTTATTTAAACCAACATTTGTTGAAATCCATAAATTATATTCATTATCAAATAGAACACTTTTAACCACATTATTTGATAGTCCTTGTTTTTCAGAATATGAAATAAATTTGGGATTTGTTTGACTATTTAAAACCTTGCAGATACCACCTCCTTCTGTCCCTATCCAAAATTCTTCATTTGGCACTCTAATTATGGAGGTGACAAAACTACTGGAAATTGAAAATTTATCTTTTTTATCGTGAACAAATTGATCCACTTTAATTTTTTCAATAGGCAGATCTTCATTAATATTAATTCTAAACAACCCATCAGCATCAGCTCCTAACCAGATGAAATCATAAAGTGGGTCTGCATAAATAAATCGAGCCAATGTTAATTTACTGTTTTTAAAAAATGGGTTGTCATTTAGAGATTCAATATTCATTATATCACTATCCTTATTCATCGTGATTTTATATGCTCCTCTTGCAGAACCTATCCATAAATTCCCATAGCGATCTTCAGTATAAGAACGTGGGGATAAAAAATTAAAAGTCTGATCATTTTTGCTCTTTATCGATTCCATTGTTGTTGTACCGGTTCTTACACGATACAAACCAGACTGTACAATTTTTAGCCACACATTTTTATTTTTATCAACAAAAACAGATTGCACCTTTGCAATATCTTCCTTGGATATCTTAAATGGAATGGGTTCAAAATTATGGCTTTGTGTGTTGAATAATGCTAAGCCACCTATTCCGGTACCTTGGACGCTTGTAGCTATATAAACACGTTTATCATCTAATGCAGAAATAGAAGTTACATTATTTGATTTAATACCAAAGTCATAATCCATTTCTATACTATATTTTTTGAAAGGATTTTCATTAATGTCAAACCTAAACAAACCTTCATTAAACGTTCCATACCAACAGTTATAATTAGAAACAGCCAATATGGCACTGGATCTTAAAATACCCCTTTCTGGCTTATAAGTGGATGTTTTAAATGGCCTTTTGTTTTTTAATGAATCTATATCTTCAATATGTAGTAAGCCGGTATTTAAAGAACCTAACCATAAATTTCCTAAAGAATCCAGTAATGAACTGTTGAATTGTTCAGAATCGAAATCCTTATTCAAAACTTTAAATGAATATGAATCTTTATTTGATTTAAAATCCAATATTGCAATACCATATTGCAGAGTTACCAGTAGTGTTTGATTATCTATTTTAAGAATTGAGTTACTAAAAGCAACTTCATCATTCAAAATTTTTTGAAATTCTTTTGATTGAATATTGAAAAGCATTAACCCGGAAGATGTGGTGAAAATGAAATTATTATTATCTAAATCAATTCCATCATAAAATAAAACAGTATCACCAAATAACTCTTTTGATGGAACAAATTTGCCTATATACTCCTGGCTTTGTTTAAAGAAAAGTACACCATCACCTTCCGTAGCACATGCAATAATACCAGATTTATCGTTTATAAGAATTTTACGTACAATAGGTCCGCTTAATGCAGAGTTTTGTAACTTATTAGAGTATAAACCACTAAATTGTTCAGTAGAATAATTATAGATAGACACGCCTTCATCTGTACCAATCCAAAGATTATTTTTTTTGTCTTCAGCAATAGTTCTAACCCTATTACTTACCAATATATCTTTATCGATTGTATTCTTATAAGTTTTTAGATCGTAACCATCATACTTGTTAAGCCCGTCGTAGGTGCCAACCCATAAATAACCACGAGAATCTTCCAAAATGGATGTTACTCCATTATGTGCCAACCCATTTGTTATGGTTAGGTTTTGTTTGTATTCAAGGGTATTGGATTGCGCAAACGCGCCACAAAAAGTGAATAAAACTAATACTATGTGATTAATTCGTCTTATCATTTGATTTCCAAGCATTCTAGAACAAAAAAAGTAGCGCTTTTATATAATTTAAGCTTAAAAATTATACTCTTAAAAGGTTCTCTATTCATAATCTAATTTAAATAATAATTTCAAAAGATTAATAGGATTACTTTTTTATCTAAAATTAGCAATATACTTCGCAAAACCAAGAGAATTAATGATTCTATTAATTATTTTTCACTAAATGTTCGTAATCAACAAAACCACAAACGTCACCCTGTCCCAATGGTTATCGGAAAAGGGTGACAAAAATATTATGTTGTTTTACTGCTGTTCGAATTATATTTTAAGAACTTTTTCGATAGACACATTATCATCTGCCCTCACCTTTAATATGTACATACCTTGCGATAAGTTAGATACATCTATTCTTGGTTTATTGGTATTTGTTCCTTTCACGGTTTTAATTGATTTTCCAGTCATTGTCAAAATTTCTATTTCCAATTTGTTTATTGGCTTATTGAAATTAAAATTGAAATAATCTGAAGTTGGATTTGGAAAAATACTAAGTTCCGATTTTAAAATATCTCCAATACTTAAAGTTCCTACCGAACCTATCTCTCCGGCAACATTATTTGCTGTTTTATTAAAAGGCCATAAGTTATAATTGGTAGTTTCAGAAGTTGTCCAATTTGCAGCATCATTAATACTGGCTCTTAATTGAATAGGCGTTCCTGAAAGTGCGCCAGTATAAACTCCATTATTCTTGTCTTCATTTTCAATTAAACCATTGGTAGCATCAATTGTATATCCAACTAACGCTGTTGGAATTGCGGAAAATGAATTTCCTCCACCTATTCCCCACCCTGTTGCATTAGTATTTAAACCAGTAATCCATCCAGCATCTGTTCCTAATGTAAGTTCAGCAAATGGTTCTGGCGCTTGATACATTAATACGGTATCCCCTGCCGGCGAAAGATCAAAATCTGAATCGTCATCGGCTCCACCATCATCTTTACCCAATATATTATGTACAGTTGAGCCAACAACTATTTCATTATCACTAGTTACTTGTTTTACTTGACCATCGGAGTCAAATTTCAAAATAGTCCCAGTTGCAAAAGCTACTCCTGCAGTCCAAGTCCAAACATCATCAATACTAAAATTTCCTGTCCAGCCATCTTGAGAACCCATCCATGATCTATTAGAAAATGATATTTTAGTAGTGGCACTTATATCTTTCAACAACATAAAAGTGGAGTTGCTACCTTTGAGTGGAGACATTTATAGAGCAGATTTAAATTATAATTTTAAATTTGACAACTATGAAACATAGAGTATTTGATGACGAGTTCAAAAGGATGGCCGTAGAGCTTTCTAGATTGAAAGGTTCCGTAAAAAATGCCGCTGATCACCTTATAAAAAATGAATTAATGACTTCTAAATAATGATTGCTTTTTTAATTAGAAAAAACTAATTAAGTCCTTTCTCCCATTTCCAAGCAGATATTAATGCATCCTTTAGACTTAATTTAGCTTTCCAACCTAATACCTTATTAGCCTTTGTAGTATCAGCATACGCGGCAATCACATCACCCGCCCTTCTATCTATAATTTTATAATTAAGTTTTTGGTTCGAAACCTCCTCAAAGGTTTTAATAACCTCCAAAACAGATGAGCCTGTGCCTGTTCCTATATTAAATACTTCATAATTATCTGTGTTATCACCATCAATAAGTCGTTTTAATGCGGCGACATGTGCCTTTGCTAAATCGACTACATGAATATAATCCCTTATGCAAGTACCATCTTTGGTTGGGTAATCATCACCAAAAACAAACAATTGTTCTCTTAAACCTTTGCCTGTTTGAGTGATAAATGGCACCAAATTTTGAGGCGTTCCTATTGGTAATTCTCCTATTTTTGCTGATTCATGTGCTCCAATTGGATTAAAGTACCTAAGTGCAATTGCCTTTAAATTCTCTGAAACTTTACAAGTGTCCCTTATAATTTCTTCACCAATTTGCTTCGTATTTCCATAAGGAGATTCTGCAGCTTTTATTGGAGCAGACTCTGTTATTGGCAATGAATCTGCTTGACCATAAACCGTACAAGACGAACTGAAAATAAAATTAGAAGTTTCTTTGTTCAGTAATTCCTGTAAAATATAGATTAATGTGTTCAAATTATTTTCATAATATAACAAAGGCAGATTTACACTTTCTCCAACCGCTTTTGATGCTGCAAAATGAATCACACCAATTATATCTTGATCTTTTTTAAAGAAATCTATTACTGCAGTTTTATCTCTTAAATCTAGCTTTTCAAAAATAGGTTGCTTTTTGGTTATAGCTGTAATGCCCTTTAATACATCTATTGATGAATTTGAAAGGTTATCGATAATAACTACTTCAAAACCTTCATTTTGGAGTTCTACAACTACGTGCGATCCTATAAACCCTAAACCTCCTGTTACTAATATTTTATTTGACATTTTTGTACTTCATTTTAAGTTAATTCCTTCAATCTTTGTGTTGCAATTTCAGCCGTAATATCTCGCTGTGGCGAACCAAACATTTCGTAACCAACCATGAATTTTTTAACCGTTGCGCTTCGTAAAAGCGGTGGATAAAAACTCATATGCCAATGCCAATGAGAATTATCTTCATTATTAGTTGGTGCTTGATGAATACCACTTGAATATGGAAATGAGGTATTAAATAAAGCATCATATGCTTTGGTTAATACGGAAATAGCTTCGGCAAATAGACTTGCTTCTTCCCCATTCATACAAAGAATATCTTTTTGATGCTTTTTTGGGACAATCATCGCTTCAAATGGCCAAACAGCCCAAAAAGGAATTAAAACTACAAAACTGTCATTTTCGAAAATAATACGTTCTTGTTTTTCTAATTCCTGTTGAAGGTAATCTCCTAATAAACTCGTTTTGTTTTTGTTAAAATAAACTTGCTGGTGCTTATCTTTTTTATCTACTTCGTTTGGTAGGGTAGACTGACTCCAAATTTGACCATGTGGATGCGGGTTGCTACAACCCATCACAGCTCCTTTGTTTTCAAATATTTGAACGTAATTGATGCCTTCGTTTTTACCTATGTTTTCATATTCGTATTGCCAAGTTTCAACCACTTTTTGAATGCTTTCAATAGCCATATCTGCCAAACTTTTGGAGTGGTCTGGACTGAAACATATCACTTTACAGATACCTGTTTCGCTTTGCGCTTGTAATAAACCATCGTTTATTTTAAAAGTTTTGGAATCTTTCTGAAGTGCTGCAAAATCGTTAGTAAATACGAACGCATTTTTATAATCGGGGTTTATTTCACCGTTAATTCTCGTGTTTCCTGCACATAAATAACAAGTTGGGTCGTGTGCAGGTCTAATTTCATTTGAAGTGGCTTCATTTTGTCCCTGCCAAGGTCGTTTAGCACGATGTGGTGATACTAAAACCCATTCGCCAGTTAAAATATTATACCTTTTATGTGAAAAATCTTGTAAATCCGTATTCATTTTTATCGTTAGTTTATTTTATTAAATGGGTACCTTCGGAAAGTTTTACGGAATAAATAGAACATACTTTAACGAATTTTTCATTATATACCCTTAAAATATGGGTTTTGAAGTTTTCAGATTCGTTTTTTGCAATTAAATTTATGGTGCAACCACCAAAACCACCACCCATCATTCTTGCGCCTAAAACATGGCCGTTTAATTTGGCTTGTTCAACTAAAAAATCCAATTCATCACAACTTACTTTATATTGATTTTGCAAACCTTCGTGTGATGCATAAATTAATTTTCCAAGTGTTTCTAAATCGCCAGCTTCCATAGCTTTTGATGCTTTTACTGCACGTTCATTTTCCTGAATAACATACAAGGCTTTTTGATAGTTTTCAGGTGATACTTGGTCTTTAATAGTTTCTAAATCAAATTCCGTAGCATCACGGAGTGCCGTCACTTTTAATAATTCTGAAATTGATTCGCAAACCGAACGTCGGTCGTTATAAGCACTGTCCGATAAATTATGTTTTACATTGGTGTTTATTAAAATGAGTTCATGATCTTTAAAATCAATTTTATAAGGTTTAGATTTTACAGTTCTGCAATCTAATAATAGTGCATGGTTTTCAATGCCAAACATGCTAGCATATTGATCCATAATTCCGCATTTTACACCCACATAATTGTGTTCTGCTTTTTGTGAAATTAGAATCATTTCTTCTTTTGAAAGTCGTAAATTAAAAAGTTCGTTAAGTCCGAACACCACACTATTTTCCAAAGCTGCCGAAGATGACATACCTGCGCCTCCTGGTATATCGCCACCAAAAGCGATGTTGAAATTGCCGATGGTTTTACTTCTGTTTTTGAGTTCTGAAACAACTCCTAATACATAATTTGCCCAACTACCTTCTGCCGATGGTTTTAATGTATATAATGAAAAAGAAATTTCTTCATTTTTATCAACCGCATAAACTTTCGATTCAGAAGCTTCACTTTTTTGTATTCCGGCAACAATGCCTTTATTAACGGCCGCTGGAAACACAAAACCGTCATTATAATCGGTATGCTCACCTATAATGTTAATTCTCCCTGGAGAAAAAATCAGTAATGGGTCGCTTTTAAATCGTTCTTTAAAACTTGTTCTTATTTTGTTTAATAGTGTTGTGTTCATGTTATGCGAAGTATTTATATGTTTTAATGAAGTTTATAAAACTTCAAAAAAAACAAGATTCTCAATTTGCAAATAATAAACTTCTTTAGTTATTTTTTTAAATTTTTAAAACTTTTTCTATACATACATGATTATCTGCTTTCACTCTTAAAAGATACATACCTTGAGCTAAATCGGATACTTTTATTCTTGGTTTTTCAGTATTTGTTCCTTTTACTGTTTTGATGGTTTTACCAGACATTGATAGGATTTCTATCTCCAATTTATTTACGGGTTTATCAAAATTTATATTAAAATAATCTGAAGTTGGATTTGGAAAAATACTTAATTCCGCTTTTAAAATATCTGCAATAGCTAAAGTTCCTACAGAGCCTATATCACCTGAAATACCACTTGATGTTTCATTAAAACTCCATAAATTATAATTATCATCTTCTGAAGTTGTCCAATTAGCACCATTATTAATGCTTCCTCTTAATTGAGAGGGAGAGCCCGATAAAGCAGCATTATAAATACCATTATCCATGTCTGCATTCACACCATTTGTGGCATCAATAGTAAAACCTATTAATGCCGTGGGAATAGCAGAAAAGGAATTCCCGCCTCCATCGCCCCAAAGCGTAGAATTAGTATTTAACCCCGTTATCCAACCTAAATCTGTTCCCGATGTAAGTTCTGAAAAAGGTTCAGGAGCTTGATATATTAATACAGTATCTCCAGCAGGTGAAAGATCGAAATCGGAATCATCATCTGTACCACCATCGTCTTTGCCCAAAATATTATGAACTGTAGATCCAACAATAATCTCTACATCATTTTTTATTTGTTTTACTAAACCATCTGAATCTAATTTTAAGATAGTTCCACTTAAAAAAGGCTCTCCCGCTGTCCAAGTCCAAACATCATCTATACTGTAACTTCCCGTCCAACCATCTTGAGAACCCATCCAAGATCTGTTCGAAAATGACATTTTTGTAGTGGCACTTATGTCTTTTAACAACATAAAAGCAATAGCACCTTTATTTCCTGATTCTGCTTTAAAACCAACAATAGCAATATCTCCCGCTGTTAAAGATGTGGGAACAATAACATCAAAAACATTGATATTTACAGGGGTTACGTTCACCGATCCAAAGTTTGTTGATTGTAAAGTAATGGTTACTGCTTCACTAATTTCATTTATACCATCTGTTGTGGCTTGTATGGTTATTTCAGAATAATTTGTACCATTTAAAATAGTAATTGAACCAGACAGAGCGGTATAATCTGTGCCATTTGTAGCATCTCCACTTACTGAATAAATAATTGTAATATCTTGAGATGCTAAAACGCCATCTGGTAAACTTACTTTGAATTTACCATCTGTTATTCCTTCAACGGCATCTGTAATTCCTGTGATGCTTATTTTGTTTAATTCACTGTCTAATAACAATTCTGAACTTTCAAAAAGTAGATCATAAGCTGGTAATGTTCCATCATCCCACAATGCTGAATGTGGATGCCCATTTCCACCATCATCATTATCATACCAAGCTGGTTTTACATCCTTAAAATCTTTTGCCCAAGCAACTGCATAATCTAAAAGGTTTTGAATAATTGTTTCGGCATTAGGTTCTGAAGCTCTAACATCTGAGGTTTCCCCAGGATCGTTAATTATATTATATAGTTTCCAATTACCGCTACCACCAGTTTTAACAATTTTCCATGGATAGGACATAATCGCACCATTTTGAAACCCATTTTGTGGTCTCACAATATAAATAGGTTCTCCATTAGGTCTTAATTCTTCACCAGTAATAAGCTTATCCATAAAGTCTTTTCCATCAATAATTTTATTAGGAGGAACAGTGGCTCCAGCTAAATTAACCAATGTTGGGTATAAATCTAATGCGCTAATTTGGTAATCGTAATTGGTTTTGGTTGAAATTTTATCTGGCCAATGCACAAACATTGGTACTTTGTGACCGCCTTCTAAAACGCTTCCTTTTAAAGCATCAAGCGGATAATTTACTGCACCTTTACTGTATGTATAACCGCCATTATCACTTAAAAATATAATAACCGTGTTATTATACACATTGATATCCTTTTTCATTTCTGTAACCAGTCTGCCAATGTTTTTATCTAAATTAGACACCATTGTTGCATACGTAATACGATCTTGAACAAACTCTTCAATTTTTTGTGGTTGCTCTTCCAAAGGCCATTTAGTTACTTGATTCGATTCTGTAATGTAGGTACTATTACGAACTAAGTCCTCAAAATTTGGATTATCAATTTTAAACTGAGCAATTTCAGATGCTATGGCTTCCAATGGTGTATGCGGTGCATTATAAGCCAAATACATAAAAAATGGATCTGTTTGATTTTTATTATTGTTGAAATAATTGATCGCATCATCTGTGAGAATATCTGTTAAATAATCTTCATTCTCTGCATCGCTAAATTCAGATTCAGCTACATAATTTCTATTTCTTTGTAATGGATCTTGATATTCGTTGGTTACAGGGTTGGCACTACCAAGTCTTCTGTAAAACGCATCTTCATAACCGTTTTCAAAATAGCCCTTTCCTCCTCCTAAAAATCCAAAGAAATAATCGAAACCTCTATCTAAGGGTTGATAAGAACCTTCAGCAAATCCTAAATGCCATTTACCGAATGCTGCCGTATTATAACCACTATCTTGAAGTAAATTTGAAAAAAAAGTTTCATTGGTTGGAATTCCTAAGGTAGAGGTAATATCGTTAGGTAAATTATATTGTGCTCCTATTCTATGAGGATACATGCCTGTTAACAAAGCGGCTCTACTAGGGCCACAAAAGGGATGTGCAACATGGGCATTTCCAAGAATAATACTGTTGTTAGCTAATTGATCAATATTTGGCGTAGGTATTACTCCCAAATCTGTTGGAAAACTGGCACTTCTATTAAAACCTACATCGCCATAACCCAAATCGTCGGCTAAAATAACAATAATATTAGGTCTTGTTCCTTGGGTTTGACCAATAACTTGAGTTACTGGAACCATACAAAGCGCCACTAATAAATACGTTTGTAGTTTTTTAGATATCATATACTTCATTTAAAATTGTTTTGTAGTTATAAGTTTTAGTTGATAATAAGTTTTTTTGTTTCTATGATGTCTCCAGATTTTATCACAACGACGTAAAATCCTGATCGTAAATTGGAAACAGACACTTTAAAAGGCTCCATTGTTTTAACAACATTAATTAATTCTACACCAGCAACATTATATATTAAAATTTGACAATCACGTGGCGTGGATATATACAAATCTTCAAATTTGTTGCTGTCAAAAGGATTCGGAAAGATTTTAGTGTTATTTAAACTTGAATATTTATCATCTAAACTTAATGTTCCCTTTTGCCACACTCTTAAGTATTCAATTTCAAAATCCACAACCCCATCATCTTTTTTTTCTGCTGGACTGTTTAATTCTAAATCGGCTAAACTTGTTGGCACACCATGCCATGGAAAAGTTTCTTGATCAAACCATAGTTTTATTGGCTTGGTCACTACATAATTTTCATTCGCTCCATTACCACCATTATTATTTGCAACATCGTTATAGGCATTAATAACTGTTCTGGGTACATCTCTAAATAAAATACCATCAATATAAATTTTAACACCATCAATACTCCAATCAAAACCATAAGTATGAAACGCATCGGCTACGCGAAATCCTAAATCATGGCTTTCAGTGTATGTGGTTCTACCATTACCTGCAGAACTCCAATCGTGTATAGACCACCAAAGTTCTTTATCCTTCCATAACTTATTCGTTTGTCTATGGTCGCCAAAAAATTCGAAAAAATCAAATTCTGTATTATTGCCTGTGGCCCAAAAAGAACTGGTTACTTCGGCATCAGCAGCTTTACATTTAACTTCCAAATAGCCATAAACGAATTCATTTTTAGCAATAACAGCGGCAGTTGTAATATTTTCATAAGGATCGCCAACAGCGTCAACAGAAGGCGAAAATGCGTAACTAGGCTCCCATCGGGTTTCTAATTTAAGTTTTCCATCTTCTAATCGAACATTGTTTGTTGAAAACTGAGAAGGTGCTCGTCCTTTAAAATTGGATTGGAAAACACCATTTCTTCCTTGAATAAGCCATTTGTTTTCATTTAAAACTGAAGCATCAAACTCATCACTTATAATAGTGTTTATTGTCCAATTCCCACTATTCGTTGGGTCTGACATCGGATATACTTGCGCCTTGGACACTTGGATAAATAACGCAAAAAACCCTACAATGAAATAGAGATTTTTTGCGGAATTAAATTTTGTAAATTGTAGGGTAATTTTATGCATACACTTTTTTTGTAAAGATAAAATGCATGCTTCTAAAATGACCTTGAAGATTTACCCATGAATTATTGATTTTTACCCTTTTAAAACGAAATATCCCTTAACCTCCTCAAATAATTACAAATAAATTTATTACAAAACAAAAAAACACCAGTAGTAAACAAAGCTGTTCGCTACTGGTGTTTATATTATTACAATTAATTCGTTTTTACTTTAAATGAACTAATTTGAAATTTTAAATGTATTTATAAACTCACCCATTTTCTTTTCTTTCCAAATTTCTCTTAAACTTTCTGGGTCAAACCATCTTGGTTCTGTGTGTTTTTTACTCCACATTTGAGCACCTAATACCATGGATTTTAATTGCTCTGGATTTTGTTTACTTAAGTCTGTTGTTTCACCCATATCTTTATTAATATTATAAAGCTTCCATGGGCTATTATATGCTTTCGTAGCTTTCCATTCATCTTCTCTAACACCAACATCAGAAAAACCATTACGATGGCGCATAGCAAATATCATTTCTCCTTTGCGTGGGTTTTCCCCTTTAACTAAATCATTCAAAATATTTTTACCATCAAGTTGTTTGTCTTGAGGAATTTTAGCATTTGCAATACTGGCAAATGTTGGATAGAAATCTAAGGCTGTAACCGGGTAATCAAACTTTTTACCAGCAGGAATTTTGTTTGGCCAATGAAAGAACATAGGCACACGGAAACCACCTTCATAAGTGTCTCCTTTTACACCTTTAAGAGGATAATTATTTGCTCCTTGGTCAGTTCTTCCTCCATTATCACTTAAAAAAACGATTAACGTATTGTCATATTGATTTGTCGCTTTTAATGCTGCAACTAATTCCCCAACACCTCTATCTACAGCGTACACCATTGCAGCATAAGTGCGTCTTGCTTTATCTTTAATATGATCAAATTTCTGCATATCATCTTCTTTAGCTTCCAAAGGTGTGTGTGGTGCGTTGTATGCTAAATACAAAAAAAATGGTTTATCATTTTTTGAAGAATCAGATACAAAACGAACTGCATCATCTGAAAGTTCATCTGTTAAATATTCATCTTCCTCAACCTCAACACCATTGCGTTGTAATGGTGTTAAGTATTCCCAAATATGTTTGTTTCCCGCAGCTTTTTGCTGGTTATATTTTGTAACATAATCTTCGGGAAAATAGTTATGTCCGCCTCCAAGAAAACCATAAAAATCATCGAATCCTCTATCTTTTGGTTCATATCCTTCAACCGCCCCTAAATGCCATTTTCCAATCACACCTGTACGATAACCCGATTCTTGTAGTACTGAACTTAAAAATTTTTCACTTAATGGAATTCCCTCTCCAACGCTTTCCTCACTATTAGCAGGTAAATTAAATTGAGACCCAAATTCATGTGGATATCTACCCGTTAATAAAGCAGCTCTACTTGGTCCGCAAAATGAATGTGCTACATAAGCAGATGTACAAATAGTGCCTCCGTTTGCCAATTTATCAATTTCAGGAGTGATGATATCTTTTGATCCATTAAAACCTACATCGGCATAGCCCATATCGTCCGTCATAACAACAATAATATTAGGTCTTGAAGTTTGGGCATCACTTGATTTTACTGATTGACTTTTCACGCCTGAACAACATGCAAACAGCAATACTATTGACAAAATCAAACAATTATTGATACTTTTATTAATCATGGTTCTTAAATTATATTTGAATTGAAATATTTTCAAAAATTAATACGGAAACGAAATTACATATTAAACCCTTCCTTTTTGATTTCATTTTTATCATAAACAGAATCAGAATTACCTTTTTTATTTAGTAAAAATCACTCTTTTCTAGCAGGCATTTCACGATTGGGATCCTTCCCAAATTTTTTTTCAATATGGTTGCCATAAACAAAACAACCTAAAACTAAAATTAAAATAATTACTAAAAAACTTATCATATTGTTAAACGCTAAGGTTACAATTTGTCTTTATTTTTTATATAAAACGCCTCTACTTTTTGCTGTTGCAGTGTATCCAAATTTTCATTAATTAGAAACCAATAAGTTCGACGTGCTATTAAAAAATTCGCGTCCAATAATGGAATTGTACAATCTATTACTTTAGTTGAGTTTGCATTTCTACTTTGCATCAATTCTAAAAACACCATCACTTCTTGAAATGATTTTAAATTAGGTATCTGAACACAAAATAAATCTAAATACGCTTTTGATATTTCAAACGGACTAGCATGAAGCGATTTTATAGCTGCAATTTTTTGTTCCTGCCCTCCTCTTTCGAAAATATTTTTCACTACTGAAAAGTATATACTTTTGGGAGCTGTTTCAATATATTTAAAAGAGGCTCTTAATAAATTCGCATCCTTAAAAACACGATTTAAAACAGCATTTGTAAAGTCTTCTCCATAAACTTTTCGTTTGGTTAATTCATTTAGTGCTAATAAATAATAATCCTTATTTTTTTCATTCAGAAAATCTAAAAGTTGTTCATTAGATACAGTTTCTGTTGTATTCTTTTTTATAAGAGCAACCATATTTCCATTTGCCCAATGCCACAAGGTATAACAGGTTAATGCTGCTCCGGCTACCGTGTCATTTTCATTAAGTTCCAAGGCCGTAGCGCCAGAAACCGCATCAACGTCTTCAAAATCTGTTTCATCAACAACGGTTAAAACCTCATCCAATTTCACCTCTTTAAATGGCGAATTTTTATTGGAAAGAATAGATTGAAGTTTCACATAATCTTCGGACTCAAACAAATCGGCTTCATATTTTTCGAGGGTGGCTCCTTCTTTTAGCTTATAGTTTTGATATTCGCCAATATTATTCCAAAAAATTCGAACAGGAATAACCTTGCAAACCTGCTCTAAACAAATCACGGATTTCACATCCATATAATATTGAATAGGAAGGCTGTCTTTATTTTGAATTTCTATGAGAACGACTTCCATAGGTTCTTTTTCCCCTGGATGGTTAACATAAAATGTGTGCTGAATTTTAATATCGTAATTATTGGAAACATCACTGCCACTTTGGAAAAATATCCAAAAAGGAAATGTTAAAATAATGACAATATTCAGTTTACTAAGCATAACAACGTATCTCGAATAATTTCACATGTTCGGCACCATAAGTTTCTGTCATTTTTACCCTAATGGCCGTAACATTCATGCTATCAAACTTAAATTTTATCAAACGTGTACGGTTTTCTTTAATATCTCCAATATTTTGCCAAACACCATTTACACGCCCTTCCAAACTTAAAGATTTCAACATTTCAGGGGGAATAGCATTACCATAAAGATCGTCATTTCTACTATCTTTACGCATCATGATGTTCCGCTTTACATTGGTATCGCACTTTATCTCTACTGATGAAAGTGCTATTGGCAATTCCCATTCCAATTGAAGTTCGGCAGATAATCCATCAGATTGCCAATGGTTAATTGCACCATCTATATCTCTTGATATACCATTAGTTAAGTTTTTAGCATCACCAGATAGTGTTGTTGAACCAAAAATTAAATTAGCTTTTCTTGCTAAATCATTTGGGTCATTAGCTGGACGTTTTGGGATAAAAACGTCATCTCTCATTATTTGTTCTTGAAGTTCATTAATATGTTTTTGAGCTACTTCTCTAGGCAATATATTTTTCTTATTACAAATAGTTGCCGCTGTTCCTACAGCTTGCCCCATTAAGGCACAAGTTGCCATAATTCTTGAAGATGAGAGTGCAATATGTGTTTGACTTACATTTCGACCAGCAAACATTAAATTAGATACATTTTTAGAGTACAAAGCTCTAAAAGGAAACTGATATACTTCATCAAAATGATGATGAAAATAACTTGGTGGCTCTGAAATATTTTCGATTCCTCCCGGATTATGTTCGTCTAAAGACCAACCACCAAAAGCGATGGCATCTTCAAACTGCTTATATTCAGTCATGTCTTTTTCAGAAACAATATAATCGCCAATAAATCTTCGGGATTCTCTTCTTCCAGGTAATGAGCCTACCCAATCTAGTGCTAAATTTTCAGCTTCAGGGAATTTTCCTGAGTTTTTAATATAATCCCAAACTCCATGTAAATAACCCATTAATTTATGCCTATTCACCTCAAAATCAGCTATAATATCTCCTTCACTACCTACTTCAATCCACCAAATACCTTCATGATAACCTGCAAATTTTCGTTTTAGACTTGCGCCTTCGTGAGTGTATTTTATAACATAAGATGGTGGACTATATTTTATAGGCCGACCCATGTCTTTTGAAGACATCAAAAGTGTAGCTCCCATTTGCCACCCATCTGGCTCATCTGGGGCGTAGGTTTCATTAAACTCTGCTTTTCCTTCTCTTCCCGTTCTATATTCAGCGCCTGAAGTTGCTGCTAATAATCCATCACCTGAGCAATCAATAAATATATGCGCATTAATAGTATAAAGAATTTCAGTTGTAGCTTGCCAACACAAGGCAGATTTTATTATATCACCTTTCATTTCAGCATCTACAGCTTGAGTATTTAACATCAAGGTTAAATTGGGCTCTCTTACTACAAAATCATACAATACATGGTCGAAAATAGGAAAAGATTCTTGTTCATTTTCAAAACGATTATGCAAAAGCATTTCTTCTATAATACCAGTTTCACGTTCTGCTTCGCCATTATTAAGTTGATTTACACCATTTAAGTGTACACGCATTTCACTTGATGCGTTACCTCCTAACACTGGTCTATCTTGCACTAAAACGGTTTTAGAACCATTACGAGCTGCGGCAACGGCTGCACAAATTCCAGCTGCACCACCACCTATAACAGCAACATCATAACCAATTGTTTTTTTTCTAGAAGGCATACCCGTCTTTCCTGTACCAAGATGATACCATTTATCTAATTTCCTATCGTAAACGACATCCTGAGTACTTGCACAAGAACTGGCAACTAATGGAATGACACCAGCAGCTATCGCCGCTGTTGTTCCTTTTTTAAAAAAATCTCGTCTTTGCATGTCTTAAAAAGTTTAATAGTGTTTTATTACTTAGTTGGTTATTTCGTGTTTGCTTTTTGGCAGATTACCTTTCCATCCTTTAACAAACTGAATCATTAATTTGGTAACCAAATCTGGGTTTTTATCTGCAATATTTACCGTTTCCAATGGATCCTTTCTATGGTCATACAATTCGATGAAAATCGGTTCCTTTTCAAGATGTGCTCTGTCTTTCCAAACTATAAAACGATATTGTTCGGTACGCATCGCATAACCCATCAACGTGTTTTCGAACATGTCGCGATTCCATTTTTCTTTTTGCTGTTCAATAATTCGACCTTCAACTTCTTCAATAAGAGGTCCGAAATAGGTTTCTCTCATGGCAGGTCGTAAAGGATAAGCACCCCATTCACGCAAAGCCGGTGTTGGAAATTGACTAAATGCAGCCGTTTTCCAAGTTTTGTTTGGGTCTTTAATTAATTCTTTAAAGCTATATCCTTCAACAGTTTTTGGTATTTGTAAACCTGCTATATCACATAAAGTAGGATATATATCTACCAATTCCACTAAAGCATCTGTTTTTTTTCCACGAGTTTCTTTTGGCATATTGGGTGTCAAAATCATCATTGGTACTCGTGTAGCAATTTCGTAATTGGTGGCTTTTCCCCAAATGCCCATATCTCCTAAATGCCAACCATGGTCACTCCAAACCACAATAATAGTATTTTCTCGAAGTCCAGCTTCATCTAAAGCTTCAATCATTCTTCCAATTTGTGCATCTACATAACTCACACAAGCTAAATAGGCATGTTTTAATGTTTTGGCAAGTTCCAAATCAATAGACCCTACCTTTGGAATACCATCACGTACACGCAATTCGAAAGAAGGATGTAAGCCCATTTGAGCACCGTGATATGGCATGGTATCTTGTGCAGTTATATTAATTTTATCTCGGTCATATAAATCCCAATACTTTTTTGGAGCTGTCCAGTTTAAATGCGGCTTATTAAAGCCTAGTCCCAAGAAAAAAGGTTTATCTCCATTTGCCGCCATCTCTTTCATGGTCTCAATGGCCAATTCTGTATTGTAGCCATCTATATAACCATTGTCTGGAACATCGGCACCTTCGTATGCTGGACCACTGGCTAAACCAAATTTTGCGACGTCACCATATTTTTCAATCATTAACTTTCGTTGTCGCTCCGTGGCTTCAATATTTTCTTGTAACGCAAATCCACCGGGTTCTTTTACACCTTTAACTGTCATGCTATCTACAGCAGGTTTTCTGCTCCAAGACAATTCATCATCTAAATCGCCATGGTGGAATATTTTACCTGTATAGACAGTTTCATAACCATTTTCTTTAAACATTTGCGGCAAGGTTACCACATCGGGATTGGCTTCCCTAAATTTGATGTAATTATGGAAAACGCCGCTGGTTTCAGGACGAATTCCTGTTAACAAACTTGCCCTTGAAGGACCACAAATAGCTTGTTGACAATAGGCTTTATTAAATAATAAACCTTCACTAGCTAACTTGTCTAGATTCGGACTTATTGCAATATCAGACCCATAACAACCTAATTCCGGACGTAAATCGTCAATAGTTATAAAAAGGATGTTCGGTTTTTTCTTTTGCAAAACTTGCTGTTCTTTACAAGAAAAAAGAGCGATGATTATTAGTAAGCAAATAACTCGATTCATACTTATTTTATTTCTAGTAACAACACTTCTTCTGATGCTAAGTTAAAATCAGAATCAACAGAATTGGATGTTATTAAATTTTTAATAGTTACTGGTGCTCCTGATTTTAAAGACAATTTAATCTTAGTGGCATCGTTGCCTACATTAAGTAAATTAAGCAAGTAAGTACCATTTTCTTGCTTAACAACTCTCGAAATTGTTGTTTTGAAGTCCTTGCCGTTATCAGATTCAATAATCACTTCAGGCATCTGACCTGCTACTTCAGCTAGTGCTATCTTTTTTATTTTTGAAATATCTGCATCTTCTAAAACTATAAGTTTGCCTTTACCTGAGGTTAATTTCTTATTTCTTTTTTGCCCATATTCGTTCATTGATAAGCTTTCAGAAGAATCAAGAATTACTTTACCTCCATTATTCAAATAAGACTGCAACGCATTAAATTCAGCATTGGTTACATATTTTGTATTATAAACAACCACAGTATTCCAAATACTATTATCTTGTTTTTCAATGATATTTTTAGTAACGAAACCTAACGGCAAGCCTTCAAAAAACAAGGACTCATATAGCTTTCCTGTTTTCGTCATATAATTGGATGTATTAATGGCAGAGGTTTCAGAATAGAATAATCGTAACGGACGAGGTTGTTCGCGAAGCTTTACTATTTCTTCAGAAAAGGTATTTAAGTCATACATAACCTGAGTCACTTCGTTAGCTATATGAGGTTGCATGTTGTTTGAACCAGCATAAGCACCACCTAAACCTGGATCAAAGAAATTAAGTTCACCTTCCAATCTATCTTCTGGAGAACCATCGGGATCTCTTGCCCAAAACCATCCCATATTGGCATCCATACCCATTAAGGTTGATAACCAATAAACATTACGAACGTAACTAGTGCGTGCGTCCATATCTCTCCACATACCTGATGAAAGAAAGTGAGATTCAGAATTTACATTGATTTTATTTGGACCAACAGACTCTAAAAAATCTTGTAAAATAGCCATCCCATCCCACTTGTAGGCGTATTGCTCAACCCAATCAGACTTTATCTGCGGTCTAATACTTGGGCCACCTAAAGCTTTGGCATCATGACCAATCATAGTAGTTAATTCAGTAAGGGCTTCAAAGTCCATCCCATGAGAACGTGAATCCTCATAAAATGTACGTGGGAATAATTTAATATGAGTATCTGCTTCAGGGTTTACGGCATGTAATTCATCTTGATTAAATTTGAACCAATTTGTAACTCTATCCATATTATAACGGTTCCAATCAAACCAGATAGGTTTACCTTGTAATGCCGTATCTATTGGGATTTCTATATTCACATTATTGAAACTAGTAAATGAAGTGTTCCAATTTGAATTTAGCGTTTTAATATTACCGTTGTATTTATTTTTCAACCATGACTTGAAATTATTAAGAGTGTATGATGATATCCCATTCATCTCTTTATACTTGTAAGTCCAGTGATCTTTTTCTGAAAACCAGTGTGGCTCGTTAGCAAAAATATATCCTAGTTCCGTCACTTTTTTACCTTTTGTCAATTCTCCCGTGCGACGGATAATTTTACCCCACAGGTCTCTTGCCAATGGGTTATCAATATCAAAACCAGTAAACAAGGAACGTCCTTTTCTTATTTCTGGCTCTTTGGCTTCAACCCACTCTGGAATACCCATAGACCAATAAATTAGGAACCCTATATTGGTATCTGGAATACCCGTAAGTTCCTTCATAAGTTCCTCATCAAAGGTTCCATCTTCTTTTAATAAAAAAGAGTTAATGGCACGGTCATGGTCCACTGGATATAGGTTCTCACCACCATGATAAATGGCCCCTAAGTGATCATTATAAACAGATTTATTAGTTAAAGGTTGTCCTACCGTTTTTGAAAAGTAATCATATGGAAAAGAAGGTTTACCATTGCTTACAAACATGTTATCTCCAGCTTTAGTATTTTGCCAATCTACTTTGTTCACAGGACGACGTGTAGTTTCGCCACTAAGCTCCTTATTTAATGCTTCTATACCTTTATCCAATATTTGAATTACTTTTTTACGTTCAAAATCAGGCAATTCTTCGGCCATTTGATCTTTTTTATCAGCATAATAGCGCTCATATCCAAACAACTTTGCAACAGCATCTTTATTGGACTCATCCCAATTGGCAAATTTTAAAAATTCCTTTGAAAACCATAGTACCGTCTCTTCTCTAGTGACATCAATAGATTTTGACCGAGCCTCTTCCATTAAAGACTCAAGATTGCTTATTTTTCGCAATGCCTCTTCTTCCAGAGTTACAGGTTCATTTTTACAACCTATAAATGAGAATGCCGCAATTAATAGGAGACCTAAAAAGAATTTCGATACTAATGATTTTTGATTACTTTTTTTAGTTTTCATCTTTATTATTTAGTTGTTTATTAAAATATCAAAAATTTACCTGCTTGATATATTTTGTTAATTCCTGTTAATGTTAAACTTTGATTTTCTCCATTACTCCAAGTGACTACAGCTTCTTCAACTTGGTCACATTCACCTAGCCCAACGTGTATATACGTATTAAAACTATGTGAATATGGTGAAGACGAAGCGCCTACAATACGTTTATATGTACCATTACAAGCTCTAATTAATAGTGATGCTCCCACAGCGGTCGCTTTTCCTGATGGCGAATTACCTATATTTACTTGTAAGTAATTATTTTTAGAGATCGTGTTATTTGTGAACAAATGCCATCTACCTCTTTCGTTGGCATAAATTATATCTAGATCGCCGTCTTTATCATAATCAAAAGCATCAGCGCCCATTCCTGTGGCACCTAATTCATTTCTAATGATTCCATGATTTTCTGAACCTACAAATTTCTTTCCTTTATCATTACGATATAAAAATTGGTCAATTTCACTTGCGGAATGTCCATAACGTACCACAAAAATATCGTCCCATCCATCATTATTAAAATCACCAATTGCGGAACTCGTGGTTTGCTCAGAAATATTGATTCCATATTTAATACTAACATCTACGAAAACACCATTTCTATTTTCTAACAATTTTGCAGGCATATCCTCAAGTATAACAACCTTTGGCTTTTCTATAACATTATGTATTACTGCAGAGTTTGCAGCATCTGTATCGCCTTCAATACGCCAATAACCATCACCTAAATACCCTATGTATATTCCTTTTTTTGATTTGTCTGTTGGCCACCCTTTTGCTTCTTCTTGAGTTAGGGTAAAATCATGCTGTCCGTGCTTATCTTCTTTACGTTCGAACAATTTTTTATTAGCACCAATAAAAACATCAAAATGCGGAAATGCCATTTGAAGGTTTTCTAATTTGAAATCGCCTTTTATTTTTAGATTGTCATACAGAAAAGGTTTGTTTCTTTCGAAAAAGTAGAAGGTTTTAGTGTTTTCATCGTAATCACTTTCTGAATCAAAGGGTTCTTTAGAGCGCGTTAAAAACAAGTCTAAATCACCATCGTTATCAAAATCAATTTCAGAAATACTATTTACATTCTCAGTATTTGAGATGTCACCTAAAACTAGTTCAGATACATCTTCAAAATCGTTCACACCATTTCCTTTAAGAGCTAATATTTTTTTGCCTCCATAAAACAAGATATCTGTAATATCGTCATTATTAAAATCCGTTAATAAAGTACGCATATTAAAAGCATCAGCAGTTGGTAGGTATTTGTTAAACTCAAATTGCAAGTCTTTATTTGCTTCATACAAAAAGTGCGCATGATTTAGCTTGGTTCCACCTGGAAATGAGGACGTCACTAAATCCATCACGCCATCTTTATTCATGTCAACAAATTTAACGGCTCTACCTCTGCTGCCTTCAAAATGTGAAAAAGCTTCACCGCCTTGTATCGTTCTATCTAAATTAACCTGAAACGACAGCGTTTTACTTGGCTTCGCGCCATTTCCACCTCCTGGTTGCACCAAAATATCAATAAGTCCATTTTGATTATAATCCCCAACAGCTAAACCATGAGTATCTCCCAAAATAAATGGCTTACCATTAATATAAGTACCTTTGTTATTCCAGAATATTTCGACTCTTCGAGCATGATCGGTGAGAAGTAAATCTAAATAACCATCTTGGTCCAAATCTGCAATTACTGCGTTGTCAAATTTTCTGCGCGAACGGGCTTCAAGAGGTATTATTTTTGAATTTGCTTCACTAAATTTAATTTGATTTTGAAGCTCAATGATATGGTTTTCTTGGGCGTTTATTAAACTTGAAAACAAAACGATGGTAAGGATGAGATATCTCATTTATAAAAAATTATATTTTATTTGAATTGTAAGTGTCTAATAGATATATATTATCGGCTGTGTCCTTAATACAGAGCTCCAATGTTTGGAAGCTTGAATCTATTTTTATGGTCATTTTAAAAGAAAAAGCTTCTAACGGGTTTACTTTACCCAAATCAATGATTTGGGTAACTTCTCCAGATTCATTTTTCACATGAAGGATTGCCTTGCCTTCAATAAAAACCCCATATTCCCCACTCAACGATTTAGTTTTATTATTAAAATTCATATGCTTGGTGATGATTCCAGTTTTGTTAACATCAAGTATTGGCAATGAATTTATTTTAGCAGCCCCTTGGATTTCATTATAATCGAAATACTCATTAGCTTTTAATTTGTAAATAGGTGTTTTAATTTCGGTTTCCAAATATCCTGTTTCCAAACCGCTGTTATAAATTTCAGCATTAACACCATATTCATAATTTATCGTTTTGTCATAAGGCTCAAAAATCTTTACAAATGCGGTTTGTTCGAGTTTATTCACATAACAAATCCACGATTTTGATGCTATCATTCGAAACCCTGCCATTAAATTATAATCGTAATGCAACTCAAAAATACCAGGTGCTACCTCGCCTTTCCAATTGGTGCCAGTGTTAAAATATTTTTCTAAATGCTCTTGATTATTCTTATCAATTGGAAACCGATTTTTATTAATAAAATTCCAGCGGTTTTGTGGGGTTGTTGTAATTTCAAACTGTTCCCCATCAGGGAGTTTAAGATTTTCATTAAAAGGAATATATGCTAAAAAATTTTCGCCATCCTCTAAATCGGGGTTGCTTCTTGAAGGATGCTGACTTGTGATTTTAAGACCTCTTTCAATCGTATTTAAACCTTTATTCTGAAGTGTGTGTTTTATAAAAGCCAAACTTTTACCATCTTCAATATGGAGACTGCGCTTATATTGAAGTTGCTCCTCAATTTTATTTACACTACTAAATGATTTTGATTGATAATCATAAACCGGAACTGGCAAATTTTGAATACCTGAAGTTACATTGATGGTTTGTTGGCCTTCATTATTTGTTGAAATTTCTACATAATAAGGACTATCTCCTATGGTAGCAGGAGGTGGCCAGCGCCTTGTTTTTTCGCCATTATCGTTTATTGCACAATTATCAACGGGTATTGGCACCAACCTATACCCACCAAAATTACGCCACTCATCTTGCTTAACTTCATCATTCGGCAAATAAGATTTTCCTAAAAGCTTCGGGTTTATCCACAGAGAAGAAACGTTGCCTAAATTAAATTCTAAAATCCTTCCCGCGGCATCTGGAACTACCGCAATACTTATAAATTTATTTTTGGTAACATGAACATTATCCCATCCCCAATTATTATAATTATTAATAATGGACACTTCTGGATTTGATTGGGCAAAAACACCAAAATTTATAATAATAAGAAAGCAAGTGTAAATAATTTTCATTTGGTTATAATGTGTTTTTTACCCGTTTGCTAAGTAAAAACATAAAACCACTTCCCGTTAATTGAAATTTACCCACTATTAATGCAATTTTACCCATTACCCCAATCTTTCATTAAACGAAACCAATTATGGGTAAAATATCTTTAACAAAAGATAATATTAAAGAAGTTTTTTTTAAATAAATATTGGTAATTTGAATATTTTAATCTTAATTAAATCCGGAACAAAGAATTATTCAAACTTTTATATAATGAAAAACATCCATATAATTTTTCTTTTCACTTTTACATTTATTCTTTCATTCAATGGTTTTTCACAAAAGAAAAAACAACCGAATATTTTGTTTATCGCTATTGATGATTTAAGAGGCGAATTAGGTTCTTATGGTTCAGAAATAGTAAAATCACCTAATATAGATAAGCTTTCTAGCTCGGGTGTACAATTTAATCGTGCCTATTGCCAACAAGCTATTTGCGGACCATCTAGAGCCAGTATCATGACAGGAGCTCGACCAGAAACCATTAATGTTATTGATTTGTTTCAAGATTTTAGAGAAAACCGACCTAGTATTATAACCATTCCTCAACACTTAAAGAACAATGGTTATGAAACAGTTTATACGGGAAAAGTGTTTCATGGTCAATACACAGACGAAGAAATGTCGTGGAGTAGAAAAGCTGTAAAAGTGAAAGTAGGTCCAAACGTACCAGAAACTGATGGTGGTTACGCACTTCCTGAAAACCAATTGATGTACTTAAAAAACAAAATTGCATTAGAAGAAAAATACGGTGAAAAAGTAATCCGTGAAAATTGGCTGGCCAAAGGTCCTGAAACCGAATGTGCCGATGTGCCAGACGAAACTTATGAAGACGGCTACAACACTTTATCTGCAATAGCCACACTTAATGAAATGGTTAAAAGCGATAAACCTTGGTTTCTCGGATTGGGACTATTAAAGCCTCATTTAGACTGGATTGCTCCTAAAAAATATTGGGATATGTATGAAGAATCAAGTATCCCTATTGCTACCCAAGTAAATCCTCCAAAAGATGGTGCGTCTATGGGTTTGTCAGAATCTTTAGAAGTTCGTGTGGGTGCCGATATGCCAAAAACAGCCGAATTCTCGCCAGAACTGCAAAGAAAACTGCGTCATGGCTACTATGCCTGTGTTAGTTATATTGATGCTCAAATAGGTAAAATGGTTCAAGCTTTGAAGGATTCTGGTCAATATGATAACACCATTATTGTATTATGGTCCGACCACGGATTTAACTTAGGCGAAATGGGCTATTGGGGAAAAGCAACTAATTATGAAATGGCTACCCGCGTACCATTTATTATCGTAGCACCTGGAGTAACCGATAAAGTAAAAGGGCAACAATCGGATGCCTTGGTGGAACTCGTTGATGTATTTCCAACTTTATGCGATTTAACGGGCTTAAAACAACCTGAACATTTAGAAGGAAACAGTTTGGTTTCAATACTTAAAAAGCCAAGTTTACAATCAAGTAAACCTGCATTTAGTGTTTTCCCCACACCTGCATTGCGCGAATGGGCGGCACGACCTTTTACTCCACCTTTTAGAAACTCGTTTTTTATGCCTTTAATTGAAAAAATTGAAGCCAAAATAGAAGCGCAAATGGGTGATAAATGGAATCGTAAAACCTTCGAGAAGTTTGTGATGGGTTATGCCATGCGTACTGATAAATACCGCATTATTATTTGGAAAGACAGACGATTTCCTGATGACACACCACTTTTTGTTGAGCTTTTTGATCATGCCAACGACCCTAACGAAACGGTTAATATTGCGGCACAAAACCCTAAAACTGTAAATGAACTGATTGCTTTATTTAATAAAACATATTAGAAAAACAAATCGCCATTAAAAATCCAAAGCCTCAATAATAACAAGCTTTGGATTTTTTGTTTAGTCGAAAACGAACCAAAATAAAATCCAGATTATGACATTAAATAAATTGATAAAACCGAGTTTTATAGCTACAATTCTTTTGTGCACTGCTTTTGAATCAACATTGAATGCCCAAGATAAAAACACCACTCTCCCACAAGAAATTGTGTTTCATGCACCCGGACAAAACCCCGAAGGCATCACCTTTAATGCTACCAATAATACTTTTTATTTAAGTGCCATTAACCAAAATCCTTCTATCATATCAGTGGATTTTGATGGCAATGTTAAAACATTTTCAAACGATAAAAATGATACATCAAGAGCTAGTTTTGGCTTAAAGACCGATATAAAAAATAACCGATTAATTGCTTGCATTAACGGGCCGAAAATTGGAAACCTAAATATTTACAATCTTAATAGCGGCGATTTGGAACACATTATCAATCTTTCATCCTTACTTCCTGAAAAGGAAAATTATCAAATAAATGATTTGATTGTGGATAGCAACAACACTATTTATGTTACTGGCAGATTGGAAGATGCTATTTATAAAATTAACAAAGATTTGAATCCCAGCGTGTTTTTTCAAAAGGATGGATACACGAAACCAAATGGTATTGTTTATCATCCTGACGGGTTTTTATTAGTTTCATACAGCCATCAAAATTCTAGTTTAGTAAAAATCCCCATTAATAACCCTGAAGCTGCAGAAATAGTGCTTATTGAAAATTTTGATTTTAAAGGTTTTGATGGCATGCTTTTAAATGAAAAAGGTCGTTTGGTTGGTGTTACATTTTCACCTGATGCCGATGGAAATCATGCGGTAATAGAACTAAAAAGTGATGATAACTGGAAAACTTCCAGTGTTTCAAATTCTAAAACAACAAAAAAGAGCACCACAATTACTCAAATAAAACCCAATGTTTACTACGTTATAAATCAAGATTGGAAAGATAGAAATGCAGAAAACTGGACTTTAGAAAAGGTTGCGTTTGATTAAAATCATTATCCCGTAAAGTAAAAACACCTGTTTCGAAACCTCAGTTTTTTAAAATATTCTGTAAGAAAAAATAATTATATTTACGGGATATGAGTGATAAAAGTTATTATATAACGAGTTGTGAACAAGATTAAGAAACATTCGAATTGAAAGAGAAACTTCAGAAAAATATAGAAAATGAAATTCAAAAAATTAGTAGTTTTCTTCTATCCGAAACCTTTTTAATTAAGCACAATGAAAAGTTCCCATTAAACAATAGTGAGATTACTTTAACAAAGGTTCAAGAAAATATTGATTTTGATTTAAAATTAAAAACATCACAAAACCCAAATGAAGTTACATTTAAAAAATTGGGTTTTAATGCGGATTTCAAACTCATTTCGGATAAAAATATATTTCTGATTCCAGCACGAAGTGCAAATAGATTAGTCGGAAAAAGTTTTGTTCCAACCAATAATTTAAAGGGAGAGTTTGGAACAATATATTCTGAAAAATTTCCAATAAAATCAAATTCTATATTTCGCTCAATACTTAATATTGGAAAGGAAAGTTTAACAACAATTTTTCTAGGGCAAGAATATTCTTGTGGAGAAACTCATTATGCTTTGGGATTAATTGTATTAGAAGTAGACAATCTAATTTTTCACGTTTATAGACATCGACAAAAAGATTATAACTTATTAGTTATCGAATGCTTAAATAAAACGGATTTAGAAACTTTTAAAAACATTAGCGAATTAATTTTAAAATCAATTGGGTTTTTAACTGGTAATTGGCATCAAAATGAGCATTTCATATTCTCTTATAACTCTTCAAATTTTGAGAACACAGAAACACTTTATTACGAATCATTAGGAGATTCAATCATTTCTAATCAAGAAATTATAAATCCTAGCCAATTTAGAACGTTTATGGAAACGGATTTGGAAAAACGACCTTTATTAACACCTTTATTATTCCCTGAAAAGACGTTATCCAAACTTGTAAGCGACCTAAAAGAAAAACCTGAACTAGAGCGAACAGTTGAGCTACTAATCGAAGGAAATGGAATAAGTTCACCTTTAATTAGATGTTCAAATTTCCACGTAGCTCTAGAAACAATTGTTGGATTAATTAATTCAGAAAATAAAAAATTCTTTGAACCTATAAAGAGTACTGAAAACCTAGAAATTTTAAAAGAAGAACTACAAACAATAATCTCATCGAAAAAAGAAAAATTTAGCGAAATAGAATTTGAATCACTAGTTAAAAAAATCACTTATATAAATACACCTTTCAATAAAGACAAATTTCTATTGGCTTATGACTTCTTTAAAATAGAATTACCTGAAAATTTAAAAAAACTATTAAACAATAGAAATAAATTTTTACACGGAAAAACACCATACAAAGAAGGAACACTAAAAACTAAAATGAAAGAACTGAATTTAGAAGCTGATAGAATTCATATGCTAGTTTCAATTCTTCTTTTAAAACACTCTAATTATAAAGGACATATAAAAAATCAAGCAGCTTATCGATTAGAGACAAAAAGATATTACGAAGAACCTGATTTCGAAATAAATGAAAGTGTATTTTACAGAATATAAATCCAGTGCACAACATTCGTATAAATCAAATAGAAACAGGATTCTAGAAAGTAATTACACCCTCTTCATAAATTTGGTGGTGGTTGATAACTAGATTTTCTCCCAGACCCGCACATAATCCACATACATGGTAGTAGGCATACCAGATAATTTAGCTGAAGCTTTAGGGCTTGTTTCAGGATTTATAGCATTGTTTCTGTTGTTAAAAAATTCAACAAAAGGTTTTCTCAATCCCAGTGAAAGCGTCACATTCTTAGGGCGTTTCCAGTAAATATTTGGTTTTCTTCCAACTTCTACTCCATCAACATACCAGATAATTTCCTGCTCGTTAACTTCACATCCATAGATATGAAAATCTTTTGTAGGGTCCCATGGCGCTCGCCATTTATTCAATTGTTCATTTGGATATTTTTTAGGTCGCCTCCAATCCCCCTTTCCGTTTTGCTTTACTACGGCATGTAGATTTAAATCCAAATCTTGAATGTCGTCTTGATGCCCTTCATACCAATCAAATTGTTGTAATTCTACAATATCAATTTCACTGTATACCGTTTCACCTTCTTCAACAGAATAATCAAAGTTACTATATAACCAAAATGAAGGACAAACACCTTCTCCAATATCGGCTCCTTTAATTTTAGCTTCAAAATAACCGTAAGTAAACGTATGGTACGATTTTAATATCCCAGATTTAAAATAAGTGTCTCCATCCGGAGCATTGTTTGGGTTTTGCCGCATGGTTAATTCGGCAATGCCGTTATTAATATTTACATTTTCTGAATTGTCCCATTTCCAAGCTGTGGTATTAGGAAGATTTCCTGTTTTAATCCATTTCTTCCAATCCGGACTTGAACCATTAAATTCATCAGAGGCACTCCATTTGATAGTCCATTGATCGGATGAGTTAGCTGTTTTTATTGGTTTTTGCCCGTATGCAAACCCGAATATTGAGATGTAAAATAGTGCAAAGAATACTAAATTCGAATAACTCGAACAACGTTTTTGTTTTAATTTTTTCATCTTATAGCCATTAAAATGTTTAGTTTGATTGCAATCTAATACTTAGTAAGGTATTACTTTTCAACTCACCTTTTTTTATGAAAGCGTTAGTTAACAATTAATTTTCTACTTACAACCTTATAATCAATTTGAATTTTTACGAGGTAAATACCCTTTACTAATTTCAATTGAGATGGATTTATATGAATTTCTGATTTCTGAATATATTTATTTGATAACACGTTTTTGCACAATAGATTATAAATGTCTACGGCTACATTTGATACTTCTGGAATATCAATTGTTAAAATTCCGTCTTCATTACTAATTGGATTCGGATACATTTTTACATGGCTTTCAATATCAAAAGAATTAACAGACAACGCTGGACAGTTATTTGAGTTTACCTGATTATTATCTCTTGAAATAACTAAGGAAACAGACCAATTAAAACCTGTTGCTTTATTCATTAGCTCAGTCGATGTTGGGACATTTATGCTATAATATCCGTTACCTGTAGCACCTCCAGTGGTACTTGCACGATAAAGTAAGGGCGCTATTGATGGTCCAAGATGGTAGGTTTCCATATCGGGAATTGGGTTTGGTCTCAATATGTTTGGATCCGTTCTTAATACACATGGAACCCATGGAAAAACACCTTGTTTTACTTGTGCATTTGTACCATAACTAGAGGTAACATCTGTGATTCTCGAATCTGGATCGAAGGTTCCAATGGTGCTTAAATATGCTCTATCAATACGCACTGCCGCCATACAACCAGTCGCTTCAATCTTTTGCACATCAACCCATCCATTTGTGGCATCCCACGGTTGCAGCATCACTGCTGCATTTCCTTCGGTACATTTAATATTATATCCTGAAATCTCAGACATTTTTGCGACACTTAGTGGAATTGCTCCGCCAGAGGCACTAACGTCGTCACTTTCAAGACGGAGTGTAACACCACCTCGTAAGGATGTTAAATCTTTAAACAGCAACCGTTCTCCAGTTCGTACCTGAACAACACCATAACCGCCATGGGCATTTATACTGGTTAAATTTTTTATCAATCCTTTAACTGGTCCTGTCCAAATGTCGTTTCTCTTACTTGCAGAACAGTTTAATGCCGCATGAATGGTGCCGTTGTCGTCAATATAACAATCGGCCACCATAAAATTTTCAGTTTCTTTTACATTGAAGGGTGTAATTCTGGTTTCTTTCGCTAAATGGGTTAAATCTATTTTAAATTGTCCGCTTAATGCTCTAATGCTCACGTTACTAGATTTTACCGAGGTATAACCAATACGAAAAACAGACAAATTAGGAAGGCTATTAACGTCCGCCGTTTCATATGGTTTAACCACTGCTAAAGCATCAAACATTAAATGCACATTAGACTTTAATTGAATTTCGTTAAACTCCCAATTACCAGCAGAAATTGTAACAACACCACCGCCAAGACCAGTTAAAGTATTAATTGCAGTTTGCAAGGTAGTAGAATCGTCTCCCACATTATTAACCAAGGTTATTCTTTGTGCTGGAGGAAAACTAGCCGAATCATCAGTAAAAAAATCACTTTCTACTCTATCGACTGGAAACATTGAAGGTGCATCAGGTTGGGCAAACCCCAAGTTTATCAAAAATAAAAATAATGCTGTGATTGTAGTTTTTTTCATGGATTTAAACTTTAATAGTAATTGATACTATTTATTTTTCGTTTTTACTTCAACAAATAATACTTCGTATGGTTTTAATGTTCGTTGAGAACTTATTGAAATACCGTTTAACAAATCGAAACAAGTTGTCTCATTATTCGAGTTCCTAAATTGAATATTCAACGTCGCATTTGTTTTTCCTAAATTTATTATGGACAGTACATTGTTGCCGTTTTCATTCTTGATACATTTCCATGTACAACCTTTTATATCGGTTCCGTTTTCTTCTATAATGGCAACTTCTGGTGCATTATTTTTTTGTTCCACAATTTGTAATGCTTTCAATTTCATTTCTTCTAATGAATCAATGATAATTAATGTCCCTTTACTTTGAGTTAAATCTGGTAAAGCAATACCATATTCATTAAATTTCAAACTCACTTTATCAACTATCACTATTCCGCCTTTATCTAAATAACTTTGAAGTTGTTCTAATTCGTCCTGTGTTACCTGTTCTGTTTTTTGAACCAGCACAACATCCCAGTTTGACGGGTCTTGCTTAGCTATAATATTTTTTGTTGCAAAGCCCAAGGGAATGCCTTCAAAATTTAAAGACTCATAAAGCTTAAATAAATGGTCCATGTACTCGCCTTTATTGTGCGCAGACGTTTTTGAATAATAAATACGAATTGGTTTACGTTGATTTTGCATCGCCGTTATTTCTTCACTATATGAATTTAAATCCATTATAGTTGAATGCAATTCATTCGTAACACGAGGTTGCTGGTTGTTTGACCCACCGTAAGCATTATCACTAAAGTTTTCTTTTAAGGAGCCATCTGCTTTTCGTGGCCAATACCAAGTTTGTGAAGCATTCATTCCTAAAGTAGTTGCAGCCCAATAAACGGCGCGAGCATATTTTGGATTCATATACAAGTCTCGTGTATGACTAGTACTTAATAAATGACTTTCAGAATTAAAATTTATTTGATTTGGCTGTACAGATTTAAAGAAATCGTAACCCAAAAACAACTCTCTCCAACCAAAAATATAGTCATCTTCCCATCCCATTTTCCCATTGCGTGTGTAATTATAGTGTGCCGCAATGTCGTTGCCATTTATTTCACTTAACTCCGTGAGCGCCTCTAAATCAATTCCTGTACATGGGTCGTTGTCGGTAAAAAATGAAGGCATAATTTTTAATTGCGCTTTTGCACTCGGATCATATTTTCTTATTTCCTTTTTCATCCAAGTAAACCATTCCAATACACGCGCGTCGTTAAACGTACTCCAGTCATACCATTGGGGCGTTCCTTGTCGTGAAATATCTATGGGATTTTCAATAGTTACTTCATTAAACGATGTATAATTTGTGTTCCAAATTTTATTCAAATTAGCTATGGAACTATGTTTTTCTTTTAACCAAACTTTAAACTTTTCAATAGTAAAATTACTTACGGCACTATTATACCAAACTTTTTTATTACCATTTTTATAATTAATCCAACGCGGCTCGTTACAAAGCATATAACCCAAATTGGTGTATTTATTTCCTGCCATTATTGGGACCGTTTCTTTTATTAAAAAAGACATCATTTCCTTGGCTCCCGGATTATCAATATCATAATCAAAAAAAGGAGGCCCTTGAAACTTGGTAAAACCATCGCCATATTTGGTTGTTGCCCATTTTGGAACGCCTTTATTATTGATAAAAACGAAACCAGGGGTTATACTTGGTTTACTATCTAGATTACTCAGAATATTTTCGTTTACTTTTCCTGATGCATTTATTATTTGTGCGGGAGAAATAAAAAAACCGTCTAAACTTCCATAAAATTCTTCTAATTTTTTTGTTTCAGGTTTCCAAGTATAATCTGCTAAAAATACAGGACGATTGTTGAATGTAATTTGTGCTTTCTCTACATTCACTTTTTTCCAATCAACGTTAGGAATTTCTTTTCTATTTACTTTCCCGTCTTTTAAAAGTGTCAAGTATTCTATAGCTTCATCTAACATTTTGATGACATCAGTTCTTTCAAAATTCGGAAGTTCCGTTGCAGTTTCGAATGCCTTATCTTTATAATTACTAACTAGTTTAAACAGCTCGGTATTTGTTGCAACATTTTTCTCATCCCAATTTGCGAACTCTAAAAAAACCTCTGCTGTACGAACGGTCATTTTTTCTTTCAAAGCATCTTTAGCTTGTTTCTCTACTTTTGAAATAAGGGTATTTAAGGTTTTGATTTTAGCTTGCGCCAATTTTTCTTGTGTTTGTGCATTGCATAAACCCACAAACAAAAGAGTAAAAAACATTAGAAACACCTTTGATTTTAACCGAATTAGCATATTATCTATTTACTAAGAATTTTTTATTGTACAATTTATTTCCGTCTTGAATGGTAATGGTGTAAAATCCGTTTCATAATATTTTACAATTGATAATTCAAGTATAAAGAACCTGATTTTACGAATTTAAAAATGAACAAAACTTACCCTTTACCAATTAAAAATTATCTAATTACAATTTTAAATGGTATACATGTTTATTATCCTACTAATAAAAAGATAAATTTAGACTGTGATACGGTCTTGGGATTGTGCGTTCATCTTTTCTACAATGCCTTTACAGGCATCGTAAAAAATACCGACATCTACCGCGTAAGAAATATATTTAACACCAAGATCTATCCATTGTTTGGCAGATTCTGGACTTTCTACAAATGTACCTACTACTTTTCCTAAACGAGATGCCTTTTCTACAATCCCTTTCATTTGCGAAATCACGATTGGATGATTTACTTGCCCGGGTACGCCGCAAGATTGAGACATATCGTATGGGCCAATGAAAATAACATCGACACCTTCCACTTTTAGGATTTCATCGATGTTATTAAAGGCTATATTTCCCTCAATGTGGATAATAACGCCCGTGTTTTTGTTTGCGTCACCGAAATAATTCTCCTTAGGCATGGAAGCATAATCTGCGGCTCTAACATATCTACAAACACCCCTAGAACCTTCTGGAAAGAACTTTGCAGCTTTAACCACACGTTTTGCATCTGCAGCAGTTTCTATTTGAGGCACTTGAACATACGCAGCTCCAATATCCAATGCTTTTGAAATCATGTTTTCATTGATTTCCGGGACTCTAACTACCGGAACAATATTTTTGGCTTGTGCTGCCCTAACATGGTTTTGAATAGTTTGGATCGAATTTGGACCATGCTCTAAATCAATAATCACAAAATCGAAGCCCGCGAATGCGGCTACTTCTACTAAAGCAGGATCGCTTACTTTCATAAATGATCCTATTACAAATTTTTTATTTTCGAATAAACTCATCTCTTTTATTTAATAATAAATTCATACCTCGAATTATTGTTAGTACTTTCTGTGCGTATTAATTTTTTTAACATGATTCGAACGGTTTCAAATTAAGAATCAGTATGAAATTTGAACAAAAGCGGGACAATAGAAAAAATGCCGATACTAGAATGTTTTTTAAAACCCAAAATTTCCACCGTATTTAAAATGTTCTGTAGGTTTTGATGACTGTTTAAATAACGCTTCAAACTCGAGAACCTTCTCAGGAAATTTTATGGCGATATTATTTGATTCCCTAGGATCTTTAGATAAATCATAAAGTTCGGTTACATTTTTCACTCCATAACGCACTGCTTTCCATTTATCTTGACGAATAGCTTGCCTAAATCCAAGATCATTACCATCTTTAGGTTTTTGGTTGAGATGAAGTCCCCAATATAAATATGGGTGAATAGACTGCTGTGATTTGCCTAATAATGTTGGTAATAAAGAAATTCCATCCGTCTGTTTTGGTACATCAATACCAGCAACTTCAGCAATGGTTGGCATCATATCTTGAAATGCAGCCACATGAGTACTGGTTGAATTAGCCTTAATTTTATTAGCCCAAACCGCAAAAAAAGGAACACGAATTCCGCCTTCATATAAATCTCTTTTTTGTCCACGAAGCACTCCATTACTAGAAAAGAAATCTTTATCATGACCATTTTCCACATGACCACCATTATCACTTGAAAAAATAATTAGAGTGTTCTCTAATTGACCATTAGATTCTAAATATCGTATTAATCGACCTACTTGCTCATCCAAAAGGGTAATTCTAGTGGCGTGAAGGCGTTCCAGCTCTGGCCAATTCATAGATTTATACATATTCTTATTTCGAATATGTATTTCGTGGGCATGAGGAACACGGTATGACATGAATAGGAAAAAAGGTTTTTCGCTACTCCTTTTTTCAAAGAAATCAATTGCTTGGGTTGTACGAAACTCATCCATACAACTATACTTATCATAATCATACCTCTTAGAATCCATGAGGCCATTAACCCAATCCATATCAGGATCTATTTTAAAATCCCCATTTAACCGAGACCATTGACCCTGTACCGCATAATCAAAACCACGATTTGCTGCCCAAGTTTCAAGATAATATGGGTCGTCCAAATGCCATTTGCCAAAAAATATAGTTTCATAACCAGCAGGTTTTAACATTTCGGCAACTGTTATTTCAGTCGGTTTTATAGATACGCGATCTAATTGATTTCTATCTGTATAAAAGCCAGTGTTCCCACGAACTGAACTATGCCCAGAGTGTATACCAGTCATCAAAACAGCTCGTGAAGGTGCACAAAGCGCATTACCAGCATAAAAATTTGTAAAACTCATTCCCTTCGCGGCTAATGCATCTAAAAAAGGTGTTTTAATTTGTTGTTGTCCATAGCTCCCAAGTTCTCCATATCCTAAATCATCTGCAAGTAAAAAAACAATATTAGGCTTTTTTGAGCTGGCTGTATTTGATTGCGCATTAGCTGTAAAAATAACCATAGCAAACAAAAGACTATTAGCAACATATAAAGATATTTTTAATATACTTTTTTTATATGCCATATCAATTCCAAATAATAGGCATAAATACCGTCATTTCTGCTTGCCCTCTGTTACTCCAAACAAAATACGGCACCAATTGTGTTTTAAACGATGTAAAACTCGGCTTCGTAACTGTTTGATACATATCGTCATTTTTACCAGTTCTTAACAAGAGTTCTGTTTCTACAACTGTTACACCACCTAAAAAGTCATTTTTATGGACGGCATTTAATGGAGAGTTTGTGTTATAATAAATATCTAAAATAGAAGCTTCCTTTGGTAAGTCTGGTGTTTCTATACAATATACAATCGGCCCTCTTTTTACAGCAACTTGATTTCTTACTTCTTCAATTCGGTTATGACCTTCAACTAAAGTTACTTCCATAGGCATATCTAAAATAATAACATCGTTAGCTTTCCAAACGCGCTTTATGGTTGCAAAATTTCCAGGATTAACAGTAACACCAGCGTCTTCACCATTTACTTTTAGAGTACTACCTACTGCCCACTTAGGGATTCTTACTTTGATTTCGAATGCTGAATTTTTACATTCATCTACAGTTATTTTAACTAGTCCTTTCCATGGATACTCTGTATCTTGAGACAGTTTTAATGGCGAGCCATCTAACATGGTTGTGTCCAAATTATTCCCTCCGAATAAAACAACAGCAACACCATTTTCTGATAAATTATATGCCCATCCTGAACTTTTACAAATGGTTCTTACTAAGTTAGGTGGACAACAAAAACACTCTAAATAGGGTTGTCTAACTGGGCTTTCAGTAACATCAGCGTGCGAATCGTAATTTCTAGAATTGTTAACCATCCTTAATGGATTGGAATAGAAATAATCTTTCCCTTCAACGCTAATTCCTGATAAACCACTGTTATATAAAACAAGTTCAATAATATCTGCATATCTGGATTCGTCTTTAATTGCCATCATTCTACTGCTAAACATGGCGTTACATAAGTTTGCGCAGGTTTCGTTATAAGCAGTCATATTCGGCATCATATAGGCGTCTATAAAACCTTCTTCAATCATATCTAAATTGGTAGAAGCGCCGTAATGTGCTTGACCTACGGCACCAGTTACATACATTTTCTTACCTGTAACATTTTCCCATAAGGCGTCTAAAGCATCAAGTAATGCTTTTTCACCAGTTTCGGCATACACATCGGCAGCTCCTGCATAATAATACAAAGCTAAAACGGCATGACCAACGGCTTCTTTAGATTCTCTAAAAGGCGTTCTTTCTTGAACCATATCACCAATTGGATAACCAAGTGTTGTAGAATCATGCTTAATTTCATAAGTTCCTCTTCTGTTGATGAACTTTTCGGCAAGTTTTAAATATTTTTTATCTCTTGTAGTTCTATACAATTCTACCAATCCCATAATTTGAGTTTGGTTAAATCCAAAACGCTGATAATGTTTTGTATCAGGCATAAAATAAGCACATAACAAATCGGCCATTTTTACAGCAATGTCTAAAAAATTACGTTGACTAGTAATTCTATAATGAACAGATCCTGCGATAAACAAATGCCCAAAATTGTACATTTCATGGTATTTTCTATTTTCAAAACGGTCTACACCTTCTGTAATTTGAACATGTGTATGAATGTAACCATCTTCTTCTTGAGCGCGTCCAATAACACCAATATATTCATCTAATTCTTTTAATATAGATTCGTTTTTAGTAAGACCGTACACGTACATTTTGGCTTCCATAAATTTATAGAAATCGCCATCATGCCAATAAAATCCTTTATGAACACCTTTCTTTTCTCCAGCGGCAATTTTGAAGTTGTTTAAGCCATGACCGATGTCTCCACATAATAAATCGCCCATATAAGGAAGCATTTTATCTTCTGCAATTTTTACTTTTTCAGCCCAAAATCCTGAATTCCATTTACAGTCTCCAAAATTGATGCTTTTTAACTTTACAAACGGACTCTCAAAATTGTTTGTTATGGCGTTGCTATGTTTGTTTGAACTTGTGCTCATAATAGTATGGTTATAGTGTAATCTTATTTTAATTTATTTTTTTGCTTTTTTTATTGCGATATCATCAATAAAAATTTTCGGAGCTTTATCTTTCGGTAAATCTTCTTTTCTAATTTCTATTTTAAGTTGATCGTTTTTTGCTGAAGCTGCAGTTTTTGAAATGTTGGCCTCAAGAGTTACCCATTGACGTCTAGCTAATTTAGATAAATCTTTAAAAACAATTTCTAACTTAGGATTTTCAAAGGAAACATATATTTTTTCCGAAATCCTACCTTGATCCAACCATACTTTCATAGAAAAAGTGTAATCACCAGTTCCTAAATTTATGGCACCTTCAGGTGTTAAAACAGAAGCTTTTTCAATTTCAAAATTTTCGCCTTTACCGTATCCTGCAAATTGAAGACTCTCCACGCCACTTGCATATTGACCTTCTACAATTGAAAAATATTTAGAAGACCCTTCATCAATTAACCAAAATTTTTGATACGCATTAGCATTAGAATCTTCAGGAACCATGGTTAATGGTCTTGGGACATCTTCAAATAAGATTGGACCTTCAAAACCGTAAAAAGCACGGTCTTTTGCCAGTAAATTATCCGAAGGTTTTTGCCAAACTCTCATATATTCAATTTCAAAGTCGACTGGTAATTCTTCTTTATGCGGAAGACCTAACCAAAAGAAAATTTCAGAATCCAACCAAACCTCCATTGGGTTGTTAAGTACCCAGTCTAACCCCACATCGTTTTGAGTAAAGTGGTGAACTAATTTACCATCAATAAATAATTTTAAGAAATCTTCGCCCCATTCTGCACCATAAACATGAAATTCATCAGCAGTTCTATAAGGTAAATCTTCAGTATGTTGAAATACATTTGTTGGTCTTTTAGCTGGTGGACTCCAATCGTGAGCCGTAGCTAAATAAGAATTTGCCTTAATGTTTCCCGATTTTTTGGGGTTACCCATTAATTCATACACATCCAATTCTTGTTCATAACCAATAGCCCAAAATGCACCTGTAATAGCAGCATTTCCTACTTTAGATTTTACTTCCATATACCCGTTTAAAAAACGTTTTTTAGAAATAACTCCAGCGGTTGTTACAGGCATCGGTTTTCCTTCATATTCACCATATTTGGCAGTTCCCATGTTTCCATCGGTATATGTTTCTTGAAAAAATGGATAATCAGGCTCCCATGCAGTTCTCAATTTTAATTTCCCATCTTCTACACGTACATTATGAGGCACGAATTGTGAAGGTGCACGCCCTTTCCAAATGTAATAATCGCCATTTTGACCTTCAACAAACCATTTTGTGGTATCTATTGAAGTACCTTCAAATTCATCACTAATTTCGTCATTTAAAACCCATCCTTCTTTGTTTTCTTGGTCTGAAAATGGATTTAAAGTGCTTTTAATAGTTTGAACCGTTTTATCAGTCTTTATTTTTTTTTGGGCATTACAACCAAAAACTACTAATAATGCTAAAAGGAGTATGAAATTTGGAACGTGTTTTAGTTGCTTTATCATTTTAATCAGTTATTTTGTTTTTAATTTTAATTGAATCTCTTCTATCGTTAAATTTTTAGTTTCCGGTAGGTATTTATAAAGAATTATTAATCCTATAAAAACAATTCCACCATAAAATAAAAATATAGTACTTGCACCCATGGTGGCCAGTTGCCAAGGAAAAAGAAACTGTGTTAAAGCACTTATAGTACTAGAAAGAAGTGCGAAAAATGGAATGGCAATTCCTCTAACTGAAATAGGGAAAATTTCTGAAAGCAATACCCACATAATTGGGCCGACCGAAAAATGAAATGCTGCGATAAAGCTTAAAATACCAATAAGAATTAAAGTGGCATTAAGTACGGCCGATTTTTGAAGAAAAACACTAGAATTGTCTCTGGCAGAAATATCTCCCATAACCCCTTTTACGGCTTCTTTAAACTCTATATCTGTTGCAAATTGTTGACCTACTAAGGTCGTCAATTTTTCCACATTTGGTATATCGCTCATTTCTGCAATAGCCTCATTAGTTACCTCGTATTTTGCGGAACCAAAGCCATAAGCACATATTCCAAGACTTAAAATTACCCAAATTAAACCAGAAATCATCATGGGGCGTCTTCCTAACTTGTCTATTAACACTAATGATAATACCGTAAAAAGAATACTAACTAAACCTATCCAAATGGCTTGTTGAAATGCTGCTTGCTCTCCTAAACCTAACTGCTCCATTACTGTTGGTGCATAGGTTAAAACAGCATTGATACCTGTAGATTGTTGCACTATAGCCATTGTAAATGCTACGATTGTAACGATAGTCATCTTTTTACTAAAGATTTCTTTCATCTGACTTCCTACTGATCTGTCTTGATTACTTTCTTGAACACTTAGTTGCATTTCTGCTACCTGTGCATCAATGTCATTTTCTGGAACAACTTTGGATAATGTACGTTTAGCTTCTTCGTACTTACCTTGATATATTAACCAAGCTGGACTACGGGGTACAAGATAAAGTAATCCAAACCAAATTAAAGCTGGCACAATTTCAATACCTAACATCCATCTCCAAGTATATTGTTTTAATCCAATGGCAGTTACCCATTCCGCATCAGAATTAGTATTTTGAAGTATCCAATAATTAATAAAATATGCTGCTGTAAGACCAATAACTATGTTAATTTGAGTCATTGACACTAACTTTCCTCGATACTCGGCAGGTGCTATTTCTCCAATATACATAGCTGCTAGAGTAATTGAACTAAATGCTAAACCTCCAAGAAGTCGCGCTACAAATAATGTAACAAATGTAGGTGCAAAAGCAGAACCTAACGCCGATATTAAGTACAACGCAGCAATAACTTTTAAAGTTGCTTTTCGTCCGTATTTGTTACTCGACCAAGCTGCTAATGGTAAAGCAATTAAAACACCTATTCCTGGTCCAAAACCTAAAGCACCAACTTGCCACTCATTTAAATTGAACTCTGCAGTAATGAATTTAAATGCTCCAGAAATTAAAGCGGCATCAAGCCCAAAGACAAAACCACCCATTGCTACAATGGTAGAGTATTTATAGGCGTTTTTTTTAAAATTGCTCATATTAAGTAAATTATTTAGTTGGTTTGTTGGTATAAATATTAATTATTTTTTCCTATTAAAACTTTAGTATTCAATGTGGTGATACTTTTTTCTATGGTTTCGCCATTTGTGTAGGTTACTTTTACTTTTACAGCCTCCTTGCATGTTCCTAATCCGAAATTCATAAAATTGTTAAGCCCTTGGGAATATTGTGCCCCTGTTGAACCTACTCTTTGAATTTGAGTGTTTTTGCACGATTTCACTTCCACCTTGGCTCCTAAAGCGGTTACTTTTCCTGAATTAGAATTTCCCACTTCTATCGTGATAAAATGATTGTTTCCAGCTTCTGCTAATTCATTTTTAAACAAGTGCCACAATCCTCTTTCATTGCCCAAAACCACATCGATTTTTCCATCTTGGTTATAATCGATGGTCTCAACCGCCATTCCTATGGCTCCTAATTCTTTAGAAATGATTTGATGATTGGTTAGTTTTTCAAACCCTGATTTTCCTTTATTCAGAAAAATTATCGACTCATTAGCATGAATCAAATTACCTCTTTTTACAATTAGGATATCTTGATACCCATTATTGTCGAAATCTGCAATGGTTACACCTTCATTATTTGATGTTTCAAAAACATGTTGTTCTTTAGTAACATCAACCAATTTCCGTTCTTTGTTTTCTAATAAAATATCGCTTAATTCTTTAGGATGATTATATTTTGGATAATCTTCTACGCCATGAACAATACCTGTTGATGGTGCCGAAAGATAACCGGCTATTCTCCATTTTTTATTGCCTATATAACCAATGTACCAGCCTGATTTGTCTTTAAAATTAGTATTATCTGGAAATCCAAATGCATTACTATTCACCAATTTAATATCTTTACCTGTATGAGTTTCGCCTTCAAATGTATAATCATAGGATGCTTCACCAATATAATAAGTATCAGCATTTGGCCATTGCGATTGCATATTTTCTAATTTTAAAACATCTCCAACGGGCATTTCAAAATTAAATTCGCCACGTTTTGTAAAAAAACCTAAGGTCTTTGTTTCATTATCAAAAAAGGTTTCTCCAATTTCAAAACCATTTCCTCTTGTAAAATATAAGTCTAAATCGCCATCGTTATCAAAATCAATTTCAGCGATTCCTGTTACATCTTTAATATCATAAGGAAGTACTTCCTTTGAAACGTCGGTAAAAGTTAAATCGCCATTACCTTTAAATGCTTTAACGGGTCCATTTCCGTACATTACTAAATCGAAAACGGCATCGTTATTAAAATCTGTCACCAATGTTTTTTGACCATCAGCCTTTACTGCTGGTAGTGTAGAATGAAGGATAAGCTCTCCATTACCATTATTTTTATATACATAATTTTCACTTTCGCCATTCTTTTCAGCCCCTGGAAACGCAAAATTCAACAAATCTAAATCTCCATCATTATCGCCATCCAAAAATTGTAAGGTTCTGCCTCGCATTAACTCTAATGGGACATTAAAATCAGGTAAAGCAATGAACTCTCTATTTTTAGTAACTCTAAATGTTTTTGAATTTCTGGCATTGCTACCCGAACCGCCTCCACGAGACATAATGACTTCCAAATTTCCATCAAAATCAAAATCACCAACAGCAACACCATGTAAATCTCCCATGATAAGATCATAAGGTTTTTCGAATTTACCATTGTTATTCCAACAGACTTGAATACCAAAACCGTGGTCGTTTATCAATAAATCTTGATAACCATCTTGGTCTAAATCGGCTACTACTGGCGCATCCCATTTTCTTAAGTTTTTCTCTTGTTTTGGAAACTCTTTAGTAACCTCGTTAAAAAAATCTTTCGAATTACTTGTATTTGTTGCCTGTGCATTACCAAAAGAAATGGCAAAACAAATCAGAACAACTGTTATCAATAATGAGATATGTATTTGGGTATTATTTTTCATTTTTTACTTTTATTCTTTAATAAAACAGCGAGGTTTATAAAGTCACATTTATTACTTTGGAATTTTTTTACCGAAGGAGCTTCAAAATAGGTTACTGGCGTATTGCCTTCGCCAATTTCTAATTCATACGACTCACTTTTTATAGGTTTTTTTGAACTGTATAAGATGAAATGCTATTTAGTTTTCTGGCTAAATATATTTTAATAATGAAATAAACTCTTGCCTTTGAATGCTGAAATATTTATTACTAATAAGGAAATAAATAAAAACAACTTTTTCATAATAAATAATTTCATCCAGATTAAATGGCTGATGAAACTCGTTTTTTAACCAAATAATCTTCCAAAGCTAAGTGAGAACAATCGTGTCCAATACCGCTATTTTTAAAGCCTCCATGTGGTAAATAGATAGCATATTTAACACCATTTATTTGAATTTCACCAAACTCTAAATCTTCAGTAAACCGCTCAATTCTCTTATTATTATTAGTAAAAATATATGAAGCTAATCCGAATTCCGTATCATTTGCTAACTGTAAAACTTCCTCATCTGTTTCAAAAGACATGATGCCGGCTACGGGCCCGAAAGTTTCTTCTCTAAACAATTTCATTTCTGTTGTTATACCAGAAACCACAGTTGGTTGCATCCAATAGCCTCCTTTAGGTAAATCATGAGGAATTTTACCTCCATATTCTAATGTTGCCCCTTTGCTAACCGCATCTTCTATTAATTCGAACATTCTGTCTCTAGATTCACTAGAAGCTAAAGGTCCCATAAAAACATCTTCGTTTTCTTTAATTCCAAATCCTATTTTTAGTTCTGATGCTCTTTTTACATAAGCTTTTAAAAACTTATCATAAATGTTTTTATGAACAAATATTCTGTTTGCAGCTACACAAATTTGACCTGTATTATGAAATCTTAATATGATTGCTAAATTTAAAGCGGTTTCAAAATCTGCATCTTCAAAAACAATAAAGGGTGCATTTCCACCCAATTCCATTCCTAATTTTTTGATAGAAGTTGTACTATCTGCAATTATTCTTTGTCCTGTTTGCGTAGAACCAATCATGGTTATTACAGCTGGAATTTTGCTTGTAGTCATTGGTGTTGCAACTTCCCTACTAGAACCTGCTAAAATATTAACAACTCCTGCAGGGAAATTAATGCTATGCAAAATTTCGCCAAGCATATAAGCTGATAATGGGGATAAGGATGATGGTTTAATGATTAATGAACAACCAGAAGCCAATGCTGGCCCAATTTTATAACCCACATTTAATAACGGAAAATTCCATGCTAAATATGCAATGGCAACTCCCGCCGGTTTAGAAATCATTTTATGTGTATGTGTACCCTCGTAATCTGGAATTTGCTCTTCTCTTAAATTTTTCATGGCGTTGGGATACCACTCTAATGCTTCAGTAAGTCTATCAATATCTTCTTGCGATCCGGCATAGGTTTTACCCATTTCATGCACCATGGCTGTTTTAAGTTCGTGCTCTTTTTCTAAAATAGCAGCACGTAATTTCAGCATCCATGCTGTTCTTTCTTCCAAAGACAATTTAGACCAATACTTAAAACCTTTTTGAGATGATAGCAAAGCCTTTTCGGCATCTGCTTTTCCAGCTTTAGCTACTTGAGCAATGACTTCGCCCGTTGCAGGACAAATAATATCTTCTCTTTCTCCACTTACAGAATCAACTAATTTGCCATCTATATATAATTTTTTATAACCGAAATTTTCTGTCTTCATAACCATAATTCTTTTATAATATACTCTTTTTAAATGTTGTTTTACAAACTGCGTATCTTTCTAAAACAGCTTTATCAATATCAATTCCAAGTCCTGGTCTGTTTGGAACTTCAAGATACCCGTCCTTCATTTCAATAGCAGGAAAAGTTAATTTATCACGTAGACCATTTTCAGTTTGGTCGTATTCAATTAGGAAATCTGGTTGGTGCATTCGTCCGGGAATCGACTCAATATTTGCAATAAAATGCAATGCGACATGAAGACCGATAGACGTTCCCCAAGTATGTGGAATTAAATCGATTCCATTTGTACTTGCCAAGGTAGCAATTCGTTTTGCTTCTGTTAAACCACCAGCTGCACAAATATCTGGTTGAATAATATCTACAGATTTACTTTTGATTAATTGCTGAAACCCGAATCGTAAATATTCGCATTCACCACCTGCAATTGGTATGGATGTTTTTTGTCTCAATTCATAATGCTGATCGTAAAATTCTGGTGACAAAGGCTCTTCAAACCAACTTATATCATACTTTTCTATTTTTCTAGCAAGTTCTATAGCTTCTCTTAACGAATACGCATGATTAGAATCTACCATTAATTGAATATCATCACCTATAATACCTCTAAGCTTCTTTACATTAGCCACATCTTCTTTTATGCCTAATCCAACCTTCATCTTTATAGCCTTAAAGCCTTGCGAAATATAAAGTTTTGCTTCCTTTTCAAAATCTTTAGTAGGGTTATTATGATCGGTAAAATACATACCGGTAGCATAAGGTCTAATTTTTATTCTGTGAGCACCACCCAATAAGGTTGAAATTGGCAATCCAAGTATTTTACCTTTTAAATCCCAAATAGCAATATCAATGGCACTAATTGATGCCATTAACACTCCTCTTCGCGCAAAATCTAAAGTTTTACGGTACATTTTATTCCAGATAACCTCGTTTTGTAACGGATCTTCACCTACAACTATAGGTTCTAGCATTTTAATCCCTGTTTCTATTAATGCTGCTGGCCCGTAACCTTCGCCCCATCCATACGTTCCGTCTGAAGCCGTTACTTTTACAACACAAATGCGTCTTTCAGCATACTCCCATTGAGAAAAGAAAAAACTGTTTGAAAGTTCATCTTTTAATACAAATGCTTCTATTTTTTCAATTACCATATAATATGTTTTATTATTAAAGAAAAATATTTTTTAATGTTTGTTAAACAATAAAAACATGAATTTATAAATTGAAATTATCTTACTATTTCAATGTACTAAAATAAACGATATCTATAATTTAACACCGTGTTATATTACCCTTGAAATAATCAATATTACCTAATTGCATAAAATAACATTTCATCAAAATAACTAAAAAAACCGAGAATTATATTCTCGGTTTTTTTATAAATACTCATTTAAACCAGTATAAAAATATAAACTATTTAATAGAAATCGTTTTGTTTTAATGTAGGAGATATCTCAACCTCTGATGCAGGTATTGGCAAATAGTACATCTTCTTATCCCAAGGTCTATTAACAACTGTATATTCTACAAAAGTTACAGGTCCTGCTGTTGGTTTAGTCCAAGTTAACCCTTTTATATCAAAACCAAGTTTGTCTTCATTCATCCAACGTCGTTCGTCAAAGAAACTATGTCCTTCAAAACAAAGCTCAACACGTCTTTCTCTTTTTATAGCTGCCTTTAGAGCTGGTCCGGTAAGCCCAATAATAGTTGGTTGTTTTGCTCTTGTAGATACAATATTAAGATATGTTAATGCTAATGCATCTTTGTTTTGTTCAGCCAAAGCTTCAGCATAATTTAAATAGACTTCAGCTATTCTATATAGAATATAAGGGCGATTAGGAGAAATTTCGTTTGTTTTTGTTAATGTTTCATCTTGAAACTTTCTAATATTATAGCCTGTTTTAGATGAATGCTGTACGTTCCCCAACCCTTTAGGAGAATCTAACCCGTCTGGTGTTGTTACACTTGGAGTTACGGCCAGTGCATAATCAACAGGTCGACCTCTAAACATCGCCCCTTGATAATTAAGGTTTGCATAATACCTCATTTCTCTATTCGTATTTGGACTTGCTGGAGTTACACCCCCAGTAGCTGTTCCGTCGGCAAAATTAAACTCTAAAGCAAAATTATGGGTTGGAGAACATAAACCCCATCCACCATAGCCACTAGGTGATTGTGCTAAATCAGGCAAAGAGTTTGCTGCATTAAACCCACCTGTACCAACTTCATACAATCCAGCAGCATACGGTCTTGCAAAAAGTATTTCGCTATTTGGCGACAAAAACAATTTTTGATACGCTGCTGCATCAGCTACTTGAGGTAATGCATTATCACCAACAATGTCTATAATATCTTTTGCTGCTTTCTCAGCATCCGCCCATTTGGTAGCAACAGAATATGAATACAATTCAGTATTCTGAGTTTGCGGTAATGAAGCAGGATCATGTACTTTACTAGCAGCATATAACAGTGTTCGTGATTTAACAGCCATTGCTGCTAATTTTGTGGCTCTTCCAAATTCTGCTGCTGGACGCGTTGGTGGCAAAATAGGAGCCACAGCGTCTAATTCAGCTACAATAAACTTAACACAATCTTCATAACTGTTTCTAGTAAAACTAAAATCACCAGTTAGTTGATTTGGCTCTGTAATTATTGGTACTCCCCCAAAATATTTAATCAATTTAGCATATAAATTGGCTCTCAAAAACCTTGCTTCAGCAATTAAAAGATCTGCTTTAGCTGGATTTGCTGCTTTGGCAGGACTTCCTTCAATGTTACTCAAGAATTCATTGCTTGATTGCACATAAGACCAATAATTTTGCCATTTCACTTCAAAAGCCAACCCAACGTTTGAGGTGGACCAACCACCAGATCTTAAATTATAAATATCATTTCTGTCCTGAAAATTAAATTTAGCTTCGAATGAAGCTCCTTCAAGGTTAATTCTTTGACCCCAAAATTCATTTCTTCTAATTGCCCAACCTTCTGTACTATTGTACATGGTTACTATCAATTTCTCTACTTGATCAATATCCTGGTATATAGCAATAGGAGTAACCGAATCTTTTGGTTCAACATCTAATATTTCCTCACAACTAAACATTATAAAAAAAGCCGTTAGAAAACCGATTGATATTATTTTTATATTCTTCATTTTTTTTCTTATTAAATTATACTTTTTCATAACCCATTAGAAATTTATGTTTAAACCTAACGTAACACTCTTTAAAGATGGATACGTACTGTTTCTAAAGTTATTGTAACCTGTTGCTTCTGGATCTAGTCCTAAATCATATATTTCTGAGAACATGGTAAATAAATTAAACCCTCTAACAGAAATTTTTATATCGGCAAATTTTGTGACATCTTTTGTGAGTGTATACCCTAATTCAATTTCTTTTAATCTTAAAAAAGAGCCGTCCTTTAAGTAAAAATCGGCACCTTCAAAACCACTGTTTACCTGATTAGGACCCGTACTTTGCAAAGCACTATAAGAATCTCCTTGTCCAAAAGCACGCGGATATGATGCATCACGGTTATTTGGTGTCCATCTATCATTAAATACAAAATCTGGTTTTGCTCCTGATTGATCAAAGAAAACTAATACTTCTGCTTCTGCCTGTCCTTGTAATAGAAAATTAAAGTTCCAATTACTAAAGGTTAAACCTCCATAAATACCATATTGAATTTCTGGGATGGCAGAAGAATTTACTCGTATTCTATCTTCAGCGTCAATTTTATTATCACCATTTGTATCAAGGTAGATAGGTTCTCCTTCTACCGTACCAGGTTTTTTAACAGCAGTAGCATCCACCTGAGCCTGGTCTCTAAAAATCCCCGCTGTAGGATAAACAATATACGAATCAATAGATCTTCCTTCTCTCTTTCTATAATCAGGTACATTGGCAGATTCACCTAAATTCACTACTTCGTTTTTCGTTTTAGTAAAATTAAAACCAACATTATAGCCTACTTTTCCTATTTCGTCATTCCAAGCCAATTCTAGTTCCCAACCAGAATTGTTAACCTCTCCTAAATTTTCATCTGGTAGGTTCGGCAATGTTAACCCTGTAATATCTGGAATTGAACTGTCTTGAACCAAGATATCGGTTCTTTTTTGATAGAAATAATTAAAATCTCCAGATAATCTGCTATCAAAAAACGCATAGCTCAAACCTAAATTCTTTATCTCAGCTGTTTCCCAAGTAATATCTCCATTGGGCACGTTGGCTCTTCCAAACCCACCTACTTGTACTCCAGGAGTTCCAAAAACATAGCCATTTGGTTGATACCACCCATTACCTTGGTTATTTGAAGGATATCCAAAGTCATATCTATTTAGATATTGAAATTGATTTACTCTATCATTACCCATTATGGACCAAGAGGCTCTAATCTTTAAGGAATTGACCCAATTAACATTTTCCATAAAAGATTCTTTATCAATTGCCCATGATACAGCTACACCTGGAAATGTACCAAATTTATAGCCTGGAGCAAACCTACTTGAACCATCACGACGTAATGTTAAATCAATAAAATATTTTTTCTGAAAGTCATAGGACATTGAACCGAAATAACTTACAAATGCAAAGGTTTGTGAAGTACCTCCGTTGGTTTGAAGGGTGCTACTACCAAGATCTAGCTCCGTAATTGTATCAAAGGTAAAGCCAGTTCTTTGCGCAAAAAATGAACGGTTCTTTGTTTCAGATTGTTCATACCCTACAAACGCACTTAAACTATGGTCATCTCCAATCAATGTTGAATAATGCAGCGTTGAGTTTAATAATGATGTATTGCTTCTATTAAACGTTTCATTTAACACTCTATTTGCACTTACTTGAAACCCTTGAGATGGTACATATTCACCATTAACAAGTTGGTAATAAGTCCAAGGTTTATCCCAATCCTTTTGCTCATAACTAGTTTGACCTAAACTGGCAAAGCCTCTTAAACTTAAACCTTCAACAAATTTATCCATTTTCCATTCATAAGAAATTCTAGAGTTAAGGTTGTTAGTTATTCTATTTACAAAACCAGACGCGTTACTCGTCATGATTACAGGATTCTGTCCGTTTTCACCTCCAAAACCTGGTAAGCCATTAGGATAAACCCCAATATCAGTAGGTCGGTTTGTATAAATATGTTTGTAAATGTTTGCTCTATCAACACCAGGCTCATTGGATTCTCCTACTCTACCAGATACATCCACTCCCAATTTAAAATCTTCAAAAAGTTTAATATCAATATTTGAACGCAGTTGATATTGGTCAAAATTTAAATCACCGGATTTATAAATACCCTGTTGCTTAAGAGCATCACCACTAACAAAATAATTCACATTTTCATTACCTCCTGAAATAGATAAGGAATGTCTTGTTTCTGGTGAAGATTTAGCAAATGTTAAATCTGCCCAATTCGTGTTAGGGAAATTAAGTGGGTCGCTGCCATCCGCATATTTTGTTATATCAGCTTGTGTAAACGGTAACGCAACATTTTTTCTTGCCGCTATTTCATTTTCATAAATCGCATACTGTTCTGAGTTCATTTGATCTGGAAAAGCAGAAAATTTAGACACCGAATAAGACGTGGAAAAATTAAATTTTGGTTTACCAGACTTACCTCTTTTTGTGGTTATCAAAATCACTCCATTTGCAGCTCTAGTTCCATAAATTGCAGCAGCACCATCTTTCAAAACAGATAAAGATTCAATATCTTGCGGTGCCAATTGTGAAAACGAACCATTAGGAACTCCATCAATTAATATTAAAGGTGAATTGTTATTTAAAGTAGATTTACCTCTGATTAAAAGTGTTAAATCATTAGAATCCGTAGAACCAGGATATCCTCCTCTATCTACAACAATTAAACCAGAAACTTTACCCGATAAAGACTTGGCAACATCCTTATTAGCAGTATTTTGGATCTCCTCAGCATTTATGGTACTAATAGAACCAGTGATATCCCCTCGTTTTCTTGTGGTATACCCAACAACAACTACTTCATCGAGTTTAGCCGTATCCTGATCTAAAACTACAATAATGCTTTTGTTATTACCTACAACTACTTCTTTAGTGCTATAACCAATGTACGAAAACACCAGGACAGCTTGATTATTATCTACTGTTATACTGTAGTTCCCGTCAAAATCTGTTTGAGCTCCTACTGTTGTTCCTTTTACTATTATATTAACTCCTGGTAATGGTCCATTTGCATCCGAAACTGTTCCTGTAACCGTAATTTTTTGAATCGATCCTATTTCTGTTTTTTCTATTTCAGAAAAAGTATTTGCATGTATTTGAAAAAGTGAACATACAATTAAACAAATTGTAAGTCTTAACTTTAAATCAAACTTTAATGAATAAAGGGTATTTCCCTCTAAATTAAGGTGATTTTTCATATTTTTGTTTTGAGTTTAATGGTTTAATTAAGTTTGAATCATTTTATCTAATCGGTGAATGTTCTAGCATTTGCCGATTTTTTTTTGTAAAATGATATTAGTTTAGTTGATTGATATAGAAGTTTATGTCATATAGTACAGTTAAAGTTAGTTATAGCTTAACTCAAAATTAACATAAGATAATTTAAAAAACTGTCACATATTACCCTTCATCATAAAAAAATTACCTTGTTTTGTTTTTTTTAAATGAAAAATCTTCAAGAGATTACCCTTGAAGATTTTCTTAAATATAAAATATGTAACTCTAAATGTTACTTAATCTTTTGATTTAAATGTTTTGAAGTTCTTCACGCATTCTTCATAAAAAAGTTGAAGTTCTTCTTGAGTTTTATTTGTTATTTTTGCAGAAAAAATCAATAAAAATTTTGTTAACCTCATTTATTTTTGGTTTTTTTCATCTTCAGATTTTCGCAATTTTTTAACTTGTTAATTAACCGCCATGAAAATATAAAAATAGCCAATTGGCGCACTCATTAAATCGTTTGTTTGACCATTGTCCAGGCTAAAATATTTGGTAGCAGCCTCCACAAAAAAAATGATTTTTTTCATTTGGCAATTAACTTGTCGGAATGATTCTGCAACAGTAAATAACATTAATTAAAAACATATTTTTCTTGATTTTCCTTTAAAAATTAATTAACTTTTAAATAAAAATTAAACTTTAGGTAATTCTTCTCTCATCCTTGCTAAGAATGGTTGAAGTTCCCCATTAGTTTTACCTGTAATTTTAGCCAAAATTTGATTAAATTTTGTGTTAACTTCATTTAATTTTGTTTTTTTCTCTTCACCTTCAGAACTTTTAGCAGCAGTCATATAATCCGTTATATAAGCATTTCTGGCGTCTAATAATTCTTTGTGTTGATCTTCATTTAAACTAAACTCTTTTACCGCAGCTTCAACAAAATATTTAATTTTCTTGTCCTGTGTTTTGTTTTGCGCATAAACTCCAGTGAATGAAGCTATCATAATAAGTACTAATGCTAGTTTTTTCATAATTCTTAATATTAATGTTTGTTTATTGGTTTTTAATAATTATACTTTTTTTTGCCAAACACGCACATATTCAATTTCAAAATCGACTATGCCGTCATCCTTTTTTCCTTCCGGACTATTTAATTCTAAATCTTCCTTACTATCTGGAACGCCATGCCAAGGGAATGTTTCTTGATCTAACCAAATATGTATTGGGCCTTTCATTACCCATCCATTAGGCAATTCTTGTTCTTTAGCATAAGCATCCACTTGTTCTTTTGTTGCTTGTGTGAATAATTTACCATCAACATACAGCTTCAAACCGTTTTCATCCCATTCTATGCCATACACATGAAAATCATCGGCTACTCTAAAGCCATAATCTAAATGTTCGGTATAAACAGATTTTCCTTTGCCTTCTTTACTCCAATCGTGAATAGACCACCAAAGTTCTCTATCCATCCATTCTTTTCCTTTTTGACGATGGTCACCAAATTGCTCAAAAATATCTAATTCAGTTTGACTACCCGTTGCCCAAAAGGCACTAGTAATTTCGGCATCGGCAGCTTTACTTTTTATTTCCATATAGCCATATTTAAACTCTCGACGACCAATAAAACAAGCGGTTGTTAAGTTTGCGAATTTTTCAATTTTATTATCTTTTCCCCAAGTTTGTTTATTATCATCTGCAAATGGAAAATCAGGTTCCCAACGGGTTTCTAAAATTAGCTTTCCGTCTTCTAATCTGTAGTTCCTTCCTGAAAATTGCGATGGAGCACGTCCTTTCCAAACGTTTTTATTTGGGTAATCTGGATCTTTATAAACCGGTTTCCCATTTTCAAATTTCCCAACAATGTACCATTTATCTTCATCAATGGTAGCTGCATCAAATTCATCACTCACATCTTCATTAAGCATCCAATTACCTGCATTATTTGGATCTGAAAATGGATAAACTGCTGAAGGATTTACTTCTGATTTCATAGAAACTGATTGACTTTTACAATTTAGAGTCAAAAAGCAAATAACCATCATCATTAATAATGCAGATATTTTTTTCATTTAAATTATTTTAGAATAATTAAATTATCTCACAACCCTACCAGATCCAGAACCACCCATAAGTGCTTCAACTTCTGAACGTGTTGAAAAGTTAAAATCGCCTTTAATTGAATGTTTTAAACAGGATGCTGCCACGGCGTATTTAACTGCTGTTTGAGGTTCTTTTAAATCTGCAGTTGTTAATGCAAATATTAAACCCCCAGCAAAAGAATCGCCGCCACCTACTCTATCAACTATGTTTTTAATTTCGTAAGATTGATAATTGCCATTGGCATCTAAAGGCGCGAAAAAGGCTTTATCTGAAGCCACATCATATAACATAGCACCCCAATTGTTATGTGAAGCCGAATAGCTTTCACGTAATGTGATAGCTACCTTACTCACATTAGGAAATTGTTTTGAAACTTGGCGCGCTACATCTGGGTAACGAGAGGTATCTAATTTTCCTGCATGTACATCTGTATCACCGGCTTTAATACCTAATACATCATGACAGTCTTCCTCATTTCCAATAACTACATCAATGAAAGGTAAAATTTTACGCATAGTTTCTTGTGCTAATTCTCTAGCAGTTTTTGATGCATCCCAATCCCAAAGTTTTCCTCTAAAATTTAAATCTATTGACACCGAAGCGCCAGCAGCTTTTGCATTTTTGGCTGCTACTAAAGTTGCTTCTGCAGCATTTTTTGAAAGCGCAGGTGTAATACCACTTAAATGTAACCAGCTTGCACCTTTAAAAATAGCATTCCAATCGTAAGCATCTGGTGGTGTAATAGCGATTGCAGAATCTGCTCTATCATAAATTACATTACTTGGGCGTTGATTGGCACCTGTTTCTAAAAAATACAATCCTAAACGACCTTTACTAGTTCGTAATACATATTGAGTATCTACACCCACGGCACGTACAGAATCAATTGTAGCATCCGCTAAAGCGTGTTTTGGAAGCGCTGTAACATAACGTGCCACACCACCAAAATTACAAATTGATGCGGCAACACTAGCTTCTGCGCCAGCATACGTCATATCAAATTGACGTGTTTGTCTTAATCTTAAATTTTCTGGAGCAGCTATTCTGCCCATTATTTCTCCAAATGTTACGACTGTGTTCATAATATTATATACTATTTATTAGCTTTAATCTTTTTAATTAATGTTCTGATTTCGGTGGCATTTTTAGTAATTTCTGCCCAATTTTCTGATTGGATTAATGGACGTTTTGCAACCCATGACCCACCGATTGCTGTGATTAATGACGATTCTAAATACGAACCTGCATTTTCCAAATTACATCCACCTAATGGAATAAATTTTGGATTTAAATATTGATAAGGTGCCACCATGTTTGTTAAGTGATCCATTCCTCCTGAAGATTCAGCAGGAAAATATTTAAGAACTCTACAACCTTCTTCAAGTGCCATTTCAATATCTGTTGGCGTCATAATTCCTGGTGCAAAAGACAAACCTTGTTTTCTTGCCTCCGCGATAATTTTAGGATTGCATCCTGGTGCTACAGCAAAATCTGCCCCGGCATCTACAACCGCTTTTACTTGGTCGATAGTTAATACAGTTCCAAATCCCAAACAAATTTCCGGCACTTCTTTCTTAATTAAACGAGCAGCATCCAGTGCCACAGGTGTACGCAGTGTTAATTCGATAGCATCAATACCGCCTTCTAAAAGTGCTTTTGCTACTGGAACTGCATGTTTTAATTCGTCAATGATAAGTACAGCTATAATGCCTACTTCGTCTATTTTTTTGATAATTTCTGGCGACATCGCCTGTTGTGCTATTGGATACATTTTGAATATTTAAAATTTTATAAATGCTATTCTCAAGATTTTTGAGATATTTCTCTTTACAAAATAACAGCATATTCAATGTTATAATTAAGCAAAACTTACCCACTTCATACATTATTTTACCTATTTAAGGAAATGGATAATCAACCTTGAAACTATAAAAGACTAGAAGAACTACTCAGATTTAAGTTTCCAATATTGATCCATACGGTCTATATCGTATTTTTCATACTCCCGTTTAAGCAGCCAAAGAGGTCTTTCTAAAGTAAGTTCCCAAGCAAAAATTTCTTTATACATTTTTTTTACAATGTCTGGGTATTTATTTGCAAGATTATGCTCTTCTGCGATATCTTTAGAAATATCAAATAGCATGGCAGGTCGGTCTGGAAAACGAATTAATTTTAAATCGCCATCTCTATAGGCAACTCTGGTTTCCTTTTTCCAAAATAAGGTTTGATGCGGTCTTTCCTTCTTTTCACCTTGAATAAAAGGCATTAAATTTACACCATCAATATCTTTTAATTCTTTAATATCTCCACCAGCTGCAGCAAAAAAAGTAGGGAGTAAATCGAAAGTGCTAATAGGGTAATTATAAGTTGAATTTTTCTTGATATGTTTTGGCCAACTCATTACAAAAGGAACGCGAATTCCACCTTCTAAATGGTTTGATTTTGTACCGCTAAGCGGTGTGTTGATAGACGCATTTTTATCGGAAGGACCGCCGTTATCGTTGGTAAAAACTATGATTGTATTTTCATCTAAACCCAGCTCCTTTAATTTTTTAATAACATTACCACAAGCTCTATCTAATGCTAAAGTCATAGCAGCTAATTCTTTTCTGTTTCCTGTAAGATTAGGGAATTTATCTAAATCTTCTTGTTTTGATTCTAAAGGTGTGTGAACTGCGTTAAAGGATAGCATGATAAAAAATGGATTATCTTTATTTCGCTCAATAAAATCAATAGCTTTGTCTGCAAAAATATCGGTAGCATATCCGTTTGGTTCCTCGAAATTGCCAAACCCATTTTCCATTCGCTTATCTTTATGGCCCTCTGCTAATTGATCTTTATACGCATAATAACTGCGGTCTCCACCTCTAAAACCATAAAACTCATCAAAACCTCTTTTCATGGGATGGTAGCGATCTGCATCTCCTTGATGCCATTTACCATATAATGCCGTTTTATAACCTTGCTGCTTTAAATAATCTGCCATGGTTATCTGATCTAATGGCAACCCCATATCCTCACCTTTTAAACCTGAATTTTCACTCATAAACCCAACTACATTAATTTCTTCATAACCAAATCTTTGTTGGTACTTGCCTGTCAAAAGTCCTGCCCGTGAAGGACCACATGTAGCATCGGTAACATAACCTTGTTTGAAAATTACACCACTTTTTGCAAGCTTATCAAGGTTAGGCGTTTTTAAATCTTTGCTTCCCTGAAAACCAAAATCTGCGTAACCTGCATCATCAGAAAACAACAAAATGATATTTGGTTTTTTTTGTGCATAAACATTATATTGAAATACTAAAGTAAGTAGAATTAAAAGCTTGATTGTTTTCATGATAGATAAGAAATTATATTAAATGATATACTTACTTAAAAAAAGTAAATCGTATTTATCAATACAAAGGAAAATGAAAACAGTATAGTATCTCTATTAAAAGTTACCCTTTTAATACACATTATTACCCTAATCAAGGGATGCTCTAAATTTAAGATTGAAAAAAACTACAGAGAATATCTATATTCTTTAGGAGTACTAGACATAATTTCTTTAAACTGCTTATTAAAATTAGGTATTGACTTGTAGCCTACTGAATAACAGATTTCAGAAATAGGCAAATCTTCTTGAACCAATAAGCGAGACGCATTTCTAATACGTACTTCATTTAAAAATTCAGTAAATGATTTGTTCGTCATTTTTTTGAAAAATCTGCAAAAAGAATTAGTGGTCATACAAGCAATGTCAGCTATTTCAGTTAAGGTAATTTCTTGTGAATAATTATCTGAAATATATCGAATTACGGAATCTAATCTATCAGGTTTATCTAAGGAATATTGACGCATATCTGAAGATGACAACAAGGTTTTATCTTCAACTTTTGACAATCGATATAAAATATCCAAAACTTTTATTGACTGCTGAGTAGATGATAAATATGGAATCTCCATTAATTCATTATGAAGTTTTTTGCTAACACTTCTTCCAAACGATACACCAAATTTTGATATATCTAGAAGCTCATTAATTTCTGAAAATTCAGGATTTTTAAAGGTATCTTCACCTATAAAGTTTTTTAAAAACTTTATAACAATCGTTTTAACTCTTAAACCTTTGTTGTCTTCATAATATTCTGGGTCATTTCTCCAAAGATGTGGTAAATAACCACCAACCAAGACTAACTCACCTGGGTAAAAAGGCGCTACACTATCACCAACAAAACGTATGCCTGTACTTTTAGATATATATAATAACTCAAATTGTGGGTGGTAATGCCATGCTACATCCATGCAGGGTTCATCACGCTCATCTGCAGTTAAACGTTTATTAATATATGTATTTGAATCTTTTAAAACTAGTTTCATCTTATGGCTTGTCGGTATTAAAAAAAATGTTGCTTACTATCCATTTTTTCATATACTAATATAAAAAAAAACAGTTACATAGCAATTTAATAACGGTATTTTAACTTACCTCCCCTATTTTATGTAGAATATTCGAACAACACATAAATTATCTAACCAAATTTACCCACAAAAACTATTTATAACATTCTTAGACTTCCCTCAGTACAATTAAAAACACTTTTTAAAATAAGGTAATTTTTATTAATAGTAGGGTAATATTTACCAGTACTAAAGTCTTTATACGCAGTAAATTGCACTATCAAATATTCTAATTTTTAAATCTGAAACATTATGAAAAAAATTTACTCAACCATTTTATTTGTTTTTGCACTTGTTGCAATTACAAAGGCACAAACAACTTTAACTGCAGGCGATATTGCTATTGTTGGCTACAAATCGATTAACACGAATCAAGGTGCCATCGCCTTTATTATATTAAAAGACATTGATGCCGGAACTGTTATTGATATTTCTAATCGTTCATGGTTAGCTGATCAAACAGGTTTTACTGGTTCATATGGAGTTGATGATGTATATACCTGGACTGCGACCAACGCAATACCTTCTGGAACCATTCTTACATTAGGGACTGGTGAGGTTGTAACTAGAGTTACCGGAGGTGCATCAACATCTGTTGGTACCACGGTAAAACAATCTCCAGGTGGCACTACTGCGGGTTTTAATTTATTATCTAACAATGCAAGTAACGGAGATTCAGTTCTGTTTTTTCAACATTCAGGTGCATTTGATGAACCAACTGATGGAGCATCAGCAGGATGGATTACTGGAATAAAAACAGGAATTGATTGGGCTGAAGTAAAAGCAGGCACCGCAAATGCATTTTGTGCAAAACCTACAGCTTTAGATGGTGCCGATTTAACCATCTTATTCCCATTTGGTGCTGGTACAACGATGCAAAACGGCGTTTATAATGGTCAATTGCTAGGAAGCGCTAGTGCTTTAAGAGCGAGTATCAGCAACATTGCAAATTGGACAACAAGCTCGCTTAATGCAAACGATGGTGGCGCTCATATTTATAAATTATGGAGTTATGCGGAAAGTGATGGTACTGATAACGGTCAAATTGGATCATCTGGCACTTTATCAACAACTACAAATACAGCTTTCGAATTTTCAACATATCCTAATCCAGCAAAAGATGTGTTATATATTAATACAAAAGAGCCATTACAAAAAGTAGAAGTATACGACCTTTTAGGTAAAAATGTACTTTCTGTTAAAAATAATACTGAGCACATTAATGTATCGTCATTAAACAAATCACTATATATTTTAAAATTAACTTCAGCTAATGGAGTTTCAACCAAAAAATTCATAAAAGAGTAATTAAAATCTTAAAATTGTTTATAAAAAAGCTTCCTTAGTTTACCCTTTGGAAGTTTTTTTTGTGCCATTAATCTTTGGAAAAGCATTTAAATATATGGCAACACTTTGTTTTATTTCTCTAATTTTGAAGTTACTAAACATTGGTACAAACACCGACCGAATATAAAACGATTGAAAAAACGGAACACTATTACAGAAAAAATCATCCTGATATAGTAATCGTTCGAAAAATAATAGACACCCTTTTTGATAAAAAAAATCATCTTTTAAAGGGGAAATTTGTAGGTTCCATAATTAATAACAATTTTCAAGAATCTACAAATTATAATTTATAAAAATATAACCGTCAAAGGAAACATCATAACAGATTCTAATACGATTATTGTAAAGTTAACAATACCTGATAACAGCGAGAGAATTATCTCTGCTATTTCAAATACCATATTACTTATTTTTTTGTGTGTTATTCTAATTATCGCAATTAATAAATCAACAGATATCATTACTTATTTCATCTCAATAGTAACGTTCGGGTTACCTGGATATCACTTAAATTATTAGATTGATTTCATATTGTTATTAACCTAAATTAAATGACTCTGCGTATTTTATTGCCAAAGAAATTAAAGAATAATACTTTTGATTATTAACTATTTGATTCCAATGGAGTGTATAGTATTTACATTAAATATTTCCCTGAATATTATCAATATAAATTAAACACTTCTATATCTTAAACAGAGTAAAAAACAAAAACTCGGTTAAAAAAAAAGGTAATCACATTAATATGTAAATTACCTTTTCTCTTAACTCTTTAATTTAATAATTATCTGACTCATTAGGTTTTAACCTAAAGCATCAATTAAGTTCCTTAAATCTATACAATACTAAATTATAAATTTCTGTATCTAAATTTTTTATCTGGTTTCTATTTTTAATACTTTTAAATTATCAATATAAAACACTTGTCTTCCTGTAACACCACTATTGTCGGCATTTCTCACATTAAAAACAACATTCCCTCCTAGCGTTCCATTCACAGAAAAAGTACGCTCCAGAGTAAACCATTCGCCTATAGCGGGTGTATTAAATGGAATACCCACCCCAGATGGTGATGACGACGCACCTTGCATTGCATTGAATATGCCCATAAAATTACCACTTTCAACAAACACATCAAATGTAAGTTTATAATCCCCTGTAGGTATGTTAGAATTTGATACTGTATTATTTATTAATCCAAAATATCCTTGCGTAGTTACTAAAGGTAAAACAAGATTGTATTTCATTGAAGCACTACCGTCGCTAGCCTTTTCAGTACTTCTTGCTGCATATAAAGATCCGTCGGCATTGGTGATTTGACTTAAATTATTACCTACCACAAAATGTGTATAACTTTGAGCTCCTGTTGTACTTGATTGAGAAGCCTCTTCAAAACTAGGGTTAAAAGCATTTGCTAAATAATTAATAAGCAAAGGAGAAACTGTTGCGTTATTGAATGGCAATAACTGCCTATCATCAATAGCTATAATAGCTGTGCCATTGTAAGAAAGCTTAACGGTGTCTGAATTTAATATAGGTTGCGCAAGCTCTAATTCAATCATGGTTTCATCTGTACTGCTTACTTTAGCTGAAGTCACAGTAAAATTTTGATTGAAAGATCCATTTACAACGTTAACTGAAAAATTATTTGTCAATCCTGTAAACGACTCTAATATTCCATTAACCCTAAATGCGATATTTTTAGTACCAGGGATATTGTCTGTGTCTGCAACTGCAAATGCATTACCGTTTATGGTAAACGGTTTTGTAGATGGAATTACTTTAATAACTGCTGGTATTGCTTTTGTTTGTTCAGAATATCTAAGCGTATTGTTTCCTTTTTTAGCTCTGGAAACAGTTAAAACTGCCGTGTATTCCCCAACTCTATTATAAGTCACTACTTGTTCAATTTCTGTACTAGTTACTGGCTGACCTCCTTTAAAATCCCAAATTCTATCACTTGGTCTTCCTGTTGTTGTTAAATCTTTAAAGGTTAATTTTGAACCAGCTTCGATAGTAATAGTAGTAAAACCACTAGTATTATCTATACTTGGGTTTTGGTTAGCTGAAAGAATCACCTCTTTACCATCTTCCAAATTTTTAACAGAAGCTTCTGCATTTAATTTGGCATGTACATCATATTTAAAAACCGTCGTTAATTCCCATAAGCCATCAGCAGTTTGTACAGCATCCTTCCCATATAAACTTACGGCTTTAGTAAACTTGTTTTTTAAAGTTACCGTTGTTTCTCCTTCTTCTTGAAATAAAACATGTACAGCATCTTTCCAATGGGTATTACCTAATTCAGGATCAATAAATCGTGCTAAATCAAGACTATCTTTTCTTGTTAATTCTGAGTTTAAAAAACGAGTACCATTTTCAATGGTCCAATATCTTGAAACAACACCTTGGGAAACATCCGTTAGTGAACTAAAATCATCGATAGAAATAGGAATGCTATTTGCTATAGTACTTGCACTAATGTTATAAATACCAGTTGTAAAAACTTGCGGCTTGCTAAAATCTGAAGGCTGGTTATAGTCGTCAATAGTACAACCTACTAGCGCTACAAATAATAATAAAATTAGATTATATTTTTTCATAATTTCTTAATTTTCATATCCGTTATTGTTAATATCTTCTTCGTTTGGTATTGGTAAATACCCAGCATTTTTGTTATAATTCCCAGAAACTCCTACAAATTCTTGAAATATTTTTTGAGCTTGTTGGGTACTAGCATCCGCTGGAACGGTTGATGCATCTACTGTTATTATATCACTAATAAATCCCCCACTTACATTGGTGTTTGTTCCTCTTGCTAATGCTTGTGTAATAGGTCGTCTACCAGTTCTTGGAAAATCTACACCTTTATAATATATAGTGCTTAGGTCTGTAAATCGCTGTGGAGCTATGTTCCATCTTCTTAAATCTATAACACGTATAGCATGACCTTCTAAAGAAAGTTCTAAAGGTTTTTCAAAATACATAAGTCTTTTCATTAAGGTAGTTTCATCATAAGCCACTCCTGGGTTATCCATTTGACTGCTTAAATCTAAAGGCATTAAAGCCCATCTATCACGAATTTTATTAATTTCATTTATTGACTCCTGAAGTTTCCCTTTATATATATAGCACTCAGCTAAATTTAATAATACCTCCGATAAACGATTAATTACTACATTTTTACCCGATTGCTGTACGCCGCCTGGAGTAGCTATTTCACTTGCCAAACCTAAATCATGATTTGTATATTTTTTAAAGGCTACAAAATCACCTGTATTATTACGTAAACCTGGCCATGACCCCGCAGCAGCTGGAAGGGAGTTTAAAACATTAGGAAATGAATATATTGGCGTGTCTAAATCATTATTTAAAAACAACATATTTGAAGATCTTAACGATTCACGGCGCGTATTTAAATTTCCGTCTCCTGTAGTAATAGTATTTACAGATTTACTAGTATCCAGTGGATCGTTTTCATAAGCCATAATTAACCAAGCTGCTGGTTGCATAAAACTTTGTCCGCCAAACTTAAAATGAGAAGCTCTCCAAGCCAATCGATTACTTGGGCTTGCTTCGTTAAAAACATCAAGTTCCTCACCAAATGTATTTGTGTAAGGAATTTCGAAAATAGATTCCTTATTAAAATCTCCTAATGTTGTAAACATTTTTGAAACACCTAAAGTTTTATTGTCTATTTGCGTTTCAAGAGTATAACCGTAACTGTCTCTTAGTTCTTCATAAAGAGTTATAGCTTTATCAATAAGTGCCATGTTTTTTTGTCCGCCCTCGGTAGCTTCATATAAATATGAATTAGCCAAAATCATTTTAGCAGCTCCTTTGGTTACTCTACCTAACTCGGTAACTTCAGAAGGCATTGGTAAGTAAGGTAAAGCGTCTTCCAAATCTTTTCTGAAAAATGCGATAACTTCAGCTGAAGTTGAAACATCTTTATGTCTAAACTCTAAATTAGATTCATATTTGTCTCTTATGATTACAGCTCCTTTGTTAAAAACTGAATGTGCATAAAAGTGATACAACCCCCTGAAGAAAAGTGCTTGTGCACGTTGTTCATTCCAAGCTTTTACTTGATTGGCTGTGGATAATGTAGGCTCAATTTTATCTAAGGCTGCCAAAGCTTGATTTGCTGTGAAAATCCCACGATATAATGCGCCCCAACGTTGCTCTATTCGTCTAGTGGATGGCGTAACAGTTTGATAGTAATAATCTAAATGTTCTGCTTGACCAATACTTGGCGTTAATCTGTTTTTGGCAGCACCAATATCGGTTCTAAAGTTATCTTCTTCAATACTCAACACGTAGTGGTTGAATAATGAGTTATAAACACCATTAAGAACTCTATTTGTATCATCTAAATTATTTACAGACTCGAGAAGTTCTGGAGCGTTGGGGTTCGGTTCTTCTAGGTAAGTTTCACATGAAAAGCCTAAAAGAACTAAAAGTATTACGTAAACTAATTTTATATTTTTCATTTTCTTAAAAATTTAATCTTAAACCTAAATTATAACTTGCTGTAGTTGGAATGATGCCATTATCTATTCCTTTAAATTGGATATTATTACCACCAACTTCAGGATCTAGACCTGTATAATTTGTAATTGTAAGAACGTTTTGTGCATTGGCATAAATATTAAACCTTGTAAGTCCTAATTTATCTGAAACCTCTTTAGGTAAGGTGTAACCCACAACTACATTTCTTAAGCGAACAAATGATCCATCTTCAATGAAGAAATCGGAGCTTCCATTATAATTGTTATCTCCAGATGCCCTAGATGTGCTTCTAAAAGTTGGAATATCTGTATCTTCATTGACTCCTGGAATGTATTGATAAATTAGATCTCTATGACGACCCGCTTTCATGGCACTAGCTCTTGTAGCATTATATACTTCATTACCTACAGAAGCAAACCAATTAGTAAGGAAAAACCAATTTTTATAAGTGGCTTGAATATTAAGACCCATTTCATAATCTGCAAGTCCGCTACCGCTGTAAACTCTATCTCCTTCATCTCTTAAGGTACCATTATTGTTAGAGTCAACATATTTTAAATCACCAAGTTGTCTGGTTTCACCATATTTAGCATTGTATGCTGCTAATTCTGTAGCATCTTTAAAAATACCATCAGTTTTGAATACTAGGAAAGAACCTGCTTCTCTTCCTTCCTGTAAACCAATTGCTCTTGCTAAATTGTCGCCAAATACTGGTGTGGTAGTAAACATTTGTAATCCGCTTTCAGATTGAAGGTTCGTCACTACGTTTTTGTTTGTAGTGAATGTCCCTAAAATGTTAAATCTAACATTACCTACTTTTGGTCTATATCTTAATGTAGCTTCAAAACCTTTATTGGTCATGTCTCCAACATTGAAAACGGCAAATCGGCTACCTGTTAAATCACGGTCTGCTTGTACCGAAGCACCAAAACTCGAGTTTATTTGAACTTGAGTTAATAGATCCTCTTTTTTAGTAGTATAATAATCCGCAGTGAAAACTAACATACTTTTCATAAAACTTACATCAATACCAAAATTAGCCTGTTTAGTAACCTCCCATTTTAAATCAGGATTACCGAACTGTTGTTGAATAATTCCAGAATTTTCTTGATCCGTACCACTCTCACTTTGAAAGTTTGCATTGTAGCCTACCGCTACAGGACTATATATGGAGTTAGGGGTAAAACGGTCGTTACCTGTCGTACCATAACTAGCTCTAAATTTTAAATTATTTACCGTTTTTTTAAAGCCTTTCCAGAAATTTTCATCAGAAACTGTCCAACCTAGTGATGCAGAAGGGAAAAATGCATATAAATTATCTTTTGAAAATTGATTGGAAGCATCCATCCTTGCGCTTGCGCTTAATTGATATTTTCCATCATAATCATAAAGAACACGACCTACGGTACCTACTCGTTTCGTTTTATAATCTGGCTCTACTGTAGACGGCCCTGTAAAATTTAAAGTGACATCGGACCCTAATTCTTCTCCAATAGTTGCAGTAGATAAGTTAACATAAGGATCAGAAAATAACAATCCCCTTTTTACAGCACCAATAGATGAGAAATAATCTTGTTCAACATTAATAATTGCGAGTGCATTTATTTTATGTTTGTTAAATTGTTGATCGTAATTTATACCACCATTCCAATTGATTAATACATTACGAGATCGTCCTTCATATATAAAACTATCAGAAGCTGTACGTAAATTGTTACCATTATTATCAAATAACGCAAAAGGCGGTTGCACTTGTTTTTCTTGTTCATTTTCTATAACACCACTAATTAGCGTTGTTAATTGAAAATGATCATTTAATTGATATTTAATATTAGTACTTGCTTCAAATCTATCTCGACCAACTTGTCTGTCTCTTGTTATAGCTTCTAATATTTGACCATAAGCAGAACTTGCTCCAGTATCTTCATTTTCACTGGTGAAAGATGTTGTGTTGCCATCTACTTGATCTAGGTAAGGTAACGCACGTTGTCCAAAAATAAGTAAGTTGAAATTTGGACGTTCTCTTTCATCAACAGTAAAACCAAATCCATTATCTATAGTAAATTTCCCTTTAGTTAAATTAACGTTGGCTCTTAGGTTGTATCGCTTTAATTTAGAATTTATAACGGTACCCTCCTGATTAAAAAGTCCCATGACAACACTATATTTTATATCTTCACTACCACCCGAAATATCAAAATTGTATCTATTTATAGTAGAAAAATCATTTTCAGTAAAATCTCTTAAATCATTATCATTAAGCAAACTATATCTGTCTGAACTTGCAGCAGAAGTTGTTCTCGTTGGATCATTCAAATCAAAAAAGATTTGCTGATTGGTATTCATAAGAGGTGTTTGGCGTGTAATTATTTGCAGACCATTAGTAACCTCTAACCCTACTTTAGTATTTCCAACTTTTCCTCTTTTCGTTGTTACTAAAATAACACCACCTGCAGCTCTTGTACCATATATAGAAGCTGAAGCCGCATCTTTTAAAATATCCATGGTTTCAATTTCATTAGGATTCAATCCAGGATCTCCAGATTGCGGAACGCCATCTACAACCCATAATGGTGAATTTGAACCTGTTAGTGATGATATCCCTCTAATAGTAATTGCAGAACCTTCTCCTGGCTCACCACTATTAGCTGTTACGCTCACACCAGCTATTTGACCCTGTAATGCAGCACCAATATCACTTGTTATTACATTCTCAAGTTCTTCTGCTTTTACTTGGCCTACCGAGCCTGTAATTTCTTTTTTCTTTTGCGTACCATAACCAATAACTACCACTTCGTCTAGCTCTGAAATATCCTCTTTCATCAAAACATTTAATTTAGGTCCAGTTACCTTTATAACTTGTTTTTGAAAACCAACATAACTAAAAGCTAATTCACTGTTAACTTTAGTCTCAATGGAATAATTTCCATCAAAATCACTCACAGCTCCTTTTGAAGTTCCTAGCACCAAAACTGTCACACCAGGAATAGGCATTCCATCTTGTCCAACAATTGTTCCTTGTACTATTACGTTTTTAGTTTGGGCAAACATGCCTCCATGTAAAACTAAAATCAAAATGAGCAACCATTTACTCAAAAAGTTTCTAGCTATCAATTCTTTTCTCAATTTCATTTGATTTATTTTAGTTTAGTTAAAAAATCAGATATATAATGATTTAATTTCCTTATTGACTTTGGATTTAATTAAACACATTTATAGTATTTGGTAAAATTAATTGTTATAGAGGGAATGAAAACACCAATATTTACCCCTTGCTAATTAAATTTTACCATTATAATCAAAAAATTTCTGATTATGGTTTTTAATTGAGTAATTGTAGATTAAGTTAAGCCATTTACCTTGAATGGAAGATAACAGAATTGAAACATTCAAGTTAAATTAAGATGATTTGTAATCATATATTAATCTATCCGAAATTTTTCTATTCAAAATTCGTAATAGGTTCAATAAATGCTTCATTTAACACAGCGCTTCCAGCTGGAACCACAACTTATGCATTTGCAAATATACAACTTCATTATCTCACTACTGGACATGGTGAGTTCATGCTTTCTTGTCTCTTTTTAATAAAGAAAGGGGTCTTTATTTTAGTAATTCATTTTCATATTGCCTCACACACAAAAAGATCTAATACAAAAAACTATTAAGACTAAAGAAGAGCGCTTTATTATCTTCACTAAAATCAAATAGAAATAAAATTTCATCAAACAATTCTTAAAGAGTTTGTATTATTAGAGCCTATAACACCTTCTTTTTTCGATTCAATCACTCTTAAAGTTTGTGCGAGTTTCCACATATCCCTACTTACCTTTGTTTCAATAACCCGGGCATACTTCTGGGTTGTAGAAATCTTTTTATGGCTCAAAAGATTTGATACCGTTACCAGCGGTACATTGTTTAAAAGGGTAATCGTGGTGGCAAAAGTATGACGGGCAACATGAAACGTTAGTTTTTTATCAATACCACGCTAAGACCAAAATTAAACAATAATAATGTTCATTGAATTAAATAGGTTCATTATTCTTGAACACAATTAAAATATGAACATATACAATTCCAATTTTATTTACAATTTGTAAATCGCGAATTGCAAAATTAACTTTGAATAGTTTTGTTTGCCTTTGGCCTTAATAATAAAAACAAAATGTTAAAGTTTGTTAAATCGGTACAAATTCGGTGACCATTAAAAATGTTGCCCTTTCGAAAGGCTTATAAACACTAGAAAGTTCATTTTCTGGTCCTTCTCTCTGGCACCTTTTTCATGCTCAAAAATTGATCTCTTAGCTTTTTCATATCATCACTGACCTTTCGCTCTAGGACCTTAGCATAGATTTGGGTTGTGGATATTTTAGAGTGACCCAACAATTTTGAAACCGTTTCTATGGGAATACCATTACTCAGTGTGACCGTAGTGGCAAATGTATGTCTGGCTATGTGAAAGGTCAGATTTTTATTGATGCCGCATACATCTGCAATTTCCTTTAAATAAGAATTCAATTTCTGATTTGATATTTTAGGGAACAAACTTCCTCTAGATTTCGATTTATGGTTATTTTTATATATCTCCATAATTTGTAAAGCTTTCGGCAATAAAGGGATTCTAATGTGCTTGGTCGTTTTTTCTCTTTTATAGTGAATCCACAATTCGCCGTCAATCCCAATATTGATATTGTCTTCTGTTAAGTTTATTACATCGATATAGCTTAAACTAGTATAACAACTGAATACAAACAGATCCCTTACCAGTTGCAACCGCTCTATCGTAAACTGTTTCTCCTCTATCGCATTTAATTCATCTGAACTCAAAAATCCTCTTTCGTTTTTTATAATATGGGACTTAAAGTTTATAAATGGGTCTTTTTCCATCCACCCCAATTTAAGCGCTAGATTAATAAGTTTCCGAAAGCGCTCTATATGTTTCATCACCGTATTATTACCCATTTTCCTTTGGTGATCCGTTGGAACATATCCCCTTAGATATTTTTCGAACATGAGTATAAAATTATAATCGAGTTCCCTCAAATACATATCAGTGGTCTTGTAACGCTTCAATAGAAACTTTGATATATACTTTTCAGTAGTATAATAGTTTTTTTGAGTGCCCCACTTAAGTTTGCCCTCCATGTCCTCATAATGGTAGTTGATGATATCTTTAATGGAATGATTCTGCTCATCATCTCCTAGGTATCTTTCCTTGATGGCATTTGAGGTTATTAGCTTACGCTCTGTCTTCAAGTCTTGGTAGCATTGGAAAAGGTCACTGTTAACTTGTTCTAGATAATTGTTAAGTGTCCGGATGCTTTGGTTTGTTCCACGTGCCCTACCCCTATGAGCATCCCAATCCGATACGCGAACTTTACGTTTTAAACTCAGCGTTGCTCGCTTGCCCTTTACTGTTATCCTTGCATAAATGGAAGCTTGACTGTCTTTTACTCTTGCTAAATCTGCCCAGAACAGAATACCTAAAGTACTTGTTGTTTTCATGATTTCGTCTTTTAGTTAATACTTTTTATTACCAGACGAAAGCCAAATCACTTTAAAGATACATTTAATATTCCGAACAACCGATGGATTTTAACAATTCGGTCAACACATTTCGAGAATTAATTTTGTTATCCGAATTGTTGACTTTTTTAACATAATTTTTTGTTTTATTTTGAAATCGTTATAAATGCAAAAACCTGTAAATCATACGATTAACAGGTTTTTGATATGGATTGATATACTATTTTGTCGGGATGACAGGATTTGAACCTAAACTTTCAAATAAATAAATACCAGTGACATTTAGACTAAAAATTAATTACTTTATCTAGTGCCTCATCTGTATCCTTCTGAAGAAAGTTTGTTTGGTACTGTATGGTAGTTGTAACCGAAGAATGCCTGTATAATTTCTGTAACATTTGAATAGGAATTTTGTCACCAGAAATATTTCCGAAACTATGTCGTGCTATATGCATACTCATTTTCTTGTCTATTCCAGCTTTTTCTGCAACTATCTCTAATCGTCTATTAAAATTCCTTGTGGCAGTTTTTATTCTAGTTCTTAATAATCTATTATCAGAAATATCCACTCCTTCCAACTCCCGAAATAAATACACTGAATCCTCTTCCCTTTCTAATTTATCTAAAATTTTTAAAACTTTATCTGGCACTTTTAATGATACCAATTTACTGTTTTTATCCATTCTATAATATAAACGGTCATCCATAAAATCTTTCCATTTTAATTGGAGCACATCACTTACTCGAATTCCTGCAAAATAAAAACTTAGCAACCATGCAGACAATGCGTATTCCTGTGCTTTGGTTAAACCTTCAACATTTTCTAAAGCGGTTATTTCAGTCATGTTTAATCCAATCTTTTGGGTTTCAGGAAATTTTATCGGGTATTTACCTTTTCCAAAGGGATATAACTTTGCATCCGCTGAAGAATTGGTTATTGCCAAATTAAAAACAGTTCTAATGGTAATCATGTAATTTATAACTGTGCGTCTAGAAAGATTACGCTTACTGAGCAAGAAGTTCTCAAATTCCATAAGCAATTCAATATTTATTTCAGTAAAAAGCAGTTTATCCTTTTTAAGAAATTCTTTAAAAACTTCTACTCGCCTAGTTTCAATATCCAATTGGTGAAATTTCTTCCTGTTTTCAATATTTTTCAAATAAGCTTTCGCAACTTTAAAAAAATCACTTTCATTATTTGAAACCATTTGTTTCTTTATCTTTTTTGAAGATAGATATTCCTCTTTTATTTCAGCGTTTAACAAACTTCTATTCGCTTTGGATAATTTACTAATGATAAGTTGATTGATTTCTAGATAATCTGGATGGGAATTTTTTACACGACCATTTTTAGAATCCCATTGATTCAATTTAATTGCCTGCCCCAAATAAACATACGAAGGTTTTCTATCCTTAATAATCCTAATGGATATAGGATGCAGATTTTTTGAATTCGGTCTTTTGACCAAAAAAGGAGATACTGAAGACATAACTGGTCAATTTTAAATCAATGTACAATTCTTGAAATTAAAGCTCTGCTAAAACATAGCTAAAACATTATACGATATCAAACGCCATCATTGAACATCATAGAATATTGAAAGCGCTTTAAATTATTGATTTTAAAGGTATTTGTATTAAAACGAGATACAACGCTCTCAATTCATAACCCGGAGGTCGGGGGATCGTGCCCCCCTCTCGCTACCAGTAAACACAGGGAAACCCAAGGATTTTAATTCTTGGGTTTTTTGTTTGGGTACAACATAGCTAAAACATTTGGTACTTTTTTCCTCTGGTATCACAAACACACACAAATCGCAACAAATTCAAGCAAACTCTTATTATTTTCTTACAATAGTTCTTCGGAATAATGAAAATAAGCAGGTAAACCTCTCATTTACAAAAAAAATAACATTGGAATTTTTTCTTAATTTTTTATTTTGGAGATGGACTAACATGCCATACAACTCCCTTTCTGAATAAACAAGTAAAAATTGATGATTTGGCAGAAAGAACATTATGTTAAAGCTGACTCTGGTGATAACTCGATTGTGGGATCGTGCCATCATCAAGCTACAAGTAAACAAAGAAAAACTCAAGGATTTTATTACTTGAGTTTTTTATTTTGATAAAGCATTTGCTCTTTATTGAGTCCGCGTTCCAAACTCACATAAATTGGATCAAATTCTATTATACGGTAATATTTACATTATAATGAATCATTCTTTAAAGGTGACTTTGTAATTATTTGATTTTTTTTAAAGTTATAAATTTTAATTCCCATATAGCCTTAATTATTAATTAGCGCATAGCTAAAAGGTTAAACGCTATTTTAAGTGAAAATTGAATATCGGCAATTATCGAACCCCATGAACCGCCATTTCTAAAGTATACACAGAATCCATGGCTGTAATGAAAAGTATTTTTCGATCCCTCCCTCCAAAAGTAACATTGGCTGTCCAACTTTCTGGAACCACAATATGCGCTATTTGTTCACCGTTTGAATTAAATACAGTTACCCCATTTCCTGTTAAGTAAACATTACCTAAATGGTCTATTGTCATCCCGTCGGAACCCATTTCTACGAATAATTTTTTATTAGAAAGCATTCCATTGGCTCCCATGATATAGCTGTAAGTTTTTTTATCCCCAATATCGGCAATATATAATGTTTTGCCATCGGGCGTACCTATAATTCCGTTTGGTTGAACAAAGTTATCTTCGGCTACAATTGTTGGCACATGCGTATTTTTAGCTAGATAATACACTCTTTTCTCTTTTTGTTCGGGCGCTTTATGGTTCCACCAAGAACGCTGATAAAAGGGGTCTGTAAAATAAATGCCGCCACTGGAATCTACCCAAAGATCATTGGGCCCATTCAATTTTTTACTATCAAAATCTTTAATAAGTACCGTTACCTTTTTTTCCGAATCTATGCGCCATAATTCATTCTTTTCATCGGCAGCGGCAAGTAAGTTTCCTTCATTATCAAAATAGAGTCCATTTGAGCGGCCGGATGGCTTCATATAATCTGCTACCGTATTATCCATGGCGTTCCATTTTACAATACGATCATTTGGTTGGTCTGTAAAATAAATATTACCTAGTTTATCTACGGCAGGACCTTCGGTAAAATTAAAACCATCTGCAAGTAGAGTCAATTCAGCTCCAACAGCAATAATATCTTTGTTATTCTTTTGCTGAGCTTTACAGGAAACTTGTATTATAAATAACAAACTCACGCAAATGGATTTTGAGAAAAAAATTGATGCCTTTTTTTTTGATGGATGTCTCATTTAATATTGAATTATTATTACTATTTAGTTTGGGAATTTACAACAATATGCGCTCGAATTAAAATCATTATAACTAATTATAATCCATTTAAAATTTAAATTCATAAAGCCATAATTTCATCTATACGAATAAATTACCCTTGGCAACTATCATTTTTAGTAACTATTGCAACATATTTACCATAAAGAAGCCTGTTTTGTTACATCCTAAAAAGATAGCGCACTGTACATTTACTTAAAAAAAATATTATGGTAAAATTAATAAAAAATAGTGTCCTCATTTTAATGGCATTTTTTTGTAGTATTGGATACAGTCAAACTGAAACAAAAGCAAAATATGTGTTTTTATTTATTGGAGATGGTATGGGGTTAAGTCAAATTTATACTACAGAAATGTATTTAAATGCAAAGCCAGATGAAATTAAAATCGATAAACTTTTAATGAATAGTTTTCCCGTAAGTTCAAATATGACCAACTATTCAGCCAATTCCTATGTTACCACATCGTGTGCAGCAGCAACAGCGATGTCTACAGGATTCAAAACGAATAACGGCATCATAGGAAAATCGCCCGACCAAAAAATATCGTATGAAAACATCTCTGAAAGGGCAAAAAACGCAGGTTTTAAGGTAGGCATATTATCTAGTGTTATGATTGATCACGCCACTCCAGCATCCTTTTATGCGCATCAAAATTCTCGTAATATGTATTACGAAATTAGCATGGAGCTACCCAATTATAATATTGATTATTTTGGAGGCGGAGGTTTCCATTATCCAAAAGGTGGAAAAGGAGACCAACCCGATGCATATGAAAATGCTATAAATAAGGGCTATACCATTGCCGACACTCATGAGGAAATTAGAAATTTAAAAAATGGCGATGAAAAAATAATTGCTATAAACCCTGATATGTATCCTTCAGGTGAATTTTTCTGGGCTATTGATAAAAAAGAAGAAGCGCTTTCTCTTGCCGATTTCACAAAAAAAGGCATTGAAGTTATTGATAATGACAAAGGATTTTTTATGATGATTGAAGGCGGGAAAATTGATTGGGCATGTCATGGAAACGATGGTGTTTCCATGGTTCATGAAGTACTTGCATTGGATGACGCTATTAAAGTAGCTTATGATTTTTATAAAGAACGACCCGATGAAACATTAATTATAGTGACTGCAGACCATGAAACAGGCTCTTTATACACAGGAATAAATTATGCGATGCAGCCTGAGTTGTTGAAATACCAGATAACTTCAGTTCAAGAATTTAAAAGAAAAATGACTGAACTTAAAACTGCGGATCCAGAAGTTTCATTTAATACTCTTTTAGATGTAATACAGCTAGATTTTGGCTTAGGCAACAGTGCTATAGGGTTATCATTAGATGACAAAGATTTAGCCATGTTAAAGTCAGCTTATGACAAACAATTTAAAGGAAACAAAACTATAAACGCAGACGCTGATTATTTAAGTAAAAACACAGTAAAATCAATAGGCGAAACAGCAGCCTATATTTTGAATAATAAGGCTGGAATAACATGGGGCTCTGGCGATCATTCTGGCACGCCAGTTCCTGTTAAAGTTATAGGAAAAGGTCAAGAAAAATTTTCTGAATATTTTGACAATACCGATTTACCTAAGAAAATTCAAAACATTATGGGCATTTAAATCAATCATTTTAGTTGAAATTCTTTTAAAATTCTTTCAATTAATGTGATAAAAAAACAATATCCCATTGTCGAAGAATCAATATTCTTTTTACAAGTTATCAAAACAAGAAGCATTAAATTAATTAAAAAACACAATAAATCTAAAATTAATAAAATATGAAATACCCATTATTATTCGCACTATTCTTATTACAAATTATTGGTTATTCCCAATCGGCTGATGTAAATGGAACTTCTGAAAAAGTTGATGACAAGTTGTTATTAACCATTTTTCTGAAACACGATCAAAGTATGAATTTAAATGAAATTGAAAAGATAAGAACCGATCAAGGGTTTTATGAAAATTTCCCGCCAGAAGGCGTTTCTGTAGTTAATTGGTTTGTGGTTATGGGAATTGGCCAAATGGTGGTATTGGAACTCCCTGCTTCAAAATTAGCGGCGGTAAATCTGGCGATTGAAAGAACCGCATGGAAAGCATTTAAGTCAGAGTTTTATCCAACTTACGACTTATACCCTATTATGGAAAAAAAGTTAAAGAATAAGTTGAAGGTTACTTACTAGAATTCTAGTTTTTATAAATAATTAAATGAACCTGATGAAGCGCTAAATAAGATTGCTAATTAGGCCTAAAAACAAAGCTTATTGATTTCTAAAAAAAAATCAATTTATTGACCTATGTCAAATAATCTGACTTGAGACAACACTAGTTTTGCAATAGAATTTATAAAAACAAAAAATGATACTTGCAGAAATAGATACATTACAAACAATCGATATTAATAGTCAAGAACGGTTAGAAAAAGTATTAAAACATCTTCAAAACGGAAAAGGAATTATCTTAATGGATGACGAAGACAGAGAAAATGAAGGTGATTTTGTAAGCTTCCCCTATAACCGAACTGTTTAAAAGTGTAAAATAATTATTAATTTTAAACAGTATTATGAGAAAAAGT
>NZ_JAUPED010000001.1 GCF_030552475.1 Mariniflexile sp. AS56 | reverse complement strand
GTTTAAGTTAGAATATTTCTATTTTCCCCATCATTACGAGGGAAGCATGACCGAAGTAATCTCATGATTTAAAGTTGCACACATTCCCAAACATTCAATAGGTAGATTGCTTCGTGCCTCGCAATGACGTTAATGTCATGTCTGGCAGATTAGTTTAAAGCGTTCGCAATGACGTTAAGTTCACCCAAAATAAAAAAGCCAACCATCAGATAAATCACTCCATGAAGGGTTGTCTCTATTTATTAAGACTTCCTTTCTATTTCGGCTGCCTGCTTTTAGTTGTTTTTCCCTGGTAATTGCTTGATTAATGTCTGTAAATTCTTCAAAATAGACTAATTTATCACAGTTGTATTTTGATGTGAATGCTGATTTATATTTCTTTGTTTTATGCTCATATACACGTTTTATTAAGTTAGTTGTCACACCAATATATAAAACCGTGTTATTCTTATTAGTCATAAAGTATAAATAAGATTTTTCCATAGAAAAATAATAAATATAATTAATTTTCGTCATTACGTGGGAAGCATGACCGAAGTAATCTCATGATTTAAAGTTGCACACATTCCTAAACATTCAATAAGCAGATTGCTTCGTGCCTCGCAATGACGTTATGGATGAAGATTTAGGTTTCAAATTGGTAGATTACTTCACTGCGTTCGCAATGACGCTTAAGTTAGAATGTTTCTAATTTTTCCGTCATTACGAGGGAAGCATGACCGAAGTAATCTCATGATTTAAAGTTGTAGACATTCCCAAACATTCAATAAGCAGATTGCTTCGTGCCTCGCAATGACGTTATGGATGAAGATATAGGTTTTAAATTGGCAGATTGCTTCACAGCATTCGTATTGACGTTTAAGTTAGAATATTTCTATTTTCCCCATCATTACGAGGGAAGCATGACCGAAGTAATCTCATGATTTTAAGTTGTAGACATTCCTAAGCGTTCAATAAACAGATTGCTTCGTACCTCGCAATGACGTTGTAGTTGGGTATTTAGGTTTTAAATTGGCAGATTACTTCACTGCGTTCTCAATGACGTTTAAGTTAGAATGTTTCTAATTTTCCGTCATTACGAGGGAAGCATGACCGAAGTAATCTCATGATTTAAAGTTGTAGACATTCCCAAACATTCAATAAGCAGATTGCTTCGTGCCTCGCAATGACGTTATAGAAGAAGATAAAGGTTTTAAATTGGCAGATTACTTCACTGCGTTCTCAATGACGCTTAAGTTAGAATGTTTCTAATTTTTGCGTCATTACGAGGGAAGCATGACCGAAGTAATCTCATGATTTAAAGTTGCACACATTCCTAAACGTTCAATAAACAGATTGCTTCGTGCCTCGCAATGACGTTATAGATGAAGATATAGGTTTTAAATTGGCAAATTGCTTCAGTATATTCGTCATTCCGAATTACTTAAAAAATAATAAAAACAAAAAGGGCGGAAAAACTTAGTTTTTCCGCCCTTAATAAATACTATAAAAGGTTCTTAATTACAAATTGAAAGAAGCACCTAAATTAACCGTGAATTGGTTATGTAATTTTTCAGAAGGCTCTAAAATTTCTGTATTATATTTTGCAAAAGGCACATTAAACTCGGTGTAAACACCAAAACCGTTAGTAAAAAAGTAGCGCACACCTAAATGCCCACCAAAATTTTTAAGACTTAAGTTTAAACCTGGGTACACATCAAAATTATCATCTACATTAATAACGTTTCCTAGATTGGCGTTAAAACGCGCTTTCAAATCAAAACGATCTGTAAAACTTTTAGAAAGTTCTTCGTCTATACTTAATGCGTAAGATGATGAGATACCAACAGATATGTTTTCACCCAAACCATAATCGTAACTGATGTTAAAACCGGTGGCATTGTTTTGTAAATTCGTTCCTAGTTGTAGTTTGTTGTCGTTAACACCCATAAAAGCTTGTGAATTACAAAGCGATACGGTAAGTATGGTTACTAATAAAATTATTTTTTGCATGATTTTTTTTTAAATTTTTGATGCCGCAAATATATTACAAGTTCTTGTAAAAAGTGGTTTTATTTATAAGTTCTTGTGGGTTTTCTTAATAGCCTGTTGGTTTTTCCAATCAATCCATTTTTGACCTTTGATAATGCGCATGGCATTATCAAAATTGCGCATAACAAGCAGATTATAAACCGCTTTACTGAAGTTTTTCGGGTTACGTGCAATGGCGCGCAAACTCATAGAAAAACCAGGCGTTAAGTAACGCATGTAGTGCCAATAACCCTCGGGCATGTACAATACTTCACCGTGTTTTAAAGTGGTTTTGTGTCCATTTGCTTTTTTAAGCATGGGCCACTTTTTAAAATCGGGGTTATTAAAATCGATATCTTCTCGAGTTATTAAGGCGTGTGGTATTTTATATAAATAGCCATTCTGTTTTTGGTCGAATAAAATAACTTGCTTTTCACCTTCAAAATGGAAATGAAAAATATTTGCCATATCAATATCATAATGCATAAAAGTATAAGCATCACGACCACCAAAAAATAACATAGGGATGCCTTTTAGGAGGCGTAAACCAAAATCGGGAAACGAAAAATCGTTTTGCAACACCGGGATTTCCTTTATGGCATTCCACAAAAAAATGCGGTATTTAGTGGGTTCGCGCTTAAGTAAATCGATATAATCGGCCAATTTCATTTTGGCGTGTGGTTGGTTAAAACCATCTTTATAATCTACCGGTCTATCGTCGTATAAGGGAATGCTTAGGTCGCCGCCAACGGTTTTCATATAGTCTAAATTCCATTTGGTATAAGCAGGCCAGTGGTCTATAAACCGCTCTATCACCACAGGTTTTTGCGGTTTAAAATACTGCTCTAAAAAGTCCTCTTTTGTAATTGTTTTTACTCGAGGAATATCTTGTAAGTTCAACGACAAAGCTCTATTAATTTAATATGCCAAAGTTAAGAAAACGTAATGAAACAGGAAATAGTATTTTGGGCTTTACCAGAAGGGGCGTACTATTTTTTAGAAATGCATAACATGCGCCATTTCAATAATTTAATATATAGAATTAAGTAGTTTGCGACTTTTTAAAATGACCTGGTTGGATTTTTGGGTACGCGTACTATGGAAATCGTACTGTTCAAAATTCTAAAATAATAAAAACAGACTGGTGTTCTATAAAGCAAATACATGTTATTTTAAAGCCAATTATAAATGAAAAACCCTGTTAGATGTGTAGCAACTAACAGGGTTTTGTGGGTTAAATGATAGGTGTTACCTTATTCATTTGGTATTATAGTAGCGTTTTCTGTGTCATCGCTAACATCCTGTATTGGGGTGTTGTCCGGTTTCGTTTCACGGTCTTTTCCTTTTAAATATTCTGGCAAATCCATTCCGGCCATATTGAACATTTCTTGTAAAGGTGGCACCGATTGGTACATGCCCGAAAGGAAGTTGGCTGTAGACGATTTTCCGTCTTTACCGCCACCGCCGTTATCCCAAACAGTTACTTTATCAATTTTAATGTTTTTGATGGCTTCTGCTTGTATTCTTACAAGTTCTGGTAATTTATCAGCAATTAATAATAGCACGGCGTCTTTAGAACTGTTTCCAGCTGCTTTAACAATTTGGTCTAAACCAGCTGCTTGTTTGGTTAATACTTCATATAAACCTTGCGCTTCCGCTTGTGCTTTTAATAAAATCGCATCGGCTTGTCCTTTTGCAATTCTTCTAATGTTTTCTGCTTCGGCTTCAGCATCAATTTCAACTTTTCTTTTGTCAATTTCCGCAGGCACAACAATATCAGCTAATTGTGTAGAACGTACACGCTCTGCTCTGGCAATTTCTGCTAGTTTTTCAGCGGCATAAGATTCTTCTAAGGCTTTAGCTGCCTGAACTTTCTCAGAGGTAATCGCTCTTTTTTCTGCTTCCGCTTCTTTTTCTCTTCTTAATGCATCCGATTCTGCAATCGAAATTTTTGCAATATTTTCTCCATCAATAGCACGGGCATTGGCTTCAGATGTTTTAATTCTTTCATCTTTTAAAGCCTCCGCTTCACCAATTTTAGCTTTGGCAACAGCGCTTGCGGTTTGTACACGTTCATTTTGGCTTGCATTCGCTTCACCAATCATGGCTAGGGCATTGGCTGCTGCAATTTGTGTTCTTTCATTTTGACTCGCATTGGCTTCACCAATTTTTGCTTTAGCATGAAGTTCGGCTACTTGAGTACGTTCATCTTGTACCGCATTGGCTTCACCAATAGAACCATCTCTGGTTTTTTCTGCTACCGATTTTCTAGCGGCATTTATTGCATGTGCTGCAGCTTCTTTTCCTAAAGCTTGAATGTATCCAGACTCATCAACAATATCTGTAATATTTACGTTGATAAGCTTTAAGCCTACTTTCTTAAGCTCCGATTCGACACTTTCAGAAATATTGGTTAAAAATTTATCTCTATCGGAATTAATTTCTTCAATATCCATAGAAGCAACTACCAAACGTAATTGACCGAAAATGATTTCTTGTGCCAATTCTTGAATATCGTTTTGCCCTAAACCTAATAACCTTTCGGCTGCATTTTGCATAATACCAGGCTCGGTTGATACACCAATGGTGAAACGAGACGGTACATTTACACGAATGTTTTGCTTACTTAAAGCATTCACCAGGTTTACTTCAATGGAAATAGGTGTTAAATCTAAAAACTGATAATCTTGGATAACAGGGATAATAAACGCGGCACCACCGTGAATACATTTTGCTGATTGACCACCGCCAACTTTACCGTAAACGACTAATATTCTGTCTGAAGGACAGCGTTTGTAGCGTTTAATTAAAACAATGAAAAAGATAAAAACAAATAGTACTGCGAATATGACAGCAAGGGGTAAGCCCAACTCGAAGGCTTGTGTAATTAATAAAAGCATAGATTATTTGGTTAGTAGTTCAACAATTAATATTCCGTTTTCTGTAACGTTTTTTACTTTAATCACAGAGCTCGATTTTAAGTTAACATCGGCATCTGTAAGTGCTTCAAGTTCGCGTAAAGCACCTTGTATTTTAATATGTACTTTCCCCATAGAAGAACGGTTGGCACCTATAGTGAGGTATACTTCACCCACGGCTCCAATAGCATTTTTGAAATTTAAAGTACCACTATCGTTTAGTTTGCGCATGAAGTAAAACATGGCAGCCATAACACTCATCATGAGTAAGCCACAAATTAAAGAAATGATGATGGTGACTGGTTTTGAGAGACCAGCATCGATACATGCAATGCCGCTCCACCCGAACAAAGTAAAAAAACCGATAAGGTTTTTAACAGTTATAAACTGAAAACCAATACCGGTGTCTGAATCTATTTCGGTATCGGTATCTAGGCTGTCTGTTTCACCACCCATGAAGGTTAAAAGCATCATGATGGTGAAAATTAGAGAGCCTAAAAGTGCAATACCCCAATATATTTTTGGGAATAATTCTAAGTTTGAAAACCAATCGACCATAATAAAACCTGTTAAAATTTTTTGTAAGATAACCCTTTTGAGTAGAGTTACGCAATACTAAAATCTGATTTTATTTATAGGTGTCTAGATTGTGTGTTTTGTTACAGAAAAGAAATAAATTATATGAAATTATACCTTAAACCAAATAATAAATTGCTTGAAGGCATGGGTACAAAACCAGCTTCAATATAATCTGCATTGAAAATATTGCTTGCTGTTATGGTAAATTCCACCTGTTTTAAGTTAATAGCCAAAGAGGCATCCCAAACATTATAACTGTCTCCAGTAGTACGTTCTGCGTGTTTGTATATGATATTCTGACTTATGTTTTTAAATAATTGTGTACTTAACCGTGTCGTAAAATGGTGTTTTAAGGTATTTAGAGAGTAACGAGATAGGTCTTTGTTTTGGTCTAAAATATCATCATCTAGAAAATTGTATCCAACCGCAAGTGTTTGGTTAAAATCGCTTAGTTTAAAATGGTATGCTGCATCAACTTCAAAGCCATTTGTGTTAACTTTCGCGATATTCGTGGCTGTATAAATGGCTTCGGTGGTGTCTTCACGAATAAAATCAATCAAGTTTTGTGCATCTCTGTTATACAAAGCCAATGACCCTGAAAATTTTGGTGAGAAATACTTAATTCCAATTTCTGTAGCAAAAGCCTCTTCTACTTCAAGATTTGGGTTTCCTACGGTACTAGAATCGTTATAATATAAATCGGTATAAGTTGGAATTCTATACGTGCAACCAATATTTCCATAGGCTTTTAAGTGGTCGGTTAATCTGTATCCTAAATCGATTCCTGGAAAAGCATAAAAATCGAAATCAGAGAAATAGGTTACCGCAACGCCTGGGGTAATATCTAATTTATTATCTAGTAATTTAAATTCATGCTCTAAAAACAAGGTGGTCATAAATCTATTACGATCTCCCAAGTTATTACTGGTTATATAGACTTTAGAAATATCGATACCAAAGCCGGTTATTCCTGCTTCCGATGTATAGTTGGCATTCACTTCTGCGCCAATTTTATTGGTAATGTGTAAATTTCTATAAACGGTGGGATTGTTTCTTATGTACACATATTCGTCTTGGTTTCGTTTCCAGTAAACACGTGGCGCAATAGTTAGGTTATCGGTTTTAAACTGTGTAGAAAAACCAATTAAACTATTTTGAGTTTCTTCGTATTGCTCTGTAGCACTTTCTCTAGCATAAAACCCGTTTGCACCAAATTTTCGTTCTTGGAATGTTGCAATCATTTCAATTGCTTTTTTATTCTTGTTGAAAATACTTTTTATAAAATAATTGCTGTTATCATAATCAGTATTATGGCGGTAACCGGCTGAAGACATTTTGTCGATATGTACAATATGTGATGAGTTCTCTAGGTTTGTACCAACCGTTACACCAGCATTTAATTGACCAAATGAACCTGTTTCTAAATTAAGAGAAACCGAATTATTTAAATCTTTTTTAGTAACAATATTGATGGCGCCATTAAATGCATTTTGTCCAAATACTCTGGCTGCAGGGCCTTTTATTATTTCAATACGCTCAATAACCTCAAGCGGTAAGGCCGCATTCATGGTATGATGTCCCGTTTGTGCATCGTCCATTTTTATACCATCAATAAGCAATAAGGTTTGGTCGAAACTTCCACCGCGAATATATAAATCTGCTTGACTACCAGAAGTACCGCGACGTCTAATATCTAAACCAGCTACTTGTTGTAGTAAATCGGCAATAGTATTGGCAGCACTATTTTTAATATCTTCTGAAGAAATGATAGAAATAGTTCTAGAGTTTTCTTTAAAAGGTAAATTAATTCGGGTAGAGTTTATAATAACTTCACCAAGAGCCGTGGTGTCTTGTTGTTTAGTTTGCTTGTTTTGAGCATTTACGATAACAGAAACCAATAGGGTTAAAGCTAAAAAACAGTTGTTTTTCATAATAGGTAATTGATTGTTTTTTTTGAAGTGCAAAATTCGTAACTTTCTGGACTAGTTAAGTAGTCCAGTTTTAAATTAATGAATAGTCCGGTTAGCCAGCTTTTAAAGCAATTAATACAACTTGAAAAATTAAACACGACGCCGGTTTATATTCAAGCAGCGCAACAAATTATTAATGCCATTCAACGGGGTTACTTAGTAGAAGGCACTTGGTTACCTGGGACGCGTACTTTTAGTCAGTTATTTAAAATTAATAGAAATACGGTTGTGGCCATTTATGATGAATTAGCGTCACAAGGTTGGGTGGAGATTATACCAAATAAAGGAACTTGTGTTTTAGTTCCAGAAAATAAAACAGCGGCCATTAAAGCAACTTCGCAGCGTATTGATCAAGTACATGACTATGCGAGAACAACAGGTTTTCCCTTTCAAGCCTCATTTAATTTGGCATCTACGCAGGAGCAAAATCAAAAAAAATACAGTATAAATGACGGGCAACCCGATTTAAGGCTGCATCCTATCCATCAGTTTTCAAAATGGTATAGTGCCTCGATGAAGCGAAAATCGTTAGTTTCAAAATGGAATCAAACGGCGCTATCTTCACATTCTGCGTTCGAGATTCAATTGTGCAATTATTTAAACGCTACACGCGGTTTTCATATAATGCCACATAATTTAATGAGTACAAGAAGCATAGAAATGAGTTTGTATATTGTTTCTCAGGTCTTATTAAAACCTAATGATATTGTTTTGGTTGGCGATTTAAGTAATTATGCTGCTAATATGATTTTTCAGCAATCTGGTGCCAAAATAAAAACCATTCCGATAGATAGCGATGGTATTGATGTTGATTATATTAGAACACATTTCATAAAGCATGCCATTCGTTGTGTTTATGTATGTGCGCACAGGCATTACCCAACCACGAGTGGGCTAAGTGCCGAACGACGCTTGCAGTTAATGCAACTTGCTAAAGATTATCAGTTTGCTATTATTGAAGACGATTATGATTACGATTTTCAGTTTGATGGTTCTGCCATGTTACCTATGGCGAGTTCAGATGCCAATGGGGTTATTATATATTTAGGTAAAATGGGGCAGTCTTTATTTCCAAGTTTTCAAACTGGGTTTGTAATCGCTCCCGAAAATTTAATTTCTGAAGCCAAAAACTATTTAAGAATTTTAGATAAGCAAGGTGATTTAATTCAAGAACAAATGCTGTCTGAACTTATTTATGAAGGAGAAATTCACAGGTTAATTAAGAAAAACATCATTATTTATAAGCAACGACGCGATTTTTTATGCCAGTGCCTTGTTGAAAATTTTGGGAGCGATGTGTTTTGGGAAAAACCTTCAGGTGGTTTGGCGTTATGGCTTTGTTTTGAGCCAAAAATATCATTAATTAAGCTTGCGTATTACGCTGCCCAATTAGATTTATTTCTTCCAAAAACCATTCTTTATCAAGATAAAAACACCTGCTCTATCCGTTTTGGGTTTGGCGATTTAAATGAAGACGAGATAGACGTAGTAATTAAAAAGTTAAAAGATGCTTATGATGTTTTGTCTTTAGATTTTGTCTAAAAAGGCATGGAAATATAGGTTTTAGAACACTTTATTTTATATCGAATTCTGTTTTACAAGCTTCACATTTATATTTATACTTGGTGTAAAAGGGCAGAGCTGTAGTTAAAATATTAACTATGAATGCAAAAATAAAAGCAAAAAAAGCTTTGCCATCTTTTACGGTAGTATAAAGGTTTGTTTTTTCACTTTTACAATTAGGGCATTTTATGGCATCCCCTTCATTATCTACAGAAAATTTATTTATCGAATTTAAAATACCTTCTGCTTCCTCTGCTTGATGCGATAACACTTTTAGCTTTACACCACCAATAGCATTGCTAATAAGTGGGTCGGTATCTATGGTGATATTATCATATAAAAGCACTTGAATGCCATCAGCTTCCAAACGACCTTTTATAATTTGTGCTTCACTTGAATATTGAAATCTGGCTATGGTTTTAAAAGTATCGCTCATAACTATAAAAGTAAAATAATTATTTCATTAGTAATTATTGTTTATCGATAATTATTATATATTTGTTATTGTTAAACAATAATAATGCATTAAGTTATGACCAAGAGCACACTTTTAAATGTGGCAATAACCTTAAGTAGGGTTTGTAAAACTATTTTTATTTTACTAATTATAGGCTTTACCGCAATATTCATTCATTTACAATTAGATAGAAGTTTTTATAATCCTAAAAAATTCAATTTAAAAACTGGAGATGGATATTCGTATTCTATGAAATGGAAATCTGATAAAAATGCTGAATTTAATGAGGTTTTTACACTAGATAAATTGAAAACAGTTTCACTTTATGTTACCTATTTAAAATTTCTTGGCGTGTTAATTTTAATATATCTGTGTATTTGGGAGTTTCAAAAAATTATGCAATCTGTAAAAGTTACTAAAACATTTGGGGAAAATAATGTTCAATCATTTAGACGCATAGGGCAGTTTCTAATGGGGTATGCTATTTTAACAAGTTACACGTCCTTTCGTTTTGAAAATGCAGGGTTTAAAGGAATTTCGATACCTTTTACTGCGATTTTTTTGGTATTATGTGCCTTTATAATGGCTGAAATCTTCAAGGAAGGAATTTTGCTAAAGGAAGAATATGACTTAACCGTATAAACCATGTCCATTATCGTAAATCTAGACATGATGCTTGCCAAGCGCGACATGAAAAGTAAAGAGTTGGCGGAAATTATTGGCATAACGGAAGCAAACTTGTCCATACTAAAATCAGGCAAGGCCAAAGCGGTACGTTTTTCAACCTTAGAAGCGATCTGTAAAGCATTAAACTGCCAACCTGCTGATATTTTAGAATATGTAGAAGACTAATTTAATGTGAAACCCTATTTTTGTTATTCACCAAATATTATTAAGCTATGAAAAAGTGTCTGTTTATTCTATTGTTCTTTATCTCCTATATCGGTTTTTCTCAAAACAACCACATTGTAAATACTGAAGATGGTAGACGTGTTTGGTTAAAAGCAGATTATACTTGGGAGTATGTTGATGATGAAAAACCAGAAGCAGCCTCTAATAACAGATGCAATCTTGCCGAAAATTTTGTTGAGCCATCGTTGAACAGTAAAATTCAATCGCAATTAAAAAAGGGTCGGGCGACTATGAATGATGTGAAAAAGAAAGTAGCCAAAGATTATGATTGTGAGGTAGGTGACGTTACTTTAATCACTGTTACCGAACAAAAAGCAAAGGGCGTGTACCATTTCTGTGCCAATGGCAGTAAAGTAACTTATAAACGAAACGGGCACGCTATTATAGAAAGTGGGAAGTTTTTCTGAAGGAATTGAATTTTATTTGGGTTTAGCAGCCGTTTGATATTCGTAAATCTTTTCAAGTGGGGCGTTACCGGTACTACATTACTAATTAAATGAAATATTTTCTTTTGAAATAGAGAGGTTTCAGAAATTAGAACTAAATTTAAAAACAGAATAAATAAATTTAGGGCGTTACCACAAGGGTCGGGCTTTACGTTTCAATCTTTTTAAAATGATATGGCGTGTACAAAGTATGTGCTTATATGCGATTCAGTAGTTGCAATACGTTATTGTTATTAAATTTTAAAAAGGATTTTCACTACAATCCCTAACGCAAAAAGAAACACACTATAAAATGATCTTACAACAAGCTAACAGTCTATCCATTTTCACACCAGAAGAATCTAATAGTTTAGGAGCTTTGTTTTTTGAAACGGGTATTTCGGCAGGATTTCCTGCGCCATCTGAAGAAGTTAAAGAGGAACGTCTGTCATTAGATCGCGAACTTGTAAGAAATAAAGATGCTACCTTTTATGCGCGTGTAAGTGGACAATCGATGATTGGTGCCGGTCTAGATGATAACGATTTGTTAGTTATTGATAGGAGTTTGCAACCCGAAAATAACAAGATAGCCGTTTGTTTCTTAGATGGTGAGTTTACCGTAAAACGATTAAAAGTAGATAAAGATGAGGTTTGGTTAAAACCAGAAAACCCTAATTATCCTATTATAAAAATTACAAGTGAAAACAATTTTATAATTTGGGGTATCGTTACCAATGTGATTAAAAAAGTATAATCCTACTAGCGTAAATATTTATGGTAAACCTTTCTGTTTTAGACATTGCAATTATTATTGCTTTTTTTTTAGTATCTCTGTTTGTTGGGGTATGGGTATCACGACAAGCAGGGAAAGATTCCACCGAGTTTTTCTTATCGGGTCGTAACATGCCTTGGTGGCTGTTGGGAGTATCTATGGTCGCAACCACTTTTGCTGCCGATACACCCGGATTGGTAACCGAATTGGTTAGAAAAAACGGTGTATCTGGTAACTGGGTTTGGTGGGCTATGCTGCTTACGGGTATGTTAACGGTGTTTTTTTATGCCAAATTATGGCGTAAATCTGGAATTTCTACCGATTTGGAATTTTATGAGTTACGGTATTCAGGCAAGTCAGCTAGTTTTTTGAGAGGCTTCCGTGCTATCTATTTAGGTGTCATTTTCAACGTTATTACCATGGCAGGTGTTTGTTTGGCAGGTGCTAAAATCGCTAATATTTTATTAGATATTCCTCAAGAACAATCCTTATTGTATGCCTCTATAATTGTCGTGATATATTCGTCTTTAGGTGGCTTAAAGGGTGTTTTAATAACTGATTTTATTCAATTTATTATTGCTATGGTTGGTTCTGTTTGGGCCACTATTTATATCGTTAACCTCCCTGAAATTGGAGGGATGAGTAGTTTGCTTTCACATGAAAATGTAAGTGGTAAGTTAAATATTCTTCCAGATTTTTCGAATACAGAGGCTTTAATAACCTTATTTATTATACCGTTTGCAGTACAATGGTGGAGTACGTGGTATCCTGGTGCAGAGCCTGGTGGAGGCGGGTATATAGCGCAACGTATGTTGGCGGCAAAGGATGAAAAAAATGCCACTTGGGCTACTTTATTCTTCAACTTTGCACATTATGCTTTACGTCCGTGGCCATGGATTTTAGTTGGTTTAGCATCACTAGTTGTTTTTCCAACATTAGAAAGTATCAATTTAGCATTTCCTAATTTAAATGCCGATATGCAAGGGCATGATGTGGCTTATGCTGCTATGATGACTTATTTACCTGCGGGATTAATAGGTATTGTGTTAACCTCGTTGATAGCGGCTTTTATGAGTACTATATCTACGCAATTAAATTGGGGAAGCTCATATATTGTAAATGATTTATACGGTCGGTTTATAAACAAGTCAGCCTCAGAGAATCAGAAAGTCATGGTTGGTAGAATTTCGACTGTTTTACTTATGGTTTGTGCTGCCTTATTTTCATTTTATATTAAATCTGCAAAAGATGTGTTTGATTTGTTATTGCAAATAGGCGCAGGAACCGGATTGTTGTTTATTTTACGTTGGTTTTGGAAGCGTATAAATCCGTTTAGTGAAATAGCTGCAATGGTTATTTCTTTTATTATCGCCATTGTGTTTTTTATTAATGGGAAATTAGATGACCCATGGTTTGTTATGGCTGGGTATATGCAACTAGTTTTAGGGGTTGTTATAACAACTATAGGTTGGGTTGTAGTAACCTTATTAACCAAACCATCTCATACAGAAACCTTGGAGACATTCGAAGCGTTGGTGTATGGAGAAGAGAGTAAGTTTAAAAATATTGGCTATAAAATATTGGCGTTCTTCTTGGGTGTTATTGGTACGTATAGCTTCCTATTTGCTACAGGTTACTTTATTTACGGTAAAACCATGGTAGCTGTAAGTCTTACCATACTAAGTGTGGTATGCTGCTTTATGCTGGTTAGAAACTGGAACAAAATAGTATAAAAAAAACGCGAAACTAAAAGTTTCGCGTTTTTTGTTTTATATAAAGTGATACCGTTTAGTCTACTAAAACAATAACTTTATTATCTTTCATTTCAACAGTTCCAGAGTTGATTTTCAAAGTTAAAACTTTATCGTCGTCATTATGAGGAACAACTTCAGAGTGTAACGAATCAAAAACCAAATGGCTTTGTGTATGTGTATGAATTTTAATGATTCCTTCTTTTAAAATAGACACAATAGATGCGTGGTCTTTTAAAATTTGAAATTCACCATTTATACCAGGAAGCACTACAGAATCAATTTCTGAACTAAATAAAGTGGCTTCTGGTGATACAATTTCTAAATACATAGTTTTGTAATTGATAATTGATAATTCTCAATTGATGGTTATCAATTGAATTATACTTCTGCTAACATTTTCTCTCCAGATTCGATAGCTTCTTCAATAGTCCCTTTAAGGTTAAAAGCAGCTTCTGGTAAGTGATCTAACTCACCATCCATAATCATGTTAAATCCTTTAATAGTTTCTTTAATATCTACTAAAACACCTTTAAGACCTGTAAATTGTTCTGCTACGTGGAAAGGTTGTGATAAGAAACGTTGTACACGTCTTGCTCTACCAACAGCCATTTTATCTTCTTCAGATAATTCTTCCATACCAAGGATAGCAATAATATCTTGTAACTCTTTGTAACGTTGTAATAACTCCTTTACACGTTGTGCACAAGCATAATGCTCATTACCTAAAATATCAGCAGTTAAAATTCTTGAAGTAGAATCTAACGGGTCTACCGCAGGATAGATACCTAGCTCAGCAATTTTTCTTGATAATACGGTTGTAGCATCTAAATGCGCAAACGTTGTTGCAGGAGCAGGATCCGTTAAATCATCTGCAGGTACGTAAACCGCTTGTACAGATGTAATAGAACCTCTTTTAGTTGATGTAATACGTTCTTGCATAGCTCCCATTTCGGTTGCTAAAGTTGGTTGGTAACCTACTGCAGAAGGCATACGGCCTAAAAGTGCAGATACCTCTGAACCAGCTTGTGTAAAACGGAAGATATTATCTACGAAGAATAATACATCTTTTCCTTGTCCTTCACCAGCACCATCACGGAAATATTCAGCAATTGTTAAACCAGATAAGGCAACACGTGCACGTGCTCCAGGTGGCTCATTCATTTGTCCGAATACGAAAGTTGCTTTAGATTCTTTCATTTTAGATTTATCAACTTTAGATAAATCCCATCCGCCATTTTCCATAGAATGCATGAAATCATCACCATAACGGATAATTCCAGACTCTAACATCTCTCTTAAAAGGTCATTTCCTTCACGTGTTCTCTCACCTACACCAGCAAATACAGATAAACCACCGTGACCTTTTGCTATATTGTTAATTAATTCTTGAATTAATACTGTTTTACCAACACCAGCACCACCAAATAAACCAATTTTACCTCCTTTTGCGTAAGGCTCAATTAAGTCAATTACTTTAATACCTGTAAATAAAACTTCGGTAGAAGTTGATAAATCTTCAAACTTAGGAGCTTGACGGTGAATTGGTAACCCAGCATCTCCTGCTTTAGGTAAATCTCCAAGACCATCAATAGCATCTCCAATTACATTAAACAAACGACCATAAACAGCATCGCCTACAGGCATTTGTATAGGTGCGCCAGTTGCAAAAACCTCAGTACCTCTACTTAAACCATCTGATGAATCCATAGCAATAGTACGTACCGTATCTTCACCAATGTGAGATTGTACTTCTAGTACTAATAAAGAGCCGTCAGGTCTTTTAATTTCTAATGAATCATAAATTTTTGGAAGTTCAGAACCAGCTCCGAATTCAACATCGATAACTGGACCTACTATTTGTGCAACCTTACCTGTAACTTTAGACATTACTTATATGTTTAATATTATGCGTTTTAATTGAATGAAAACACTTTTAGTTTCCGCGTGCAAAGATAATTTTTTTAATTTAAAATGAAAGTTGTTTATAAAGCTTTTTTACAATAAAAAAACACCTCCTGTCTGAAGGTGTTTTATATTATTAATTTATACTAGGTTTATTTTAACGTTGAAGGGTAATTAGTAGGGTAGTTTCCAGCGCTTACAAAATTACCTGAGGCCTCAAAATTAGTACCATAAGTGGCATCTATAGCTTGCATCATTTTGTTCGCTAAAACCGCATATCCTCTTGAAGTAAGGTGTACACCATCTAAACTTACTAAACCTCCTGTAACTAAAGCGGCTGTTAAAGTGAAATTTCCAGAAGGAATTCCTGTAGTGGAAGCTTGTGTTAAAATGCCTTTAAAATCGACTAAAGCAAGTCCTTTTGCAGAAGCAACGGCTGCTATAGTCACATTATAAGCGTCTGTTGCATTTTTAATAGCAAGCTGCTCTTGTGGGGTTAATGCCCATTTATCGTCTAATGGAATTTGAGTTCCATATCCTTGTGGGATAAATGAAGATAGGGGTAATACAAATAAATCATTAACTGTTGATTGTCTGTAATTAGGAAGACTGTATTTTGATAAATCTGTTAAGTCTTCATCAACCAATACCATGGTGTTTGTTGCCGAAGCTTTGAAATTAATAGTTCGTGCTGCGGCTTCCGTGGCATCAATGTCTCCTTGGCTTAAGGCATATTGAATACCGCCGTTATATTGTGCATAACCAGCATTCAATTGTGAAGCAGTTCCGGCATTTAAAGGAATTGGGTTATAAGGCACAGTTGTGAAATGTGGTAAACTTGCAATATAAGGAACGTTGGTTACAACACCTTTTGCGCCATTAGCAACTAAAGCATCAACAGAAGCTGAAAAAGAGGCAGCAAACACATTGGGGTCTGTAATATCATTCGTGCCATATGTAGATGGGTCGAAATTTCCTTTTTGATCTTTTCCTGAACCACCAGAGGTTGCGTATGCAAGCACATCATTACCGCCAATTTCTGATAAGGTAAAGAATGTTGGGCTCTGCTTTACAGCATCTGCTATCATGGAGGTTGTAGGCGTTGAAGCCATTCTTCCAAAATAAGGATTTAAAGAACCGTATCCATTAATACCTAAATGGAAACTTTTAGCTCCAGGTACTCCAACATTATTAAAAGGACCACTTACAACAGTAGTCGCTTCAGTTGTTGGATCACCAGGCAATACAGCTGGTCCAGAACCATTGAAATATAGCCTTGGGCCAAAAGCACCGTTTGGAGCGCGTGAACCATTAAACAGAAGGCCACCTGTATTATCATTCATTAAAGGTTGTGTAAAAGTACCTCCACCTAACATTTCAAATTTCTGTGATAAAATATTTGGAAACGAATTAATTTGAGTGGCTTTAAATAAAGCGCCATCAGCAAAACCTGCAGTAAACGAAGCGCCAATGGCTACATATTTTGAGAAATCTGCTGAACCAGAAGTGAGTTCTGGTGTCATATCTATTATAGGTTCTATGTTAGTTCCTTTAAGAACATCTTCAGGTTCATTACATCCTATAACGGCTGTTAACCCAAAAAATAGAGCTATGTATTTTATATTTTTCATGTTAAATGTCATTTTATAAGTTATTAATAGTCCAAGATACATAGTACATTGATCCTATATTTCCAGTTCCATATGCTGTAAAGTATTCATCACCTACAAGATTGGTGGCGCCAACTTTAAAAGTGGATTTAAAACTTGGTACTTTAAGGTTTATTTGTGCATCAACTACATGATATTCTGGAACGAGTCCATTACCAAAAGTTGCTTCCCAGAAGTAATCATCACTAAATCTATAAGCAATATTGAAACCAAAGTTTTTGAAAAGGTTCGTATTACCAAAAGAGGCCTTAAATTTATGCTCTGGTGTGTTAAAGTTTGTTGTGAAATCAGGGTAAGCTTCTCTATCGAAATCTAGTTTCGCGTAGGTGTAACTTCCGCTTAAATCAAAATTACCAAATAGTTTAGTTGATAGGCCAATGGAAGCACCATATGAGTTTACGTTGGCTTCAGAGTTGGTGTAGGTACTATAAACCTGACTATCTCCATTTGCTAATGCAGCAACAGATAATGATCCGTCTCCAACAGTTCCATAAAAAGGAGCCACTACAACTTCTTGGGAAATAAAGTCTTTGTAGCTATTGTAATAGGCACTAAAGTCTACAATAAGTTTATTTAATTTTCCTCTATAACCAACTTCGGCTGAAGTTACTTGTTCTGGTTTAACTAAATCGGGGTTAGCAATTTCTAAAACGGCAGGATTTCCTGTAGCAGCTAAAGCTAGCGCAGAACTCACTGTGTAAGAGTTGTTGTAGGCAACAGCTCCTGTTTGTGTTATTGTTGATGGTTGGCCTAACAATTGACCTCCACCGCTTACTTCGTAATTTCGGGTCCATCTGTCCAAGTTGCTAGGTGAAGATCCAACTAAAATAGCACGACCAGCATCTAAACCAATAAATAAATCTTGTGTAGTCGGGTTTCTAAATCCTGTTTGAACAGAAGTTCTTATATTATGGTTTCTATTTATAGTTAAGCCAGCAGAAATTCTTGGAGATATAAAACCATCAAAGAACTCAGATTTATCATAACGAGCAGATCCTGTTAATTTCAGTTCCATGTCATTATTTAACTCAAAGTTTTTTTGAATTTGTGTATAAATACCAAATTCAGAATAGTCGATGGGCCCATCAAGATCGGTGTAAATAGTTCCTGAAGAGTTTAAATTATAGCGTCTATAAGAACCTCCAACTTGAATGTCTGCGACATCGGTTAAGTGGCTAAAGTTATAATTACCATCGGCGTGGTAATATTTTGAGGCATCTTGAAATTTAGATCCTGTAGATAAATCTGGATCGTTGATACTTTTGGTAAAGGCTGCAATGTATTCAGGTGAACCTGGTAAATAACGCCCTGTATCTGCAGTGTTTCTTGCTGCTGCGTGGGCTTGTGCATCTGTTGCTCCACCTAACGTTGCGCCTATGTAGGCACCAGTATATTGGCCAAACCATGTATTATCATCTTTCCATGCTCTGTTAATGTTTATTCCAGTAAAGACCATATCATAAGAGTCTCCAGCTTTATCGGCAACAACATAACCTCTTAAAAAGAAGTTGTCGTTTCTAATTTCTAATTTATGTTGTTCTTGAAAGAAACCGTCAATATTATATCGATTGGTCCCTTGGTATATGGTAGAACCTGTTCCTACTTTTCCAACATATGATATTTCAAATGAATCTTCAAATGGTCTGTAGTAAAGTCCCCAATCCGATTTAATACTTTCAGCATTATAATCGGTTAAATCCCCTTCATTATAACCTGTTCTACTAACAACGACATGTGGAACTAAATCTACTAAGGCAGGGTTTGGTAATTGAGCTAAGAATACAGGACTTTCAGTCACAGCTTTAAGGTTTGTGGAAACTTCATCTCCATAAACGTTAACACCATCATAATCGATGTTTGCACGTGTTCCTCCTGGGTTTGTTTTATCAACTTCACTATTAGCAGCCCAATCTGTACCTTTTAAATAACCAAAGTTTATTTTGGCAGCAAATTTATTACTAAACTTATATGCGGCACGAATACTAATATCTGTATACTCATTATCTCCGGCAGCTTCTTGGGATGTCATTCCTTTTTTAATAGAAGCGCTAAGACCTTGATGATCAAATGGGTTTTTACTACGCATAAATAGGATACCATTAAATGCGTTGGCACCATATAATGCAGAAGATGCACCTGGAAGTAATTCAACACTTAACACATCAGTCTCAGTCATACCAACTAAATTTCCAATGGGGAAGTTTAAGGCAGGGGTGGAGTTATCCATTCCATCAACCAACTGCATGAACCTATTATTGGCAAATGTGGCAAAACCACGGGTGTTTACTGATTTGAAAGTTAAACTGTTGGTATTAACATCAACGCCTTTTAAATTTTCAAGTCCGTCATAGAAATCGGCTGAAGCGGTTGTTTTAATTTCTTTAAGTCCAAATCGTTCTACCGTTACGGGCGATTCAAAAATACGCTCGGGTGTTCGTGAGGCAGATATAACCACCTCGTCTAAAGACGTTCCTTCTTTAAGGACGAAATTTATTTTTTGGTTTTTTGAAGTAACCTGTTCAGTTACGGTTTCAAAACCGACACTACTAGCTTGAACGCTAAAAGGTGGGTTTTGGGTAAATGTTAGGGCGAAATTACCATCAAAATCTGTAACAGTACCTGTAGAAGTTCCAATTACAATGATGTTTGCACCGGGAATCGGTTGACTATTATCATCTACAACAGAGCCGGTAATCGTGGTTTGAGAATTAGCAATGCCGCAAAAAAACAATAGCAATAGTGGGAAAATTGTTTTCATTTAGTATTAATTAGTTTAAGTTTGAGCTTAGCAATATAAAAATATTAAATATCACTTAGGAATAAAAGTACAAAAAATTATGCACGCATAATAAAATTTAACAAAAAAACTCTCAAAAAACTGATTTAAATGTAATGAAAAGCCTTAAAAATAAGAAAACCTCATAATTAAGATTTAATTATGAGGTTTTTTATTTGGACTACTATTTGAAGTAGTTTTAATTATTCTACAGTAACAGATTTTGCTAGGTTACGTGGTTGATCCACATTCTTATCTAGTAATACCGCAATGTGGTATGATAGAAGTTGAAGTGGAATGGTAGTTAATAGCGGTGATAAAGATTCTAAGGTATCAGGAACTTCAATAACATGATCTGCTAAATCTCTAACCTGAGTATCTCCTGCGGTAACTATTCCTATAATTTTACCTTTTCTCGATTTTATTTCTTGAATATTACTTACTACCTTTTCGTAATGCCCTTTTTTGGTAGCTATTACAATAATTGGCATGTTTTCATCGATTAAAGCAATAGGACCGTGTTTCATTTCGGCAGCGGGATACCCTTCCGCATGTATATAAGAGATCTCTTTTAATTTTAAAGCGCCTTCTAAAGCTACTGGGAAATTAAAACCTCTTCCTAAATATAAACAGTTGCGAGAATCTTTGTAGATATCAGCAATCATTTTAATATGCGCGTCCGATTTTAATGCTTCTTCAACCTTTTGAGGAATTAATTCTAATTCCAATAAATGCTGTCTGAAGTCTGTACTATTAATAGTTCCTTTAGCTCTCGCTAAACGCAGCGCCATTAAAGTTAAAACGGTGATTTGTGTTGTAAATGCTTTTGTTGAAGCAACTCCAATTTCTGGACCTGCATGTGTATAGGCACCTGCATCTGTTTCTCTAGCTATAGACGAACCTACTACATTACAAACACCAAAAACGAAAGCACCTTTAGATTTTGCTAATTTTATAGCGGCCAAAGTATCGGCAGTTTCACCTGATTGTGAAATGGCGATAACAATATCATTTTCAGTAATGACTGGGTTTCTATATCTAAATTCTGAAGCGTATTCAACTTCAACAGGTATTCTTGCTAAATCTTCAAAAATATACTCGGCTACTAAGCCTGCATGCCATGAAGTACCACAAGCCACAATAATAATACGATTGGCATTAAGGAACCTTTTCATATTATCCTCAACACCAGCCATCTTGATAATAGCTTCGTTTCTTAATAATCGACCTCTATAAGTATCTGTAATTGCTTTTGGTTGTTCGTGAATTTCCTTTAGCATAAAATGATCATAGCCACCTTTTTCAATCTGCTCCAAATTCATTTGAAGTTTTTGAACATAGGCAGGAACGATGGTATCATCCTTAATTTTTCTAACTTTTATAGCTTTATGAAATCTAATAATAGCCATTTCTTCGTCTTCTAAATAGATGGCGTTTTTTGTGTACTCTAAAAAAGGAGACGCATCACTAGCAATGAAAAATTCGTCTTCACCAACACCTACTGCTAATGGGCTACCTAGACGTGCAATTACAATTTCTTCTGGTTTTGTTTTATCGAAAACAGCAATAGCGTAAGCACCAATTACCTGGTTTAAGGCTATTTGTACCGCTTTACCTAGCTTTACGTTTTCTTTAATTTTTACGTCTTCAATTAAATTGATTAAAACTTCGGTATCTGTATCTGACTGAAAAGTAAATCCTCTAGTCATTAATTCTTGCTTTAAAGACTCGTAGTTTTCAATAATACCATTATGAATGATAACTAAGTCTCCAGAATTGGAAAGGTGTGGATGCGAGTTTACATCGTTTGGAACACCATGAGTGGCCCATCTTGTATGACCAATACCAATATTACCGTGTTTTGTTATTTCTTTATCAGCACGTGCTTCTAAATCTGATACTTTTCCTTTGGTTTTAGAAACCTTAAGGTCTGTACCATCAAAAAGTGCAATTCCAGCACTATCGTATCCTCTATATTCTAAACGCTTAAGTCCTTCTATTATAATTGGGTACGCTTCTCTGGTTCCAATATATCCTACAATTCCGCACATAATTTATTGTTTTTTGTTGGGGTTCTAATTCTCGGCAAATATGTGAATTAAATACTAATGAATGATAAATATTATATGAAGTTGATGTTTTATACGATGAAGTTCACAATTACTTAGTAAGAAATGACCTCAGGATAAAAAACGAGAGCCTAAATTATTTAGGCTCTGTGAAAAATATTTTTAATTTCATTTTTCTATTGTTAGGAACGGTTGTATTTGTTCCATATAAAATAGTGCCTCTTGGCGTTAATAAAGATGGTGACGGTACTGATGTCACATCACCTGTACCATTTAATATTTTGGCACTATTAACTAAATTAACATTCGTTGATAAAACTAAACCTATTTTAGTATTCGTTGAATCTCTAAGTAAAATGTTGTTTAAATGCTCGGTTAAATGAATTTTGTATTTTGAAATACCACCATCATTAGTTTTACGCTGTCCTAGGTGAAAAAAGGCAGAGTTATAAGGATCCGATGAGCTCAAAGTAGGATCGTAATCGTAATCAATTAATTGCTTATTGTTTTCTAAGTCGTAGGCGTAAATTCTATCAAATTTATGATAGGCGTTATCATTTTCATCAACACCATTGGTTGGCATAGATTCGTCTTCATAAACAATAAGTTGAGCATCATTTATTAAACGTTTTAAAATATAATTACCGAAAACATCTGTTTTGTAGACTCCGTTACCAAGTGGTATTCTATATGTGTCTAAAAAGTATTGAAGTGCACTTATGTTTTCTCCCTCGTGGTCCACAGTTCCACTAAATAAATCTACAACGGCCATAGAGCCTTCTGCACCTTTTAAATACAGTTTTTCATCGCCTGCAGTTGTATTAACCGTTTCAATCGCTGTTTTATATGCGGTATTGTAATTATTAATAAAGGTGTTTAATTTGTTTCCGGTGAATCTTAAAATGTAAGAATCCTGTGTTCTTTCGTTTTCTACAGTGGAATCTTTAGAATAATGAATGGTAATATTAGCGTTGGTTGAGGCTATATTTAATAAAATCATGTTGCCATCTCCATCAACAGCCTCTGCTTTAAAGTATAAACCTCTAAAGTAATTGTTGAAATTACTAGCATTACTTATTACGGACAGACCTTCTTGGTCTAAAATAGCTGCTTTCCAAAAAGCAGTATCTAATTTATCTCTTAGTGCAGGTATAGATCGTGTTGTAACAGCGGTTTCTGTGCCTTGATCTGTAGTTGTTTTTATTGCTTTGCTACTAGGTGTTATAGTGTCTCTAGAATAAACAACAGCTCCTTTATGCTCATCAAAATTGATAGTAGATGTACCATTTAAAGCAAAATTATCAGTCATGTTTATACTGCCATCTGCTTTAGAATAAAATTTTTGACTTTCACCTAAACTACCACTTGGGTCAAAATCTCTTAAGAAATAATTATTTTGGTAAACCGTAAGTTTAAAAGGTTTAATTGCCGCATCTGGCTTTTTACCGTATAAAGAATCTAAAATAGTATAGGTTGGATTGCCATTGGCATCTGTTCCTGTAACTCTACTAAAATAAGGAATGGTTAAAACAACAGAGTCTATCACCACATTTGTTCCAAAAGTAGTAGGGTAAGTAGTTGGTATTACTTGAGTTACAATACTAGCTACGGTTTGTCCATACGCAGGATCATTATAAACACCTAATAAGCTTGAAGATAATCCGTTAATCTGTAAAGCTTCCAGTTTTTTATTATAAGCTGCTATTTGAAAACTAAGGGTATCTGTATTGAAATTCACATTGTCTTCTCCAAGTACGTTGCTTTCAATAACAGAGAAATCTTTATCGCATGCTAAAAAAAATGTAACAATTAGAGAAAGTACTAGAGAAAATTTAAGGGCTTTAATGGTCTTCTTCATATAGATTGAAATGAATGTAATAGGTTAGCTTAAAACGGTTTCGTTAAAAAATGTTTTGTAAGCTTCACCAAATTCATCTTTATTTTTGTATTCTAAAACGGGTTTATTTGACGCTTCTAAATAGGTTTCTAATTCTTCAGGTATAGCTTCAGATCCTACTATTAAAGCATCCGAATAATCTATAGCCACTTTCATTAAATTCACATAAGATGGTTCTTCTAGCATTTTAATAGCGTCTTCATCAATATTGTCAAATTTAACTTTATTAAACATATCTTTATTTAACGTATTGTTAAAACTTTGATTGTATACTGAAGTTACTATTTTACTTTCGTTGAATAAAGGCTCGTCTTTGTAGTATTCTTTTAAGTAAAGAGGTAGCAATGAAGCTAACCAACCGTGAACGTGAATAATATCTGGCGACCAATTTAATTTCTTAACAGTTTCAATAACACCTTTTGCAAAGAAAATGGCGCGTTCATCGTTATCTGAAAATAAATTTCCATCTTCATCGGTTAACGTCGCTTTTCTTTTAAAGTATTCATCGTTATCTATAAAATAAACTTGGATACGCTCTTTAGGAATCGATGCTACTTTTATAATAAGTGGCATATCTAAATCGTTTATCACTAAATTTATTCCAGAAAGCCTAATAACTTCGTGTAGTTGGTGTCTTCTTTCGTTAATATTGCCGTATCGAGGCATAAAAATTCTTATTTGACCACCTTGTTGATTTACCAATCTTGGCGCCTCAAAAGACATAGAAGAAATTTCAGTTTCTGGTAAATAAGGCACTACTTCAGATGATACATATAATATCCTCTTATCTTTCATGTGTATATTTTTATTACTTTTATTGGTCTTATATAGCTTAGTATGAATGATTTCAATAATGAGAAATTTGAAAATACCAACTGTATAAATGTGTTTCTTTCGAAAAATCGAAATAAAAAACACGCAAAAGTACAAAAATTTATGCAGATTGATTGTAAAATCTTAAGTTTGCAACCGTTAATTTTATATTAAAACGTGAAGGTTTATACAGAAAAACAACAAATTGTAAATGCTATCGATGCTTTTAAAGTTAAAAAGCAAACCTTAGGACTGGTTCCCACCATGGGCGCTTTGCATGAAGGGCACTTAGCTTTGGTTAAAAAAGCACTAGAAAGTAACGACAAAGTGGTTGTTAGTATTTTTGTAAACCCAACACAATTTGACAATAAGGAAGATTTAGTTAAATACCCTAGAACTTTAGAAAGCGATATAGAATTATTAAGTTCTGTAAGTGAAGATGCTATTGTGGTATATGCACCTGCGGTGGATGATGTTTACGATGGAGATGCTGTTTCTGAAACCTTTGATTTTGATGGTTTAGAGTTTGAAATGGAAGGCAAATTTAGAGTCGGTCATTTTGATGGTGTTGGTACTATTGTGAAGCGCTTATTCGAAATTATTAAACCCAATAAGGCCTATTTTGGTGAAAAGGATTTTCAGCAATTAGCAATTATAAAAAAATTGGTTGAAAAACATCACATGCCTGTCACTATTGTGCCATGCCCTATTTATAGAGAACCATCTGGTTTGGCGATGAGTTCGCGTAATACAAGACTAAAACCCGACTTTAAGGAGGCAGCACCTTATATTTATGAAATATTAGAAACTGCCAAAAAACGTTTTGGCACAGAAAGTGCAGATGAAGTCATGCAATGGGTTGAAAAACAGTTTGAAAGCCATGAATTGCTGAAGCTAGAATATTTTATTATTGCCGATGTAGCCACATTGAAAACCGTAAAACGTAAATCAAACCAAAATACATATCGCGCCTTTATAGCCGTATATGCAGACGATATTAGACTCATTGATAATATCGCATTAAATTAATTATCTTTGCCACATGCAAATACAAGTAGTAAAATCAAAAATTCACAGAGTAAAATGTACCGGTGCAGAACTTAACTACATTGGTAGTATTACTATTGATGAAGATTTAATGGAAGCCGCCAACATCATTCAAGGAGAGAAAGTTCAAATTGTAAATAACGACAATGGCGAACGTTTAGAAACCTATTGCATTCCAGGGCCTCGAAATAGTGGGGAAATTACACTAAACGGTGCTGCCGCTAGAAAAGTGGCTGTTGGAGATACGTTAATATTAATTACTTATGCTTTTATGGATATTGAAGAAGCTAAAGTATTTAAGCCTTCTTTAGTTTTTCCAGATGAAACTACAAACTTGCTAAAATAAAAGTTTGAACCAAAACATAAAAAAAGCTCTAAAAATTATACTCCCGTTATTACTGGGAGTTTTTTTAGTTTGGTACTCGTTATCTAAAGTCTCTATAGAGGAAATTTGGGTATATCTGCAAAAATCAGATTATAAATGGATTGTTTTTGGGATGTTTTTGGGGCTCTTAAGTCACTTGTCTCGTGCATACCGTTGGCGTTTTCAGTTAGAGCCTATGGGCTATAATATAAAATTTGGAAATAGCGTTATGGCTGTTTTTGCTACTTATTTGATAAACTATACCATACCGCGTGCTGGTGAAGTTGCAAGAGCTTCCATATTAACAAACTACGAGGGCGTACCTTTTGAGAAGGGTTTTGGAACTATTGTAGCCGAACGTATTGCCGATTTAATTGTGATATTAGGTATTATACTTGTCACGTTGTTTCTTCAGTTTGACTTTATTTATGGGTTTTTTGCAGATAAGTTTAACCCAATGAAAATAGTATTTGGGTTACTAGCATTAAGCTTAATGGCGGTTATTTTTTTCAGATTCATAAAGAAAAGCAAGTCTCAATTCGCCATCAAAATTAAAAACTTTGTAAACGGCTTAATCGAAGGTGCGTTAAGTGTTTTCAAAATGAAGAAGAAATGGGCGTTTATTTTTCATACGCTTTTTATTTGGACCATGTATGTACTCATGTTTTACGTAACATCGCTATCTATTGGAGATTTAGAAGGCATTTCAACAGGGGCAATTTTAATAGGTTTTATCTCTGCTAGCTTTAGTATTGCAGCAACCAACGGTGGTATTGGTTCATACCCGTTAGCGGTTTATGCAGCATTTTCTATATTTGGTATTGCTCAAGAACCTAGTATTGCTTTTGGGTGGATTATGTGGACCTCTCAAACACTTATGGTTATTCTTTTTGGAGGCTTGTCACTTATTTATTTGCCTATTTATAACAGAGTCAAGAAAAGTTAAGGGCTTATAATCAGCTTTTTTTAGTTTTAACTTATTTCATACCTTGCATTAAAATCTCAAATCGTTTTTAAAATGAAACAACTACTTTCCATTTTAGTCGTCCTTTGTACCATTAATAGTTTTAATGCCCAAGTTAAATATGAGACGATAGAGTCTGTAAAACTTGGTGAAACACGCGAATTAAAAATTCAATTTCCACGAGGTTACAGCGCGAGTGATTCTAAGAAGTACCCTTTGTTTGTAGTTTTAGATGGCGATTATTTATTTGAAGCGGTTGCAGGAAATACAGATTATTACACGTATTGGGAAGATATGCCAGCAGCGATTGTGGTAGGGGTTAATCAATATGATAAACGTTATGATGATTGTTTGTATTCCGAGCAAAATTCGTTACCTATAGAAACGGGCGCTAGTTTTTTTGAATTTATAGGTATGGAACTTATTCCGCATTTAGAAAAAACATATAACACCTCAAGTTTTAGAGTAGCGGTGGGGCATGGTGAGACGGCCAACTTTATTAATTACTACTTGCTAAAATCGGATCCGGTTTTTAAAGGGTATATCGCCATTAGTCCAGATTTAGCTCCAAAAATGATTAGTTATATCCCAGATGCTTTAAGTAAAAAGGCAACCAAGACTTTTTATTACTTAGCAAATACGAATAACGACTCGTCGTCTATTAAACAAATGACTGATGCTTTAAATACGAATATTTCAACTTTAGATAATAAGAATCTTTTTTACACATTCAATACGTTTGAGAAGCCTTCACATTATTCCGTGCCAACACATGCCATTCCTAATGCCATTGAAGCCATGTTTAAAGTTTTTCAGCCTATAAGTAAAGATGAATACAAAGACACGATTCTAAAGTTAGAAGGTTCTCCGGTAGAATATCTTCAAGAAAAATATAAAACCATATACGAGTTATTTGGTATAAAAAAATCAATTCTAATAAATGATTTTAAGGCTATTTCGGCAGCTATTGAAAAGGCTCAACGGTTTGAGTATTATCAAGATTTAGGGAAAATGGCACGTGATGAATATCCTAAAACACTTCTGGGTAATTATTATTTGGCCAGATTTTATGAAGAAACGGGTGATACTAAAAAGGCCATGCGCACCTATCAATCAGCCTTCACCTTAGAAGAGATTGCTGGTCTTACTAAAGATTTAATGCTTGAAAAAGCAGAAGCTATTAAAACAGATTTCGGATATTAATTATGAAATTTTCTTTTAAAACCCTCAAACCTCAAAAGGATTCATGGCAAAAGTAAAAACGACTTTTTTTTGTCAGAATTGCGGCTCACAGTACGCAAAATGGCAAGGACAATGCAATGCTTGTAAAGAATGGAATACTGTTGTAGAAGAAGTGATTCAAACACCCGAAAAGAGCGATTGGAAAACACCTTCAGCGGCTGTTAAAAAAGCAGCTGTGCCTTTGCGAATTCAAGAAATTGATGCTTCAAATGAAGCGCGCTTAGATACCTTTGATGGTGAGTTTAACCGTGTGCTTGGTGGCGGTATTGTACCAGGGTCTTTAACGCTTTTAGGTGGCGAACCTGGAATTGGAAAAAGCACCTTGTTGCTTCAAATATCATTAAAGTTACCTTATAAAACTTTATATGTTTCAGGGGAAGAAAGCCAAAAGCAAATAAAAATGCGGGCGGAACGCGTTAATCCAAAGCATAATAATTGCTACATCCTTACGGAAACAAAAACACAAAATATCTTCAAGCAAATTGAAGCTTTAGAACCAGATATTGTTATTATCGATTCCATTCAAACACTTCATAGTGATTATATAGAATCGTCTTCTGGTAGTATTTCACAAATAAAAGAGTGCACCACCGAGCTTATTAAGTTTGCAAAAGAAACATCGACACCTGTTATATTAATTGGACATATTACGAAAGATGGAAACATTGCAGGTCCTAAAATTTTAGAACACATGGTCGATACGGTTTTGCAGTTTGAAGGCGATCGTAACCATGTATTTAGAATTTTACGCGCCCATAAAAACCGTTTTGGCTCTACGAATGAGTTAGGTATTTACGAAATGCAAGGGTCTGGTTTACGAGAAGTATCCAACCCGTCAGAACTTTTAATTTCTAAAAAAGACGAAGAACTTTCAGGTAACGCCATTGCCGCAACCTTAGAAGGGATGCGCCCGTTAATGATAGAAGTGCAAGCGCTTGTTAGTACAGCTGTTTACGGTACACCACAACGTAGTGCTACCGGTTTTAATGCAAAACGATTAAACATGTTGTTGGCTGTTTTAGAAAAGCGTGCAGGCTTCCGTTTGGGGGCTAAAGATGTGTTTTTAAATATTACAGGAGGTATTAATGTCGATGACCCGGCGATCGATTTGGCTGTGGTTGCTTCTATTTTATCATCCAATGAGGATGTTGCTTTGCAAAAAGATTTTTGTTTTGCTGCTGAAGTTGGTTTGTCTGGTGAAATACGCCCCGTACAACGTGTCGAGCAACGTATTTTGGAAGCCGAGAAACTAGGCTTTTCTACCATTTTTGTATCTAAATACAATAAAATTTCACTTAAAAATACGGCTATTAAAATTCAACTTATTTCTAAAATTGAAGATTTGGTAGGCTTTATAGTGTGATATAATTCTATTCCTTTTTATATAATAGTAACATGTAATATCCTCCAGCTAATTCTTTTTAGCAGGAGGGCATAAATTGTGGTATCCCGAATTTTAAAATAATCTAAATTTTACGTTGTATTTGTAAAACCCTAGTCTTTGTTTTTACGTAACTATTGCATCACCCCCTCAGGTAGTTAAGTTGTCCATTGACTTTAAAAATGTTTTATAGTACTTCATTTATACAGACTTTAATGTCTAATTAAATTAAGATTATGAAACCTACAACACATATTTTTATCAGTCTATTAACCTTGCTTTCTTTTACGCTTGTAAAAGCACAAAGTTGCAGTGGTTATACCTACACACCAATAAGCCAACCTGCGAACTGTACCTATACGTATACTTTAACTGGCTGGAAAGATGCATCGGGTTTCCCTATGGTCTCTGCGCCAACAAACGTAAAAGCATCAGAAACGGTATGTATCTTGTCCGATTATGGTAGTGCTGTTGGTTCTGGTAATTTTAAAGGAACCCTTTACGTGGCTCCTGGAGTTGTTTTTTCTGGGTCTATATCAAATATTTCTGGTGGTAAACTGCATATTGAAGGGACAGCTAATTTTGCTACCAATCCATCCATTGGAGGTTCAGATATTTACATTAATGATACAGGCATCCTGTCCGTTCCTGGCAATTTTTCTCCTTCAGGGGCTTCATCAGTTTATAATTCTGGTGAACTAAATATTGGTGGTTCAGTTAATTTAGGTGGTAGTACCTTTTTCGTTTCTTTCCCAGAATCTAAAACTATTATACAAGGTGACGCTAAATTTAACTCAGATTTTATAAACTGTGGGCTTTTAGAAGTTTTTGGTTCGGTGAGTTCAGGAGGAAGCAGTGGGTTGAAAAATTTGTGTTCAACATACATTCATACCGATATGAATCTAAATGCCGATTACACCAATGAAGGGTTAATTATCCTAGATGGTTCATTAAATTTTGGTTCGGCGACTGTATATAATAACGGTATTTTAATAGTAAATACGATAGATTTAAGTAATGATGAGTTAATTGGTAACAATATAAACTCCTTACTTATTGTACGTACCAATGCTTCCTTATCAAGTGGAGGTGTTATTAAAGGCCATTTGTTTTTTGATATGGATGATGGCGGTGGTTTCGATACCGTATGCGATTCGTGTATTGAAGATATTGATATCGTTTATAACATAGCCTTGCCAAGTACCAATGAAGGGCTTCTGGCAGATTGTGGCGGTGATATTATTGTAAACCCCTTTTTAGAGGAGTCTAAATTGGATTTTGATGGTGTAGATGATTATGTAACAACCGCTAAGTTTATAAATGGAATTAGTGATGTCACCATCATGGCTTGGGTAAATTCCGATTCTGGAAATACCACGAACATGACCATTGCCGGTGAAGATGTTGGCTGTAGAATATGGTTGGCTAACGGTAACATACCTACGTTTACTGTAAAAACAGCAGCGACAGCTTTAAAAACAATTTCATCATCAGTAGTTATTAAATATAACGAGTGGCATCATATTACGGGATCATTTTCGGGAGTAACGGGGGTTATGAAGCTGTATGTTGATGGTGTTTTAGTTGGTAGTACGGATGTCGGAGCAAGGGGTTCTACTATCTCTAATTCGATTTCTTCTAATGGAAATTTTGAAGTTGGACGCCGATCAACAGGAACTGGTAGTGAATATTTTAAAGGTGATTTAGATGAGGTTAGAGTATTTAATTCAACGCTAACAGACAGCCAAATACAACACATGGTTTATCAAGAAATCGAGAATAATAATGGAGTTGTAAAAGGAAAAATTTTGAGTAAAGATATTGCAGATGTTTCAAGTCAGGCAAAAATAGCTTGGGATGGTTTATTAGTGTATTATCCATTAAGCGATATTATTTCTAATACACGAACTACCGATTTTTCAACCAATAGCAGAATCACTAAAGTGCGTAATATCACTTCATTTCAAGAAGAAACGGCGCCTTTACCTTATGTAACAAGAGGTGATGGTAACTGGACAACGGCAAATACTTGGTTACATGGTGGTGTCTGGGATATTTTAGATCCTGCCACGATGAGTGAATGGAGCATTATTCAAATTAAGCACAATGTAGAAACGAGTCAGTCATCAAAATCTTTAGGCTTGTATATTGATGAAAACAAAACGTTAACGGTAACTGGCGATAATCAAATTCGTAATAGTTGGTATTTTGAATTAAATGGAACTTTAGATTTGAAAGATGATTCTCAATTAATCCAAACAACACAAAGTGATTTGGTAACGTCCGAAACAGGTAAAATTTTACGTCGTCAAGAAGGTACTGCCAATGCATATAGATATAATTATTGGTCATCTCCTATAGGTGCCGTTGGTGCCACCGGTTTAATGGATAATAATACATCTAGTAATAATATGAATAACGCACCTTACAAATTAAGCATGCTTAAAGAACCAACCGGTGGCGATTTTCAGTTTACATCAAAACTTAACGAACAAGGAAAAATTAGTTTACAATGGTTGTACACGTATAAAAATGGAGTTAGATATTCAGATTTTGAACAAATTAATCAGAATACATCATTAATTGCTGGTATAGGTTATACGCAAAAAGGAACCGGTATTACGGGCGCGCAACAGCAATATGTATTTGAAGGAAAACCTAATAACGGAACCATTTTGGTGAATGTTAACGATGTGGGTGGTTCAGGGTCTGTAGCTACGGTTTCTAAAACAGATTTCCTTTTAGGAAATCCATATCCATCGGCCTTAGATATTCATAAATTTATAGATGATAATGAAGGTGTTATTGGCGGAACCTTGCAATTATGGCAACAATGGGGAGGAAATTCTCATGTTTTAAGAGCTTATGAGGGCGGTTATGCTCAAGTAAATAAATTAGGTTCTTGTAGAGCGTATCAATTTGTGGGTATTGAAGGTGAAAATAATGGTGTGCAAAATGGTACGTTGATGCCTTCTCGATATCTTCCGGTAGGGCAAGGTTTTGTAGCAGAAATTATAGGGTCTGGTCAGGTAGAATTTAATAACAGCCAACGCGTATTCGTTAAAGAGGCGGATGCTGATGGAACTTACAACCAAGGGTCTTCATTTTTGAAATCGAGTAATACTAAATCTAAAAGCACTAGTGATGATGATGCTAATGCTAATGAAAGTATGATGAAAATCCGATTAGAATTTAATTCGGTTGTTGGTCCACAGGCTAGAAGAGAATTGCTTTTAGGGTTTAGTGAAGCCACCACAGACGGTTATGATTATGGTTATGATGCCGTTACAAGTGAAAGTAGTGGCGATGATTTTAATTTAAATTTAGAAGGAAAAAGCATGAATATGCAAGCATACGGCCCTGTTTTTAATGAAAAGGTAGTGGCTTTAAACTTCAAATCATCTGGTGATAACACCTTTGAAATAAAAGCTACGGATTTTGAGAATATGGGCAGTTTAAAAACCGTGTATTTAAAAGATAATGTAACGGGGATGGTTTTTGATTTAATGCAGGATTCAGCCTATAAGTTTTCATCGGTGAAAGGACAATTTAATGAGCGGTTTGAATTAGTTTTTCAATCACAACAGCAACAAAAACAAACCTTAAGTACTGATGAATCTTTAGATTCTGAGCGTTTAATTTATTATCAAAATAACACCAACACGTTGCATATTAAAAATTTGAATACACCTATACTGAATTTCGATATTGTGAACATGCGCGGTCAAACAGTGTTCGGTTTTAGTAATATGTCTTCAGAAATTCTAAGGAATGGGTTTGAATTACCGAACATGGCAACAGGTGCTTATGTACTAAGGTTGGGAACAGATGGCGGAGAAGTAATCACTAAAAAAATAATTATTAACTAATTAAAATTATCAACAGGTTTTTAGTGCTAAGATAGGTTTGTTATAATTCTTATGAAATGAACATAATAATAGAACTTAACCTACATAAAATGACTATTGGTCGAAATTAAACCACCTTTAATCGATATAAAAGTGTAATTTATTTGTTCGAATCAAATTTTATTATTACCATTGCATTGTTAATTTAATGAATATTGTGAATAACTATACAATTCGTTAAGTTGCATTTCCCTCACGTTATAGATTTTTTGTCAAGACTTTGACTGTAAGCATATTTCGCTTTAAAGTTGATAGATTGAAGAAATCAAATCGTAATGTAAACTATCGTTTTTTTTATCGGCTCACAATTGATATCTGCAAACAGGTATACTTTTAATTTATAAAAGTGTTATTGTTTCGTAGAAGGTTAACGTAATGTAATTGCTAAAAACCCTAATATCTATTACCTATGAAAACAAAGCTACTCATTGTTTTTGCTGTATTATTGACGTGTAATTTCTCATTAGCTCAAAACTCTAATGTTGAAGTAATAGTAAACTGGACTGAAAAATCATACAACTACAAAGTTGAGGTTTATAATGATTCAGATGTTCTTCTTGCAACAATTTGCGATGTAACACAATGTTATATAGATGTAGGTAAAACTAAACCGTCTGTTGAAAATTATAGTACAACCCTCGATTTAGGGTGCTTACCTAATGATAGTAAATACTATGTCTTGCTTTATGATATTAAAAAGAAAGGCTGGGACAATGGATCCATTATTATAAAAGTAGATGGTGTTGAAGTTTTAAACGAAGACGGAGATAAAGCTACAGAGAAAGGGAAAAATATAAAGTTTAAAGTTGAAGGTACTGGTACAGCATGTAACTTACCACCAGATGTAGATTCAGACGGAGATGGTATTTTTGATAGAGTCGATTTAGATGATGATAATGATGGTATTTTAGATACTGATGAAAATAGTATTCTTAGCTATGGTGGTTTTGAAAATATACCGAATACTATAAACGGAAACAACCAAGCAGCACAAGGTGTAAATGCAACAACTATATTACCATGGATTTTAATTCCTGGTAGTTTAGGTTCTGGAGGAACGCCCAATGTGGTTAAAGTTAATGGAGGCACGTATAACTATGGAAATGGAGGTCCTGCGTTTGATGCGAATCCAAACACAAACACGGTAGGCTTTAGTCAACATTATTTAGACACTAATGGAACTGCTGATGTATACCAATCTTTCAAAATAAATACGACAACAGATATTACATATTCTGGTTATTTCTCACCTAGAGATAATAACAATACGGCTACTGCCAAAATAACTATTTATTCAGGTATTGGTAATAACTTATCTGGAGCCACTTTAGTAGCTACTACAGGTACGATTGCTATTCCAATTCAAAATGGAGCTTCAGCAGCAACCCCGTGGAAACTGGTTCAAGGTACGGTGACGCTTTCACCAGGAACTTATTCGTATGTAGTAAGTATGTCTGATTATTCAAATTTTGATGAAGGTACTGTAACGGTAACTAATTCTAGTGTGGATACAGATGGTGATGGTATTCCTAATTCACTTGATTTAGATAGTGATAATGATGGTATTTTCGATGCCGTTGAAGCAGGTCACGGAAAAGCACATACCAATGGTGTGGTAAATGGAGGTTTAGGTACAGATGGTATTCCAAACGCTGTACAGGCTTCTGCTAATAGTGGTACCGTAAATTATGTGATACAAGAAAGTTTAGACGATGCCGATTATATTTTAAATTATTTAGATTTAGATAGTGATGGTGATGGCATTCCAGATAATATAGAAGCTCAAACTACGGTTGGGTATATTGCTCCGTCGGGAGTTGTAAATGCTTGGGGTGTAGATACAAATTATACTTCAGGCTTAGTACCTGTAAATACAGATGGTACAGATAACCCCGATTATTTAGATTTAGATTCTGATAATGAAGGCGGAAATGATACCACAGAAGCAGGTTTAACCTTATCGGGTAATGATACCGATCATGACGGGTTGGATGATAGCGTAGATACTACAACAGGTTATTTGGATGTTAACGGAACGATTAATAATCCAAGCACATTGCCAGATGCCGATAGTGATGTGAATTCAGGTGGTGATGTAGATTTTAGAGATGCAGTCACGACGCTGTTAAATGTACCATCCAATGCCATGATAAATTTTGATGGCGTAGATGATTACCTTTCTGGGAGTTCATTTATCAAAGGATTAAATGAGGTGACCATTATGGCTTGGGTAAAGTCCGATGCAGGAAACTCTATTGATATGACTATTGCGGGCGAAGATGTAGGTTGTAGATTGTGGTTGAAAAAAGGAAATAAACCTATGTTTTCTATTAAAGCAGGATTAACGGGTGAAAAGAAAATAGGAGGTTGTTCTGATTGTGAAATCAATTTTGATGAATGGCATCATGTGGCGGGAACCTATTCTAAAAGTACAGGTTTAATTAAATTGTATATTGATGGAAGCTTAGTTGATTCTTATTACCTACTCCTAGGTTCTTCTATATCCTTGAATTCAAATGCTAATAATACATTTGAAATTGGTAGATTTTCAAATAAAAGCACCAATGAAGAGTATTTTAAAGGAGCCATCGATGAAGTGCGTGTGTTTAATAAAGCATTAACAGACTCCCAATTACAACAAATGGTGTATCAAGAAATTGAAAACAGCAATGATTATGTAAGAGGAACAGTACTTGCAAAAGATATTATAGATAATACAACGAAAACTAAAGTGTCATGGGCAAACTTAATTGCTTATTACCCAATGACGGGTATTACAAGTAATAAAACGCTAGACTATTCTAATAATAGTTATGATTTAACCTTAAACAATATTGGGTCTATTGTAGAGCAAACAGCTCCTATGCCTTATATTACAGGGTTTGATGGTGTTTGGGAAAGTGATAATATTTGGTTGCATGGCGATGTTTGGGATGTAAATACCGTTGTTAACGGAAAAGATAATGCTGTGTTTAGAATATCAAATAACATAACAACCAATAATTCAATTAAATCATTAGGTCTAATAATCGATGAAAATAAAACACTTACGGTAAACGGGGATCATGAAATTAATAATACCTGGCTTTTAGGTTTAAATGGAACATTAGATTTAATGGACGATTCGCAACTGTTGCAAACCAGTACCAGCGATTTAGTAACCTCTGCAAACGGGAAAATTTTAAGACGTCAAGAAGGAACATCCAATGCCTTTAGATATAATTATTGGGCGTCGCCAGTTGGTGCCAAAGCTGCAACTAGTTTTGTTGATAATAATGGTTCAACCAAAAACCCGAACAATACCGCATTCACATTAAATATGCTGAAAGATGAAACGGGCTTCGATATGGCTTTTACATCTTCATATAACCAAGCAGGTAAAATAAGCACCTATTGGTTGTATACGTTCAAAAACGGAGTTACTTATTGGGATTGGTCGTCTGTAAAACCCACAACAGAAATTGAATCTGGTGTAGGGTATACTCAAAAAGGTACTGGTACCGGTAGTACCCAGCAACAATATATTTTTGAGGGGAAACCAAATAATGGTACAATAGTAATAAAGGCAACAGATAAAGGTGGCGCTGGTTCTGTAGCTAATGTATCTAAAACAACCTACCTGTTAGGAAATCCTTACCCATCCGCTTTAGATATTTATAAATTTATAGATGACAATAAAGCGGTTATTGGTGGTACAGTGCAAATGTGGCAACAGTGGGATGGTAACTCTCATTATTTAGACGAATATAAAGGAGGGTATGCCTATGTGAATAAGCTAGGGGCTATTAGAGCATCGCAGTTCGCGGGTGTTTTTGGACTCACTTTAGGATTGGCAGATGGTGTTTTGCCACCTACAAGATATTTTCCAGTAGGACAAGCATTTGTTGCTGAGGTTATATCAAGCGGTGATATTGTCTTTAAGAATAGCCAGCGTACGTTTGTTAAAGAAACCGAGTCTTATGGTATTATTGGAGACCTTATAGGTGATATTTTGTCTATTCTGAAATCTTCAGGAAAGCAATCTGCAAAAAGCACTGCAGATACCGCTACGGGAGATGAGAACGTTATGAAGAAAATACGCTTAGAGTTCAACTCTGTTGTAGGTCCTAAAACCAGAAGGGAAGTTCTTTTAGGGTTTAGCGAAGCAACTACAGATGGGTTTGATTATGGATACGATTCTGAAAATTTAGAAGAAAATAATAACGATTTTAGTTTAAGTTTAGATGGTAAAAATATGAATATGCAAGCGTATAGCCCCATTACAAGTGATAAAGTTGTGCCTTTAAACTTTAAATCTTCAGCGAATAATAGTTTTGAAATTAAAGCAACCGAACTTGAAAATATAGGCGAATACCAAGAGATCTATTTAAGAGATAATAGTACAGATACGTATTTTGATCTAACTAAAGGGCTTCCATATAGTTTTACTTCAGAACAAGGAAAGTTTAATTCTAGGTTCGAACTTGTATTCCAATCAAAGCAACAAAGTTTAGGTATGGAAGAAGCGGAAACTTTTGAGAACTTTATTTATTACCAAAACAACAGCAATACCTTATTTGGTAAAAAGCTTAATGCGCCTATCGCTAAATTAGCTATTGTAAATATGCGCGGTCAGCAGGTGTTAGAGTTCAAGAATGTATCGCAAGAAACCTTAAACAATGGTTTGAGAATATCAAATGTTTCATCAGGCGCCTATATTGTATGGTTTAAAACGGAGACAGGTCACATAGTCACTAAAAAAATAATTGTTAATTAATAACTTGATTTCAGACCTTAAGTTATTGTGAAAATTTATTAAAACACTTCTTTTATTTAATTTAAATAGAAGAAGTGTTTTTCTTTTAAAGAGAATAGTGATGCTTTTAAAGGCTCCTGAATTCAAATGTTAGATAGGTTCTAAAAGGTGTTTCAGTGTAAGAAAGAAGGTGTTATTATATTTTAATTGGCTGAATAATAGATTTTTAATTCTTGGTGTTCCTGTTTTTTTTAGCATTATTTAAATGAGTTTTGTGCTTAAAAGTGTATTTTGTCGAATAAATCAATCCTTTTAACGGTGAAAAAAGCAATTTTCTTAGCTTTTTTCTGTTTTTCTGCTTAATATTGCATTTACTAATAGTTTTATTTAAAACCGTGTTTAGAGTTTTTACGTAACTATTTGTAAAGCAAACTTCCCTCAAGTTTAAAATTTTATTAATTCATGGTACCGATGTTTTTTCGGTATGTATGAGTTTATTTAATTAAGTAGTCCCAAAACTATTGACCTATGAAACGTAAATTACTATTTTTAGCAACCTGTGTTGCCATATTACTCTCGGGGATAATTTCTGCTCAAACAGTTGATATCTCACCAACCCAATTTTCAGTAAATGATACGTCGCCAGATGAAGGACAAAATATTGTTCTAACCTTGCGGATAGATAATTATGGGCCAAGTACAGCAACTAATATTGTTATAAATAATATTTTGCCGGCGGGATTTGTTTATGTTTCTAATGATAGAGGGGCGGCTTATAATTCAGGCACAAATAAGTGGACCATTGCAACTCTAGGTAGTGGCGCTAACGTAAAATTAAATATTACTGCCTATCCAAGTTCAGGCACGAACGGTACTAATTTAACAGGCACCGCAACGGTGGCATCTGTAAACCAAACCGAATCTGTTACCACGAATAATTCTATAAACATTAGTGTGCCTGTAAATTATCCAGACATACAAATTACAAAAACAGTAAGTTCTGATACAGCCGAAGAAGGCGAATTAGTAACCTATACTTTAAAAGCAAAACATTTAAGCACCACAACAATTAATGCGACCAATGTGGTCGTAGAAGATATATTGTCTAATAGTTTAACCTATGTTTCTGATACAAGCGCTGGTGCTTATAGCACGAGTACCCATTTTTGGTCGGTTGGCACCTTAACACCTGGGCAAACGAAACAAATTACAATTACAGCTAGAATTAAAGCAGGAACCTCTGGTACAGATATTAATAATGTAGCGCAACTATCTAGTTTGACTCAAAACGATTTAAACGCCACGAACAATAAAAGTAACGCCGAAGTTTTTGTTTTGGAAGCCAACCTTATAATGACAAAAACGGTTGACGATACTACGCCAGATGAAGGGCAAACAGTAGTGTTTACATTAAAAGTAAAGAATGATGGTGATGCTAATGCTACAAATGTTTTAGCAAAAGACGTGCTGCCTGCAGGATTGACTTATATTTCAAATTCTAGTGGAGGTTCTTATAACGCGACTACTGGTGTTTGGAATGTTGGAACCTTAGCTTCTGGAGCGCAAAAACAAATAACGATAAGCGCTAAGGTAAATACGGGAACAGCTGCTACAACTATTAAAAATGTTGCAACAATAGAAAGCTTTGATCAGTCGGATACTAATACTTCCGATAATACATCTTCTGTAAGTTTATTAGTAAATGGAGCCGATCTACAAGTTACTAAAACAGTTAACAAATTAAATCCAGCTGTTGGGAGCAATGTTGTTTATACCATTGTAGTTAAGAACAAAGGTTTTCTAAAAGCACAAACGGTAGTAATACAAGATATTTTACCGTCTCCAGATTTGCTATATGTGTCATCAACCGTGTCTCAGGGTGCGGCTTATAATTCATCAACAGGAAAATGGGCTGTGGGAGATATTAATTCGGGTGCTTCGGCAACTATGACTATTACTGCCCAAGTTACTGTGGCTGCCAATGGCAAATTGGTAACCAATACAGCAAGTGTTTTTAGTGCCGTTCAGCCAGATTCTGTTACAAGTAATAACAGTGCGAGCGCCAGTATAGGTGTTGGATCTGCCGATTTAGCTTTAGTTAAAACCGTTTCAGCGGGACCTTACGATCCATTAGCGACCGTAACATATACGATTCAAGTAACCAATAATAGCAATACAACGAATGCTTTTAGTACAAAGGTTTCAGATTTAATACCTAAAAACCTAACTTATGTGAGTGATAATAGTGCTTCTACAAGCACTACATACACGCCTTCTAATGGTATTTGGGATGCCGGTACTGTTAATGCTTTAAGCAATAAAACCTTAACCATAACCTGTGCTATTAATGCAAATACAGGAGGTTTAGTAATTACTAATTCTGCAACAGCAAGTTCTATTATGAACGATTCAAATGCAGCTAATAATACGGATACGGCTTCATTTCAAGTACGAGGTTCTGATTTAGCATTAACACAAACGGTCGATAACGAATTTCCTTCAGAATTAGATCTTATAGTATATACCATTACCTTAACAAATAATGGTCCTTTAGATGCTAGTTCTATCAATGTCTTAGATCAAATACCTTTTAGTACAGACTTTGTAAGCTACACGGCATCACAAGGAACTTATAATGGATTGACAGGTAATTGGGATGTGGGAACAGTAAGTAATGGCAGTGCGGTAACATTAAATATTACGGCCCTGGTGAGGTTAAGTGGTTCGTTTATAAATACAGCAACTATAACAGCTTCAAATCAATCGGATGCCGTTTCAAAAAATAATACGGTATCAGTTAAAGTGTCGGCTAAAAAAACATTCGAAGCGGGATCTGCCATCATTGATATGGGTGTTTCTGCCCAAACCTATAATAATGGTTTAATACCTTATGGGTTGGTTTACGAATTATCTTTTAATCACTTAATCCCTGTTTATTGGGTTGTAAAACATAACAAAACTTGGGCGAACCCTAGTGCTAAACAAGATCAAGTCGATTTAACAGTAAATGGTAAAAATTATAAAGGTGGTCCTTTCGTGATTCCTGCGGAATATATGGCGGTGGCTGAACCAATTATAAACCAATGGATGCTAGATTATCCAGGTTTATTGGTTGATAAAAATTTACCAGAATTTGAGTCGCCGTTTTACGATTATATTTCTAGTTTTCCTAGAGCCGTATTAGACGACCAAAATGGTGATAAGGTACAGTCTGCATTTTATGATAAAGCGAAGGTGCCTTCTACTTTTGGTAGATTAGGTAGTCCTGATGATTTAACCTTGTGTGATGATATGTATACCATGCCACATGCCGATCCTCAAAATTGGAGTGCCGGTACCGTAAATACCTTATTAGATTTTATTGAAAACGGTGGTTACTTTTGGGCAGCCTGTCATGCCGTATCAGCCATGGAAGGTTTAGTAGATATTAACGGCGATGGAAAATTAGACTTAACCATGCTTTCTAAAAACGGCTTGGTGCCATGGAAAGAGCATAATGATGGGACTCCAGCATATAGTTATAACATACAAGCAGGAATTTTTAATGGATCGGAAACAGCAGGAGACCCTTTAATGCAGTTTATTGGCACTATGGACGGGGCATTGCAAAATGGATCAGAACAAATTTATTTGCCAAAAATTGAAGGCTGGAGAGATTCAACCGTATTGGCTATTACAGATAACGACCATCCTGATGTGGTAAACGGTACCTATCCAACCGGGCCTGCTACCGCATTAGCATATGGTCGAGCGTTTGGTAATAACTCCTATGGTATGGTTATGTATGAAGGTTCTCATAGTATTGCTGGTGGGTCTGAAGCTGAAAATGTAGCAGCTGCCAGAGTGTATGGTAACTTCTTATTTCAAGCTGGGATTGAAAGACGTCCTGATATTAAAATAGATCGTGTTGAAACAGTAACGCTAACAGACGAAACTTTAGCCTTAAACGCTCAAGTTAGTGGTATTGCACCGCCGTTTACATTGCAGTGGTTAGATTCTTGTGGGGGTTCTTTTGATGATCCTTCAAGCGCTTCTCCAAATTACAGTCCAAATGCTAGTATTGTTGGGCTAGAAAAATGCTTACTACGTTTAATTGTAACAGATAATTGTGGGAGACAAAACTTTAGTTCCTTCTACGTTTTTGTTGACAGAGATTCGGATGATGATGGTATTAGAGATTCTGTAGATTTAGATGATGATAATGATGGTATCCCTGATATTATTGAAGAAAATGGAGACACATTGCGAGATACCGATGGTGATGGCGTGTTTGATCGTTTGGATATAGATGCCGATAACGATGGTATTTTAGATATCGTTGAAGGAGGTTTAACGCGTGCTCAAATAAATTTATTCGACACCAATAACGATGGTGTGATTGATGATACTTTTAGCTTTGGTCCTAATGGTTTGATAGACGATTTGGAAATTAGTTCAGAATCTGGCACAGTCGATTATGATGGTAACGGCTCGCAAGACGATTTTGCAAATAGCGATTCAGATATTTATTATGATTTTCAAGATATTGATGCCGATAATGATGGTATTCCAGATAATGTGGAAGCCCAACCTAGTATTGGTTATATTCTGCCTAATATTTCAGTAAATATACTTGGTTTAAGTATTTCTTACCCGAATGGTATAACGGTGGTTGATACCGATGGTGATGGAATTCCAGATTATATAGATACAGATTCTGATAATGATGGAAAACCAGACATTCAAGAAAATGGTATGGCTAATTCGAGTTCTGCTGCTGATATGGATAAAGATGGGCTTAATAATGCCTTTGAAACCAATGGGATTAATGATGTTATATGGGATGTAAATGAAGATATTGAAGATCCAACAAATTTGATAATATTACCAGACATTGATGGCGACTTGCTTTCTGGTGGCGATTTAGATTATAGAGATGTGTTTGATGGTAACCCACCGGCACTTTCAACCATAGATTTTGATGGGGTTGATGATTATATTGACAGTAGTTTAAATATCTCTAATTTTGATGAAGTGACTGTTATGGCCTGGGTGAAACTAGATTCTGGTTTTTCAAAGGATGGATACATTGTTAATTTTGGAAATCTTTCCATTATAGCTTTGGATCGTAAACAAGTAAAAGTTACAGTGAATGATTCTGAAGTATATATTCCGCATTCACATGAATTAGAAAAAGACGTTTGGGCGCACCTTACCTTGGTGTTCAACAACGCGGCGGCGTCTGAAAAACTTAAAGTATATTTTAATGGCGAGTTGGTTGTTACAAATAACGATGCCTGTCTTGCTTCACCGTTATATGCATCTACCAATAAGTTTACTATTGGAGCAAAGGCTTCAAATCATACCAAACTATTTAAAGGTGATATTGATGAAGTGCGTGTATTTAATATGGCTTTAACAGATGATCAATTGCAGAAAATTATTCATCAAGAAATTCAAGAAGATGCAGGAAATGTTTCGGGTGCAGTAATTCCAAAAAGAATTGTCGATGCTAATTCAACTTCAACAATTCCTTGGACGACCTTAAAAGCGTATTACCCAATGACGAGTATTTTGAGTTCTACAACCAGTGATTTTTCAGGAAATGGGCATACAGCCAATTTACATAATATAACAACGGTACTTGAGCAAACAGCACCCATGCCTTATACTACAAAGGCAGATGGCCCTATGGATGTTGCAAATACTTGGGTACATGGTGGTAAATGGAATTTAGAGGCTTTAAGTAATACAGGAAGTGCCATCATTAAAGTTAATAATAATGTAACCACAAATAGCACATTAAAAACTTTAGGATTGGTGATTGCACCTAGTAAAAAAATTACAGTACAAGGCGATAATTTAATAAGTAATGACTGGTATTTTGAACTGAATGGTACCTTAGATTTGTTGAATGATTCCCAACTTGTGCAGGGTATGCAAAGTGATTTAGTAACCTCTGCAACGGGGAAAGTATTGAGACGTCAAGAAGGGACTTCTAGTGTGTATCGTTATAATTATTGGTCTTCGCCTATTGGTGAGGTGGGTGTTATTGGGTTATCAAACAATAACGCATCAATAAACAACGTGAATAACTCAACTTTTAAGCTGAATACTATAAAAGATGAAGTTGGTATGAATATGCCGTTTACGAGTTCATATAATCAAGCAGTAAAAATTAGTACTTATTGGTTATATACCTTCAAAAAAGGTTTAACTTATTGGGATTGGGTATCATTAAGTCCTAATGCGCCATTAACACCAGGTTTAGGTTATACTCAAAAAGGAACAGGAAATGCTGGTTTAGAGCAGCAATATATATTTGAAGGGAAACCTAATAACGGTACTATATTAGTAGATGTTATAGATAGAGGTGGTCCAGGTTCGGTAACTTCGGTGTCTAAAACACAATATCTATTAGGAAATCCCTATCCATCAGCTTTAGATATTCATAAGTTTATTGATGATAATAATGGTGTTATAAGCGGTACACTGCAACTTTGGCAACAATGGGGTGGTAATTCACATTACCTGAGTGAATACGAAGGTGGTTATGCCCAAGTAAATAAATTAGGGTCTTGTAGAGCGTATCAATTTGTTGGTCTAGAAGGAGCTAATACTGGTGATCAAAACGGAACAGTAGCTCCTTCCAGATTCCTTCCGGTGGGTCAAGGTTTTGTCACAGAAGTTGTGGCAGATGGTACGGTTGTGTTTAATAACAGTCAGCGTATTTTTGTAAGAGAAGCAGATGCTGATGGAGGTTATGAAAATGGTTCATCCTTTTTTAAATCGTCAGATTCAAAAGCTAAAAGCACGGCTACGGCTAAAAAATCGAATACCGATATGCAGAAAATGCGATTGGAATTTAACTCGGTAGTAGGGCCAAAAACCAGAAGAGAATTGCTTTTAGGTTTTAGCGAAACAACTACTGATGGCTATGATTATGGATACGAAGCCCTAACGGGAGAAAATAGTAATAATGATTTTACCCTGAATTTAGATGGTGATAACATGAATATGCAAGCATATGCCCCGATTACTAGTGATAAGGTGGTGTCGTTAAACTTTAGATCCTCAGGTAATAATACCTTTGAAATAAAAGCAACCGAGTTCGATAATGTAGACAAAAATCAGGCGATTTATTTACGTGATAACACAACGGGTGAGTATTTCGATTTAACAACAAGCAAAGCCTATAGATTTACATCGGCTCAAGGAAAGTTTAATCAACGATTCGAGATTGTATTCCAATCGAAGCAGCAAACATTAAGTGCCGAAGAGGCGACCTTTACAGAGAATTTTATATACTTTCAAAACACAACAAACACCTTATATGGTAAAAAACTAAATACCACTATCGATAAGCTAGCCATTGTGAATATGCGTGGGCAAACCGTGTTGGAATTTAATAACGTATCTCAAGAAAGTTTGAGTAATGGGTTGAAATTATCAAACATTTCAGCGGGTGCATATGTGGCTTGGTTCAAGGCAGAAGCAGGTCAGGTAATCACTAAAAAAATTATTGTGAGATAGTTTGAATATGGATATTTTGTGTATTTTGACCGACATAACAAGCGTTTAATCGGTAAATAGTGATTTAAATGTTAGGTTTTTGTTATGTAAAACCTTACTTTTGTTTAATTAATGTATTAAAAACCATGTATTTAGTGCGTTAGGTGCTTGCTTTTCCCCTCAAGCGATCACCATTAATTATGCAAATTGTCTGTTTTTAGTGATAATAAAAGCTTAACCTATGAATAAAATTTTACTTCTTAAAGTACTATTGGTTTTCGCCTGTATGTACACGAATAGCTCTTATTCACAAGATTCAGACGGTGATGGTATTGTTAACGCTATAGATGTTGATGATGATAATGATGGTATTTTAGATAGTGATGAAGGTGATGAGGACGATGATGATGACGATGATGGAATTCCTAATTTATTAGATTTAGATAGTGATAATGATGGTTGTTATGATTCTATTGAATCTGGCGGTGTAGACGCTAATAACGATGGTCGATTAGATGGTACGGGGTTTGATTTAAGCGGACGCGTAACAGGTGGTTCGGGTGGTTATAATGGTTTAACAGGTAATGAATATGTAGCGACTAAACTAACAGTATCTTCTACGCCTAGCAACAAAACAACTATTATCGGAGATGCTACTTCATTTCAAGTAAGTGCATCAGCACGTAATACAACGGAGTTTGACGAGGGTGACCCTGATTATTCTGATAAAAAATCTTCCAGTTCAAATTCAAATATTAGATATCAATGGTATGTAGGTAACCCTTCTTCTGGAGGGACGGCTTTAACCAATTCAGGTGTTTACAGTGGTACAACTTCTAGTACTTTAAATATTAGTGATGTTACTGGTTTAAACGGTAACGATTATTGCGTAGTCGTAACACATACTAATAACAAGTGTATTTTAGAAACCTATTGCGCAACCCTAACAGTTAATAATCCATGTGACCCTGTATATTCCGGAGATCCAGATTTTGATAACGATGGTGTTACAGATATTTGTGATTTAGATGATGATAATGATGGTGTTATAGATACCTATGAGTGTTCGGCAGTAATCCAATTTAATAATGCAGCCCCTTTAACGGCTGGTAGTTTAAGTAATGTTCAGCCAGGTGAAAAAGTAATATATTCCAATGCTATATTCTATCAAAATCAATACTACGATTTGGTTCTTACCATCATTACAAAAAGTGGCTCTTTTACGGTTGATTGTAATAATGAATTAAGAGTAAGTACCTTTAATGCGTCGCAAGACGATCATGTAACCTACTCCTTCGATTTGGTTAAAGCAGGCAGCGCAACTCCGGCAAACCCAGATGGGGTTCCTACGGTGCTGTATGATATGATTTTAGAGTTGCGAGATATAGATACAAGAAATGGTTCGAACTTCACAGAAATAGCTGGTTTCAATGCGTCTACCGCGACTTCTACGGTTGCACCTTATTTAAGTCCTACAACAAACTTAGAACAAGCTGGTTTTGTGAATGGCGGAAGTCCTGCGGGTTATACCTTATATAGATTAGATCCAACCATTGCAGGACCTACGAACGATTGGGTTGATGAGCCAGATGATGGAGGAACACAAGGGGATGATCCAGACTTCTATTTATATATGGAATTCGATCAATTTTCTCATGTCGATTTACTTTATGGAGCAACTGGAACAACAACAAGTACGAGCATTCGATTAACAAATTTCGGAATTAGTTCGGTGTGTGATTCAGATAGAGATGGGTTCTTAAATACTTTGGATATAGATAGTGATAACGATGGTATACCAGATAATGTGGAAGCGCAACCTACTATTGGGTACGTACCTCCAGTAGGTACCGTAAACCCTATTACTGGAATTTTCGATGCTTACGGTATAGGCCTTATTCCTGTAGATACCGATGGTGATAACCTTATAGATATGTACGATTTCGATACCGATAATGATGGAATACCAGATGTTGAAGAAAACGGTATGGCTAATCTAATTGTAACATATTCAGATGCCGATAATGATGGGTTAGATGACCTTTTTGAAGGTTCAAACATCAATGACCCGAATGATATAAATGATGAAATTGACGATCCAACTTCATCTATCTTACCTGATGTGGATGCCGATTTATTTGCTGGTGGTGATTTAGATTATAGAGATTATTTTGATGGCAATCCGCCACCTATAGCAACCATCGATTTTGATGGTGTAGATGATTACATGTCTAGAGATTCCTTTATAAGTGGTTTAAACGATGTCACTATCATGGCATGGGTTAAATCAGATTCAGGAAATACAATCGATATGGTTATTGCTGGTGAAGGTATCGCTTGTCAATTATCATTAGAAGATGGAAATAGACCCACTTTTAAAATAAAAACAGTAGGAAATTCGGTTCAGTTAGCTGGCGGCTGCAGTTGTTCTGCTATTAATTATGATGAATGGCACCATATAGCAGGTAGTTTTTCAAGTGCCACAGGTATCTTAAAATTATATGTTGATGGTGAATTGGCAAACACCTACGATACAGGTGTAACCGGAGCGGCCATCGAGGGAAGTTCAGATACTAATAATACCTTTGAAATTGGCCGATTCTCGAATGAATTAACACATGGTAATTATTTTAAAGGAGATATAGATGAAGTGCGTGTTTTTGGTAATGCCTTAACCGAAGATCAAATACAACGCATGGTTTATCAAGAAATTGAAAATAATGGAGGTAACGTAAAAGGGAAAATGGTTGCTAAAGATGTGGTTGATATCGCATCGGGAAGTACCGTGTCTTGGACACAACTTTTGGCCTATTACCCAATGACCGAAATTAAGACGAGTTCTATTTTAGATTATTCAAATTTTGGAAATACGATAAGATTACATAATATCACAACCATTCAAGAACAAACAGCTCCTATGCCATATACAACAACGGCAAATGGTGCATGGACAACGCAGTCTACATGGTTGCATGGCGAAGTTTGGGATATTGAAAACATAGCCAATAATAAAGATTGGAGTATTGTAAAAATAGCAAGCGATGTCACGGCGTGTCATCCTGTTAAAACCATGGGTTTAATTATAGATGCTAACAAAACCTTTACAGTACATACCGATAATCATGTTGAAAATAGCTGGTATTTAGAATTAAATGGAACCCTTAATTTACAAGGCGATTCACAATTACTTCAAACAACAACCAGCGATTTAGTAACATCGGCAACCGGGAAAGTATTAAGAAGGCAGGAAGGAACGTCTAGCCCGTTTAGATATAATTATTGGTCGTCTCCAGTTGGAGCCATTGGCGCAACAAGTTTAACTAATAATAACGCGATAACAAACAATACCAATAATTCAGCATTTAAGTTAAATACTATAAAAGATGAAGTGGGTATCAATATGCCTTTTACGAGTTCTTATAACCAAGCTGTGAAAATTAGTACGTATTGGTTGTACACCTTTAAAAACGGAAAAACATATTGGGATTGGGCGTCGTTAAACCCCAATTCACCATTAACACCAGGAGTAGGTTATACGCAAAAAGGAACTGGAAATGCTGGTTTAGAGCAGCAATACATATTTGAAGGGAAACCTAATAACGGTACTGTATTAGTAGATGTTATTGATAAAGGTGGTCCAGGTTCTGTAACTTCAGTATCTAAAACACAATATCTTTTAGGAAACCCATACCCATCAGCTTTAGATGTTCATAAATTTATAGATGATAATGTGGGGGTTATAGATGGCACTTTGCAATTATGGCAACAATGGTCTGGTAACTCTCATAATCTTAGCGAGTATGAAGGTGGTTATGCCCAAGTTAATAAATTAGGGTCGTGTAGAGCGTATCAATTTGTTGGATTCTATGGAGGCACAAATGGCTCGTTAGATGGCACGGTAACACCGTCAAGGTATCTTCCAGTAGGACAGGGTTTTATTACGGAAATTATAGCAGATGGTACTGTGGTGTTCAATAATGACCAACGCATATTTGTAAAGGAGTCGGATGCCGATGGGAGTTATAATAACGGTTCTTCGTTTTTAAAATCTACGAATACAAAAAGTAAAAGTACCACGGCGGAATCTTCAAAACAAGCAAGTAGCGAAATGACAACCATTCGTTTAGAATTCAATTCCGTAGAAGGTCCTAAAACCAGACGCGAACTACTTTTAGGATTTAGTGAAATCACCACAGATGGCTATGATTATGGTTATGATGCTTATACCAATGAAACTAATAATAACGATTTAAACCTAAATTTAGATGGGAAAAATCTAAATATGCAGGCATACAGCCCCATTACCATAGATAAAGTTGTTTCTCTAAACTTTAAATCGTCAGGTAGTAATACCTTCGAAATAAAAGCAACAGAGTTTGATAATTTAGATGCTACCCAAGCAGTCTATTTGCGAGACAATACAACAGGCGACTATTTTGATTTAACGAATAGCACGGGCTATGTGTTTACTTCCAATCAGGGCAAGTTTAATGAGAGGTTTGAAATGGTTTTTAAATCACAAGAACAAACTTTGAGTGCAGAAGAAGCAAGCGTTTCAGAAAACTTTATTTATTATCAAAATACAACAAATACGTTATATGGTAAAAAGTTAAGTAACAGCATCGATAAGTTGGCTATAGTAAATATGCGAGGCCAAACGGTGTTAGAATTTAATAATTTATCCCAAGAAGATTTAAGTAATGGGTTAAAATTATCAAACGTGGCGACTGGAGCTTATATCGCATGGTTTAAAGTACAGTCGGGACAAGTAATCACTAAAAAAATACTTGTTAACTAGTTTTGTTGATAAGGTGGTTTAGGTTATAAATGTCAGTTTTCGCGCACTTAATCGAGTTTATTTACCGTTTAATCGGAGTAAATACATCGTTTTATTAGATTAATAATGAATAAATCGCTATTATTGCGGTATTAATCTATTGAAAACCATTAATTTGGTTTAATAGGCGATTACTTCCCCTCAAGGTGTCTCCATTTTTATGTCAATTATCTCTCTTTTGAGATAATGTAAGCTTGGCCGATGAATAAAATTATACTTTTTAGAGTACTATTGCTTATAGCAGCGTGTATGTACACGAATAGTTCTTTTTCGCAAGATACTGATGGCGATGGAGTAGATAATTCTATTGATATAGATGATGATAATGATGGCATTCCAGATACTGTTGAAGATGCTAATTGTGCCGTATCAAATCAATCGGAAGCTTCCGAAATTTATAGACAAGATTTTGGCACAGGCGCAGGGCGATTTTCAGACCCTAACGTTTTACAACATACTTTTAAATCCGGAGGAGGCGCAATACCAGATGGGTCTTATGCCGTAGTAACATCCAATACTTCTGGGTTAGGGCATTACAACAGAACAAACGACACAGGAAATTTAGATGCTAATATCGATGCTGTTACAGGACCAGCAGGTGGTTCAACAGAAGGTAGGTATTTGTCCATTAACATGAACTCACCTCTTGGTGTGTTTGAATTTTACAGACAATCTGGTCTTAGTGTTGAGGTGGGTCGAAGTTATAGGTTTCGAGTGGATATGGCTGGTTTGTGCAGTGGTTGTGCAGATATTCCAAATTTTACATTACAAATACAGGATTCAGGAGGGGCCATTTTGGAATCTATTACCTCTACAGACATTGGTGTTCTAAATGATGATATTTGGAGACGTGTCGTTCTTAATTTCACAGCAACTACAGCAACCATTAGTATTGTTCTGGTAAATTCTCAAGTAGAAGGAGGAGCCGGAAACGATGTAGGAGTAGATAACATTGTTTTAGCTAGCTTAGTCTGTGATTCAGATAATGATGGCATTCCTGACCATATAGATATTGATGCTGATAACGATGGTATACCAGATAATGTTGAAGTACAACAAACCATTGGTTATGTAGCACCAAGTAGCAGTACAGGTGGTGTCATGACCGATACAAATAATAATGGTTTAGATGATGTTTATGAATCTGCCTTGGGAGGTATTGATTTAAATGCACCCGTAGATACGGATGGCGACGGCATTATGGATTATTTAGATACCGATAGTGATAACGATCTAATCCCAGATATTGAAGAAAATGGGATGGCGAATACACTATCAAATTCAGATATTGATGGCGATGGGTTGGATGATAATTTTGAAACCAACGGCGTAAACGACTCCTTTTTAGATGCGAATGAAGATATTGAAGACCCTACAGATTTAACTGTTTTGCCTGATATTGATGGTGATAGGTTTACAGGTGGCGATTTAGATTATAGAGATTATTTTGATGGCAATCCGCCACCAATTGCCACCGTGGATTTTGATGGGGTAGACGATTATTTATCACGAGGTTCCATAGTAAACGGTTTAGACGAGGTTACTATCATGGCTTGGGTAAAATCAGATTCTGGAAATTCTTCCGATATGGTTATTGTTGGCGAAAACATTGGTTGTCAATTATCCTTGTCTAATGGGAATAAGCCCACTTTTAAAATAAAATCGGCAGGTAATTCGGTTAAAAAAGTGGGAGACTGCAGTTGTTCTGTTATTAATTTTGACGAATGGCACCACATAGCTGGAAGTTTTTCGAGTGTAACTGGTGTTATAAAATTATATGTGGACGGTGTATTAGTCGATGATTATGACACAGGCAATATAGGTGATGCCATCGAGGTTGATACCGATGCTAATGGCACTTTTGAAATAGGACGGTTTTCAGATAAAACAACAAATGAAAAATATTTTAAAGGCGATATAGATGAAGTACGTGTTTTTGGTTCAGTATTAACAGAAAGCCAAATACAACGTATGGTGTATCAGGAAATAGAAAATAATGGAGGTAATGTTAAAGGAAGTGTCGTTGCTAAAGATATTACAGATAGCACAACTGGTTCCACGGTGGCTTGGGCTCAACTTTTAGCTTATTACCCCATGACCGAAATTAATGCGAGTACCATTTTAGATTATTCAAATTTTGGACGTACCATGAGGTTGCATAATATCACAACCATTGAGGACCAAACAGCACCCATGCCCTATGTTACAACAGCAAATGGCGCATGGACAACACAATCTACATGGCTACATGGGGATGTTTGGGACATTGAAAGTATCGCTGATAATAAAGATTGGAGTGTTGTGAAAATAGCAAACGATATCACGGCAAGTCACCCTATTAAAACATTGGGTTTAATTATAGATGCGAATAAAACATTGACGGTAAATAGTGAAAATCAAGTTGAGAATACCTGGTATTTACAATTAAATGGAACTCTTGATTTGGAAGACGATTCTCAATTAATTCAAACAATTACGAGCGATTTAGTCACTTCTTCATCTGGAAAAATTTTAAGAAGGCAAGAAGGGTCTTCTAATGCATACCGATATAATTATTGGTCGTCGCCAGTTGGAGCAACAGGGGTGACAAGTTTAACGGATAATAATGCGGCCACTAATAATGCAAATAATACATCATTCCAACTTAATATGATTAAGGATGAAGCGGGCGTTAATCTAACTTTTACAAATGGATATAATCAAACAGGTAAAATTAGTACGTATTGGTTGTATACATTTATGAGTGGTTTAACTTATTGGGATTGGGCCTTAATTGGTCCTGGTAGCTCATTAACTCCAGGCATTGGGTATACCCAAAAAGGTACTGGAAATGGCGGTTTACAACAACAATATATTTTTGAAGGCAAGCCGAATAACGGAACTATTTTAGTAGATGTTATAGATAGAGGTGGTTCTGGATCTGTAACTTCGGTATCTAAAACAGAATATCTTTTAGGAAATCCATATCCTTCTGCACTCGATGTGAATAAATTTATTGACGATAATGTTGGGGTTATAAATGGTACACTGCAATTATGGCAACAGTGGTCTGGTAACTCCCATAATCTTAGTGCCTATGAAGGTGGTTATGCTCAGGTTAACAAATTAGGTTCGTGCAGGGCTTATCAGTTTGTTGGGTTTTATGGAGCTACGAATGGTTCACTAGATGGTACTGTAAGCCCTTCAAAATACCTTCCAATAGGTCAAGGTTTTATTACTGAAGTTGTGGCCGATGGTACGGTGGTTTTTAATAACAGTCAGCGTGTATTTGTTAAAGAGTCAGATGCTGATGGTGGTTATAATAATGGTGCTTCATTTTTTAAATCTTCAAACTCGAAAAGTAAAAGTTCTACGACTTCAGCGGCAAAACAGCAAAGTAGTGTTATGACGAAGATTCGATTGGAATTCAATTCGGTGGTAGGTCCTAAAACCAGAAGGGAGTTGCTTATGGGCTTTAGTGAGGCGACTAGCGATGGTTATGATTATGGTTATGAAGCGTACACTACGGAAAATAGTAATAACGATTTTAACCTCGATTTTGAAGGAAGGAACATGAATATGCAGGCCTATGGCCCAATAACAAAGGATAAAGTAGTTGCTCTAAATTTTAAATCGTCGGGTAATAATACCTTCGATATTAAAGCTACCGAATTTGAAAACATCGATGTAACCCAAGAAGTTTATTTACGAGATAATTTAACAGAGGAATATTTCGATTTAACCCAAGATACAACCTATAGATTTTCATCTACCCAAGGGAAATTTAACAGTAGGTTTGAAATTGTATTTCAAAGTAAATCACAATTATTAAGTAATGAAGATGTTATTGAAACAGATAATAATATTTATTATCAAAATAAAACGAATACGTTGTACGCTAAAAACCTACACAGCAGCGTGAGTCATTTGGCTTTGATCAATATGCGTGGGCAAACTATTATGGAGCTAGCAAACGTATCTACAAACCAATTACAAAACGGGATCCCGTTTGGTGTTATGGCAGCAGGTGCTTATGTTGTTTGTTTACGAACTGTAACCAATGAGGTGCTTACCAAAAAAATAATCATTAAATAGATGGTAGTTTTCATGCCGATCATTCTTATTTGTGCGGTTTAACTGATTAATTAGCTTTTAATCGAAAGTAAATCAGGAATTATTTAGATTAATAAAGAATAAACCCTTATCATTGTTTAGTTAATCCATTGAAAACCATTAATTTGGTTTATTTGGCGACCTCCTCCTCCTCAAGGTGTCACCGTTTTTATATCTGTTATCTCTTTTTTAGATAATTAAACCTGATCCGATGAGTAAATTTATACTTTATAAAGTGCTGTTGATCTTGGCGTGTTTTTATACAAACGCGGCTTTTTCACAAGACACTGATGGTGATGGTATTGAAGATTTCTATGATCTGGACGACGATAATGATGGTATTCTTGATTCAGATGAAGGTACCACTACAACCTTTACAGAACTTGAAATTGTACAGTTACCCAACCATATAGATAGTTCTAGTCTTGAATTAATTTTTGATGGATTAAATTCTTATACTGGTAATCAGGATTTACGTATTCATAGTTTCAACGTAACAGCTGGTGACTTAAATGGTTCTGTTTTAGATAACGCTTTAGTAATGAGTACTACAGGTGGCAATGTGTTGCCTGCAGGTTCTTTTTTTACACTGTCTCTTGAGAATGATGATGTTGCAGGCGATTCTGCTAGTGCCATCGCATCAAACCTAGTGTCAGATTTAACAGCACTCGGGTTAGACCCCAATGATTTATTTCAAGGAAACTTTAATGATGTAGGACCAGCAGGACTAGATGCTAGTGATTTTGATAGAGATGGAGACGGTAAGGTGGATACGGCTGGAGTAGATTTTAGTCCCATGGGAGCCATTCTTCAATATTATGATGGCGACCCCAATGCAGGAGGTGCTTTACTTAATACGTCATTTAGTCAAATAGAACTTTTCCAAACGGGTGGCGTATATCTTCATAGTGTGGTGGTAAATGCACCTTTAACCCATTTTGTGGTGGCTTCATTGCCCGATGGTACGGGAAAAGATATTCGTGTGAATGAAATTCAAATTAATGGGTCTGTTAATAATGGGCTTGTAGATGGGAAAATGGGTTTCACGACATTCTTTTTTGTGGACTCCGATTCTGATGGGTTTTATAATCACATAGATATTGATAGTGATTCTGATGGTATTCCAGATAATGTAGAAGCACAAACGACATTGGGGTATATTGTGCCTTCAGGGATATATGACGCATCAGGGGTGGATACTGCCTATCCTGGCGGACTTCAACCTGTAGACACCGATAAAGATGGTATACGCGATTTTTTAGATTTAAATTCAGATAATGATGGGTATACCGATATTCAAGAAAATGGCATGGCAGATACATCTACGGCTGCCGATGTGGATGATGATGGTCTTAATAATGCCTTTGAAACCAATGGTGTCAATGATGCAGCATGGGATGTAAATGAAGATATTGAAAATCCTTCAGATTTATCTATTCTACCAGATGCCGATGGAGATTTGTTTTCTGGAGGCGATTTAGATTATAGAGATTTATTTGAAGTGAATCCACCAGCCATTGCAACGATTGATTTTGATGGTGTAGACGATTATCTTGAAAGTAGTTTAAATTTAAGTGGCTATGATGCGTTAACAGCGATGGCTTGGGTGCGAATAGATCCTGCTTTTTCAACTACGGGTAATGTGTTAAGTCACGGCGATTTTGGAATTCAAATTAATGCTTCAAAAATACCAGTAGTTAAACTTAATGGTGAAGTTGTAACATTGTTGGCACCATCTGCACTTGTAATAAATCAATGGGCTCATATTGCTATTGTTTTTGATTCGACTGTGTCTTCAGATAAATTAAAAATATATTTAAATGGTGAAATGATAGCAACCTGTGACGATTCCGCTTTGTCTTCGGTACTAAATACAACGACAGATGCGTTTATCATTGGTAAAAATTCATTCGCAAACATCGAATATTTTAAAGGGGATATTGATGAAGTTCGGGTATTTAAAGTTGCGCTAACGGAAAGCCAGTTGCATAAAATGATTCATCAAGAAATTTTAAATAATGCGGGTAATGTTTATGGAGCTATTGTGCCAAAGGAGGCTACAGATAGCACAACAAATTTACCAGTATCGTGGTCCAACTTAGAGGCTTATTACCCAATGACGGGTATTGTAGATAATTCAATAACAGATTTTTCATCCAAAGGAAATACAGCATACATACATAATATCTCTACCATTCAAGAGCAAACGGCACCTATGCCATATATCGCTACCGTTGATGGTGCTTGGACTAGTGAAAGTACCTGGTTACATGGTGATGCGTGGGATATTGAAACCATTTTAGAAAACAAGCCGTCTAGCATTGTTAGGCTTTCTGCCAATGTTAGCACATCAAATTCTCACGACCATCTAGGTCTGCTTATTGATAGTGGAAAAACCCTAACAGTTAATGGCGATAACCTTATTAATAATAGCTGGTATTTGGAGTTAAATGGGGTTCTAGACCTTCAAAACGATTCGCAATTAGTCCAAACGGAATACAGTGATTTAGTAACATCGGCGGTTGGGAAGGTTTTAAGAAGACAAGAAGGTACGTCAAACGTATATAGATATAATTATTGGTCGTCTCCAGTTGGAGCTTTAGGTGTTACGAGTTTATCAGATAATAATGCCGTATCAAATAATGCTAATAATACACCATTCACTTTAAATAGCTTAAAGGATGATTTTGGTGTAGATATCGTATTTACGAATGCCTATCACCAAGTCGGGAAAGTAAGTTCGAGTTGGTTGTATAGGTATAAGAAAGGGTTAACTTATTGGGATTGGGCGGCAATTTCGAAAAACACCCCATTAGAAGTTGGTGTAGGGTATACCCAAAAAGGAACAGGGAATGCCGGTGCCGAACAACAATATATTTTTGAAGGGAAACCAAATAACGGAACCATTCTTATAAATGTAACCGATGTGGGTGGTTCTGGTTCTGAGCTTGCTGTGTCAAGAACAGAATATCTTTTAGGAAACCCCTATGCTTCAGCTATAGATATTCATCAGTTTATTGATGATAATATAGGTGTTATTGGAGGATCCATCCAACTTTGGGAGCAATGGGCAGGTAACTCGCACACGCTTGATGATTACGAAGGTGGATATTCCGTAGTAAGTAAATTAGGCTCTGTGAAGGCTTACCAGTTTTTAGGTTTTAATGGAGAGCATAATAGCGTGCAAAACGGTACTAAAAAGCCAACACGGTATGTGCCGGTAGGGCAAGGGTTTATGGTGGAAATTGTTGCAGATGGAAATGTGGAGTTTAATAATACACAACGTCTTTTTGTAAAGGAGGCCGATGCTAATGGAACCTATAGTAATGGGTCTATTTTTTCTAAATCCTCAAAAGGAAAGCTCGCGAAAGGAAATAATAGTACTAGTACCATGCAAAAAATACGATTGGAGTTTACGGCGCTAACGGGTGCAGAGGTTAAAAGAGAACTCTTGCTTGGTTTTAGTAATTACACGACTGATGCTTTTGATTATGGGTATGATGCCGTAGGAGGCGCGTCGAGTCCCAGTGATTTAAACTTAGTGCTAGAGGGCCACATTATGAGTATGCAGGCCTACGGCGCTATTACAAGTGATAAAGTGGTGCCGTTAAATTTTAGGTCGTCGGGTGATCATAGTTTTCAAATAAATTTATCAGAAATAGAAAATATAGAAGCAGGTCAAACGATCTATTTAAGAGACAACCTAACAGGTAATTATTTCGATTTAAGACAAGGGATATCCTATAGTTTTACCGCCTCTCAAGGTGTGTTTAACAGCAGGTTTGAACTTGTGTTTCAAAGTGAATCGCAGTTGTTGAATATAGAAGATGCCATCGAAACAACGCATACTATATATTACGAAAACGCTACAAATAGGTTGTATGGTAAATCCTTCAATGCAACAATCGGTTCGGTGGCCATTATAAATATGCGCGGACAAACACTATTAGAATTCAATAAGGTGTCCCAAAAAATATTAAGTAAAGGGTTGAAAATACCCAGGGTGTCAGCAGGTGTTTATTTGGCTTGTTTTAAGGCGGAAACAGGGGAAGTATTTACCAAAAAAATACTCATTAATTAGTAGGTCATTTACCCTAAGAATCTTAAAAGTCAAAACAGTTGTTTTGGCTTTTTTTGTTTTTTGTAATGGTCACTTTTATAGTGAGTTAGTGATTTTTGCAAAAACCATTCATCGATACTAAACCGTGATTTAAATGACTAAGTTTTGAACTCAGCGAAAATTTATATTAAAAGACACTTGATGACGTAATTTTATACTAAATCAAGGAGTTATGAAGATAAAGTTACGGTTTGTATTATCTGTTTATTTTTATTTTGCAATGGGGTTTATGGTTTTTTCACAATCAACAGACCTATCTATTTCGAAATTAATCGTAGATGATTATTTCCCAAGTGTTGGTCAAGTAATTGTTTACACTTTAGAGATTACAAATATTGGTCCTGTTACAGCAACAAATGTAAAGGTAGAAGATAAATTATCTTCTAACCTAACATATGTGGTTAGTACCGGAGATGGTTTATACAACCCATTAATTGATGAATGGGATGTGGGCACCATTAATGTTGCAGAAACAAAGCAGGTGCTTATTTCTGCACTTGTTAATCCTGGTACTTCAGGAACTCATATCAATAATTTAGCAACCTTGAAATCTTCTAGTCAGTCAGATTCTAAGGCAAGTAATAATTTTGCACGTGCAGAAGTATTTGTGGATCCTGCTAATTTGGAATTAACCAAATCGGTTGATGATACCTCTCCAGATGAAGGGCAAACTGTTGAGTTTACCCTAAAAGTGAAAAATAATGGGCCTTCTAATGCCACGTCGGTGCTTGTGAACGATTTAATGCCTGATGGATTAACCTATGTTTCAGATGATAGTGGCGGAACTTATGATAGTGTTTCTGGTGATTGGACCATTGGTACCATTTTAGATGGCGATTCCATAGAAATAAACATTCTAGCACAAGTTGATGCCAATACAGCCGCCAAAACCATAACAAACAACTTTACTTTTGTGAGTTTTGATCAAGCGGATGATGACAGGTCTGATAATAAGGCGGCTGTAGAATTATTCGTAAATGGTGCCGATTTACAAGTTACAAAAACGGTAAACGATACAAATCCCGAGGTTGGTGATGTGATTACTTATACCATCATAGTAACCAATAATGGCCCTTTAAAAGCTAACGATATTACGGTTTTAGATAATTTACCAGCGAACATTAATTATAGTTCGTCTACAATAACTCAAGGAAATAATTATAATAGTTTAAATGGTGAATGGTTTGTTAACGATTTAAATGCAGGTGCATCTGCCACTTTAACTATAGATGCTTCGGTTGGTCTTTTTGCAAATAGGCAGTTAAGAACCAATACAGCCAGTATACAAAGTGTAATAGAACCAGATAGTGTGGTTGAAAATAATTCAGACAGCGTTGATATTGGCGTTGGTTCTGCAGATATAGAAGTAGTTAAAACAGTAAATGCACTAACGGCCGATGAAGGTTCGTTGGTAACTTATACTATTCAAATAATTAATAATAGTACTACCACAACAGCATATAGCTCGAGTGTTCTCGATGTTTTACCAGAAGGTGTTACTTATGTAAGTGATGATAGTGTTTTAAGCTCTACCACTTACGATGCGACTACAGGTATTTGGGATTCTGGCGATATAACAAATGGTACGTCTAAAACGTTAACCATTGTTTGTTCTGTAGATGCAGGAACTGCTGGTTTTGTGATAACAAATACAGCTACAGGTTCTTCATTAATGGAGGATACTAATACAGCAAACAATCAAGATTCTGCCTCTTTTCAAGTAAATGGTGCCGATTTAGCAATTACGAATACAGTAGATGATGCAGCTCCTGTGGAATGGGATACCATAACCTATACGGTTACAGTAACAAATAACGGTACAGATGCCACTACGAATGTGAGTGCATTGGCCGAAATACCTTTTTCATTAAATTATGTGTCGCATTCCCCATCACAAGGTTCTTTTGATAATGCTACTGGTGTTTGGGCTATTGGAGCCGTTGCAAACGGGGCTTCGGTAACTTTAGATGTTACGGTAATAGCCAGGTTAGGTGGTTGTGTTTATTATCCTGTGAGTATCACAGCTTCCGATGAACCAGATGGTATTACCTCAAACAATTCCGCGAAAGCGACTGCTCATGTTAAAAAGTGGTTTAATGCAGGTGCATCTATTATAGATATGGGTGTTTCACCTCAAACATATAATAACGGACTAGTGCCTTATGGATTAGTGTATGAATTAGTAACAAACCATCAAGTACCTGTGTATTGGTTAATAGCCTCTCATAAAACATGGGGAAATACCGGTGTAAAACAAGATCACACCGATGTGACTATCGATGGAAAAGATTATAAAGGTGGACCTTTTGTAATTCCTGCAGAGTTTATGAATATTGCGCAACCCGTAATTGATTTATGGCTTACAGATTATCCAGGGTTAACAATTGATGCAGATTTGCCTGAATTTAATGGGCATATGTATGATTATATAACCAATTTTCCACGAGCTGTTTTAGATGAAGATAACGGAGATAAAATACAATCAGCTTTTTATGATAAAACAAATGTGCCTTATTCGTATGGTAGATTAGGAACGCCAGATGATTTAACGCTTTGTGATGATATTTATACGATGCCGCATGCCGATCCTCAAAACTGGGATGCATCAACCGTAAATACCTTAATAGATTTTATTGAAAATGGTGGTTATTTTTGGGCAGCATGTCACGCTGTGAGTGCCATGGAAGCGCTTGTAGATACAGATAATAATGGTATTCCCGATCTTAATTTATTATCCAATAATGGTTTAATCCCATGGGGTGATCATAATGATGGTACGCCAGCTTATAGCTATAATGCTGTAAATAGTCTTTTTAATTCAGGTGAAACCGCTTCAGATCCCTTAATGCAGTTTATGAGCACCATGGATGGTTCTTTACAAAACGGGTCAGAACAGATATATCTTCCAGACACAGAAGGGTGGAGAAGTACAACCGTATTGGCTATTACAGATGATGATCATCCGGATGTTATAGACGGAACCTTTCCAACCGGACCAGCTGCCGCTTTGGCTTATGGTAGAGCTTTTGGAAATGAAGATTTTGGTATGGTGATGTATGAGGGTTCTCATAGTATTTCTGGTGGTACAGAAGCAGAAGATGTTTCAGCGGCGAGAGCCTATGGTAATTTTGTACTTCAGGCAGGTATAGAACGTAGGCCGGAGATTAAATTAGACTTTATTCAAACTAAAATAGAAAATAATTTAACATTAAGTATTACAGGGGAAGTAAGTGGTATTTCGCCACCTTTCACCTTTCAATGGACCGATTCTTGTGGAGGTAGTTTCGACGACCCGAATGCCTTAAATGTAACTTACACACCAACAGCTGTTGGTAATGAGCCTTTAGAGTGTTTGTTAACTTTAAAAGTGTTAGATAATTGTGGAAGAGCCAATTTTGTATCCATGATTTTAATAGTGGATAAAGATTCTGATGGTGATGGTGTTTTAAATGGAGATGACTTAGATGATGATAATGATGGTGTCCCAGATGCCATTGAAGACGGAGGAAACTTAGTAAAAGATTCAGATAACGACGGTGTTTTAGATCGTTTAGATTTAGATGCAGACGGCGATGGTATTTTCGATATCATTGAAGCTGGTTTATCAACAGCACAAATAGCTGCGTTTGATACGGATAACGATGGTGTTATTGATGCGAGTTATAGTTTTGGTACAAGTGGTGTTATTGACGATTTAGAAATTTCAGCAGAATCGGGAACCGTAGATTATAATGGTAATGGATTAGAGGATGATTTTACGAATTCAGATTCTGATACTTATAATAACTTTCAAGATATCGATGCAGATAATGATGGTATTCCAGATAATATAGAAGCACAAACCACTTTAGGTTATGTGGTGCCAGATGCTGCGGTAAGCACTTTAGGTGTTAATAATGCCTACCCCAGCGGCATCATACTAACAGATACAGATAGAGATGGTATTCCCGATTATATTGATGCAGATTCTGATAATGATGGTGTGCCAGATATTCAAGAGAATGGGATGGCTAATACCTTATTAACTTTAGATGCCGATTTGGATGGTCTTGACAATGCCTTCGAAGGTCTTTCACTTAATGATTTTGATGTGAATGATGAAATTGACGATCCGTCAAGTTCTATATTGCCGGATACAGATGGCGATTTATTGTCTCTTGGTGATTTAGATTACAGAGATTTGTTTAACGTAAACCCACCTCAATTTTCTACTTTAGATTTTGATGGTGTAGACGATTATTTATCAACACCAACCTTTATAGACGGTAACAGTAAAGTAACTATTATGTCTTGGATAAAAGCCGACCCAGATAATGCTTTAAAAACCAATGTTACTATTGCTGGTGAAGATGAGTCGTGTCGTATTTATTTAAACAGCGGGAATATTCCTGGGTTTTCAGTAAAATCAGGCGCAAATGCCATAACAAGCGTATTGGGTAGTGCTATAAACTATAATGAATGGCACCATGTAGTTGGTACCTTTTCATGCGATACAGGAATTCAAAATTTATATGTAGATGGTTTGTTAATTACAAGCACAGATACAGGAAATACAGGAGGTGTTATTACAAATACAGGCGATGCTAATGGTGCGTTTGAAGTAGGAAGACTTTCTAAAAATGTTGCAGAGCAAGAATATTTTAAAGGAGATATTGATGAGGTGCGTGTGTTTAGTGAAGCCCTATCTGCAGATCAAATTCAAAAAATGGTGTATCAAGAAATTGAAAATAATTTAGGTTTGGTGCGAGGTGCCATTATAGATAAAGATATTGAAGACGCTACAACCAATGCGACCGTATCATGGGTAAATTTATTGGCCTATTACCCTATGACAAGTATTGTTAATAATATCACTACAGATTTCTCTAGTACTTCAAAAGAACTGTTTTTACATAACATTACAACCTTTCAAGAACAAACGGCGCCCATGCCATACGTAACAACTGCAGATGGAGATTGGACTACCGAGGCAACTTGGTTACATGGCGATGTTTGGGATATAGAAGATACCTCAAGCAATAAAGATTGGAGTATTATTCAAATAGAAAATAATATTGTTACTAATAGTTCTGTTGGAACAGTTGGTTTAATTATAGATGAAACTAAAACATTAACAGTTAATGGCGATAATCAAGTATATAATAGCTGGTATTTCGAGCTTAATGGTACTTTAGATCTTCAAGATGATTCCCAATTAGTTCAAACAGAAAACAGTGATTTGGTAACTTCAGCAGTCGGTAAAATTTTAAGAAGGCAAGAAGCCAACCCAAGTGTGTATTGGTATAACTACTGGTCGTCTCCTGTTGGAGCCGCTTCAGCATCTTCATTTATTGATGATAATACAGCGTTAAATAACCCAAACAATACATCCTTTAGTTTAGATATGCTAAAAGAGGGTAATTCAAGTGATATTGTATTTACATCTGCATATAATGAGGTTGGAAAAGTAAGTACCTATTGGTTGTATACCTTTAAAAACGGATTAAGTTATTGGTACTGGAAATCTTTAAACCCGAGTGCAGCGATAACACCAGGAATAGGCTATACCCAAAAAGGAACAGGTAACCCAGGTTTAGAACAGCAATATTTATTTGAAGGTAAACCAAACAATGGTACTATTTTAATAGACGTAACCGATGTTGGTGGCGCTGGATCTGAAACTGGAGTTTCTAAAACAGATTTTCTTTTTGGAAACCCATACGCATCTGCTATAGATGTGCATGAGTTTATAGATGACAATGCAGGAATTATTGGCGGTACCTTACAAATATGGCAACAGTGGGACGGTTATACTCATTATTTAGACGAATATAAAGGCGGTTACGCACAAGTAAATAAATTAGGTTCGGTACGAGCATTTCAATTTGTTGGTATTGATGGCGATGCCACAAATGAGCATAATGGAACTAAAAAACCATCCAGGTACATTCCAGTAGGTCAGGGGTTTATTGCAGAAATAATAGCTGATGGTCAGGTTGAATTTAATAATTCACAACGTGTTTTTATAAAAGAAGCCGATGCTAATGGCAGTTATTCTACGGGGTCTTCATTTTTGAAAACAACCAATAATAAATCGAATAAAGCAGCTAAGGTTGCAAATACGAGCGACTTCCAGAAAATTCGTTTAGAGTTCAATTCAGTAAATGGGCCAGCAGTAAAAAGAGAGTTGTTATTAGGCTTTAGTGATTTTACTACAGATGACTTTGATTATGGATACGATTCCAGAAACTCATATAACAATGCCAACGATTTAAATTCGTTATTAAACGGAGAGAACATGACGATTCAAGCTTACTCTCATTTAACAGCAGATAAAGAAGTGGCGCTTAACCTTAAAACGTCTGGAACTTTTAATTATGAAATTAAAATAACAGAGTTAGAAAATATAGGAACAGATCAAGAAATATATTTAAGAGATAATTTAACTGGAACGTATTTCGATTTAACCCAAAATACAGCCTATGAATTTTCTTCTGAAGAAGGTGAATTTAAAGAGCGTTTTGAGGTGGTATTTCAAGCAAAATCAGAATTACTAAGTACGGAAGTATCTAGTTTTGAAGAAAACTTAATTTACTATCATAATAAAACCAAGAAGTTGTTTGCCAAAGATTTAAAAACGACTGTAGACACATTAACCTTGGTAAATATGCGTGGACAAACCGTGTTAGAGTTTAGTAACGTTACCGCGGAAACATTAGCCAAGGGTTTAAAAATTAGAAACATGTCTACAGGTGCTTATGTGGCGTGGTTTAAAACGGAAACAGGTCAAGTAATAACAAAAAAAATAATAATTAACTAGTTTCATAGCACTCATAAAAAAAGCCTAAACATTTGTTTAGGCTTTTTTTATGTTTTACATTCACATCTATTGAAAAACGAAAAATAGATGAAAAATTTAGCATATATATTATTACTAGTAACGGTTCTTTCTTGTGGAACTAAAACAACTTTAAGTACAGATGCCGCTGTGGCTAAAACAGAAAAAGCAACACTTAAAATTGATGCTAATAAAAATTTAAAAGAAACTTTAACAGAAGGCGCTTTAACCGATAAAGATGGTTTTAAAGATATTGGAACGTTTAAATACTACGTGTTTTTTGATGAAAATAGTAAAGAATTAGTTAAAATAAAAAACATTGAAATAACGAGTAAAACCATCACAGAGACTTATTATTTTTCGGATAATAAATTGATTTTCATTACTTCAGAAACTGCAAATACGCCGGCAAAAAAAATCTACATTCAAAACAAAAAAGTGGTTGCTAAAGAGCAAGTGAATGCGGAAGAACAAAAAATACTTTTAAACAAAGCAACTCGCTTTCAAAAAGCATTTAAAAAGGCGCAGTAGTTTAAATACCTCACATTTAAATTCAGGTAAAGGTTTTTGTTTATTTAAACATACTTTTTTATCAAAATTCCTTAATTTCGCTCCTCGAAATGAAATTTGATACAATGAGTGCTAAATTCCCTGAATATAAAGGTCTTGACTTGCCAAAAGTAGCTGACGAAATTCTTAACTACTGGCAAGAAAACAACATATTTGAAAAAAGTGTTTCTACCAGAGAGAACAACGAATCGTTTGTGTTTTTTGAAGGACCACCATCTGCAAATGGTTTGCCAGGTGTACACCACGTTTTAGCGCGTGCCATTAAAGATATTTTTCCACGTTACAAAACCATGAAAGGGTTCCAAGTAAAGCGTAAAGCAGGTTGGGATACGCATGGTTTACCTATTGAATTGGGTGTTGAAAAAGAATTAGGCATTACAAAAGAAGATATTGGGAAAACCATTTCGGTAGAAGATTATAACGCTGCTTGCCGTAAGGCGGTGATGCGTTATACAGATGTTTGGAATGATTTAACTCAAAAAATGGGCTATTGGGTAGATATGGACGATCCATACATTACCTACGAGCCAAAATACATGGAGTCTGTTTGGTGGCTGCTTAAAGAGATTTATAATAAGAGTTTGATGTACAAAGGGTACACCATTCAGCCATATTCTCCAAAAGCAGGTACAGGTTTAAGTTCGCACGAGCTAAACCAACCAGGAACGTATCAAGACGTAACCGATACGACTATCGTGGCACAGTTTAAAGCTGATGTTAACTCATTACCTGAGTTTCTAAAACAATTCGATCATTTACACATTCTTGCTTGGACAACCACACCTTGGACCTTGCCAAGTAATACTGCCTTAACAGTAGGTGCTAAAATTGACTATGTAGTTGTTGCAACATACAACCAATACACTTTCGAGCCTGTTCATGTTATTCTTGCTAAAAATTTAGTAGCAAAACAATTTGCTGGAAAATATAAACAAACGGAAGATGTTGAGGTATTAAGTAGCTATACAAAAGAAGATAAAAAGATTCCTTTTTTAGTGGCGGCCGAATGTAAAGGTGCTGATTTAGTAGGCATAAAATACGAGCAATTATTACAATATGTGCTTCCAAACGATAACCCTGAAAATGCCTTTAGAGTTATTGCTGGCGATTTCGTAACCACGGAAGATGGTACAGGAATTGTACACACCGCGCCAACTTTTGGTGCAGATGATGCCTTGGTTGCTAAACAAGCCGTACCTGAAATACCACCATTGTTGGTAAAAGATGAGAATGGAAACTTGGTGCCGTTGGTAGATTTACAAGGGAAATTCAGACCAGAAATGGGTGAATACGCTGGTAAATACGTGAAGAATGAATATTACAACGATGGTGAAGCGCCAGAGCGCTCGGTAGATGTTGAAATTGCTATTAGATTAAAAGAAGAAAATAAAGCCTTTAAGGTTGAGAAATATAAACACAGTTACCCAAACTGTTGGAGAACCGATAAACCAATTCTTTATTATCCATTAGATTCTTGGTTTATTAAGGTAACCGATGTAAAAGAACGCATGTTCGAATTAAATGAAACTATAAACTGGAAGCCAAAAGCAACCGGTACAGGACGTTTTGGAAACTGGTTAGCAAATGCGAACGATTGGAATTTATCGCGTTCCCGTTATTGGGGTATTCCATTACCAATTTGGAGAACGGAAGATGGTAAAGAGGAAATCTGCATCGGTTCTGTGGAAGAGTTGAAAGGTGAAATGGCGAAAGCGGTTTCAGCAGGTGTACTTTCAAAAGATATTTTTGAAGATTTCGAAATTGGAAACAATTCTGAAGAGAACTATGCGAAAATCGATTTACATAAAAATATTGTAGATGCTATTGTTTTAGTATCGCCATCGGGTCAAAAAATGTTCCGCGAAAGCGATTTAATAGATGTTTGGTTCGATTCTGGTTCTATGCCCTATGCACAATGGCATTACCCGTTTGAAAATAAAGATTTAATTGATAATGGAACCTCGTATCCAGCTGATTTTATTGCAGAAGGCGTAGACCAAACACGTGGTTGGTTTTATACACTTCATGCTATTGGTACTATGGTTTTCGATTCGGTTGCTTATAAAAACGTAGTGTCTAACGGATTGGTGTTGGATAAAAACGGACAAAAAATGTCCAAGCGTTTAGGGAATGCAGTCGATCCTTTCGAGACTTTATCAACTTATGGCGCCGATGCTACACGTTGGTACATGATTGCGAATGCCAACCCGTGGGACAATTTAAAATTCGATTTAGAAGGTATTGAGGAAGTAAAACGTAAGTTTTTCGGAACGCTTTATAATACCTATTCATTCTTTCAGTTGTATGCAAATTTAGATAATTTCACGTATGCTGAAGCGGATATTGCTTTAAACGAACGCCCAGAAATAGACCGTTGGATTCTTTCAGAATTAAACACATTAATCAAGAAAGTAGACGCGTTTTATGCGGAGTACGAACCAACAAGAGCAGCACGTGCCATTTCAGATTTTACACAAGATTATGTAAGTAACTGGTATGTGCGTTTAAGTAGAAGACGTTTCTGGAAAGGCGATTACCAACAAGATAAAATTTCGGCTTACCAAACGCTTTATACGTGTATGGAAACCATTGCGAAGTTAAGCGCACCTATTGCGCCCTTCTTTATGGATAAATTGTATTTAGATTTAAATGCCGTGACCAAAAAAGAAAGTTTTGAAAGTGTGCATTTGGCAAATTTCCCTGTGTATGATGAAGCTTTTGTAGATAAAATTTTGGAACGCAAAATGGAAGCGGCACAAACTATATCGTCTTTAGTGTTATCATTACGTGCTAAAGAAAAGATAAAAGTACGCCAGCCACTTCAAAAAATCATGATTCCTGTTACTAGTAAGCAACAAAAGGAAGAGATTTTGGCTGTATCAGATTTGATAAAGCATGAAGTGAACGTTAAAGAAGTTGAACTTTTAGAGGAAGCTTCAGAAATGTTGGTGAAACAAATAAAACCGAACTTCAAAACCCTTGGACCTCGTTTTGGAAAGGATATGAAGGCCATTGCTGGAGCAGTTACTAACTTTTTAGCAGAAGATATTAACAAAATAGAACAAAACGGTGTTTTAGATATTGAAGTTAATGGAAAAAATATAACTTTAGCACTTGATGATGTAGAAATTACATCACAAGATATTGAGGGTTGGTTGGTAGCAAACGAAGGAAATTTAACCGTTGCTTTAGATGTTACTATCTCTGAAGATTTGAAAAGAGAAGGAATTGCCAGAGAACTTGTAAACCGTATTCAGAACTTAAGAAAAGACTCTGGGTTTGAAGTAACCGATAGAATAGATGTTAAATTGCAAAGCGATGCGCAAATAGATATGGCAATAAATATAAATTTGTCGTATATTAAAGCAGAAACACTAACCGAAGATCTTGAAATTATTGATAAATTAGATAGTGGTATAGAAATTGCGTTTGATGATGTAAATACCAAATTGTTCATTCAAAAACATTAATATTATGAGCCTAGATTTAAATGTAAGATATTCTGATGCTGATTTAGCCGAATTCAAAGCGCTAATTCAAGATAAAATAGTGAAAGCACAACACGATTTAGAGTTGATTAAAAGTGCGTATATGAACGACCATAATAATGGAACAGAAGATACGTCGCCAACTTTTAAAGCTTTTGACGAAGGAAGTGAAGTGATGAGTAAAGAGTCTAACTCTGCTTTAGCTATTAGACAAGAGAAATTTATTCGCGATTTAAAAAATGCTTTAATTAGAATTGAAAACAAAACCTATGGTGTTTGTAGAGTTACTGGTAAGCTAATTGCTAAAGAGCGTTTAAAACTAGTGCCTCATGCTACTTTAAGTATTGAAGCAAAAAATATGCAATAATATTATTTTAAGTATATAATTAAACGTCTCGACCGATGCTTATCGGGTTTGAGACGTTTTTTTGTTTGGTTAAAACCGTGAATTTTAAATTGTAATTTTCGTTTATGTCATTAAAAAAATCAATCGTTCTAATTTTTATAGTTTTGCTTATCGATCAAGTCAGTAAAATATATATAAAAACACATTTCAAACTTCAAGAAAATATTGAGGTATTTAGCTGGTTTCAAATCTATTTTATTGAGAATGATGGGATGGCTTGGGGAACAAAAATTAGCGATTTTGTGTCTTTCATTTCAGACCGTTCTGCTAAAATATTTTTAACCGTATTTAGAATTGTTGCTATTTTTGGAATTGGGTATTGGTTGTTTGATGCCACTCGAAAAAATGCATCTAGAATTTTAATTCTATCAATCGCGCTTATTTTTGCAGGTGCTTTAGGTAATATTATCGACTCTGTTTTTTACGGTGTTTTATTTGAAGATAGTTTTAATCAAGTTGCCGCCTTTTTGCCAGAAACAGGTGGTTATGATAGCTTGCTACATGGCCGTGTAGTCGATATGTTGTACTTTCCGTTATTTGAGATAGATTTACCCGAATGGTTTCCATTAGGTGGCGGGAAACGCTTTAATTTTTTCGAACCCGTTTTTAACGTTGCAGACATGGCGATAAGCACAGGTTTTATCATGCTTATTGTTTTTAATAAAAGAGCATTTCCTAAGCATTAGGTTTTTCTATTGAGAATCAATAACTGTAAGTTTTTTTTCATAAATTGGAGCCTCTGTTTGATGTTTCAAAATATATAAAATGAACAAAAAAAGTCAGTTAAATAAATACTACATTCTCTTAATTATTTCATTTGCAATCTTCAATTTTTCGGTGCTTTCCGCTCAAGATAAATTTGGTATTATTTTTCCAGGAAATGATAGAGATCAAAAATGTCAAGAATGTATTCAGGTATTTAATCAGAAGCCAAAAGAGGTTCAATTTTCCATTGTAAGAGATCAAAATCGTTTATACTTTCAAGTAAATGATAAAGCATGGTTCCAAAAGCTTTTTAAGAATGCTCAAGATGGACTCGCTATAGACGTAGTTTCGAAAGAAATTTATGGTTGTGATGAAATTATTATTGGAAATCCACAAATAAAAGGCGAGTTGCTTCGGCCTGTTTTTACTCCAAAATTACGAGGAAGTTTAAAGCCATATGGAGAAAATTTATTTCGAGTGCATGTTGGGAATGTGCCAGAAGCATTGGTAAGTAAGGAATTAGAATTCAATATATTGTTTTTAAACAACAATAATTTATGTAGATATTATTGGATTTACCACTTGGAATCTTACCCTTGGGATTTGCTAGATATGGGATTGTACTTAGATTCTCTAACCTATAACCCAAAAGAAATAAAAACCATTTCTGATACTGAAGTTGTTATTAGAAATAAAACATTAAAATTTAAAATTCCATTCGAGAAAAACAAAGCAGCCTATTCGCAAGGGGATATTAAGCCCATTTATGATTCGTTAAGGTTGACAAATTATGATATAAAGGCGATTAAAATTAAAGCCTATTCATCGGTTGAAGGAAGTTTAGAACGGAATGTAAAACTTCAGGAATCAAGAGCGAATAGTATTGTTTTGGCTTTGCAATCATTCCAAAAGGCAACTATTAAAACAGAGGTTTCTTCATCTGAAAATTGGGTTGAATTTTTGAACGATATTAAAGGGTCAAACCATGAAAATTTGATTGAATTGTCAAAAAGTAAAATTAAAGAGCAATTAAATGATGGGCTTGCTGTCGAGTTGGAACCTATTCTGAAGAATCACAGAAAGGCCGTTTTAGAATTGGAGTTAGAAAGGAAAGATAAGTACGAGAACATGTCGCCAGATGAATTGATGAGCAAGTTTAACGCGACTATAAAATCTGAAGCTATAAGTGACGCCTTGGAAATTCAGAATTCCATTTTCGAAAAGTTGAAGAATAAAGTGGTTAATCCTGATTTTTTGGGTAAAATGGAGGTTCCAAAACAATCTAAATTTGTTAAAATATTTAATAAAAACTCAGCCTTTCGAAGTGTGTTAGATGTACGACAATCTTTAATTGTATATAATGAATTGCTAGAATTGGAAAAATTGGCGCCCAAAGATGGTGAAGTGAAGTACAATAAAACAGCTATTATGATAAAATTGTGGCGCCATAAAGCGTTGCCAGTAGACGAAGCAAAACTTAAAGGCGAAATTGCTGCTTTAAAGAGTTATAAAATAGATGCTGCGCTAATTGATAGAATGATGGTCAACTTTCATATTATAAAAGCTGAAAGTTTTATGCGTGAAAGGGATTATGAGAACAAGGATAAATCGGTGGCATTTATAAATAGTCATTATAAGAATTTCCCTTTATCAGATTACGATTATTTAAGTTTAGCCCAGTTTTTTAGTTATTATGCCAATTCAACTATGTCTGTTAAACTATTGGAAAATAAAGCGAAGAGTATTGATATTAACGAAGATTTATTGTTCTATTATTTAAACTTAACATTAATTGATAATGAATTGACGGAAGACTCAAATTACAGAACAATTATGTTGAATGCCATCAACATGAATAAAGAGCGTTATTGTAAATTATTTAATTCTATAGATAAGGGAGGTGTGACCTTTCAACTGTTACAAAACGATTATTTAAATGATGCCTATTGCGAGAATTGCGTTAATTAAAATTTGTAAACCTCCTTCGGCGTCACACAATAATCCAATCTAATATCACTTTCAAAAAGATTGGTTATTTCGGTTTCAGCTTCAAAAAAAGAAAGCCCAATTTTAATGGTTTCGGGTTTGCAGTTGGCTAAAAAGCGGTCGTAGAAACCTTTGCCATAGCCCACACGATTTCCTTTTTTATCAAAAGCTAACAGCGGTATGAAAACCACCTCAATCTTGTCGTTTAGAATTTCAATACCATCAACAGGTTCGGGAATGTTGTAGCTGTTTTTTTTAATAACGGTATTATCGGTTAAAAGAAAATGCGTCATCAAGCCGGTTTCAAAATCACTTTTAGAAATGAGAATGTGTTTGTCTTTGCCAGATAAAATATTTAAAATATAATCGGTATTTACTTCTTTGTGTTCTTCAATCGCTAAAAAAATGTGATAGAATGAAAGCTCCCAAATAGGTAATTTTAAAAGTTGATTGGCTATGGATAGGCTGAAATCATCAACTTCAGGAGTTGATAAGGCATTACGAAGGGTTTTATATTGTTTTCGTAATTCGGCTTTAAGCATGTTCTTATTAGCGTTTAAGTTTGGTGGAAATATGAAACAAAGCATCCCCTTGGTATACAATGGGCGATTCGTTTACATTAATGATATACCCAGAATTTGGTGCTTTAACAGCTTGGTTTAGTTTACCATAAGGGTCTGTAATATAGCCTAAAACATCGCCTTTTTTAACAAGGCTTCCAGTGGCTATAGTGGCCCTAAACATGCCTGAAAAACTAGCACGTTGCCACCTACTTTCATTAATAAATACGGTTTCCTTTTTTGCTATGGTTGCTTTAGAGCTTGTGTTAAGCATACCTAAATGTTTCAATATACGTTTAGACCCGTTAACACCATGAATGGTAACACTTTCATCAATATGAATGGATTTGCCACCTTCAAAAAGCAACATGTCTTTTCCTAATTTAAAACAGGTGTTTCTAAACGATTTGCTTAGGGTTTTAGAATACAACACGAAGGGTGCAGCAAACACTTTAGCCAGTTCGTTTAGCCGTCTGTTTTCTTTACTTATGCGTATTTGTGGTGCATTAAATCTACCCGAGCCACCTGTGTGAAAATCGATAACACAATCTACACAAGGAATAACGTCGTGTATTAATTTATGGGCAACACGACTGGCTAAAGAGCCGTCTACACTACCTGGAAACACGCGGTTTAAATCTCGGCCATCGGGAAATTCGCGTTTTAAATTTATAAACCCGAAAATGTTAATAACCGGAATACATATAATAGTCCCAATTTTAGGTTTATTAATGCCTTTGGCAATAAGCTGTCTTACAATTTCAACCCCATTTACTTCGTCACCATGAATACCAGCGGTAAATAATACAATGGGTCCAGGTTTTTTGGCGCGCTCAATAATAATAGGCACGTTTACCGGTGATGAGGTGTGTAAGTTGGCAACATCAAAATCGATCTCTTTGCTTTCGCCAGGATATATTTTGGTGTCTAGTATGGTTAGTATATTGTTCGCTAATGTCATAATTATTTATGGGTGTTGCTCTCAATATAGGTAATGATGTTTTTGGCGATGTTTTTACCAGTGGCTTCTTCAATACCTTCTAAACCTGGAGTGGAATTCACTTCTAGAAGCAAAGGACCTCGCGCAGATTGTAGCATGTCTACTCCACAAACCGGTAGTTTAAGTACACGAGAAGCGTTGATGGCTAAGCGTAATTCAGCTTCACTTAATTTAATAATATTAGCAGAACCACCACGGTGTAAGTTAGAGCGGAATTCACCCTCTTTACCTTGACGTTTCATAGCGCCTACCACTTGTCCGTCTACAATTAACGCACGTAAGTCGGCACCTTTAGCTTCTTTAATAAATTCTTGCACAATAACACGTGCTTCTAAGCCATTGAAAGCTTCTAAAACAGATTCAGCTGCATTTTTTGATTCAGCTAAAACAACACCTAATCCTTGTGTTCCTTCCAGTAATTTTATAATTACGGGTACACCACCTACGTGTTCAATAACTTCTTCCACATCGCGGGAATAGTTGGTGAATACCGTTTTAGGCATGCCAATTCCTGCTTTACTTAAGCGTTGTAAACTTCTAAGTTTGTCTCTAGAACGTTGAATAGCGTCTGAAGTTGCAATGGTAAATACATTCATCATTTCAAATTGACGTACTACCGCACAACCGTAAAACGTGATAGAAGCTCCAATTCTAGGAATAATAGCATCTACATAATCTAAATAACGGTCTTTGTAGAAAATGGTTGGTTTCTCCTTTTCAATGATGATATCACATTTTAAAGGGTCAATAATTTCAATTTTGTGTCCTCTCTTTTCACCTTCTTCAACAAGTCTTTCAGTTGAATATAAATTAGAATTCCTGGATAATATAACTATGTTCATAAGGTTTTTGAATTATAAGAAACATTTTCTAAATCGACATCGACCATAAATTTTCGTTTTAAAAATTGCCTGCCAATTAGCACAGGAAACTTCATGTCGTCTCGGGTGCTTAAAGTTAAATTAATCTTATATATTTTGCCGAAAAATTCGACTTCAGATTTTATTTTATAACGATTTTCTTTAAATCCGTTACTACTTTTAACGTTGGTACGGGTGTACTCGTTGAAAGTAATCTCGGTTTTACCAAAATTTTGATGCTCATCACTGTTGAAAACACAACGTAAGGTGTTGTTTTCTTCAATTATTTCAGAATAATGAATTGCAGAGGTGTAAGCACCCGTATCGATTTTAACATCGATATTGTACAGGCCTAACAGCGGGAAATCAATTTTATCCACTCTGCCAATTATTTTTTTATTCATTTTATAGTTTTGAAATGTGCCGCAATGTAACGAATAGTTAGGTAGCTTCAAAAGTTTAACAGATTTATACAAGGGTATTTTATCAATAAAAAATTAAAATAATTACCTTTACCTTAATGGATAAACCTACTTTAGAAATACAATTACAGACCTTGCCAAATGAGCCGGGTGTGTACCAGTATTATGATGCTGATGGCATGATACTTTACGTTGGAAAAGCTAAAAACTTAAAGAAACGGGTTAGTAGTTATTTCACCAAAACACACGAGAATGGAAAAACACGTGTATTGGTTAAGAAAATAGTAACTATAAAGCACATTGTAGTCGACACGGAAACCGATGCGTTACTGCTAGAAAACAATCTTATAAAGAAGCACAAACCCAAGTATAATGTGTTGTTGAAAGATGACAAATCATACCCATGGATTTGCATAAAAAACGAACGATTTCCTAGAGTCTTTTCAACCCGCCGCGTTTTTAAAGATGGCAGCGATTATTTTGGACCCTATACCAGCATGAAAACGGTTCACACCTTGCTGGATTTAATAAAAGGTTTGTATTCACTTCGGAATTGTAACTACGATTTATCTGAAAATAAAATTGAAGGAGGTAAGTATAAAGTCTGTTTAGAGTACCATTTAGGAAACTGCAAAGGCGCTTGTGAAGGCTATGAAACCGAGGAAGAATACAGTGAGAATATAAAGGATATTAAAGAAATTTTAAAAGGAAATTTCAAAGACTCTCTGTCTCAGTTTAAAGTGCAAATGAAGCAATTGGCTGAAGAGATGCACTTCGAAGAGGCTCAAGAAATTAAAGAAAAGATAGAAGTTCTTGAAAATTACCAATCTAAATCGACCATTGTAAACCCGAAAATTAGCAACGTAGATGTGTTTTCAATAATGAGTGATGAAAGTTATGGGTATATAAACTTCTTGCAACTATCATACGGGTCTATTATTAGGTCGCATACTTTGGAAATTAAAAAGAAATTAGACGAAACTGATGTGGAATTGTTGGAGTTGGCTATTACGGAGATTCGCCAAAGGTTCCATTCCAAGTCCAAGGAAATTTACGTACCTTTTAAAGTAGAACTGGGCGAGGGGCTTAAAGTAACTGTGCCGCAGTTGGGTGATAAAAAGCACATCTTAGATTTATCCCTTCGAAATGCAAAATACTTCCGTATGGAGCGTTTTAAACAAGATAAAATTGTAGATCCAGACAGGCATGCCAATAGGATTATGGCGCAAATGAAAGCCGATTTAAGGTTACACGAAGAACCACGACATATAGAGTGTTTTGATAACTCGAATATTCAAGGAACACACCCCGTTGCAGCTTGTGTTGTTTTTAGAAACGGAAAACCAAGTAAAAGAGATTATAGACACTTTAATATAAAAACAGTAGTTGGTCCAGACGATTTCGCATCGATGGAAGAAGTTGTGTATCGTCGTTATAAACGAATGATGGAGGAAGAGCAACCTTTGCCACATCTCATTATTATTGATGGTGGAAAAGGGCAATTATCATCCGCATTAAAGAGTTTAGATGTTTTGGGCTTACGCGGAAAAATTGCAATCATCGGAATTGCAAAACGTTTGGAAGAATTATTCTATCCAAACGATCCAATTCCACTATATTTAGATAAGAAAAGTGAAACCCTTAAAATAATACAGCAGTTACGTAATGAGGCGCACCGTTTTGGTATTGAACATCATAGAAATAAACGAAGTAAAACGGCGTTAAATACAGAGTTGGAAACCATTCCAGGCATTGGTGAAAAAACAGTTATTGATTTGTTGAAGCATTTTAAATCTGCAAAACGGGTGGCAAATGCCAAGTTAGATGAGTTGGAACCTGTTGTAGGGGTTTCTAGAGCCGAAAAAATTTATAATTATTACCATACTAAATAGTACATTCATAAACACTAAGAATTAGCAAATGAAATATTTTTTAACATGTCTTGTTTTTGTACTTTGTTTTGAGGGGCTTTCTCAAAACATTGATAAAGAGCCTGTTAAAGTTGGTCTGGTTTTAAGTGGTGGTGGAGCTAAAGGTTTGGCGCACATTGGCGTGCTAAAAGTTATTGATAGCTTGGGTGTGAAAATAGATTACATCGCAGGTACTAGCATGGGGGCAATTATTGGAGCTCTTTATGCTTCGGGGTATTCAGGCCATCAACTGGATTCTATCTTTAAAAAACTGGATTTTGATAGGCTGATAAACGACGATTTACCAAGAGATTCTAAAGCATTTTATGAGCGTGATAATTCTGAAAAATATGCGGTAACACTGCCTTTTGAGCATCTTAAAGTGAAATTACCATCGGCATTATCACGTGGTCAAAATACCTACGGGTTGTTTTCCAGACTCACGCTGCATGTTAATGGTATCAACGATTTTAGCAAATTACCAACACCTTTTTTCTGTATAGCAACAGATGTAGAAACAGGTCAAGCTGTATTGTTAGATTCTGGTAATTTAGCGCAATCGGTTATGGCGAGTGGTGCATTACCAACGCTTTATCAGCCGGTTACTATTAAAGATCAGGTGTTAATAGATGGTGGTGTTGTAAATAACTACCCTATAGATGAATTGCTGGCTAAAGGCATGAATGTCATTATTGGGGTAGATGTACAAGATGGGTTGGCTACACGAGAAGAACTAACATCGGCTCCAGATGTTTTAGTTCAAATAAATAATTTCAGGACTATTAGAGACTTGAAGGCTAAGATTAAAAAAACAGACATTTATATAAAACCAGATATTAAAGAATATTCAGTAGTATCCTTTAGTGAAGGGGCTCAAATTATTGAAAACGGAAAACAAGCAACCATTGCGGAAGTAGATGCGCTAAAAAAACTAGTTGATAATGATGCTTTTGTGGTAAGGCCTAAAATTAATTGTAGAGAGCGAGATAGTATTACAATTAATGATATCACTATAAATGGCAACTCTAAATATACCAGAGCCTATGTTTTAGGGAAGTTGAAACTTAAAAATAAAGAAAAAATTAGTTACAACTATTTCAATATGGGGGTTAATAATTTAGTGGCAACTAATAATTTTGATTCTTTCGAATATGAATTGAAAAGTAGTGAGGATAAAGAAGGCTTCGATTTAACAGCAAATTTGGTTGAAACTAAAATTACCACCTTTTTGAAATTAGGCTTGCATTTTGATGATTTATATAAAAGTGCTGCCTTAGTAAATTTAACGAAGAAACGTTTGTTGTTTGACAATGATGTAGCTTCCGTTGATGTGATTTTAGGGGATAACGTGCGTTACAATTTCGAGTATTTCATAGACAAGGGGTTTTATTGGAGCATCGGGTTGAAATCGCGCTACAACCAATTTAATAAAGATATTAGTGCGAGGTTGTTGTTGGATGATGCGCAATTAACAGGGTCTGAGTTAAATAAAGTAGATGTTAAACTACAAGACCAAACCAATCAATTTTATGTTCAAACCTTATTTAGAAAAGATTTTTCGTTTAATGCAGGATTAGAACATAAGCGATTGGGAATAAAAACGGAAACTCTCTCTACAAATAGTCAAACCAATAAATTTATATTCGAAAACACCGATTATTTAAGCACATTCGGAGGTTTGAAATTAGATAGTTACGATAATAAATACTTTCCTCAAAAGGGACTTTACTTTGATGGTGATTTGCATATGTATTTATATGCTTCCCGTTTTAATGAAGATTTTGAAAATTTTTCATTAGCAAAAGCAAATATGGGGTATGCTTTTAGTGTTTCAGATAGGTTGGCGTTTAATTTACAAACCAGTGGCGGATTTAAAATAGGCGATAAATCGACTAAATTTTTAGATTTTGCACTTGGCGGCTATGGTAATAACCTTATTAATAATTTTATTCCATTTGTTGGTTATGATTTTATATCCCTTACGGGGAATAGCTATGTGAAAGCTTATATAAGTGCCGATTATCAAATTATGAAAAAACACCACATCACATTAGAGGGGAATTGGGCCAATATTGATGATGATATTTTTCAAACCGGGGAATGGTTTACACTACCAGATTATAGAGGTTATGCCTTGGGTTATGGGGTAGAAACTTTTATTGGGCCTATTCAAGCAAAATACAGTTATTCACCAGAGTCGAAAGAAAGTAATTGGTTTTTTAATGTTGGTTTTTGGTTTTAATGGCCTTTTTTTCATTTCCGCGAAAGCGAAAATCTTAAAGCTATTTTATAATAAAAAAGACTATATTTGTTAGGTTATGCAACATTTTTGGCAAGACTTATTATTATTTCTACACTTCCTTATCAAGAGAAATCCTGAGTAAGTATACTTTATTGTATCTTTATATGTAATTGATTTTTAGTTTATTGTTACCCGTGAACACTTTCATTGGGGCAACGTTCAACTTTATACTTTTAACTTTTAAATTTTTAGAGTATGCCTTTTTATCATAAATTAGGAAGTATTCCGCATAAACGCCATACACAATTTAAAAAACCAGATGGCAGTCTGTATTACGAGCAGTTATTTGGCACTATTGGCTTTGATGGTATGTATACAAATAGTTACCATCAGCAGCGCCCAACACAAGTAAAAGCCATAGAAAAGCAGTACAGTGTGGCACCGAAAATTGCCAAATCAAACAATATACAATCGTATCGTTTAAAAGGTTTTCAAGTAAAACCTGAACAAGATTATTTAGAAAGCAGAAAAACTGTTTTAATAAATAAGGATTGTGCTATTATTTTGGCGGCTCCACAGCAATCTACCCAAGATTATTTTTATAAAAACACCGATGCCGATGAACTTATTTTTATACATAAAGGCACCGGTAAATTAAGAACCCATTTAGGAAATCTTGATTTTAAATATGGCGACTATCTATTAGTACCACGAGGTGTTATTTATAAAATAGATTTCGATACTCCAGATAACCGTTTGTTTATTGTCGAGTCTCGACGTCCTATTTACACCCCAAAACGCTATAGAAATTGGTTCGGGCAACTTTTAGAGCATTCGCCTTTTTGCGAGCGCGATATTCGCAGGCCAGAAGAACTAGAATCGCATAACGAAACGGGCGATTTTTTAATTAAGGTGAAAAAGCAAGATGATATTATAGAAATGGTTTACGCATCACATCCTTTTGATGTGGTTGGGTATGATGGCTATAATTATCCATATGCTTTTTCAATTCATGATTTTGAGCCTATTACGGGGCGAATTCACCAGCCGCCACCAGTGCACCAAACCTTTGAGACCGATGCTTTTGTAGTGTGTAGTTTTGTGCCTAGGTTGTACGATTACCACCCCTTATCCATTCCTGCACCATACAACCACAGTAATATAGATAGTGACGAGGTGTTGTATTACGTAGATGGCGATTTTATGAGTAGAAACGATATTGAAGCAGGCCATATTTCATTACATCCAGCAGGTATTCCGCATGGGCCACATCCAGGAGCTACAGAGCGCAGTATTGGTAAAACCAAAACCGATGAACTCGCTGTAATGGTAGATACCTTTAAGCCTTTAATGGTTACGGAAGAGGGCATGAAAATAGCCGACGACGATTATTTTAAATCGTGGATGGATCATTAAATAAATTAAAAGTGATGTTCTATTTTATAAGTAAAAAAGGATGTCGTAACAATTAGGGTTAAAACCCGAATATTCGAAACCAACGAAACGAATAAACAATTAAACTTTCAACACAATGAGTAAAGACATAAAATCAGTAAACTACGGTTTAGAAAAAATATTTAAAGGCGCTCAAGATTTTTTGCCGCTTTTAGGAACAGACTATGTAGAATTCTATGTAGGGAATGCGAAACAATCGGCACACTTTTATAAAACAGCCTTTGGGTTTCAATCGTATGCGTATAAAGGTTTAGAAACAGGCTCGAAAGATTCTGTGAGTTATGTGCTTAAACAAGATAAAATTAGGTTGGTTTTAACCACGCCTTTAAACAGTAAATCGCCTATAAACGACCATATTGTAAAACATGGTGATGGTGTTAAAGTTGTGGCGCTTTGGGTGGAAGATGCTAGAAAATCATACGAAGAAACCATGAAACGTGGTGCAAAATCATATATGGAGCCTGTTGTAGAAACAGACGAACATGGTGAAGTGGTGCGTGCAGGTATTTATACCTATGGGGAAACCGTGCATATGTTTGTAGAACGTAAAAATTATAATGGTTCATTTTTACCAGGTTTTCGGGAGTGGAAATCAGATTATAATCCAACACCAGTAGGCCTTAAATATATTGATCACATGGTGGGTAATGTAGGCTGGGGCCAAATGAACACCTGGGTAAAATGGTATGAAGTGGTTATGGGTTTTGAAAATTTCTTGTCCTTTGATGATAAGCAAATACATACCGAATATTCAGCCTTAATGAGTAAAGTAATGAGTAATGGTAATGGTAGAATTAAATTTCCAATTAATGAACCTGCCAAAGGAAAAAAACGCTCTCAAATTGAAGAATATCTTGATTTTTATGAAGGCGCAGGGGTGCAACATATTGCTGTAGCCACCGATGATATTATAAAAGCAGTGAGTGAATTGAAAGCACGAGGTGTTGAGTTTTTATCAACCCCACCTGAAGATTATTATCGCGCTGTTCCAGAAAGATTGCATGAGCATAATCATGAATTACGAGAAGATATCGAAACACTTAAAAGTTTGGGTATTATGATTGATGCTGATGAAGAAGGTTATTTATTGCAAATTTTCACAAAACCAGTTGAAGATAGACCTACCTTGTTTTTCGAAATTATACAACGTATGGGAGCTCGTGGTTTTGGGGCAGGAAACTTTAAAGCCCTTTTTGAATCTATAGAAAGAGAACAAGCTAACAGAGGAACTCTTTAGAAATTGTTAAATATTTTATTAAAAAGCTACCTGTATTGGTGGCTTTTTTTGTTTACATTAGAAGTGAATTAATATTAAGGTTTTCCTATAATTACAAACCGTATAAGTAATTTTTATATTTTTGGAACAGTAATTGCAAATTCTTATTTAATTATAATAAAACAAACTCAAGAAGTGAGTTCCAATTACCCCAATAAAGATGAAAAAGATACTACTTATAATTTCAGCAATAATAATTACACAAATATCCTTTGCGCAGCAAGAATCGGCATTTGGTGATGGCGAATGGTTTCAATTTAAAATGAGTTATAGTGGCTTTTTAAAAGCAGGAAATGCCACACTTTATGTGAATGAGACCAAGCTAAATAACAAGGACGTGTACCATGTGATAGGGAAAGGATGGACTTCTGGAATGATCAAATGGTTTTTCAAAGTTAAAGATCGTTACGAAAGCTATTTTGATAAATACACCTTGTTGCCATATAAGTTTATTAGAAATATAGACGAAGGTGGCCACACGAAAGATATAGAGGTTGATTTTGATCAAAAAAACAATAAAGCCTACGTAAACGATAAAAAACATAAAACACAAGCAGTATTTGATACCAAACCGAATATTCAAGATATGGTGTCTACTTATTATTATTTGCGAAATAAAATTAACATCAATACGTTGAAAATAGGTGATGAGATTCGTACAGATATGTTTTTTGATGATGAAAATTATGGATTCAAATTACAATATCTAGGCACCGAGGTTATTGAAACCGATTTCGGTATGATTGAAACCTTAAAATTCAGACCCTATGTAATGGCTGGACGTGTTTTTAAAGAAGAAGAAAGTTTATCCCTTTGGGTGTCGAAAGATAAAAATAAAATACCTTTGCGTATCAAGGCCGACTTAAGAGTGGGGTCTTTACGAGCGGATTTAGAGGCCTTTAAGGGGTTGAAGCATCCTTTTAAAATTGTTGTTGAAAACTAAAAGATATTTTGGAATCAAAAATAAACAATCAACTTAAAGAGAAATACGAGGCGATAGACCAAGATTTAGAAGCTTATTTGGAGGGTTTATTACATAGTAAACCAATTAATTATTGGGACTATATTCAAACGGATGCCTTGCTAAGTCTTCAAACGCAACGCACCGTTTTTCCTGACGAGATGGTTTTTATTATGTACCATCAAATCAATGAGTTATTGTTTAAAATGATACTTGTTGAAATTGATCAAGTAGCAAAAAGTAATGAATTAACAGTGGAACTGTTTACTTCCAAATTAATGCGCATCAGTCGTTATTTTGATATGCTTACATCTTCTTTCAGCATCATGAAAGACGGTATGGATGTTGCGCAATACAATAAATTTAGAGCGACTTTAACACCTGCGAGTGGTTTTCAAAGTGCACAATACCGAAAAATTGAGTTTGCATCCACAGAACTTATCAATCTTATAGATAAACGTTTTAGGGATTCTATCGATAGAAATTCATCTTATGAAAATGCTTTTGAGCATCTATATTGGCAAGCAGCAGGCAAGAATTATAAAACAGGGAAAAAAAGTTACACATTAACAGTCTTTGAAGAAAGATATAAAGACGAATTTATTAGATTTGCGCAGTTTTATAGCACTAATAATTTATACTCTAAATTTAAGGAACTTCCAAAGGAAGCTCGAGAGGATAAAACTTTAGTGGATGCTATGCGCCATTTTGATTATACCGTGAATATCAAATGGGTAATGGCACATTATAACACGGCAAATCATTATTTAAATATAGGTGGAAAAACCGCCGAAGCAACAGGAGGAAGTGAATGGGTAAAATACATGCATCCAAAGTATCAAAAAAGAATATTCTTTCCGGACTTATGGACAAAGCAAGAAATAGAAGAATGGGGAGTAAATATTTAGTAGCACTCGTTGTATTATTAGCATTCGTTGGGTGTAAAGATAAAGAGCAAGTTGTAGTAGAAGAAATAGCAGTTGTAGAAAAACCAGCAGATATTTACGAATTTGGTTTTAATTTAAACGATTTTGTAGTTAAAAGAGATACCATAAGACAAGGCGATTCCTTTGGTGTTATTTTAGAAAGAAACAAAATTGGTTACCCAAGAATATTTTCAATTGCTGAAAAAGCAAGAGATACCTTCGATATTAGACGACTTCAAATAGGAAAACCTTATACCTTACTTTGCTCTAAGGATTCTTTAGAGACTCCTAAATGTTTTATATATCAACCTAATCAAGAGGAGTTCGTTGTTATTAGTTTTCAAGATTCTATTCATGCTTACACAAGTAGAAAGCCTATTAAATATGTAGAAAAATCGGTTACGGGTGTTTTAAATAGTAGTATATCTCAAGAGTTAGATAAAAAAGGTATTAGCCCTATTTTAACCAACATGCTAGCAGAACAAATTTATGCATGGACTATCGATTTTACAAGACTTCAAAAAGGCGATTCGTTTAAAGTAATTTATACCGATAAATATATTGATGATACTATTTATGCAGGAGTACATAATGTAAAAGCTGTAGTTTTTAATCATAAAAACACCCCGTATTATGCCTTTAGATATAGAACGGATTCTATTAAAAATATATACGAATATTATAATGAAGCAGCTAAAGATTTACGTCGTGCCTTCTTAAAAGCGCCCGTACAATTTAGTAGAATATCATCTAAATACAATTTAAATAGACGTATTGCGTACTACGGTTTTGCATTGCGCCCACATAAAGGAACCGATTTTGCAGCTGCTATAGGAACACCTATTTTGGCCACGGCAAACGGAACAGTTACCGAATCGCAATATAAAGGCGGTAATGGTAATTATGTGAAAATTAGACATAATAGTACTTATGAAACTCAATACCTACACATGCAAAAACGTAAGGTTAATGTTGGGCAACATGTAAAACAAGGTGATGTTATTGGTTGGATAGGGATGACCGGGAATACTGGAGGTCCACACGTATGCTATCGCTTTTGGAAAAATGGTAAACAGGTTGATCCGTTCAAAGAAAAATTATCTCAATCTGAACCTATTGCAGAATCTCTAAAAGGTGATTACTTAGATTTTATTAGACCAATAAAGCTTAAATTAGATACGTTACCTATTTTTGATGAATCAAAAGAAAAACAGGTAAAAACCACTGTAACTCAAAAAGAATAAATTATGGCACTACCAACTATCAACCCAACAACAACAAATGCTTGGAAAAAGCTTCAAGACCATTTTGATAAAGTAAGTAACAATCACATGAAAGATTTGTTTGCTCAAGATGGAGATAGAGCAAATAAATTCACCATCAAGTGGGATGATTTTTATGTAGATTTTTCTAAAAACAGAATTACTGAAGATACTTTAAAGTATCTATTGGAATTGGCCGATGAGGTGAAGCTGAAGGAGGCTATTAAAAGTCAGTTTTCTGGTGAAATAATAAACCAAACCGAAGGTCGTGCTGTGCTACATACCGCATTACGCGCACCGAAAACCGCAGAATTTCATGTAGATGGTGTTAATGTGATGCCAGAAATATATGAAGTAAAGCAAAAAATAGAAGCCTTTACAAATGAAGTTGTAACTGGAGAATTAAAAGGGTTTACAGGAAAAGCATTTACAGATGTAGTGAATATTGGTATTGGTGGTTCCGATTTAGGACCAGCCATGGTCGTAGACACGCTTCAATATTACAAAAATCATTTAACAACTCATTTTGTGAGTAATGTAGATGGCGATCATGTAAATGAAGTTATTAAAAAACTAAACCCAGAAACAACACTCTTTGTCATTGTTTCAAAAACATTTACTACACAAGAAACACTATCTAATGCCAATACTTTGAAAGCATGGTTTTTAAAATCGGCGAATGAAGAGGCTATTGCAAAACATTTTGTGGCGGTATCAACCAATATTAAAAATGTAAAAGCTTTTGGTATTGATGAAAACAACATTTTTCCAATGTGGGACTGGGTTGGCGGTCGTTTTTCTTTATGGAGTGCCGTTGGTTTAACAATTAGTTTGGCTGTAGGGTATAAAAATTTTGATAGTTTATTGCAAGGTGCCAACAAAATGGATGAGCATTTTAAGAATGAAGATTTCAAAACCAATATACCGGTTGTTTTAGCCTTAATAAGTGTTTGGTATAACAACTTTTTTAAAGCTGAAAGTGAAGCCGTTATTCCTTATTCTCAATATTTAAACCAATTTGCTACCTATTTACAACAAGGTATCATGGAGAGTAATGGTAAAAGTATTGATAGAAACGGAAACCCTATAGAATATCAAACAGGTACTATTATTTGGGGAGAACCAGGAACGAATTCACAACATGCCTTTTTTCAATTAATACATCAAGGAACCAAGTTAATTCCGGCTGATTTTATTGGGTTTACTAAATCACTACATGGTAACCAAGACCATCAAGATAAGTTAATGTCTAACTTTTTAGCACAAACGGAAGCTTTGCTAAATGGTAAAACAGAAGCAGAAGTGGTGGCTGAAGATACTGATGCTAAAATAGTTCCATTTAAAGTATTTGAAGGTAATAAACCAACAAATACAATTTTTATTAACAAATTAAGCCCAGAAAGTTTAGGGAAATTAATTGCGATGTACGAACATAAAATATTTGTACAAGGAATTATTTGGAATATATTTAGTTACGACCAATTTGGTGTGGAACTAGGTAAGCAATTAGCAAGCAAAATTTTACAAGAGTTTAACAATAGCGCGAGTAATGCGCATGATTCGTCTACTCAAAATTTATTAAATCATTATAAGAAAATGTCGTAAAACACTAACTTATAATCCTTCATAATTGCGAAAGGGCCATCATAAATTTAATTATGATGGCCCTTTTGAATTGTGTTAAAGTGTCATTATGTTAACATTATCATAATAATAGTAAAATATTTATGTGTATTTTTGCCCCGACTAATTTCAAATAATTAATTATGAAAAAAACTACGCATTTTTTAATGTACGCTGTAGTATTATTGTTTTCTACAGTTTTAATGGCTCAAAGTACTATTTCTGGAGTTGTGAAAGAATCAGGTAGTAATGTGCCACTTCCTGGGGCAAACGTTATTGAAAAAGGAACTACAAATGGGGTTACTACCGATTTTGATGGTAAATTTTCTTTAAAAACTCAGTCTAAATCTGGAGAAATTGTAATAACCTTCATTGGTTATAATTCCAAAACAATCACTTTTAGTGGTGATAAAGCGGTTGGAACTATTGAATTAGAGTCTAGTCAAGTAGGCTTAGGTGAAATTCAAATTATAGCATCTGTTGCTGTAGATAGAAAAACACCTGTTGCTGTTTCTACAATCAAATCAGAGGATATAGAACTTAAACTGGGAACTCAAGAGTTTCCTGAAATATTAAAATCTACTCCAGGTATTTATACAACTAAAACAGGTGGTGGTTATGGAGATGCGAAAACTAGAATTAGAGGTTTTCAATCCAACAACGTTGCTGTTATGATTAATGGTATTCCTGTTAATGATATGGAAAACGGAGCTGTATATTGGTCTAACTGGGCTGGTTTAGGTGATGTGACTTCAACAATGCAAGTGCAAAGAGGTTTAGGAGCTTCTAAAGTAGCAGTGCCTTCTATAGGTGGTACTATTAATATTATTACAAAAACAACCGATGTTGAAGCTGGAGGAAGTGTATTTACTTCTATAGCGAATGATGGTTATGAGAAATATGGACTTACTTATTCTACAGGTCTAAATGATAAAGGATTTGCTGCAACTGTTTCTGCTGCTAAAACTGAAGGAGATGGTTATGTAGACGGAACGGAATTTGAAGGGGTTTCGTATTTTGTTAATTTATCAAAAGAGATTAATGATGAACATAAAATTTCCTTTACAGCATTCGGTTCAAAACAACGACATGGACAAAGACAAAATAGACAAACAATTTCTACTTTCAAAGCTAGTGAAAGTGGTAGAAAATTTAATGCAGATTGGGGATATAAAGATGGACAGGTAACACATCAAGAAGATAACTTCTATAACAAACCTCAAATGTCTTTAAACCATTATTGGTCTTTAAATGATAATACATCAATAGCAACTGTAGCTTATGCATCATTCGGTAGTGGTGGTGGTGGTGGAATTGCTGGTGTTAATAAATTTGGTTTCAGTAATACTGGTTTCAGTGAATATAGAAAAGGGCTTTATGGTACTATCGATTTTGATAAAATTGTAGAAGAAAATAGTGCTAGAGGCGCAAATGGATCTGAAACGATTTTAAGAGCTTCTCGAAATGACCATAATTGGTATGGTGTTTTATCTACTTTAAAAACAAATTTATCTGATGATTTAGTGCTTTTAACAGGTATCGATTATAGAAACTATAAAGGAATTCACTTCCAGGAGGTTACAGATTTGTTAGGTGGTCAGTATTTCTTAGATGATAGTGACGTTAATAACCCAAATGCAGCTGCTAAAGTAGGAGATAAAAGAAGTTATTATAACGATGGTTTAGTAGGATGGTTAGGTGCTTTTGGACAGTTAGAGTATGATGTAGATACAAACTTCAACACATTCGTATCTTTAGCATTATCTAATACTTCTTATAAAAGAGTTGATTACTTTAATTATTTAGATAGCGATCCATTACAAGAAACCGATAATTATAATTTCTTAGGATTTAGTACAAAAGGGGGGGCGAATTATAGACTTGATTCTAACCACAATGTATTCGCTAATATTGGGTACTTTGAAAAAGCAGCTGATTTTGATGCGGTTTTTCAAGAATTTGATAATGAACATATCAATGAAGATGCTGCAAATCAAAAAATTCTAAGTTTCGAATTAGGTTATGGATACAGAAGTGATAAACTTACAGCCAATGTAAATGTATACAGAACAACTTGGAAAGATAGAACCGAAACTGCATCATTCCAACAACCAGATGGTACAAATGCATTTGCAAATATTTTAGGTGTAAGTGCGATTCACCAAGGCGTTGAATTAGATTTTATCTATAAAGCTACTGATAAATTAAATTTAACTGGAATGGTTTCCTTAGGAGATTGGAGATGGGGCAACAATGTAACAGATGTTCAAATTCTTGATGAAGATCAAAACTTAATAGAAACTGTAGATCTTTATATTGAAGATTTACACGTAGGTGATGCGGCTCAAACTACTTTAGCTCTTGGTGTAAATTATAAATTGACTCCAAAAACGAAGTTAATTATTGACTATAATTATTTTGGAAACCTTTATGCTGATTTTGACCCTAGTGATAGAGATGACCCAAACTCGCCTGATGCATGGAAATTACCTGATTATGGATTATTTGATGCTGTTATTAGTCATGGTTTCGATTTTGGACCATTTGAGGCAAATCTAGTAGCACGTATAAACAACGTGTTTGATACGGAATATGTAACGGATGCTTTTGATGGTACTTCAAGTACAGCATTAGTGTACTTTGGTACAGGTAGAACATTTAGTATTGGAGCCAAACTTAATTTTTAAAAAAAGAAATCATGAAAAATATATTTTTATTATTAACCGTTTTTTCAATGGTATTCACTTCTTGTGATCCATTAGAAGATATCAATGCAGAAATTGATGCGCAGGCTAAACCAATTGTTGGAGATGCTGAATACACTCTAACTGATGATGATTATGAAGAACTTAATCCAAATTATGGCAGTCTCAATTCTGAAGATGATGCCAAATCTGATATTCCGTCTTTATTAACTGAAATGTATCCTACTTGGGGAAATAAATCAACAGTTTCAGTTAATTATAAATTGTATATAGGGAATGCTTTTGGACTAAAAGATTATGGTTTAACACAGGCAGATTATACCCTAAGTGGAAGTAATTTATTAGGTTTTCAATCTGATGTAACTCCAGCAGATTATTTAGCAGATATTCTTATTGCTAAATATAGTACTCCTAAAGAAGGAGATTATGTGGCTGCATCATATTTCCAATATACGGGAAGTGCTTTTACTGTGACTCCTGCTGTTTCTTTTGATGAGAATTTTGATTATGGAACTACTACAGGAGATTTAACGACTATTTCAACTAATAAGTGGGCAAATCATTCTGGAGCTCCTAACCAATTGCAATATGTAACTAATAATTTGTCTATGGCAGATTATCCTTCTTCTAATATGGGAGGCGCTATGGCTTTATCTAGTGCTGATTCTGAGGATGTAAATAGTTCATTGACAACAATAATTACAACAGGAACTGTATATTCTAGTGCCTTAATGAATTTAAGTGAAGTTGGTGATGGAACTTATTTTTTCCACCTTATGGAAGAGGATGGCAGTTTTAATTATTCAGCAAGAGTTGGTGCTAAAAGTGATGGGGCCGGTAATATTTTATTTGGTATTGGTGCAAGTTCAAGTTCTTTAACTTACGGGACAACTCCTTTTAATTTAAATACTACATATCTTGTTGTTACATCTTATGATATAGCTACAGGTACATCTAATTTATATGTATTGTCAGCAGCTGAAGCGACGGAACCAGGTACCGCAGAAGCGACAAGTACTGGAAATGCTGGAAATTCTGCACAAAGAATCGGAATTCGCCAAGGAAATGGTGGTCCAACTGGAGTAATCGACGGTATACGTGTAGCAAATACTTGGTCGTCTCTAATGACTAATGACGTATTAGAAGATGAGGTAGTGGGAGCTAAAGTTTCTCATAAAGCAATCTATACTTTTACAGGTGATGCATGGGTAGTACCGGTTGCAGATCAGTTTTACTCAGTAAGTGATACAGATTTTGCTTCAATAGGTATTGAAGCTTTTGGAAGTTCTACTCAACCAAATAGCTATTTGCCTACTTTCTTGAATCTAAAATTCCCTTACGCTCAAGAGGGTAAAGAATTGAATGTATTGTATAATTATGTGTCTAGCTCTAGTGGTGCGCAGACGCGAGGTAATTTATATACTAAAAAAGATGGTGTTTGGGTAGCTTATGAATCAACTATTAATACTTCTTTAAAGTTTGGACACGATGGTACAACTTGGGTTCCAGATAATACCATTAAGTATACTTTAGTAAGAAATGGAGATTATGTGTATATAGCTTCTCAATTAACTAGTGCAGAATATTCTGGATTAATTGGAAACTTAGCACAATATGGTGATTTTGATTATAACTGGACTGAAGCACAAATTAATTTTGCTTTAGCAATATTCTTAGATCATTTAGATCCAAATGCGGAAGAAGGACAAAAGTATATTTTAACATACGTTATTTTTGATAATGGTGAAAGTGATTATCAAACAGGCTTCGTTAAAACCGGAGGTGTTTGGGTTGTACAATAAGAATTTATTACTAAAATAGTATAAAAACCACCTCTTTTAAGGTGGTTTTTTTTCTCTTCAAAGTTTAATTCATTTATTAATGTTATGAAAAAATTTAGTTTATTATTTCTAGTTGTTTTACTGTTCTTTAATTGCAGTAGTTCAGGTGAAGAAGATTCGCCAAAGCCAGACCCAACACCCAAAGGTGTTTCTATTGCGGTAGATGATAATGTTACAGCAGTAGAAGATACAGATTTGATTATTCAAAATTTATTATCAAACGATACTATTGTAAATAACGCGAAAATTACTGGTTTTGATTCAGTTACCACGAATCAAGGAAAAATAGTTGATAATAGAGATGGAACTTATACATATTCTCCAGCAAGTGGGTTTTTAGGTGAAGATACGTTTACATACACGATATGTGATAGAGAAACACCGCCAAATTGCTCTACAGCAACAGTAACAATAACTGTAACTGACGAAGGCGATCCAGTTGCTGTAGATGATGCCATTAGTGTAATTGAAAATACGACTATAGTCATTAATACTTTATTAGAAAATGATGATACTATAGACGGTGCTTTAATTGAATCTATCGATGTTTCTGCCACTTTAGGAAAAGTCATTTTAAATTCAAACGGGACGATTACTTATACTCCTCAGCTAAATTTTAATGGTGAAGATACTTTTACATATACTATTTGTGATAATGATAAGCCAAATAAAACCTGTGCAACAGCAACAGTAACAATAACAGTAACAGACGAAGGTAACCCAGTTGCGGTTGATGATGCCATTAATGTTTTAGAAAACACAGCTAAAGTAATTACTAGTTTATTAGAAAATGATGATATTATTGACGGTGCTGTTTTAAAATTTATTAATAGTTCTAGCTCCATAGGAACAGTAGTTTTAAATTTAGATGGCACTGTTACGTATGAGCCGCAAACCGATTTTATTGGCCAAGATACTTTCACATATACCATTTGTGATAATGATACGCCTAATAATTCTTGTGCAACAGCAACAGTAACAATTACTGTTTTAAATTCAATAAATTTTAATATACCAACAGAAATAAGGGACTATTATAATGGTGTTATATTTTCTGAAAATACAGATTTAATGTTTGAAGAGTTAGAAAGCATAACTGTTTCAAAACATACAAGTATATTGTCATACGGTCAAAGACATGAATATTTATACAATGCAGATGCCGATTTGACTAATACCGATAATGTGATTTTAATGTACACAAGTGAAAGTAGATATTGGAAAGAATACACATCAGGTTCAAATTCATATTCTCCACAAACTTTTAACACTGAGCATATATTTCCGCAGTCTCTATTAAGTACAACCGATGCTGTAACGGATTTACATCATTTAAGGTCTTGTGATTCAGGAGTAAATGGCCAACGTAGTAATTATAGTTTTACAACAGGTAGTGGAGCGAATCAATTAATTGGAGGAAACAGATGGTATCCTGGAGACGAATGGAAAGGAGATGTAGCAAGAATGGTTTTATATTTAAACATACGCTATGGAGAAGTAATTACCAAAGTAGGCACATTAGAAATGTTTTTACAATGGAACATTGAAGACCCTGTATCTGACTTCGAAGTACAACGAAATAATGTGATTTACGCAGCTCAAGGCAATAGAAATCCATTTATTGATAATGCATATTTAGCGACCCTAATTTGGGGTGGTACGGATGCTGAAAATAAATGGGAATAATAATATAAGTCACTATTTTAAGTTTTAAAAACCGCTTCTCAGGAAGCGGTTTTTTTATGTTTTAATTATTACATTTGTTTTTATAAATTTTAAATTATTTAATTCATGTACGATGTTGTTTTAAAGCTCCATTCTTATTGGGCATATCTAGTGTTTATAGTTTTAATTATTGCGGTTGTAAATGCCTTATTAAAAGTATTTGGAGATAAAGAATATGAACCTAAAGATTTTAGAATCGCTTTATTTACTTTAATCGTATCGCATATTCAATTACTTATTGGTATCATATTATATTTTGTTTCACCCCGATTCGATTTGTGGGCAGAAATGGGAGGTGAAGTTATGAAAAACTCAATAGCACGTTTGTATTTAGTAGAGCATCCATTTGTAAATATTATTGCAATTGCATTAATTACAATAGGTTATTCAAAACATAAAAAGAAACTAACGTCGCAAGCAAAGTTAAAACCAATCGCTATTTTCTATTCTTTAGGTTTGGTATTGTTATTATCAAGAATTCCTTGGAGTACGTGGTTAGCCTAGAAACAAAACAAGCGACTTTTAAGTCGCTTGTTTTGTTTTAACAGAAAGTGTTTTTAAGGTTTCACTTCCTTTATAAGGTAAACGTAAACAGGAAAGTGGTCGCTAAAGCCATCATTAAAACCACTTTGTGAAAAACTACGCTTTGGGTAGCCTTTATAGGTGCCCGCTTTCTCAATTAAATAGTTTTTATTGTAAATGCCTGCTTTGTACAATTGAAACGAACTATAATCTTTTTCAAGCAACGGTTTGGTTACTATTATTTGGTCAAATAAGCTCCAAGCATCTCTATAGGCTGTTGTGCCCAGGCCTTTCTTATAAAAAGCTTCAAAAGGGTTGTAAAGGCCTTTAAATAGAACTTTGTCTTTATCTTTTTCTGGATTCAAAATGGCTTTTACACTTTCACTTGTTGGGTCATCATTCAAATCGCCCATAATAAAAACCTTTGCATAGGGGTCAATTATAATTAAAGAGTCTACCACATGTTTGGTTAATTTTGCCGCAGCTATGCGCTTAGGTTTGCTTTTAGCCTCACCACCGCTTCTAGAGGGCCAATGGTTTACAATAACGTGAATAAGCTCTTCTTCTAAATAGCCACTCACCAGCAGTTGATCTCTGGTATAAACTCGTTTGCCTGTTTGGTCATCATAAATTTTTAATTCATGACTGCTCGTAGAAATAGGCGTGAATAGTTTTTTCTGGTATAATAGAGCGACATCAATACCTCGAAGATCTGGTGAATCATAATGAATTATACCATAATCTATACTTTGTAATAAGCTATCATTAACAAGGTCTTCAAGTACGTCTCTGTTTTCAACTTCACAAACACCAATGATGGCAGGCGAATTATTGCTGACTTCTTTCCCAATATTGGCTAAAACCAGTGCCATATTTTTAACCTTTTTTTTATAAACGATGTCTCGGTTTGTGTTTATGGACATGATGGGGCTAGATTCGTCAAACTTTGTCGGGTCGTCCATGGTGTCGAACAAGTTTTCTAAATTATAGAAAGCGAGTGTGTGTATTTTGTAAAGCTTTTTGTCTTGCGAGTTGGCTTTAGTAAATAGAACTAATATGAAAGCTAATAAATAGAATCTAACTTTTTTCATGAGTAAAAAAGGGCTTTATTTTTTTGATGTAAAATTTAAATCAATTTTAAATAGTAATCAAAAAATAATGTAAGTTTATGTTTATGAAACAAAGGGGTTTTTAACCACATTTAATTTATAATATTTAATTGAAGGATGAAAAAAAGATGGTTTGCTTTTTTGTTCAGTTTATTTTCAATTTTTATAGTTTTCGCACAACAAACCATTATTAAAGGGAGTGTGAAAGATGCGTTATCTTTTGATGCTATTCCCGATGTTTCAATTAGTATTGAAGGCACAGACCAATTAACTCAAACTGACGCAAATGGTGCTTTTATATTTTCTGCTCACATCCCTTTGGGAGAACAAATCATAAAAATTTATAAAATAGGCTATCAAACGAAGCGATTTCCCGTCGTGGTTAACCTTAATAGAACGGTTAATATTACAGACATGACCTTGGATCTTGATGTTACAAGTACTCAAGATTTGTTTACCATTACCCTTTCCGATGATGAATTGAATGATGATAACAGCGGGTCTGATAATATTTCGGGATTACTAGCAGCGTCTTTGGATGTGTTTCAGCGTACGGCCGCCTTCGAGTTTAGCGCTGCATTTTTTAGAGTGAGAGGTTTAGATTCTGAAAACAGTACCGTTTTATTGAACGGTATAGAAATGAACAAACTTTATAATGGGCGACCACAGTGGAGCAATTGGGGAGGCCTAAATGATGTGTTGCGTAATCAAGAACTATCCACAGGTTTAACGCCCTCTAATTATAATTTTGGAGGTGTTTATGGTTCCACTAATATCAATACGAGGGCTTCAGAATATCGCAGTGGTAGTCGGGTTACCTATTCCGCGTCTAACAGAAGTTACGCAAATCGATTGATGGCTACTTACGCTTCGGGTTTGCTAGAAAACGATTGGGCATTTGCCTTTTCTATAGGCAGACGTTGGGGTGATGAAGGCTATCAAGATGCGACGTTATACGATTCTAATTCCTTTTTTACTTCCGTAGAAAGGAAAATTAATGATAAACATAGTCTCAATTTCACGGGAATTTATACGCCTAATAGACGTGGAAAATCATCACCAAATACGCAAGAAGTTTACGATTTAAAAGGGATTAAATACAATGAATATTGGGGTTGGCAAGATGGTGAAAAACGAAATTCTAGAATGAAAGAGGTTGATGAACCTATTTTGATATGGAGTCATTATTGGACTGTTAATAAAAAAACAGCCATAACTACTACGATGGCTTATCAATTCGGGAAACAAGGGAATAGCCGTTTAGATTATAATGGCACCGATTTGGTAAATGGCTATCCCGAAGGCGGAGGGTCTAACCCGAGTGCGTCTTATTATCAAAAATTACCAAGTTATTTTGAGCGTAATTTTCCTAATGATTTAGGATTTGCTTACACCGCACAACAAGAATTTTTAAATAACGGTCAAATTAATTGGCACGATTTATACAGTGCAAACATCAGTAATTCGGCACAAGGAGGTCACGCCGTTTATGCTTTATATGAAGATCGTGTAGACGACAAACAAGTCACCTTTAATTCTATATTAAATTCTCAAATTAACGAGCATGTTAGTTTTAATGCCGCGGTGAATTATAAAACACTAAAGTCTAAAAACTATGCCAAGGTACTCGATTTATTAGGAGCGAATAGTTATTTGGACGTAGATGGGTATGCCAACGATTTTGTAAATAACCCTGACGCGATTCAAAACAATTTACTTAACCCGAATAGAATTGTTGGTGTGGACGACAGGTTTAAATACAATTACAATATCCATGCAGAGGTGTTTGGAGTTTTTGCGCAGTCACAATTTAAATACAATAAGGTGGATTTTTATGTGGCCGGAAATGTAACGCGTACCAAGTATCAAAGAAATGGTGTTTATGAAAATGGCTCATTTCCTGGTGAGCAATCATTCGGGAAAGGTGATGAATTGAACTTTCTAGGTTTCGGTTTGAAGGGTGGGACGACCTATAAAATTACAGGAAGGCATCTGCTAGATATTAATTTGGGGTACGTTTCTAAAGCGCCATCCATTCAAAACACGTATTCCAATTCAAGAGAAAACCATAATGTGGTCCCTCATATTTCCGAAGAAAAAATAAACAGTGTCGATGCTAGTTATATTTTTAGGTCGTCTATAATGAAAGCCAAACTTACGGGCTATTACACTCAAATAGAAGATGCGAACGAAATCTCATTTTTCTTTGCAGATGGTATTGGTGCCATTAATGCTTTTACCGAAACGGGGACAGGTGAAGAAGCTAATTTTGTGCAAGAAGTGCTTCAAGGTATTGAAAAGAAACATCTTGGTGCCGAATTAGGAATTGAAGCCCAAGTAACACCAACCATGAAACTGAAAGGGGCCTTAGCAGTGGGACAGTTTACCTATAATAATAACCCGAATCTATATGTCTCTTCAGAAGATTTTACCAATGTGTATTTGGGAAAAGCTCATTTAAAAAACTACAAACTGGCTGCGGGTCCGCAATCCGCCTATTCTGTTGGTTTTGAATACCAAGATCCCGATTATTGGTGGTTTGGTGCAACGGCAAATTTTTTCAGCAATACTTATATTGATATAACACCATTAACCAGAAGTTCAAATTTTAATACAGATGTAGATGGGCAACCTTTTAATGATTATGATGAAACTCAGGCCAAAGCATTATTAAAACAAGAGCGGTTTGATGGTTATATGCTTGTAAACCTAACAGGAGGGAAGTCGTGGCGCATTAAAAGTAAGTATGTTGGGTTGTTTGCGAGTGTGAATAACCTTTTAGATGCTGTTCATAAAACAGGCGGATTTGAGCAATCTCGAAACGCGAATTTTAGAGAAATAAGGGATGATATAGCATTGGCAAAACCCGTATTTGGTTCAAAGTATTGGTATGGTCGGGGTACGACTTATTTTGTAAATATGAATTATAGATTTTAAAATAAAGGGATTATGAATAATATATTTAAATTTCTAATATGTGTTTTTGTTGCCATTAGTATGCCTGCATGTGTGCAAGATGATGACTTCTCAATTCCAGATACGCTTATTAAAGAACCTCATATTCCAGCGAGTAGTCTTACTACTTTCAAAGCGATAGTTGAGCGTTATGAGCAAGCTGTTAACGGTGGAAATACCACTGTTTTAATTAGAGATGAACAGGATTTGTATATTCAAGGTTATGTTATTTCGACTGATAAAGGCGGCAATTTTTTTGAAGAATTAATTATTCAGAATAAAATAGATGCAAGCGATCCTGAAAATGACCCACGTTTAGGACTAAAGATTGAAATAAACACCAGTAGTTTATATAATACCTTTGAAGTTGGCAGGAAAGTATATGTAAAACTAAACGGATTAACCATTGGATTATCTAACGGCGTGATCGCTATTGGTACGGGTGATTCGAATAAGCTGAAACAAATTCAAGCATCAGAATATCGTAAAATCATTTTAAGAGGTACGGAAGTTGCGACACTAACACCTAAAGCTGTTAGGATACAGGATTTAACAAGTAGAGATGAAAACACACTTATTCAGTTAAATAATGTACAAGTGAATCGGTTTGATTTAGCATCCACTTATGCAGGTGAAAGCACCGATGAATTTGATGGATTTCGTATCATAGAAAGTTGTGATTCGGGAGTGTCGATGTTGATGCAAACTAGCACGTTTGCCGATTTTAAATCGCTAATTGTTCCGCAAGGAAAAGGAACCATACAAGGTGTTTTTGGGAGAGATTATGGAGATGATTTTAATGTAATTATGATTAACAGTACCACCGATATTAATTTTAATACACCAGAACGCTGCGACCCAATGGAATTGAATTGCGGACTTGCTGCTACTCACGGAACGAGTAATTTATTCTATGACAATTTTGAAACACAAACAAACAACAAACCCATTACAGGCAAAGGTTGGACCAATTATATAGAAGCAGGAACGAAAGCGTGGGAAGCGTATTCTTCTACATCCACAAACGCATCTTTAGGGCGTTCAGCGAGACTTCAGAGTGCTAGTTCTGGTGATGCTAGTAATATCGCTTGGTTAATTACACCCGCTATTAATTTAACGGGTAAAATGGGGGCGACACTTCGGTTTAAAACCTCAAATAGTTTAGCCGATAGTAGTTTTTTAGAGGTTTTGTATTCTTTAGATTGGGATGGGACAGCAGCGAATATTAAATTGGCTACTTGGGGCGTATTGTCTGCTGCTTATGTAGTGAAAGATTCCGATTCTTTCGTGCCTTGGTTTAATTCTGGAAACGTCGATTTAACTTGTGCTTCCGGAAACCTCCATATTGCGTTTAAATACACCGGAAGCGGGCAAGAGGCTTTTGATGGTGTTTATGAGTTGGATGAGGTAAGTGTTGATTATATGCTGTAGTGTTTAAGAAATATATTTTCTGTTATTCGGAAATGATTAGTTGATATGGATTAAATTTGTCTATATATAATAGGTTAGGTGTTATACAAAATGGATGATGAAATTAAAAAGGCTGGACGACCATACGTATTTAGGTTTCGACCAGATTCTGACCGAACAATAGACGAAATAGTTAATAATTATATTTTTTTTGCAGATCGAAATTCATTGAATGACCCATTTGATTCAAGCCCAGAACTGGTTAGATTAACTGAAAATTCAGAAGAAATAGCAAAATTTTATGACTTAATTTCTGAGAGCATAACTGATAAAAAAGTAAAAGAATACTTTAAGTCGGAATACACTACTGAATCTCTTCAAAAATATGCTCAAAGCAAGGTTTTAGACTTAATTTTGGAATTTGGAATTGCTTGTTTTTCAATGTATATTATGAATATGCCACTTTGGGCAAATTATTCAAATAATCATAAAGGAGTTTGTTTACAATTCAATAGTGATATTGATAAAGATTTTTTCACCATTTTAGGTCCCGTTCAATATCAAGAAGAGTTAAGTCAAATGGAATTTATGCCAATTACAAGTGAAAAAGAAATAGGAAAAGTTTTTTTCCGAAAGGATAAAAACTGGGGATATGAAAAGGAAGTTCGTTTACTCAAAAATTTTAAACGCAAATCTAAATTTAACAAAAACGCATTAAGAAATGTAATTTTGGGATACAGTGCTGATTATCAATATGTAAAAAAAGTATTTTACGATGTTAAAAACAATTATGCTAATGTTGGAATTTATAAACTAGAAAAACCTACTACCTTTGGAAAATTAACTTTCACTAAAATAATTACGTGTCCTAAATAATATTCTAACTAAAACCCAACCAATGAGCACCTTCGATTCCCTTTTCTATAGCATTTTTACTTTTTTTAAACCCAAATACAAACAAAAATCGAATAGTATTGCTATTGCTTATATTTCGATATTGCAATGTGCTTTATTATTGTTTTTGGGTATTTTCTTTGCGAAGTTTTTTAACCAGATGAATATGAGTACCATGAGCAAAGAAAAGGCTTGGACGCTTTTTGTTTTGGTTTCCTTGTTTGTGTTTTTTAAAAATTGGATGCAATACACAGGTAAAAGACGTATGATGATAAAGGCTAGAATGACCAAAAAGGCAAGTCCTCAACATAATATTTGGTTGCTTTTGTTGTTACCTGTTGGAGTGATTGTATTGGCGCTTATTCTTTTTCAAGCAGCATAGGCTATAACAAGCCACTATTCGTCATTACAAGTAGGTGTGACTGAAGTAATCTTATTAATTGAAGTTATTCATTTCTTTGCAGAACAACAGATTGCTTTGTTCCTCGCAATGAGGTAAGCATCACCTTTTAAAAATAGCATACACCGGAAAGTGGTCACTATAACCGCCTTGGTATTTTTTGCCAATGTAAGTTCTGTATGGTGTGCCTTTAAATTTTCCGTTAAAGAGTTTTAAAAAATCTTCATCAAAAATATTAGCACTGTCAAATTCTAACTTATTGGGTGTGCTTTCAAAAAAGTTAGTAGAAAAAATAATCTGGTCGAATAAATTCCACTGGCGGTTGTGCATGGTAGTGCCTCGACTAAACGAACGCAAGGTATCCATGGGGTTGTAAAGGTTTGCTGTTTGAACCAAATTTTTAATACTATTACTGGAAGGGTCGTCGTTAAAATCTCCCATAACAATAATTTTTGCTTCTGGATTTTCTAAGCGTAAATTGCTGATAATTTCAGCGACTTTATGTGATGAAGCCATGCGTTTTGGTTCCGTTTCTTTTTCGCCCTCGCGTCTAGACGACCAATGGTTTACAATAACGTGAACCGCTTCACCATCTAAAAAGCCGGAAACCAATAGGATGTCTCTGGTGTAATCAGGCATGCCCTGTTCATTGGTTAAATGAATTCTAAAAACTTCAGAATGTGATACTTCAAATGCAGTAGTGTCATAAATTAAAGCAACATCAATACCGCGTTCATCTAATGAATCGTAGTGTACATAAGCGTAATTGCAAGTTTCTAAATGCTTATAAGCTATTAAATCTTGAATTACTTTAGCGCTCTCAACTTCGGCTAGCCCAACAATAGCGGGGTGTTTTCCTGTTTCTTTCTTTCCTATGCTAGAGATAGCGAAACTTAATTTCCTGAGTTTATTATCGTAGCGTTTTGGTGTCCATTTTTTTACCGAAGTAGGCAGGAAATCATTGTCATTCGTACGTTTATCATCTAATAAATCAAATAAATTTTCAAGATTGTAAAACGCAAGGGTTTGCAAATCGTGGCGTACTTCTATAGCTTCTTGGGAGTCTGTCATAAATCAAAATAATCACTAAAAATATAAAAATTAAAATGGATGCAATTATGTAACTTTGCATATTACCTTTATTTTATGATAGAAAAGAAAGATGTTACCTTGGAAAAGGCTGTTTTAATAGGTGTTATTACAAAAGCACAGGATGAAGTTAAATCTCAGGAGTATTTAGACGAGCTGGAGTTTTTAACCTTTACAGCTGGTGGTGAAGTGATAAAACGATTTACCCAAAAAATGGAAATGCCCAATCCTAAAACTTTTATAGGAACCGGTAAAATGGAAGAGGTGCGAAAGTTTATTGAAGAAAATGAAGTTGGTACCGCTATTTTTGATGATGAATTATCTTCGGCGCAAGAACGCAACATAAGTAAAATTCTTAATTGTAAAGTATTAGATAGAACCAATTTAATACTCGATATTTTTGCACAACGGGCACAAACCAGTTATGCTAGAACCCAGGTTGAATTGGCACAATGCGAATATTTGTTACCGAGATTACGTGGTATGTGGACGCATCTTGAACGTCAAAAAGGGGGTATTGGTATGCGTGGACCTGGTGAAACAGAAATTGAAACCGATAGACGTATTGTACGTGATAAAATCGCCTTACTTAAGGATAAACTAAAAACGATTGACAGACAAATGTCTGTACAACGTGGTAACCGTGGTGCTATGGTGCGTGTTGCCTTAGTGGGTTATACGAATGTTGGAAAATCGACGTTAATGAATGTGGTAAGCAAAAGCGATGTTTTTGCTGAAAACAAATTGTTTGCGACTTTAGATACAACGGTTAGAAAAGTGGTGATTCAAAATTTACCTTTTTTATTGAGTGATACCGTTGGGTTTATTAGAAAACTACCAACCCAATTGGTTGAAAGTTTTAAAGGAACGCTTGATGAGGTACGAGAAGCTGATATGTTATTGCATGTTGTTGATATTTCACATCCAAATTTCGAAGAACACATCGAGTCTGTAAACAAGGTATTAGGTGAAATTAAAAGTGCCGATAAGCCAATTATTATGGTGTTCAACAAAATTGATGCCTATAAAGCAGAGCCTTTAGATGACGATGATTTAGAAACGGAACGTAGTTCGAAGCATTATTCACTTAATGAATGGAAAAGTACGTGGATGAGTAAAGTAGGTAACAATGCCTTGTTTATTTCAGCATTGAATAAACAAAATTTAGAAGATTTTAAAAAGCGTGTTTATGATGAGGTTCGCGAAATTCACATCACACGTTTTCCTTATAACAAATTTTTGTACCCCGACTACGAAGATATGAACTAGTTAAAACCGAGTATGGAGTTAATAAAAAGTGTATTGAAAAATAAATGGATAAAATGGGGACTTGTTGGTTTTGCTGCCATTTTAATTTTTTTTGTAGGTCTTTATATTAGTATTTATTTAGGTGTTTTTGGGAAAGTACCAACCAGCACAGAACTTAGTTCCATCAAACAGGAAGAAGCTACTCAGGTTTTAGATCAAGAAGGCAAGCTAATAGGTAAATATTATATTTATGATAGGCAGCCTTTGCATTATGAAGATTTTCCAAAACACCTTATTGATGCCTTAGTAGCTACGGAAGATGTTCGTTTTTTTGAGCATGATGGCATCGATAATATTAGTTTAATGCGGGTTTTTGTAAAAAGCATTTTGCTAAGAGATAAATCTGCTGGCGGAGGAAGTACTATCACCTTGCAACTTGCTAAAAATCTATATGGTAGAAATAACTATCGGTTTTTTAGCATGGTGATTAATAAGTTTCGAGAAGCCATTATTGCAGAACGGATTGAAGCTATTTATTCCAAAAAAGAGATTTTAACCATGTATTTCAATACGGTTCCTTTTTCTGATAATACTTATGGTATTGAAAGTGCTGCTCGTAAATTTTTTAATAAACCCGCATTTCAGCTCACAAAAGATGAAGCTGCTACTTTGGTGGGTTCCTTAAAAGCTAACAATTATTACAACCCTAGATTAAATCCTGAAAGAAGTGTAGACAGGCGTAATGTGGTGCTTAACCAAATGGTAAAGTATGGCAATATGCCACAAGATTCTGCGGCCTTTTATGCAAATAAACCTTTGGGACTGGATTATAAATCTTTTAACCATGATGTAGGTGTTGCGCCTTATTTTAGAGCCCAGGTTAAAAAGGAATTGGCTGCCATTTTAGATAGTATTAAAAACCCAAATGGCGAACGTTATGATTTGTATCGTGACGGATTGATAGTTCATACCACTTTAGATGTTGGGATGCAGCAATTGGCAGAAGAAGCCATGAAAGAGCATCTTACCGTGTTACAAAATGATTTTGAAACATCTTATGGAAATTATGCGCCTTGGCGGACCAATAAAAAGCTTATTGAAGGTGCTTTTAAAAAATTACCACAATATATGCGGTATAAAGAAGCAGGCTTGTCTGATTCACAAATTCGAGATTCACTTTCAGTAAAACGAAACACAGAATTGTTTGGCTGGAAAGGAGACACGATAAGAAAAATGAGTGTTTTAGATAGTTTGCAACATTATCTGAAGTTCTTAAATACAGGTATGCTAAGTATTGAGCCTAAAACAGGCGCTGTTCGTGCTTATATTGGAGGCATTGATTACCGTTATTTTAAATACGACCATGTATCACAAAGTGAACGTCAAGTTGGTTCTACTTTTAAACCTTTTGTTTATACAGCTGCCATTGAAAATGGGATGAAACCGTGCACCTATTTTTCTTTAGCTGAAGTGACTTATAGTAATTATAATGATTGGACGCCTTCTAATTCTGGTGGTGAATCTGAAGACCCATATCTTAATTATAATTTGGAAATGGCTTTGAGTAATTCCGTAAATACGATTGCTGTAAAAGTTTTAAATGAAGTCGGAATTCCGAAAGTAATAGAACAGGCTAAAAAATTAGGAATTAAAAAAGACTTACCAAACTTACCTTCCATCGCCTTAGGGGTCACCGAAATTAATTTAAAAGAACTTACAGGTGCTTATGCCAGTTATGTGAATAGCAGCAAGCCGGTAACGCCTTATTGTATTACGAAGGTTACGGATAGAAACGGGAAGGTTATTGCATCCTTTAAGCCAAAACATACAGAACCCGCTTTTAATGATTATACAAGGCAGGTGATGCTGGAAATTATGAAATCGACAGTTAATAAAGGTACGGCTTCAAGATTAAGAAGTACTTATGGGTTAACCAATGATATTGCAGGGAAAACAGGAACAACCCAAGATAATAAAGATGGTTGGTTTGTGGGTATTACTCCTAACTTAGTAACGGTTACTTGGGTAGGAAACGATAATCAAGCCATTGGTTTTAAAACAACAGGATTGGGTCAAGGAGCTAATTCAGCTTTACCAATTTTCGCGAAATTCTACACCAAATTGAATAAAGATTCCCAATACAATTTTATAACAAAAAGCTATTTTGAAAAACCGACAAATGACGTGATTTCAGACTTGGACTGCCATGAAGAAAAACGCGATGGTTTTTTCAAAAGGATATTCAGTAGTAAAAAGAAGGAACGGAAATTTAAAGGCAACAAAAAGTAATTAAACAAAAAAAACGCACATCGAAAGACGTGCGTTTTTTGTTTGTATAAAAGGAGAATTATTAGAATTTATAACTCAAACCTAAAGTGTAATAAGTTTGTAAATCGTTATCTACAGTTTCAAAAGTGGCAGTTGGGTCGCCTCCATCAACTATAGGAAGTTTTCTTGTATAGTTTAAAGCTTCTTGCTTGTTATTTCTTAAGCCAAAATCGAAACCAACACCAATCATTTTCCAAAGTGAGTAGCTAAATGAGTTTGTCCATGTCCAGTTAGAGTAATCGCTACTTTTGTAGCTTTGAAACATAGAAAGGTTTGTTTTGAAATTCACGGCGTTAATTTGTCTGGTGTAATCGGCCACAATTTTAGCGCCCAAAGACGATTCGAATACAGTGTCTTCTTTACTAAATACAAAATTGTAGTTTAAAGGGTGAATTACCACTATTAAATTGTTAATAGGTGTCCAAGTAGCACCAACGCCCAAATCTAAATAACCAGGGTCGTTAAAGTTGTCTAAAAGCGTGGTTCTGTATTCCATCAACCCAGAAGCTGCTAATGTTTTAGTGATGTTTCTTCCGTATAATGATGATATATTAAAAACATCTGTTGTCGGGTTGAAACTATCGTCATCATTTAGATCGTCTTTATCGTCCAATTTAACCCAATTCAAATTGGTTGTTAAGGCATTTCTCCAAAAAAACTTTTCTTGAATTAAGTTAGCATAACCATTAAAAGTGAAGCCTATATTTCCAGATGAATTATTCGGTGCACTCTGTGAATACCAATTGTTGAAATTAGATAAAGTACCACCAATAGTACCAAAAGCCCCAGTTCTCCAGCCAGGTAAGGCATCTATCTTAGCTTGTAAAGCTTTCGCTTCTGCTTGAAATGCTTTGGCTTTGGCTTGTTTTTCAGATTTTTGAGTTTCAAGTTCTTCTTTTGTTTGTGCGTTCAGCATCGCCATACTGAAGAGTAAGGAAGCTAATAAAAAGATTTTTTTCATTTTTTGAGTTTTAATAAGATGTGCAAATATAATTTTAAAATGCAAAAATAGTAATTTCGTACTAAAAACTTTACAGAATTAAGTACGAAATTAAACTAATATGATAAGTGTTTTTATTTGTTTTTATATAGAGGGACAGACGAGCAAGCTTCACCGTACATAATAGATTTTGCTACCGGTTTTAATTTTGAAGCAAGCATAATATACGCGTTTTGAGGCACGGGTTTTTTTGAACAACCTTTAATAATTAAAGGTTTGTTTTTAAATTCTGAAATATCTAAATTATTTATAACATCTTGATATATAGAAGTTTCTAAAGATTCAAGATTGCCTATAAGGGCCTTTTTCACAAACGGTTCTAATTGAATGCTAATAAGCATATACGCCCAACCAGGTATAATCGCATCGCTACTGCAAGTTAAGGCTACAAAACAATCTTGGTATTGTGACCAATCATGTTCTGTAACTTGGGCTCTAAAATCTTTTTCACGTAACACGAAACCTTCAAATAGCCAATCTTTAATATCGAAAATAGTACGCTGGCCTTTTGGATAGTAATCTTCAAGGTTAATGGTAACAAGTACACTATTCGCAACGCGATTTATAATTTCATTTGACATATAATCGGATTCTAATTTCTTCAAAGAAGAAGGACAGCGTTTTTTTTATTTACTAACTATTAAATACTACGAATGGATAAGGAATTATAGCATTCCTAATTCCAACTTCGCTTCTTCACTCATTAAATCTTGAGTCCAAGGCGGATCGAAAGTAATTTCAACTTCAGCGCTTTTTACAGCGTTTAATGATTTTACTTTTTCTTCAACTTCCAAAGGTAATGTCTCTGCTACAGGGCAGTTTGGAGTTGTTAAAGTCATTAAAATTTTAACGTCAAAATCTTCATTTACAAATACATCATAAATTAAACCTAATTCATAAATGTCTACAGGTATTTCTGGATCGTAAATGGTTTTTAATACGTTTACTATTTTTTCACCTAATTCGGTGGTATCGATTGTTTCGCTCATTTTTATTAATGTTTAATTGTTGATTTGTTAAGGCGTTTATTAGTAATTAACAAATAAACGATTCAACGAATAAACTTATTTTAATTGTGTTTGGTATGCAATAGCATACATTTTAAGTTGTTTTATCATACTCACTAAGCCGTTAGCTCTGGTAGGTGATAAATGTTCTTTTAGCCCGATTTTATCAATAAAATCCATATCGGCAGCAATAATATCTTTAGGATGCTGGTTTGAAAATACACGTATTAAAATAGCAATAATACCTTTGGTGATAATCGCATCACTATCGGCTGTAAATTCTATTTTATCATTCTGCATTTCGGCATGAACCCATACTTTACTTTGGCAACCTTTTATAATGTTGCTGTCGGTTTTGTATTGGTCGTTAATTAGGGGTAAATCTTTCCCCAAATCAATCATATATTGGTAGCGTTCTTCCCAATCTTCAAACATTGAGAATTCGTCTATTATTTCGTTTTGTATGTCTTCAATAGTCACAAGCACTAAATTTTATGCAAAAATACAACAACAAATCTTGCTATTCAATGTTTTCTGAAATAGATAGCATTTCTTTAACAAGTTCGGCTATTTCGTGATGTGGGTTGCCATGGTCGAAGCTTGGGGTTTCATAGGTTTTACCCTCATAAGTTATTTTTAATTTCCCTATGGCGGCACCATCAAAGAGGCGGTTTTCTGAGGGTGCTTTTAAATTGGGTAAGTTTTCAATATTTATTTGTTTCAGTGCCTGAAGTATATAATCCCAATTGGTGTCGTCACAAAGTTTTATAATAGGGGCTACTTCTCTTAAAGATGCGTATGTAATAGTTTTTTTGTTGATTTTAATAACTTTGTATAAGCCTCTAGACATGGCTGAATACTCTACAGTTATAGAATCTTGGTTAATGTGTTGTTGTGCACAACCATTGTTTATGGTAAAAAGCGTTATAATAAAAAATAGGATTTTCATAGGTTTAAATTTAGGTTACTATACTTAATAATACAAAAAAGACGCCAAATATGGCGCCTTTTTACTATTTATTATGGAAGGATTAATTTCCTGCCATAGTTGCTCTTGCTCCGCCAGAGGTGAAAAGAGCGCGCATTCTGTTTCTTTGGCCGTCTGTAAACATGTACATGCAGGCGTCATCGGTATAATCCATATAATTCATAGTCATATCGGTAGTGCTACAATTTACTGTTGGGAATGAAGGACATCCGTAATTAGCACCGTCTGAACTTGGTGTATCTACAACAAAATCATCTTGTTTACATCTACCATCACCCCAAATGTGACGTAAGTTTAAATAATGGCCAACTTCATGAGTCGCTGTTCTTCCTAGGTTGTATGGTGCTGCCGATCCACCAGGTAAACTAGAGTGAAGTAGTACAACACCATCTGTGGATAAATTTCCACCAGGGAATTGTGCATAACCTAAAATACCACCTCCAATATTACAGATCCAAATATTTAAATGTGTTTGGGGTGTAATAGGCGGGTATGCTGCTTTTACGGCATTGTTTGTTCCCCAAGACGCTGTATTATCATTATATCTTGCTGTTCCTGCCAATGTGAAGTTAATATTGCTGTTTGTAGCATCGTTAACAAAGTTCGTCGCACCAGAAGGTAGCTGATTGGTGTTTGGGTTATTAAAGTCGCTAATAAGCACGTTTAGTTGTGATTGTATTTGGGAATTACTCACATCATTGGCGTTTGGTAATACAATATGAAAATAAACAGGAATGTTTACCGTACCTAAACCATCTTCTATAGGTAGTACATCAACATCTGTTTCTCCACCGCCATTTCCTCCGGGTTTACCTCCGCCGGTGGGCTTGCCTTTCGCGTTTATAAATTGTCTGGTATGGTATTCAACATCATACATTTTCTTTTCTAAACCGGGATTATCCATCAACTGCTTGTTCAGCACGTTCATGGTGTAACAAGATTTAGTTGATTTTTTAGAATTGACAGATTTTGCAATTTCGTTTTCATTAAAATCGGTGAAAACATAAAAGTCAGTCATATCAACTTCTTGTTGTTGAGTAATCTCATTTTTGTCGTTGTCACACGCTGTAAAAGCCAAAGCCACAGCAGCCATACTTAAAAATAGTTTTTTCATTTTTAATATAAATTTGAATTAGTCGATGTTCAAGATATATTAATTTTAGAAAAAACCTGTGATTTTGACAAAGTATTTGTTAATTATTCGACAAAACGTAAGTTTTTGTTAAATAGTTAACAGAAATGTGAGTTGAGTGGTTTTAATAAAGCGTACTAAGAAAGCATCATTTTAGCTTTTTTAACGGCAGCAACTAAAACATCAATTTCTGCTTTTGTGTTGTAAAATGAAAAGGAAGCACGCACCGTTCCGGGAATTTTATAAAAAGCCATAATTGGTTGTGCGCAGTGGTGACCTGTGCGAACTGCAATTCCTAATTTATCTAAAATAGTACCAACATCATAGGGGTGAATACCTTCTAAGTTAAAAGAAATAACAGAGGTTTTTTCTTTTGAAGTACCGTAAATTTTTAAGTCTTCAATTTGTAATAATTGCGTGGTAGCGTATTCGAGAAGCTCATGTTCGTAGTCTGAAATAGCATCGAAACCAATATGATTCATATAGTCGATGGCGGCTCCAAAAGCAATACCACCACATATGTTTGGCGTGCCTGCTTCGAATTTATGAGGTAAATCTGCATAGGTAGTTTTTTCGAAAGTCACTTCGGCTATCATTTCGCCACCACCTTGGTAAGGCGGTAGTTTTTTTAGCCAACTTTCTTTCCCGTATAACATACCTTGACCTGTTGGTCCGCACATTTTGTGTGCAGATGTTACATAAAAATCAACATCCAATGCTTGTACATCTGGTTTGATATGCGGACAAGATTGTGCGCCGTCAATTAAAACTGCAGCACCTACTTGGTGTGCTTTTTCAATAATATATTCAATAGGATTGATGGTTCCTAAAGCATTTGAAATATGATTTACAAAAACAAGTTTTGTGTTTTTTGATAGGAGTTTGTCGTACTCGGCCATAACCAATTCACCTTCTTGGTTCATGGGAATGACTTTTAAAAGAGCGCCTGTACGTTCACAAAGCATTTGCCACGGGACAATATTACTATGATGCTCTAAAGCTGAAACAATAATTTCGTCGCCTTTTTTTAATAGAGACGAGAAACCGTTGGCCACTAAATTAATTCCATGGGTTGTGCCAGACGTGAATATAATTTCATGCGCAAACTTGGCGTTTACATGGGCTTGTATTTTATATCGCGCTTGTTCGTATTTATCGGTAGCTTCTTGGCTTAACGTATGAACACCACGATGTATGTTGGCGTTGTAGTTTGAGTAATAGTCTACAATAACATCTATAACCTGTTGTGGGGTTTGTGATGTTGCTGCATTATCTAAATATACTAAAGGTTTGCCATTTACTTTGCGAGAAAGGATGGGGAAGTCTTTTCGAATGGTTTCTACGTTGAACATAGGGTTGTGTTTAGCCCCGATAGAAGCGGCATCCTTTTTTGCTCTTTTTTAAGCAAAAAAGATATAGCGGATAGCGGGAAATAGCTTCAAAAAAATATTATTAAAGTGTATATAAAGAAATTCCCTCTTTCGAGGGAATGGCCATATATATTATAAATCGAATCCGATATTAACGCCTAATTTGTTGGCGATAATTTTAGTAATGCGCTGTTTAATTTCGGGAATTTTAACCGAATTTAATACGTTATTACTAAAGGCATACATTAAAAGTGCTTTGGCTTCTTTTTCTGGAATACCACGAGATTGCATGTAAAACATCGCGCTTTCATCAAGCTGTCCAATGGTACAACCGTGAGAACATTTCACATCATCAGCAAAAATTTCTAATTGCGGTTTGGTGTTTATAGTTGCTTTATCGCTTATTAAAATATTGTTATTAGCTTGAAACGCATTGGTTTTTTGAGCTAATTTTTCAACAATAATTTTTCCGTTAAAAACCCCAGTGGAACTCTCTCCAAAAATACCTTTGTAGTCTTGATGCGATTCGCAGTTTGGTTCGATGTGGTGTACTAAAGTATTGTGATCTACATGTTGTTTATCGCCAATAATTGTAACCCCTTTTAAGATCGATTCGATACGTTCACCTAATTGATAAAAGTTCAAATTGTTACGAACTAACTTGCCGCCAAAAGAAAACGTGTGCACAGATGCAACACTTTCTTGCTTTTGTTTTATAAACGTATTGTCTATAAGCGTCGCGTTTTGGTTGTCGTTTTGAATTTTGTAATAGTCGACAATGGCGCGTTTGTTTGTAAAAATTTCGGTAACACTGTTTGTTAAAACAGGATTATCGGTTAAACTTTGGTGACGCTCTATAATTTGTACATGCGAATTCTCGTCTACCACAACTAAGTTACGTGGTTGTAACATGGTTGCCGCTTCACTTCCTGTTGAAAAGTAAATGATTTGAATAGGCTTCTGTACTAACTTGTTTTTCGGGATATGAATGTATGCACCTTCATTTGAAAACGCTGTGTTTAATGAAGGTAAGCTATCTTTAGTAGCTGCTTTATTAAAATAGTTTTCAATAACTAAACGGTATTTTGGTTTGGTTAAGGCTGAAGACATTAAGCACACATCTATACCATCGTGCGTGGTTTGAGATAGGTGCGAAGAATATTTTCCATCTATAAATACCACATTATAGGTGTCTATATCATGAATAAAATATTTTTTCACTTCGCTATATTCTATCGCATTTTCCTTTTTAGGGAATACGCTATAATCTTGCTTTAAAACACTATTTAAAGAGGTGTATTTCCAAGCTTCTTCCTTTTTAGAAGGAAAGCCTTTTTCTTCAAATATTTTGATAGCTTCATTTCTAACATCGTGCACGTAGGTATCTGTATCTACTTGGTTTTCGAATGCTAAAAAGGATGCTGTTAATTTTTCTTTTAAATCCATTTCGTTCAGTTTTCAGTTTTCAGTCGCAGTTTTCAGTGTTTCTGAATTCTGCTACTGTGACTGTTTACTTTTTTTTATGCGTTCACTTCTTCTTTAATCCAGTCGTATCCTTTTTCTTCAAGTTCGTGCGCTAATTCTTTACCACCCGATTTTACAATACGACCATTATAAAGTACGTGTACAAAATCTGGAACGATATAATCTAACAAACGTTGGTAGTGTGTAATAACAATAACAGCGTTGTCTTTGCTTTTAAGTTTATTAACCCCATTAGCAACAATACGAAGTGCATCGATATCCAAACCAGAATCAGTTTCATCTAGAATGGCTAATTTAGGCTCAAGCATCGCCATTTGGAAAATTTCGTTACGTTTCTTTTCACCACCAGAAAAGCCTTCGTTTAGAGAACGTGATAAAAATTTTCTATCAATTTCTAATAACTCAGATTTTTCACGGATTAACTTCAACATGTCTTTAGCAGGCATATCGTCTAAGCCTTTAGCTTTACGGTTTGCGTTGATAGCTGTTTTTATGAAGTTTGTAACGGATACGCCTGGGATTTCTATAGGGTATTGAAAAGATAAAAAGATGCCTTTATGTGCACGCTCTTCAGCAGCTAATTCGTCGATGTCTTCATCATTTAGGAAAATGCTTCCTTCAGTTACTTCGTACTCTTCTTTTCCAGCAATAACTGAAGCTAATGTGCTTTTTCCAGAACCATTTGGTCCCATGATTGCATGAACTTCTCCTGCTTTTACTTCTAAATTTATGCCTCTTAAAATGGCTTTATCCTCAACACTTGCGTGTAAATTTTCAATTTTTAACATGTTGTTAATTTGATTCTAATTTTATACTTTTTAAATAATTTATCCTACCGAGCCTTCTAAACTAATTTCTAGTAGTTTTTGAGCTTCAACAGCAAACTCCATAGGAAGTTTATTTAGTACTTCTTTACTAAAACCATTTACAATAAGTGCAATGGCTTTTTCAGTATCGATACCACGTTGGTTGCAATAGAAAATTTGGTCTTCACCAATTTTACTAGTGGTTGCTTCGTGCTCTATTTTTGCTGTTTTGTTTTTCACTTCAATGTATGGAAAGGTATGTGCGCCACACTCGTTACCCATTAGTAAACTATCGCATTGCGAAAAGTTACGGGCGTTATCTGCATTCGGGCTAATTTTAACCAGTCCGCGGTAACTGTTTTGAGATTTTCCTGCTGAAATACCTTTTGAAATAATGGTCGATTTGGTGTTTTTACCCAAATGAATCATTTTTGTTCCAGTATCTGCTTGTTGGTAATTGTTAGTAACAGCGATTGAGTAAAATTCACCAACCGAATTATCTCCTTTCAATACACATGATGGGTATTTCCAAGTAACAGCACTTCCAGTTTCTACTTGCGTCCAAGAAATTTTAGCATTCTTTTCGCATAAACCACGTTTGGTTACAAAATTGAAAACGCCACCTTTACCTTCAGCATTTCCTGGGTACCAGTTTTGTACGGTTGAATATTTTATTTCAGCATCGTCCATAGCAATAAGCTCTACAACGGCTGCGTGTAATTGGTTTTCGTCACGACTTGGTGCGGTACAACCTTCTAAATAAGAAACGTAACTACCTTCATCTGCAATAACCAATGTTCTTTCAAATTGACCAGTTCCTGCTTGATTAATTCTAAAGTAAGTTGATAATTCCATTGGGCAACGAACGCCTTTAGGAATGTAACAAAAACTACCGTCACTAAAAACTGCGGAGTTTAAAGCGGCATAGAAATTATCTTTTTGTGGCACTACGGTACCAATATATTTTCTCACTAATTCTGGATGCTCGCGCAATGCTTCAGAAATAGAACAAAATATAATACCTTTTTCACCTAAAGTTTTCTTGAATGTTGTTGCTACCGAAACGGAATCAACAACCACATCCATGGCAACATTAGATAGTTTTTTTTGTTCATCAATAGAAATTCCAAGTTTAGCAAATGTTGCTAATAACTCAGGGTCTACTTCATCTAAACTATCATATTTAGGCTTACTGTTTGGTGCCGAATAGTATGAAATAGCTTGAAAATCTGGTTTTGCATAATGCACATTTGCCCATTCTGGTTCAATCATTTTTTCCCAAGCACGAAAAGCTTCTAAGCGCCATTCGGTCATCCATTCTGGTTCTTCTTTTTTAAGAGAAATTGCACGAACAATGTCTTCGTTTAAACCAATAGGAAATGTATCGGAAGCTATATCAGTATAAAATCCGTATTCATATTCTTTGGTTTTAAGCTCTTCTCTTAAATCGTCCTCTGTATATTTATTACTCATATTTTTTTTACTAGTTGTAAACTCCTTCGCTTTTGGAAGGTTGGGATGGGTTTAAAGCGAAAAGGATTCGCCGCAACCGCATGTGCGATTTGCATTTGGGTTATTAAATACAAATCCGGTTCCATTTAATCCTCCAGAATATTCTAAAGTCGTTCCTATCAAGTATAGAAAGCTTTTTTTGTCTACAATAATTTTAACATCATTGTCTACAAAAACTTTATCATCTTCTTGATTTTCTTTATCAAACTTCAAATCGTAAGATAAGCCAGAACAACCGCCGCTTTTAACGCCTACACGTACAAAATCTACAGTAGGGTTAAAGCCTTCGTCTTGCATAAGTTCGATAACTTTTTTCTTAGCTGTTTCAGAAACTTTTATCATATTTTTTTAATTAGATCTAGATTCGCCTTAAAGATGTGTTTTATTAAGACGATTTCTAAATAGGGTACAAATATACAATATAAGTCACGTATTACCATGTAACCTAACATTATATTAGCATATAGTTTTATAGGTTTTTCTTATTGATTAAAAAACAACAGGTTTGTTGTAGATTTTTAGTTTTATGGTAACAAATTTGAATTTTTATTATTCAAAGTGTATTCGTTTATAAAAATAAGCTTCTTATTTTTGCAGCATGATAGAAGATAAAAATCAACAACGTACCCCTTTAAGTGAATTTGGTGAATTTGGATTAATAGACCATTTAACTAAGAATTTTGAGATTAGCCACAGTTCGACCATTAAAGGTATTGGTGATGATGCCGCTGTTTTGAGTTTTGAAAACAAAAAAATTGTAGTGACTACAGATTTGTTGGTTGAAGGTGTGCATTTCGATTTAAGCTATATGCCTTTAAAACATTTGGGGTATAAAGCGGTTGTTGTAAATCTATCTGATGTGTATGCGATGAATGCTAAAGCAACACAAATTACGGTATCTATTGCCGTATCGAATAGGTTTCCTGTGGAAGCGCTTGAAGATATATACGCAGGTATTGAAACTGCTGCTAAAATTTATGATATCGATGTTATTGGTGGTGATACAACATCGTCTAATACGGGTCTTTTAATTTCGGTTACGGCTATTGGTGAAGTGGAAGAAGAAGTTTATAGAAGTGGTGCAAACCCTAAAGATTTACTGGTTGTTACAGGCGATTTAGGTGGTGCTTTCATGGGTTTACAGGTGTTGGAGCGTGAAAAAGAAGTGTATAAAGTAAACCCAAATAATCAACCGGATTTAGATCCTTACACGTATATTATTGAACGTCAATTGAAGCCAGAAGCACGTAAAGACATTATTAAATTATTGAAAGATTTAGATGTAAAACCGACTTCGATGATTGATGTTAGTGATGGTTTATCCTCTGAAATTATGCATTTATGCAAGCAAAGTAATGTAGGTTGCGATTTATATGAAGATAAAATTCCTTTAGATCCTCAAGTAATTTCAACTTGCGAGGAATTCGATATTGATAGTACAACCGTTGCTTTAAACGGAGGTGAAGATTATGAATTATTATTTACCGTGTCGCAAGCCGATTTTCCTAAAATACAAGCCAATCCAAATTTTAGTGTTATTGGTTATATGAAAGAAGCTAGTGAAGGCATGCATTTAGTGACTAGAGGTGATTCTAGAATACCTATTAAGGCACAAGGCTGGAAAAATTTTAATGACTAAATACGAGTAAGTCGCTTTTAACTTTTTGTCGCTTGGTTTTAGACATGCGCTTATTGTGAATTCGTTCTAAAACATCGTTTATTTCTTTGAATTTGGGCGTTAATTCGGTGAGGTGGCCGCTGCCGTTTGTGGTGAGTTGTTTGTTGCATGTTTTACACGCGTATTCTTTAACATGATAGGTAACATTTCGAGTTACTTTGAAACCATGCCCGAATACCAGACACTGAATGTTTTTCATTTAAATATTTTAATTAGCTACATTAGAGACTATTAAACTATAAAAAACAATCAATATTTATTGTTAACTTTCTAGTAAATCGATGAAACGAGACTTTTATCCTTTAATCGCTCTATTCTTGTGTTGTGAATTCTTTCTAAAATGGCGTTAATCTCCTTAAACTTAGGTGTTAACTCTATAAGGCTGCCGTTGCTGTTTGTTGTTAATTGCTTTTTGCAATGTACGCAGGTGTACTCTTTTACGTAGTAGGTGACTTTTTTAGTTACTTTAAAGTCATGACCAAAAATGTTACAGAAAACCTTTGGTATGAAAGCCGATTTGGTTGTGTTTTTTTTCATTTTTACAGTTGTTTGGAAACTAAAGATAATGAAAAAAACAAATAAATCGTTGAAAAGCTATTTATTTTCGATGAAATGCATTATGCTTGTAAGAAAAATGTTCTTATTTTCGATATGGCTCATGTGTCCATCAGGAAATTGGATACTTTTTATGTTGGTGTTCTCTGTTTGTTTTAATAATGTTTTGTAGTCTAAAACAGGATCTTTGATGCTGATAATCATCATCTTGTTGAGATTTGGTGTTTTAAGGATATGTTCTCTGTTTTCTCTAATTTTCATACCTTCTAAAGCGGCGATAATACCTTGTAAAGGTGTTTTTAGTGCTTCGTTGATGACTTCTTTGATCTCGTTTGAAAAAGTGATTCTGTTTTTTGGACGGAATAGGTTGTTAACCGCAATTCTAATAAATGTTTTGTAATTCTGCTTTACTGCGGCAATAGCCCGATCTCTGTTTTGTTTTTTTTCGGGAGTGTCGGGCAGTGCGGTAGAATTCATCAGGCATAATCCTTTTAGGGTTTCTGGGTTTTTTTCCGCGAAAGCGAGCGCCACATAACCACCCATAGAATGGCCAATTAGAGTTGCTTGTGTAATGTTTAAATGGTTAAGTACCGTTTCAACGGCGTCTGCCATAAGTTCCATGGTGTGTATGTATCCAAGGCATTCGGTGTTGCCGTGCCCAAGTAAATCAATACAAATAACTCTGTTTTTTTTTGATAGTTTTGGAATAAATGCATCCCACATGGTTAAGTTTTCCAAAAAGCCGTGAAGAAAAACTACGGCGTTGCCTACGCCGTTATCTGTATAGTAAAGGTTGATGCCTTTGTGTGCTACTATCATATTATATAGTTTAGGCTTTTACCTTTTTTATAGCTGTGAAGGCTTTGTCTACAAATTCGTCTTCAACCAAAATAGTGAATTCGTTGGTGGTTGAAATAACTTCATAAAGTACGATGCCTTCCCAAGCTAAGCGCTTAAAAAATTGGTAGTATAAACCTGCAATTTTCGAGTTGTCTTGAGGTAGGTTTATGCTAATGGCTGATAAGCCGTCTTGAGTTGCTATAAAGGTTTCGTTTTTTAGGTTTTCAACAATAAATTCGTTTAAACTACTTGAAATAATGAGGTTGCTTTCATGAATACCTCTAGTAAAGGTGTAAAATAATTTGGATTCTTGATTGATACGGTCTAATATTTTAGCATGGTTATCAATAATCGTTTCTGAATTTTTTATAGTAAAATCTGTTAAATTAGAGCGTACCGTGATATCTCCTAAATTCTGCATGAATTTTTTCATCTTCACAGAATTTGATAGGGCTGGTGGCGGATTGTAGCGCCTTAAAGCCATCATAATAGCGCCTGGTTTTACATCCTTTTTCAGCATTTTACTTATAGGCTCTGTAAGTTCTATGGCTAAAGCGCTAAAATTTATAATGTTTCTAGAAAGTGCTTCTTCTAAATAAGGTTGGGTAATTAGAATGTCTTCTACACAGTTTGATACAGTTTTCATAGTGTGCCTAGTTTTAGGTGCTGGTTAATAATTTGTGCGTTTTACATGAAATAAAATGTAAGACGTTACATAGCGTGTTAATTATTTAACAATATGTGCAAAAATAAACATATTTTTTAATAAATATCTTTTTTAAGCTAAGGAGTTATAATTTAGCACTTTCAATTAATGAAAATGAACCAATTAGGTAAAAGATTAAGCTAATAAAAGTATGAAAGTATTAAAATTTGGTGGCACTTCTGTAGGCTCTGTTGAGAATATCTCTAACGTTAAAAATCTTATTAACGATGGCGAAAAGAAGGTGGTTGTTTTATCGGCTATGTCTGGAACAACGAATCAATTAGTTGCGATATCTAAACATATTGCAGATAATGAGGCGAATGAAGCTATTGATATTATTAATGTACTTCATGAAACTTATTTTAATGTTATAGATAGTTTGCTTTCTGATGTGTCTTTAAATAAAGATGTGAAAACATACGTGTCTAGTATTTTTAATTTATTAGTAGAATGTACCGATAAGCCGTACTCAATTGAGTTAGAAAATAAAATAGTAGCACAAGGCGAATTGCTTTCAACCTATATGGTGAATGGTTATTTAAATCAAGAAGGTGTTAGTTCTGTATTATTACCTGCATTGGATTTTATGCGTATTGATGCTTCTAAAGATCCTGATTTAAATTATATAAAAGAACATTTTAAAACAACCTATAATAAGGTTGAAGATTCACAAATTTATATCACACAAGGTTTTATTTGTTTGGATGATCAAGGTGTTATTTCTAACCTTCAACGTGGAGGAAGTGATTATACAGCAACTATTATTGGTGCTGCTATAAATGCTGAAGAAGTTCAAATTTGGACAGATATTGATGGGATGCATAACAACGATCCTAGATATGTTGATAATACAAGACCTATTTCAAACTTATCGTTTGATGAGGCTGCAGAATTAGCTTATTTCGGAGCGAAAATACTACACCCACAAACTGTAACTCCAGTTCGATCGCTTAACATTCCGGTTCGTTTAAAAAACACGATGAATCCAGAAGCGTATGGTACCTTAATAAACGACGACCATTCTGAAAGTGGTGTAAAAGCGATGGCTGCTAAAGATGGTATTACTGCTATAAAGATAAAATCTGGCAGAATGTTACAAGCACATGGCTTTTTAAGAAAGGTGTTTGAAATTTTTGAAACCTACGAAACGTCTATTGATATGATTACCACATCGGAAGTTGCGGTATCCTTAACTATTGATGACGATAAAAACTTAGATAAAATTTTAGCTGAGTTAGATAAATTCTCTACAACTGAAGTTGATAAAAACCAAAGTATTATTTGCTTGGTGGGGCACTCTGTAGTAAATCATCAAGAAACACATAAGTTGTTTCAAATATTGCAGGATGTAAAAATTAGAATGATTTCCTATGGAGGAAGTAATAACAATATTTCACTTTTGGTTGATACCAAAAACAAAATTAATACGCTACAAAAACTAAACGATTATTTATTTGAATTAGTCACTCTTTAAATTGCAAAAATTTAGTATTGTTAGCAAAAAGGGCTGTTTTTTAAAACAGCCCTTTTCTTCTTTTTAAGAATTATGAATTCATAATTTCTTCTATTTCTTCTGCTTCAATGGGTATGTTACCCATTAAATTGAAGGGTTCTCCAGTTTTTTGAATAACAACATCATCTTCTAGTCTGATTCCGAAACCTTCTTTAGGTATGTAAATTCCAGGTTCAACTGTAAAAACCATATTGGCTTGCATGGGTTCTGTTAAAATGCCGTAATCATGTGTGTCTAGTCCCATGTGGTGACTGGTACCGTGCATAAAGTATTTTTTGTAAGCGGGCCAATCAGGGTTTTCGTTTTGTACGTCGGCTTTGTCTAGTAAGCCTAAGCCAAGTAATTCAGATGTCATGAGTTTACCAACCTCTACATGGTAATCTGCCCAAATAGTTCCAGGAACTAATAGTTTAGTCGCTTCATTTTTTACTTTTAAAACCGCGTTGTAAACGGCTTTTTGTCTGTCAGTATATCTTCCGGAAACGGGAATGGTTCTACTTAAATCACTAGCGTAATTGGCGTATTCAGCGGCGGTGTCAAATAAAATTAAATCACCAGCTTTACATTCCTTATTGTTTTCAATATAATGTAATACGTTCGCATTGTTCCCAGAGGCAATGATAGGTGTATACGGAAAGCCTTTAGAGCGATTACGTAAAAATTCATGCATTAATTCGGCTTCAATTTCGTATTCCCAAACACCTGGTTTTACAAAATTTAAAATTCTACGAAACCCTTTTTCTGTAATGTTACAGGCTTGTTGAATTAAATCAATTTCAATAGGGTCTTTGACGGAGCGTAGACGTTGTAAAATGGGTGCGCTTTTCGCAACACTATGTGAAGGGTATTTTCCTTTTAACCATTTGGTGTAACGGTCTTCGCGAGTTTCTGTTTCAACATTGGCTCGGTAATGCTCGTTTGTATTTATGTAAACGGTGTCGCATTGTGTCATTAATTCAAACATGATTTTTTCCATGTCCTGAAGCCAATACACTGTTTTTATGCCGCTGGTTTCAAAGGCTTTTTCTTTAGTTAGTTTTTCGCCTTCCCAAACAGCAATATGGTCGTTGGTTTCTTTTAAAAATAAAATTTCACGATGTTTTTCTTTTGGGCAATCTGGAAACAAAACCAAAATACTTTCTTCTTGGTCTACACCACTTAAATAAAAAATATCGCGATGTTGTTGAAAGGGCAAGGTGCTATCTGCACTTATTGGATAAACGTCATTTGAGTTAAAAACAGCTAAACTGCTAGGTTTCATTTTAGCAGCAAAATTTTTTCTGTTTTTAATGAATAGTGAAGCGTTTATTGGTGAGTATTTCATGTGTTTGTTTTTAAATTCGCTGTAAATCAATTTTATATGATACAGCTTTTAATGTTTTTAAGTTTGTGTTATTTAAGCGTTAAGTATGCTTAAAGTAGCAAAACTAAGCAAATCATATCTAATAATTTGTTATATTTGGTACTGTCCCTATTCGAACCAGTATTAAAAATTTTAGATATCATGAAAAGAGTTATGTTACAAACAGGATTTAGCTTATTAGTTTTTCTAGTAAGTGTATCAGGTTTAAATGCCCAAATCCTACTTAAAGAAGCGTCGTTAAAAAAACAAATTGATAATTCTAGCTTGGTTGTAGAAGGTCAAGTGGTGTCCAAGAAATCCTTTAGAGATGCAGGGAATAAAAATATTTATACCGTGAATACAGTTCGGGTTTATAAAGTTTTTAAGGGTGAATTTGTAGAAACTATTGAAGTTGTTACTAGAGGTGGAACTGTTGGTTTATCTGCTGAAGTTGTGACTCCAAGTTTAACATTGGACGTGAATGATGTAGGTGTTTATATGCTTTATGATAATAACGTCAAGTTGAATACTCAAAGTAAAACTTCAAAAAAACAATTTAAACCTTACGGGTCTTTACAGGGGTTTTACAAGTATAATGTTTATACAGATCAAGCCATTAATCCGTTTAATAAAAAGTCAGGAATAGAAACTCGTTTTTATGATGAAATTATGAGTCATACTAAAACTGGCTATGTGAATGTTTCTAGTTTTGAGGGCATGAGCAAACAATCTAGTGTTAGTAAAAGTGTATTGGCACCCGGTAATATAACGTTCACTCCAACTTCAGGAACAGGAGGTACTAAAACAGTACTTACTATTAATGGTACTGGTTTTGGAGGAAGTAAAGGGAAGGTTTTATTTAGTAATGCAGATGATGGAGGTGCTACATTTATAGAGGCATTAGGAACGCAAGTGTTGACTTGGACGGATACGAAAATTACAGTAGAAATCCCTTCAAGAGCGGGGACAGGTAAGATAAGAGTTGTAGATAGTGCTAGTGGTTCGGCGCCTTCTGCGAGTAATTTAACAGTTACAGCTACGGAAACAAATATTGAGTATGATGCTGATGATGCTGCTGGACCGCTTCCTGCTTATGCTTATAAATTACAACATGTTAATGAAAACGCTGCAGGCGGTTATACTTGGCAAATGTTTACAGATTTTAATGCGAATGCGAATGCAAAGGCAGCCTTTTTAAGGGCGTTTGAATCATGGCGTTGTGCTACTGGAATTAATTGGGTTATTGGAGCAACAACTACTGTAGATATTGATGCCGATGACGGGGTAAATGTTATTAGATTTGATAACGGCTCCGAACTGGAAACAGATGTTTTGGGTCAATGTATATCTTATTTTAATGGTTGTTCCTCAGGAAGTACGTTTAGTTGGTTTGTTGCAGAGTTGGATATTGTTTTTGATGACGCAGCGAATTGGAATTATAGTCCTGCTGTCAACTCAACAGGGATTACTCAGTATGATTTTGAAAGTGTAGCACTTCATGAGTTGGGGCATGGGCACCAACTATCTCATGTTAACGATACGAACGATGTGTTGCATTATGCGATTTCAAACTCTGAAGAACAACGAGCATTGGGTTCAAGAAACATTAATGCGGCAAATGTTATACAAGCTAGAAGTACAAGTTCTATGTCTTGTGGTCAGTTGTCTATGACGAATCATCCGTGTTATTTAAGTGTTGAGGAAGAGGAGTTAAATGCTTCAATAAGTATGTATCCGAACCCTACAAATGGTCTGTTTTATATAAAAAACACATCTCTAGTTAATTTAGATAAAATTGTTGTTTATGATGTTAGTGGTAGGCTAATTTCTGAACAAGATGCAACTAGTGGTTCACGTACTAAAACCATTAATTTAAGAGGTGTTTCAAAAGGTTTGTATTTTGTTAAGATTATTTCCGAAAGAGCTGAAATCACTAAAAAAATACTTATTGATTAAGTTTATTTTTGTTTAAGTGCGTTTTTGCTAGATTTTAAATAGTTGAGACGTTACTTTTGTTGTGATATTTTTAGTTTTATATCCTTTTAATTTTATTATGTTCAGTTTTTCTGTGTGTAAACAGTAAATAACGCAAGTTTTTGCGTTAACTAAGTATTTTTACTTATAATAGTTCTAAATTAGAATTTTACGGCTTAACTTTTTGCCTATGAATTTATTGTAAATTACATTTGTAAACTATACTTAATAAATTAAATAATGAGCGGATTTTTTAAATCTTCAATTGGAAGAAAAGTAGCCATGGCGCTTTCAGCTTTTTTCCTCATGTTTTTCTTACTTCAACATTTTGCAATTAACCTTTTATCTGTTTTCAGTGCCGACCTTTTTAACGAGGTCTCTCACTTTATGGGAACCAATTGGTTAATTCAATTTGCATTGCAACCTGTGTTGATTTTTGGAGTAGTATTTCACTTTGTTATGGGCTTTATTCTAGAAATAAGGAACAAAAAAGCACAAGGTGTTAGTTATGCTAAAAACAATGGTGCAGCAAATTCTACATGGATGAGTAGAAACATGATTTACAGTGGTATTGCTATTTTAGCATTTATCATTTTACATTTTATCGATTTTTGGTTTCCAGAAATTAACGTGAAATTCATTCAAGGCGATTGGTCTGGAGTACACGAAGGTGTAGAAGGCTATCGTTATTTCCATGAGTTACAAGAAAAATTTGTTAGCCCAATTAGAGTAGGTGCTTATGTTATAGCATTTGTGTTCTTAGGCTTGCATTTATTGCATGGTTTTACTTCTGCATTTCAATCGATGGGTGCTACTGCAGGAAGAAAAAAGACACTACAAAATATAGGGACAGCTTACTCGATTATTATTCCTTTAGGGTTTATAATTATTGCGCTATTTCATCATTTAAATCACCATTAATCTCAGATATATGGCATTAGATTCAAAAATACCACACGGTCCATTAAAAGATAAATGGACAGATTATAAAAATCATATCAATCTTGTAAATCCTGCAAATAAGCGTCACATTGATATTATTGTTGTTGGAACAGGATTAGCTGGTGGTTCTGCTGCAGCTACTTTAGCAGAGCTAGGTTATAATGTAAAAGCATTTGCTTATCAAGATTCTCCTCGACGTGCGCATTCTATTGCAGCGCAAGGAGGTATTAATGCTGCCAAAAACTATCAAGGTGATGGCGATTCTACATATAGATTATTTTACGATACTGTAAAAGGAGGCGATTACCGTTCTCGTGAAGCTAACGTATACCGTTTGGCTGAAGTGTCGGCTAATATTATTGACCAATGTGTGGCTCAAGGGGTTCCTTTTGCACGTGATTATGGTGGGTTATTAGATAACCGTTCGTTTGGTGGTGTATTGGTTTCAAGAACTTTTTACGCTAAAGGGCAAACAGGTCAGCAACTACTTTTAGGTGCTTATTCAGCAATGAACCGTCAAATTGCACGTGGTAAAATTGAAATGTTTAACCGTCACGAAATGCTTGATGTTGTTAAAGTTGATGGTAAAGCTAGAGGTATTATTGCTCGTAATTTAATTACTGGTGAAATAGAACGTCATTCTGCACATGCTGTAGTTATTGCTTCTGGTGGTTATGGAAATGTATATTTCTTATCGACTAACGCGATGGGAAGTAACGCCACTGCTGCTTGGAAAATTCACAAAAAAGGAGCGCATTTTGCAAATCCTTGTTATACACAAATTCACCCAACGTGTATTCCACGTTCGGGCGATTATCAATCTAAATTAACGTTGATGTCTGAATCGTTACGTAACGACGGACGTATTTGGGTGCCAAAGAATATTGAAGATTCTAAAGCATTACAACAACGTAAAATGAAACCAACGGATATCGCTGAAGAAAATAGAGATTATTTCTTAGAGCGTCGTTATCCTGCATTTGGTAATTTAGTACCTCGTGATGTAGCGTCTCGTGCAGCTAAAGAACGTTGTGATGCTGGTTATGGTGTGAATGCTACTGGTGAAGCTGTATATTTAGATTTCGCTACCGCTATTACACGTTACGGAAAAGTACAAGCTAAAATTCAGAATATAGAAAACGCTTCAGATGCTAAAATATATGCATTAGGTCAAGCGATTGTAGAAGAGAAATACGGAAACTTATTTCAAATGTATGAGAAAATTGTAGATGAAGATCCATACAAAATGCCGATGATGATTTATCCTGCAACCCACTATACAATGGGTGGTATTTGGGTGGATTATAACTTAATGACTTCGGTTGATGGGTTGTACTGTATTGGAGAAGCAAATTTCTCTGAGCATGGTGCGAATAGATTAGGCGCTTCTGCATTAATGCAAGGATTGGCCGATGGTTATTTCGTATTACCTTATACTATTGGAGACTATCTTTCTAATGAAATTAGAACAGGAAAAATTCCAACGAATACACCTGAGTTTGATGAAGCTGAAAAAGAAGTTTCAGATAGAATCAATTTCTTCATTAATAATAAAGGAGAACACTCCGTAGATTATTACCACAAAAAATTAGGAAAAATTATGTGGGATAAATGTGGAATGTCACGTAACGAACAAGGTTTAAAAGAAGCGATGACGGAAATTAAAGCTTTACGTGAAGATTTCTGGAAAAACGTAAAAGTGCCAGGTTCTGCAGGTGAAATGAATCCTGAATTAGAAAAAGCAGGGCGTGTTGCAGATTTCCTTGAATTAGGTGAATTATTTGCTAAAGATGCACTTAATAGAAATGAATCTTGTGGAGGTCACTTTAGAGAAGAGTCGGTTGAATTAGACGGCGAACAAAAAGGTGAAGCAAAACGTAATGATACAGATTACGCGTATGTAGCTGCTTGGGAATACAAAGGAGAGCCAGCTGATGCGGTTTTACATAAAGAAATATTAGAGTTTAAAGATATTGAACTAAAACAACGTTCATACAAATAAGATAAAGACATTATGAATTTAACACTTAAAATTTGGAGACAAAAAGACTCGAAAGCAAAGGGTCAAATGGTCGATTATAAAGTAACTGAAATTTCAGAACATATGTCTTTTTTAGAAATGATGGATGTTTTGAATGAGCAGTTAGTAAATACAGGAGAAGAGCCTGTGGCCTTCGATCACGATTGTCGTGAAGGTATTTGCGGTATGTGTTCTATGTACATAAACGGTGAAGCACATGGTCCAGATAGAGGCGTAACAACTTGTCAATTGCACATGCGTATGTTTAAAGATGGCGATACGATTACTATCGAACCATTTAGAGCGGCTGCATTTCCAGTTATAAAAGATTTAGTAGTAGATAGAATGGCTTTCGAGCGTATCCAACAAGCTGGTGGGTATATTTCTGTTAATACTTCAGGAAACACACAAGATGCAAATTCGCTTCCTATTTCTAAGCATGCTGCCGATGAAGCTATGGATGCAGCAACCTGTATAGGTTGTGGAGCTTGTGTTGCTACGTGTAAAAACTCATCTGCGATGTTGTTTGTAGGTGCTAAAGTATCGCAATACGCTTTGTTACCCCAAGGACAAGTAGAAGCTGCAGACCGTGTTCGTAACATGGTAGCACAAATGGATCTAGAAGGTTTTGGAAACTGTACAAATACAGGTGCTTGCGAAATTGAATGTCCCAAAGGCATTTCATTAGAAAATATTGCACGTATGAATAGAGAATTAATGAAAGCGAGTATTTAGTAGTACGCACTTCCTTTCATCGATAAATTATAAAACCCAGGCTTTTGCTTGGGTTTTTTGTTTAGTTTTAAAAATAAATTAGAACTAATGATTAAAAATATTCTTTTAAGTACGCTTTGTTTGCTCGTGTTTCTTCATGGCAATGGGCAATCATCCGTTATAAACGATTCAGTTTCTAGTGCTTTATTTAATGAACACTCTTTACTTCAGCATATAAAAACCTTATCATCCGATGCTTTTGAAGGGAGAAGAACCGGAACAAAGGGAGGCGAGAAAGCAGAAAAATATATTATCAATCAGTTTGTAGCAGCTCATGTTTTGCCATTAGGTAAAAGCTATACGCAGCCTTTTTCATTTTCAAATGAAGGAAAACAATATAAAGGTTCGAATGTTTTAGGGCTGATTAAAGGTGCGCTATACCCTGAAAAGTATGTTGTTATTAGTGCACATTACGATCATGAAGGCATTAAGAATGGGCAAATTTATAATGGTGCAGATGATGATGCATCTGGGGTGAGTGCCTTGTTTAGTTTTGCTGAATATTTTAAAAATAATCCGCCAAAACACTCGGTTATTTTGGCTGCTTTTGATGCTGAGGAATTGGGGCTTCAAGGTTCCAAATATTTTGTAAATCATTCCATAATTCCATTAAAACATATCATGGTAAATCTTAATTTGGATATGATTAGTAGAAGTGATAAAAAGGAACTATTCGCAGTAGGTACAGTGCATAATGAAACGTTGAAACATGTGATTGTAGATCATGACTATTCGCTAAAAATGAGTCTTTTGACCGGGCATGATGAGGGGAATTGGAAAGACAATTGGACTTATGCCTCAGACCATGCAAATTTCCATAAAAAGAAGATCCCGTTTTTGTATTTCGGAGTAGATGATCATGAAGATTACCACAAACCAACTGATGATTATGAGAACATTCATCCTGAATTTTATATTGAAGCAGTCAAAGTTATCATGTCTGTTTTTGAAAAAATAGATGTACTACAATTTTAAAAATAAGCTTTCAATTGTACGGTTCCTGTATGAATGGTTTTACTAGTTTCAGTTTTTCTGCCAAAGTAACTCAGGTTGAGGTCCAAAAACTCAGTTAGTTTTTTTTGGGCAAGTACACTCCAAGTAAAGTTCTTACCAGGTTGCAAGCCTTCCAACATTTGATAAGAAACGGGAGTGTTGGCATTTCCATCAAATTTATTAGAGAAAAAATTAAACTCACCAATTATGGAGTTTTTTTGACTTCCAGCGAAGGTGAAAGATGTCCCGTATTTTTGTTGATTTAAAGTCTCTAAACTACCAATGGTATTCGCTTTACTGGCATGTTGATAGAAGATGTCGAATCGTGAATTATCATTAAATAAATAGGATAATTTGGGGTTTAAACGGGTTTCATCAAAATTGTAATTTTTACTTGCGAAATTTTCGCTAATGCTTTCATTGTTTTCAAAATAAGATTGAAGTGTTAGCAACCAACTTTCAGCAATTTTATGGTTGAAATTAAACTGATGACTATTCAGTCCGTTTTCAATAAAACCGATAGATAAAATATTACGGGTTTTGTTAGAAAGGTAGGTGTAAGATGTTGTGTAGTGCTGTTTTCCGCGATTAAGAAACAATACATTTCTAAAGTTTAATTGAAGGCCTAATTGGTTTTCTTCACTGCTTTCGAACGGGTTTAAGTTAAAGCCACCACCATCTCGCTTCAGTTTTCTATCTACTAAATAACTGGTTTGGTTGTAAAAATGAGACCAGAACTTTTGAGTTTTATTCTCACTTACAGCCCACTTTGCGGGATTGATGGTAAGTGTTTGACTCAATCTATTTTGATGGGTTTTTATGTAAACCCGGTTGGGTAATAGCACCCGAATGTATTTACCTTGATCTTGAAATTGGGCAATTTCGAATTCTTCCAGTTCTTGAATGTTGTTTTCGTTATAATCAATCCATGTGTAAGTACCTTGGCCAGGTTCTACTTCAACATACGTAAAATCTTGTTGTGGTAAACTCCCCGAGTTGGTTTCAAATAAAGTGTTCCATTGCACCAATTGGTTAAATAATTTTTGGTTGAACTGCAATCGGGAATTTATAGATTGTTCGTCATCAATAGTTTCATCTTCACTTTCTAAAGTTCTGTAATTGGCGTATAACGCTAAGTTGGTGTTGGTGTTTTGGATGAGGCGCGTGTTTAAATATAACGTATTCGATGTGTTTACTTTTTGTAATTGATTATTTCTAATACTATCATTTACTCTGTTTTTATAACCAATCTCGGTAAAAATTTTGGTGCTATCACCAACGCCAAAAAACACTTCGTAGGATTTGAATTTCTGACTTAAATCTGTCAGTTCTTGTGTAGCAACTGTTTTTTGTTCATTGTCTTCAATGGCCAACTTAGTTCCTAACCAACTTGAATTCATGCTATAAGTAAGGGTGTTTGACGAGCGCAAGAATGTGGAAGTATTTAAACTAGAATTGGCATTTAAAAAACTGGAATTGGAGGTGACTCTGAATTTATTAAGTAGTAAATAGGTGTTGAAGATGTGTCGATTTCCATTAAAATTTTCAGAATAACCCAGATGTTCAAATTGATAGTTGGCGTTTCCTTTTTCTGGATGGTTCAAGCTTAAACCAGAAGTTAACAAGGTTTGGTTTCCAAAGTTAATAGTGGTAGAATTAGTGCCATCAGTATCTAAATTCCAATCTCTACTAAACTCCGCATTATACAAACGTTCAATGGTTTTGAAATTTTGCTGAATATAGTCTGCATCTGCAAAAACCTTCAAGTTCCATAAACTGTCATTGTTAATAAGGCTTTGTGTAATTTTAATTTTACCAGCTAATCCATTGTTATTGGCATCATCTAAACTTGAAAACAAGTTTAGATCGTTTTTACTGGCAGCTAATTCAAAACCAATATCTGTTTTTTCAGTAGGCGTATAGGTTCCATTCACCACTGCCATCTGAAGTTTTGTTGGTGCAATTAATTGAATGATTGGAGCATAATCACCCAAAGAAGCACCTGCATATTCGTAAATATTATTAATAGCATTAGTGCTTTGTAAAACATAGTCACCTTGGTTAGTACCCACTTGAGAAAAGGTGACGCGGTACAGCGTATCGTCAGGATTGTTGGAAAACACAAAGGTTTCAACCGCACCAACGAGTTCTTTTTTATACAAAATGCGGTTCTCATTGATGCTTTCTTCAACTTCCGATGGTGCTACCATTTGTGTTCTATCGTCTCCTGCTTCTGAAAGTATTTGCACTTGAGCTTCCGATAAGTTTTGTTGCAGCGGTTGGTTTTTAGCATCATTTTCAGAATACACCGATACGCCCAAGCTTAGTTTGTCACTTTTAAAGTTGCTACCGCCATAAGCTACTAAACGGGAATAGTTGCGTTCACTGTATTGATAATCGACTGTGATTCGCATTTCAGAAGTTATCGGGAATGTTGAATTAAATATAATTTCACCGGCATTATAATCAATAATATAATCTTGGTCTTCCCCACGTTGCGCCACCACACCATTTACATAAACGGTTTCACTGCCAGATACAATAAGCACAAACAACTCCCCATTTTGACCCTGTAGTTTATAGGGGCCCTGATTGCCTTCCTGCGCTTTAAATTGACTTCTAGTAAACTGTCCACGTACTAGGGCACCAGCGGCAAATACATTTGTTTCGGTATCATCATCGCCTAAAGTAGCATTTACGGATAGTCCTTGTACACGTTTAGAAAAACTCGAAAAATAAGAGTTGGTATTTTGTAAATCGATATCACCTGCACGTACGTTCCAACGGTCACTGTAAAGTTCTATGAAAACTTGGTCAAATTCATCCAATCGCTGGCTGTATCCGCTTTCTTGTAATGGGATGTTGGCATCTTGAATGGAAGCACGAAGGGATACTTTATCACTCAACTTCCCAGATATTTGAAGGTCTAATTCACTATTTAAAACCGAATTTTGATTGTTTCCAACAGTCACACCTCGAGAAATGCTCCCTGAAGTTGTTAAACCATCAAAAGGAATATAATTTTTTGTGTCATTGGGTTGTGAAAGTTGATACAGTTTTTGAATATTATCAGTATTTTCTACAATAATGGCATCGTCGAGTTGCTTGTATGTTTTGGTTAAAAACTCGGGATATTTTAAATAATTAATGATGATAGAATCCGTTTCAATCGGTTTTATAAATTTCAGACGGGCTTTTCCAAAATGGACTTTATAAAACGACGTGTCAATAACCACCTTGTTTTTAGTTTGAATTGAAAAGTGATTAGAATTAATACTTACGCTATCAATAACAACCGTGTCTTTTACAGCAACTTTTTTAGTTCTATAGTTAGATATTGGGTTTTGCGAAAAGCCACAAAAACCAATAAAAAAAATAAAAAGGCAGGTTATAAACTTCATTAGTTACTTAAACTTCAAATAGTTTAAAATATTTTGTTAATAGATTTCGTTAAATGTGGCATAAAATAATAGTGTAAAAGTAACGCATTATTTATTTTAGCTGAAATTCTTATTTTATTACATGAAAATAATCTCATACAACGTAAATGGTATTCGCGCAGCACTTAGTAAAGGGTTCATAGATTGGTTAAAAAGTGCCAATCCGGATGTTATTTGCTTACAAGAAATTAAAGCTTTAAAGGAACAATTAGATTTAGATGTTTTTGCTGAAGCAGGCTACACGTATAACTATTGGTTTAGTGCACAGAAAAAAGGGTACAGCGGTGTTGCTATTTTAAGCAAAATAAAACCAAATCATGTAGAATATGGCACGGGAATTGCGTCAATGGATTTCGAAGGTCGCAATATTAGAGCCGATTTTGATGGTGTCTCGGTAATGAGTTTGTATTTGCCTTCAGGAACCAATGATGCTAGGTTAGACCATAAATTTGAGTACATGGATATGTTTCAAGAGTATATAGGTAATCTTAAAAAAGAGACTCCTAATTTAGTTATTTGTGGTGATTATAATATTTGCCATGAAGAAATTGATATTCATAACCCAAAAGGTTTGAGTAAAGTATCTGGGTTTTTACCATCAGAACGTAAATGGATCGGGGCTTTTATTGCTAATGGTTTCATCGATTCTTTCAGACATTTAAATAAAGAACCAGATAACTATACATGGTGGAGTTACCGAGCTAATTCTAGGGCAAACAACAAAGGTTGGCGCTTAGATTATGCGATGGTTTCAAATACCATACAAGAAAAGATAAAAAGAGCCGTTATACTGTCAGACGCTGTACATAGCGATCATTGTCCAATTTTAGTAGAAATTGAAAATTAAACCCGTTTTATTTTAACCAATCCCATAAAGAAATTAAAAATGATTAAGAAAATTTCCTTAGTTGCCCTATTATTGGTGTTTGCCGCTTCTTGCGTATCACCTAAAATTTACAAAGAATTAGAAGCTAAATATGCTAACCTAAAAAAAGAGAATAGAAAACTTTCAGATGATAATGAAGAGTTAACCTATTTAAAAACGACTGCCGAAAACGAATTAAAGCAACTTAAAGCCGCTTATAAGGAAGCCGTTGCAGATCGTGATAGATTGCAAAGTGATTACGATGCTACGAAAGCAAATTTAGAGGCATTAAAGGCTTCTTATGATGCGTTGGAAAAAAATAGTTCTGCGGCGATTTCAGCCAATTCTCAAAAAAACAGAGAGTTGTTAGCCGAGTTGGAAGCTAAAGAGCAAGCCTTGGCAGATGAAAATCAACGTTTAGAAAAACTAAAAAAGGAACTTCAAGACCGTTCCAATCGTGTAGCTGAATTAGAAAAAGTAATATCAGATAAAGATGCTGCTATGACCGCTTTAAAAGATGCTATTTCTAGAGCTTTAACAGATTTTGAAGGTAAAGGTTTAACTGTAGAACAACGTGATGGTAAAGTATATGTTTCTATGGAAAACAAGTTATTATTCAGTTCAGGAAGTTGGGCAGTTGGAACAGAAGGTAGAAGAGCCGTACAACAATTAGGAACTGTTTTAGGAACGAACCCTGATATTGCCGTTTTAATTGAAGGACATACTGATAATGTACCTTACCAAGCAAATGGTCAAATTACCAATAACTGGGATTTGTCTACCAAACGTGCTACAGCGATAGTAAATATTTTAAGAGAAAATACAGCTATAAACCCTGAGAATTTAACGGCTGCTGGTCGTGGCGAATTTGCACCTGTTGCAACGAACGATTCTCCAGAAGGTAAAGCAAGAAACAGACGTATAGAAGTTATTTTAACACCTAAGTTAGATGAACTTTCTAAGTTGTTAAACGATAATTAGTAACGTCATTGTGAAGCACGAAGCAATCTCTTGATGTTGAAATTAAAGGCAGATAGCTTTGTTTCTTAGTCATCACAGAGACATTTAGATTAATAACATAATTTTAAAACCTTTCGAAGTTGTAATAACTTTGAAAGGTTTTTTATCTTTAGCGTCTTATCAAAAGAATTAAACAACCAACGGTCTGAAGGTCTTAGGGTCTAAAATAGCATCGTTCAAAAAAACGAAAATGAAATACACCAACATACCAAAAACCGATATAAAAGTTAGTAAAATATGCCTGGGCACTATGACCTGGGGAAACCAAAATACCGAAGCGGAAGGGCATGCGCAATTAGATTACGCTCTAGAACATGGTGTGAATTTTATAGATACAGCTGAAATGTATCCCGTACCAGCAAGTCCGGAAACTCAAGGTATAACCAGTAAAGTTATTGGTACATGGTTGCAAAAAACTGGTAACCGCGATAAAGTGGTGTTGGCAAGTAAAATTGTTGGGCGCCCAAGCGATTATACGGCGCATATTAGAACTACTGGTTGGAATGCAGACTCTATTAAAGAAGCTATCAATAATGAGTTAAAACGGCTGCAAACAGATTATATCGATCTGTATCAATTGCATTGGCCAGAACGTGAAACGAACACCTTTGGTACTCGCGATTATAAGCACAACCCGAATGATAGTTGGACCGATAATTTTAATGAGGTACTTCAGGTTTTAGAAGGACAAATTAAGGAAGGTAAAATTCGTCAAGTTGGAATGTCTAACGAAAAAGCGTGGGGAGCCATGCGTTTTTTAGAAGAATCTAAAAAGCACAGTTTACCACGTATGAAAACCATACAAAATGCCTATTCCTTAATAAATAGAGGTTTTGAAGGTGATTTGGCCGAAGTTTCCATGCGAGAACATGTAGGTTTATTAGCGTATTCGCCTATGGCATTTGGAGTGCTTTCTGGTAAATATATTAAAGGAACAGCGGCAGAAAATGCGCGATTGAAATTATTTCCAAGGTTTGGGCGTTACAGCAGCGAACAAAGCACCGAGGCTACTAAACGTTATCTTAAAATAGCTGAGGATAACAAGATGACATTAGCGCAAATGAGTTTAGCCTTTGTAAACCAACAACCGTTTGTAACTAGTAATATTATTGGTGCTACCAATTTAGAGCAACTTAAAGAGAATATAGGAAGTGCAGCTATTACTTTAAGTGATGAGGTATTGAAACAAATTAATGATGTTCACGAATTAATTCCGAATCCGGCGACATAATATGATGTTTAAGTTCAAGAAGTTTGAATATCTCAAACTTCTTGAACTTAATATTTAGTTTTTTTGAGCTTCTTGTAGCTTATATAAATTGTACATGTTTTTGTTATATGGGTAGTCCCAGCATCCCATTCTGTGATAAAGGTCACCTCCAAATCCTTTTTTGTAAATATGGATACCGTGTAGAGGATGGGCTCTATTTAAATTGGGTGCAGAACCAAACATATCATATTCAGTGCAACCCCATGCTTTTGCTATGCGTATAGATTCCCATTGCAGTGCATAACTTGCCATTAAGTTGTTTTTAGAAGATTTTGAGGCGCCATACAAATAGGTGCCTCTGTTTTTTGATAACACTAAAAACATAGAAGAAATGAACTTGCCATCAACATCGGCCATGAGCATTTTAATGGTAACACCATTTTTACTATTATCTTGGTTTTTTAAAATAGTAGAAAAATAGTCTTGATTTTGTAAAGGCATGCCATGTCGAGTCGCAGTATCTAAATATAATTGATACCAGATATCCATATATTCAATGCCATACTCGCGAACTCTAATACCTTTTTTATTCGCCTTTCTAACATTGTATCTTGTATTGTACCTCATGTTATAGAGCAAATCTTTTTCGTCCAAAGTCAAATCAAGGAAAAAAGTGTTTTTGGGAAGGTTGTCTGTGACGCTTTTATGCAAGTTCCAGTTTTCGGTGCCAAAATTGACTCTGAATTCCTGGGTTTGGTGGGGAGGTGGTCCTATCCAATTACCAGAATCGTCAAAATACTCTTTTTCAACAGCCCATTGATTCTCCCAAATTAAATCGTAGCGTATAAAAATACAATTGGGAGGTAAGTGTGGTTTTATGGATTCGGATAACTGTTCTAAAAATAAACCTTGGTTTTCAAAGGTAGGTACTAATTTGGGACCGTACGGAACGTAAGCAATGCAACTTTCCTCGTTTATATACTTAATGAGAATTAATAAATCTTCAACTACTTTTTCCGAAGGACTAGCGGTGCTAACTAGCAAATCTTTTGAAATAGTTAACTCAAACCCTTGAGGTATAAATCCTTGTTCACTTTTTACGCGACCCCAAAAAGGAGTTTGAGGTAGTATATTTGTTGTTTTAAATGCTTCAAAATCTTTTCTCTCTAACTCGCAAATCATTTTTTTTGCGGCAAAACTAAGAAATCATATACTTAATTTAAAATCATTTGTAATTTTGATTACTATTTTAACAAAATAACGGGTGTGCTAAATAGGTGTAAACGTCTTTTGGTGAAATTTGAAAACAACTTCAATTTAATTAATTTATAATTTTGAAATTATATGTAAATTGAAGCAATGAAAAAAATAATTATAATTTAATTTATACGCATTATGAAGTGGCAAGGTAGAAGGAAAAGTTCTAATATAGACGATCGTAGAGGCAAAAGTGGTAGTGCTGGCCAAGGAATAGGCGGGTTTAGCCCGATGTTGTTAGGGCCAATTGTTAAACTCCTCTTTTCAAAAGTGGGACTTTTTATAGTGGGAGGTTTTTTAGTGGTGTCTTTAATAATGGGTAAAAACCCACTTAGTTTAATAACTCAGCTTTTAAGTGGCGGATCTTTACCAACGGAATCTTCAGCGCCATATAAACCAACGGCTAAAGATCAAGAGTTAGCCGACTTTAGCGCTACAATACTAGCAAATACAGAAGATGTATGGAACAAACTTATAAGTAACTATAGAGAACCAGAGTTGGTTCTTTTTACAGGCTCTGTGTCGTCTGCATGTGGTTCCGCTTCTAGTGCTACCGGGCCTTTTTATTGTCCTGGTGACGAAAAATTATATATAGATTTAAGTTTTTTCGACGAGATGGAACGTAGGTTGAATGCGCCAGGAGACTTTGCGCAAGCGTATGTAATTGCCCATGAGGTTGGGCACCATATCCAGAAGATAACAGGGGTTTCAGATAAAATGAATCGCTTAAGAGGGCAACTTAGTGAAAAAGAATATAATAAATACTCGGTAAAAGTAGAGCTTCAAGCCGATTTCTTGGCGGGTGTTTGGGCACATCATTCTCAGCAAATGACACAGATGATGGAAACAGGCGATCTTGAGGAAGCTATGAATGCAGCGAATGCCATTGGTGATGATCGATTGCAAAAACAATCGAGTGGTCGGGTAGTTCCAGATTCGTTCACACATGGTACTTCTGCACAGCGTATGCGCTGGTTTAAAAAAGGCTTTGATACCGGCGATTTATCACAAGGCGATACGTTTAGTGCGACGTCGTTATAGAAAATGTTATATTAAATGAGTTTAACACTAGATCATGTAAGTCATTTGAAGGTGTCAAAAAGAGTAACCCCATACAGATTGATAATCAAACGATTTTAACTTTAGTCTGTAAAATCAATAATATGAAAGATAAATTGCTTTTCTTATTCAGAAAACTATATCGACTTACAGATAAAATTGCGTTCTATCCTACGCTTTTAGCTGTTTTAGGTTTTGTTTTCACGTACGTGATGATTTATCTAGAAGAACAAGGAATTTCTAAATACCTTCTAGAAACGTTTCCAGCCTTAGTTATAAATAATACTGAAACGGCGAGAAGTTTACTAACTACCTTTATTGGAGGTCTCATTTCTATTATGGTGTTTAGTTTCTCTATGGTTATGATACTACTTAATCAAGCCTCTAGTAATTTTTCACCACGATTGTTGCCAGGTTTAATTAGTAATAGAAGGCATCAAATGATTTTGGGCTTGTACATTGCAGCGATACTCTATTGTACCTTCATTTTAGTTTATATAGAACCCAATGGCGATAAGTACCAATTACCAGGTTTTTCGGTGCTTTTTGCTATTCTATTCATGGTAAATTGTCTTGGTGCTTTCATCTATTTTATCCATTCTATTTCTCAGGAAATTCAAATCAATAATATCATGGATAAGATTTTCAATATCTCCAAACAAAGAATGTTGTACTTAATGGATAATGAGAAGTATAAAGAAGGTGATTTTCCGAAATCTGATAATTGGGAAGTGCATAAATCTAAAAAATCGGGCTATTTACAAAATGTTTCAGTTGAAAATATTGCTAAAATAGCCAAGAATCAAGAGGTAAAAATAGATGTAGTGGTTATAAAAGGTTTGTTTGTGGCCGATGAAAACACCCTTTTCAAAAGTGAAAAAAAATTAGAAGATGATGTTATAGAAAGTATCATGGAACACTTCGATTTTTCTAAAAGTGAATTTGTTGAAGACAATTACGTGCTGGCATTCAAACAAATTACGGAAGTGGCAGTTAAAGCCATGTCTCCTGGAATTAACGACCCTGGAACCGCATTAAATGCCATTGATTACTTATCGCAGTTATTTTCTTTACGTGTTCAAAAGAAGGATAAGAGCTTGAGTTATATAGACCACGAAGCCTACGTGTCTATTGCTACTATAAATTTTAAGGATTTAATTTTTCAGGTTATGGCAGAACTGAGAACCTATTGTAAACATGATGTGGTTATTGTGGAAAAGTTGCTAACCATGCTTTTATACCTGAAACACATCATGAATAAAGAAAATACAAAATATCAGGTTATTATAGAAGAAGAAATAACTAATTTAATTTTAGACGCTGAAGAAGCGATTACTAATAAACGTGATATAGATTTTATTAAATCGTTGTCATAAATTATAAATGTAATGTGTTTGCATCAATAATTTATTTAATAGAGCAAATAGTGTTTAGGTAATTATAAGACCTTTGAATTAGTAATAATTTAAATAATAGCGCTTATGAAAACTAAAAACATTACATTTTTAAAATCTATAAATCTCATTGCCTTAACACTGTGCTTAGTGTTTTCAATGAATGCGAATGCAGCAAGCCTGAATACAAACTTAAATACAGTTGCGACTAATATGAGTTCTACTACGATGAAAGTAGCTCCGGCAATGGTTGTTTTAAAATCGGTAACTGTTTGGGAATGGATTGTTGGGTTATTTAATAATAAGAAGAATCTTGGAGAGAAAATTACTCCGGGCACAACTGCTCCAACAGCACCGCAAGGAAAACCAAGTTCAGGAGGTGCAGATTCAATTCCGCTTGATGGTGGTTTGAGTATTTTACTAGCAGGCGCAGCTGCACTTGGTGTAAAAAAATTGCGAGATTCTAGGAATAAGGAAATTAAAATTAGTTAGAAATAAAATATGTAACTACCGCTAATCCCTCTATAGCAGTGGTAGTTTTAATAAATGTGAAAGCTTTTATGTCCAGTTTATTTTGGATGTAAAGGCTTTTTTTGTTTAAGTAGTAGAATTAAAACTTCCAGTTGATATAAAACAAAAAAGCCTCACTAAATAAATAGTAAGGCTTTTTTAAATTATTTAATTTGTTTACCATCTTTATCGAAAAAGTGGTATTCCAAATACGTGTAAGCATCTCTTGGTAAAATTTTAACCCATTTTTTGTGTTCAAAAAACCATTTTGAACGTGTTGATGGAAAACCTTTTGTTAAGAAGGCTGCTATAAAAGGATGTGTGTTTAAGGTCAACTTTGTATAGTCTTTTTTTAATAGTTGTTCTAGGTCGTGTTTAATTTTAGACACGATACCTATTGGTGCTTCTACCTCAGAGCCATTGTTTACTTCGTCGGGGTTTTCCTCCTTAGTTTTAATGTTCATTTCTGGGCGAACGCGTTGTCTTGTAATTTGTATCAAACCAAATTTACTTGGAGGCAATATCTTGTGTTTAGCTCTGTCGTCCTTCATTTCATCGCGAAGGTGATTGAATAGCTTTTGCCTGTTTTCTGCACTAGTCATATCAATAAAATCGACTACAATAATACCACCCATATCACGTAAACGTAATTGGCGCGCCATTTCTGTAGCTGCTATTAAATTAACTTCTAATGCTGTATCCTCTTGGTTGTTTGCTTTATTAGAGCGGTTTCCACTGTTTACGTCTATAACGTGTAAAGCTTCGGTGTGTTCTATAATAAGATACGCACCTTTTGCCATAGAAACGGTTTTACCAAAGGAGGTTTTAATTTGTCTTTCAATTCCGAATTTTTCAAAAATAGGAACGGTAGACTGATACAATTTAACGATTGATTCTTTGTTTGGTGCAATTTCTTGCACGTAATCTTTAATTTGAATGTAAAGCTCTTCATCATCTACATGAATACTTGTAAAGGTATCATTGAATATGTCTCGTAAAATGGACGAGGCCTTATTCATTTCACCTAATACTTTACTTGGATGATGTGCTTTGTGCAGTTTTTTACACATTGCGGTCCAACGACCTAACAAATTTTGTAAATCTTTATCTAGTTCTGCAACTTTTTTGCCTTGTGCTACAGTGCGTACAATAATGCCAAACCCTGGTGGCGTAATGCTTTTTACCAATCGTTTTAAGCGGTCTTTTTCATCTTTGTCTTCTATTTTTTGAGAAATAGAAATACGGTTAGAAAAAGGCACCAAAACAATATACCTACCAGCAATAGAAAGCTCTGAGCTTATTCTAGGGCCTTTGGTTGATATGGGCTCTTTTACTATTTGTACCAATAGCGATTGATTTGATTTTAAAGCGTCGGCAACTTTGCCGTCTTTATCAATATCTTTTTCAAATGGAAAATTTTTTAAAGAAAAATCTTTTAGTTTACCTGTGCTTACACTTTTTGTGAATTTTAAAAGGGAAGGTAGTTTTGGGCCTAAATCATGATAATGCAAAAATGCATCTTTCTCATAACCTACATTTACAAATGCAGCATTTAACCCAGGAACAGCTTTTCTTATTTTGGCTATAAACACATCGCCAACCGAAAAGTTATTACCGTCTTCGTCTTTCTGTAATTCAATAAGTTTTCCATCTTTTAATAAGGCAAAATCAACGTGCTCGGAACTAGATCGAATAATCAATTCTTTATCCATTATGTTAATTTTTATCCATACGTTCTAGTACACAGTTCCAGTTAATGGCCTACAGTAATTGCTACCGTAAACTGTAACTGTTCACTGTTTACTGAACTGTACAGATGGATTATACATTATTTTTCACAGGATTTTTAATATCCGTGGAGTTCATAAAACGCCGAAAAAGCGTCTAAAAATTTAATGAACTCATTTCAATGAACGTTGTTGTTTAAAACCGAAAAAAGTAGTTTATCAACTACTTTTTAAGGCTTACTTTTTCTTTTTGTGACGGTTAGCACGTGCACGTTTTTTTCTTTTGTGCGTTGCTACCTTATGTCTCTTACGTTTTTTACCACTTGGCATAAATAGTGTGTTTTTTTGATTAATAATTTATTTTAGAACTGAAACAAGTTTCAGCCAATGCAATTTTATTTAACGTCTACATTTGTTTTAACGCCTTCTACAAAAACTTTTGCAGGCTTAAATGCAGGGATATTATGTGATGGTATTTTAATGGTAGTGTTTTTTGAAATGTTTCTACCAGTTTTTTCAGCTCTTGTTTTAATAATAAAGCTACCAAAACCTCTTAAGTAAACATTATCACCGCTCTCTAAAGAAGATTTTACCTCTTCCATAAATGTTTCAACAGTCGCTTGAACATCACCTTTTTCAATTCCCAATTTATCAGAAATTTTTGCTACTATATCAGCCTTAGTCATTTTAATATATTTTTTTAAGTTACTATAAATTTTAAAAGGGATGCAAATATAGGGATTTAAAATTCAATATTTCAAACCTAATTCATTAAAATTTAAGATTATAAACGTTTATTTTTGTTGGAAGCATTTATTTAATTAATGATATTTTCAAAAACCCTAAATAACTGGTACTCAATTAATAAACGGGAGCTTCCTTGGAGGCAGACAAAAGACCCTTATTACATTTGGCTGTCAGAAATTATATTACAGCAAACTCAAGTCGCTCAAGGCTTACCATATTACAACAAATTTGTTGATGAATTTCCGTCAGTTTTCCATTTAGCAGAGGCTGAAGAAAGTCAGGTTTTAAAATTATGGCAAGGCTTGGGGTATTATTCAAGAGCTAGAAATTTGCATGCCACCGCAAAATATATTGCTGGTGAGTTGGGGGGCGAGTTTCCTAATAATTACAAAGACTTATTAAAACTGAAAGGTATTGGCGATTATACAGCAAGTGCCATCGCTTCAATTTGTTTTAATAAAGTGGAAGCTGTGGTAGACGGGAATGTGTACCGCGTGCTATCGCGTTACTTTGGTATAGATACTGCTATTAACTCATCAAAAGGGGCCAAGGAATTTAAACATCTGGCACAAGAACTGATTGATAAAAAGAATCCGGCCGATTTTAACCAAGCCATCATGGAGTTTGGTGCTACGCAATGCAAGCCACAAAGTCCAGATTGTACTGTCTGTCCTTTTAATAATGGTTGTGTGGCATTAAGTGAAAATAGAATAGGCGACCTTCCTGTTAAAATAAAATCCGCGAAAGCGAAAAAGAAGTATTTTAATTTTTTGGTCTTTATAAATAATGAAGGCCATACTGTTTTAGAGAAACGTGAGGGGAAAGGCATTTGGCAAAACCTCTATCAGTTTCCTTTGGTTGAAACAAAAACAAGTTTAGGGTTCGATGATTTTAAATTAGTGGTTAAAAAACATACCTTATTAACAGCAGCTTCTTTTGAATTATCCTTATATAATGAAGATGTTATCATTCATAAATTATCGCATCAGCATTTATATACAAGGTTCTGGATTGTGAAAGTGAAAGATTCTTTGCTGGGAGGTATTCCTATTAATAGTATACATAGCTATGCGGTGCCTATTTTAATTGGTAATTTTATTGAAAATTTTAATTTTAACTAGTTTAATGGTCGCAATCATTTTTTTTATTAATTTTAAAAAAACGGAAAGCAAGTCTCTAAAATGCAAAGCAATTCAGTAATTTTGCTGTCCTATTAAAAAGAATAATTATGTCTGGAACATTAAATAAAGTGATGCTAATTGGGCATTTGGGAGATGAAGTTAAAATGCATTATTTTGAAGGTGGTGGTTGCGTAGGCAGGTTTCCTTTGGCAACAAACGAAACATATACTAGCAAACAAACTAACGAACGTGTTACTAACACGGAATGGCATAACATTGTTGTTAGAAATAAAGGTGCTGAAATTTGTGAAAAGTATTTGAGTAAAGGTGATAAAGTATATGTTGAAGGCCGATTGAAAACCAGAAAATGGCAAGATGAAAGCGGAAACGAGCGTTATTCAACAGAAATTCAATGTACAGATTTTACGTTTCTATCTACTAAAAAAGAAAGTGAGGGTAACGCATCAAACGCGGCAGCTCCTGCTGCACAAAAACCTGTTGCAAAACCACAAACTGCTCCTCAACCTATTAAAGAAGAGGAAGACGATTTACCATTTTAATAATAATTGTCTCGTTATTACGAGATGCTTTGTATAACTAAAACCATATTACTTGGATCCTGACCCCACAAGTTTAAAAAGTTTAATAATCGCAGTTGATTTTTCAATTGTTTTAGGTATCGTATTATTGTTTTTGCTTCTGCTTTGCTCTGCACTTATTTCTGGAGCAGAAGTGGCGCTTTTTTCACTTACACGAACAGATGTAGATAAAGGACTCGAAGTAAAATCAAAACGCATTCAAATAATAGCAAAGCTATTAGAGCGCCCCAAAAAATTATTGGCAACCATATTAGTAGCAAATAACTTTATAAATATAGGTATCGTTATTTTGTTTGCCTATTTGGCGAGTTTTTTGTTTTCTAGTATAGCTTCTCCTGTTGTTCAATTTGTGGTTGAAGTGGTAGTTGTAACCTTCTTAATTTTATTGTTTGGCGAAATTTTACCTAAAATTTATGCAAGCCGTAACAATTTAAAGTTTGCCACTTTTATGGCGTATCCTCTAAAGGTTTTAGATGTGTTATTGTCGCCATTAAGTTTGCCAATGCGTAGTTTAACTATTGCGATTCATAATAAATTAGGGAAACAAAAATCGAATTTAAGCGTAGACCAATTGTCGCAGGCTTTAGAGCTTACCAGTGAAGAAGATACTACCAAAGAAGAGCATAAAATACTGCAAGGTATCGTCTCTTTTGGTAATACAGACACTAAACAGGTCATGCGCCCGCGTATCGATATATTTGCCTTAAATATTGAACAAAAATACCTTGAGATTTTACCAGATATTATAAAAAACGGGTATTCGCGAATTCCTGTTTATAAAGATAGTATCGATACTATCAAAGGAATTCTTTACGTTAAAGATTTATTACCTTATATAGATAGGAAGCAATTTGATTGGTCTACCTTAATAAGAGAACCGTTTTTTGTGCCCGAAAATAAAAAACTGGACGATTTAATGGCAGAGTTTCAGGAGAAGAAAGTGCATTTAGCTGTGGTGGTAGATGAGTATGGTGGTACGTCCGGACTTATTTCATTAGAAGATATTATTGAAGAAATTGTAGGTGATATTAGTGATGAGTTTGATGATGAAGATTTAACCTATTCTAAATTAGATGATAACAATTTTGTGTTTGAAGGAAAAACAGCTCTAAAAGATTTTTATAAAATTATTAAAGTTGATGATGAAGCTGTGTTTGAAGAAAATAAAGGAGAGGCTGAAACTATCGCGGGGTTTGTTTTAGAGATATCAGGCAGTTTTCCAAAACAAAACAGTAAAATAAATTTTAAAAATTACGTTTTTAAAATAGAAGCTTTAGATAAAAAGCGTATCAAGCTCGTGAAATTTACAATAACTTAATGAAGCATCATTTTTACTTAGTCGCTATAATGGTCTTGTGTTTTTCTTGTGGGCAAGATTATATACCGAAGCCTAAAGCTTATTTACGCTTAGATTACCCAACGGCAGCCTATAAGCCAGCTCATGTAAATGTGCCGTTTTATTTTGAAACGAACAGTTTGGCAACTAAAATTAAATTTAAAAAAATTGCAGCAGCCAAAGAAACCTACGGTATTAATTTAGAATACCCGACGTTAAAAGGAACTATCTTTTTAACTTACAAAGCCATAGATGGCGACTCGAATGCCTTGACAGAATACCTTAGAGATGCTCAAAAATTTACTCTAGAGCATACTGTAAAGGCCGATGAAATTCCGGTGTTTCCTTATGAAAATAAAGAACGAAAAGTGTATGGTGTTTTTTCTGAAGTAAAAGGAAATGTCGCTTCACCAGCACAGTTTTATGTAACGGATAGTGTTCAGCACTTTTTAGTTGGTTCCCTATATTTTTACGCGAAACCCAATTACGATTCTATTTTACCCGCAGCAAATTATCTGCAAAAAGATATGGTTCAAATAATGGAATCGTTAAAATGGAAATAAAAAAAGGGTGCTTAATTTAAAATTAAGCACCCTTTTTTTATTTGAATTCACTTTTTTTATTGAGTCGCAACTGTTTTCATATCACTAACCTTATAAGTGTCTGATACTTTAGTCACCGTTTCTTCTAGTGAAACGGGTGTTACTTTCGCTTCATTATATTCAACCATAGCTAATTTTTTATCAAAATCTACAATGGCAGATTTTACTCCATCCATTTTAGCAATTTTCTTTTCAATGGTTTTGGCGCAACCCATAGCGCAGGTCATCCCGTCAATAGTGAACTCTGCTTTCGCATAAGTTGCATTCGGGTCTATGGTGTTTGTGGCTTCGGTGGCCACTTCAACAGTTTTAACTTCTGGTTTGGTTTCGTTTTTACAACTCATTGCAAATAAGGTTATCACCCCAACCAACATTATATTTTTTATTGAAATCATCATATTTTGGTTTTAATTCAAACAAATTTAATAAATAAAGAGGTGTTCTAATTATATATCTATATTAAAAACGCGTTAAAATTATTTTTTTACCAAAATTTTCACGAAATTTAATAGCATAAATTTTTTTAAAGTGAAATAAGTTAGACTAAAAGCTTATTTGTTAAAATGCTGAATGATTGAATTAACCATTACATTTTTAAATAAAATTAAATTTTAATCCATGAAAAAAATAGCGCTCCCCATTAGGTTTGGACTTGTTACAAGTGCCGTGTTAATTGCTTATTTTTTAATTTTAGCATTGTTTCACAAACATACAAATCCCGTATTTAGTTTTTTTAACGCCATAATAACGGCCTTCGGAATTTATGAGGTTATTAGGCTAAGTAAGTTGGAGAATCCAGGCGCCTTTTCTTATGGTGAAGGCTTTAGAATTGGGCTTGTTACAGGTTTTATAGCTACAGTAGTTTTTACAATCTTCTTCTTATTTTATGCCACCGAGTTTAGTCCTGGTTTTTTACCAGAGTTACTTAAAGAAATGCATGGCGGTTTAGGCGCCGATGTGGGTTTAGTAACCTTTGTAGTAGCCATTATGGGACTTGCAACTACGGTAGTTTCTACCCTTACGGTTATGCAGCTTTTTAAAAATAGTAAAAATATTGCCTAAAAAAAACAAAACGTTTGTAGATTAATTAATTAGCAGTATATTTGCACCCGCCTTCCGTAGAGGTTGGTACATTTTTGAATAAAATTTAATTAATAAAACGTTACGCTATGTACGCAATTGTAGAGATAGCAGGGCAACAATTTAAAGTTGTTAAAGACCAAAAGGTTTATGTACACCGTTTACAAACAGAAGAAGGAGAGCAAGTTGCTTTCGATAATGTTCTTCTTATTAGTGATGGTGACAATATAACTGTAGGCGCCCCAGCTATAGACGGAGCTCAAGTAGGAGCAAAAGTCTTAAAGCACCTTAAAGGTGATAAAGTTATAGTTTTCAAAAAGAAAAGACGTAAAGGTTACCGTAAGAAAAACGGCCACCGTCAATCTTTAACTGAAATCGTAATTGAAAGTATTGCTGCTTCAGGAGCTAAGAAAGCTTCTAAAGTTGAAAAGAAAGCAGAACCAAAGGCTGAAGCTCCGAAGGCAGAAGTTAAGAAAGCTGCACCAAAAAAATCTGCTACTAAAGCGGATGATTTGAAAAAAATTGAAGGAGCTGGACCTAAAGCTGCAGAAGCATTAGTAAGTGCAGGCTTAGACACTTTTGCTAAGGTGGCAAAAGCAAAACCAGAAGAATTAAGTGCAATTCTTACTGAAGCAAGTTCAAGATTATCTCACATCGTTACAGATACGTGGCCTAAGCAAGCTAAATTAGCTGCAGATGGTAAATGGGATGAATTAAAAGAATTACAAGATAATTTAGACGGTGGTATTGAAAAGTAATTTTTCAATAACACTTAATATTAACAATATAAAAACTTAAGACAATGGCTCATAAAAAAGGAGTAGGTAGTTCTAAGAATGGTAGAGAATCAGAATCGAAACGTTTAGGTGTTAAGATATTTGGTGGTCAAGCTGCTATTGCTGGAAACATTATCGTAAGACAAAGAGGTAATACGCATCACCCAGGTGAAAATGTGTATTCTTCTAAAGATCATACATTACACGCCTATGTTGATGGTGTTGTAAAATTCACAAAGAAAAAAGATAACAAATCTTATGTTTCTATTGAGCCTTTTGAGGTTTAATAAAAAACTTTTCTTACAATGTAGTAAAAACCTTTCTGGAAACAGAAGGGTTTTTTTATTGTCTTTATTGGAATAATTTACTAACTTAGAGTATTGCATTTAGTATGCATGTATTGTTTCACTTAAATTCGCTGTTATGTTACTCCCATTTAGATCTGAAATTAGAAATTCTCCAACGAGGCAAACCATTAAAATATTTTTGAATGATGAATCTTTAGATGGTCAAATTAAAAGTCATCTAGAGCATTTTACCGAAATAGAACTTATTGAAATAAATGAAACTGTTGAGCAAAATTTAGCAGATGAAAATTTAACCATATTTTTAAAAGAAATGGTTGATATAAATAGAATGAAAGCGTCTATAGATTCTAGCTTGTGGTGGTATTTTGAAAAAGACATGGTTGATGAGTAGGTTTGTGTATTCTTCCTTTAATACGCTTAAAATAATAAAATAAAAAATCCCAAACATAAATGCTTGGGATTTTTTATTTTAACGTGATGCTGAACAAATTCAGCAGACGAATTAATATCTGTAATATTCTGGTTTAAAAGGCCCTTCAACAGCTACACCAATGTAGTCTGCTTGCTCTGTACGCAGTTCTGTTAACTCTACACCAATTTTCGCTAAGTGTAATTTTGCTACTTTTTCATCAAGATGTTTAGGTAACATATATACATCGTTTCCGTAAGCGTCATTGTTATTCCAAAGCTCTAACTGTGCTAAAGTTTGGTTGGTGAATGAATTACTCATTACAAAACTTGGGTGACCTGTAGCACAACCTAAGTTTACTAAACGACCTTCAGCAAGTATGATAATATCTTTACCATTTACGGTGTATTTATCAACCTGTGGTTTGATCGTGTTTTTAGTATGTCCGTGGTTCTTGTTTAACCAAGCCATATCAATTTCATTATCAAAATGTCCAATGTTACAAACAATGGCTTTGTCTTTCAATGCTTCAAAATGTTGTGATTGTACAATATCTTTATTTCCAGTAGTCGTAATAACGATATCAGCGATTGGAGCAATAGTTTCAAGTTTTTTAACTTCAAAACCGTCCATAGCTGCTTGTAAAGCACAAATTGGGTCAATTTCTGTAACAGTTACGATACTTCCTGCGCCTTTAAAAGAAGCAGCTGTACCTTTACCTACATCACCATAACCACAAACAACAACACGTTTTCCAGCAAGCATTAAGTCTGTTGCACGACGAATCGCATCTACAGCACTTTCTTTACAGCCATATTTGTTATCGAATTTCGATTTTGTAACCGAATCGTTTACGTTAATAGCAGGCATTGGCAATGTTCCTTTTTTAACACGTTCGTAAAGTCTGTGAACACCCGTAGTAGTTTCTTCACTTAAGCCTTTAATGCCAGAAACTAATTCTGGGTAACGGTCTAAAACCATATTGGTTAAATCGCCACCATCATCAAGAATCATGTTAAGTGGTTGTCTGTCTTCACCAAAGAAAAGTGTTTGTTCAATACACCAATCAAATTCTTCTTCAGTCATATCTTTCCAAGCATAAACAGCGGTACCTGCATCTGCAATCGCAGCAGCAGCTTGATCTTGGGTAGAGAAAATGTTACAAGAACTCCAAGTAACATCGGCGCCTAAAGCTTGTAATGTTTCAATTAAAACCGCAGTTTGGATGGTCATGTGTAAACATCCTGCAATACGTGCGCCTTTAAGTGGTTGTGAATTTCCGTATTCTTCACGTAAACTCATAAGTCCTGGCATTTCCGCCTCGGCTAATTCTATTTCTTTTCGGCCCCAAGCTGCAAGTGAAATGTCTTTTACTTTATTAGCTACGTAAGGAATCGTTTTTGTACTCATATCAACTTTTTATTTTTTCTTTGTTTTATAAAAGGAAAACATCTTTGGAATCGTATTTAAATTAGTTAAATTGCTCAACAAAAATGTTTATTCGACCTTAGACGGTGCAAAGATAACTAATAACTTTTAGAATATTAAATGCCTCTTTACAAAACCATTACTCCTAATTCACAAACTGTTGTTAAAATCTGGAAGATTACAGAATCTTTTGACGAATTAATACAAGCAGTAAGTTTGAAGCCTGAAAGTTTGCAGCGTGTTCTAGCAATGAAAAGTGAGCTGCATCAGCGAGGTTTTTTAAGTGTACGTCGTTTGTTGAAAGAATTTGGGTATGCAGATGCGGACTTGTTTTATGATGAAAATGGCAAGCCACATTTAAATGATGGTAAACAAATATCTATTACACATTCGTTTCATTTTGCCGGCGTTATAATAAGTGATTCCATTATTGGAATTGATATTGAAAAACAACGTGATAAAATAACTGTGATTGCTCATAAATTTATCGATTATGAAGGCAGTTACCTGAATAAGAAAGCGCCAGATTATATTAAAAAACTAACTGTTATTTGGTGCATTAAAGAATCGCTATATAAATTGTTTGCAACTCCAGGATTAAGTTTTAAGAAACATTGTTTGGTGATTCCTATTTCTGATAATGAACTGGAAACCATTGCTTGGGTTGATTATAAAACTAAAAAACAGCGCTATCAAATTCAATTTTTAGAGTTTGAAGATTTTACATGCGCGTATGCCATAAAATAAAACAAACCATTTTATACTAATATTTGTGTATTTTTCGAAGTATCGGAACAAGCTGTGGTAGTAATGAAAAACATATACCAAAACATTTTAAAATCAGTTTCTACTAAAAAAAAACTTTTAGCCGTTTTAATAGACCCCGATAAATTTCCTGTTGAAAACACTAGAAAGTTCATAGACAAAGTGAATGTATCTATCATTACACATGTTTTTGTTGGAGGTAGTACGGTTGAAGCTGGTGTAACTAGTATTTTAGTTGCTGAAATAAAAAAGGAAACCACACTTCCTGTAATTCTGTTTCCAGGTGATGTCACTCAAATTACAAATCATGCAGATGGTCTGTTGTTTTTAAGTTTAATTTCTGGTAGAAACCCTGATTATTTAATAGGAAAACATGTGGAGTCCATCTCCAAATTGAGAAAAACACAGCTAGAAGTTCTTCCTACAGGTTATATTTTAATTGAAAGTGGTAGAGAGACCGCGGTACAGCGAGTTACGGGAACGCTTCCAGTAGCAAGTGCAGCTATTCAAAAGATAGTAGATACTGCTAAAGCAGGAGAGCTGTTAGGAATGGGACTAATATATTTAGAAGCAGGGAGCGGTGCTGTTAGTCCAGTGTCCGCTGAAATTATTAAGGCTGTTAAACAAGAATTAGAAATACCCTTAATTGTTGGTGGCGGAATTAAAAATAAACTTCAACTTGAAAGCGCATATGCTTCAGGGGCTGATATGGTGGTAATAGGTACCGCTTTTGAAGAAGATGAAAGTTTTTTTGATGATTTACTGGTATAGTTTGTTGTTTTTAATTGATGATAAAATAAAATAGTGCAGTTCGATTATGAATGAGATTTTTGATTTCTTTTTAGAAGCGTATCGCAATACGCCAACCTATCAAATAGTTTTGGAAGGCATCGCGTTCGTGTTTGGCATTTTAAGTGTTTGGTATGCTAAAAACGAAAATATTTTAGTGTATCCCACGGGTATTATTTGCACGGTGATAACTGTTTACTTGTTGTATATAAATGAGTATTTTGGAGATATGTTGATGAATTTCTATTATTCCATTATGAGTATTTACGGGTGGTGGAATTGGTCAAGGAAAAAGGAGAATTCTGCAGTATTACCTGTTTCAAGAACAAATTTAAAAGAAAAGCAACTAGGGGTATTACTATTCATTTTAACCATGATTGTTACTTATTTGGTTTATCAAGCATTTAATTATGATATGCAAATTCCTAACTATATAGATGTTGTAACCTCTGGCATTTTCTTTACGGCAATGTGGTATATGGCTAATAAAAAACTTGAAAATTGGACACTTTGGATAATTGCTGATTTAATAACGATTCCGCTTTATGCTTATAGAGGACTGGGAGTATTATCGTTTCAGTATGTAATCTTTACTATATTAGCAATTCAAGGATATAGAGAATGGAAGAAAAGTATAAGCAAGAACCTGCAAACTGTGTGAAAATAGTGTTATTTGGTCCAGAATCTACTGGGAAAACAACACTTTCTGGCCAATTGGCAAGATATTATAATTCGGTTTGGGTGCCAGAATATGCTAGAGAGTATCTTCAAAATAAATGGAACGACGAGCGTAAAACTTGTGAAGCTCAAGATTTACTTCCAATTGCAGAAGGGCAAATGCACTTAGAGAATAAGTTAGCGAGAAAAACGGATACTGTTTTAATTTGTGACACCGATTTATTGGAAACAAAAGTGTATTCTGAAGCCTATTACTTAGGGATTTGTGATCCAATTCTTGAGAAATTCGCCTTACAAAACACGTACGATTTATATTTTTTAACCTATATTGACACCCCTTGGGAAGCAGACGATTTAAGAGATAAGCCAGATGAAAGGTTGGCTATGTTTAAGGCCTTTGAAAAGGCTTTAATAGATAATAAACGTCCCTACGTTTTGCTAAAGGGGAATATGAAAGACCGATTAGAAACCGCCGTTAATTATATTGATAAATTATTAATTAAAAACAAGTGATGTTTACAGTACAAGATATTCAGCAAATAGAAAATCATGGATTAACAGAAGAAAAAGTTAATGCCCAGATTAAACTTATGAAGTCTGGAACAGCTTATTCAAATCTAATAGAAGCAGCGTCTATTGGTAATGGAATTTTGAGAAAAAATAAACAGCAGGAACTTGATTGTATTGATTTTTTCGATGGTAAGCGCGAACAAATTACGGTTGTGAAGTTTGTGCCAGCTTCTGGTGCGGCTACTCGCATGTTTAAATTCTTGTTTCAGTTTTTAAATGAATTTGACCCCAAAAAGCAAACGATAGAATCTTATACGGAAAAGAATAAGGATGTTTCTGTGTTTTTAGAAGGCTTAGAAAAGTTTCCGTTTTACGAAGCTGTTAGGGGAGAAGTACTTGAAATAACACCCGGTTTTGATGGTTTATCACTTGGTGAACAAGGTCTTTTATTTGTGAAAACGATGTTAGATCCTGATCAATTAAATTATAGTTTTTACCCTAAAGGTTTGTTGCCGTTTCATAAGTACGACAGCCATATTTCAACGGCCTTTAAAGAGCATTTATTTGAATCGATTATGTATGCTTCATCAAATAATAAGGCTAATTTACATTTTACAATTTCAGAAGTGCATCAAGCGATGTTTGAAAAGGAATTGGAACTTATTAAAGAGCCTATTGAAAATGAAACCAAAACAAAATTCAATGTGTCCTTTTCATACCAAAGTAAATCTACAGATACTGTTGCGGTAACTTCTAAAGATGAACTTTATAGAACTGAAGAAGGTGAATTATTATTCAGACCATCGGGTCACGGGGCATTAGTTGAAAACCTAAACACACTCGATTTTGATCTTATTTTTATTAAAAATATTGATAATATTGTTGTTTTAGAGCAAAATTTCGAAATTTCTAATTGTAAAAAAATGTTGGCAGGTATTCTTCTGCAAATACAAACGCAAGCTTTTAAGTATTTAAAAAAGTTAGACGACGAAACTATTTCTGAGGATGAGGTTCATAACATAGAATTATTTGTTATAAACCGGATTAATGTTGAATTAAATGAAGCTTATAAATCATATCCATTAAAAGAGAAAATAAGTTATTTACACAAAAAACTTAACAGACCCATTCGCGTTTGTGGGATGGTTAAAAATGAAGGAGAGCCTGGTGGTGGTCCGTTTTGGGTCAAAGATAATCATGGAGAGGTGTCTTTACAAATAGTGGAATTTGCACAAATTGATATTGAAAACCAATCACAAAAAAATATTGTAGACCATGCAACACATTTTAATCCAACAGATTTGGTATGTGCAGTAAAAGATTATAAAGGACATAAATTCGATTTAACAAAATATGTAGATCCTAACGCGGCTTTTATGACTATAAAATCCCAAAATGGTACAGATATCAAGGCTCTAGAGCTTCCTGGGTTATGGAATGGTACTATGGCTTTTTGGAATACTATTTTTGTTGAAATTCCTGTAGAAACCTTCCATCCAGTAAAAACAGTAAACGATTTATTAAAGCCCGCGCACCAAGTATAATAATGTTGAATAAAGACGCTTTGTTTCAAGAATTGACTTTTAAGGCCGTTAGAAGTTCGGGTGCTGGTGGGCAACATGTAAATAAAGTATCATCAAAAGTAGAACTTACTTTTAATGTGTTTGAATCGTCGGTTTTTAATGAAGTATTAAAAGTGCGACTTATAAATAAACTTCAAAATAGGCTAACTAAGGAAGGTGTTTTAATGTTGCAATGTGATGAAAGTAGAAGTCAGCATAAAAATAAAGAACTCGTAATAAAACGTTTTTTTGAACTTATTAAAAACGGTTTACTCATTCCTAAAAGAAGAATCCCAACAAAAATTCCAAGAGCCGTTATTAAAAAGCGCCTAAAAAGTAAGCGTAATCTGTCTGATAAGAAGGCGAATAGACGAAAGCCTGATGTAGATTGAAAAAAAATAACAATTGATAATTGACAATTGCTAATTGGTTAGTACATTTGCAGCGTTCTCAAAAAAGGGGTGCCTAAATCGGCTGAGATCATACCCAATGAACCTAGAACAGGTAATGCTGTTTAGGGATGCGATAATCGCTAATTAGATATTATATTTTTGTTTAGAGTTGCCTAAAGTAGATACTGAAGGTCTTTTTTCAAAAGAAAGTATCAAAATTAAATTTTTTAACTATTAAGAATAATGACCTCTTTTTATTCGATTATAAGTATAATCGTAATGAAATCTACTTTTCTTATTCCTTCGTCAAAAAGTGTTAATTGCTTTTTTATGAAATTCAGTTTTGACTTTCAAAATAAAGTTGTCAAAACTAAAAACATGTTTCTTTTTTTAACACTCTTCGTGTTAACTATTAGTGTTTCAGCACAAAAGAATCAAATTCAGCAAGATTCTACTAAAACAGAAAAACTAGATGAGGTTTTAGTGAGTGCTGTTCGTGTTAATGCCACATCACCTATTACGCATTCAAACATTACCAAAGAAGATTTAGAAAAACGTAATTTAGGTCAAGATTTGCCTATTTTACTAAATTATTTACCGTCTGTTGTTACCACTTCAGATGCCGGTGCTGGCGTGGGTTACACTGGTATTCGTGTGCGTGGTGTAAGTGGGCAATCCACCAATGTGACTATCAACGGGATTCCTTATAACGATAGTGAGTCGATGGGGTCGTATTGGGTTGATTTACCTGATTTTTCTTCTTCAGTGGAAAGCTTACAGTTGCAACGTGGTGTAGGTACATCTACCAATGGTTCGGGCGCTTTCGGTGCGAGTATAAACATTTTAACCGATGCTGTTTCGTATGAAGCAAATGCCGAAATTTCAAATGCTTTTGGTAGTTATAATACGAGAAAGCATAATGTAAAATTTAGTACAGGGTTAATTAATGATCACTTTGAGTTGTCTGGACGTTTATCCCAAATTAATTCTGATGGGTATATAGATAGAGCTGCTTCCGATTTAAAATCGTATTTCCTTCAAGGTGTTTATAAAGATGGTAATACCTTATTGAAAGCCTTGGTGTTTGGTGGGCATGAACTAACATATCAAGCATGGTATGGTACGCCTTTGGCTAGAATTAATGGAGATACTGCAGGTGTTGAAGCTTATATTTCAGAAAATTATCTATCAGATGCTGAGGCAGAAAACCTTAGAAATTCAGATAGAAGGTATAATTACTACACCTATGAGAATGAGGTTGATAATTACAAACAAGATCATTACCAATTGCATTGGAACGAGCGTTTTGATAATAAGTGGTCTACTAATTTAGGGTTGAATTACACATATGGTCGTGGTTATTTTGAGCAATATAAGGTCGATGAAGATTTTGCCGATTATGATTTAGATGAAATCACCATGGGTGGAGAAACCATTAATAGCACCGATTTAATTCGCAGACGTTGGTTAGATAATGATTTTTATGTGGTTAATGGAAGCGCTAACTATAAAACGGGTGAGTTAGATATGTCTTTCGGTTTGTCTTACAGTAAGTATGTTGGTAAGCATTTTGGTGAAATTATCTGGGCCCGTTATGCGAGTAATTCAGAGTTTGGTGATCATTATTATGATGGCAAAGGGGTGAAGAAGGATTTTAGTAATTTTATAAAAGCGACGTACAAATTAAGTGATCAAATAAGTTTGTATGGTGATTTACAAACGCGTGTTGTAGATTATAAAACAACAGGATTAACATCTGATAGGGTGAGTTTATTAGTAGATGAAACTTTTAATTTTTTCAACCCAAAAGCAGGTATAACTTATGAGTTTGATGCGGATAATAACATTTATTTCTCGTATGCCAGAGCAAATCGTGAACCAAGCCGTAATGATTTTGAAAACAATCCAGAAATAAAACCAGAACAATTAAACGATTTTGAGTTGGGTTGGAGACATACCAATAAAGCCTTTAATGTGAGTATTAATGGTTACTATATGAGATATAATGAGCAGTTAACTTTAACCGGTGCTCTTGATGATGTGGGGTCACCTATAAGGGAGAATAGTGGTAAAAGTTACCGTTTAGGTTTAGAGGTTGATGCGGGTATTCAAGTATCTAAGCAGTTTGCCATTCGACCTAATTTTACCATAAGTTCAAATAAAAACGAGGAGGCTGTGGTTTCAAAGGATGGGGCTTTTGTGAATTTAGGTGAAACTAATATTTCATTTTCACCAGAACTTGTTGCGGCAAATGCGTTGGTGTTTCAGCCAATAAATAGTTTGCAAATGTCTTTCTTAAGTAAGTTTGTGGGCGAGCAGTTTATGGGGAATTCAGATTCTGACGCTTCAAAATTAGAAAGTTATTTCGTGAACGATTTCAATATTACTTATGAATTGAAATTGAATTCAGTATTCAAATCCATTCTATTTTCAGGATTGGTAAATAATATTTTTGGAGAGAAATATATATCTAACGGGTATTATTTCACTTATGATGATACGTGGTCAGACCCAAATGCCACTACAACCATTGAAGGTGCAGGGTATTATCCGCAAGCAACTACTAACTTTTTAGTAGGAGCGACTTTAAAATTTTAATTTTTGCCTCAAATTTTAATTTGGAAAAGCGGTTCTTACGGGAGTCGCTTTTTTAGTTATTATAAACTCGAATAATCGAGCCAGAAACATCAACCCTGTAACGAATTAAGGTGTAAGAACCCGTAGTGCCTTCTCTTCTTATCCCGTTTAAAATATCATAAGAATTCCCATCGTCACAATTACATGTGGCTATAATGCCTGCAACACTTAGTTTGGAGCAGCTGCTTATTTGGTGGTTGGGATCTGTTATTTCAAAAGCATTGTAGTTGTTAGCGCCAGCATAGTATAGAACCACGCCGTTTATGCCATACGGACTGTTTAAAATAACAAAATTACCAGGGAATTTTAATTGACTAAACTCCGGTAAATTGGTGTTTATTAAGCTTCCAGTGTTAAATTGGTAGTTTGGTAAATAAGGGTTTTCTGTAACAGTGCCATTGGTGCTGCAAGCGGCTAAAAGTAAAAAACTAAGTAAGAATAAAAGGGATTTCATATGTAATTGGGCCATAATTTTCAATTTACAACATTAAGCAAAATGAGTTAAATATTTTGTATATTTGTTATTCAATCTCGTGTAAACGGGATTTTTTTATGCTGAACTCCTGCACTGATTATTATTGAAGTGGGTTTCAGCATTTTATTATTAATAAAACGATGAAGTTATGAGTAAAGTATCATACTATACACCAGAAGGGTTAAAAAAATTAAGAGAAGAGCTTAAGCAGTTAAAAGATGTGGAACGCGTAAAAGCATCTAGAGCTATTGCAGAAGCTAGAGATAAAGGTGATTTAAGTGAAAATGCTGAATATGATGCTGCTAAAGAAGCGCAAGGGATGTTGGAAATGCGTATTGCTAAATTAGAGGATGCATTGGCAGGAGCGCGACTTATTGACGAGTCTCAATTAGATAGTACCAAAATATTAGTGCTATCTAAAGTGAAAATAAAGAACCAAACCACAGGTATGGAAATGAACTATATGTTAGTGGCTGATGGTGAGGCTAATTTAGCTACAGGTAAAATATCTGTTAATTCACCTATTGGTAAAGGCTTGTTAGGAAAATCTGTTGGAGATGTAGCCGAAATACAAGTGCCAAACGGCGTGATTAAGTTTGATATTATAGAAATTTCAAGATAATTCATTCGCGCGTAAGCGTACACTTTACGATTTTTAAACACTATTTAATTTGAAATAAAAATCAAAAAAAATATATAAAAGATTCCTGATTTATTTAATCAGGAATCTTTTATATTTACAATTATTCACTTACCCTCAATAAACATTATGGCTTCAATTTTCACTAAAATAATTAATGGCGAAATACCTTGCTACAAGATTGCTGAAACAGACGAGTTTTTAGCTTTTTTAGACGTAAACCCAAATACAGAAGGACATACGTTATGCATTCCTAAAAAAGAAGTTGATAAAATTTTCGATTTAGATGAAGCCACATATACGGGTTTAATGCAGTTTTCTAGACGTGTAGCTATCGCTATTGAAAAAGCTATACCGTGTAAGCGCGTTGGGGTGACAGTTATTGGTTTAGAAGTGCCTCATGCCCATGTGCATTTAATTCCGTTACATACTATGGATGACGCTCGGTTTATTCAAAAAACAAAGCTATCTACGGAGGCGTTTCAGGAACTTGCAAGTCGCATTAAGGCAGAATTATAAGCTGGTGTAGATTATTGCCGAAACAATACAAATAACCACAATGATGCCCGAAAAAATAGCCAACCACGACGTTTTTTTTAAGCGAGTCGAGGTCTTTTTTGGTTTTACTGCTTTTTTGTGATATTCAACAACCCGATCAATGTCTTCAGTCCAATTAACAGGGTAGATGTCGGTTTTACATGTTTTACAAGCCAAATCATATTTAATTTCAGCGGTAATGGCTTTATAGAAATCTGTTTCCACCATTTTTTGCTTAATAGTTAGGCGCAAACCATCCGTATTAAAACATGTGGGGCAGTTGTTGTTTAAATCAACTTCCTTAATAAATACAAATTGTTCGGTCATAATTTAGAGTTTAAGCACGTTTTAGTATTATTTGAAACGTGGTTCCTTTATCTTTTTCAGATTGTAACACTTTTATTTTTCCATCGTGAAAATCTTCAATAATACGTTTTGTAAGCGATAAACCTAGACCCCAACCACGTTTCTTGGTAGTGTATCCAGGTTCGAATATTTTATTAAAATCCTTTTTAGAAAGTCCCTTTCCGGTATCGGTTACAGTTACCATAATAGTGTTTTCTAATTGAGAAATTTCTACAGCAAGTTTTCCGCGGCCCCTCATAGCGTCAATCGCATTTTTCACCAAATTTTCTATACACCAACTATAAAGTTGTTTGTTTAAATTAACTTGAATGGGATCATCCGGAATTGTAAGATCAAATTCTATAAGGTTTGAAGACCTTGTTTTTAAATAATCATAAGAGTCAATGGTTTCTTTAACAATATCGGCAACTTCTAAAGTGGGCACAGAGCCTATTTTACTAAAACGTTCGGTAATGGTTTGAAGCCTGTCAATATCCTTCTCAATTTCAACTATATATTCTGGATTTGTGTTTTCAGATTTTAATATTTCAGTCCAACCAATTAATGAAGATAAAGGCGTGCCTATTTGATGTGCAGTTTCCTTAGCCATGCCAGACCATAATTTGTTTTGGGTGGCATTTTTATTGCTTCGGTAGAAAAAGAAAATAACGGCGCCAAAAAGAAAAACAATAAGCAATAAAGCCAGTGGGTAGTATTTTAATTTGTTTAATAATTCTGAATTTCCATAGTAAATGGTGCCTACCACGCTTTCACCTAATTTTACGGGAATGGGGTTGTTTTCTTCTTGAAACCTTACTATTAATTTTTTAAGGTATAACGAGTCGGAAATTTTAGCTTCATTAATATTGTTATAACTGCCTAAACTTCCATCTTGATTAATTACCAACATGGGTGTCGTTATATTGCTGTTAAGTATTTTTAGGGTTAAATCTAAATTCGCATTGGTATCAGAATTTATAAAATCGGTTTGTGCAAACGACCAATTTTCCATTTTGCTGCGTTCTTCTTCTTTAAAATGTTGAAAAAACTCAAAGGTTTTCCATAAAATAAGTGAAACAATAGCAAATGAAGCTATTATAATTACCCAGCGCAGTGTATTACTATATTTCGTAAAAATCATTCTTAATTTTATAACTGGTAATATAATGCAAATCTGTTAATATTATTGTTCAAGTTGTTAGTAAAATGGTTTTTTGTTATACTATAGATTGGTTACATTTGCCAACGCAGTTTAAAATTAGATATTTTTAACTGTGTAAAACTAACGGCATTATTTTGTTAAGTAATTATAGAATAAATTGTTAGCTTTGTTGAAATTAAAAAAGAGCGATGCTTTCAATAGACCCAAAAACCTTATCAACCAGTAAATTACACGGTTATTTGTTAAGTGCTGTAGCGCCTAGGCCTATTGCTTTTGCGAGTACTGTTGATGTTGATGGGAATGCTAATTTGTCGCCGTTTAGCTTTTTTAATGTGTTTAGTGCGAACCCACCAATATTGATTTTTTCACCATCACGTCGTGTAAGAGACAATACGGTTAAGCACACACTTAAAAACGTTATGGCTACAAAAGAAGTCGTTATAAATGTTGTGAGTTTTGAAATGGTTCATCAAACATCCTTATCAAGTACCGATTATCCTGAAGGGGTAAATGAATTTGAAAAGGCTGGTTTTACCATGTTAAAGTCCGATGTGGTTAAGCCGTTTCGCGTAGCAGAATCACCCATACAATTAGAATGTAAGGTGAATGATATTATTGAATTAGGAGCTGAAGGTGGTGCAGGGAATTTGGTGATTTGTGAAGTTGTAAAGTTTCATATAGACGAAGATGTACTGGATGCAGACGGTTCTATAAACCAGATAAAGTTAGATTTAGTAGCTCGTGCTGGTGGTAGTTACTACAGTCGTGCTAAGAAAGGCTTTTTTGAAATACCGAAACCATTAACAACTTTAGGTATTGGGGTTGATAGTTTCCCAGAAGCTATTAAAAATAGCATGGTGTTAACCGGGAACGATTTGGGCATGTTGGGTAATGTAGAACGTTTACCAACCATGAAAGATGTTCAAGCGTTTATTGAAGAAGTTGGTGCAAACCATCCAGATATAAAAACGGCAACACACAGAGAAAAACATAAACTGGCTCGTAATTATTTGAGTTTTGGTGATGTGGAAAGTGCTTGGAAAGTATTGTTGTCTTAAATTTTAGAGAGCAACGAGTAGTGAATAAATAATAAGAATAAAAATAGATTAAATGGAAGTTCAAGGAAGAATTAAAATGGTAGGAGAAACTCAAACTTTTGGAGGTAATGGGTTTAGAAAAAGAGAGGTTGTAGTAACCACAGAAGAACAATATCCACAACACATTATGGTGGAGTTTGTGCAAGATAAATGTGATTTACTTAACAGTTATAAAGCCGGACAACAAGTAAAAATAAGCATCAATCTACGTGGTAGAGAATGGGTGAACCCACAAGGTGAAACTAAATATTTTAACTCGATTCAAGGTTGGAGAATTGAAGCTTCACAAGAAGCTAGTGCAGATGGAAGTTTGCCTCCAGTTCCACCAATGGATGCTTTTGAGCCTGCAGGCGATTTAAAAGAAGATGATCACGACGATTTACCGTTTTAATTAAACTGGTTTGTCGTTCTCGCGCAGTCGGGAATCACATAATATTAATAACCTCCTTGTTTTTTAACCTGGAGGTTTTTTATTTTTATAGAATATTAAGCTACTTATGAAGGTGTTAACCCAAGACATAAAATTTCCAGATTTATCCCAAGCAACCGAAGACGGTTTGTTGGCCATTGGTGGCGACTTATCGGTAGCACGGTTGGTATATGCCTATCAACACGGGGTATTTCCATGGTTTAATGAAGGTGAGCCTATTTTGTGGTGGTCACCAAATCCACGTTTTGTATTGTTTCCAGAAAAGCTTAAAGTTTCAAAAAGCATGAAACAAGTGCTGAGGAATAAGGACTATGAAGTGACTATCAATAAAGATTTTAGAGCTGTAATTACAGAGTGTGCTGTTGCAAAACGTGATGGACAACCAGGAACGTGGATTACTAATGATATGATTGAAGCCTATGTGAAATTACACGATTTAGGGTATGCAACCTCTGTGGAGGTTTGGGATAATCATAGATTAATTGGTGGTTTTTACGGGGTTGATGTAGGGAGCGGTGTGTTTTGTGGTGAAAGTATGTTTGCTAATAAAAGTAATGCCAGTAAAATTGCCTTTATTACTTTTATTCAAAATACAGACTATAAACTTATAGATTGCCAAGTGTATACCAGCCATCTAGAAAGTTTGGGTGCAGAAGAAATACCTCGAAACACCTTTATTGGATATTTAGATGTATCTTAAAACAGTGTAATCAGTTTTTAGTTTAGGTGGTATTCAATACCAAGAGAATTACTTAATTTTTTAAATATGGAAGCAAAAACAATTGACGAAGTTATTGTGTTTTTGGAAGAAATAATCCAAACATCAAAAAAGGAAGAAAGTACTTTAGGGTATTTTGCGGCTCTATACCAAAAGGTAACCATTGCTGTTAAGGGTAAATTGAATCAAAATTATTTTGATGACGATGTGCGAATGGAGCAATTAGACATCATTTTTGCAAACCGATTCTTAGTAGCCTATTCAAATTATAAACAAGGCATTAAAAATACGAAATCTTGGAAAATTGCTTTCGATTTGGCGATGAATAAAGATCTAATTGTGCTACAACATTTAATGCTAGGGATGAACGCCCACATCAATCTAGATTTAGGTATTGCTGCGACTCAAGTGTCCAAAGCTTCAGAGATGCATCAATTGCAATCTGATTTTAATAAAATTAACGAGATTCTCGGCTCCTTGGTCGATGAGATTAAAACCGATTTATCATTAATATGGCGGCCTTTAGTCTGGATTTTAAAACGGGTAAAAAAGGTTGATAATTTTGTGATAAATTTCAGCATGGGAATTGCTAGAGATGGCGCTTGGAAATTTGCAAATGAATTGGTTTTAGCAAAAGAAAAAGGAAATGAAGCGCAAGTGGTTTTAGTGCGAGACGGCAAAATAGCGGTGCTGTCTGAACAAATACTGTGTAAAGGTACTATTGAGCAGATTCTGTTTAAGATTATAAGGTTTATGGAATCGGGAAGTGTTTCGAAAAAGATTGATTTTTTGAAGCAAAAAAGTGTTTAGATCCCACTAGAAATAGAATTCCGTTTCGGAGTTATTGTAAAGAATCTTGTTGATGAAAGGATTTAATGAATTGACTAGGTGTAATCATTTCATGTTTTTTAAATTGTCGGTTAAAATAACTCGTATTATTGAAACCCGCCTTAAATGCGACTTCAGATAATCTGAAATTTTTATTCTCCTTAATCATTTTCTTCGAAAACTTAATTTTTTCAGAATTTATATAATCTATCGGGGAGATTCCCAAGGTGTTTTTAAACTGTTTATGAAAGTGAGACGCACTCATATGTGCTTTTTCCGCTAATAATTCAACCGTAATATCCTTGTTTGTTAAATGGTCTTTTATGTATTTAATAACCGTTCCTATTCGGGTGTCGTTAAAAATTTGGTTTGAATTGGTTACTATTAACGATCGCGCATTGGTTTGTAATAATCGAACAATTAGTTCTTGAATCATTAAATCAAGTAGAACATCTTTCGATTTGTTGTTGTTTGTAAACGTATAAGTGAGGCGCTCAATTAAATGATTTACATCGGTGTTATTAATTAAGTGCGAGGTTGTTTCGTCAATACTCCAGGTATTGTTTTCGTTTTCTATAGCGACACGTTGGTTAAATTTGCCTACAACTTCATCAATTTTAAACTCATCTATACCCAATGCTAAACATTGTGTGGGTCTATCTTTTGTTGCGATAGGGAAATCAATAACCATTTCCTTATTGGTGGGCATCACTACCGATTCGCCAGGGTAAAAATCAAACGGAGCAAAACCATCCAAATGCATGATTTTCTTTCCGGTTAGCATGCTTGCAATAATGGGAAAATCGAATTTTAAACAGACTTTTTCAGCAAAGGCATGAGTTTCATAAATATTTAGTTCGGCATACTCAGAGTTGTAAGTCGTTCTGTTCTCTACAAGTGTAGTGAGTTTTCTCGTGCTTCTATGTTTGCTAAGTAATTTACTCATGTCTACTATTTCTAAAAAATCACATTAAATAAAATTTGATAGATATGTTCAAATATATAGTAAAAATGTACTATTTAAATAGAATATGATAAAATAACTTTATAAAAATTAAATATTTACTAATTAAACCCGAGAATGTATGAGTTATTCTAAGCCTGAATTTAAAGAGAAATATCACAATTTTATAAACGGAAAATTTGTGCCTCCTATTGGTGGCGAATATTTTGAAAATAGATCGCCAATTGATAATAGTTTAATTGCTAAATATCCGAGATCCCAAAAAGAAGATGTCGAATTGGCTTTAGATGCTGCCAATGCCGCAAAAGAAGCTTGGGGGAATACCTCGGCTACAGAACGGGCGACATTACTTAATAAAGTAGCAGACATTATTGAAGCTAATTTAGAAGAGTTTGCACTGGTAGAAACCTGTGATAATGGGAAGCCAATTAGAGAAACGCTTAACGCAGATATTCCTTTAGCAGTAGACCATTGGCGTTATTTTGCAGCTTGTATACGTTCCGAAGAAGGTGGCGCGACAGAGCTAGACCAGAATACGTTATCCATGAATATTAAAGAGCCTCTTGGTGTTGTTGGGCAAATTATACCTTGGAATTTCCCGTTGTTAATGCTTTCCTGGAAAATGCCACCTGCTTTAGTAACAGGTAATTGTGTGGTTTTAAAACCTGCCGAACAAACACCATCATCGGCCACCTTATTAATGGAAAAAATAGCAGATGTTTTTCCTCCTGGTGTTGTAAATATAATTCATGGTTTTGGACCAGAAGCGGGTAAACCTCTAGCTTCAAGTTCTCGTGTCGATAAAGTTGCCTTTACGGGGGAAACAACTACGGGACAATTAATTATGCAATACGCATCAAAAAACCTGAATCCAGTAACTATGGAGTTAGGTGGTAAATCGCCTAATGTGTTTTTTAACTCGGTTATGGATGAAGATGATGCCTATTTAGATAAAGCTATAGAAGGCGCCGTATTGTTCGCATTCAATCAAGGTGAAGTATGTACTTGTCCTTCTAGGTTACTAGTGCAGGAAGATATCTATGATGCCTTTATGGAGCGTGTTGTGGCCAGGACTAAGGCAATTATTCAAGATAATCCTTATGATGTGAATACCATGGTAGGTGCACAAGCGTCTAATGATCAATATGAAAAAATTCAATCTTATTTTAAAATAGGGAAAGAAGAAGGTGCTAAAGTATTAACAGGAGGTGCTGCTAATAAATTGAGTGGTGATTTAGCTAATGGGTTTTATATTCAACCAACCATTTTAGAAGGTCATAATAAAATGAGGGTTTTTCAGGAAGAAATTTTCGGACCTGTTTTATGCGTTACCAAATTTAAAGATGAAGCGGAAGCCATCGAAATCGCGAATGATACACTGTATGGTTTGGGAGCTGGTGTGTGGACTCGAGATGCGCATCAATTATATCAAATTCCAAGAGCTATAAAAGCAGGACGTGTTTGGGTGAATTGCTACCATGCTTACCCTGCACATGCGCCTTTTGGTGGTTATAAAAAATCTGGATTTGGTAGAGAAAACCATGTGATGATGTTAAACTATTACCGCCAAACTAAAAACATGTTAATTTCTTATGACAAAAATAAATTAGGATTCTTTTAATAGCAATTTAATACTAATGGAAGGCTGGATGGTTTAAAAGTCCAGCCTTTTTTTAAATAGAGAAGCAGATGAAACGAGTTGAAATTACAGAAGCAGCAGCCAAAATAGTAAGGCAATTGCAAGAGGCGCACGGCGAATTAATTTTTCATCAAAGCGGTGGGTGTTGCGATGGCTCTTCGCCCATGATTTTTCCTGAAGGTGAATTGTATTTAGATGAAAGCGATATTTTATTAGGCACTATTGGAGATGTGAACTTTTATATGAACAAAGACCAGTTTGAATATTGGAGACATACCCATTTAACCGTTGATATAACAGAAGGGAGAGGAGCAAGTTTTTCTTTGGAAATCCCTCTGGGGCTCCGGTTTATTATTCATTCCAGATTATTTACGGAAGCTGAGGGTAAGGCGTTTAATAAGTTGTGATGTGGTAGTGATCAAGAGCTTACATCAAACCTCCTCATACCTATAACACGCCATTTCATGGTCGTTAACCATACCTGTTGCTTGCATGAAAGCGTATATAACGGTACTACCAACAAATTTAAATCCGCGTTTTTTTAGGTCTTTGCTTAAAGCATCACTTATAGCGGTGGTTGGCGGTGCTTCTTTGTAAATTTTAACCTTATTTTTGATGGGTTTGCCATCAACAAAATTCCAGATGTAAGTGCTGAAACTGCCAAATTCTTCTTGTATTTTCATGAACAATTGGGCATTGGTAATAGCGGACTGTACTTTTAATTTATTTCGAACAATACCAGCGTCTTGAAGTAAGGCGTCTATTTTAGTTTGCTTATAAGTGGCTATTTTTTTGTAATTAAAATCATCAAAAGCCGCTCTGAAATTTTCACGTTTACGCAAAATGGTAATCCAGCTTAAACCTGCTTGAAATGTTTCTAAAATTAAAAATTCAAAAAGGGTGGCATCGTCATAAACAGGAACACCCCATTCCTGGTCGTGATATGCTTCATATAAGGTATCGCCAACACACCAACCGCATTTGTGCTTTTCAGACATTATGTTTTATTTGTAAGGTTTAAAGTAAAAGTATGACAATTATCATCTAATATAAAACAAGTAGGTACTAATTTTGTGTCTATTCAATTAAAGGTAACAGCATGAATTCAATAATAGGAAACAGTTTAAAAAACGGAATTACTTATACAGCATACAGAGACTTGGTTAAGCAATTGGCTGATCAAGACTCTACAACAGGGAACGAGAAAACGGAGGCTTTAGCGGGATATACCAAACTTAATAATAAGCGAATGAACCGTTGGGATAAAACCGTAAAAGTATCGGAGTCCTCCCAAGCACTATTAGCTGAATTTGAAACGAAAGTGACCTGGTTGGTTATTACCGAAAGCTGGTGTGGCGATGCAGCACATGTAATGCCTGTATTGAATAAAGTAGCGGAATTAAACAATCATATTACCATGAAAATTGTACTTCGTGATGAAAACCCAGAACTCATGGATGCTTTTTTAACCAACGGAAGTCGCTCGATACCTAAAATTATTATGATTGATGATAGCACAAAACGTGTTCTGAATAGTTATGGACCAAGACCGAGTGAGGCTACAAATCTTGTAAATAATTATAAAGCAGAGCATGGTGCTTTAACTCCTGAATTTAAAGAGGAATTACAGCATTGGTATAACAGTAATAAAGGCCAGAATATTATTGAGGATGTTACCCAGGTGCTTTGTGAATTACAGCCTAGTGTTTGCCAATAAAGGTAAAGGTTATTGAGCCTATTTGTGTCTTTTTAGAAGGATCGGCACTAAAGTGGGAACTTTTAGCATACTCTAAGGCGTGTTCAATTAAACAGGCGTTTTTAGAATTTGAAGCGTTGTTTACATAGGTGTCTATCACACTGCCATTAGCATTCACGGTAATGTTTATAACTATTTTGCCGTCTTCCTCGCATAAATAAACGGGTATAGGAATGTATACTTTTTTTCTGTTAACCAATGAAAAGCTAATGGTGCTTTTGGTGTTAACACCCGTGTTTTGTTGCTGTTTTAGTAAATCGTTTACTTTGCTGTAGGATGATAGTTCTTCTTTGTTTACAGCCGGTTTTATAGGCTTGTTTGCGCCAAAGCTATTCGATTCATCAGCTTCCCCATCGTTTTCCTCGCTAGAAGATGGTACATAATCTTCGGGCGGAGCAATTTGCTTGTAGGCCTGTGCAAAATGTTTGGTTTTATCGGTTTCGTTAAAAGCGCTATTGGTTTCAGCCTTACTGCTGTTTTGTTTCTCTAAGGCCTCGATGATTTTCTGTTCTTCTTCGGTGGGTGCTTTTTCAGGTTCTATTTCGTAGTAGCTTTCAGTAACTGCCTCCTCGATGTTTTTTAAGTTGATATTAAAAACGGTTAATAGCACCGTTCCTGAGATAAGAACAGTAATTAATAAGGCTTTATGTTGATCTGTTAGGCGCAAATAGATTGTTTTATGTGAAATACATAACTATATACGACAAAATAACACAAAAAGTTTAAAGTAACATGAATTCCAAGAAAATAGATACACTCGATAAGCCTTCTAAGGTTCTATAGCCAAAACGTTTTCGAGTAAAATCTAAACCGAAATGTAGGGAGTTGCTGTTCATAAACACCTCTTGAATTCCTACGCCTAGTTTATACATGTTTCCTTTTTCAAACGATTTTCCCATGCCTAGAAGTGTGCCGTAACCACCACGTACAAATACATTGGTATCATCTACTATGATATTATGTTGAAGGTGTAAATAGGTGGGGAAGAAATGAAGACCTTCTTGTGAGTGGTAGTTGTATTCAAAATTAAGCCCAATCATGGTGCGTTGGTCAAATTGATAACCAATAGTATTGTTAACAAACAAGGCGCTGGGGTTAATAAGTGGCCCAGAATCATCATCTTGGTCTAAAGTATATGCTTTGTTTATAGATAGCGTAGTCGCTAAAGACACTTTATAGTAAATACCGTGTGTTTTTTCGTTTTCAATTTGTGAAAATGAAACAAGAGACATGGAAAATACGATACCAAACAGGAGGTAAATACGCTTCATAAACATTCGTTTTTATGAAGAAACAAACATCAACAATTATTCCGAAGCAATGTTTTTAATAAAAGTTTCTACAGTAACACCATGATCTACATGAAAATCGCCAATTTTGGTGCGTCTTAAAGCTGATAAGTGTCCACCAGATTGTAAGGCTTTACCAAAATCATTAGCCAACGAACGTATGTAAGTACCTTTGCTGCAAACTACTCTAAAGTCAATATTAGAACCATCAATATGGGTGATTTCAAATTCTGAAATATGTACGGTTCTTGGTTTAATTTCTACCTCTTCACCAGCGCGCGCAAATTCATATAAACGCTTTCCATCTTTTTTTATAGCTGAAAAAACAGGTGGATATTGCTGAATTTCGCCCGTAAATTGTGCCGTAGTTTCTTTAATTAAAGCCTCGGTAATATGGCTGGTTGGAAAGGTTTCATTTATTTCGGTTTCTAAATCGAATGAAGGGGTAGTGCCTCCTAAAACAATAGTACCTATGTATTCTTTTATTTGTGCTTGAAATGAATCGATTTCTTTGGTCATTTTACCGGTACAAATAACTAACAAGCCTGTAGCCAACGGATCTAAAGTGCCTGCATGACCTACTTTTATTTTTTTTATTTTAAAAGCCTGTCTAATTTCCCAGCGTAATTTGTTAACCACTTGAAACGACGTCCAGTGTAGCGGTTTGTCAATTAATAGTACTTGGCCAGATAGATAATCTTCAACGTTTAGCATTAAACAATGGTTAATTTATAGATGAAAAAATGAATGAATAATAATGCGATACCAAGTATAATACGGTAATAACCAAAAACTTTAAAACCTTTTTTACTTAAATAATCTATAAACGATTTTATGGCAATTAAAGCCACAATAAAGGCTAACACATTTCCAATAATAAGGTAGTTTATTTGTTCGCTACTCAGGGTGAAGCCTGCTTTATAATAATCATATAGTTTTTTAGCGGTGGCACCAAACATGGTTGGAACGGCTAAGAAGAATGAAAATTCCGCGGCTGTTTTTCTGTTTAGTTTTTGTGTCATTCCACCCACAATACTAGCGCCACTGCGCGAAGTTCCAGGAATCATGGCAAGGCATTGAAAAAAACCAATTTTTAACGCCGTGGCGTAACTTATTTTTGTGTGAGCGTCTGGGTTTGCGTCGTCGTGAACTTCGTTGGCTTTAAACCAATCGTCCACTTTTAACAATAGAATACCTCCTAGAATTAAGGTGATGGCAACAACTATGGGGCTTTCTAATAAGCTATCTATCACATCATTTAGAAGCAATCCTAAAACAACGGCTGGAATAAAAGCGACTAAGAGTTTGAAATAAAAGTCTAAACTTTGAAAAAAGCGTTTCCAATATAAAACCACTACAGATAGAATAGCGCCTAATTGAATCACAATGGTGAAAAGTTTTGTAAAATCGTCTCCTGCTATTTTCATAAAGGACGATGCAATAATCATATGCCCTGTAGATGAAATAGGTAAGTATTCTGTAATGCCCTCTATGATGGCTAAAATGACAGCTTCAATATAATTCATGGGGGCAAATGTATTAAAATATAAGCTATTATAAATTAAATTTTTGTCATGAATCAGGTTAAATTTTAAAGCTAGAAGCTCTAATGATGAGGTTTGTTTTTATTTCAATGGTTTTGTTTATTAAAACAGTATTTGGGGCATTTATTTCATCGACTAGAAAACTTACGGCTGTTTGCCCTATTCTATAACCAGGTTGGTCTATGGTGGTGAGCTGAGGTTCTATAATTGTAGAGTTTACATTGTTGCTAAAACCAACTACAGCAATGTCTTCAGGTATGCTTATGTTAAATTTATTAAGCGTTTTTATAGCTCCAATAGCTGCCGTATCAGTAATAGCGAAAATGGCATCGGGTTTTTCTTTTAAGCTTAGAAGTATGTTTGTGAGTCGTTTACCTTGTTCCATATTAATGTCATCACAACTTAATATAATTTTTTCATCTACCGGAATGTTGTGCTCTTTTAAGGCTCTTAAATAACCTTTATAACGTTTTTCAGAATTATATGAGAATTCAGACTCCTTTATAATGGCGATTCTTTTTTTACCAACATTAATAAGGTGTTCAACCGCATTGTAGGCAGCTTCTTCATCATTAATTACCACTTGGGTACAAGGTATTTTACTTGATACTTTATCGAATAAAATAAGCGGAATGGTATCTAATATTTTAAGAACATGATCTATATCGCGGGTCATTTTAGATAGGGATAACAAAATACCATCTACACCAAATTGAATCATGGTATTTAGCATTTCGGTTTGTTTAGCAATATCATTATTAGATTCTGAAATAATAACCTTGTAGCCCTTGGAGGCCGCTTCCTCGAGAATACCCCGAACAATAATAGTGGTATAATGATGGGTGACATTTGAAACCACCACACCTATAATGTTTGTTTTATGCGCACGAAAGCCTTTAGCGAAGATATTTGGAACATAGTTTAAGTCAGCCGCAAGTTTCTTAACGCGTTCTTTGGTTGCGTCGCTTATATCATGATGATCGTTTAAAGCTCTTGAAATGGTTGAGGTTGAAAGCTTTAGTTCTTTGGCTAGTTTTTTTAGAGTTGTGACCTCTTTTTTCATTTCTAATTATATTTAATTTAAATTGCAATCGTTCCCGCAAACGTTTGCATACAAATATGGTGTTTTTCCGGGTGTTTTAATGAAGGGTTCTTAGTTATTTAGCAATAAAATTAACTAATTCTAAATATAATGAAAAAAATCATTTTTACTCTAGTGTGTTTGTTTAGTGTTTCTGCAATGCTTGCGCAAACCGAAATTACGGGTACTGTAAAAGACAATTCTGGGGTGCCAGTTCCAGGGGCTAATATTTTAATTATGGGCAGTACATCTGGTGCCACGACAGATTTTGATGGAAATTTCAGTTTTTCTTCTAATTTAAATGGTGCTCAAAAAATTCAAGTATCTTATTTGGGGTACAGTACCTTCCAAAAAGCAATAACACTTACTGGTACAAAAATTACCATGCAAATTGTGTTGCAAGAAGGTGGGAATACTTTAGATGAAGTGGTACTAACTGCAACTTCTTCGACGCGTTCTCAAAAAGAGACGCCACTTTCCATCACTTCGTTTGGTGCTAAGGAATTATCAAAAACAAATACAAGTAGTCAAGCCGATATTTTGGTAAGCGTACCTGGTATTACTGCCGAAGGTGGTGGTGGTGAGGTGGCTTCCAATATTTTTGTAAGAGGTTTGCCTTCTGGCGGACAGTACCAATTCAACCCGTTACAAATTGATGGGATGCCTGTTTTAAGTACGTTTGGTTTAAACTCATCTGCACATGATGTTTATTTTAGAAACGATTTAGGTATTAAAAGTTTAGAGTTTGTACGTGGTGGTTCTTCTATATTATATGGTGTAGGTTCTGTAGCAGGTATTATTAACTATACAAGTGTAACAGGAACTTCAAACCCAAAAAATATTATTAGAACAGAAGTGGGTTCTAATTCAAGATATAAAGGGGAGTTTTTAACAAGTGGTCCATTAGGTGGCGAAAATTCGAATACCTTTTATGCTTTATCTGGATTTTATAGATACGATGATGGCCCAATAAAAACAGGGTTACCAACCGAAGGTTTTCAGTTAAGAGGTAATATTAAACAAGTAACCAAAAATGGTTCTATCACGATGTCGGGTCAATTTATCGATGATAATGTGCAATTCTTTCTACCTTACCCATTACAAGGTGGTTCTAGAGAACGTCCAAACGGCAATGATGGTGAAACAATATATACCTTGCAAACAGCTGCTGCTGCCGATATATCTTATAAAACACCGAATGGTATTTACACGTCTCCTATTGAAGATGGTGTAGCAACTAAAGGTGGGTATTTTTTAACCAACTTTAAGCATGATTTCTCTGAAGATTTAAAATTAGATGCAAAATTGAGATACTCAAAATACAAGCATCAATTTAACTTGTTTTTAGATGGTAGTGGTGTTTCTGGAGCGAAGGCCGTAGAAACTCAAGCGGAATATTTAGCTGCTAGAGGTTTAACGTCAGGGACTTTTACATCTCTTAACGGGCAACCATTAGCTTCAGATGCTTTATTATTTGAGAATAGAATTTTAGACAGAAGCAGACCGTTACAAGAGTTGGTAGCCGATATTAAAATGACTAAAATTTCAGATATTCACACCTTCACATTCGGTACATACATGTCTAGATCTGAGGCTGGCGATTTTAATGTAATTACAAACTATTTAGGGGAGTATAACAATAATCCAGATTTAGTAGAGCTTTCAGGTTATTCTATCAATGGGGTTACAAACCGAGGAACGGGTTACACTAATAAAAATATTAGTAGTAATAAAGTGGCTTTCTTTTTTACAGATGAAATTAAACTAGACCGTTGGAATTTAGATTTCGGTGTGCGTTATGAAAGAGCTTCTGGAGATATAGAAAGCGAAGGGTCTGAGTCTTATTTAGTAGATGATACCGGTATTGCTAATTTAGATAATGTAAGATGGGGTAATGGTACATGGACTAGAGGTCACGTATCTGCCAACGATTTTGCAGTCGCACTTGCAGCACTTTATAAAGTAAATGATGATTTAAGTGCTTACGGAAACTTTTCTAGAGGTTACTTTTTTCCAGAACTTAGAAGTGTGAAGTTTGATGGTTTAGGAAACCCTAACGAATACAATAGTGAAAAAATAGTTCAAGGTGAATTAGGTGTTAAATACGGTCAAGGTAATTTCTCTGGTACGGCAGCGCTTTACGGTGTTACCCTGAACGATCGTAGAAATGTAACATTTGTGAATGCGCCCGGTGGTGGCTTTGTGGAAGAAGTAGATATTCAAAACACAAAAACGTTTGGTATTGAAACCACTTGGAAATGGAAATTTGCTGAAAACTATGCGTTTTCAGGATCTCTATCTGTTCAAGATCATGAAATCACGAAGTCGGATAGTAATCCGGATTTTGAAGGGAACAACCTAGGAAGACAGCCTAAAGTGTTAGGAACTTTTGGATTGGATTATGATAACGCCGCTTTCGACGGAAACTTTGTTTATAACTACACAGGAAAGAAATTCACAAACGATTCTAATAGTATCGAGTTAGATGCTATCGGTATTGCCAACTTAAACTTAGGGTATACATTCCCAGTGGGTGAAGATGGCGAATCGTTACGCTTAGGGGCTCAAGTATATAATTTATTTAATTCGGCTGGTGTAACTGAAGGGTCTCCTAGACTTAACAATAACCAAACCGAAGAAGAGTATTTTGTTGGGCGACCAATATTGCCAACACGCGTATTCTTAAACGCTACATTTAATTTTTAAGTTTATTTGATTGTTTAGTTTGTTAACGCATCGCTCACTTTTGAGAGTGTGAGTGATGCGTTATATTTAAAAATATATAAGATGAAAGATTTACAAAATAAAGCGATAGAAGTACTAAATAATAACTGGAAAGATGGTTTTAGTGTGCCTTGTGCCAATTTATATCCGTTCCAATGGTTCTGGGATTCTGGCTTTATAGCCATTGGTTTTGCGCATTTTGATATGCCAAAAGCTGAAAAAGAAATAGAAACCTTATTAGATTCCCAATGGGATAATGGGTTTTTACCTCACATTATATTTCATACAGATACCGATACGTATTTTCCAGGACCCGATTTTCATCGTTCAGATTTAAGTGCACAGGCTTCAAAAAAATACAAATCAACAGGGATGACGCAACCCCCTGTTACCGGTTTTGTGCTGCAAGATATGTATCGAATAAGCACCGATAAAAAAGCGACTTTAAAATTTATAGAAAGCGTTATCGATAAGGTTTATTTTAACCACGAATACTTCTATACTAATAGAGATCCAAAAAACGAAGGCTTGGTGTATATATACCATAACTGGGAATCTGGTACCGATAATTCACCTATTTGGGATGATATTTGGGAGACAATGAATCCGCCAGAATATACATTCGAACGTCGTGATACAACACATGTTGATGCGTCTCAACGTCCTTCAAAAAGGGAGTACGATCATTATTTATATATTATCGATATTGCCAAAGAACATAATTATAAGGATGAAAAAATAGCCGAATTATCACCGTTCTTGGTGCAAGATCCGCTTTTTAATTCCATGCTTATTAAATCGAATCAAAGTTTAATAGATTTATACCAACTTATTGGAGGTCATGACGCTAAAGTTAGTCAACTTCAAAAGTGGCAAGATAAAGCGGTTAAAAGTTTTAATGATAAATTATTTGATAGTGAATTAGGTGTTTATGTTCATTATGATTTAAGAAATGAGAAGCCGTTAAGGTTTATTTCATCTTCATCGTTTTCACCTTTATTTGCAAACATTCCTAGTAAAGAACAAGCCGCATCGTTGGTGAACGTTATGATGGAGAAATTTGGGAATGACAATCAATATTTATGTGCGTCTTTCGACCCTACAAGCGATCGCTTCAATCCTAAAAAATATTGGCGTGGTCCTGTTTGGGTAAACCTTAATTGGGCACTTTATTACGGATTGAAAAATTATGGTTATATGGATATTGCGAAACGTGTAAAGGCAGATACTGTTGAAATTATTGAGAAAGCTGGATTTTATGAGTATTTTGATTCCCGTAAAGAAGTCTATAAAGATGGCAATGCAGGTTACGGCGGAAATGATTTTTCATGGAGTGCAGCATTATTAATAGATATGTTGCAAGACAACTAACAAACTAAAACTCATAAATTATGAATTGGCTAGACTATAGTATTGTTATACTTTATATTGCTTTCTTTTTAGGAATGGGGTTCTTCTTTAAGGACAATAAAGACTCTAAAGATTATTTTCTAGGTGGTAAAAGCTTAGGGTGGTTTCCATTAAGTCTTTCAACTATGGCTACCCAATTATCGGCTATAAGTTTTATTTCGGCACCCGCTTTTGTGGGGCTAAAATTAGGTGGTGGTATGAAGTGGCTTACCTTCGAGTTTGCTGTGCCTCTTGCCATGATTTTTATTATGATAGTAATCATTCCGCCTTTGTTTAAATCGGGGGTGGTTAGTATTTATGAGTTTGTTGAAAAACGTTTTAGTGTATCAACACGATTAATTTTAAGCGTGGTGTTTCAAATAAGTAGGGCTCTAGCAACTGGGGTAATGGTATATACCATTGCCATTATTTTGCAAGCTGTTTTAGATGTCGATTTTGTATATACCATATTAATTATCTGTATTATTACCATTGTTTATTCATGGCAAGGTGGTATGAAAGCTGTTGTGTGGGGAGATGCCATACAAATGATTGTGCTTTTCTTTGGCTTAATTATTTGCTTGTATTACGGGTGGACACTTTTACAAGAACACGGTGGTTTGGCCCAAGGTTTTGACCCAGAACGTTTAAAAGTGATCGATTATAATTTAGGAATTGGTGAAGGTAACGAGTATGGTGTTTGGCCTATGTTAATGGGTGGTTTGTTTTTGTATGCCTCCTATTATGGTTGCGACCAAACACAAGCACAACGTTTGTTATCAGCTAAAAACGAAAAAACCATCCGACAATTATTATTAGCAAATGGATTACTTCGTTTTCCAGTGGTTTTAATTTATTGCCTTATGGGGCTTGTAATAGGTGGTTTGGTTACCATGGCGCCAGATTTTTTACAAGAAATAGCAGATACAACGCAAAAGTATTTCCCCGAAGAGTTTGCGAAAACAGGAATAAAGGTCGATTTAATGTTGCCCGTTTTTATTATTAAATATTTACCTCACGGTTTAATAGGTATTTTAATGGTTGGTATTTTATCGGCAGCTATGTCTTCATTAAGTTCTACGGTTAATTCGTTATCGGCTGTAACCGTTGAAGATTTTTTCAACCGCGGAAAAGTAAAACTATCAAACAAGAAATACATGGTTATTTCAAAAGCTTCAGTCGTATTTTGGGGCGTTGTTTGTATTGCCAGTGCGTTTCTTTTTGGAGGCAGCAAAAGTGCTGTAATCGAAATTATAAACGCTATTAGCTCGGTGTTTTACGGTCCGGTTTTAGTTACTTTTATATTAGCGTTTTTCTCTAAAAAAGTGAATCATATTGGTATGAATGCTGGTATTATTGTGGCTGTGGTGGTTAATTTAGTGCTATCTAAAACCATGCAGCAAATATTTAATATAGATTTAGGGATTCACATTTTCTGGATTTGGTTAAACTTTACGGGTGTTATTATTTCTTTAGTGGTCGCTTATGTGGTAAGTGCATTTACGAAACAGGTAGAGATTAAAAGGATTTCCAATTTCAATGTGGCTATCAAAAAAGAAGATTTCATGATAAAAGAGGTGTACATTCTAGTCGCATTCTTCATTGTTATTTTAGTGTTTAGCTACTTTATACCTGTTATTTTTGGATAATTTATATAATACCGTTTCATATGAAATTGATACTAGCTCCAGATAAATTTAAAGGTTCGTTAACTGGTTTGCAATTTTGTGCAGCTGTAGAAGAAGGTGTGAAAAGCATCATGCCAGCTACGGAATTCACGACATTACCACTAGCAGATGGTGGCGATGGTACCATCGAAATTTTGGAATACCATTTAAACGGAACACGTGTTAGTGTTAAAGTAAACGATCCGTTATTCAGACAAATTGAAGCGTCCTATTTGTACATGGAAACGATACAAACGGCATTTATTGAAATGGCTGAAGCTTCGGGTATGTACCTCCTGAAAAAAGAAGAACGAAATTGTTTTAACACCACCACATTGGGAACAGGTGAACTTATTCTAGATGCTATTAATAAAGGAGCCAAAACCATTATTTTGGGTATTGGTGGTAGCGCGACCAACGATTGTGGAATGGGAATGGCAACCGCTTTAGGTTATAAATTTGAAGATGACCAAGGCAAGGAACTAGAGCCTATCGGAAAAAATTTATCAAAGATTAGAGTTATTAATAGCAGTTACGTCCATGATGCTTTAAAGTCTATTGAGTTTAAAGTGGCCTGCGACGTAACTAATCCTTTGTATGGAGACAATGGGGCTGCTTATGTTTATGGACCTCAAAAAGGCGCTTCAGAAGCCGAAATTGAAGCACTCGATAGTGGGCTGAAAAATATAGCAGCTGTTTTTAAAAAGCAGTTTAATAGCGATGTTCAAAACATACAAGGCGCGGGTGCTGCAGGCGGTATGGGAGCGGGGACATCGGTTTTTTTAAATGCGGAACTAAAATCGGGTATCGATTTAGTTAAAGAGTTAGTGGGTTTTGATGCTAAAATAGAAGGCGCCGATTTTATTATTACGGGTGAAGGCCAATTGGACTCACAAACACTTTCAGGAAAAACAATTAACGGCGTTATTACATCTGCAAAAAAGCAAAACATTTCGGCAGTCGCTTTTTGCGGAAGTGTATCACTTTCTGAAGTTGAAGCTAATAATTTTGGTATTTCTTATACCGATGCCGTAATCAACAAAGCTAAAAATTTAGAAGATGCGATGCAAAATAGCTATGCATATCTTGTAGATATGGCGGCTAAGTTTGCTCAAAGTATTAAAAAGTAATTACTTCTTATCAGGGTTTAGCAGGATGGCATAAATTTGAATACCAAAGCCAACAAGTACTAACATAGGGGCCAAACGAATTCTACGAAAACTAAAAATCTCTGGGTTAAAAACATTAGGATCGTCACTACCACCACCAGACATTAAAATAAAACCTAAGGCGATGCAAGCTAAACCTATAAACATAAATTTATAGTTTTTCTTTCCAAAGATAAAAACTGGTTTTGTAGCTTCTTTTTGTTTTTGTTCTCCCATGATTGTTAAAAAGTATTGGTGCAAATTAACGGATTTATTTGAATATGAATTGTTAAGATTCTAATAATTTTGTTTTTCAATAGCAATTAACCTCCGTGTTTCTTGAGTTTATCAGGATTTTGCCTCGTATCGAAAATAGTGATAATCTCTATTTCTTTTAATTCGGTTGAAACGCGATAGTGAAAAGTAGTTTATTTAGTAACAAGACATTTGTAAAGCCCTTTTGATACAGATGATTTTGGGTAACTGCCTGATTGCTTTTACTAATTCGATTTTTGCAGATTGAATATCCATAACCTTTTATTCTTTAAACAAAAGATACAAAAAATGAGTTTTTTTTTAAAAGCAAGCTAACATGACGTTAACCCCTAATAATACAAAGCATCCGTTTTTAAATTTAAGAAGCGTTGTGTGGCAATATGAGTGCTTATCCAAGTAATAATAATACCTAAAGCAAATACAATAGCGAAAAGTAGAATTACCAAAATAGGGGTGTTAAGCAGGCCTAATTCCGGGAAGGTTCTATTGATGTAATAAAGCACAATTGCCATGCCAATTAAAGCGATTACGGCACCAACAATACCTAAACGAATGCTTCTCCAAACAAACGGGCGACGGATAAATGACTTCGTAGCTCCTACCATTTGCATGGTTTTAATTGTAAAACGTTTGGAGTAAACGGCTAGTCGTATCGAGCTGTTTATAAGTAAAACAGCAATAAGCGTAAAGATACCACTGATAACCAATACCCAAAAAGTTATTTTTTTAACGTTTTCGTTCATGAGGTTTACCAAATCGTTATCGTAGGTTACTTCGTCAACAAAGTTTTTTGAAGTTGCTTCTTCTGATATTTTTTCAAGATGTTCTGAGGTCACAAAATCGGCCTTTAAGTGCACGTCAATGGAGTTCTGCAAAGGGTTGTAGCCTACAAAATCCATAAAATCTTCACCGTTTTCAGCTTTTAAAAATTCAGCAGCTTCTTCTTTTGAAACGTATTCAATAGTTTTTACATAATCGGCCATCGCTAAACTCTTTTCAAGTTGTTTAATTTCAACTTCTTTAGCAGTATCTTTTAGGTAAATGGTAACCACTACTTGTTCTTTAAAATGGTCGGATACTTTTTTAGCATTCAAAACCAACATGCCTAATAAACCTAGTAAAAATAACACCAGTGCAATACTTAATACTACAGAAAAGTATGAAGAAATTAGTCGGCGTTTTTGGTCTTTTTCAAAAGATGAACTCATAAAGTATCGGATTAACGGTGTAAAAATAGTAAAGAATTCTATTGTACTTAGTATTACAACGTTTAAAGTTTCAACATTGTTTTATTTAAATTTATTATAGATCATTTTTTTTCTGGTATACTAATAATATATACACCAGCTGCTACAAGTAAACAACTTAATATTTTAACCAAATTAATATCTTGAGCATATTCACTTTGCATAAAAACAAAGGCGAGTATACTTACTAATAAAAAGCTTACTACGGGTTGTAAATAAATATAACTACTGGTTACAGAGGGCGCTAAGTGGTTAAGTGCATAAATATTAAATAGGTAAGCGAAAAAGGTGGTAAATAAAACCACATAGCCAATAGTTAAATAAGTGCTGGTGGTAAAGGCTTCAAAATCGGTATTTAAAAAGTCTGAAATACCAAAAGGAAACACATAAATAAAGCCAAATAGAAAAATCCAACTAATCACGGTTATGGCTTGGTATTTCTTCATTAACGTTTTTGCCAAAACAAGATACAAACCAAAACTACAGGCGTTCAATAAAACAAATAAGTTTCCTAAAAACGAACTGGTACCAACGGCTTTACTACCATAAAGTATTAAAAAGATAGCGCCAATACCACCCAGAGTAATCCCTAATACGCGATTTCTTGTAATACGTTCTTTTAAAATAAAGAAGCTAAAAATTAAAACTAAAACCGGTGTGGCTGTTTGAATGATGGACGCATCTATGGGTGATGTTAAGTTGATACCATGAAAAAACAGTAGTTGGTTGGCGGCAGCGCCAAAAAAACCACAAAGAGCTAGAACTAAAAAGTCTTTTTTTTCAACTTTCTCTTTAACAAATAAAAATTTCAGAGTCCAAAAAAGGAGTACGCAACAGGTAAGTCTTATAAAAACAAAAGCAGTCGGGCCAATTTTATTTGGCATAATGCCTTTTGCAATAATATAGTTGGCGCCGTATATTATATTGGCGCCTAATAATGCCAAATGGGCTTTGGTAGTATCTTTTATCAAACCAAAATAATGTTTAAGCGGCGAAATTACAAATTGCATTTCTAACAAAACCTTAAATAGCTGTTATATTTAGTGATATATAAAGCTAAAGGCTTTTAGTTTTCTTTAGAAAGCGTAAATTTGCGCTTTTAAAAGCAGAAATACAGACAGATGATATACAATTTCAACGATATAGAAGCCAAATGGCAAAAATATTGGGCAGAGAACCAAACGTTTAAAGCCGAGAATAATTCAGAAAAACCTAAATTTTATGTGCTAGATATGTTCCCGTATCCAAGTGGTGCAGGTTTACACGTAGGGCATCCGTTGGGTTATATCGCGTCTGATATTTATGCACGTTACAAACGCCATCAAGGGTTTAATGTATTGCACCCGCAAGGGTATGATAGTTTTGGTTTACCAGCAGAACAATATGCTATTCAAACAGGGCAGCATCCTGCTATTACTACGGAAACGAATATTGCAACCTACCGCCGTCAATTAGATCAAATTGGTTTTTCATTCGATTGGTCCCGTGAAGTGCGTACTTCAGACCCAAGTTATTATAAATGGACGCAGTGGATTTTCATTCAATTGTTCAATTCATGGTATAATAAAGATGCAGATAAAGCGGAAGCTATTTCAGCATTAGAAAACATTTTTACTTCAGAAGGAAATGCAAAAGTAAATGCTGTTTGTGATGATGCTATTGAAACGTTTTCTGCCGAAGATTGGAATGCTTTTGATTCAAAACAACAACAACAAATATTATTAAAATATAGATTAACCTATTTAGCAGAAACCGAAGTAAACTGGTGTCCTGCTTTAGGAACTGTGTTGGCAAACGATGAAATTGTAAACGGCGTGTCAGAACGTGGTGGCCACCCAGTAATGCGTAAAAAAATGACCCAATGGAGTATGCGTATTTCAGCGTATGCAGAACGTTTACTTCAAGGTTTGAATAAAATAGATTGGACCGATTCTTTAAAGGAAAGTCAACGTAACTGGATTGGGAAATCGGTAGGAGCAAGCGTGACATTTCCCGTCATTGCGAGCGAAGCGAAGCAATCGCACGTTATAGACGTTTTTACTACAAGACCCGATACCATTTTTGGTGTGTCTTTCATGACGCTAGCGCCAGAACACGAATTAGTATCTCAAATTACAACCCCAGAACAAAAGGAAGCGGTTGATGCTTATATTTTAGCAACCGCCAAACGTAGCGAACGCGATAGAATGGCCGATGTTAAAACCATTTCTGGAGCTTTTACAGGTGCCTATGCAGAACATCCGTTTACCAAAGAGCCTATTCCGGTTTGGATTGGCGATTATGTGTTAGCGGGCTACGGAACAGGTGCAGTGATGTCCGTTCCATGTGGTGACCAACGTGATTACGATTTTGCAAACCATTTCAATATTTCGATTCCGAATATTTTTGAAGGCGTTGATATTTCAGAAGAAGCCTATGCTTCAAAAGACAATGTTATTATTGGAAACAGCGACTTTCTAAATGGGTTGTCGTATAAAGAAGCCACTATAAAAGCGATTGAAGCTTTAGAAAAATTAGGCCAAGGTGAAGGAAAAACCAATTACCGTTTACGCGATGCTGTTTTTAGTCGTCAACGTTATTGGGGTGAGCCATTCCCGGTGTATTATGTGAATGGGATGCCGCAAATGATTGAAGCACAACATTTGCCAATTCGTTTGCCAGAAGTTGAAAAATATTTACCAACCGAAACCGGCGAGCCACCTTTAGGAAACGCCACTGTTTGGGCATGGGACCGTCTCAAAGCGGAAGTAGTCTCTAATGTCTTAATTGACCATATTAATGTATTTCCTTTAGAGTTGAATACCATGCCAGGATGGGCAGGAAGTTCTTGGTATTTTAACCGCTACATGGATTCTACAAACACTGAAGAATTTGCGAGTAAAGAAGCGATGAATTACTGGAAAGATGTCGATTTATACATTGGCGGAAGCGAGCATGCCACAGGGCATTTATTGTATTCTCGTTTTTGGCAAAAATTCTTGTTTGATAAAGGTGAAGTGCCTGTGGATGAGTTTGCTAAAAAACTGATTAACCAAGGAATGATTTTGGGGACTAGTGCTTTTGTGAAAAGGGTCGATATTGAAGATTATACAGGAAATCCAATATTTGTTTCATCAAATTATTCATTTAATTGGGATAAGGAAAGTAAAGAAAAAGAAATTTCAGAATATAATATAGAACGTTTGAAGTCTGTTTTTGAGGTGGTAGGTGACGAAAATGTAATAATTAATGGTATTTCAAATATCCACGCAGATGTTTCATTTGTAAACTCTTCTGATGAATTAGATATTGAAGCTTTCAAAAATTGGAGAGAAGAATACAAAAATGCTGAGTTTATTACTGAAGAAGATGGAACGTTTCAAGTGAAACGCGAAGTCGAAAAAATGTCCAAATCAAAATACAACGTAGTCAATCCAGACCAAATTTGTGTTGATTATGGTGCAGATAGTTTACGACTATACGAAATGTTTTTAGGCCCATTAGAACAATACAAACCTTGGAATACCGCAGGTATTACAGGAGTTCACGGGTTCCTTAAAAAACTATGGAAGTTGTATGTTGGAGAAGATGCCTTAAATGTAAATGATGCAGAACCTACTAAAGATAGCTTAAAAACACTTCATAAAACCATTAAAAAAGTACAAGAAGATATCGAGAATTTCTCGTTCAACACGTCGGTGTCTACTTTCATGATTGCGGTGAATGAATTAACAGCTCAAAAATGTACATCTAAAGAAATTTTAGAGCCTTTATTGGTGTTGTTGTCACCGTATGCACCACATATCGCAGAAGAGTTGTGGAGTCAATTAGGTAATAATACATCTATTTCAACAGCTTCATTCCCAGAGTTTGATGCAAGTCATTTAGTGGAAAGTAGTAAAAATTATCCAATTTCCTTCAACGGAAAAATGCGTTTTACTCTAGAATTGCCACTCGATATGAGTAAAGATGATATTGAAAAAACAGTGATGGCACACGAAAAAACACAAGAACAATTGGCAGGTAGAACCCCTAAAAAAGTGATTATCGTGCCTGGTAAAATTGTGAACATTGTAGGATAACATCATTTCGAGTAACAAAGCAATCTGTCAAAATTAAACTTTAATAAGAAGCATGTTGCTTTGTTCACTATAATGTTTATTCATTATAAGTTCAAAATAAAAATTTTAGTATTTCTGTTTTAAAAAGCAGATCCCAAATTACAGTGTCCCAAAATGAATTATACAGAAATTATTGGTTTCGCAGCGGCCACATTAACCACTGCAGCCTTTTTACCTCAAGTTTATAAAACTTGGAAAACCAAAGACGTTTCAGGGTTGTCTTTGCCCATGCTTGTTATGTTTTTTGTGGGCGTATTTTTATGGTTAATTTATGGTATTTATATTCAAAGTCCTTCAATGATTTCTGCAAATACCATAACCATTGTTTCTGCTTTTCTTTTAGTGTTTTTTAAAATGAAATACGAGAAAAAGTAAATTCCAATAGCGCTTCATTTATATTTTTATAAAAGTTTTATTTTCTTGCGTTATAGCCCCTATTAAATCGATGTAATTTATTTGATTCATAGCAAAACGTTAAATTTGCTGATAATTTTTCATGTAAAATGCTTGTTTTGGATTTTTTCTCAATCATTTGTTTTAATATTGCATATGTTTTCAGACTAACTTAAAATAATATATTTATGAAAATTGGTGTTCCTATAGAAATTAAAAATAATGAAAATAGAGTAGGTATGACGCCTTCTGGGGTGTTTGAGCTTACTAAAAGAGATCATGCAGTTTTTGTGCAAAAAAATGCTGGTTTTAATAGTGGTTTTTTAGATGAAGATTATGTAGGTGCTGGTGCAACTATTCTTGATACTATTGAGGAAGTTTACAGTATCGCCGAAATGATTGTGAAGGTGAAAGAACCTATTGAAGAAGAGTATGCTCTAATAAAAGAAGATCAAGTTGTTTTTACTTATTTTCATTTTGCATCAAGCGAAGCGCTTACCAATGCGATGATTAAAAGTAAATCTATTTGTATTGCTTATGAAACTGTTGAGGATGCCGATGGTACCTTGCCGTTATTAATCCCAATGTCTGAAGTTGCTGGTAGAATGTCTGTACAGCAAGGTGCAAAATATCTTGAAAAACCTATTATGGGTCGTGGTATTTTACTTGGTGGTGTTCCTGGAGTGCCTCCCGCTAAAGTGTTAATTTTAGGTGCTGGTGTTGTTGGATATCAAGCAGCAAAAATGGCAGCAGGTTTAGGAGCTAGCGTACATATTTTGGATATTAACATGAAAGCGCTACGTTACGTGAGTGATTCTATGCCAAATAACGTGGTTAGTGAATTTTCAAGTGAATATAATATTAGAAAGCATATTAAAGATTCCGATTTAATTATTGGTGGTGTTCTTATAAAAGGAGCAAAAGCCCCTAAATTAATTACAAGAGACATGCTTAAGGACATGCGTCCTGGAACCGTTATGGTTGATGTCGCTGTAGATCAAGGCGGTTGTTTTGAAACTACAAGACCAACAACACACCAAGACCCTACTTATATTATTGATGAAGTAGTGCATTACAGTGTTGCTAATATGCCAGGTGCAGTGCCTTATACGTCTACTATGGCGTTAACCAATGTGACCTTGCCGTATGTTGTGAAACTGGCAAATCAAGGTTGGGAGCAAGCGTGTGAAAATAGTCCGTCTTTAGCGAAGGGCTTAAATATTGTAAAAGGAGATATTGTTTATAAAGAAATAGCGGAAGCTTTTGATTTAGAATTTGCGGAAGCATAACAATACAATTTAAATACATAATAAAAGCCTCAAGAAATGTTCTTGGGGCTTTTTAGTTTTATAAATGAACTGACATAATATCACTTATACTAATTTGGCGTTATTTTTGTTATATTTAAGTAGTAATTTAAAATTTAAAACAATGATTGGATATTATATATTATTAGGAGCCATTGCACTTGTAAGTTGGTTGGTTAGTAGAACTTTGAAGAAGAAGTTTGAAAAGTACTCGAAAGTACAATTACGTAATGGAATGAGTGGTGCCGAAATTGCTGAAAAAATGTTGGCAGATCACGGTATTACCAATGTTGAGGTAATTTCAACACCTGGACAATTAACAGACCATTATAACCCGAAAAATAAAACGGTTAATTTAAGTGAGTCGGTTTATAACCAACGTAACGCAGCTGCGGCAGCGGTCGCTGCACACGAATGTGGACATGCCGTACAACATGCGCAGGCTTATGAATGGTTGAAAATGCGTTCAGCTTTGGTGCCTATTGTTAGTGTAACTTCAGGGATGTCACAATGGGTCGTTATTGGTGGTTTGATGCTTGGTGCTGCTGCAGGACTTGGTATTGGTTATTATGTAGCCGTTGCAGGTTTGGTGATGATGGGCTTTGCAACCTTATTTAGCTTTATCACATTACCTGTAGAATATGATGCGAGTAATCGTGCTTTGGCTTGGTTAAAAAATAAAAACATGGTCTCTCAACAAGAATATGCAGGTTCTGAGGATGCGCTTAAATGGGCAGCAAGAACCTATTTGGTTGCAGCTATTGGTGCATTAGCCTCATTAATTTATTGGGCGCTTCAAGTATTTGGTGGGTCTAGAGACTAAAAGTAATAGATTAATTTTAGAACCGAATTTTCAACTTTTATGTGGGAATTCGGTTCTTTTTTTTATCTTTAATTTAGAAACTTTTACTAATATGTATTTATGGAAAACATAGTTGAAAACAAGTTAATGGTAAGCCAACTTTCAGAAGTCGATAAAGTGGCTTTTTATAAAAAAACCTATTCGCATGTGGCGGGAGGTGTTTTGGTATTTATTCTTTTTGAATATTTATTGCTGCAAAGCGAAACTGTTGTGAGTTTCGCCATGTCGATGACGCAAGGGTGGCGTTGGTTAATTATGCTGGGTGGTTTTATGTTTATTACCAATTACGCTGAAAAAATGACGTTGAAAACACCCGATAAAAACAAACAATACTTAGCTTTTGGTGTTTATATTCTGGCGGAAGCCTTCATTTTTGTGCCGCTTATTTATATTGCTGCTTTTTATATGGATTCTGGTCCAGAAATATTAAATCAAGCAGCGATTGTAACTTTGGCATTATTCACGGGCTTATCTGCCATCGTTTTTGTGACTAAAAAAGACTTTTCCTTTTTAAAAGCAGGTTTAACCGTTGGGTTTTTTATAGCTATTGGGTTAATTTTAGCAGGATCTTTATTTGGTTTCAATTTAGGGCTTTGGTTCTCGGTAGGAATGTGTGTGTTGGCAGCAGGTGCAATTCTGTATCAAACTTCAAACTTGGTGAATAATTATTCAGACGATCAGTATATTCCAGCTGCATTGGGCTTATTTGCCTCTTTAATGCTGCTTTTTTGGTATGTGCTTAGTATTTTTATGTCTAGAGATTAAGACCTATTAAAATATAAAATAAAAGCTCTGACCTGTTTCAGGGCTTTTTTGTTTCTTTACTTTTTCAATATAAATTAATAATGAACAATCCGTTAGCATATTACGAAAAGCATTTAGAAATCTACAAAGTAGAAGCGCAGAAGTTGTATAAAAAAATGACTGCTCTAAGCGTGTACCGCTTGTTGGTTTTTGTGTTTACAGGCTTGGGTATCTATGCTTTATTTGATAATTGGCAATTGGCTGTGAGTATAGGTGTTTTTGGGGTGGTTGTTTTCTTGTATTTATTGTCAAAATACAACGATATTAAGGCTGATAGAAAGTTTAAAGAAGCCTTGGTTGCTATTAACGAAGATGAAATTAAAATAGCATCGGGCCATTTTCATGATCGTGATACAGGCATGCAATTTCAAGACGCGAACCATTTTTATAGTTTAGATATCGATTTATTCGGACGCGGTTCTTTTTATCAATTTATAAATAGAACCACCACCAAAGAAGGAGGGCGAGAGCTTGCTGATGCTTTGAAAGCTAATAATATTGATGCAATTGTTTTAAGACAAGAGGCTATAAACGAGTTAAACGAAAAACCTGAATGGCGCCAATTTTATTCGGCGACATCTAGTTTGGTTTCAGTAGAAACACCGGCTAAACAGATTATTAGTTGGTTGCAAAATTATCAGTTATTCTTACCAAAAGCGGCAAAATGGCTTCCTTTGGTGTTTACAATCATTTCAGTTCTTATTATAGGACTTGGTTTTTTTGGAGCGATATCGCCTAGTTTTATTGGGTATTGGTTGCTTATAGGTTTGGGTGTTTCGGGTGTGTATGTGAAGAAGGTAAACGTATTATCTTCAAATAGCGATAAGGTTAAAGAGACCTTCCGCCAATACGCTTCACTTTTAGATTTGATTGAGAAAGGGACCTTTTCTTCAGAACTATTAAAACAGAAGCAACATCAAATTCAGCAGGAAGGAAAAAAAGCCTCTGTGATTTTTAAAGACCTTTCTAAAACCTTAGATGCTTTAGATAATCGAAACAACTTAATAGGCGCTATTTTTGGAAACGGATTTTTTCTTTCTGATATAAAAAATAGCTACCACATCGAGCAATGGATCACACATCATGGCAACAAAGTAACCGATTGGTTTGAAGTCGTGTCGTTTTTTGATGCCTACAATTCTTTAGGGAATTTCGTATTTAATCATTCAGATTTTGTGTTTCCGAAGATTGAAAAACAAGGTGCTGTTATAAAAGCGGAAGGTTTAGGTCATCCCTTATTAAATAAAAGGAAGCGCGTAGACAGTGATTTAACTATAGAAAATGAACAATTTTTTATAGTAACAGGCGCGAATATGGCTGGGAAAAGTACGTTTTTAAGAACAGTGTCTTTACATATTGTTATGGCCAATGTGGGTTTACCAGTTTGTGCAAAGTTTAGTAGTTATACACCGGTAAAACTAATCACAAGTATGCGTACTACAGACTCGTTAACCGATGATAGTTCGTACTTCTTTTCAGAATTAACACGCTTAAAATATATTGTTGATGCGATTGTGGAGGAACCATATTTTATTATTTTAGATGAAATCTTAAAAGGAACCAATAGCACAGATAAAGCGATTGGCTCTAGAAAGTTTGTCGAAAAACTGGTTGCTTCAAACGCTACGGGTATTATTGCTACACACGATTTAAGTTTGTGTGAAATTGAAAAGGAACTAGACGACGTGAAAAACTATTATTTTGATGCTGAAATTATTAATGACGAGCTTCATTTTGATTATACTTTGAAACATGGTATTTGTAAAAATATGAATGCCTCTTTTTTATTGAAGAAGATGAATATTGTGTAATTTAGAAGACGGAAGGCCGTTGGCGGAAGCGCTTAATATTCAACTCTCAAAAAATAACACCTAACACAAATGCAACACCAATCTAAACTTCCAAACGTTGGGACTACCATTTTTTCGGTAATGAGTGCCTTGGCAACCAAGCACAAGGCTATTAATTTATCGCAGGGTTTTCCGAATTTTAAAAGTGATCAAAAACTAATTGATTTGGTAAGCAGTGCGATGAATTCGGGCTATAATCACTATGCGCCCATGCTCGGGAATTTAGAACTTCGTGAAGCTATTGCTAAAAAAATGGAGTCGCTGTACCATTCAAGTTACCATCCGGAAACTGAAATTACAGTAACAGCAGGAGCAACTCAGGCTATTTTCACCATCATTTCAACTTTTATAAAACACAACGACGAGGTTATTATTTTTAAACCAGCCTATGATAGTTATGAGCCGAGTGTAGAATTAAATGATGGAAAGGTAATCCCCGTTCAGTTAAAAGCTACTAATAATTTTAAAGTGAATTGGGCGGAAGTGAAGGCACTCATTAATAGTCAAACTAAAATGATTGTTATCAATTCACCACATAACCCAACAGGTTCGGTGTTTTCAAAAGGCGATATGCTTCAACTGGAAAATTTAACCAGAAATACCAATATCATCGTATTGAGTGATGAAGTTTATGAACATATGATTTTTGATGGCGAAACCCACGAAAGCGCTTGCTTGTTTCCCGATTTAAAATCCAGAAGTTTTGTGGTAGCTTCTTTTTGCAAAACTTTTCATAACACAGGTTGGCGGGTGGGCTATTGTTGTGCGCCCAAAGAATTAATGCAGGAATTTTTAAAAGTGCATCAATTTAACGTGTTTTGCATCCATCATCCTACCCAAAAAGGCATTGCAGATTATATGCAAGAACCTAAACACTATCTAGAATTATCAGATTTTTATCAAAAGAAACGGAATTTATTTTTAAATTTAATCAAAGATTCTAGGTTTAAATTTACACCATCAAAAGGCACTTATTTTCAGGTGTTAGATTATTCAGAAATAACACAAGAATACGATGTTGATTTTGCAAAACGCTTAACCACAGCCTTTGGCGTTGCTTCCATCCCGTTATCCGTATTTAATAGTGATAACCTAGATAATAAAGTGCTTCGTTTTTGTTTTGCCAAAACAGACGACACTTTAAAGCAAGCAGCCATTATTTTAAATAACATTTAAGTGACTTTTTTAGGGTTTAGTCGTCTAATTAATAAAGAACAGTTTAAATTAAACATTATGAAATTAGTAGCAGTATTAGTATTATTTTTAGGATTCGTAATAAGCACTCAAGCACAGGAAGTTAGCTTTAAAGGAGTTGCGTATAAAATAAAAGGAAAAACCATTTTACAAGATGGGGCAGATGTAACATCTACACTTTCCGTGGAAGAGCAATCGGGTGTATGGGAGGCTATGAATAAACAAAAAGCTTTAGATGACGAGCGTGAAGAGGCAGAAAAAGCTATAAAAAAAGCAGAGAACGAACAAAAAAAAGCGGAAAAGAAGCAGAAAAAAGCCGAAAAAGAGTTGAAAGCGAGAGAAAAGGCACAATCTAAATTTGAAGACGCGAATGATGATTATAAAGATGCTTTGTCAAAATATGAGAAGCTGAAAAATAAGGGTAAATTATCGCCTAACGATGAAGCTAAATGGTTGGAAAAGATCCAAGATTTAAAAGAAGATATTGCTAAAGCGAAACGAAAGCTTTAGAACCCCCTAAAAAAATAAATCATGAAATTTATAAAAGCATTAATTTTAGTATTGTTAGTAAGTGTTTCTGGATGTTCAAGTTCAGAAACCGTTATTAAAGACGGAAAAGTCTATACCATAAAAGGAGACAAAATTTTAAATAATGGCGTTGATATTTCTAAAACAATCACTTCTGAAGAGAAGAATGCCATAGAAAGTGTTTTGAAGCAAAGACAAGCGGCTAAAAAGGCTGCAGATGAAAAAGCGGAAGCCCTTGAAGCAAAACAAGAAGAATTAGAAAGAGTTCAAGAAAAAGCGGAAGCAGAGCAAAAGGTTTTAGAGAAACAGCAAGAAGCGCTACAAGATAAACTTGAAGCAAAGGAAAATGCAAGAGCCGACTTTTTAAAAGCAAATGAAAAGCTTAAAAAAGCTAAGGACGAATATAAAGAGCTTCATGAAAAAGGAGAACTTTCACCTCGAGATGAAGAAAAATGGGCTGAAAAGTTAAAAGAACTTCAAACTGAAAAAGATAAAACAGAACAACTATTTAATAAATTATAATTGCAAGACCAACTTAAAGTAGCCTTAGTACAGACTGATTTGGTTTGGGAAAACCCCAAAAAAAATCGTGAAAATTTTACGGAAAAAATTGCTAGCATTTTAAATGATGTGGATGTGATTGTGCTACCCGAAATGTTTGCAACAGCCTTTACAATGAATGCGGAAAAGGTTGCTGAAACTATGGAAGGTGAAACGGTTGGGTGGATGAAAACTCAGGCGGCAATATCTGGGGCCGCCATTGTTGGAAGTCTCATAATTTTAGACGCTGGTAAATATTATAATAGGTTGCTTTTTGTGGAACCTTCGGGTGTGATTACGGTTTACGATAAAAGACACACGTTTACCTTGGCGGGTGAAGATAAGGTGTTTGCTTCGGGTAATGAAAAAGTAATATTAACCTATAAAGGCTGGAAAATTTGCCCTTTAGTGTGTTATGATTTACGTTTTCCTGTTTGGGCAAGAAACGTAGAAGAATACGATGTGTTACTGTATGTGGCCAATTGGCCTAAACCTCGAGTTTTCGCGTGGGATGCTTTGCTTAAAGCGCGTGCTATAGAAAACATGTGTTATACCATTGGTGTGAATAGAGTAGGGCTAGATGGCCTTCAAAATGAATATTGTGGAAACTCGGCAGTGTATGATGTGTTGGGCAATACAATAAGTACTATAAAACCAAATAAAGAGCAGGTTGAAGTTGTCACACTAGACCGCAACCATATTAGTTATTACCGTAATAAGCTTAAGTTTCTAGACGATAAAGACGGGTTTAGTCTGACGTAAACTCCAACGTTTCTGGGTATCCCCAATCGGCACGCACTTCTATTTCTTTAAAATGACTAACGCGCTCGGGTTGTATTTTTTTAAGATAGCTACCAGTGTCATAGATTCCATTACTATTAGCATCATGGATCACTCTAATAAAATAGGTGCTCGGTTGTAAGTTTAAAAAGTCGACTATTTCGGGTTTGGTTATATATTTTTCTGCTTTTACTTCGCCTTTTTCAGTAGTGAGTTGAATAATTAGTGGGTAGTTGGCATTTACCAAGGTGAAACGTACAAAACCAAAATCGGAGGCTTTTCTGGTTGTTAAATTATATCTTAACGTGTCATTCTTACTGTCGAAAAAATCGGTGAAAGCTTCAGGTAAAACAAACATTTTGTAACTGTTTTCATCAGTCTTTTTAAAGTTGAATGCGTAGGTGTTGTTTATAGAATCAAATTCTGTAGTAAAATCAACTTTTACAGAATCTTTATCTATAAGATTAACCTTAGAAGCCTCAAAATGAACAAACGGAATATTAGCTGTAATTTTAAAAGGTTGTCCAGTACCAATAGTTCCAGACGGGTTTCCTTTAATAATTAACGAGTCTTTTTTCTGCTTTCTGAGTTTTACCGTATAATCTTTATCAAAATTGGTATGCGTTATGTTTAAAAGCAGTGAGTCGGCTTCAAATTTAGGCTTATACCAATAATAAAGAGTGTCTGTTTTTTCATCTTTGGTTATGCGGTAATCAAAATCTGCAGGAATTTCAGACTTCATATTCACCTTCATTTTTTTATAATCACCCTCAAAACCAATGGCTATTTTTTGTGTAGCAGCTATTTGTGGTCGGTTTGGTTTAAAATCAAGCGTTTCTTGAAATAATTTAAGGGTGTAAGTTGTGTCGGCTGGAACCGTGATAAAGCTTTTGTGAAAGGCTATTTGGTCGGTTTTTTGCTGAAACTTATTATCACCATTACCATCCTTCAAGGCCATAAGCATGTAGGTGCCGGCTTTAATGTTTTCAATAGAAAAAGTCGTCACACTATCCAGGGTGTTGGTAATGTATTTAGGTGCTTTTTTATAAATAATAGAATCTGTAAACGTAGAATCCACTTCGTAAAGTGCTACGTTTACAAAGGTTTCAGGTTTTCTTTTTAAGGCATCAAGAATGTTTCCTTTTACACTTAAAGAATCAATGTAGCTCCCTGTAGAAAATACATATCTGTAAAACGGATAGGGATTTCCTTCATTATTATCGGTAATACTGTTTCCAAAATTAAACGCGTAGGTTGTGTTTGGTTGTAGCGTATCAAAAATTTTAATGATAATTTGTTTGCTTGCACCACCAAGAGGAGTTATTTCTGGTTGGGTTGTCATGGGTGGCGAAATAATAAGTTGTTTTTGTATGTCTTTAATTTTTACATACTCATCAAAATATATTTTAATAACCTTCCCCTTAAAATTAGTGTTGTAATTTTCAGGAAGTTCGTTTAAAATCTTCGGAGGCATTTCGTCTTTTGGTCCACCGTCAGGTGTTCCTCTGTTGGCACAGTTTACAAAAACAAGGCCTAAAAAAATCATTAAAATAAAACTTGAAAGGGTTTTGTTCATCGCCAATTTAAATTTTGTACAAACCTACATAATTTTAAAGATATAACGGTTAACTCTTTAGGCTATTGCTATGGTGGCAATACTTATTTTTATGTTTTTTGCATGACTCAATACGCTTATGCAAGCTTCTAAAGTGGCGCCAGTTGTAATAATATCGTCGACTAGAAGGATGTGTTTGTTTTCAAGCGCCTCCAGGTTTTTTATTGCAAACAATTCGTTGGTGTTGTTCCAACGTGCCAATCTGTTTTTAATGGTTTGCGAACTGGTGTTGGTTACTTTTATCAACATGTCATCAGTATATGTGGCTTCCAAGCTCTTAGCAATTTGTTGCCCGAACTTCTCGACCTGATTATAACCACGTTTTGTTAACTTCTTTTTGTGTAAAGGCACAGGAATCACTACATCTACCGTTTTGTAACTATCAATGGTGTTTAATTCGCCACCAAGCCAATTTCCCAAGGAGTAGCCAATAGTTTCATAGCCTTTATACTTTAACCCATGAATAAGTTGCTGTACGAGTCCTTTTTTTTCAAACCTAAAAAGCGCGGTGGCATTTTCAATGGTTGCTCGCCCGTATAAAACTTTCTTAACGGCATCATCACCATCAAAATGAAAGTTGGTTACAGGTAAGTCATGCCTGCAACTCACACAAATAGTGTCTTCATTATCATGTAATAGATGAAGGCAGGCGTAGCAGACCTTAGGGAATAATAAATCGACCAAGGGTTTAAGCATAAATTCCAGTTCTAATAATTTGGGCGTTACCACAAGGGTCGGGCTTTCCGCACTCGCTTTCTTGCTCCTACCGTCGCAAAAAGAGCTCAAACAGATGCTTCAATCCCTAACGCACTTAAAAATAAGCAAATTCATATTTAATTTTTAATAAAGAACGCTTTTAGTTTGTTGCGGTTTTTTATTTTTGCACCATGGCAAATAACGAAGATCAATTTAAAAAAGTAATCTCTCATGCAAAGGAGTATGGTTACGTGTTTCAAAGTAGTGAAATCTACGATGGATTAAGTGCAGTTTACGACTACGCTCAAAACGGTGCAGAACTAAAGAAAAACATACGCGACTACTGGTGGAAAGCCATGGTGCAGATGAATGATAATATAGTAGGTATTGATGCAGCAATTTTTATGCATCCAACTACTTGGAAAGCTTCTGGGCACGTTGATGCGTTTAACGACCCGTTAATTGATAATAAAGATTCGAAAAAGCGTTACAGAGCCGATGTTTTAATTGAAGACTATTGTGCTAAAATTGAAGCTAAAATTGACAAAGAAGTTGATAAAGCAGCGAAACGTTTTGGAGATTCTTTCAATAAAGAAGAATTTGTAACTACAAACAAGCGTGTTGTAGATTATCAAGAAAAAATAAATGCAACGCTTTCGCGTATGGCAAAATCTTTAGAAAATGAAGATTTGGCTGATGTTAAAGCATTAATTGAAGAGTTGGAAATTGCCGACCCATTAACAGGAAGTAGAAACTGGACCGATGTGAAGCAGTTTAACTTAATGTTTGGAACCAAACTAGGTGCCTCAGCAGAGAGCGCGATGGATTTGTACTTACGTCCTGAAACAGCACAAGGTATTTTTGTTAACTTTTTAAATGTTCAAAAAACAGGACGTTTAAAAATTCCTTTCGGAATTGCACAAACCGGTAAAGCGTTTAGAAACGAAATTGTGGCGAGACAATTTATTTTTAGAATGCGTGAGTTTGAACAAATGGAAATGCAATTTTTTATCAAACCAGGTACTCAAAAGGAATGGTTTGAGCACTGGAAAGAAGCTAGAATGAAATGGCATTTATCATTAGGAATGGGAACGGATAATTACCGTTTTCATGACCATGAAAAATTAGCGCATTATGCAGATGCCGCGACTGATATTGAATTTAAATTCCCATTTGGATTTAAAGAGTTAGAAGGTATTCACTCACGTACCGATTTCGATTTATCTCAACATGAAAAATTCTCTGGTAAAAAACTTCAGTATTTTGATCATGAAGAGAATGCTAGCTACACGCCTTATGTTTTAGAAACATCTATTGGTTTAGATCGTATGTTTTTAGCTATTTTCTCTAATTCATTAGTAGAAGAAGCATTAGAAAACGGAACAACTAGAACTGTATTAAAATTACCGAGTGTATTATCGCCTATAAAAGCAGCGGTGTTGCCGTTGGTTAAGAAAGATGGTTTACCAGAAATAGCAAAACAAATTGTAAACGATTTGAAATGGGATTTCAATGTAGATTATGATGAAAAGGATGCTGTGGGTCGCCGTTACAGAAGGCAAGATGCCAACGGAACGCCATTTTGTATCACTGTAGATCATGACACTATAGAAAATAACACAGTAACCATTCGTCATAGAGATTCTATGGAGCAAGAACGTGTTAAAATTGAAGATTTAAGAGCTATTATTAAGCAAGAAGTCGATGTACGTACTTGGTTAATGAAAATGTAAAACTCCAGCCAAGGCCGGATTCTTAATTAAATAAAAAAAACCCAAACATAGCTGTTTGGGTTTTTTTATATAGGAAGGATGAGTTTTTAAAATCTAAAACCTAATGCAATACCGCCTCTTCCTGCAATTTCAATATCGCTTTGTTCCAGCATATCTCTACCAAGGCCTAAATATATTTCTGCAATAAAACCTCGTGCTGTAACAAACTTAGCGCCTGCGGAAATACCAATGGCTAAATCGGTGTATTTTTCATCGTAATAGGTGCTTGTATTGTAGTCATAATAGTCGTCTTTTCCTGAATGCAACATAGCAAATCCTTCAACAAAAAAACCTTGAGCATACTTTTTCGAAAAGAAATGTCTGTAATAAGGCGTTAGTGAGAATGTTCTATATTCATCTAAATCGTCATTATTATCTTTGTCTGAATTAAAACTGATTAAGGTGCCTATTCCAATTGAAGATTCTTCGTTTAAAATATATTCGTAGCCAACATCAAGCCATTTAAAAACAATAAGGTTTGTCATGTTTATTTTAACTTCATTACCAGGTTGTGTCGTGGCACTGTCACTTGATTCTTGTGAAAACATGGTTGATGATGTTAAGAAGCTAATAAGCAGAAATAATAAGGTGTTTTTCATGAAGTTTTTGGTTAGATACTAATTTGTCTGTCAATTTGCTGGTCTAAAGATATAAGGGATTCCGTTCTTAAAACGCCATTAATAGTTTGAATTTTATTATTAAGTAATTGCATTAAATGGGTATTGTCATGCGATAAAAGTTTGATAAACATATTATAAGTTCCAGTAGTGTAATGGCATTCTAAAACTTCAGGAATGCGTTTTAATGCTTTTACAACATCTTGATTATTTATGCCTTTATCTAAATAGATGCCTATAAATGCGAGGGTGGTATATCCCAATACTTTTGGGTTTAAAATGAATTTGGAACCATCCAAAAGTTTAGATTTCTCTAGTTTTTTTAAACGTTGATGAATAGCTGCGCCCGAAATACCTACGTTTCGAGCAATTTCTAAAATGGGTGTACGGGCATCTGTAGTGAGTGCGCGTAGTATTTTTTTATCGATACCGTCTATGGTAATCGTTTTGTTTTTGGATTTCATTAATTATGATTTCATTCTAAAACTTAAATGTAGTAATATGATTTTAATTTGAAACTATAATAATGTTAACTATTGTTCCGTAGTTTTAAAAAATCACGATTGTTTTAGTGTGTCCTGAAATTTTAATTATTTAAAGAATTATAACCTAAATAAGGCACTTCTTTCTCTTTAAATTGAATGCCAAAAGTTTCTAATTCCTTTAAAATAGGCGTGTAAACTTCTTTTGTTATAGGTATTTGTACTCCGGGCGTTTTTATTTTGCCGTTTAAAATGGCAAGGGTTGCTATAGCTACAGGCAAGCCAACGGTTTTTGCCATGGCAGTATAGGTTTGGTCGTCGCCAAGAACCACCATATTGCTGTCTATTTGGTATGTTTTTCCATCTTTTTCGTAGCCAAATTTATGATACATCACGATCATGTCTTTGTCTGTTTTATCGAGTGTCCAGCTATCCATAAGTATTTTTTGAAGTATTTGTGCTGGCGTTGCTTTTTTTAAGCCTACGGGTTTTTGGGCATTAAAAATATCGAGTTCAATAAGTTTTTCCCAAACAATATCATCTTGGTCAATTTTTAGTTGATATCTCAATTTGAGTTCTACGGAATCGGACGGACTGTAAGGTAAAAAGGCATTTACAAAATCGCGGTAGCTCATGTTTTCACTATCATCTATTGTGTAGCTGTCATCAGTCATACCTAAATTGACAAAAATATTCCAAGCACGAGAAAAGCCAACACGCCTAATAGTACCACGATATAATGTTCTTATAGAATCTAAACCATAAACACTTTGGTATTTTAAGGAATCTCTGTTCGCGTAAATTTCGAATTGTCCAAAAGCCTCAACCTCTAAAAATTCTGTACGCCTAAATAACCGGTGGTATGGAATGTATTTATAAGTACCTTCTTGAAGAAATTTGGCAGCGCCACCTTGACCTGCAATAACCACGTTTCTTGGGTTCCATGTAAATTTATAATTCCAGAGGTTGTTGTCGCTTTCTGGGGCTATTAAACCGCCTGTAAACGATTCAAACAAAATAACCTTACCGCCATCATCGCGAATTCGGTTTAAAACCTGCATAGCACTCATATGGTCGATGCCTGGGTCTACGCCAATTTCATTCATAAAAATAAGGTTTCTTGCTTTAGCCTCAGCATCTAACGCTTGCATTTCTGAGCTTATGTATGATGCTGTTACCATACTTTTTCCGAATAGAATACAATCTTTAGCAACTTGAATATGTAAACTAACAGGGAGCATCGAAATAACAATGTCTGCATTTTTTATAGCCTTTTTTCTATCAATTTCATTAAAAATATCCAGTATAATCGTTTCGGCATTTTCGTGGTTGCCAATAAGTTTTTTAGCGGTATCTGTATGTATATCGCCCACGGTGATGAATAGCTTCTCTGAAGCCGATTTGTCTAGTAAATATTTTAATAGGTAGGAGGTAGATTTTCCTGAACCAATAACCAAAATCTTTCGCATAGTAATATTTGTTAAGTAATTTTGTAATCTCTAATTTAATGAACTCTAATAGCACTTATCTTTAAATAACATTATATGAACAAGACAATATTAATCACCGCTTCTATTTTAGGAATAACAGGCATTGTTTTAGGTGCGTTTGGTGCCCATGGTTTAAAACAATTAATTTCTGTAGAAGCACAACAAACTTTTGAAACGGGTGTGCGTTACCAAATGTATCATGCTATTTTATTGTTGTTTGTAGGTAACACGGTGCTTATAAGGTATAAAAACAAAAAGAAAATTTATTACCTAACCTTATTAGGTGTCTTGTTGTTTTCGGGTTCTATTTATGCCTTAGCTACAAATGCTTTAACTACCTTCGATTTTAAATTAATTGGGATTATAACTCCTATTGGTGGTTTGCTATTGATCTTGTCTTGGATATTATTATTTATTAATTTCTTAAAAATGAAAGTCTAAAATAAGAAAAATTTAAAAATAATGTATTAATTTTGCATAATACATAATTTATATTTTTGATATGATAAACAGTGACCAGATTACGAAGACGATTTCGTTGGATAAATATGGAATTAAAAATGCAAAAGTTAACTATCAATTATCCCCAAAAAAACTTCATGATATTGCTATTGAAACGGGTCAAGGTGTCGAGTCATCTTCTGGCGCTTTAGCAGTCAATACAGGTGAATTTACAGGGCGCTCTCCAAAAGACCGATTTATTGTAGAAGACGCTATCACAAAAGATAAAGTTTGGTGGGGTGACATTAACATTCCGTTTGATGCCGCTAAGTTTGATGCTTTATATGATAAGGTGACTGCTTATTTATCGAACAAAGAAATTTTTGTTAGAGATTGTTATGCGTGCGCAGATGCCGATTATAAATTGAATATTCGGGTAGTAAATGAATATCCGTGGAGCAATCAGTTTGCTTATAATATGTTTTTACGTCCAACCGACGAGGAGTTGAAAACTTTTGAATCGGAATGGACCGTGGTTAATGCGCCAGGTTTTATGGCAGATCCAAAGGTTGATGGTACACGTCAACACAATTTCGCGATTTTAAATTTCACTAAAAAAATAGCACTTATTGGTGGTACTGGTTATACCGGTGAGATTAAAAAAGGTATTTTTTCTGCTTTGAATTTTATTCTTCCAGTTTATAAAAACACCTTGCCTATGCATTGCAGTGCCAATGTGGGGAAAGATGGTGATACTGCTATTTTCTTTGGTTTGTCAGGAACAGGAAAAACAACACTTTCTACAGACCCGAATAGAAGTTTAATAGGTGATGATGAGCATGGTTGGACAGCGGAAAATTCTGTGTTTAACTTTGAAGGAGGCTGTTATGCGAAAGTTATCAATCTTTCAAGAGATAATGAACCTGAAATTTATGATGCCATAAAAAAAGGAGCGATTCTTGAAAATGTGGTTTTAGATGAAAACGGTGCTGTTAAGTTTGAAGACACCTCTATTACACAAAATACACGAGTTAGTTACCCCATTAATCATATTGAAAATATACAAGTACCTTCAACAGGAAAGAATCCTAAAAATATTTTCTTTTTAACGGCAGATGCTTTTGGTGTGTTGCCTCCAATTTCTAAATTAACACCAAGTCAAGCCGCATATCATTTTATTTCAGGTTATACTGCTAAGGTGGCAGGAACGGAAGCTGGTGTTTTAGAACCAACGCCTAATTTTTCAGCCTGTTTTGGTGCGCCTTTTATGCCTTTACATCCTACTAAATATGCCGAAATGCTTAGTAAGAAAATGAAAGATTCTGGTGTAAATGTATGGTTAGTAAATACGGGATGGACCGGAGGACCTTACGGTGTGGGAACACGTATGAAATTAAAGTATACCCGTGCCATGATTAATGCCGTTTTAAATGGTGATTTAGGTTTGTATAATTATGATAACTACCACATACATTCGGTGTTTGGTGTGGCACAACCTAGAGAATGCCCTGGTGTACCAACCAGTGTTTTAAGTCCAAGGTCAACTTGGAATGATGACGAAGCTTATTATACAACCGCTTTTAAACTTACGAATGCCTTTCGTGAAAATTTTAAGAAGTTTGAAGCCTCTGCAAGTGAAGAGATTAGACGTGGCGGCCCGCAGCGGTACGCATTTTAATATTAAAACAAAAAGGGATGATTTTTTAAAATCATCCCTTTTTTATTAGATTGTAATAAAGTTTATTTCCCTTTATTAATTTTTTCAATATATTTATCTAGAGCCATCGTCATAGATGGTGTTTCTGGTGTTGGTGCAGCAATATCTACACGCAAACCTCTTTCTTCAACAGCTTTAATGGTGGTATTACCAAATACGGCAATACGAGTATCTTTTTGTTGAAAATCTGGAAAGTTATGAAATAACGAATCGATACCAGAAGGGCTAAAGAATACTAAAATATCATAAACAACATCTGCTAAATCAGAAAGGTCGCTAATAACTGTTTTGTAAAAAATAGCTTGTTTCCAATCTACACCTAATGCATTTAAAGTATCAGGCACTTCGTCTTTTACTTTATCAGTATTTGGTAGTAAAAACTTCTCGTCTTTATATTTCTTAATTAAAGGCATCAGTTCAGAAAAACTACGTTTTCCAACATAAATTTTTCGTTTTCTGTAAACTACATATTTTTGAAGGTAAAAAGCAACAGCTTCAGACTGGCAAAAATACTTCATAGAATCGGGCACTTTAAAGCGCATTTCTTCTGCAACTCTAAAGAAATGATCGATGGCATTTCTACTTGTTAAAATAATAGCAGTGTAATTGTTTAAGTCAACTTTTTGTTGTCTAATTTCTTTAGCAGAAACTCCTTCAACGTGAATGAATGGCCTAAAATCTATTTTTACTTTTTGTTTTTCAATTAAATCAAAATAAGGCGAGTTTTCTATTTTAGGTTCTGGTTGAGATACTAAAATTGTTTTCACTTTCATAGGCGCAAGTAGTTAATTCTTCTAATTCGAAATGATTACCTTGTACAATATGATACAGGGTGCGATTTCAAGTGCGCAAAGATATAAAATAAAATAAAAAAAGTTGTATTTTATTAAACTTTGATGTGCTTTAAAAGAAGTAAATAGCCCTATTAAGATCACAAAAAGCAATAATATAACAATTACGTAAAAAAAGGTTAATGTAGGTTGGAAACTAAACAGTAAAAAGGCGTTAATTGGTATGAGTACTAAGCCTAAATAATTTTTATAACTTATTTTTTGAAAAAGATACTGGTCTATCATGGTATCCATTTCAAAAAGGCTTCCAATAAGACGTTCAATAAACACTTTTATTAAAATAAATACGCAAGTCCCAAAAGAGATCCTAAACATAGTGTCTGGCGACAAGATATTGCTGTCTGTAAAAAATTTGTAGCTTATAAAAGCAAAAAGCGATACAGAAATGATGAGGTTTGTGAATAGTAACGCATCAAATTTGTCGAAAAATTTCTGTTCCCGTGCGTAAATTTTAAGATATTTTGAGTTTCCTAAAACCGTAATAAAATCGTTAAATCGTTTGGGAGCGGTTAATTTTGCTGTAGCAATAATGGCTAGCCCTATTACAAGCATGATGGTGTAAAAATCGTTTGATATTATATCCCTAAGCATACTGTAAAATTATTACAAATATTTTAGAAGATGGTTTAATTATTAAGGAATATTTAAAATAAATAAAGCGCTAATAATGTACATTTGCTAAAAATTAATTCATTTTCATTAAAATAAAAGAATGACTGATACAATTGTTATCATTCCTACATACAATGAAATAGAAAATATAGAGGCTATAATTAAAGCGGTATTTTCTCAATCGGAATCTATACATGTTCTTGTTGTTGATGATAACTCGCCAGATTTAACGGGTTTAAAGGTAACGGAACTCCAAAAAGAGTTTCCAAACCGGTTGTTTTTAGAGGTGAGAAAATTAAAATCTGGATTGGGTACGGCCTATATTCATGGATTTAAATGGTGCTTAAAAAAACAGTATCAATATATTTTTGAAATGGATGCCGATTTTTCGCATAATCCGAATGATTTAGTGAAGCTACATGAGGCATGCCATGTTCAGGGATCCGATTTAGCCATTGGGTCGCGTTATGTAACAGGTGTTAATGTGGTAAACTGGCCTATGAGTCGGGTACTTATGTCGTATTTTGCATCGCGATACGTGCGTGTAATTACGGGTATGAGAATACATGATACAACCGCTGGTTTTGTGTGTTATAAGCGTAAGGTGTTAGAAACTATAAATTTAGATAAGATTAAATTTATTGGTTATGCCTTTCAAATTGAAATGAAATTTAAAGCCTATTTAAAAGGTTTTGAAATTAAAGAAGTGCCTGTAATTTTTACAGATAGAACATTAGGACAATCAAAATTAAGTTCTGGAATAATCTCTGAAGCTATATTCGGAGTAATCTCCATGAAAATAAAGAGTTTTTTCAAGAAATAAATAGTGGCAAAAAAATAAACCAATGAAACCAAAGAAAATACTAATTAAGAACGCTCATATAGTTAATGATGGAGCTGTTTTTAATGGCGATATACTAATTGAAGGCGAGTTTATTAAAGAAATTAGCGATTCTATAAGTGCAAAATCTTCCGATGTGCATGTTATTGATGCAGAAGGAAAATATTTGTTACCAGGAGTTATTGATGACCAAGTGCATTTTAGAGAGCCTGGTTTAACCCAAAAAGCGACTATTGAAACCGAAAGTAGAGCAGCAATTGCTGGAGGAATTACGTCGTTTATTGAAATGCCAAATACAAACCCGCAAACTACAACTATCGAGAAATTAGAAGAAAAGTTTGAGATTGCTGCTAAAACATCTTCAGCCAACTACTCATTTATGTTTGGTGGAACAAACGATAATTTAGATGAAGTTTTAAAAGTAGATGCGAATAAGGTAGCGGGTTTAAAATTATTTTTAGGGTCTTCAACCGGAAATATGTTAGTTGATGACACAAAAGTGTTAGAGAAAATTTTTAAAAGCACCAAGTTGCTTATTTCTGTACACTGTGAAGATGAAGAGACTATAAGAAAGAATTTTCAAGAACATTTAGATACATATGGTGATGATATTCCTATGAAGTATCACCCCGTTATTAGAAGTGAGGAAGCTTGTTATTTGTCATCTTCAAGAGCTATTAAATTAGCTGAAAAAACTGGGGCAAGATTGCATGTATTTCATCTGTCAACAGGAAAAGAAACCAAGTTGTTTAGCAATAAAATCCCTTTAAAGGATAAGAAAATAACGGCTGAAGTTTGTATCCATCACTTATGGTTTTCAGATAAGGATTACGATAAAAAAGGAACCCTTATTAAATGGAACCCTGCTGTTAAAACAGAACAAGACCGCGAGCAATTGTGGGAAGCTTTGTTAGACGACCGTATTGATGTTATTGCAACAGACCATGCGCCACACACAGCACAAGAAAAAAATAATATTTACACGAAAGCACCATCGGGAGGACCTTTAGTACAGCACGCGCTGCCTGCTATGTTGGAAATGCACCATAGAGGTAAAATTTCAATAGAAAAAATAGTAGAAAAAATGTGTCACAATCCTGCTATTTTATTTCAGGTTGAAAAGCGTGGGTATATAAAGGAAGGTTATTTCGCCGATTTAGTTTTGGTAGATTTAAACAACCCATGGACCGTAAATAAAGATAATATTTTATACAAATGTGGCTGGTCCCCGTTTGAAGGTACTACCTTTAAATCAAGAATTACTCATACCTTTGTGAACGGTAGTTTGGTATATCAAAATTCTAAATTTAACGATGTAAAAGCTGCTAAAAGATTAACTTTTAATAGATGATTATAAAACGATTCATACCTTGTTTTTGCCTTGTTTTACTTGTTGTAGCATGTAATAGTTTTGGAGCGCCTAATAAGCCGAGTAATTTAATCTCCAAAAAAAACATGGTTAACATTTTGATAGATGCCAGACTATTGGGGTCTGCGACTTATTTTAATAAGCAAAAAATGCAAGCACGGGGTGTTGAATTGGATAAGTATGTTTTTGAAAAATATGGGATAGACAGTTTGCAATTTGCTTTAAGTAATGCCTATTATGCTTATCATATTAAAGAATACGAAGAGATTTATACATCTATAACAGATAGTTTAGAAAAACTGAAAGCAGTTTTAAAGGAGCAGAAATTAAAAGAAGAGGAGGAGAAAAAAATAACCGATTCTATAAATGCTTTAAAACCTAAAGACTCCCTAGATATTGTTATAAAAAAGGATACGTTGACAGACGTTTTTTTGAAAAAGAAAATTAAAAGAGAGCAGAAAGGTTTAATTAGTCCTGTTTCAGATATGAATCTCCAATCTGAAAAATTGAATGTTCAATAGCTGTAAAATTATAATTTAAAGCCGTTTTAACTTTCTCACTACTATAATAGGTCTTAGACATTAAAGAATTGGTGAGGTGTTTTGTTAACACCCTTCTTTTTCCAGTTAGTTTGTGCTTTAACCAATCTAACTTCCATCCTAAATTTAATAAAAAAGGACTCGCAAGTTTTTTTGGCGGCGCTGCTTTTACAGAAAGCGCTAAGGTTTCTAAAAATTGTTTGTACGTCCAGTTTTCAGCAACGAGTACAAAGCGTTCATTTGTAATATTACTATGCATTAACTGTGTCATTGCGGCAACTACGTCGTTAATGGCAACAAGCGCAATGGTACCTGCGGTGTAATATTTTAAGCCTTTATGTGCTTTTTTAAATAAATTACCTGTACCAAATCGCCAAATACCTGCGCCTAGAATTACACCAGGATTCACAATTACAGCATTTAAACCTTCTTGCGTACCGCGCCAAACTTCCATTTCGGCACCGTATTTAGTAATGGCATAAACATTATTATCATCTTCAGGGTTCCAAGTGGTTTCTTCAGTTATCGTTTCGTTATTAAGTGTATTCCCTAAGGTTGCGATAGAACTAACATGACAAAGCTTTTTTACGTGCGTAGAAATGCAAAGGTTTACAATATTGGCCGTACCTTCAATGTTTGTTTTTCTTAAAAGCTGGTATTTGTCTGGTTCAAAAGTTACAAATGCAGCACAATGGTACACGTGGGTAATGTCTTTGAATGCTTCAGATAAAGCAGGAATATCCAAAATATCAGCTTGTACCCATTCAATAGTTTCAAAAAGAGATGTGTAGTTGGGTGTGTAGGTAGCAAAAACATTTTTTACTTGCTCTAATTTACGTTCACTTCTATAAATAGCCCGAACTTTTTCGTTATTACTTACAAGCTTGTAAAGCAAATGCGAACCTACTAAACCGGTGCTTCCTGTTACTAAAATCATGCGACTAAAATAGTAAAAAATTAGTCGTAGTCTCAGTTTCCAGTCCCAGTTTTCATATGTAAATTTTAAAAAATGTCCTTGAACTTTGAAGTCATGTGTCTTTGTTGTCTTTTAACTTTAAAACTTTCAACTTTAAAACCATGGAATTGTACATTGATTTTTATCTTTGCCGTAGTTTATAAAAATTGAAAAAATAATGATTAAGAATTTTGTTGAAGAATTAACTTGGCGAGGAATGATACAGGATAGCATGCCAGGAACCGAAGAACACTTGATGGAAGCTATGCGTTTGGCGTATGTAGGTATTGACCCAACAGCGGATTCGTTGCATATTGGCCATTTAGTTGGTGTTATGGGGCTTAAACATTTTCAATTGGCAGGACATAAGCCTGTAGCTCTTGTAGGAGGTGCAACAGGAATGATTGGAGATCCTTCAGGGAAATCATCTGAAAGAAACTTGCTTGATGAAAAAACATTGAGGCATAACCAAGATGCGCTTAAAGAGCAATTATCCCGTTTTTTAGATTTTGATAGTGACGCTGATAATGCTGCTATTATTGTGAATAATTACGATTGGATGAAAAACTTTTCGTTTTTAGAGTTTATTCGTGATGTTGGTAAACATATTACGGTAAATTATATGATGGCTAAAGATTCGGTTAAAAAACGTTTGTCATCAGAATCTTCAGTAGGAATGAGTTTTACTGAATTTACATACCAATTAGTACAAGGTTATGATTTTTTACATCTTTACAGAGATAAGCAATGTACATTGCAAATGGGAGGAAGTGACCAGTGGGGTAACATCACCACGGGAACCGAATTAGTTCGTCGTATTGAATCTGGAAAAGGATATGCCCTAACATGGCCATTAATTACAAAAGCAGATGGTACCAAGTTTGGTAAAACTGAAGGAGGTAATATCTGGTTAGATACTGAAAGAACGTCTCCTTATAAATTTTACCAGTATTGGTTAAATACAAGTGATGTTGATGCTGAAAAATACATTAAAATATTTACCTTTCTGACTCGGGAAGAAATAGAAGGTTTAATTGTAGAGCATAACGTCGCGCCACATTTACGTGTATTACAAAAGCGTTTAGCAGAAGAAATAACCACAATGGTGCATTCTAAAGACGATTTAGATAATGCCATTAAAGCGAGTGAAATTCTTTTTGGAAATTCAACGGGCGATGATTTAAAGAAACTTAACGAGCAAACGTTCTTAGATGTTTTTGATGGTGTGCCTTTAACAGAAATAGCCCGTGCAGATATTGATTCTGGGTTGGATATTATTGCGGCTCTGGCAGAAAAGGGTGGTTTCTTAAAGTCGAATGGTGAAGCGCGCCGTGCGTTAAAAGAAAATTCGATTTCAGTAAATAAAGAAAAAGTGAAAGATGATTTTTCTATTACTTCTGCAGACTTAATTAATAATAAGTTTGTGCTATTGCAACGTGGTAAAAAGAATTATTTCATTTTAAGAATAGTATAAAAGCAAAAAAAAGCCTGATTTTTAAATCAGGCTTTTTTAGTTAACCAACTAAACTAAAAGTGTCATCTTTCTTTTTCATAGATAATACAGTAGTCGTCGTTCTGTTCTTTAACTTACATGGTTCGTGATTTATTTTTTAAATTTTATTTGTTCCCATTTAGCATCGGCCTGTTTTCTTAATTGTTCTGGGTTCTCCTCTTTCCATAATTTTAAGGTGTTTGTGCCCCAAGAATTATAAAACAAGTATAGTTTTCCGTTTTTCACCTCAAAAGTTTCAGGGTCTATGTTTACTTTAGAGCCTTTTGCTCCAACCGCATAGGCACAGTAACCACCGTATTGAGGAATGTATTTTTCAGGGTTTTTATTAAATGAATTTAAATTTTCTTTGGAGGCGAATTTATAGTTGACACCATCAAATTTTGAAACAAACTCTTTAGAACCTTCTAGTGCTTGGTTGTTAAAGTAGGCAACCACATCATAACCATCAACAGCAAAACCTTTTTTGGTGTTATAATCCATAGTTTGTGAGAAACATACAGAGGCGTAAAGTAGAAATACAGGAATAAGACTTTTCATAAAGTTATTTTTATAATAAGTCGGAAGGTTGTGAATTACTTACAACACCATAAGGTTGCATCCGCGTATATCAGAATTATCAAAGCGTCCAATAATTTCAAAAGATCCATTTTCATGTATTCTTCCTAAGTCTTGAGTCGCAATAAAGGAGCATGAGTTTATATTTGCTAAGTCTATCACATTAATACCTCCAGCTTTACCTTTGGGTTGAATGCTTAAAGCATCTTCCGTATCTCGGGTTAAAAGGCGCATCCAATTTGGGGTGTTAAAAACACCATGACCTTTGGAGTAAGCTTGACTTAACAGCTCCGTCATGCCATATTCGCTATGAATCGCGTCTACACCAAAACCGTCTTTTAGTTGTTGGTGAAGTTCTTCTCGAATCAATTCTTTTCTTCGGCCTTTCATACCACCAGTTTCCATGATAATGGTGTGTTTTAGCTTAAAAGTGTAGGTCTCAACCAGATCAAGCAAGGCGAAAGAAACGCCAATTAGTAATACTTTTTTTCCTTCAGCATCTAATCGTATTAATTTATCTTTTAATTCAGAAAGGTTGTTTAAGTAGAAGCCACTATCTGGGTGTTTTGATTGTTTAATAAAAGCATCGGCCATATAAATCAAAGAAGATCCTTCACGCTCTAAATAAGACGGTAACAAGGCTAAAACCACATAATCTTCAATAGAACCATAGAAATAGTTAAACCCTTTATCAAAGCTGTCTTCATACACTTCTAAATTGGTGACTTGGTGTTTACTGGTGATGCTTCCGGTTGTCCCAGAACTGGTAAATGTGGTTTGAATAGGGGCTTTTGAACTTAAAACATCGTGTGTTTTAAAAAATTGAATGGGTAAAAAAGGAATGTCTTGAATTGTTTTTACATCACTTGGGTGTTTGTACAATAAGTCGCAAAACGATCTATAAACACGGTTGTTTTCAAACTGATGTTTAAAGATCTTTAATGCTAAAGCATTAAATTCTTCTTCCGTTTGTATATTGAAAATGGCGTTCGTGTTTATCATACAGCAAAAGTATATAAAATAAAAAAGCGCTACCAAATGGTAACGCTTTAAAATTTATAAATTGTGTGATATTATTTAATCACTAATTTTCGAGTCTCTTTGTAATTGCCTTCTGTAATTCTTAGTACATAAACGCCCTTGCTTAAGTCTGAGATGTTTAGCTCTTTTCCGGTTAAAACCGTACTAAAAACTAATTTTCCTAAAACATCATAAAAATCAATTTTCTTGTTTAAATTAAGTTTAGATGTAATATATATGAATGTTTTACCGTTACTAACAGGGTTAGGGTAAATGGAAAGGTCTTCTATATTTTGTTGTATAGAACTGACGTTAGCAGTGCTTTGGCTAAACCCCAGTTGGGTTCCAAAGAAGGCTAAAGCGAAAAATAAAGTTAAAATGTAGTTTTTTCTCATAGGTTAAGTTGCATATAGTAAAGGTACTAAATTACTACAAAATTGATGCCAAAAAAGTGTTAAAGATATGTGTGTTTTAACGAAAGTTTAAATTACTGTAACCTCTTTGTTACCTTAATGTTATTAATGATACATTACCTATAAAGTCTTGTTATTAGTTTTATCTTTACTTCAAGAAACAGTTTTTATTTGTTTTAAAAATGAAAAAGAAAGACATTAAAATATTATTAGTAGATGATGAACCAGATATTTTAGAAATAGTTGGTTATAATTTATCAAATGAAGGGTATCAAGTTATTACTGCTGAAAATGGTAGTGAAGGCGTTAAAAAAGCTAAAAAGGAGCTCCCTAATTTAATTATTTTAGATGTGATGATGCCTGAAATGGACGGTATTGAAGCATGTGAACTTATCAGAAAAAACCCAGATTTACAAAATACACTTATTGTGTTTTTAACGGCGAGAGGTGAAGATTACTCTCAAGTAGCTGGTTTTGATGCTGGAGCCGATGATTATATTACAAAACCAATAAAACCCAAAGTGTTGGTGAGTAAGGTAAAAGCTTTGCTAAGGCGCTTTAAAGAAGAGGAGGTCGCCGATTCATTTAAAGTAGGAAGTTTAGAAATAAATAGAGACGAATATAAAATCACTTCCAATGGCAAAGAAATTATTTTGCCAAGAAAAGAATTTGAATTACTATCTTTATTGGCATCAAAGCCAGGTAAAGTTTTTAAACGCGATGAAATTCTTGATAACGTTTGGGGTAACGAAGTGGTAGTTGGTGGGCGAACCATTGATGTGCACATTCGTAAGCTACGAGAAAAGATAGGAGATGAAAGCTTTAAAACCATTAAAGGCGTTGGCTATAAGTTTGTAGATTAATGCAATCAAAATTTAAAAAATCATATAAGTTTGCGGTAAAAACAGCGCTCTATATAACTGTGTATGTAACACTCTTAACGGGTGTTTTTTTATATTCATTCTACACGTTTAATATTTGGTATATACTGTTTTTGGCGGCTAGTACCTACTTGTTTTCATTTGTAGTGACCCAATATAGAGTGGAGCGGTTTATATATAAACGTGTAAAGAAAATATACGACGATTTAACACTTCTAGAATCTACAAGTATTACAAAAGGGACAATCACTACAGATATGCTTACGCTTACGCAAGAGATTGATAAATTTGCTCGCGATAAAAAAATTGAAATAGAATCACTTAAAGTAAGAGAACAATACCGAAAAGAATTTTTGGGAAATGTATCGCATGAATTAAAAACACCATTATTTACCGTTCAAGGCTATATTTTAACATTACTAGATGGCGCTATGGAAGATAAAGCCCTGCGTGAAAAATACTTAGAAAGAGCAAGTAAAGGGGTCGAGCGATTGGGTTATATCGTGAAAGATTTGGATATGATTACCAAACTAGAAGTGGGTGATTTAAGTTTAAATCCAGAAGTTTTTAATGTTGTAGAATTAGTAGAAAGTGTTTTTGAAATGTTGGAGATGAAGGCTTCTAAAAAAAGAATCACACTAACCTTCGATACAGATTATGTAACGCCTATTTTAGTAAATGCAGATAAAGAACGTATCCAACAAGTATTAGCTAATTTAATAGTGAATTCTATTAAATACGGAAGAGAAAAAGGTACCACGGAAATAAGTATTGAAAACCTGATTAAAAACAAAGTAATTGTTAGGGTTACCGATAATGGAGAAGGTATCGCGAAAAGAGACTTGTCGCGTATATTCGAGCGTTTTTATAGGGTTGATAAAAGTGGGTCTAGAAAAGAAGGTGGCTCTGGTTTAGGTCTTTCCATAGTAAAACATATTATTGAAGCTCACGAAGAACGAATTTATGTTGAAAGTGAATTTGACGTAGGTAGCGAGTTTTCATTTACACTAGAAAAGGCTAAATAGGGCTTCAAAATCGGTTTCGAAATGAAGTGATTTTAGTCCTTCAAAATTTTCTATCTCTTGTAACTTATCTATAGTAAATATTTGTTGGCTGCAGCTAGGTACAAGGTTTAATTCAGTAAGACGAGCTGCTAAATATTCTTGTTCAAATTGCCCCGGAGTAGGCACAAAAAAGGCTTTCTTATTAAGTTTAGCCAAATCCATAACTGTTGTGTAGCCAGATCGCGCTATGATTAAAGCGCTTTCGTTAATTGTTTTTTCTAATAACTTAGAGGTCATGAAATTGTAAAGGGTGATGTTGCCAATTATCTGAATGGTTTGTTCCTTTTCCATAATCCCTTTCACGAAAATCACTCTACCCTCATAGTTTCTTAATTCAATAAGAAGTTTGTTTTCAAGTAAGGTGCGTTGTGGTTCTGGTCCAGAAAGCAAAACCATAATATCATTTACAATCGTTCCGTAGCGTTTATTAAAACGGCTTAAAGGACCTATGTAGGTGGTTGGTATTTCAAAAGTAGTTGGGTGCCCCAGCATACCGCTTAAATTTATGCCAGTTTCTACATCTGGAACCCAGCAAACATTAAATTTTTTAATGAAGTTCTCATGCACTTTCGTGCTAAACCAGGTGGTATTACCACTTAAAACTTTCAATTGGTGCGTAATAAAAACGGAAGGTACTTTTTTGCTATAAACACCCAATCTATTATCAGAAATAATACCCGATATATTATTGTTTTCAATAATGTTTTTAGTCGCTTTTTTTTCTGCTTTAATGGCTTTTAGAAGTTTAGGCGAATCGGTAAGGAGTTTTAATTTTAGAAACTTACCATTTTTGGCGTACGTAATATTGTAAGAAGGCAGTTCAACCGATGAGAGTCTGGGGAACTCCTTTTGCAGCAGCGTAAGTGCTACGCCATCACTCGCAATAATAGGCTCAAAACCAAGTGCGATCAATGCGTTTATTATGGGAATGCAACGGGCGGCGTGCCCTAAACCCCAATTTAATGGCGCAACTAAAATACGTTTTTTCATAATTTTAATTATGGCGTTACCACAAGGGTCGGGCTTTTCGCTGTATCTTTTTAGCGAAGCGACTCCTACTGTTTTCAGTGGCTTAACAAACAAAACACTAGGTTTTCAATAGTTTATGTTTGTTTGCTAAAGCTTCACTAAAAAGGATGCCGCTGCAATCCCTAACGCAGATTTAAAGTAAAATCAAAGATAAGCATATATACACTACGGTATATTTCCGTAATTTTACCAAAAATAAAGTAATAACAAGAAATAGTTAAAAAACTTTGGGAAGTAAAAATAAACTAAGGAGATTTAGAGAAAACGAAACGTTTGGCAATGTGCATCAACCAACGCGAGAGGATTTGGTTAACAGCGAATTCCCTCTAAAAGGTAACTGGAATAAAACGGTTTTTAATAATAGCAACCCATTGGTTTTAGAACTAGGTTGTGGTAAAGGTGAATACTCGGTAGCATTGGCAAAAAAATATCCAAATAAAAATTTTATTGGTATTGATATAAAAGGGGCTCGTTTTTGGAGAGGTGCTAAAACAGCGGTAGAAGATAATATTTCAAACGTTGCTTTTTTACGCACACAAATTGAACTTATAGATCATGCTTTTGGAGCAAATGAAGTGGATGAAATTTGGATAACCTTCCCAGACCCGCAAATAAAATACAAACGTACGAAGCACCGCATGACGAATGCTGAGTTTTTAGAGCGTTATAAAACCATTCTAAAAGAAGATGGTGTTGTAAACCTTAAAACTGATAGTGAGTTTATGCATGGCTATACACTTGGCTTATTGCATGGTGCTGGACATGAAGTGTTATACGCCAACCATAATGTGTACAAACAAGAAGGAAGTCCTGAAGAAGTGACAAGTATTCAAACCTTTTACGAATCGCAATATTTAGAACAAAACAAACCAATTACGTATATTAGGTTTAAAATTAAATAGTTGTGAATATAACCATTATCTTTTTTTTAGGTTTAATTATAGCCTTGGTTGGGGTGATTCCACCGGGTTTGTTGAACATGACGGCCGCTAAAATCAGCCTAAAAGAAGGGCACACTAGAGGGGTTGTGTTTTCTATTGGTGTCTGTGCCATTGTGCTAATACAAACCTATGTAGCTGCTATTTTTGCAAGGTATTTAATTTACCATTCAGAGATTGTAGACATTCTCCAACGGGTGGCCTTTGTTATTTTCGTTCTTATTACTATTTACTTTTTATTCATTTCAAAAAAAGAGCCTAAAGAACTAGCAGAACCAGAAGTGCGTAGTAAAAAGAGTCGTTTTTTTCAAGGTGTTTTTATGTCGGGAATTAATGTGTTCCCCATTCCGTATCAGGCCTATATGACTATTACAATGGCCTCTTTTGGTTGGTTAGATTTTAGTCAAATTAGCATCATTTCTTATATCGCAGGTGCCGCTATGGGTACTTTTGTGATGCTATATGTGTATATGTTCTTTTTTGATAAAATAAAGAATAGGTCAATTACCTCGCAAAAAAGCATGAATTATCTTATTGGTACGGTTACGGGAGTAATTTCCATTATTACCTTAATCAATATTATCAAAGAAATGTAGCTGCCATATGCAACCAAAAACGTTAAACTTTTTTGAGAAAGTGTATGAGGTAGCTAAACAAATACCTTATGGTAAAGTAACTAGTTATGGCGCTATTGCAACTTTTTTAGGTGCCGCTAGAAGTGCACGTATGGTTGGCTATGCGATGAATGGCTCGGTGGCTAAAGATGTGCCAGCACACCGTGTGGTAAATAGAAAAGGCTTGCTAACAGGTAAACATCACTTCGATGGTACCAACTTAATGCAACAACTTTTAGAAAGTGAAGGCGTTAAAGTGCTAGAAAACCAAATTCAAGATTTTGATAAAGTATTTTGGGATCCTTCCAAGGAATTGTAATACCAATTACCAAGATTCAAATGTTCTTGTAATTATTTGCTAATTCTTCAAATAATTACAATTAATCTACTTTATAAGCAAACCAAATATAGGCATCAATCATTTCAATTCAATAGCTTTAAATTTTAAATAATTCACAGTATCTTTGTGACTTAGAATAAATCTAAATAGTGGAATGAAGCTGAATAAACAAGATATACTTAAAGCATTAGAATCTATTACAGTCGTTGGCGAAGGACAAAACATGGTTGAAAGCGGAGCTGTAACCAATGTTGTAACTTTTGGTGATGAGGTTATTGTAGATATTACTATAAAAAATCCAAGCCTACAGGCTAAAAAACGTACCGAAGTCGATATTTTAAAAACAATACACGAGCAGGTTTACGAAAAAGCTAAAATTACCATTAACGTTAAGGTAGATGCGCCAGCAAAACCAAAAGTGAATGTTATTAAAGGGAATCCAATTCCTGGTATTAAAAATATCGTTGCGGTTGCTTCAGGTAAAGGTGGTGTTGGAAAATCGACAGTTACAGCAAATTTGGCGGTAACTTTAGCTAAAATGGGTTTTAAAGTAGGGGTGTTGGATGCCGATATTTACGGACCATCCATTCCAATTATGTTTGATGTAGAAGCTGAAAAACCATTAGCAGTTAATATAGACGGGAAATCTAAAATGAAACCTGTTGAAAATTACGGTGTAAAAGTACTATCAATTGGCTTTTTTACGCAACCAAACCAAGCGGTAGTTTGGAGAGGGCCCATGGCGGCAAAAGCATTAAATCAAATGATTTTTGATGCACATTGGGGTGAATTAGATTTCATGTTAATAGATTTACCACCAGGAACTGGCGATATTCATTTAAGCATCATGCAATCACTTCCTATAACAGGAGCGGTTGTAGTAAGTACTCCACAAAATGTGGCATTGGCCGATGCTAAAAAAGGCGTTGCCATGTTTCAACAAGAAAGTATCGATGTACCTGTATTAGGAATAATAGAAAATATGGCATACTTTACACCTGCGGAATTGCCAGACAATAAATATTATATTTTCGGAAAAGAAGGTGCTAAAAATTTAGCCGAAGATTTGCAAGTACCATTTTTAGGTGAGTTACCATTGGTACAAAGCATTCGTGAAGCAGGAGATATTGGGAGGCCAGCAGCATTGCAAACGGCAACCGAATTAGAACAAGCCTTTGAGAAAATAACACAAAATGTAGTGCAAGAAGTCGTGAAACGTAACGATAGTTTGCCACCTACCGAAGCTATAAAAATAACAACTATGGCGGGGTGTTCAACAGTTAAAAAGAAATAAATGACGTCAGAAGAACTTAGATTAAATATCGAGAAAGCATTGGATGAAATTCGTCCGTTTTTGCAAAGTGATGGCGGTGATATTGCATTGTTGTCTATTGAAGATAACGATACCTTAGTAAAGGTGCAATTACAAGGTGCTTGTGTAGGGTGCAGCGTAAACCAAATGACGCTTAAATCGGGTGTGGAAATGACAATTAAGAAATATGCACCACAAATCGAGCAGGTTCTTAATGTTCAAGCTTAATAAATCCTTTTAAATTCTATTAAAATACACAAATAACATTATTTTTGCCGCGTGATGTGTCAGCATTATATAGCGGCATGTTGTGTTATTAAATTACAATTATGGATCAAGATATTACTATAAAAATTACAGATAGAGACGGGGTTACACACGAAGTAGTAGCGCCAACAGATATGGCAATGAATTTAATGGAAGTAGTTCGTAGTTACGAGTTAGCTCCAGAGGGTACTATTGGTATCTGTGGTGGTATGGCTATGTGTGCTTCTTGCCAATGTTATGTGTTAAGTGATACGACGTTGCCAGAAATGACCGATGACGAAGAAGCGATGCTTTCTGAGGCTTTTGATGTAAAGGATAATAGCCGTTTAGGATGTCAAATTCAAATGACTCCAGATATGAACGGACTTGAAGTAGAATTGGCTCCAGAGAGTTAATTAATTCTTGCAACTGCAAGAATGGCATCATCACCATTTTTTTATAACAATTTGGGCGTTACCACAAGGGTCGGGCTATACGTTGCAAGTCCTCGCTCGTGCCTCGCTGTGGGCTTTCCACTGCTATCCCTAACGCGCTAAATCAACTATGTTTTAAACTAGTTACAAGCTTTATTGGTTATTTATAAGGCCTATCTTTTCATTCACCTTATCCATAAAGGGGTGTAAATAACTTGGTACATTGGCTTTCATTTGGTCAATTCTCCAGCTTTTAATAGTTCCGTTTTTAGAATATTCTATGTAAAGTCCGCCACCATCAGCACAATCTGGGCAGCCTAAAATAAGGTCTTTCTCAGATAGTAGTTTTGTTGGGAAATAATCAACCAAATTTTTAACGGCTTCAAATTTGTCCGTGTCTAAAATTTCAAATTTAAAAGGTTCGTTGGCATAATTATCGTTCGAGTCTTCATATAATTTATCCTTAGTCAGTTTGAAAATTTCTACACAACTTTCACCACTACAAAATCCGTAAAAATGACCAAATATTAAATAATCATCTTCATAAAGTTCAATATCATCCTTAGAATTACAACCATAACTAAAAATAAATACTATAATTAGTACTAAAGCCTTTTTCATCTGTATATGTATTTCTTATTAGATATAAAAAGTAGTATTTGGTTGCGTGAATGTTTAAGAATTTGTTTTATAGTCAATTAATTTCTTCGGGCCTTCAAGTAATACTCTTACTATTTGCAGTACGCCATCGTCATTCGTGTCGATGTGCCATTTAATAAGTGAAATTTCGCCGTTTTCAATCTCCATTCCTGTAATACTTCTGGGGTGTACACAACTTCCATCATTAAAAAAAGCAATATCTCCAGGTTCTGGGAAGCGTGGGCGGTGGGTGTGGCCAACAATCGTTATTAAATTAAGGTTTTCAATTATCCATTTTTTGGTGCGGCGTTCTACTTTTATAAGTTCGCTGTAATTTTTTGCAGGACTCGTAGGGTCGGCAATTCCCATAACATTCAATGGTTTCCAGAGTATTCTAACCATAAATCGACTCCATTTCCAAAATAAATAGTTCCACCAATCGGCTTGGTGCCCATGTGTTAAAAATAGGTCTTGCTTGGTTTCGGTGTGCCTTAAAATAATGCCTTCATGGTATTCTATCCCTGGGAATAAGTCTACATCGATGCCTAGTTTTTTGTCAAAATAAGTAGATAGATGCTTTTTTACATAATTTGGATTTCTGTAAACCATGTCGTGGTTTCCCCAAATCATGTGTAGGCTGTTTTCTTTATGAAATTGCTTCAAGAGCATATATACATTTTTATGCGCTTCAAAAATGGGTTCGAAGGATAGGTTTTCCCAAAGTTCGTCGCCATCACCAAGTTCGCAATATTGAAAACCCTCAGTATAATAGTGTTTTAGAGCGTGAAAATAAACGTTTCTGTTGTTGGCGAAATCATCAGCAAAACTATTATCGCCACGGTGGCAATCGCTGAATAATATAAACTTACTAGAATCATCAAAGGGGATGATTTTAGCATTTTTATAAGCGGTGTCTAATCTAGATTTTGATGACATTCAAAAAAGTTTTAACTAAAGTAATGAACTTAGTTTAACTTTTCAATAGATACAGGGAGCAAACGTTCTACAAATTTGGTGTAGGCCAATTGGGAAGGGTGCAATCCGTCTGAAGCTACTAAATCGGGGTCGTTTAAACCTTCGCGTGTAATATCAGTAATGTTAATAAAAGTTACGTTCCGGTTGGATGCATGATTTTGGGCAAAGGCATTATAAGTATCCAATTCACTGGAAATAGTTGAAGGGTTCGATCGTGATTGTCCAAAGGGTGTATAAGCATAATCTGGAATGGAAATAACAATAACCTGGTTTAGATTCCCTTTTGCTAATGAAATTGCTTTGTTTAAAAGTTCTGGAAACTCGGTTTCATAATTACTAAAAGCCTTGCCTTGATATTGGTTGTTAACACCTATTAATAAGGTTACTAAATCGTAATTACTCGATGGGTTATTGTTGCTAATCGCCTCTTTAAGATTGGTTGTGGTCCATCCTGTTTGAGCAATAATATCTAAAGTGATTTCGCTATTTTCAATGTTGTTTTTTAAACTATCCTTTAATTGTACAGGAAACCTGCAAGTGGAGCAAACACTCTGCCCAATTGTATAACTGTCACCTAAAGCTAAAATTTTAAATTGCTTTGTTTGGTTGCTTGCCTCTGGATTAGGGGTGTTTTGTGCTTGAGGAACTTGTGGTTCAGGGGTTTCCTCAAGTTGTTGTGCAATAACCATGTCGTCTTTCGAACAACTAAAAATAACTACGAAACATAATAAAACACGAATTTTGAACATAATTTGGCTTTTATAAAACCTACGAAAAAAAGGTTCGAAGGGTTTTATAAAAGTTGTTTTATTGTGAGTTAAAATGGTTTCTAAATAATAAAAAAAAAAGCGCCTCTTTGGGAAAGCGCTTTTTATAAGTTTTAAACTCATTAATGAAAGGCGTATTGCATTCCGAAAGTGAGGTTGTAATTTTGTTTTAATTGAATGCCATTCAAATCTTGGTATATTGGTAAAGCACATTCGGTAGCAAAGCGTAACCCTTTAAAACTGCCGTTTATTACGGAATAATTTAAACCAAAGCCTGTATTAATATGGGTGCCTCCCGAATTTTGGGTATCTGCGGTTGTAACCATCATGGGGTTTAATAAAGGGCTTTGTCCTTTTATTTTATCAACTAAAACGCCTTCCAATCGTACGGAAACACTTAAATTATTACCTGCTTTGGCAGCAAACCAATTGTTTAAGTTGTAACGGTTTCCTAAGATATAATCTTGATTGTTATCATTCAAATAGATCAACGCGTTTATTTGATGTCCCCATGAAAATGCATCTGCTTGTCCTAAATACGTAAGCCCCAATTTTGTGCCAAACGAACCGCTTCCTGTTTGCATGGCGTACGGCAATTGTGTTGCTGTGCCCATAGACATGGGAGTCGCACCTTTCTTTTCAATACTACCTGTTGGAATTAAAATACTTAGTTGAGTATGCATGGCCTGTCTGTTTTTGTTGAAAATGCTATACAAAGCACCTACGGAAACATCTCCATAACCATTTGAATTCGTGCTAAAATCTGTGCCAGTACGCATGGTTAAGCCCATAACATTTTCTATGTAATTAGCCATTATCATAAGCGTTAACTTATCCGAAGGGGCGTACATGCCACCAAGCATATGCATTTGCATGGTCATGTTTTGTGGTGCTACCATGTAGTTGGCAAAGGCATCGGTATTTGTAGCATCACTATTTCCTTCTTGCAAATATCTCATATCCATAGTCATGTAGCGGTACGAGAACATGAATTCGTCTTTATGGTGTACATGGTCTGCCATGACCGATATAGGTGCGTGTCCATCAGGTCTACTAGATGTCCATAAGTTTGACGTTTCTTTTTCTTGTGAAAAAGTGAGTGACGACGCTATACAAAGCATCGCAATAAAAATATGTTTCATTGTTAAATATTAAAATTAGGTGAATTATTTAGCCGGAAATACATCCGAGGTATTAAAAAATCACGCCAATTTTGGTGGAGGAAACACTTGTTTGTAATACCTGAATTGATACAGTTTAGAATAAAGAAAGCAATGTTTTATATTGGTAGTAATGCTTTTATCAAGCTGTAAAACCATAATATCTACAAATCCAATGGGATAGTTTTCTAATAAAATTCTTAATGAAACGGGTTCATTTTTTTGTTGCTTTTTAACCTGTTTTAGTAAATAACAACTTCCTTGACATTGGAGTTCGGGTTTGTCTGTGTTAACACAAAGAAATTCTGCAATATATTCTTGATTTAGAGCATATTCAATATAGGGCTGAAATGGCCGTAACATGGCAACCAAGTACAGAAATAGAAAAAAGTAAACACTTGATTTTAACAAGATTCTAAAGTTTCGGCAAATATATCATTTGATACGATATTGCACGAAACTCTAAAAGTTAAAATTTTGTTTTCTTTTGAATTAAAAAGGTGTTTCTAGATCTATTATAATTACTTAAAAGCATTTAAGCCCGTAACGTCCAAACCGGTAATAAGTAAGTGAATGTCGTGTGTGCCTTCATAGGTGATTACACTTTCAAGATTCATGGAGTGGCGCATAATCGAGTATTCGCCTGTTATTCCCATGCCTCCAAGCATTTGGCGGGCTTCTCTGGCGATAGTAATGGCCATGTCTACATTGTTACGTTTAGCCATAGATATTTGGGCAGTGGTAGCTTTATTTTCGTTACGTAATACACCAAGGCGCCAAGTTAAAAGTTGTGCTTTAGTAATTTCTGTAATCATTTCGGCCAATTTTTTTTGTTGCAGTTGAAATTGGCCAATAGGTTTTCCAAACTGTATGCGTTCTTTACTGTAGCGTAAAGCGGTATCGTAGCAATCCATGGCGGCACCAATGGCGCCCCAGGCAATGCCGTATCGAGCGGAATCTAAGCAACCAAGAGGCGCTCCGAGTCCTGATTTATTAGGTAATAAATTTTCTTTAGGTATTTTGACGTTGTCAAAAATAAGCTCGCCTGTGGATGATGCGCGCAGCGACCATTTATTGTGTGTTTCGGGCGTGGTGAAACCTTCCATGCCGCGTTCCACCAGTAAACCATGTATTCTTCCATTTTCATCTTTCGCCCAAACTACCGCTACTTGTGCAAAAGGCGCATTACTTATCCACATTTTAGCACCGTTTAATAGGTAGTGGTCTCCCATATCTTTAAAATTGGTGACCATGCCACTTGGGTTACTACCGTGGTCGGGTTCGGTTAAACCAAAACAACCCATCCACTCACCACTTGCTAATTTTGGTAAATATTTTTTACGTTGTTCCTCGTTGCCATATTTCCAGATAGGATACATTACTAAGCTAGATTGCACAGATGAGGTACTTCGAACGCCCGAGTCGCCACGTTCTATTTCTTGCATGATTAAGCCATAACTAATTTGATCTAATCCAGCTCCACCATATTCTACAGGAATATACGGTCCAAACGCACCAATTTCGGCCAATCCTTTAATGATTTGCTTCGGAAATTCTGCTTTTTGAGCGTAGTCTTCAATAATAGGTGATACCTCACGTTTTACCCAAGCTCTGGCGGCATTTCGAACTAATTTATGCTCTTCGGAAAGTAACTCGTCAAGATTGTAATAATCGGGTGCTTCAAATAAATCTGGCTTCATTAATTTTGAGTTTCAAGACTATTTCAAAAGAAAATAATTAGTAAAAGCATTATTTTTTTATGAATTTGTCATTATATGGACTCAAATTTAATTAATTCCATTGGTATTATTACATTTTTAAATAAAAATCTTTTGTCAAATTTATGTAGTCTTCAGTGTATTCATGACGCCCAGTTTCAATAATAAGCGTTTCTTTTTTTATAGCGCTTTCGCGGAAAGAAAATGCGATAAGGCTTCTTTTGATTTCTGAAGTTGAATTTCCTTGTACATGCAAAATACGGTTTGGAAATAATTTGCTAGCCGCAGCTAGTTTTATAAATTCGGTTTCTTCTTTAAAAGGGATAATGACGCAAAAGATACCGTCTTCCGATAATAATTTTGAAACACTCTCAATTAAATGATCAAAAGGTAAGGCGTCGTTAAATCGGGCTAAATCGCGTTGTTCGTTTTCCGACTTATAATCTTCCGAATAAAATGGCGGATTGGATATAATAAGGTCGTATTGGTCTTCAATTTCTTCAACAAATTCCTCTAAAGCGGCATGGTAACAAAACAGGCGGTCTCCCCAAGGAGATTGTTCAAAATTATCGACACATTGTTCATAAGCAGCATCGTCAATTTCAATGGCGTCAATAATCTCCGCATCGCAGCGTTGTGCTAGCATAAGCGATATAATGCCGGTGCCTGCTCCAATATCTAGAATAGCAAATGGGTGCTGTTCTATGGGGCTCCAAGCACCAAGAAGTACGCCGTCGGTCCCAATTTTCATAGCACATTGGTCTTGGTTTATAGTGAATTGTTTGAAGTTGAAAGGTTTGCTCGACATGTGTTGTGTGTTAATAATTTAAGAGAGTATCTTGAAAAAGGTTGTTAAAAAATCACAATATATCCTAAACAATGTTAAAAAATAATTTGGTATTAGTTGCGTTATTAATATTGTGATGTAGATGTGAAAGCAATACGCATCTTAAAAAAATTTATTGAAAGTGCTAAACTAAAGATTATTTATATGAAGTCTTCAGAAAAAATTTTAAGTAAGCTCAATAATTTGTTAATTATGAATTATGAGATTGAGAAAGTTTATTTAAAGTCTCTTGATTTAGCTACAAATGATAAACTGAAATCATTTTTTAGAGAAAGAGGTTTTGAAAGAAATGAATTTGGTAGGCAATTGAGAGGGGAAATTGTAAAGTTGGATGGCAAACCAGAACAACTAGATGGGGTGAGTAGTAATTTTCGTGGAATTTTAACAAATTTTAGAAACTATATTATATTAAACCTTGAAACGGATTTAATGGAAGAAATTTATCTTTTGAAAAGAGTAAGTATTGAAAAATACAACAGCTTGTTACGAGAAATTAATTTACCATTATCTACGTGTAAAACATTAATGAAACAACGGGATAGTATTTATAGTAATATGAATGCTATGAAACGACAAGAAGAATTTGTGGTGTAATAGACACGCAACAAAAAAACAAGGGCTCATTTATATGAAAATGAGCCCTTGTTTATATATACACTATTGAAAATTACATATACAAATCAATCAACCCTTCAGGGGTTTTAACAAAAATAGTTTTTGCTTTTCTGTCTACTTTTTCAATAAACTCATCATTCATTGGAATAAGAATTTCATTGCCATTATTTTCTATTTCAAATAAAGCTTGTGCGGTAGAGTCGTTAATGCCAACGAGAATGCCAACTTTTCCGTAATTTACATCTTCAATAGTAAACCCAATCACTTCGTGAAAATAGAATTTATCACCTTCTAGTTTAGGAAGGAATTCTAAAGGTAAATACACGTCACTTTTTATTAAAGCATCGGCATCGGCTTCATTTGTAACGTCTTCAAAACGTACACGCAATAAATCTGATTTATGAAGCTGTGAACTTTCAACAAAAAACGGAATTAGGGTGTTACGAACTTCAATAAACATGGCGTCAAGATCTTCGTATAAGTCTGGTTGGTCGGTATCTAACTTAATTAAAAGTTCTCCTTTAAAACTGTATTTCGAAACAATTTTACCTAAGTAAAAACAATCTTCTTTTTTCATCAATTACAATAATTGTCATTTCCGCGAAGGCAGAAATTTTTTGGTTTACATTTAATAAGATACCCTTCTATAAGGGAATATGCAAAAATGAAACTTTTTTGCATAAAAAACTCCGATACAAGTATCGGAGTTTAAAAGTATAAAAAATAATATTTTTATTCTTCTTCTTTTGAAGCTTCAGCTTCTGCAGCAGGAGCTTCCGCTTCTGCAACTTCTTCTTCAACTACAGGAGCAGCAGCAGCAATACGTGCTTCGTTAGCAGCTTTTTCAGCTTCAAACGCTTTCGCTTTTACTTCAGCTTCAGCTTTAGCTAAACCATCAGTTTTAGCGCCAACTTTACCTGTTTTTTCTTCTACCCAAGCAGTAAATTTTGCTTCAGCTTGTTCTTCTGTTAAAGCACCTTTTCTAACACCACCTACTAAGTGATTTTTTAGTAAAGCACCTTTGTAAGACAAAATAGCTTTAGCTGTGTCTGTTGGTTGTGCACCGTTTTGTAACCACTGTACCGCACCGTCAACATTTAAATCAATAGATGCTGGGTTTGTGTTTGGGTTGTAAGTACCTAATTTCTCAAGGTATTTACCATCTCTTTTTGATCGTACATCGGCTGCAACAATCCAGTAAAAAGGTTTCCCTTTTTTACCATGTCTTTGTAATCTAATTTTTACTGGCATAATAATTAATTAATTGAGGTTCTCGACCTCGGTTATTAATGAGGGCGCAAAGATACTCTTTTATTCCTAATTATCAACAGTTTATTTTATTCTGAAATCTTTTTTTTTAGAATAGCAAACATACTGGTCTTGGGGCTTTTACATCGTGTAAAAAAGTAAGTGTTCCTGTAGATGGGTTAATACTGAATACGGCAATATTTTGACTTTTTTGGTTGGCTACAAGCAGGAATTTCCCGCTAGGATCTAGGGTGAAGTTTCGTGGCCAATCACCGTGAACAGGCATGGTTTGAATTTTTTCAATAGTCCCGTCAAATTTATTTCGTTTAAAAACGGCGATGGAATTTTCTCCGCGGTTAGAGCCATATAAATAAAGTTCGTTTTTGGATAAATGAATGTCAGCGCACGAATTTTTTCCTTCAAAGTTATCTTCTAAAGTAGAATCGTAATCTATTTGCTCAAAGTCAGAATCTGTTTTTTTAACAGAGGTAATGGAACTTCCGTATTCATTAATAATGTAAATATATTGGCCGTTTCGGGTTAGTGCAAAATGTCTAGGTCCTGGGTTTTCTGTAGTTTTAAAAATGGAAGGCGTTTCTAATTCGTAGGTATCCTTTTTTAATTTGTATTGGTACACGGCGTTCATGCCTAGATCTGCAATATATAATTCGTCTTTAAAAAATTGAGCAGAATGGGCGTGCGAAACTTTATCGGTTATGTTGTATTCAAAAACTTGTGAGACATCTTCGAATTTTCCGTCTCTGGCAATATTATATATAGAAGCAGTGCCTCCTCCGTAATTTGAAATGACTGCTTTATTTCCTTTTTTGTTTATGGAAATATGGCAAGGTCCTTTGCCGTTACTGCTTACTTTGTTTAGAAATTTTAAAAGTCCGTTTTCTTGAATTTTAAATGAAGATGCAGAGCCGCCAAGGCTTTCGCTTACAGCGTAAATAAATTGTCTGTTTGGTGAGTAGGCGATGAAGGACGGGTTTTCGGTAGCCTTTGCTAGTTGCAGGTTTGTTAAGGCGCCTGTTTCTAGATTAAAGTCGAACTTGTAAATACCTTCACTGTAACCATCGGTGTAGGTGCCAATGTATAAAGGGGTGTTTTGTGCGTGTATCTGTGAAAATGCAAGGATAATGGTGAAGATTAATAATCGATATTTCATTTGAGTGTGATTGAAAGGTCTTAAAAAAATTGAATAATAAATGTAGAGTTTTTTATTATTTCATACTATTTAAATGTGATAAATGTTAAAATAAGGGGTGTTCTGTTAAAAATAATTGGAAGACTCCCAAAGTGTGTTAAAAACTTGGCTTAGGCCTTTATTTGTCTTACATTATCGATGCAGATGTGAAACAATACGCATCTTAAAAGAAGATATTGAAATTTAAAAATGAAAATGATATTATGGAGTTTAAAGAAGAAATTTCAAGTAAGTTGAATGAATTACTAGTTAAAAATATGGATGCTGAGAAGGTGTATTCTAATGCCATTGAGAATGTGCAGGATGATAGATTGAAAATGTTTTTCAAACGAAGAACAACAGACAGAAGTGAGTTTGGCAAAGAATTAAGAACGGAAATTCTGCGTTATGGTCAAATTCCAGAAGATACAGGGAGTTTAAAAGAAACACTTAGCAGAAATTGGACGAGTTTAAAACTCTCGATAAGTTCCAATAAAGAGGAGCTGGTTCTAAATGAGGCCATCAAATTTGAGGAAGGTATTTTGGCTGATTACAACGAGCTTTTAAAAGATAAGACCTTGCCGCCAACAATAGATGATTTATTGTTAAAACATCGCAATGCTGTGCAATCGGCTATTAATACTGAGAAATCGTATAAAGAGTTGGTCGTGTAATTAAAAGAAATAAGGTTAAGTGGAGCGCAACCCATTTGGGTTGCGCTTTTTTTTGTTTAAAACTCTTTGTAACTTTTGCTTTTAAAAGCCATATAATTCTGTATTTTTATCAACCGCGTTTGAAATTTCTAAACGGCTAAACATCAAATAAATAAACTAAAGAATGTACTTAATTTTCGATACAGAAACCACTGGATTGCCGAAACGTTGGGATGCACCCATTACCGATACCGATAATTGGCCTCGATGTATACAAATTGCATGGCAATTACACGATGCCATGGGGAATTGTATCGAGCATCAAGATTATTTGGTACAACCAGAAGGGTTTAATATACCTTATGATGCAGAGAAAATTCATGGTATTTCTACGGAGTTAGCGCAGGAACAGGGAATTCCGTTAGCGGAAGTTTTAGTAAAATTTAATGAAGCTTTAAGTAAAACTAAGTTTGTTGTAGGTCAAAATGTGAAATTCGACCTTAACATTATGGGGGCAGAGTTTGTGCGTGGTGATGTTGAAAACCCCTTGCAGGAATTACCAGTTTTAGATACCTGTACAGAGCATACAGCTAGTTTGTGTCAAATAGCGGGGGGGCGTTATGGTAAATTTAAGCTACCTACACTTACTGAGCTGCATCAGTTTTTATTTAACGCGCCTTTTTCCGAAGCACATAATGCCACTGCCGATGTGGAAGCAACAACCCGTTGTTTTTTAGAGCTGATTCGTTTAGAGGAGTATACCAAAGAACAGTTAGATGTTGAGCCCAATTTCTTTAAAGAATTTAAGGAAGCGAACCCTAAGGAGATTCAGCTTATTGGTTTAAAGCACATCAATCTTAAAAAAGAAAGTGCTAAAATTCTTGAGGGTTTAAAAAATGTTCAAGAAGTTACTATTTCTACTGAAGAAATAAAACAAAATATATCCGATTTAAAGGAAGTTGATTTTGTGCATTTGCATAACCATTCGCAGTTTTCTGTTTTGCAATCAACTATTAGTGTTACCGATTTGGTGGCCTCGGCTGCAGAGTATAATATGCCTGCAGTTGCTTTAACAGACCATGCTAATATGATGGGCGCTTTTCACTTTGTGAAAGCTGTAAGTAGTCATAACAAAGCTGTGAAAACAAAAAATGAAGCGGCGATAGCGGAAGGAAATACGCCTGTAGCAAACGAAATTAAACCAATAATAGGGGTTGAGTTCTTTGTTTGTGAAAACCATTTAGATAAAACAAGAAAAGATAACGGTTATCAAATTGTATTGATGGCTAAGAATAAAAAGGGGTATCACAACCTAGCAAAACTATCATCACATGCCTTCGTAAACGGGTTTTATTATTTACCCCGAATCGATAAAAAACTTATTGAAGAATATAAAGAAGATTTAATTGTACTAACCGGTAACTTATACGGTGAGGTGCCAAGTAAGGTTTTAAATGTAGGTGAAAATCAAGCAGAAGAAGCCTTAATTTGGTGGAAAGAACAGTTTGGTGACGATTTGTATATGGAACTGATGCGTCACAATCAGGAAGATGAAGATCGTGTAAACCCTGTGTTAATTGAACTAGCTAAAAAGCACGATGTTAAATTAATTGCGACCAATAACACATACTATTGCAAAAAGGGTGATGCCAATGCGCACGATATTTTACTTTGTGTGAAAGATGGTGAAAAGCAGGCGACACCTATTGGGCGTGGACGTGGCTATCGCTACGGAATGCCAAATCAGGAGTATTATTTTAAGTCTCCTGAAGAGATGAAATTACTCTTTAAAGATATTCCTGAAGCAATAAGTAACATTCAAGAAGTTGTAGATAAGGTAGAAGCTTATGGTTTAGCAAGAGAGGTTTTATTGCCTGCTTTCGATATTCCAGAGCAGTTTGTAAAAGAAGAAGATGCGACAGATGGTGGTAAGCGTGGTGAAAATGCCTATTTACGCCATTTAACCTATCAAGGAGCCAAAAAACGATATGGTGAAGAACTTTCAGATGTTGTTGTAGAGCGTTTAGATTTTGAGTTGGATGTTATTCAAAATACAGGATATCCAGGTTATTTCTTAATTGTTGAAGATTTTATTCGCGAAGCCCGAAATATGGATGTTTCGGTAGGTCCTGGTCGTGGATCTGCTGCGGGTTCGGTGGTAGCTTATTGTTTATGGATTACCAATATAGACCCGCTTAAGTACGATTTACTTTTTGAGCGTTTCCTAAATCCAGATCGTGTAAGTATGCCCGATATTGATATTGATTTTGATGATGAAGGTCGAAGTCGTGTTATGGATTATGTAATCAATAAATACGGAAGCAGTCAAGTAGCGCAAATTATCACCTATGGAACGATGGCGGCGAAGTCGTCCATTCGTGATACCGCACGTGTTTTAGATTTGCCCTTATTTGATGCGGATAGAATTGCGAAGTTGATTCCGAATATGTCTAAACTGAATAAAATTTTCGGTTTAACTGATAAGGAATTAGGGATCAAATTTCGAGCAGAAGATTTAGAAAAGGTTAATCAACTTATAAGTATTTCTGAAGGAAGCGATTTAGAAGCCGAAACTGTAAATCTGGCAAGAACGCTTGAAGGTTCGGTGCGTAATACAGGTATTCATGCATGTGGGGTTATCATTACTCCAGATGATATTACTAAGTTCGTCCCGGTATCTATTGCTAAAGATTCCGATTTATATGTGACTCAGTTTGATAACTCGGTGGTTGAAGAAGCGGGGTTATTAAAAATGGACTTCTTGGGGTTAAAAACCTTAACCCTAATAAAAGATACTGTTAAAATTGTTAAAGCAAAACATGATATTTTACTGGATCCTGACACTTTTCCTTTAGATGATGTAAAAACATATGAGTTGTTCCAAAGAGGTGAAACAGTTGGTGTATTCCAATATGAATCTCCTGGGATGCAGAAACACCTTAAAGAATTAAAGCCCACGGTTTTCGAAGATTTAATTGCGATGAATGCCTTGTACCGTCCGGGACCTATGGAGTATATTCCAAGTTTTACGCGTCGTAAACATGGTGAAGAGCCTATTGAATACGATTTAGCTGCGATGGAAGAGTATCTAAAAGAAACCTATGGTATTACGGTATATCAAGAGCAGGTGATGTTGCTGTCTCAAAAACTAGCAGGATTTACAAAAGGTGAGGCCGATGTACTTCGTAAGGCGATGGGTAAAAAGCAAATTGCGGTACTTGATAAAATGAAACCTAAGTTTGTTGAGCAGGCAAGTGCAAAAGGGCATGAAGCTAAAATACTTGAGAAAATTTGGAAAGACTGGGAAGCATTTGCGAGTTATGCATTTAATAAATCCCACTCGACGTGTTATGCTTGGATAGCCTATCAAACAGCTTATTTAAAGGCGCATTACCCGGCGGAATATATGGCGGCGGTACTGTCTAACAACATGAACGATATCAAGCAGGTTACCTTCTTTATGGAAGAATGTAAGCGTATGAAGTTGCCTGTTTTAGGTCCTGATGTGAATGAGTCGTTCTATAAGTTTTCAGTAAATAAAGATAATGCGGTGCGTTTCGGAATGGGAGCCATCAAAGGTGTGGGGCATGGCGCCGTTATTACCATTGTAGATAATAGGAAAGAAGAAGGTTATTATAAATCTATTTTCGATTTTGCCAAACGTATCGATTTACGCGCGGCTAATAAAAAAGCATTCGAAAATTTAGCATTGGCAGGTGGTTTTGATGGGTTTGGAACTACGCATCGTGCCCAATATTTTCATGATGAAGGTGATGGTATTACCTTTTTAGAAAAAGCCATTCGCTACGGAAGTAAACATCAGGAAAATGAAAATTCTGCGCAAGTAAGTTTGTTTGGTGCTGCTAGTGATGTGCAAATAGCAGAGCCAGAAGTGCCTCCATGTGAAGAGTGGGGTACTATGGAAAAATTAGCGCGAGAAAAGGAAGTGGTTGGCGTTTATATTTCTGGACATCCGTTGGATGATTTTAGAACTGAAATGACTACGTTTTGTAACGCAAACCTAGCTTTATTTAGAGAATTAGAGACCTATGTGAACAGAGAAATGGTTTTTGGAGGTGTGGTTACCGAGGTTCAGCACCGTGTAAGTAAGCAAGGAAAAGGATGGGCTATGTTTACCATTGAAGATTATACCGATAGTTTTGAGTTTCGGATCTTTGGTGAAGAATACTTGAAATTTAGGCACTTTTTAATGCAGAATAATTTCGTATTCGTGAAGTCATTTATTAGAGAAGGTTGGACGAATAAGGATACAGGTAAAAAGAGTGATCCTCGATTGCAGTTTAATAGTTTTCAATTGTTACACGATGTCATGGAAAATTATGCTAAAAAATTATCCATTCAAATTGATATTAATGATTTAAAAGAATCCAAAATCGAGAAACTACGCGAGTTGTTACATATGCATCCCGGTAGCCAAATGCTTAATTTTGTGGTTTATGATAGTAAGGAAAAAATAAAACTCCAAATGTCTAGCAGAAAGCAAAAGGTAAAAGTGTCTCAAGAGTTACTTACTGAACTGGCGAATGTAGATGTTAGGTATAAGTTGAATTAATTCCTGCGAAGCCAGGAGTCTTTATCTTGATTTTTTTATAAAATTGAACGGCACAACGATTATGTTGTGCCGTTTTTATGTGGTTCATTGTATCTTGTAGAGTCTGTTAGTGGGTGTTTTTTTTAGGATGATTAGATAGTTGAATTCAAATTGATTACAATTCCATAATTTCAATATTTCTGAATTCTATAGGGTGGCTTTCGCTTTGTAATGAAATATAGCCACCAAGTAAGGGTTGACCATCTTTTTCTTGAATCTCTTTGGATGTCGAATCTAAAAATTGACCACCTATTATGGGCTTGGAATACGAAATAACTGGTGTTCCGTTTATGAAATGTGTTATCGAATCTTGATTAACTAATGCCTCAGCTGTAATCCATTCTTCTCCATGATACGTTTTACAGTCCGCTTTAATGCAATGGTCTGTTATTAATTTTTCATTCATTATTACGTGTGTTGCAGGTGTGCACAGGTTTCCTGTTGGTCGCGGCTCCGTTTCGTTAACGCCACCTAATAATTGAAATTCCAATGAAAGTGGGAATCCTTGATTTTTTAACATGCTTTCGGGCGATTGACAATGCAGCATGATGCCACTGTTTTTCTTAGCCCATGCCTCACCACCTTTTACTTGCTGGCCTACAAACCTGTATTGCAATCTAAATCTATAGTTAGTAAACGGTGTTTTGTAAAATATATGTCCAAATTCATTTGTAAAACTGTCATACTGGTCATAAGATACTTTTAGGACTCCATTTTCTGCACGAAAGGTATTGTTGTAATTGGTGTTTAATCCATGGCCATTAATTTTAATCAACCAACCGTCTAAATTTTTCCCATTAAATAATGATGTCCATTTTTCTGTTTTTATTGAAGTGTCCTTATTTGTAATGTTTTTATTTTGCTGAGTTTCTTTGCAGCTAATAAATAGGCTGATAACAACGATGATGCTTATTTTAAAATAATATTTCATTTGGTAGGAGAATAAGATGTTCCATTAGTAAGTTCTTCTAAATCGCCACAGTAATATTGAGCGGGGACAGGATCGTATACCAATACATTTTTCCCTATTTCTTCTGAATTTATATATGCATTAATAGTCATCCACTTTATGTTGTTTAAAAATTCAGACTTCGTTATTTCTAAAGATTCAGGATTGCCTTCTCTTTCCTCGTCAATATCACCTTTAACTAGCATATATGTGTCTAACAAAGATTTGTAGTGGGTCTCCGTTAGTTTTTCAACACCTTCTGTCTCTTTTAAATTCGTTTTTAGAATCGTAACAATGGTGCTAAAAGCTGTTTTTATTTGAGTTTGCCCTTCATCATCAAGAACTTCATTCATAAATGTATCAATAAATTGAGGAATGTTTAATTCTGTTGCCGATGGTAAATTTTCTGTTTTTGGCAGAATGATGTTAACTAAGTTTTTTAAAATAACACCTTGCTCTGTGTTTAGAAATTCTGGCACCCAAGTTTTAACTTCACTGGTACAACTTTGTAATAAGCTAATAACACCCGGAGTTGCAACAAAAAAACCTGTAGCTAGACCTAAGTTTTTTAATACGTCTCTTCTTTTCATATTACAGTTTTTTTAAATGTTATTTTTTTTGAATTGCTCCGCAGCGTGGTTTGCGGCTCTGGCTGTAAATGCCATGTAGGTTAATGATGGGTTTTGACAGCCTGAAGAGGTCATAAAAGCACCATCTGTTACGTATACATTTGTACAAGTGTGTACTTGGTTGAATTCGTTTAAAACTGAAGTTTTTGGGTCTCTTCCCATTCTAGCTGTGCCCATTTCGTGTATACCTAAACCTAAGGCTTTACCTTTAGAATTATCATAACCTTCTACATCTTTATAGCCTGCAGCGGTTAGCATGTTTACCGCTTGTTCTTGCATGTCTTTACGCATAGCAAGTTCGTTTTCGCGTAAATCGGCATCAAAAGTAACTGTTGGTAAACCCCATTGGTCCAGTTTTTCGTAGTCCATGTACATTTTATTATCATGGTTGGGTAATGTTTCTCCAAAAGCAAGTAAATTAACATTCCATTCTCCTGGTTTTAAAATAGCTTCTTTAAGTTCTGGTCCGTATTTTAATTCGGCAACCATTTCCGAGACGTTAGATCTGGAAGCACCGCCTTGGTAGCCATAACCTCTTGTGAACTCTTTTGTGTTGGTGTTGCCTCCTAGATTTCTAAATCTAGGAATGTATAATCCGTTGGCTCTTCTGCCTTTTTCAATTTTATCTTCGAAGCCATCCGCTTTTGCTCTTGCGCCCACGTGAAAGTGATGATCCATGATGTTGCGCCCTAGTTCACCACTATCATTGCCTAATCCATCTGGAAAACGCTCCGATTTTGATTGTAATAAAATAGATGCCGATGCAATGGCGGAAGCGCAAAGAAAAATAATTTTGGCTTTATATATAAAAACCTCTTTCGTTTCAGCATCAGTTACTTTCACTCCTATTGCTTTTTTTGTAATGTCATCATAAATAACCTCGTGAGCAATCGAGTTTGGTCTTAAAGTCATGTTTCCGGTAGCTTCAGCAGCAGGAAGTGTTGAGGTGATACTGCTAAAGTAAGCGGCAAACGGGCAGCCTCGTGAACATCTGTTTCTGTATTGGCACGTGCTTCGTCCTTGACCAGGTTTAGAGCCTTCAGTAATATGGGCTGTTCTTCCTATAGTTAATAGCCTACCGTCATCAAAGCTTTCGGCTAATACACCTTTTAAATGCTTTTCAACACAATTTAAATTCATTGGTTTCAAGAGTTTCTGGTCTGGAAGCTGTTTTAAACCTAGATTTTCACCACTAACGCCAATGTATTCTTCAACTTTATCGTACCAAGGTGCAATGTCTTTGTATCGAATAGGCCAATCTACGGCAATGCCTTCTTTTTTATTGGCTTCAAAATCGATGTCACTTAAACGGTAACTTTGTCTGCCCCAAGTTAATGAGCGTCCACCAACATGATAGCCTCGTATCCAATCAAAGCGTTTGTCTTCATTATAGGGGTGTTTAAGGTCGTCAACAAAAAAATGTTCTGTTTCTTGACGGGTCGCGTAGCCTGTTCTGTGTTGTTTTGGTTTCTGCTTTATTATTTCTCTTGTAGCTACACCCAAGTTCGGGAACTCCCAAGGGTCTTTGTGAGCTGTTGTGTAATCTTCAATATGTTTTATCATTCGGCCTCTTTCAAGAACTAAGGTTTTTAATCCGTTTTCACAAAGTTCTTTTGCTGCCCACCCACCAGAAATGCCTGTGCCTACAACAATAGCGTCGTAAGTCTCTTCAATAGTGTTTATGTTATTAGTATTCATTTATTAGGAATGTTTATTAATGATTCAGTAATTTTAGTTGGTTTTTATTGTGGAAAATTAAATTAGAGGTTTAATTTAGTTAAAGAAATTTAATTTATAAGAAAATGAATCATAAATTTATTGAAACCTAAATCGACAATGGTTTCGAAATAGGATTTAATATTTTTTTAATCACAATGTTTAATTAGATGATTAAAAATTAATACATTTCAGTGATATTATATAAATTAATGAACCTTTTAATTATGATTTTTCTAAAATTTACTCAAAAAGTGGCGCTGTTATGTGTTTTTGGATTCACTCTGTTCTTCACAGCATGTAAGCAAGATAAAAAGGAGGAAACACAAGTATATAAATTAAATAAGGATGTTGCAAATGCACCTTTTTTTAAATTATCGTTAGCACAATGGTCCTTGCATAGAACTTTTAATGAAGATGGGGTAGACCCATTTAAATTTGCGGAAATAGCGAAAGAAGAGGGTTTTGTGGGTTTAGAATATGTGAATCATATTTATAATAAACAGATTGAGGCCTTAGGGTTTGATAAAGTGATTGATTCATTAAAAACAATGAGCGATAAATTTGGTATGCGAAATGTATTGATAATGATTGATGCGGAAGGTGATTTAGCAGACCCTAATGAGAAGCTTAGGAATGAGGCCGTTGAAAATCATAAAAAGTGGGTGGATGCTGCTAAGAAATTAGGTTGCCACTCGATACGTGTTAATACTTTTGGAACGAATGACCCAGTGCTTTGGGTGTCTTCTGTTGTAGATGGTTTAAAAAAACTATCAGCATATGCCGCGACCAAAAATATAAATGTGTTGTGTGAAAATCATGGTTGGTTATCTTCGAATACACCCGTGCTAATGGAAGCTATTTCAGAAGTTAATATGGAAAACTGCGGCACTTTGCCAGATTTTGGAAATTGGTGTGTAAAACGAAAAGCCGGAGCGCAGTGGGGTGAATGTGAAGAAGTGTATCCAGATACGTATAAAGGGATTGAGATGATGTTACCTAAAGCGAAGGCTGTTAGTGCTAAATCATATGATTTTGATGAAAATGGCGATGAAACTACTTTAGATTTTCCTAGAATTATTCAGTTAGTGAAAAATGCGGGCTATTCAAGTTATATAGGTGTCGAGTATGAAGGGAAGCGTTTAAGTGAGATAGAAGGGGTTAGAGCGACTAAAGCGTTGTTATTAAAGTCTTCAAAAACAGTTGAATAATAATATCAAATTAAACTTAATATGAAAAAAACACTAATTTTAGTAATGGCTGTCATGGCGTTTACAGCCTGTAAAGACAAGCAAAAGCAACAGGAGGTAGAGCCAGTTGAGGTGGCTGAAGTTTCAGATTGGGAATATCTTTTTGATGGTACGTCTATGGAGGCGTGGCACATTTATAATAATCCTAATGGTCACAATCCTTGGGTTATTGACAATGGCACCTTGTTTTTCCCAGGAAGAGAAGCAGGTACTTCAACAGAATATAATCTGGTGACCAATAAAGAGTATTCAGATTTTAAACTTTCTCTAGAGTGGAAAATTTCTGAAGCAGGAAATAGTGGTGTTATGTGGGGTGTTATAGAAGATGAAAAATTTGCACACCCATATAATACAGGAGCAGAGATTCAGATATTAGATAATGAGAGACATCCAGATGCTAAGGCAAATCCTAAATTTCATCAAGCGGGCGCGTTGTATGATTTGGTACAGCCTACTCAAGATGTTTGTAAACAAGCAGGCGAATGGAATTTATGTGAAATTGAAATAAATCATAAAACCAACAAAGGCTCCGTAGTTTTAAATGGAATTGAAATAGTTACTTTTCCATTACATGGTGATGCTTGGGAAGCACTTATTGCAAATTCAAAATTTAAAGACTGGGAAGGTTTTGGAGTTAATAAAAAGGGCAAAATTTGTTTGCAAGATCATGAAGATAGAGTTTGGTTTAAAAACATTAAAATAAAGAATTTATAGCTTGAATAGGCTATAATAGTGCAAATCAATGTTAGTATAAAGAAAACAAATTGTTACCTTGTAAGCTTTAGAGAATTTTTTGACTAATTTTGCAGTATTAAAGAAAATACGAATTAAAATATAAATATTATGGCATTAGAAATAACAGATGCAACGTTTGAGGAAACAGTATTAAAAAGTAGTAAACCTGTATTAGTAGACTTTTGGGCAGCTTGGTGTGGACCATGTAGAATGGTTGGACCAATCATTGAACAAATAAGTGAAGAATATGATGGGAAAGCAGTTGTTGGAAAGGTTGATGTAGATGCTAACCAAGAATTTGCAGCAAAATATGGCGTACGTAACATACCTACAGTTTTGGTTTTTCAAAACGGTGAAGTTGTTGGTCGTCAAGTTGGTGTAGCTCCAAAAAATGCTTATACTGAAGCGATTGATGCGCTTTTGTAGTAGATATAAAAAAAGAAAACTAAAAAGGTTTGCCATAATGGTAAACCTTTTTTTATTTTAGATAAAAATTAAATAAAAATGAGTGATAAAATAAAAGTTCAAGATGCTATTGATAGTAAGTTAATAGAGCAACGTAAAGTGTTTTTATGGGGACAGGTGGATGATGATTCAGCAAAACACGTTATAGATAGATTGATGTATTTGGATGCTTTAGGTACTTATGATATTCATTTGTATATAAACAGTCCTGGAGGTTATGTAACTTCTGGTTTTGCGATTTATGACTGTATTAAATCTTTAAACAGTGAGGTTTCTACCATTTGCACTGGTTTCGCGGCTTCTATGGGGTCTATAATCCTTTCAGCAGGGCAAAAAGGAAAACGTTTTATCCAACCGCATGCGCGTGTCATGATTCATCAACCAAGTGGTGGTGCACGTGGACAAGCGAGTGATATTGAAATTACAGCTAAGGAAATTGTGTTAACCAAAGAGTTAAGCGCACAAATATTAGCAGATAACTGTGGACAATCTTTTGATAAAGTTATGAAAGATTTTAATCGTGACCATTGGATGGGTGCTGAAGAGTCTAAAGCCTACGGTATTGTTGATGGTATTTTAGGATAGTATTTACGTGCATATACAAAACGAACTTAATAAAGCAGATGGATTTAAAAACCTCGAATTACTTGCGAAACAAGTAGTCGAGGGTTTTATTTCTGGTATGCATAAAAGTCCGTTTCATGGGTTTTCTGCCGAATTTGCAGAACATAAAATATATAATAAAGGGGAAAGTACGCGCCATATAGATTGGAAGCTGTTCGCAAAAACAGAGAAACTTTATACCAAGCGTTATGACGATGAAACGAATTTACGCTGCCATATTATTCTAGATAATAGTAGTTCGATGCATTATCCAGAAATGGACTCCTTTTCAATAGAAAACCTAAATAAAATAGCCTTTTCAGTTTTGGCGGCCGCTTCCCTCATGCAAATTCTAAAAAAGCAACGGGATGCTGTGGGTTTAAGCGTTTATAGCGATGCCTACGATTACTATGCGCCAGAAAAGGGTAGTGAGCGTCACCATCAAATGTTATTAAGCCATTTGAGCGCTGCTGTGGTTTCAAAACCAAAAAACAAACAGACAGAAACTTATAAGTATTTGCATGAAATAGCAGAGAAGATTCATAAACGTTCTATGATTTTTTTGTTTACAGATATGTTTCAAACAAGTGAAGATGAGGAGCGATTGTTTGAGGCTTTGCGCCATTTAAAATATAATAAGCATGAAGTGGTCTTATTTCATGTGTTTGATAAGGAGAAGGAGCTGCAATTTGATTTTGATAATAAACCCAAGCGTTTTATAGACGTGGAAACTGGTGAGCACATTAATTTGTACGCAGAAAGTATAAAAGAAAACTATTTACATGCAGTAAGTGGTTATTTTGAGGCCTTAAAATTAAAATGTTTGCAGTATAAGATAAAATATGTGGAAGCTGATGTAAATAAAAATTTCGGTAACATATTGACTACCTTTATGGTAGAGCGAAAAAAGTTTGTTTGACGAAAAAAAGTTGAAAAAAAGTTGAAAAAACATTTGACATATTCAAAAAGGCGTGTATCTTTGCAACCGCAATAAAGCAACGGTCTGGTAGTTCAGTTGGTTAGAATGTCGCCCTGTCACGGCGAAGGTCGCGGGTTCGAGTCCCGTCCAGACCGCTAAAATTGCTAAAGAGCTCTGAGAAATTAGGGCTTTTTTTGGCACTTATACGAAGTTGTGTTGTTCCTAGAGGAATCTAGGAAGTAGTTTACCAAAGTGATTTGGTATTCCAATGAGAAGCTTTCCTTTTTTCTTTATAGAAAATCGGGATGCTTTTTTGTTTTAGGGCGGTTCTTTTCTGTTTAATTACCCAGCTAATAATGGGTTTTAAGTTGTTTGTGCTTGCAAAAGTGCTTTTAAGCATGGTATTTCATCTAAAATGATGATAATATTTATTTTTTATTTGCACGCACTTATAATAAAACTTACATTTATAAATAATTAATTTATTAAATATAAAACTCAATAGATCATGGAAGGATACTGCGTTAAATGTAAAGAAAAAAGAGAGATAAAAGATTCTGAAGAAGTTACTATGAAAAATGGTAGAAAAGCAATGAAAGGTAAATGCCCAACTTGTGGTACTGGAATGTTTAGAATTTTAGGTAAATAATTCTCTTTTACTTCAAAAAAAACAAAAACCGGATTAGTTTATTTAACTAATCCGGTTTTGTTTTATAATAGGTTTTCAGCTTCTGTTAAGTGGGCTTGATTTTAATTAAGTATCATAACTTAAGTAGTGATGAGATGCTCAATAATGGATTCTACGCCTTCTTCGGCATTACTTTTAGTTGTATAGCGTGCTATTTTTTTAACATCTGCGTGTGCATTTTCCATAGCATAGCTAAAGTGTGCTAATTCTAGCATTTGCAAATCGTTGTTATAATCGCCAAAAACCATCGTTTCTTCCTTTGTAACGCCTAGTTTTTCTTGCAAAATATTTAAAGCATAGCCTTTGTTCGCGTTCGCATGCGAAATATCTAGCCAGTTTTTACCAGAAACAATAATTTGTGTGTCGCTTTGTAAACTGCCTAAATGCGGTAGTATGTTTTTTTCTGAACACTCAAAATGGTATACTGCTATTTTTAGAAAATCATCATTTGTTACTTTGGTTAAATCATCAACCATTTTATATTCGGAATAGTAATTACTAAATTTCGATATAAAGTCTTGATTATTGGTTTCTATGTAAGCCGATTTTCTTCCGCATAAAACAATAAAAGCGCCCTCAACTTCGCGTAAAATCTCGATAGATTTTTGAATGTTTTCCTGAGTTAGTTTTAATAAAATATGTTCCTTGTTGTCATGTGCCATCATGCCACCGTTTTCAGCAATTATAGAAATATCATCTTTAATACTGTATAGCTTTTCTAGAATGCTTTGGTATTGCCTTCCGCTAGCTGCAGCAAAATGAATATTTCTTTTTTTAAGTTCTTTAAACTGATTGAAAAATCGTTGGCTAACTTCACTCTTAGGGTTTAAAAGGGTGCCATCCATGTCTGTTACTACTAGTTTAACATTCGAAAAATTCATAAAAAATAGATTAAATACAAAAATACTATTCTAGAATTTAATAAATGTGAGTTAATCGTTAATCTATTCCGTTAATTAACGAAAATTGAGTCGTTAAATATTTAAACATTATTTAGATGTGTGTATTTTTGTAAATTGCGTTAAATTAATTCACACGTTTATATATGGTAACTTTAAAACAGCTGGCAAAAGAGTTAAATGTTTCGATATCTACAGTTTCTAAAGCATTGAATAATAGCGAAGAAATTGGGGAAGATACAGTAAAACGTGTAAAAGAACTTGCCGAACTTTATAATTACAAACCTAATAAGGTGGCTTTAAGCCTTAAGCAGAATAAAACAAAAACCATTGGAGTTATTATTCCAGATATTTTAAATCATTTTTTGGCCAAAGTGCTTTTTGGTGTGGAACGTGAGGCTACTAAGTATGGTTACAATATAATCACGTGTATTTCTAATGAATCTTTAGAACAAGAAAAAGAAAGTCTACGGCTGTTGGCAAATGGTAGCGTAGATGGGTTTATTTTATCTTTATCTGAAGAAACTCAAGTTAAAAACGAAATAGAGCACTTTAAGACAACTATTCGTCAAGGGCTGCCTATTGTTATGTTTGATAGAGTTGCGCATGATGTGCTTTGTGATAAGGTGATTGTAGACGATTTTGATGCGACTTATAATGCGACTAAAAGTTTGCTTTTAGAAAAGCGAAAAAATATTGCGTTTATAAGCACGCTTGATGGTATAAGTGTTGGTAAATTGAGAGAGCGTGGTTACGTTAAGGCTATACTGGAGCATAATGTTTTTGAACCTTTAGTTTTAAAAATTAAGAAGAAAGACGACCAACAAAAAAAGATTATGTCTTTTTTTAAGAAGAATAAAACCATTGATGGTGTTGTGGCTGCAGATAGTTCTTCCGGAATAATTGCTATTAACACCGCTGTTAAGTTGGGGTTAAAGGTGCCTAAAAACATTTCGGTAATTGGCTTTGCTAGTAAGTCAGATTCTTTTCATACCATCCCTAAATTAACAACCATAAGACAGCACGCTAAAGAGATTGGTGCAAATGCGGCGCAAATGCTAATTAATAGGCTTCAAAATAAGTCGGAGACCATAGATGTTAAAACAAAAATCGTAAAAACGACGCTTATTAAAAGCAAGTCTACTTTATAGGTTATATCCTTCAAAACTGTAATAAATAAGCTGAAAATTAAATTTCATCGTCAAAATTAAACATTTAATCGATTTTATTTTTTTTATTAAAACTATTTATCTTACATTAGCAGCATCTTAAATAGCTCGTTTATATTCCCTCTGCGATTTAAGATTAATTAATCCACGCTTGACTTTAAGGTCAAAAAAATCCCTCGAAATAGTATATTGTAAATCTGTGCGCTTTTTTGTGTATTCGATTTTAAGTTAATTATCCATTTTTTCCCTCTAATCAAAGATTTTGTGTTTCAAAGTCTAGATTAACACGTATTTTAAAATTTAAAGAAAAAATTAATATAACCTTAAAATCAAATACTTATGAAATCTCTAAAAATTACTTTAATTGTAGCTGTTATTTTTGCATCATTAACTTCTTGTACTCAACAAGACTTAAACGAAGACGATGTATTAACATCACCAGAAACTGAAAACACACTTTTTACTGGAGGAGATATTGATCAATAGAAAATATATTCAATAAAAATAAATAAAAGCTCTTTGTAGAAATACAAGGGGCTTTTTTTATAAGGAAATTATAAATACTTTTGAGGGAATCTGTAATAATCCCTTTTATTGAAATTTAAATTATTTTATATAATAGTTGTTTTATTTTTAAATTATTCATTTAGTCAAGAAAGCTATAATTTAAGAAAAATAGACTCATTAAAACAGGTTGTTTTAAATGGGAAAGAGCAAGATTCTGTTGCTTCCGCAGAAGCTCACTATGTTATTGCAGAATATTATAGAAAGGCAACGCCATTGGCAGACAGTGCTTTTTATTATTACCATAAAGCAGAAAAAATATTTAAGAAGCTAAATGCTCATTACCAATTAGCTTTAACCTTGTATGGTGTTGCTGTAATTCAAAAAAATGAAAAAGATTTTATAGGTAGTGAAGTGTCATCTATTGAAGCACTAGGTTTGTTGGAAACCATGCCTAGCTCCGATGAAGTTTTAAATTTAAGGTCATTTGTGTACAATAATTTAGGGATTGTTTTTAAGGAGCTTGAACAGTATGATGAATCTGTTAAATATCATATAAAAGCAATTGAGCTTAAGGAAAAATTAAAAGGGGATAATAAGAAAACCATAAATATTTCTAGAATAAACCTTGGTAGTACATATAAAAATGCAGAACTATTTGACTTGGCTATAAATTATTATAAACAAATTTTGTCTGATAAAGAGTTTATTAAAGCAGAACCAAGAATATATGCTTTAGTCCTAGATAATTATGCGCATTCCTTGTACTTGTCGAAAAAAGAAAGTCAGCTTCCAGGATTGTATCATAAGGCGCTTAAAATTAGTGATAGCGTTGATTTTAGGGGTTATAACTCTATAGTTATTAACCAGCATCTTGCCGAATTTTATAATGATAAAGGGCATAAAGACTTAGCGAAATATTACGCTTATATGGCAAAGGATATTTCAGAGAAATATCATAACGATGATTTGTTGAAATCCCTCTTATTACTTTCAAAAATTGAAGATGGTGTATTGGCAGTAGAACATTTAAATTCTTATATCCAACTTAATGATAGTTTGCAAAAGAATGAACGTTCCATTAGAAATAAATTTGCTAGAATTCGTTTTGAAACCAACCAAATAGAGCAAGAAAATATTCAAATTTCAAAGGAGCGTATGTGGTTTTTGGTTATTTCAATAGTTGTAATAATTGCATCTTTTCTAGTATACCTTGTGATTGCACAAAGAAATAGAAATAAAGAATTGCAGTTTATTCAAGAACAGCAAGAAACAAACGAAGAAATTTATAACCTGATGCTTTCTCAAAATGAAAAAATTGAAGAAGCGAGAACCTTTGAGAAAACACGAATTTCTGAGGAATTACATGATGGTGTTTTAGGTCGCCTATTTGGTACTCGATTAAGTTTAGATAGCTTGAATATGAGTAGTACTGAGGAAGCTATAAAAACAAGGAGTCAATATATAAGTGAACTTAAAACGATTGAGGAAGATATTAGAAAAGTATCACACGAGTTAAATACCGACTTCGTTTCCGGGTCCGGTTTCGTAGATATTATTAAAACACTGGTTGAAACACAGAGTACTATTTATGATCTATCCTATAAAATTGACCATGATGATATTATAAATTGGGATGGAGTTTCAAATAAAAAGAAGATTCATATTTATCGCATCATTCAAGAATCGTTGCATAATATTTATAAACATGCCAACGCAAGTCACGTTAAAGTTAGTTTTGAATTAAAAAATAATGTAATTTGGCTACAACTTACAGATGATGGTGCTGGTTTTAATGTTGACAAAGCTAAATCGGGTATAGGTTTAAAGAATATGAACTCTAGAATTAAAGAAATAAATGGAATTATAGATATTACGTCGCAAAAAGATTCTGGCACAACCGTTACAATTCAAGTCCCAATAACCTAATTATATTTATGAATCAAAAAATTAGAATTTTAATGATTGATGATCACCCCATGATTATTGAAGGGTATCAGAACACATTATTGTTTACAAAAAAGGAAAATCAGCAATTAGAAATAGATATCGCAAACAATTGTGATGAAGCTGTTTCGCTCATGGATAAAGCCGTTGAAAAGGAAAATCCTTATAACGTTTTATTTGTTGATATTAGTTTACCACCGTCAAAAGATGGTTTAATGACCTCTGGGGAAGATTTAGCTGCATACGCTCGTAAGGTGTTGCCAAAAGCAAAAATTATTATTCTTACGATGTTTAATGAGTCGTTTCGAATACATAATATCATAAAAACAATAGATCCAGAAGGATTTTTAATTAAAAGTGATTTAACATCTAGCGAGTTGGCGAGTGCTTTTCAAGCAGTACTTAATAACCCGCCATTTTACAGTGGTACAGTAAATAGTTTTATAAGAAAGGCTATTACAAGTGATATTGTTATAGATGAAAAAAACAGGAAAATTCTTCATTTGTTATCGCAAGGAGTTAAAACAAAAAATTTAGTGCCACATTTAGACCTTTCTTTAAGCGCTATAGAAAAGCGAAAAAAACAATTAAGAGATATTTTTGATGTACAAGACGGACAAGACGAAACCCTTGTGAATGCTGCAAAAAGCAAAGGATTTATCTGATTTAGAGCCTTGTTTACCAGTTATTGGGATAAAAATAAATTATTTTCAATTATTTTTTACGCTCATTTAGCCTGCTATACTTGAAGATTATAGTTTACCCGTAAATATATTACGGGTTTCCCGTAACTTGGAAAAGAATCTTATTCGTACATTTGTAGTATCAACACTTCAGAAATTAAGTAATCCCTCAATTTTTTTGTTGATAATAGCAATTTACATAAACCCTATGGATGTGAGAGACCCATAGGGTTTTCTTCTTTTATAAGCTGTTTTTCTTAAGCAAAGCGGTACAAAATGTGACTTTGTTTAATTTAAAAACCAAAAAAATCGTACTTTTCACCTTTAGTTTTAACCTATGAAACAAATTTATGTTTTTGTATTCGTTTTAACGCTTACGTCTTGCGAGTATTTTAATGCGAAAAAAACATCTTCAGAAGCTATTTTAAAGGAGGAGTTGCAAACGTTTAATTGGAACGATGTTGATGTGTATCCCACTTTTTCTGTTTGTGATTCTTTGGAAATTAAGAACGAGAAAACCGCTTGTTTTACAGAAGTTTTAACGAGTCATATTTTAGAATATCTTCAAAGTAAACCCATTGTGGTTACACATGATGTGACTGATACCATCCATTTAAAATTTCAAGTATCTGAAACAGGTACGCTGTCGCTTATAAATATAGAAGCAGATAGTTTGATAGTGCAAGAAATACCAAATATTAAAAATTTAATTTATTCTAGTTTAGATTCATTACCTAAAGTGTTTCCAGCCATAAAACGCGGGCAGCAAGTTAAAACCGAGTTTCAATTGCCCATAATTATCCACGCTAATTAAGATTACTTATTAAAAGTACGCCCTTTCCATTTGTAACTAGAAAATATGGAAGCAAAGGCAACATATACACTGAAAAACGGATACACCAAAAACCCAACAATAAAACTTCTTAAAATCCCTTTTTGATTAAAAAACAGGGCCGATTTGTAGATTAAAAAGAAGTCGATATTGAACTTTATAATGGTGATATATAGAAAGACTTTCAAATTAAAAACACCAGCTACTAAAAGGGCTAATAAAGCTATAATAAGCGCATTGTTTAGTAACACGATAAGTCCGGTAAACTTTCCGAACCAATTGTTATACGAGCTGGTTTTCGCAGCCCAACGCATGCGTTGCGCTAGTAAGGTCTTCCAAGTGGGTTGCGCTTGTGTTTTTACAATCGCGTAATCGCATTTTAAATAATGTACTTGTTCAGGGTGTTTTTTAATTGCCTTTTCAAGTAGAAAAATATCGTCACCACTTGCCGTGTTGGTGTTACCGGCGAAACCATTCAATTCTGTGAACAAGCTTTTTTTATAAGCAAAGTTAGCTCCATTGCATAAGAAGGGTTTATTTATGCCGAAACCACCCATAGTAGCGCCTTGTAAACTTAATAAGTCGAGTACCTGGAACCTATTTAAAAAGTTGCCTTGTTCTAGGTAGGTTACGGGTGCTGCAATACAATTAACGGTATTTTTTTGAATGTATTCATCAAAACTATTTAGCCAATATTTAGGCAATCGGCAATCGGCATCGGTGGTAACAATCCACTCGTTTTTAGCTTGTTTAATGGCCGTTGAAATGGCATCTTTTTTTGGTGAATTCGTCGCTCTTTCGTTTTTTATAATTGAAATATTAGTTAGCTCAGAATCGAAATTTTTTACTGCACGCTTTATAATCTCAACGGAATCATCATCAGAATCATCATCAATAAAAATGATTTCAAATAATACCTTTGGGTAATTTAGTGCGTTAATCGATTTTAATAAAGCTGGTAAATGTTCAGCTTCATTCCGAAAAGGAATGACTATCGAAAATGTGGTTTTAGATGGTAAATCGGCTAATTTAAATGTTTTAACCTTATCAAAACCAATGGCGAAGCTTCCAATTAATAGTAGATACAAAATGGTGATAATGAAGCTAATTAGTGTCATAAGTCGTTCTTAGGGAAATTAAAATTCAATACAAAATAGCTTCCTAAAATACTTGGAAACACAAAGTTTAAAACCCACATAAGGGTTACAATACATAAAATGGAAATCGCGTTTATACCGATAAAACTAAATAAATATACGGCAACACTGCCTTTTATTAGTACATCAAAAATAAAAATAGATGGTATAATGGAGGCTAATAAATACATAGAAGTAATGAGCGTCATACTTTCTAAATACGAGTTGTTGACTCCGAATATAGTAAGCAAATAATAAAATTGAAATGAAAAAATAAGATAGCGTAGCAACGATAAACAAAACCCATAGATAAGGAGTTTCTTGGGGTAGTTTAAAAGGAATACTTTCATTTTTTCAAAAGAAAACCCTTTGATGCTGAATCTGGATTTTTGAATAACAAAAAACACGAAGCCAATACAAGCAAGTGTAAATAGAGTGCGTAGCAAAAGTTTATTATAATTTAATGAAATAGCGTATTTCGATATAAAAAAATAAAGTCCAATGCATCCTAAAATACAGGTAACTCCCATTTGTAAAATGTTGCTAAGTAAGTTTGTTAGCAAAATGCGTTTTCTTAAATTTTTAGTGTAATAAATAGCTTTAGCGCCATAGTCCCCAATTCTGTTAGGCGTAAATAAAGATGCAGTTAAGGCTCCTAAACTTTGTTGAGATGCTTTTTGAAATGTTATTTTATTGATTGGTGATACTAGTTTCTGCCATTTCAATATTTCAAAAAACCAGTTAAAACCAGTTAGAATGATTAAAATTAGTATGGTTTTAGCTGAAAAAACATCGTGTTCATTTAAAATGTCAATAAAGTTTGAAAATTCTAACGAACTGTTATAAGCGAGCTTTCGGTATATAAAATAAAAAGCAGCAACAACAATGCTTATTTTAATAAGTACAAAAAAGAATTGTTTAGTTTTGTATGGTAGGGTATAAATCATAAACTCATCTACAAATTAAACCAATATTCCCGTACCAAATCAAATAGAATGTATTAATGAGTAAAGAAAGAATTATTTTAGGTATTGACCCTGGTACAACGATTATGGGTTTCGGACTTATTAAAGTGGTGGGTAAAACCATGTCTTTTTTACAACTTAATGAGCTGGATTTAAAAAAGTACGACGACCATTACTTAAAATTAAAACTCATTTTTGAACGAACTATCGAACTTATAGAAACGCATCACCCCGACGAAATAGCGATTGAAGCTCCCTTTTTCGGGAAAAACGTGCAAAGTATGTTGAAACTTGGTCGTGCGCAAGGTGTCGCTATGGCTGCGGGTTTAAGTAGGGGAGTGCCTATAACAGAGTATTCACCCAAAAAAATAAAAATGGCTATTACGGGCAATGGAAATGCGAGTAAAGAGCAGGTTGCTAAAATGCTTCAAAGTTTATTGGGACTAAAAACCTTGCCCAAAAACCTGGATGCCACCGATGGTTTAGCGGCAGCAGTTTGTCATTTTTATAATGAAGGACGCGTAGAAGTTGGTAAAAGTTATTCCGGTTGGGGTGCATTTGTAAAACAGAATGAAGATAGGGTTAAAAAGTAGTCGATTTTTATATGAAGATACTAGTTTATAAAGTTGAAATAATGGTGGTGGAGTTTCTTTGTAACTGCAAATCACAATTAAATACTGCTTTCTAAATGGCTGGAATATATATACATATACCGTTTTGTAAACAAGCCTGTCATTATTGTGACTTTCATTTTTCGACGTCGTTAAAAAAGAAAGGCGATTTGGTACAAGCGCTAGCGAAGGAAATCGAATTACGAAAAGATGAATTCAAAAATATAACTGTTGAAACCATTTATTTTGGTGGTGGTACACCGTCTTTATTATCTGTTAATGAGCTGCAATTATTAATTGATACGGTTTATAAAAACTACCAAGTTGTAGTGCAACCTGAGATTACTTTGGAAGCCAATCCGGACGATTTATCAAAAAGCGTGATAATCCAGTTGGCAAAAAGCCCTATTAATAGATTAAGCATAGGTATTCAATCTTTTTTTGAAGCCGATTTAAAACTCATGAATCGCGCGCATAATGCAAACGAAGCTAAAACCTGTTTGGAAGAAGCATCGAAGCATTTCAAAAATATTTCAATTGATTTAATTTACGGTATTCCAGGTTTAACCAATGAGAATTGGATAAAAAATATAGACACGGTTTTAAGTTATAATATGCCTCATATTTCGAGTTATGCCTTAACTGTAGAGCCTAAAACCGCTTTAGATACCTTTATTAAAAAAGGACTGGTTAAAAACGTTGATGATGATTTGGCGCAAGAACAGTTTCATATATTAATAGATAAGCTGGAAGCTTCCGGGTTTGTTCATTATGAATTGTCAAATTTTGGGAAGCCCGATTATTTTAGTAAAAATAATTCGGCTTATTGGCAAGGGAAACCGTATTTGGGTATTGGTCCTTCGGCACATTCATTCAACGGAAATGAACGGGGTTGGAATGTGCGAAATAATTCAAAATACATTAAATCCATTGAAGAAAATAAACTTCCTATAGAGACCGAAATATTATCAATAAGCGATAAATATAACGAGTACATAATGACGGGCTTGCGAACCGTTTGGGGTGTTTCCTTAGAAAAAGTAGCCCAAGATTTTGGTAAAACATATGTCGATCATCTTTTAAAAGTATCTGAAAAACATATCAATTTAGGTTTGCTTATCATTTCCAACGAAAGTGAAGATTCAAAGAAATCCATTTTAACAACAACTAAAAAAGGGAAGTTTTTGGCAGATGGTTTAGCTTCCGATTTGTTTATGATTTGATTATATTTGGCTATATGATAGCAACAATTCAATACAATTCAAAAAAACATCAAATAGATTTATCAAAACCTTTAGATATTTCAATCCCTTTAAAGGCCTCAAAAAGTAATGTGAATGCTTGGTATTTGGATGCACCTAAAATCGATCCTGTTATAGATGGCGATTGGGTTGGCAGTGTTCAAGAAGGCGCTTCGGTTAACTTCAATACCATCAATTTCAATCCGCATGCCCACGGTACGCATACGGAATGTGTGGGCCATATTACCAAAGAATGTCATTCTGTAAATAAAAATTTAAAGCAGTTTTTTTTCTTGGCAGAAGTTATAACGGTCGCTCCCGAGGTGATGGACGGCGATTTTGTAATTTCTAAAAAGCAACTTCAAACTGCATTGGGTAATAAAAAGCGCGATGCGGTGGTAATTAGAACGCTTCCTAATACAAAAGATAAAAAATCAAGGCAATACTCGAACACGAACCCAACATACCTGCAGGAAGTCGCTGCCATTTATTTAAAAGAAAAAGGTGTAAAGCATGTGTTAATTGATTTACCAAGTGTAGATAAGGAGAAAGATGAAGGTAAATTACTAGCTCATAACGCATTTTGGAATACGCAAGGCGAATTGCGTTTAGATGCTACGATTACCGAACTTATTTATGTGCCAAATAAAGTGAAGGATGGTGTTTATTTTTTAAACCTTCAAATAGCGCCGTTCGAGAATGATGCAACACCCAGTAAACCCATTTTGTATAAAGTAATGTAATATTTTAAAAATGAACATAGAGCAATTTCACGACTATTGTTTAAAAAAGAAAGGCGTTACCGAAGATTTTCCTTTTGATGAAGATACGCTGGTTTTTAAAGTTTTAGGTAAAATGTTTGCCTTAGTAGGTTTGAAAAGATGGGAATCTGGTAATAAGGCGATTAATCTAAAATGTGATCCAGATTACGCCGAAGAACTCCGTGCAGCATACAGTAATATCCAACCAGGTTATCACATGAGTAAAAAGCACTGGAACACCGTTTCACTGCAAGATGGCAGCTTGCCTCCACAGTTTTTATTCGAGCTTATAGACCACTCATACAACATGGTAGTGAAGGGAATGCCTAAGAAATTGAGAGATACTTTACTGTGAATGTTTTTTATAAGTTGTTGTAATTCAATGTTTTTTTTGTATATTTAGCTAATTCATGTATTCGCTCCCAGAATAAATTAGTCGCATAATCTAGTACGCCCTAAAATCTTAAAGTAGTTTTTAATTAACTAATCATATTAACTTTAATTTTTTAACAGATTATGAAAACAACCAACCAATTTCTTAGAACCATGGCAATAGTAGTGTTGCTATGTATCAGCACACCTAGTTTTGCTCAAGAAGCATCCAATCGTCCAGAGTACGTTGTTCGCACAACTTTACATTGGAATATGGATATGGAAGATTTTGACATGGCAACCTGGAAAGCCGGTGAAAAGGAGTATTTAGAGAAGGTTACAAGAAAGAACGAATATATTATGTCGTCTTCTGTGTATGTCCATCAAATGACGCCCGATAATACCGAATTACTTTCCGTAAGGGCCTTCCGTACATGGGGTGATATTGAAAAAGCATCGGCTAAGGATGCAGAGTTAGAAAAAGCAGCATGGCCAGACGAAACTGCCAGAAAAGCGTTTTTAAAAAAGTTAGCTTCTTATTATTCACATGAGCATGCCGATGAAATATATTCAACCTTACCTACAGCGAAAGCTATTCCAGAAGGAAATACGAAAGACTTGATTCTTTACATACGTACCACCCATTTAGCCTATCCAGAAGATGGGGATAATAATGAACTTAAAGCTTTATGGACTGAAAGTTTCGATAAATTAATAAAAACAAATCCGATAATTAAAGGTTACTACCCAAACAGACATGCTTGGGGTAATGACGGAACCGAAATTGTAGAGGCTATTTTCTTAGAGTCGCTAGCCGATATGGATAAAATGTTTGATAGTTTTGAAGAGCTAAGTAAAAAAGCATGGCCAGATGAAGCAGCTAGAAAAGCACGAGGTAAAAAATATGATAAATATTTTACAGGCGTTCATGGAGATGCGGTGTATAAATTGATTGCCGAACTATCAAAATGATTACATTCAATATGAAAAAAAAAGGTGCCTTCGGGTGCCTTTTTTACTTTATAATAAGTGCCACACCTTGTGGAAGCTTTTATTTAAGCGTATTATTGCAGGGTTAAATAACAAATCATGAGCGTACTACAAACATTACAAGAGCGAAGTAGCAATATCTGCGAACTTTGCACTTCAAATAGCGAACTAAAACAATATACCCTTCCGCCTTCGTTAAACGAGAATGTAGACAATAGTTTATTGGTTTGTGGTAATTGTTTAAGTCAAATCGAAGAAGCTACAGATATGGACACAAACCATTGGCGTTGTTTGAATGACAGTATGTGGAGTGAGTTTGTGGCGGTTCAAATTATGGCTTGGAGAATGCTACAAAGGTTGCGTAATGAAGGTTGGCCAAAAGATTTGTTAGATATGATGTATCTAGACGATGAGGCTTTGGCTTTAGCAAGAGCAACAGGCGAGCATGAAGACGAGTCTAGTAAAATAATTCATCGCGATGTTAATGGCGTCATTCTAGAAGCAGGAGATTCTGTCGTTTTAATAAAAGATTTGAAAGTAAAAGGCTCTAGCATTGTTGCAAAGCAAGGTACAGCTGTTAGGAATATTCGTTTAGACCATGAAAATGCCGAATACATTGAAGGCAAAGTAGATAGTCAACAAGTCGTAATTATTACTAAGTTCGTTAAGAAGTTATAATATTTGGGCGTTACCACAAGGGTCGGGCTTTTCGCTATATCTTTTTAAAACATCAAGACGAGGAGGCAGGACGAAGCAGTCTGTAAATGTTCAGTTCTTGTTTTAAATTTGTTTTACCAATGTTTTAAAAAGGATGCCGCTTCAATCCCTAACGCACTGTAGAGGTTCAAACAAGTTTGGAGTTCTTATTAGCAGGAAGTATCGGCTATCACTTTCCATTCACCATCAATTCGCTTAAAAACAAGCATAAAAATACCATCTGCATTTCCAACTTCACGTTTTAAATGGTATTCACCCAAAACAAAATAAGCATCATCACTTATTTTCGAAATATCATTTATTTTAAAACTTAGTTTCCCTGTGTGGTCTTCGGTAGGGTATGCAGTTTGGTAACGTTCTAGCGTGTTTTCCCAGCCATAAGTGATACCGTTTTTACCATAAAATTTTAGGGAGTCACTTTTCCAGTAGCCTTCCATGTATTCTTCAATATTGTTTTTAGACCAAGCAATTCTTTGTGCTTTTAAAACCTTCATAATAGCGTCCTTATCATCCGCCTCTGTGGTTTGTGAAAAGGCACTAAGCGTACACGAAATAAAAAGAAGCAGGAATAATTTATTCATAATAAAAGGTTGTTTTTTAAAACGTTGCTATTGTAAATGGAGGTAAAAATAATGAAAACTTAGTATTAAAAAGTGTTACTCATCGATTAATTTGACACGTAAGATTTGTTTGTCGAAAGTTAAAATCTACATGTCGATTAAATGCGGAAACCAGGTTTTAAGTTCTTTATATTTACTTCAGTATTAACTTATTGATAGCCCAGGTTTATTGTTTAATTAAATTAAAAAAAACTTATTATGGATTTAAAAATTACAAACTGCAACAATTTTTTTAAAATTAAAGGAACTCTTAATAAAAGCAATCTAGAGGTGTTTAATGCTGAATTTAAAAACATTTTTGAAAGCGTACAGTCGCTAACAATTAGTATAGAAGAAGTTGAAAGCATGGACCGTTTTGGTGTTAATGCATTATCTGATCTTCATAAAAAGGCTGTTGAGCAAAACAAAAACTTATCAATTATTGGTTTTGGATGTAAAGATTTATACAACCATTTCAAAACTGAAATGGCTGCATAGTCTATAAAATATTTTTTTGTTGTTTATAAAAGGCATCTGCCTGAAGCTGCATAAGTTCCCTCGCTTTTGTTCGCTTGTAAGCGTAAAGTTCGTCTTCTTGTTCTAAATCTTTATAAATACGATCGTTAAGGGCGAAATCTGTTTTTAACATGGCTTCCCTTTGGTGTTTGTTTTGCGATACATTCGTTTTTAAGGCGGTTTCTTCGTCTTCTAACTTATAATCATAAGCACCTTTTGGTGATAATAGTTTTGCGAAAATAGGTGAGGTTTCAATAGCTAAAAACAGTAAGAAAATAAAGAATGATGGCAACCAAGGTAATTTGTTTAAAGCGTTCACACGTGCCATTAAGCCATCAAAATTATTAATAATAGGTTGTGTACTTGTAACCTGTGTTTTATAATCGTTTTCTAGCGTTTGTATTTGCAATTCTATCGCTGTAATTTTCGAGTTGTTTGCCTCTTTAAGCTGCTGCAATTCTAGTAGTAAAGCATCGTGTTTGTCGCGTTTCTCTGTGTAAACAGGACCTTTGCCTAATAATTTCGTGCCAGCAGTTCCTTCTGCTTCGGCAATATATGTATCGTAAAGTGCGTTAACTTCTGCTTCTTTAGTAGCAATTTGTTGTTGTAAAGAGGTGATGTCTTTATTTAAGTTCTCAATATTTGGATTGAATTGTTCTGCAATCTGATTTTTATTAGCAAGGGTGAGTTCGTTTTTCTGTTCTAATAATACCTGGTTAATTTCTTTTTCAAAAATTTTAAGTTCTAATGGTTTAGATATAACGATGGCAATAATAACTGCTAGTATAATTCTGGGAGAGGCTTGTATAATTTCAGCGACAACATGTCCTGTTTTTTTTATGGTTGAAACAATATAGCGGTCTAAATTAAAAATAAGAAGTCCCCAGATCAACCCGAAAAATATAGAGGTGTATAGATTGTCGAAAACGGTGTAAAGCGCAAAACTAGCTGCTATAAATGCCATGAGTGCCGTGAAGAACACCGTGGCTCCAATACCTGCGTATTTGTTTTGTTCCCCTTTGGAACATTGGTTTAAAATATCGGTATCCGATCCGGAGCAGATAATGAAGAATTGCTTTAACATGTTGATTGATTTTGATTGATGATTGACTATTAGAACGTTAAAGTGGTTGGTTTGTTACAAAATTGTATAAAAAAAGCCCTCACAGGTTTTTAAAACCTGTGAGGGCTGAGAAAATAAAATGATGTTTTCTATCGATCCCTAGACCGCACACTTTCAATGACAACGGTGGCAAGAATGAGTGATCCGCCTAAAAAAGTATTTATAGTTGGTGTTTCATTTAAAAATAAAAAAGCGAGGATGATGCCGAAAATTGGTTGTGTACTGCTAATAATACTGGCTGTACTTACTGTAAAATGCTTAAAGCTACTCACCAACATGGTATGGCCAATGGCGGTTGTTATTAAAGCTAGTGCAACTATATATGGAAATTGAATAGAAATGTTGGATGTATCCATGTAAAAAAAAGCGGGCAATAATATAACACTAAGTATAGCGAGTTGATAAAACATAATACTCATACCTGTGTAACGACTTATTAGTTTCTTAGAAATAATGTTCCGTAATGAATAAAGAAGTGCAGATATGATTCCAAATAGAATCGCTTCAAAATAGGAGTTGTTAGAGTCGAATTCTGGTGTCAATATATAAAGGCCTAATAAAACCATAATACTTAAAACGATGTACAGAGGGTCGAACTTCACTTTAATGAAAAGGGGTTCTATAAGTGCCGTAATCATGGGGTAGGTGAATAATGATAGCATACCAATGGCAACGTTCGATAATTTGAGCGCGTAGAAATAGGTAATCCAATGCGCTCCAAAAAAGAGCGCACTCACCAAAATGGTTGCGAAATCTCTTTTGGAATTAATTTTAAGATTCACTTTCTTAAAGTAGCAAAACGCATACAAGAAAAGGCCACCTAAAATGCAACGACACCAAATAATAACTGGAGGGGGCAAATCTATAAATTTACCTAAAGGCCCAGAGGTGCTGCCAAAAAGCGTGGCAAATAAAAGGAAAATAAGATTTTTGGTGTGTTGGTTTTTCATTAATAGGGTGTGTCGAAACGTTCTAATTACTTAGAAAGTTCGGTGAAATATTTATAAAATAAAGGAATGGTTTCGATGCCTTTTAAATAGTTAAAAACACCAAAATGCTCGTTTGGAGAGTGAATAGCGTCGCTATCTAGACCAAAGCCCATTAAAATGGTTTTGCTTTTTAATTCTTGTTCAAATAAAGAGACTATAGGAATGCTTCCACCGCTTCGTTGTGGTATTGGTTTTGTTCCAAATGTATCTTGATAAGCGTTTGATGCAGCTTGGTAGCCAATGCTGTCAATAGGGGTTACGTAACCTTGTCCGCCGTGGTGCGGACTAACTTTTACAGTAACGCCTTTTGGGGCAATACTTTCAAAATGGGTTTTAAATAGTTCTGTAATCTCTTCCCAATCTTGATGTGGTACTAAACGCATCGATATTTTAGCATAAGCTTTACTCGCGATAACAGTTTTAGCACCTTCGCCAGTATAGCCTCCCCAAATACCATTCACATCTAAAGTTGGGCGAATGGAATTACGTTCGTTGGTGGTGTAATCGGCTTCTCCATAAACAGCGTCTATATTTAAAGCTTTTTTATAAGCGTCTAAGCTGAAAGGGGCTTTTGCCATTTCTGCACGTTCTATAGCAGATAGTTCTTCAACCTTATCGTAAAAACCGGGTACGGTAATATGATTGTTTTCGTCGTGTAAAGATGCAATCATTTTAGCCATGACGTTAATGGGGTTTGCCACAGCGCCACCATATAAACCTGAATGTAAATCGCGGTTGGGTCCTGTAACTTCTACTTCAACATAACTTAGTCCGCGTAATCCCGTAGTAATGGATGGGACATTGTTGGCAATCATGCCAGTGTCAGAAATAAGAATCACGTCGTTTTTAAGTTTGTCGTGATTGGCTTTAACGAAGGTTGCCAAATTAGCGCTGCCAATTTCTTCTTCACCTTCAATCATGAATTTTACGTTGCATGGTAGTTGGTTTGTAGCGGTCATAAACTCCATGGCTTTCACATGCATGTACATTTGCCCTTTATCATCGCAAGCGCCTCGTGCAAAAATAGCACCTTCAGGGTGTATATCTGTTTTTTTAATTACAGGTTCAAAAGGCGGTGAGTCCCATAAATTGATAGGATCTGGTGGTTGTACATCGTAATGACCATAAACTAATATGGTTGGAAGGTTTTTGTCAATTATTTTTTCGCCATACACAATGGGGTGGCCTTGGGTTGGGCAAATTTCAACGGTATCACAACCTGCTTGTTCTAAACGAACCTTAACCGCTTGTGCAGTTGTTAAAACATCGTTTTTGTATGCAGAATCTGCACTTACAGAAGGAATTTTAAGTAATTCTATAAGTTCGTTTATAAATCGGTCTTTGTGTTCTTTAATGTAAGATTGTATGTTTTGCATAGTAAATTTTGTGTAAATGTTTCAAAAGTATAAAAAAAGAATGTTTTTTTCAGTTATAAGTTTGCAATTTAAAAATCTTGTTTATATTTGCACTCCTTTAGCGGGCGTGGTGGAATTGGTAGACACGCCAGACTTAGGATCTGGTGCCGCGAGGTGTGGGAGTTCGAGTCTCCCCGCCCGCACTGATAAAGGAAAAGCCGAATCGAAAGATTCGGCTTTTTTGTTTTCTATAATTATCTCATAAATAGATAGTCTTCAATTAAAAGGGGTGATTCCATGATAGTACAGGATGGTACTCGTTATATTTTAGTTTAATTTCCCGCGGCAATTTACAGTAGGTTTAAAAATTTATAAAGTTGATTTTAAGTGGCTTTTCTAAGTCCAATTAAATTTTAACTTTGTAGTTTTTGTCAATTTCTAGCGGCTTTAGTGTATAACATTTATGCGCTATTTTGTTAAATATGGGGATTAAATGAAAATTAAATCTGTATTTATTGGTATTTTGGCTGTCTGTGGTAAACCTTCTAACGAAGATTAATATTAAAAATATAAAATGAGCACAAATTTTATTCACGATAATTTTTTATTAGATAATAAATACGCTGAAGAATTATATCATAATTATTCAAAAAACCAACCTATAATAGATTATCATAATCACTTATCGCCACAACAAATGGCAGAAGATACGACCTTTGATAATATGAATTCGGTTTGGATACATGGCGACCATTACAAGTGGCGTGCCATGCGTACTTTGGGTATTGAAGAGAAATTTGTGACGGGAAACGGGACTGATAAAGATAAATTTTTGAGTTGGGCAAAAACGGTTCCGTACACCATGCGTAACCCACTGTATCATTGGACACATTTAGAATTGGCTAGATATTTTGATATTAACGAGTTGTTAAATGAAAAATCTGCCGAAAGAATTTGGGAACAAACGCAAGCTAAATTAAACTCTGGAGATTTTAGCTGTAGACAGTTACTTCAAAAAGTAAATGCAGAATTTGTTTGTACTACTGAAGATCCAATAGATAATTTACAGTACCACCAGCAATTGGCTAAAAGCGATTTCAATGTAAAAGTAAGTACTGCTTTTAGACCTGATAAAGCTATTTTAATTGATGCGGTAGACTATAATAAATATATAGATACGCTTGGAGATGTAGCAGGTGTTTCTGTTAATTCTTATAGCGATTTATTAGATGCTTTAAGAAATCGTATTGAGTTTTTTAACGCCAATGGATGTAGAATTTGTGACCATGGGTTAGCTCAAATTTCTTTTGAAAATTATACGGAAAGTGAAATAAAATCCATTTTTTCTAAAAGAAGAGAAGGGAGAACAATTTCAAACGAAGAAACGCTAAAATTCCAAAGTGCCATTTTATTGTTTTTATGTGAAACGTATCATGAGTTTGGTTGGGTTCAACAATTCCATTTAGGTGCTTTAAGAAATAATAATGCACGTATGCATCGCATTTTAGGCCCTGATACGGGTTGGGATTCTATTGGCGATTATCCGCAAGCACAAAAACTATCTGCATTCTTAAATGCGTTAGATAGTAAAGATAAATTATCAAAAACCATTATATACAACTTGAACCCTGCCGATAATGAAGTTATGGCTACCATGATAGGTAATTTTAACGATGGTAGTGTAAAAGGTAAAGTACAATTTGGTTCTGGTTGGTGGTTTTTAGACCAAAAAGACGGCATGATAAAACAATTAAATGCGCTTTCTAATATGGGGCTTATTAGTTGTTTTGTTGGTATGTTAACAGATTCTAGAAGTTTCTTGTCGTTTCCTCGTCATGAGTATTTCAGAAGGATCCTTTGTAACTTATTAGGAGATGAAATGCAAAGAGGTGAATTACCTAATGATATGGAATGGATAGGGAAAATGGTTGCAGATATTAGTTATTTTAACGCAAAGGAGTATTTTAAATTATAAAATAGTTAGATTTGCTTCAAGCAGTGTCTTCAAAAGCTGTAAGAACATTAAAGTAAAGGCTTACATAATAGTAACAACAGGAAAATGCAAAAAATAAAATTTATTACACTTTTACTTGCTATCGTTTTGGTAGGATGTAGCGAAGCAAATAAAACCAAAACCATCAAAATTGCTCATGGTTTAGATGTTAATCATTCGGTACACAAAGCGATGGTTGAGATGGGTAAAGATTTAGAGAAAAGATCTGGAGGAAAAATGAAACTCCAAATTTATCCAAGTCAGCAATTAGGTAGTGAGCGTGAATGTTTAGAGCTCTTACAAATTGGAAGTTTAGATATGACTAAAGTGTCTGTAGGTGTTATGGAAAATTTTGCACCCAAAATGAAGGTTTTTGGAGTGCCTTTTTTGTTTCGTGACAGACAGCATTCTTTTGACGTGTTGGATGGCCCTACGGGGAAAGAGATTCTTGATGATGGTGAACAATATTGGTTAAAAGGCTTGGGGTATTATGATGCTGGAAGCAGAAGTTTTTATACTAAAGATACACCTATAAATACGCCTAGCGATTTAAAAGGCTTGAAAGTACGTGTTATGGAAAGCGTTACAGCTATGGAAATGGTGAAAGCTTTAGGAGGATCGGCCACTCCAATTTCTTGGGGTGAATTGTATACCTCTTTACAACAAGGTGTTGTTGATGGTGCCGAGAATAACCCTCCAAGTTTTTATTTATCACGTCATTATGAAGTATGTAAATATTATTCGTTAGATGAGCATACCGTGTTACCTGATGTTTTAGTTGTTGGAACACAAACATGGAATCAATTAACACCACAAGAACAAACTTGGTTAAAAGAATCTGTTGATAAATCGGTAACCTACCAACGTACTTTGTGGGCAGAAGCTGAAGCGGAAGCATTACATGAAGTAGAAAAAGCAGGTGTCACTATTATTAGACCTGACAAAACATTGTTTCAAGATAAAGTAGCAAGTATTTATGAAGGTTATGAAAGCGACCCGGTAATAAGTAGTTTGATCAAACAAATTATTGCAACAAAATAATAAATTAAGCAAAATCATGCAGGTATAATCAGAAACTCGATTCTTAGAGTTATGGTACATGAATGCGATAGCTAACCACTAAACAAAAGATTAAAAACACATGGAACTCAGAGAGAAAATTGATAAAATTCTAAGTAATGCCCTTATTGTCATTATGGCTGTAATGGTAATTAATGTATTATGGCAAGTATTTACAAGGTTTGTTGTAGGTGTGCCAAGTTCATTTACTGATGAGTTAGCAAGATATTTAATGATTTGGATTGGTATTCTTGGAGCAGCATATGTTTCTGGACGTAATATGCATGTAGCGATAGATGTTATTCCAACAAGAGCAAGCCCTGAAAATCAAAAAAAGATCATGAAGGTGGTTTATGTTATAATCATTTTATTCGCTTTAACAGCCTTGGTTATTGGTGGGTTTAGATTGGTTTATATTAGTTATTTACTAGGTCAAAGTTCTCCTGCACTGCAAATACCATTAGCCTTGGTGTATATGGTAATTCCAATTAGTGGGATGTTGATAATTTATTACAAAGTTTCAGATTTTTTAAAAAAATAGTTATGATGGAATATATTCCAGTTCTAGTATTAGTTTTTAGTTTTTTATTGCTTTTATCCATTGGTACACCAGTAGCTTGGAGTATTGCTATTTCTGCCATGTTAACCATGTTGGTGAGTATTTCTCCAATTGCAGCATTTACAACCGTTTCACAACGTATGGGTACAGGACTCGATAGTTTTGCTTTACTCGCCATACCCTTCTTTGTCCTCTCCGGGCAATTAATGAATAAAGGAGGAATAGCGCACAGGCTTATTGCATTTGCCAAAACATTGGTAGGGGCACTTCCTGGAGGTCTGGCATTAATAAATGTTATTGGAGCCATGTTAATGGGAGCTATAGCAGGTTCTGCAATGGCATCTGCATCTGCTATGGGAAGCATCTTAGGTCCTGAAATGGAAAAGGAAGGCTATTCAAAAGAGTTTGGTGCTGCTGTAAATATTACTTCAGCAACTACAGGTTTAATTATCCCACCAAGTAACGTGCTTATCGTGTATTCATTGGCGAGTGGAGGTGTCTCCATTGCAGCTTTATTTTTAGCAGGTTATATTCCAGGTATTCTAACTGGATTGTTTTTAATGATTGTCGCCATGTTTTGGGCTAAAAAGAAGAAATATAAGTTAGGCGAAAAAAGTTCTCTTAAAGAAGTTTTTAAAACCTTTATTGCCGCTGTACCTAGTTTGTTTTTGTTGGTGGTTGTAATAGGTGGTATCGTAACAGGGATTTTTACAGCGACTGAAGCTTCGGCCATTGCGGTACTATATACCCTGATTCTAGGTTTTGTATATAAAGAAATATCATTCAAATCGCTTCCGGAAATTTTATTAGACTCATCTGCAACAACAGCTATTGTGATGTTGTTAATTGGTGCGTCTATGAGTATGTCTTGGGTGATGTCTTATGAAAATATTCCTCAAAACATCAGTTCTGCTTTATTAGGAATTAGTGATAATAAGGTGGTTATATTATTGATAATCAACTTACTATTACTATTTGTTGGAATTTTTATGGATATGACGCCGGCCGTATTAATATTCACTCCTATATTTTTACCAGTGGTACAAAAACTTGGAATGGATCCAATTCACTTCGGAATTATCATGGTATTAAACTTATGTATCGGGCTCTGTACACCGCCGGTAGGTTCGGTGTTGTTTGTTGGTGTAGGCGTAGCAAATACGACTATTGGCAAAGTAATTAAACCCCTGATGCCGCTATTCTTAGCGATGATATTAGTGTTGTTCTTGGTAACGTATTTCCCAGAATTAAGTTTATGGCTCCCTAGAGTATTTGGGTTGTTAGATTAGAATTTGAATAGAAAAGATAGTAGCATAAAGGTTACTATCTAGTTTTGGTATAAAATAAAAGCAGCATTAGAATTAATTCTAATGCTGCTTTTATTTTATAGATATGATTCCAAAGAAACTATCTGTTGTTTTTTATAGAAAATAAATAGTGATTATTTTAAGCGTTTGGTTAAACGGAATTCCGTTTTATATATTCAAATACGTTTTTAATTTTATCCTTCTTATTATTTAAAACTAATTGGGCAGCAGTTTCTCCCATGCCTTTAAAATGGGTGCTTACTACATTAATACCTAAAAGATCTTTTAAAGGTGTGTCGTTATAAGATATAATACCGATGTCTTTTCCTAAAGTTAGGTTTTTAGCGCGTACCTGTCTTACTAAATTCACCAAATCATTTTCTTCAATAATGATGTACGTATCTTTACTATCCAAATCCATGTCATCATAAATCTCATTCAGAATTTCAAAATCAAAGTTGTGTTTTGAACAAAATTTTCTAAAGCCGTGAACAATTCTTAAAGGGTAAGGGTAAACCGATTTTACAGGGTATACCAAAACTAATTTGTCATATTTTCTAAGTTTCTTTAAGCCTTCTTGAAGCGCAACGTAAATATCTTCTTGAAAATCTTGATAAACCGCCCCGTAATTTTCTTTAATTTTAAGATGGTTGTTGTCTATAATAATTAGTTTATCCTTAGGGATTCTCTCAATCATTTCTTCAACGACATGGGTGGTGCTGGTATGGCCTAAATTGTCTGTTTTAAAATGTGGCATAATCACATAGTAATCATAAGCTCCAAGGTTTTTTTCTAAAGTTCTAGTAAAAATAGACTCTTCGCAGTGATAAATAGAAAGTGTTACATGACCATTAATACCAATACTATTTACAAACGAATTGTAAATCATCATTTTATAAGAGCTAAGTTTATTAATCATAAAGAAAATTTGAATCTTAGAAATCAAATCGGTCTTTGCTGTATAATAACCCTTGCCTTTAACAGATACTATAACTTTTTGTTCTTTAAGTCGCTTGTATGCTTTTTCTACGGTATCTCTCGATAGATAGCAAGATTCACTTAGTTCGTTTATAGATGGAATTTTTTCTCCAATTTTTAGTTTTCCTTTAGAAATATCGTTAATTATAGAATCTACAATTTGTTTGTATTTGGGGATACGAGAAGATTCATTAATTTTTATTTCTATTAATTGCGACATAAACAGATGTTGTGTTTTTGGGTAAATCACTGAAGTGATATGGGTCAAATTTAATATAAAATCATGACAGCATGCTATTCAATTTTATTTAACTAGACGGAACACTGCTTTAAATAGGGTAAATATGGTTGTAATTAGAGGAATCGGACTTTAAAATTCAATTTTTCAGAAAACTGATTCTATAGAATTTACCAAAATTCAAATAACAGTATTACTTTTACAGTAAATCATGGTGTGTTGAAAATTATTCTCTACGCATCTGGTTTCTAACTGTAAATAATTACCAAGTAAAAATTAGATATCTTCCGTGTGAACTATTTGATTTTTAATACTATATAAAAATGAAAGAGTTGTTAAAACGTATTGCTTTATTAAGTGCCCTGTTTTGCATTGTTGCTTCTTGTAATTTCGAAGAAAAGGACATTCGAATAGTTGAAGATTTTAATTTTGATTGGAGTTTTAAACTAGGAAACCATCCAGATGCTATGAGATTGGAATTTCAGAATTCAGACTGGAAGAAACTTGATTTGCCTCACGATTGGAGTATTGAAGGCGCATTTAGTGAAGAGCACCCAGCTAAACCACAAGGTGGTGCTTTACCCGCTGGGACAGGTTGGTACCGAAAAGTGTTTACCATTTCAGAAGCTTGGGTAAGTAAGTCGGTTTCAGTTGAATTCGATGGTGTGTATAAAAATAGTGAGGTTTGGATTAACGGACATTACTTAGGGAAACGCCCAAATGGTTATATCTCTTTTGCTTATGATGTGTCTGAACATCTAAATTATGGAGAACAAGAAAATGTTATTGCAGTGAAAGTTGATAATTCTGAATTGCCAAATTCTAGATGGTATTCAGGGTCTGGAATTTATAGAAGTGTTCGATTGGTGGCTTCGGAAAAATTACATGTGGCCCATTGGGGAACTTATGTAACAACCCCAAAAGTGACTGAAGATAAAGCCTTAGTTAATTACGAGGTCACAATACAAAACGATTCTAGACTTATTAAAAAATTTAAGTTAGAAACCAAGGTTTATGATGCTAATAACAGAATTGTTGGTAAAGCTACAACCTTGGAAAAACTGTTTCCTAAAAAGGAATTAATTAAAAAATCTGGTATTGAGGTTTTAAACCCAAAACTTTGGAGTTTGGACGACCCATATATGTACCGTATTGTAACAAGAATTTATGAAGATTCAGAATTGGTAGATAATTATACTACCGCTATGGGTATTCGGTATTTTAATTTTGATGCTAAAAAAGGATTCTCGCTTAACGGTGTTTCAACAAAGATTTTAGGGGTTAGTTTGCATCATGATAATGGTGCTTTAGGGGCTATTGCCAATAAGGCAGCCATTGAAAGAAAGTTGACTATTTTAAAAGAAATGGGTGTAAATGCCATAAGAACGGCACACAACCCGCCATCTTTAGAGCTGTTAGAACTGTGCGACCAAATGGGGTTTATGGTGCAAAATGAAGCCTTTGATGTTTGGAAAAAGAAAAAAGTAGCACACGATTATAGTATGCATTGGGATAAATGGCATAAAAAAGATTTGGAAGATTTAGTTAAAAGAGACCGTAACCATCCATCCGTTATTATGTGGAGTATCGGGAATGAAATACGTGAGCAATCTGATAAATCAGGAATAGCCATCACGAAAGAACTCGTCGATATTGTAAAAAGTTTAGATAGTATCAGGCCGGTAACCTGTGCGTTGACAGTGAACCAACCGGATAAAAATTTCATTTATCAGGCAGGTACGCTCGACTTATTAGGGTTTAATTATAAACACAATGCTCTTGAGGAATATCCCGAAAGATTTAAAGGCGCAAAAATAATTGCTTCAGAAAGTATGTCGGCCCTAGCAACCAGAGGGCATTATACAATGCCGTCTGATAGTATTCAAAGATGGTCAAGAGTCCAAGAAGTAGATTTTGAAGGGAGTCAAGGTTTAACGGTTTCAGCCTTCGATCAAGTATCGACGCCATGGGGTTCAACACACGAAGAGACTTGGAAAATAATTAAGAAATTGGATTTCGTTTCTGGATTATTTGTTTGGACGGGCTTCGATTATTTAGGCGAGCCTACACCGTATCCATACCCAGCCAGAAGCTCGTACTTCGGTATTGTCGATTTAGCTGGTTTTCCTAAAGATGTGTACTATATGTACCAAAGTGAGTGGACAAAAAAAACTGTTTTACATGTGTTTCCGCATTGGAATTGGGAAGAAGGTCAAGAAGTCGATGTGTGGGCGTATTATAATAATGCCGATGAAGTAGAGCTGTTTTTAAATGGGGAATCTTTAGGTTCAAAATCTAAACAGGGTGATGATTTACATCTTTGTTGGCAGGTTAATTTTCAACCAGGGACTCTTAAAGCTATTTCAAGAAAAAATGGTAAAGTGGTTTTAGAAAAAGAAATTCACACAGCCGGAGAAGTTGCAAAAATTGAATTGCTTGCCGATAAGGAACAGGTTAAAAGAGATCGTTATGATTTGGTTTATGTAACCGTAAGTATGTTAGATTCTGAAAATAATTTTGTGCCTAAAGCAGATAATTTAATTCATTTTGAAGTTGAAGGTGGTGGTAAAATTGTGGGTGTGGATAATGGCTATCAAGCTAATTTAACCTCATTTAAAGCTAAAAAAATAAAAGCATTCAACGGTAAATGTTTGGTTATTATTCAATCAAACGGAAAGAATGATGATATCAAGCTTACGGCTTCAATTGATGGCGGGGTTTTTAAAACCTCCATAGAAATTGAAACAGTCCGGAATTGAACGTTTTCCAAGTGAAAATATTCATTTTATCACATATTTGCGCCCGTTAATACCGAAAAAATATTAGTAATTATATACATGTGTCTTATTAATAGCAGCAAAATATCTACAAGTTAATGTATCTCATCTATTTAATGTATATATATCCTGTATTTGATAAGAGGGTTTAGATAAAAAGTTTTAATTTTGCACATCGATTTTAAAACAAGATTGATTAACTCATATAAAGTTACAGGCGATTAAAATTAACAACAATTAAAATGAACAAAAAATTAGATCAACAAGCGGCAGATAATATTAGAGCATTAGCTGTAGCGATGGTAGAAAAAGCGAATTCAGGACACCCGGGAGGCCCAATGGGCGGTGCAGATTTTATGCACATTTTATATTCCGAGTTCTTTAATTTCGATCCAACTGATATGGAGTGGGCTTTTAGAGACCGCTTTTTTATGGATGCTGGCCATTTGTCTACATTAATGTATGCACAGTATTATCTTCTAGGGAATTATGAAAAGAATGATGTTGCTAATTTTAGACAATGGGGTTCTATTACTCCAGGTCACCCAGAAGTAGATGTTAAAAGAGGTATTGAAAATACGTCTGGTCCACTAGGGCAAGGGCATACTATGGGTGTTGGTGCTGCAATTGGTGCTAAATTTTTACAAGCTCGTTTTGGGAATTGGATGAACCATAAAGTATATGGTTTTATTTCTGATGGAGGAATTCAAGAAGAGATTTCTCAAGGTGCTGGTAGAATTGCAGGTCACTTAGGGTTGAGCAATTTCATTATGTTTTTCGATTCGAATGATATTCAATTATCAACATCTACAGATGAGGTAACCAGTGAAGATACCGCCATGAAATATGAAGCATGGGGATGGAAAGTTGTTACTATCGACGGACATAACCATGACGAAATAAGAAAGGCATTAACCGATGCTAATAACGAAACCGAAAAACCAACTTTAATAATTGGTAAAACCATTATGGGTAAAGGTGCCGTTGCTGCAGATGGAAGTATGTTTGAAGGGTACTGTGAATTACACGGTCAGCCAATTGGAGCATCTGGTGCAGATTACGCTAAAACGTTAATAAATTTAGGAGCAAATACAGAAACTCCGTTTGATATATATCCAGAAGTAGAAGCATTCTATAAAGATATATTAAAAGAAAAAACAACACAAGCAGCTAAAAAGAAAGCAGAAATTGCATCTTGGAGTGCTTCAAATAAGGAACTTTCAGATAAATTAGATTTCTTTTTATCTGGTGAATTACCAGAATTAGATTTTGAATCTATCGAGCATAAAGCTGGTTTAGCATCAAGAGCAGCGTCATCAGCTGTGTTAGGATATTTAGCAGGTAAAGTAGAAAACATGATTGTGTCTTCTGCAGATTTATCAAACTCAGATAAAACAGATGGTTTCTTAAAGAAAACACATGCGCTTAAAAAAGGTGATTTTTCAGGGTCATTTTTACAAGCAGGTGTTGCTGAATTAACCATGGCATGTATCGCAAACGGATTGGCATTACACGGAGGAATTATTCCTGTAGTAGCAACATTCTTTGTGTTTTCAGATTACATGAAACCAGCTATTCGTTTAAGTGGTATTCAAGAATTGGGTGTTAAGTATGTTTGGACGCACGATGCTTTTAGAGTAGGTGAAGATGGACCAACACACCAACCAGTAGAACAAGAAGCTCAAATTCGTTTGTTAGAGAAGTTAAAAAACCATAGCGGAAACCCAAGTTTCTTAGCGTTACGTCCTGCAGATTCTGCTGAAACTAGCGTGGCTTGGAAAATGGCTTTAGAGAATAAAAACACACCAACAGGTTTAATTCTTTCTCGTCAAGGAATTAAGGATATAGCGCCTCAAAGTAATTCAAGATATAATGAAGCTTTAGCTGCCCAAAAAGGTGGGTATTTAGTGAAAGAAGTAGAAAATCCAGATGTGGTTTTAATCGCTAACGGGTCGGAAGTTGCTACTTTATTTGCTGCTGCTGAAATTTTAGAAAAAGAAAACGGATTGAAAGTAAACATTGCTTCTGTAATTTCAGAAGGGGTATTTAGACTTCAGTCTAAAGACTATCAAAACTCGGTGATTCCTAAAAACAAACCATTATTTGGTTTAACAGCAGGTTTACCAGTAAACTTAGAAGGTCTTGTAGGTGATAACGGAACAGTTTTCGGATTAGAACATTTCGGATATTCTGCTCCAGCAAATGTATTAGACGAAAAATTCGGCTTTACAGGAGAGAAAGTAAGCAAACAAGTATTAGAGTATTTAAAAACAGTTTAAACTAAAGGATATGAAACATCTATTGCTAATTTAAGTGCATATTTAAAATAGTAATAGATGTTACATTTGACAATTAAATAACAATAAACAACGAGCAAATGAAATTTTTTATTGATACAGCGAACTTAAGTGATATTGCAGAAGCACAAGCTTTAGGTGTTTTAGATGGCGTTACAACAAACCCGTCTTTAATGGCAAAAGAAGGTATTACAGGTGAGGCTAATATTTTAGCGCACTATCAAAAAATATGTGATCTTGTAGAAGGTGATGTAAGTGCCGAAGTAATCGCTACCGATTTTGAAGGTATGGTGAAAGAAGGAGAAGCTTTAGCGGCTTTACATCCTCAAATTGTAGTGAAATTACCATTAATTGGTGATGGTATTAAAGCATGTAAATACTTTTCAGATAAAGGAATAAGAACTAACGTCACTTTAGTGTTTTCTGCAGGTCAAGCTTTATTGGCAGCAAAAGCAGGTGCTACGTATGTATCTCCATTTATTGGGAGATTAGATGATATCTCTACAGATGGTTTAAATTTAATCTCAGAAATCAGATTAATTTATGATAACTACGGGTTCCAAACTCAAATTTTAGCAGCTTCAGTGCGTCACACCATGCACATTATAGATTGCGCTAAATTAGGAAGTGATGTGATGACAGGTCCTTTATCAGCTATCAAAGGCTTATTAAGACACCCATTAACAGATAGTGGTTTAGCACAGTTTTTATTAGATTACCAAAAAGGTAATAAATAAGAACTTGTCAATGACATAGGCTTTTAATAAGAGCTAAATTTTAATCTATAATTTAAAGGAGTTCGAACAGATCTTTTTTAAATTATAGATTTTTTATTTAATAACCATTTTATAAAGACGCCTTTCGCTAAATTCCTTATATTGATTGTTGCCAGTTTATATAATGTGATAAGTGGTGTTAGTAATCAAAGCGTGTTAGGTTGAAGTGTTAGAAACGACTTAAATAGCATTGAAAAGTATTTTATAATTATTTTAAAAGAAAGGAACCCGTATTATGCTTACTTGGAAAGAAGTTATCAACTTTTCCGTAAAAGGAAATCCAACTCCAGACAAACGTGTTGAAAAAACAGAAAATGAATGGAAATCTCAATTAACGCCAGAACAATTTAGAATTGCTCGTCAAAAGGGCACAGAGCGGCCGCATAGTGGTGCGCTTTGTAGTAGCCATGATGCTGGGAAATATAATTGTGTGTGTTGCGATACGCCGTTATTCGACTCTACCATAAAATTTAGTTCAGGTACAGGTTGGCCAAGTTTTACGCAGCCTATAAAACCCAATGCGATTAAATATGAAAGAGATACAGCTTTTGGAATGGTGCGCGTTGAGGTGATGTGTAATGCCTGCGATGCCCATTTAGGCCATGTATTTCCAGATGGTCCAGAACCTAGCGGGTTGCGCTATTGTGTTAATTCAGAATCGATGGTGTTGGAAGCGGGAGCGGACGCTAAGTAATGTCTCTTGAAAATAGACAAGTCGCCACGTTTGGAGGTGGTTGTTTTTGGTGTGCAGAAGCTGTTTTTAGAGCACTAAAGGGTGTTGAAACTGTAGAGTCTGGTTATTCCGGAGGTAACGTGCCAGGTCACCCAACCTATCGAGAAATTCGGTCGGGATTAACGGGGCATGCAGAGGTGGTTCAAGTTGTCTTCAACTCAGCGTGTATTTCATATAAAGACCTATTAGTTGTGTTCATGACAACTCACAATCCAACAACGTTGAATAAACAGGGTGGTGATGTTGGGACACAATACCGTTCAGTAATATTTTATCAGGATGAAACAGAAAAGAAAATAGCAGAAACTGTTATTGAAGAAATGGGAGGCTATTTCAATGATTCTATTGTTACAGTAATTAGTCCGTTCAAGAAATTTTTTAAAGCGGAAGACTATCACCAAGATTATTACAAGAATAACAAAGCGGAAGCTTATTGTCATGTTGTAATAATGCCTAAATTGGCAAAGTTACGTGAACTGCATGCAAACAAATTAAAGTAAACCTTAGGTGCTTTAGAATCCTATAAGTTTAAATAGTAAATATGAAACTCAATATAAAAGATACCTTTAATAAAGAATTACCAGCAGATCCGATTCCGGAAAAAGGCAGGAGACAGGTTGAAAAAGCTTGTTTTTCCTATGTGACGCCTAAGAAGACGGCAAAGCCAGAGTTGGTACATGTGTCTCCTGAGATGTTGGATGCGTTAGGTATTTCAAAAGAAGAAGCGCAAAGCGACGCTTTTCTAAAGGTCTTTACAGGGAATAATGTGTTGCCAAATACAAAACCGTATGCGATGTGCTATGGAGGACATCAATTCGGAAATTGGGCAGGACAATTGGGTGATGGACGCGCCATAAACCTAACAGAAGTTGAGCACAATAATAAGCATTGGGCACTGCAATTAAAAGGCGCTGGAGAAACGCCATATTCTAGAACTGCCGATGGCCTAGCGGTGTTACGCTCTTCCATTCGTGAATATTTGTGTAGTGAAGCCATGTTTCATTTAGGAGTGCCAACAACCAGGGCCTTGTCCTTATCATTGTCTGGCGACCAAGTGTTGCGCGATGTGTTGTACAACGGGAATCCCGATTATGAAAAAGGAGCTATTGTATGCCGAGTAGCACCTTCCTTTTTACGCTTTGGTAGTTACGAGATTTTTTCCTCTAGACAAGATGTAGGTACGCTAAAAACACTAGTAGATTATACTATTAAACATTTTTTTAGTCATTTAGGAGCGCCTTCGAAAGAAACTTATTTAGGCTTTTTTAAAGAGGTTGCTTCGCGTACTTTAGAAATGATTGTGCATTGGCAACGTGTTGGTTTTGTGCATGGTGTCATGAATACAGATAATATGTCTATTCTTGGTTTAACCATCGATTATGGACCTTATGGTTGGTTGGAAGGCTTCGATTATGGCTGGACACCCAACACAACCGATCGTCAACATAAACGTTATCGTTACGGCAACCAACCAAACGTTGGCTTGTGGAATTTATATAAATTAGCCAATGCGCTGTATCCTTTAATTGAAGAAACCGAAGCGCTTGAACGTGTTTTAGACCAGTATAAAGTTGATTTTGAGTTGAAATCTTTGGCGATGATGCGTTCTAAATTAGGGCTGGAAACTGAAGACGCTTTGGATGCTGATTTAATTCAGAAATTAGAAGATAACTTATTGCTAGCTGAAACGGATATGACTATTTTCTTTCGTAAATTGAGTGATTTCAACAACGAAAAAGCGTCAGAAGGATTTGAAATTATTAAAGAGGCCTTTTATATTTCGACAGAAATTACCGAAGAAATTCAGCGAAAATGGAACACTTGGTTTCAGCGTTACGCAGAACGTTTATTGCAAGAGGAATCAAATTCCAAAGAAAGAAAAGAAATAATGAACAGGGTTAACCCTAAATATGTGCTTCGTAATTATATGGCACAATTGGCCATAGATGATGCGGATAAAGGCGACTATAAATTAATTGACACCTTATTTCAATTACTTAAAAACCCTTATAATGAGCAGCCAGAGCACGAAAAATGGTTTGCAAAACGTCCTGATTGGGCACGACATAAAGTAGGTTGTTCTATGTTATCGTGCAGTTCTTAATATATTTGTAATAAAAGAAATAAATGACTTCAGTATCCGATTTATTAAATCTGTTGATTTTAGATGAAATTAGCGAAACCGAATTTAATGGTGTGAGTAAAACTATTGGTAGCCCCATTGTTTTTGGTGGTCAGGTACTCGCGCAAGCGGTTCACGCGGCAAGCAGAACTATTACTAATGATAGGGTGTTGCATTCTATGCATTCGTATTTTCTAGAAGCAGGGAATTTAGATTTGCCTATTACTTACAATGTGAGTATTGTGAGAGATGGTGGTAGTTTCTCGGTACGTCGTGTTACAGCACACCAGAAGGAACGAACTATTTTTATACTGTCGGCCTCATTTCATAAAGAAGAAGCAGGTTATAACCATCAAATACCTATGAAGTCTGGTTTAAAACAACCAGAAGATTTGTTGAGTTGGACTGATATTCTTCAGCAAATGGGCGATTTCTTACCTAAAGGTCTTAAAGCCTTTTTTGAAATTGAACGGCCGGTTGAATTTAAACCTACTGAAATTGTAAATCCGTTAGATAAGAAAAATTTACCACCATTTAGTGATGTTTGGTTTAAGTTGAAGGGGGATGCTAAAAACCTAGATTTGGCTAAGAAACAGCAAATATTAACCTATATTTCAGACTATAACATTCTTAGTTCGGCACTTTACCCGCACGCCAGTAAGGCGCATTGGGGTAATACACAAACAGCTAGTTTAGACCATTCTATGTGGTATTTTAGAGATTTCGATTTTGATGATTGGTTGCTATATTCTATGGAGTCTCCAAGTGGATCTAATGCCCGAGGTTTTGCTCGAGGTAATATCTTTACTAGAGACGGGAAATTAGTAGCGTCTATAGCGCAAGAAGGCTTAATGCGCCCTATGGACGAATAAAAGGTATGCCGCAGATTGGTAGGTGTAGGTAACAAATCAACGAATGAAAGTTAAAAAGTATATTTTAGGATTTCTAGTTTTAGCGTTGATATTGGTTCTGCGTACCCCGTGTGTGGCACAAATAACAGATTCCATTAAGTTTGATCATGGCTACTTGCATTACCATGAATATGGTTCTAAAAAATTACCAGCAGTTCTTATTTTAACAGGTGGTCCTGGAAACTCATACCGCCAGCTAGAAGGTGTTGCTGAAGCGCTAAGTCCTAAATTTAGAAGTATATTACTAGAGCAAAGAGGTACAGGGAAATCAATGCCTCAGCCCTTAGATGCCACCACAATAACCCTTGAATTTGTAACAAACGATTTGAAAACGGTGTTGGATAGTCTTCATTTAAAAAAGTCTATTATAATGGGGCATTCATGGGGAGGTATGTTGGCTATGAATTTTGCGTCTCAATATCCTGAAAGGGTCGCGCATTTAATTTTAGTAGCTCCTGGGCCTCATAAAAACGCCAAAGAAGGTTTTGAAATATTAGATTCAAACCGGAATCATACCCGAAGTTTTGTAGAAGACCAGCGATTAAAAGTGTTGAATGCTTCTATAAAAGCGAATACAGCCGATTCTTTAGCAATTAATGAAGCGCAGAAGCTGGTGCGGAGAGCTTATATTTATGCAAACCCAATTCCCGAAGCGTTGTTTCAAAAAATCAATGTAGAAAATAATAGTAAAACGGCCTCTTTGCTTCTTGGCGATGTGTTTAGAGATTATAATATGTCGCAATCCTTAAATAATTATACAGGGAAAATAGATGTTATTGTAGGTAGGCAAGATGTTGTTGGTTTTTTTTCACATGAATTAAAACAAGACGTTCCAAAAGTGAAATTACATTGGGTGAATGCCTGCGGTCACTTTCCTATGTACGAACAGCCCAGACAATTTTATAAGATTCTATACAAAACTTTAAATGTCCGATAGTATAACATCGTTCAGAACTTTGTTAGTGTTAACGCGTACGTCTCCTTTTTTGTAGTTGTTTAAAGTGTCTCCAATAAAATTGTAATGTCTTAAAGGTAATTAAGACTAACTTAATTAATTGTATTTTTGCAATTCTTAATTTAAACGCATGGACCAGTACGAGCATCTTGAATCTCCAATGATTTTAAAGGTAAGTTTTAATGAACTTCTTAAAACTTATGATGACTTGGCACATAGCGACGATGAGTTTCTTGCGGCCAAAGCGAAGCGTATTCTAGAAATTCAAAAACCATATCCCGAATTACGTGATGGTTTTACAGATTTATCATTGCTAGAAACTTATAAAAAGCAAATAGCAGTTATTCTTCAAGATTCTTTCAGTCCTCTTTTAACTAATAATGAAATTAAAACGGCTACAGTTCCGTTTCAAAATATTTTTTATAACGCTTCCAATCGTTTTAAGAGTATTATGAAAAATGCGGGAGACGACTTTGTTTTAAAAATTAAAAACATGCCAGAAGACGACACGTATATTGTAACGTGTACCGTTATTTTAAACTTGTGTTATGGTTATAATTTAAATTTAAAGCGTCCGTTTTTTTATGAGATTCCAGATGAAAATGGCATTTTAAAATATTATAAGATTCTATATAACGCCGATTTTTGCGAAATAATCCCCACAGAAAACGCCAAGAGAATTACCCAAGAAGACTATGATGAGTTATTGGATAATTTTGATAATATAGAACTTTGGAAAGAAAAATTCCCACCCAATAGTTATATTTTTAAAGGTTTCGTTATTTCAAATATTTTTGATGTTACAGATGATCAATCTATTTCAAATGTAAAATCGAGCTTAATTTCAAAAAACAAACGTAGTGATGAGAGCTTTATAGCAAGGTTTCAAGGTGTTTTTAGCTCCCTTCTAGGGATTAAAGATATTCGCGTTGGTTTTTCAATTTACAATAAAGAAGAAAATACTTTTGAACCTGTTTATGGAGAAGGTATGCAAAGTTTTTTGTTGGAAAATAGAGGCAGTGGTTTGTGTAAGAGTGTTTTGTGTGGTTGGTCTTATAAGCAATTACTGGAAGAGAAAAAATTCTACACCATTTCAGACGTTGATAAATTCTATGAATTGTCTAAAGGAAAAGCACCTCAAATTGCCGTATTAAAAAGTCAAGGTATTAAGAGTGCTATTTTGGCGCCTATTGCAGATGATAATGAGTTACTGGGTATTTTAGAAATTGTTTCTAACAATGCGAAAGTTTTAAACAGCATCAATGCCAATAAATTAATTGATGTGATGCCGTACATCGTTTCGGCAGTTTTACGTTCAAAAAAGGAAGAAGAAAATCTAATTGAAGCTGTTATTCAGCAAGAATGTACCTCTATACATCCAAGTGTTTCTTGGAAGTTTAAAAAAGAGGCTAAAATTTTTATTGAAGAACAGCAAAAAGGCAATCAAGCGGTATTTAATAAAATTTCATTCGAAGATATTTATCCTTTATATGGTCAAATAGATATTAAAGGGTCTTCGGAAGCTAGAAATTGGGCGACGCAACAAGATTTATCATTACAACTTAAAAGTGTAAGGACTGTTTTGGATGCGGCTGTTAAAGAAGAAGCCTTTCCTATATATGAGCAATTCATATTTCAAATAGATGATTATTTAGAAAATTTAAATGTGCACTTTCAGGTAGATAGTGAGCAGCAAATTTCTGAGTTTTTAAAGAATGATATCAATCCGTTATTTGCGCATTTATCAAAATTTGAAGGCTTACGTACGCATATAGATAGTTATAAGGAAACCATTGACGCTAAAGTGGGTGCTTTTTATAAACACCGAAAAGATTATGATGATACCATTGCGAGCATCAATAAAAAAATGGCGTCACTTCTTGATAAAAAGCAAGTAGAAGCACAGAAAATGTATCCTCATTATTTTGAACGTTTTAAAACGGATGGTGTAGAGCATAATATGTACATAGGTGAAGCCATAACCAAGGAAGAAAGCTTCAACCCTATTTATTTATATAATTTACGGTTGTGGCAATTACAGGTTATGTGCGAAATGGAAAATGCATACTACCAAATGCAGCCAACATTCTCAATTGGGTTGGATGTGGCTTCTATGATCCTCGTGTTTAACCAACCATTATCTATTAGTTTTAGAATGGATGAAAAGCAATTTGATGTTGATGGAACTTACAACGCCCGCTACGAAATTGTGAAAAAACGTGTAGATAAAGCGTTTATAAAAGGAACGAAACAGCGCGTTACTCAAAAAGGAAAAATAAGTATTATTTATTCGCAAAAACAAGACGAATTGGAATACCTACGTTATATTAAATTTTTACAATCGAAAAATTATTTAGATACCGATGTGGAGATTGTAGAGTTGCAAGACTTGCAGGCTGTAACCGGCTTAAAAGCAATTCGTGTGAGTTTATTATACCAAGGCGTTAAAAAAGATAAAGAGTTTTATACCTACGACGACTTAATTAAAGAAATTAAAGGTTAGCCATTGCGTTTAATTTAAATGCAATAGCAAACGAGATAACACTCACAATAATACCGATCATAAACACCGTGTAGGTGAGTCTTAGTATTTTGTATTTTCTATCTAAAACCAATCCTAAAAAGTATAAATCTTTTTTCATGGAGGAATATAGATAATCTCTGTCTAGCATCATTTCGCCCATAGCCCATTCAAAATCTTTTAGGCTCATTTTATGAAAGTTTCCGAAGAATAATAAGTTTACTTTTTTGTCGGCTACATCTTCTTTTGTGAATTTTCCGCTGGTAACATTCGGGCGTGTAGCCAAAATGGAAAGGATGATAGAAGTTACTGTAAACAGCACAAAAATAACCGTTGGAATTATTAGGTATTCATTTGAAGAATTATCCAGTTTAGAAACCAAATTAGACAATACTAATGAAACTATAATGGCATTAACCGATAGCAAAATATTCGCTTTCGTGTCTGCAATATTACTTAAAGTGATGTGGTTTTTTAGGGTAACGCGAAACATGGTTTCAATACCACGTTCTGGTAAATCTACTTTGTTTTTCTTGAAACTTAATTCTGCTTTTTTGTGCTTTATCTTAACAGAATCTTGCTTAGTTTTATTCTGAAGTTTTAATAATCGTGCGATGTTTTTTGATTTTGTGGCTGTCCAATTAGTAGATGCTGCTTCCGAATGAAACCGATGTGTTTTAGTTAGAAAATTAATGTTTTCTTGCAGCCATTCGCCTTCCGTAAAGGTTTTGTCGCAGGCAAGTTCCCATTCTTTTCTAAGCAATTCGGTTACATCGCTAAAATTTTTACTTCCAATATGCGAGCAATCCGCATCACGAATAATTTGTTCACTAATGTTTTGAGGCTCGTACCCCATAGTTGTAGCCAAAATTAACTGACTTACCGTTTTAATAGTCTCTTCAGGAACTTTTTGGTCTGTTAAAAAAGCTTCAGCAATGGCAATACTTTTTACTTCATGATTTTCAATAACTTCAGTGAAGCCTGTGTCGTGAAGCCAAGCGGCTAAAATTAAATGCTCTTTTTCAGAATTATTTAAATTTGATAAATCAGATAATTCTGCTGCCTTTTTAACCACGCGCTGTGTATGCGTTAGGTTGTGATAAATAAACTGGCTTTCTAGTTTTTCATTTAATAAATGAACGACATGTTTTTCAGCTTCTGCAATTAGAGTATTCATGGGAGCTTGTGATTTAGGGTAAAAATACTAAACTTTAACGAATTAAAGCATTCGTGGTATTTTGTCGTAAATTTACAGAATGCTTTCTGTTTTTAGTTTATTTAGTTTTGTAAGGTCGTTCTAATAGTGTCAACTAACTTCTAAATTGGCACTAGTTTTTTAAGAACGAAGGCTTAAAGACAGCAAATTAAGATATATCTTTATTAAATTTGAAAACCAACCAAATGACGCTTCAGTTTAGAATAACAACTCTTTTTTTAACTACTTTGCTTTTTAGTGCGTGTGCTACTTACAGCCCGCAGTATAAAAACCCAAATTGGAAAACCGATTTGCCTAGTAAAGACATAGCACATTCCTTTTACTTGATTGGTGATGCTGGTAATTCCCCTTTGGGAACTTCGTCTAAAGCTTTAATAGCCTTTAAAACGGCATTGTTGAAGGCTTCAAAACACAGTACAGCTGTTTTTTTAGGCGATAATATATACCCAAAAGGGCTGCCGAATAAAGAAGACGAAAATAGGGTGTTGGCAGAACATCAATTAACTATTCAAACAGACGCCGTTAAAAACTTTAAAGGGAAAACCATCTTTATTCCAGGGAATCACGATTGGTATTCTGGCATTAAAGGTTTAAAAAGACAGGAAGATTTTATAGTAGATAAGCTAGGCAAAAATACTTTTTTACCCGAAAATGGCTGTCCTATTGAAAGAGTCACTATTTCAGACGATGTGGTTTTAATTATCATAGATTCGGAATGGTATCTAGCCGATTGGGATAAATACCCAACCATAAACGACGATTGCGATATAAAAACTAGAACCAAGTTTTTTGATGAACTGGAAGGTGAAATTAAAAAGGCACGAGGAAAAACAACCGTAATAGCGGTGCATCACCCTATGTTTACCAATGGGTCTCATGGCGGGCAATATTCATTTTCAAGTCATTTAAAACCATTGCCTATATTGGGCACTCTAAAAAATGGTATTAGAAAAGCCGGAGGTGTTACTACGGTAGATGTTCAAAATAAATTATATAATACCTTTAGAAAACGTGTTATAACCTTGGCGCAAGAAAATGATAAGGTTGTTTTTGTCTCGGGGCACGACCACAATTTGCAGTACATCGTTCAGGACAATTTACCACAAATTGTTAGTGGGTCAGGTTCTAAAACTTCAGCGACTCGAAATGTGGGTGGTGGGCAATTTTCTTATGGAACACCTGGTTATAGTATTTTAGATGTGTATACAGATGGGTCGTCTCAAGTGCGATTTTATTCTGCTGAAGAGAATGCCTTAGTGTTTCAAACAGAAGTACTTTCAAAAGATGTAAAAGCAGCAACTATAAATTATTCTGAAACATTTCCGAAGAAAAAAACAGCATCCATTTATAAAAAAGAAGAAATCAAAAAAGGTGCTATTTATAAAACACTTTGGGGTACTCGTTTTCGAAATTATTATGGTACAGAAGTAGAAGCGCCAACAGTAAATTTAGATACGCTTTTTGGAGGATTAACACCTATTCGTAAAGGTGGTGGGCATCAGTCTAAATCCTTACGATTAAAAGATAGCGAAGGTCGAGAATACGTGATGCGTGCACTCCGAAAAAATGCCATACAGTATTTACAAGCCGTTGCGTTTAAAGATCAATATATTGAAGGACAATTTGAAGATACGTACACCGAAGGATTATTGCAAGATGTTTTTACAGGCTCGCACCCGTATGCGCCTTTTGTAGTTGGTACGTTGGCCGATGCTGTGGGTGTTTATCACACCAATCCCGTGTTGTATTATGTGCCAAAACAAAAAACCATTGCGCCTTTTAATGATGAGTTTGGGGATGAATTGTACATGATTGAAGAACGTACCGATGATGGGCATGGGGATAAAGCGAGTTTTGGTTTTTCGAATACAATGATTAGTACCGACGATTTGTTGGGGAAAATTAATAAAGACGAAGATTTTGTTTTAGATGAAGCCGCTTACATTCGTGCGCGTTTGTTCGATATGCTTATTGGCGATTGGGATAGGCATGAAGACCAATGGCGTTGGGCCGCTTTTGAAGCCAACGGGAAAACAATATACAGGCCAGTGCCTCGAGATAGAGACCAGGTGTTTTCTAAAATGGCCGATGGTGTGTTGCTAGGGTTTGCGACCTCTGTAATGCCTGGCTTGCGATTAATGAAGTCCTATAGTGATGACCTAAAGAATCCAAAGTGGTTTAATACAGAACCCTATCCGTTGGATATGGCATTGATTAATCAGTCCAATCGCCAAGTTTGGAATGCCCAAGTAAAACAGATTACCGACCATTTAACGGATGATGTTATAGACGACGCATTCACTCATTTTCCTAAAGAAGTACGCGACGAAACAATACAAGATATTAAAAGAAAACTTCAAGGACGGAGACGAAATCTTCAAAATATTTCAGATGCGTATTTCAACCATATGAATAAATTCGGGGTTATAAAAGGAACGAATAAAGATGATTGGTTTGAAATTGAACGCCTTCCGAAAGGAGAAACCAAAGTGTCTGTGTATCGTATTAAAAAAGGAGAAAAGGCCGATTTGTTTCACCAAAGAACATATACTTGTGATGAAACAAACGAAATTTGGATATATGGTTTGGATGATGACGATGTTTTTAAAGTTTCAGGAGAAGGTGATAAGCTCATAAAAGTGCGACTCATTGGAGGTCAAAATAATGATGTTTACACTATTTTAAATGGAAGTAAAGTGAAAATCTACGATTATAAATCCAAAGAGAATACGTTTGAAACCAATAAAGGCCGTGTGAAATTGACGGATGATTATGAAACCAATGTGTACGATTATAAAAAGCTAAAAAACAACACCAATCAACTCGTCCCAACTATAGGGGCGAACCCCGATGATGGTTTTAAAATTGGGGTTTTAAACACCTTTACTACCTATGGTTTTGAGCGCAACCCATTTACCTCGCAGCATACCCTGTCGGGTGCCTATTATTTTGCGACACAAGGTTTCGATTTTAATTATGAAGGCGAGTTTGCAAACGTAGTTGGCTCTATGAATTTAGGAGTGAAAGCGCACTTTACAAGTCCTAATTTTGCGATGAATTTCTTTGGCTTTGGAAATGAAACACCAAATTATGAAGCCGATGATAATGATGGTTTTGAGGCCGATTTAGATTATAATCGTGTAAAAATTAGATTGCTTAAAGTAGCGCCTTCCTTAATTTGGCGTGGGCGTTTTGGAGCGAGTTTTGAAATTGGTGCTTCGTATGAATATAACGAAGTTGAAAAAACCGAGGGACGATTCATTAATTTAGTTTTAAATGAAATAATTGAAGAGGGTGCTAGTTTTTATGGAATGAATGTGAAATATCAATATTCAAATTCAGATAATGAGGCGTTTCCAACTTTAGGCTTGCATGTGGCTTTAGAAACGGGTTTTAAAAATAATGTAGATAGCTCTAAAGGTTTCGGTTACATCATACCAGAATTGGGTTTCGATTATAAGTTGCTACCAAGTGGCCAACTCGTATTGGCAAGTAAGCTTAAAGCACATATTAATTTGGGTAATGATTTTGAGTTTTATCAAGCGGCCAATATAGGGGCAAACAATGGATTAAGAGGTTATAGAAATGAACGCTTTACAGGTAAAAGTGCCTTTGTGCAAAGCACAGATTTACGCTTAAATTTACGTAAGGTGAAAACAGGTTTGTTGCCATTAAATATTGGTTTGTATGGCGGTGTTGATTATGGAAGGGTCTGGGTTGAAAATGAAGATTCAAATATATGGAATACGGCCGTTGGTGGTGGTGTTTTTGCAAATGCTGCTAATATGATTACGGGAAATTTTTCTGCATTTCACAGTAAAGATGGGCTGCTTTTAGCCTTTAAATTGGGCTTCGGGTTTTAGTGGTCTCGCATAAATTAATTAATTTCAATGTTTTAAATGAGAATACTGGCTTTCATTTTTGTGATTCTTTTTAGTGTTAATAGTGCTTTTTCACAACCGTCAGATGCGGTAACAACCTCGGGAGATGTGTTGTTGTTTGCGATGCCTGTTGTTGCTTTTGGATCGACCTTGGTTTTTAATGATAAGGAAGGTTCTTGGCAGTTTTTAAAGGGATTTGCACTAAATGAAATTACAACCTATGGTTTAAAATTTGTGGTAAATAAGGAGCGTCCAGATAAATCAAACAATCATTCGTTTCCGTCTGGGCATACCTCTACAACTTTTCAAAGTGCATCGTTTCTTCAAAAACGCTATGGCTGGAAATATGGCGTGCCAGCATATGTTTTAGCGAGTTACACAAGTTTTACAAGATTGCAAGCTAATAAGCACGATATAGTCGATTGTTTGGCGGGAGCCATTATAGGTGTGGGAAGTACTTATTTGTTTACAACACCATACCAAGAAGAGCACATGGAACTTAGTTTTTCAAGCGAAGGTGATGTATTCTTAATTGGTTGTAAATTTAAGTTTTAAGGAAACTTGAAGCTATACAAGTACCCGTTAGATCCGTGTCCCTTTTCATCTGTAATATATAACGTGTTTTCGTTCTTAAAACAAATGCCCTCTTTTTGGGAGTTGTGGTCTAGTTCTAGCTCGGTGGCGGTACCACTAAAAAAGTCTGTGCCTTTGTAGTTGGAAAACATCCAAACAGATTTTGAAGTTAAAAGCGCGACTTGTTTGCCGTCTTTACTAATAGCGGCTCCCGTTATCCAAGATTCCATTTTCGAGCCCGTATGGAAGGTCGCTATATATTGTGCGACGTGGCTTCCTGGTGTTGCGGGGATTTTATAAAGACTTGTTTGTCCAAAATTTTTCCGAACCCGACTTTTGGTGAACAAGTAGAAGTTGTCTTGATAATAAAAAAAGGCTTCACAATCAAAATACCAATGCTTCTTTTTAGGTGGAAATTCAGCTTGATCTGAATATTTAAATGAAATGCGTTCAATCTCCACTTTTTTAGTGCTTTTTAAAGATTGGTTGTTTACTTTTAAAATGGCTAAATTTTTTCTGTCATTGTCATTATTACCAAAATCTCCAATGTAAATATGGCCTTCATTGTCCGATGTTAAATCTTCCCAATCATTATTTTTAGCTTTAATGTTTAGTTCTCTTTTTATGGTGCCATTTTCAGTAACAGCATAAAGTTTTGAAGGGTTTCCTCGATCGTTTAGCATCCAGATTAAATCGGAATTTATGACGGTCTGAATACCAGAAACTTCATCAAAAATTGTTGGTAAGTCATACAAAATGACTAAATTTCCCTGATTGCAGGAAATAAGTTGGAGAAAAAGTATTAAGATTAGTTGCTTATGCATAAAATCTGTTTTAATAGTGTTAAATTTACAGAGTTATTTTAAATAAGAATTATAAAAGTGGATAAAAACATGTTAATTATTGGACACAGGGGAGCTAAAGGACACTTAGCTGAAAATACTATAGAATCTATCAAAAAAGCGTTAGCCTTAGGGGTTGATGGTATTGAAATAGATGTTCATAGGTGTGCTTCAGGTCAGTTAGTAGTTTTTCATGATTTCACGATAGATAGAATGACGAATGGTACCGGCGAGGTTTCAAAACAAACACTGAATCAATTAAAACAAGCGGAGGTTAAAGGGCGTTGCCAAATACCAACCTTGTCTGAGGTTTTAACCTTTGTAGATAACAAATGTTTAGTAAATATCGAGTTAAAGGGACAAGATACAGCGGCAGAAGCAAGTCGATTAATCGCTTTTTTTGTTGACAAAAAAGGGTGGGATTATAAAAATATTATAGTTTCTAGTTTTCAAAATGAATTGTTAGAAACGGTTTATAGTATCAATAAAGAGATACCGTTAGGTGTATTAGTAGATACAAATTTAGATGAAGCTGTGGCTTTTGCTAAAGAAATAAAAGCAACAACTATATTTCCAGATTACACTATGTTAACTGAAGAAATTGTTGAGAGTTTAAAAGAAGATTTTAAAGTAATCACCTATACAGTAAACAACTTAAAACCTATAAAACGCATAAAATCTTATGGTGTAGATGGCATCATTTCAGATTTTCCTGATAGGTTATGATTAAAAAGGATGTTATTGTAATTGGCGGTGGTGCTGCAGGTTTTTTTGCAGCTATTAATATTGCTGAACAAAACCCTAAATTAAAAGTTGCCATTTTAGAACGCGGAAAGGAAGGCTTGCAAAAAGTGAAAGTTTCTGGTGGTGGCAGGTGTAATGTAACCCATGCCGAATTTATTCCTCAAGAATTAATAAAGAATTATCCACGAGGTGAAAAGGAACTCTTAGGTCCTTTTCATCAATTCATGACAGGCGATACTATTGAATGGTTTGAAAATCGTGGCGTTGAACTGAAGATTGAAGAAGATGGCAGGATGTTTCCTCTGTCTAATTCGTCGCAAACTATTATCGATTGTTTTCTAAATGAAGCCAAAAAGCATCAGGTAGATGTTTTGTACAACCAAAGTGTTGTAAATATTACTTCGGAAAAGCAACTGGAGGGTTTTCAAATTTCAACAAAAGACCGTGTTTTTTCTTGTGAAAAAGTAATAGTTGCCACAGGTAGTAACCCGAAAATATGGAGTCTTTTAGAAAATTTGGGACACAGTATTTCGCAACCCGTACCGTCCTTATTTACCTTTGATATTAAAGATGAACGCATCCAGGATATTCCAGGAGTGGTGGCTCAGGATGTTGAGGTTAAAGTTTTAGGAACCGATTTGTGGAGCGAAGGTCCCGTGCTTATTACCCATGTAGGGATGAGTGCGCCAGCCATTTTAAAGCTATCCGCTTTTGGTGCCATTGAATTAGCGAAACAAGATTATAAATTTCAAATAGAAATTAATTTTATAAAACAGTCGATTGAAGATGCTTTAGATGTTTTAAAAACATTAAAACACGATTTGGCTAAAAAAACAGTCTATAAATCAGCGCAATTTGACTTGCCAAAACGCTTGTGGTACAAATTGGTATTGGCTTCAAGTATGAATCAAGAAACCCGTTGGGCAGATTTAAATAAAAGTCAGTTAGAAGATTTGGCATCACAACTTACACAGGCCGTATTTCAGGTTTCAGGCAAGAGTACGTTTAAAGAGGAATTTGTAACTGCTGGTGGGGTCGATTTAAAAGAAATCAACTTTAAAACCTTTGAAAGTAAGCTTCAAAAAAACTTATATTTTGCAGGTGAAGTCATTAATGTTGATGCTGTTACAGGCGGTTTTAACTTTCAAAACGCGTGGACAGGTGCTTTCATTGTGGCGAAATCGATTTCAAAATGCTAACATACATCGCGCTTTTACGAGGTATAAACGTTGGTGGGCATAAAAAAGTGCCCATGGCAGCATTGAGAACCTTGTTAAGTAATTCGGGGTTTCAAAACGTTCAAACCTATATTCAAAGTGGTAATGTTGTTTTTCAATCAACAGAAAAAATAAATCTATTAGAGAATAAAATTCAAGAACTTATACGTAATCATTTTGGATTTGAAGTTCCAGTTATTGTGAAAACGGATAGCCAGTTGCAGGGCATTATTGATGCGTGTCCTTTTTCAATAGAAAAAAAAGAAGCAAGTTATTTTATATTATTAAGTACTATCCCAAATAGCCTTTTGGTGAAAGAAATAGCCGAAATAGCTATTGAAAATGAGGAAGTTATAATTAAAAAAGACTGTCTTTATTTTTATAGTGCGACGGGTTATGGAAGAACGAAGTTCAATATGACGACTTATGAACGCAAATTAAAAGTTGTTGGTACATCAAGAAATTATAAAACCATGACAAAACTAGTATCTTTGTCTGCTGAAAATTAAGAAATGACAGAACAACAATTTATTCCTAAAGCATATATAAAAACGGTTGAAAGCGGAAAAGTAGCCTGGGAGTCGCCTAGTAATATCGCTTTGGTTAAATATTGGGGTAAAAAGAAAGACCAAATACCAGAGAACCCCTCAATAAGTTTTACACTAAATAATTGTAAAACAATTACAAACTTGACTTTTTCTAAAAAGGAAGATGAGTCTGATTTTGAATTTGAAGTGTATTTGGATGGCGATAAAAAAGACGATTTTAAACCAAAAATTGACACTTTTTTTAAACGTGTAGAAGTATATCTTCCTTTTTTAAAGGATTATAGGTTTAAAATTGAAACCTCAAATACATTTCCGCATAGTTCAGGAATTGCATCATCTGCAAGCGGAATGAGTGCTTTGGCTTTGTGTTTAATCAGTATTGAAAAACAATTTAGTGCTGAAATGACAGATGCCTTTTTTAATGAAAAAGCATCCTTTTTAGCACGATTAGGTTCAGGTTCTGCATGTAGAAGTATTGAAGGTGATTTAATTGTTTGGGGACAAACGGAGGCTGTTGAAGGAAGTAATGATTTATTCGGTGTGAAATACCCGTATAAAGTGCATGAAAATTTTAAAGATTATCAAGACACCATTTTATTGGTTGATAAAGGTGAAAAACAAGTTAGTAGTACGGTGGGGCATAATTTAATGCATAACCACCCGTATGCTAAGAACAGGTTTGTGCAGGCGCACGATAATCTTGAAAAGCTGAAACCTATTTTAGAGTCTGGTGATTTAAAATCTTTTATAGCATTGATAGAAAGTGAAGCGCTTACGTTGCACGCTATGATGATGACTAGTATGCCTTATTTTATTTTAATGAAACCCAATACTTTGGAAATTATTAATAAAATATTGAAGTTCAGGGAAGAAACAGGTTTGCATATAAGTTTTACCTTAGATGCTGGTGCGAATGTGCATGTTTTATACCCGAAAAACGAGTCGGTTGAAATTTTAGAATTCATTAAAAATGAATTAGTTGCATATTGTCAAAACGGTCATTATATTTGCGACCAAATTGGTTTTGGAGCGCAATTAATTAAAAATTAATAAGTAATAATGAATAATTAAAAGGTTTATATTTAACTTTAATTTATTCATTATGAAAGAAAATATAATTAAAGACAAGAGTTTTCTTTTTGCTGTTGAAATAGTGAATCTTTATAAAGATTTAGCTTATAATAGAAAAGAACATGTCATGTCTAGGCAGCTTTTAAAATCGGGGACATCTATTGGGGCAAACGTTAGGGAAGCAGAGTTTGCGCAGAGTAAAGCAGATTTTATAAGTAAAATGTCAATTAGTTTAAAAGAAGCTAATGAAACGGATTATTGGATAGACTTGCTGCATGCTACCAATTTTTTGAATTCAGCTGAATTTGAAAAATATAAAGCCAAATCACAGGAAATGTTAAGATTATTGGTTAGTATTGTTAAATCATCTAAAGAATAATTCTTAACTTTGCATTATTAATTTTTCATTAAATTGAATGAAAGGACCATTATTTTACTCTAAAATTCTACTCTTCGGAGAGTACGGAATCATTAAAGATTCTAAAGGATTATCTATTCCTTATAATTTTTATAATGGGGCTTTAAAAACAGATAAAAACCCATCGGAAACGGCTATAAAATCTAACGAAAGTTTAAAACGTTTTGTTACTTATTTAGCAGCTGTTAATCCCGAATTGGTGACTTTCGATATTGAGACTTTACAGAATGATGTGAATGCGGGTATGTATTTCGATTCATCTATTCCGCAGGGTTATGGTGTGGGTAGTAGTGGCGCATTAGTGGCGGCGATTTACTATAATTATGCACATAATAAAATCACGGTTTTAGAAAATTTAACTCGTGAAAAATTACTGATTTTAAAATCAATTTTTTCTGAAATGGAATCTTTTTTCCACGGAAAATCTTCTGGTTTAGATCCTTTAAATAGTTATTTAAGTATTCCAATTCTTATCAATTCGAAAGATAATATTGAAGCTACAGGTATTCCTTCGCAAAAAGCAGATGGAATAGGCGCTGTGTTTTTATTGGACAGTGGTATTATTGGCGAAACTGCACCTATGGTGAGTATTTTCATGGAAAACATGAAGCAAGAAGGGTTTCGTAATATGCTTAAAGATCAGTTTATAAAACATACCGATGCTTGTGTCGATGATTTTTTGAAAGGCGATATCAAATCATTGTTTAAAAACACCAAGCAATTATCAAAAGTAGTGTTGAATAACTTTAAACCGATGATTCCTATTCAATTCCATGAACTTTGGAAGAAAGGTATCGAGACCAACGAGTACTATTTGAAACTTTGTGGCTCTGGTGGTGGCGGTTATATTTTAGGTTTTACTGAAGATATAAATAAGGCAAAACAGGCATTGAAAGATTATAAGCTAGAAGTAGTTTATAACTTTTAATCTTCCTTAGGCTTCCTGAATTCTTTTCGGGCAATCTCATCAAAACATTTTTTCATGTTATCCAGAAAACAAAAGCACATACTTCTTAAGTTTTTTAGCATGTTTTCTGTTGTTAGAGGTTATAATATTTTAATTATTGTAATCGCACAATACTTAGCATCTATTTATATTTTGGCACACGATAAACCGTTAAGACAGGTTGTTTTAGATGTTAATTTGTTTTTATTGGTTCTAGCGTCATCAGTTACTATTGCGGGAGGCTATATCATTAATAATTTTTACGATTCAGAGAAAGATTTAATTAACAGACCTTTAAAATCCAAATTAGATAAATTGGTAAGTCAAAATACCAAACTGTCTTTTTATTTCGTGTTGAATTTTTTGGCAGTGGTTATGGTAAGTTACGTGTCTTTTAGGGCTGTTATTTTCTTTTCCATTTATATTTTTGCTATTTGGTTTTATTCACATAAATTAAAAAAGCGGCCTTTTATTGGTAATTTAACCTCGGCTATTTTAACCATCACACCGTTTTTTGCTATTTTTATGTATTATAAAAATTTCGAAACGGTAATTTTTGTGCATGCCATTTTCTTGTTTTTGCTTATTTCGATGCGAGAACTTACTAAAGATTTGGAAAATATTACGGGCGATTTAATTCAGAATTACCAAACCATACCTGTTGTTTATGGTGAAGCAGCATCAAAACGCATGCTTAGCGTATTGGCCATATTAACTTTTGTGCCTATTTATTTGTTGTTGTTTAAATTTGAAATAGGCTACATGTATATTTATTTTTATTTAAGCATGCTGTTAATACTGGTGTTTTTAGTGTTATTATGGAAATCTAAAACCAAATTACACTATTTGTTAGGGCATAGTATTTTAAAATTTATTATTGTTTTAGGCGTTTTTAGTATTTTATTAATAGATATTAGTTTGCTGCTTAACAGGATTTTATAAAATCGTAAATCTAAATTCAAGTTTCGTAATTTTATAGAGTATATTTGTAAAAAATTAAAGTGATGAGTAGAACACAAGGAACAAGCGGAAAAGGGAAGCCTTCTGGAAGAGGTGAGCAAAACGGAAACGCTAAAGGTTCAAGTAGAGGAGATCAAGGAGCGAAAAGTAAGAGCTTTGCTAGAGGCAATGCGCCAATACGCAACGTGAATTCGCCGTCTAAAAAACCGTCGAATCCTAACGAAATAAGATTAAATAAATACGTTGCCAATTCTGGAATGTGTTCACGTAGGGAAGCCGATGTGCATATTGCAACAGGACTTGTAACTGTAAACGGTAAAGTAATTACCGAAATGGGCTATAAAGTAAAGCTTGAAGATGAAGTGCGTTACGATGGTGCCCGTATTAATCCAGAAAAGAAAGCGTACGTTTTACTAAACAAGCCTAAAGGCTTCGCTACAACTACCAGTGAAGGTAAAGGGCGTACTGTAATGGATTTGGTTGCTAATGCAACGACCTCTAGAATTAAGCCTATTGGACGTTTGGGTAGAAACTCAAAAGGTCTATTATTGTTTACAAATGATGATGTTATTGCAGATAAATTCACCAATTCTAAACATGGTGTAGCTCGTTTATTCCAAATAGAATTAGATAAAAATCTAAAACTAGATGATTTAAAAGCAATTCAATCAGGTTTTAAAATTGAAGGAAAACTTATTGCAGTAGAAGAGATTAGCTATATTGATGGTGAAGCTAAAAACCAAATAGGTTTAAAAATCAAGAATATAGGAAACACATTAATAAGAACCATTTTCGATCATTTTAAATATGAAATCGTGAGTTTGGATTGTGTTGCTATTGGACCGCTTACTAAAAAAGACATTCCGCGTGGACACTGGAAACACCTTACCGAGCAGGAATTGAATAATCTTAAAATGCTTTAATACGCATTATTAAAAGTGATTTAGCGTTTTTATTTTTTATAGCTAAGGTATTTGCTTGTTTTTATTTTAAATGGATAAACACGTCGTATTTAAAGTAAAAGCCTTTCGTAATAGCCTTATAGAGCGCTCGATAAGCGTTTCAAAAAAAATCTAAAAAAAAATGCTAAATCACTTTAAAATTAAATTTTTTATATTTCATTTGTAATGTAATTGCTGAACAAATTGAGACGTGTTTGTATGTTCGAGTTTTTGAAATCTAAGAAGTTATTTTCAAAAGCAGCTTATAGGAAAAGTAACCGAATTTTAGAGCTAACTTCTGCTTATACTATTGCTGGTAGCCAGCATATCTATGGTTTTGTTCCAACTACACAAAGCCCCATTCGAATTTGATTAATAGCTAAATATAATTTGTAGAGAAACGAATGTTTCTTAACTTTAAAAAATAATATATAACTATTACATCTAAAAATTAAGAATGAATACCAAATACATTGATTTAATTAATCAATCTTTTTACTTTCCTCAAGAAGAATTTGATCTAAACGATAAACATTTAGAATTTCATGGTATAGACCTTATGGGCTTGGTTGAAAAATACGGGGCACCTTTAAAGTTTACATACTTACCACAAATATCTAACAATATAAATAGAGCTAAAGGCTGGTTTGATAAGGCTATTAAAGCGAATAAGTATAAAGGTAAATACAATTACTGCTACTGTACTAAAAGTTCACATTTTAAGCATGTACTTGATGAGGCTTTAACGAATGATATACATATAGAAACGTCGTCTGCTTTTGATATTGATATTGTTGAAAGCTTAAAGGCTGAAGGCAAGATTACCGATAAAACCTTTGTTATAAGTAATGGGTTTAAAAGAGACCAGTACATAACAAACTTAGCGCGATTAATTAATAACGGACACAAAAACTGTATCCCAATTATTGATAATTACGAAGAGATTGATTTATTGTCAAAAGAAATAAAAGGGAAATTTAATATTGGTATCCGTATCGCTTCAGAAGAAGAACCGAAATTTGAGTTTTATACTTCACGTTTAGGTATTGGGTACAAAAATATTTTACCTTTTTACAGAAATCAGATTAAAGAAAATAAAAAGGTGAAACTTAAAATGCTTCACTTCTTCATCAATACAGGTATTAGAGATAATGCCTATTACTGGAATGAGTTAACAAAATGTTTAAAGGTGTATACCAGCTTAAAACGTATTTGCCCTAGCTTAGATAGTTTGAATATTGGTGGCGGGTTTCCTATTAAAAATTCTTTGGCTTTCGATTTTGATTATGAATACATCGTTGGTGAAATTATCAATCAAATTAAATTAGTTTGTGAAGAGGAGGAAGTAGAAGTTCCTAACATTTTTACCGAATTCGGAAGCTTTACAGTAGGTGAAAGTGGTGGTGCTATTTACGAAGTATTGTACCAAAAGCAACAAAATGACCGTGAAAAGTGGAACATGATTAACTCATCGTTCATTACAACATTGCCAGATACCTGGGCTATTAACAAACGTTTTGTAATGCTACCAATTAATAGGTGGAATGAAAGTTACGAACGTGTATTATTGGGCGGTTTAACCTGTGATAGTGATGATTATTATAATAGTGAACAGCATATGAATGCTATTTATTTACCAAAATACAATAAAGATAAACCTTTGTACATAGGCTTTTTTAATACAGGTGCTTATCAAGAAACTATTGGTGGATTTGGTGGTTTACAACACTGCTTAATACCATCTCCAAAACATATTTTAATAGATAGAGATGCTGATGGAAACATCACAACCGAACTATTTAGCGAACAACAAAAAAGTGAAGACTTACTTAAAATTTTAGGTTATGGCAAATAACACATATGCTGGTATACCAGAGGAATTTGCGAAATTAGAACAAGCTAAAGTTGTTTTAATTCCTGTGCCTTATGATGGAACAAGTGTGGTGCAAAAAGGAGCAGAGAAAGGGCCAGAAGCCTTTTTAAGCGCTTCTAACAACATGGAACTTTATGATATTGAAACAGATACTGAAGTTTACCAACAAGGTGTTTTTTTAGCAGATGCGGTTATAGATAACGCATCGCCAGAAGTTTTGGTTGATGCTGTTCACCAAACAACTAAAAAGTACATCAAAAAAAATAAGTTTGTAAGTGTTTTTGGTGGCGAACATGCTGTTTCTATAGGGACTATTCGTGCCTTTAACGAGATGTTCCCAAGTTTAACGGTGTTACATATTGGTGCACATGCCCATTTACGCAAAAGCCATAATGGGACTTCTATTAATAATGCTTGTGCGTTGCATGAGGCAAGCCAAACAACCAATTTAATACAAGTGGGCATTCGCTCTATGAGTGCGAATGAAAAAACAATAGCAGATACTGAAAAAACCTATTTCGCCCATGAAATGGCGGTAGATGATACGTGGATGGATGCTGCAATAGACCAAATGACTGATAATGTGTTTATCAATTTCAGTTTAAGTGGTTTAGATCTTTCCATTATGCCAAACACCATGGCGCCTTTACCAGGTGGTTTATTCTGGTATGAAACTTTAGATTTCTTAAAACAAGTTTTTGCGGAAAAAAACGTGGTTGGGTTCGATATGGTCGACTTATGCCCGAATGCTAAACAAAAATCTTCAGATTTTTTAGCTGCAAAATTGTATTATAAAATGTTAAGTTATAAATTTATGGACCAAGAAGTAGGCGAAGATTATGATAATGCTTACGATAATTCAAAACAAAAAAATAACGCTACAAAATTTAACGAAGACGATGAGTACTAAAGGACCTATATCAAAATTTATAGAAAACAACTATTTACATTTTAATGCTGCTGCTTTAGTAGATGCCGCAAAAGGCTATGAAACTCATTTGTTAGAAGGAGGAAAAATGATGGTAACTTTAGCTGGTGCGATGAGTACAGCAGAGTTAGGTAAATCGTTAGCTGAAATGATTCGTCAAGATAAAATTCATATTATTTCTTGTACAGGGGCAAACCTTGAAGAAGATATCATGAATTTAGTGGCGCACAATTCATACAAAAGAGTACCAAATTATAGAGATTTATCACCACAAGAAGAAAGAGACTTGTTAGATAATCACTTCAACCGTGTAACAGATACGTGTATTCCAGAGGAAGAAGCGTTTAGACGTTTACAATCACATTTGTTTGATATTTGGAATAAAGCAGATAAATCTGGAGAACGTTATTTTCCACATGAGTTTATGTATCAAATGATAAATTCTGGTGTTTTAGAGCAATATTACGAGATTGATCCAAAAGACTCTTGGATGGTTGCTGCGGCTGAAAAAAACTTACCAATTGTAGTTCCAGGATGGGAAGATAGTACGATGGGTAATATTTTTGCTTCTTACTGTATTAAAGGGGAATTTAAAGCATCAACAACCAAAAGTGGTATTGAATATATGATGTGGTTAGCAGACTGGTATCCAAAAAATTCAGATGGGAAAGGTTTAGGTTTTTTCCAAGTTGGAGGCGGTATTGCAGGCGATTTCCCAATATGTGTGGTGCCCATGTTGTACCAAGATATGGAAATGCACGACATTCCTTTTTGGAGCTATTTTTGTCAAATTAGTGACTCTACGACCAGTTACGGTTCCTATTCTGGAGCAGTGCCAAACGAGAAAATTACTTGGGGTAAATTAGATGTAGATACTCCAAAGTTTATAATAGAAAGTGATGCGACTATTGTGGCACCATTAATTTTTGCATATTTGTTAGACCAATAACACAACCCAAATAGAATGTTACGCAAAATTGTAGATTACAAAAAACTAAATGAAGATATTTTAAATCTTCTTGTGGAGAAGTTTCCTGATGGATACGATGATTCCGATGTTATTTCTTTTAGAAATGCACAAAACGAAATAATTGAAGCAGTCGAGGTTCGTACTGATGACACTATTTATTTAGTAAAAGTTGGTAAACGCCTTGTGCAAGCCATGGAAGACTTCGGTGATGATGAGGTTTCTGATGATGATGCTTCAGGAGTCGATTTTGAAGAAGTTAAGGTGGAAGATGATGCTGAAGACGAGGATAACGATGATGTCGTTGTTAAGAAAAATCAGTCGGATGACGATGAGGACGACGATGACGATATGGACGACTCCGATTCAGATTATGATGAGGACGACGAAGATGATGATATTGATTAATTCTAAGTAGAAATTGATATGAGAACAGCTGTTTTTAAGTCTTACAAAGACGGTTACTTTACGTTTTGGTTTGAAAATGGAGAAGAGTTAGTATTCGAGGAAGTACACCCACGCGTATTGAAACAATATGATTTAAAGAACGATAAAAGTTTTGTAGACCAAAGTTTCAAGATAAATTTTGTTGAAGATTTTGAAGATGATGACAAAGATTTTGTAATTTACAGGGTTGAAAGTCTAAAACCTCTTTAATCTTTTAAATTATGGGCGCATCATTTCATATGTCGTTGCCATGTTTAAGCATAAAAGGAACAGAAAACTTTTATGTAAACAATATTGGTGCTTCCTTGGGAAGGAAAACGCAAAATTGGGTTGATATCGATTTATTTGGCAATCAAATAACATTTATAAAGGCCGATAAATTTAATTTTAACAGTCCTAATTATGTTTTCGAAGGCAAAATATTGCCGGCGTTTCATTTTGGAGTGATCGTAGAATTGGAAGATTGGGAAAAAATTCACTCAAATCTTAAACAACAAAATCTCGACTTGGTTACTCAAGCTCGTTTTTTGGAAGCTAAGGTTGGTGAGCATGTCTCTTTCTTTATAAAAGACCCAAACGATTATATGTTAGAATTCAAGAGTTTTAAAAATTCATCTAATATTTTTAGTAAATAATGTATTCTACAGTTGCTTTTCAAGTAGCGAGTACCATTAATATAAAAGAAAGTAAAAGTCACTTATCATGGAATTTAATGTTCCATGATAGTGACGAACTTTTTTATAAGGTTTCTGATAAATCCTTTGTATATGTTTTTCAATATGGTATCGTAAGTTTCTTTAATGCAAGCGACGACGAAATTGCGCGTGTTTTTGAAGAAATAAAACCCTTTTGCACCAATTATTTTGCGAAGAAATTATCTGAAATAGTAGCAGTTCAGGTAAAAAATGATACCCTGAAAGTAGGCTTCGACAGTGTTATTCTACCTAGTTTAGATGCGGAAATGATACGCTTGGTTATGTTGAATACCTCCCAGTCTGTGGCTTTAAGCAGATACGCAGAAATTACCGAGGACCTGCTAATTGAAACCAATAAGCATACAAGCTTTCTAGAGAAAAAAGGGAAGTTGGATATCTCTGGAAATAATTTAAAGCGTTTTATTGGTAAAGTGCTGAATATAAAAAACAGAATTTCAGAGAATCTCTATATTTTCGATTCCCCACCAATTACTTGGGAGAACGAACAACTCAATAAATTAAATTTAGAGCTAAAAATAACTTTCGATTTAACCGACAGATACCGCCTAATTCACGATCGTATTGAAATCATTAAAGACAACTTAGAGCTCTTTAGGGACATTATGGATCATAAAGAAAGCAGTAAATTAGAATGGATTATCATCATTTTAATTGTTATCGAGGTGGTCGATATGTTTATTGCTAAATTTTTTCTGTAAAAATACTTCCCAAATAAATACGCTATACACTATGGCGTATTCCAAACCTATAATCCATAAGTTTTCGGTGTTATTGGTATTCATGTAAGCTAAATAACTAAGTATAATCGCAAAACTCCAAACCAAAGGGAATTTGTAATTAGTGAAAACAGATAAAATTAAAAGGGTTGCCACGTACCAAGGGTGTACGGTGGTGGCTGTAAAGTAGTAAAAAGACAAAGCAAGTAACATACTTGTAATAATTTGAACCGTGGTTTTGTTTTTTCTTAAAAAGGCCATGGCTAACACAAACAATACCACCAGTAGCGGTGTTATTTTACCAATAGTTGCAATCTCATTATAACCTCGAAAGCTATAACCAATACCGCGCGCTATATAATATAAACTGGCATTAAATTCAAAATCTTGAAACCACAACCCAACGGTTTTAGCATAATTACTCACAAATTGTTTCGAGTAAAAAGGGAGAAACATTAAAAGGGTTGTTAGTAGCGTTATGCTGTAAAAGGCAATCAATTTTAAAAATCCATTATTGTGAATCGGTTTCGACGAAGCAATCGCATCTTGAGAAATCTCTTTTTTCTTCATGAACCACTTAAAAAATAGAGGTAAAAACATTAATGGAATTAGTTTTACCGAAATAGAACAACCTAAAACAACCGCAGCAAACACCCATTTCTGGGAATACAGCAAATACAAACTCCACAATAAAAAGAAAATCATCACGCCTTCAAAATGGAGATTGCTTGTTAATTCAATGATTATAAATGGGTTCAAAATATACCAGAAAATGTTATGCGCAGGTAGGTTTAAACGTTCTAAAAGCTTTTTCCCGAAAAAGAGAGTTCCAAAATCGGCAGCGATAATAAGAAGGCGCATCACCATAACCGAACCCAAAATACTTTTTCCGGCAAATAGGCCCGCAATAGCAAAACACAATTGGTTTATAGGTGGGTAGTTGGTAAAGTGACTTGCGTTAAGTTCGCCCATACCTTGGTGTAACTCTTGAGACTGCACTACAGGAAACTCGCCAATGCTTATAAAAGACACCACGGTGTTTAAGTAGGGGTTAAAACCCTCTAAAAGCATTCTGCCGTCCCAAATAAAGCGATAAAAGTCTTGCGATAGGTTTGGTGTGGCTAAAATAAAAAGCGCTCTAAATATAAAGGCTAGCCAGGTTAGAACAACCACTTGGTTTTTTAAAACTTGTACCAGTTTATAAAATAAAAAAAACAAAGCGGCATATAGCATAATGAGCTTTACATAATCGGTGCGCACCAAACTGTAAGCAAAAGAGAGGTAGAACGCGATGCTGCTAAGTACTAAAAGCAATGGCGTTCTGTATAATTTTATAAAACTGAGGTTTAAAGGCATGTATCGATTATAAAACGGTGGAGTATGTAGGTCGGAAATAAGTGTTATTCATAACGTTTTTTAAAGGCTTCAATCATGTCTTGTGCTGCTTTTATGGGGGCAATTTTAGAACTCGTTATTTTTTGCTCTAATTCTGTTAGTTGCTCTGCCATGTCTTTCGAACCGTAAAATAGCTGTTTTAGTTCGTTATTAATGGTATTATACATCCAACGTATTTGTTGCTGGTTTCGGTTTTCAATAAAGTACCCGTTGTTGGTTGTTAATTGTTTGTACTGTGTAATGGCGTTCCAAATAGCATCAATACCCGTGTTTGTTGTGGAAGAAGCGGTGGTGACTACAGGCGTCCAACCCGAATCAGATTCTGGGAACACGTGCAGCGCGTTTTTATATTGCTGGCAAGCCAACGCACTTTTTTTAATATTGTCGCCATCTGCTTTATTAATAACCAGCATATCGGCCATTTCCATAATGCCCCGTTTTATGCCTTGAAGTTCGTCGCCCGCACCGGCAAGCATGAGTAATAGGAAAAAATCGGTCATGCCATGCACCGCGGTTTCAGATTGCCCCACGCCAACGGTTTCAATTAAAATTATATCGTAACCAGCAGCTTCACAGAGTAGCATGCTTTCGGCGGTTTTGTTAGCAACACCTCCAAGCGTATCGCCAGATGCCGATGGACGAATGTAAGCGCTCTCTAAAGTGCTGAGTGCTTCCATACGGGTTTTGTCGCCTAAAATACTGCCTTTAGAACGTTGGCTACTAGGGTCTATCGATAGAATAGCTACTTTATGTCCTTGCGTGATGAGGTGTTTTCCAAAGGCTTCAATAAAGGTGCTTTTACCCACACCCGGCACTCCTGTAATACCAATACGCATCGAATGGCCCGAAGCCGATAAAATAGCTTGAATAATAGTTTTAGCAAGTGCTTTGTCACTCTCTAAATTGCTTTCTACAATGGTGATGGCTCTAGACAGAATAACACGGTTGCCACTTAAAACACCATCAATATAGGCTTGTGCACTGAGTCTGTTTTTGGGTTTGTTAATGGCCATGTTTATATAGAGAATTACTCGATTTAAAGATACAGATAATGTGAAAACGTGCCATGGTTTATGATGTGTTTTTTATATAAGCTGTATTATGGGTAAAATGTTTTTACTTATCAAATATGTGGGAAAAAAACGCTAAATTGGTTTTTTAAATTTTTAGTATAGTTAAAATGCTAATGTGTTTTTAAAATAGTATTGAACTATCCTGTAAATAAAAATGAACTAATCATCAAAATAACGAATGCAAAGAAAAAATATAGAAATTAAAGATGATTTTGAATATTTTACGGAACTGACCTACGGAGAAAAATCAGTTAAAGAAAATTCTGTCTATTTAGAGCAGAAAGAAACTCATAAAGATTGGCTATCTAAAACAACAAGTATTGAACATTCAACAATAAGTGAAAAAGTGGATTTAACCATCGAAAGAAAAAAAAGTTTTTACAAATATGGAATTAAACTAGCTTGTAAAGACTTTAGTAATGAACCATTTTTCAGGTTTGATTCAGATGGTCCAGCACATCGTAATACTTCCTCTGATATCCCTCTATCAGAACAAAAAGTAACTACTCCACATTTTAATTCATTTGATAAAAACGGATTTGCAATTGCATACAAAACCGATGTGTTAAAAAAAGATAATGAAGCAAAAGCTATAGCTGAAAATATTGAATTTGGATTAAGTCATTTTTTTCAAGAAACAAATATAAATCAAGGAGAAAATGCAAATATTCTAGAAATAGGATTAAAAATTCCAGAGCTTTTTGAATATACAACTGAAACCGACCCTTTAAACGGAGTCAATTTTATAAATTAGCTCGATGGAAAAATTATTAGACATATTTAACGCGGTTAAATCTGATTTTTGTGAGCTTACAACTTACAAGGTAAGAGCTAATAGTGTGGAGATAATAACTCCATTTTCAACTCTGAATAATAAATTTGTTTCTGTTTTTGTCAAAGATTTACATGATCAAATAATAGTGTCTGATGGAGGTTGGATTGATTTAAACTATTACGAAGTAAGTATTAATGAAGAATCAGAAGCAATAATTGACCGGGTTTCTTCATATTATCAACAGAATTATCAAATTAAAAGCACTGCTGATAAAACTGGAACATTATTTTATTATAAATCCTGTAAAAACAAAGAAGATATTTCTTCTGCTGTTTTCGATTTATCGAACTTTATTGTTGGAGTAGTAAATGCTTTAGGTATTACTTATAAAGATGAAAAAGAAGAAAAAGAAAAGGAAACCTTTAGACAAGATGCTAATTCATTTTTATTAACCAATTACAAGGGAGATGTTCAACTAAGAAAATCATTAGACGATTACACTAATATAAAATTCAATGCAATAATTTCAAAGAATTCAGCGATAAACTTAATTACATACGTAACAGGTTCAACTCCATTCTATTTTGAAAATGCGTTGAGTAAAACAATTGTAAACTTTGAAATTTCTCAAAAATCAAAATACAACTCATTAATAAAAGAAAAGATTTCAATTATTAATGATTTAGCAGATGGCTATCACCCAGAAAAATCAGGTAGTATACTGAATTTACTGGCAGAAAAAACATCAAGAGAGCCCGTTAAGTGGACGGAGAAAGAGAAAATATTAGATTTTATATAAGCATTTCTATAAAAGAATTAATTTGTAACTGTGAATATTATATAGCGTTTAATTCTTCAGAATAAAAGTTAATAATATATGTTTATCACGCTGTGTAAACGATGATATTTATGGGTGGTCTGTCTTAGCCTTTATTGATTGAAGTATTCTTCTTTGTAACGAGATGTCTATAACTTGCAATTAAAGCAAACAAACGGCGATTTTTACGTAGCTTACTCCTTCGCAATGAAGTGATGATTGTGTTCGTACGTCATTGCGAGGTACGAAGCAATCTGTTAGTCAGTTAACTAAATCATGATTAGAACTTCAAATAAGAAAGATTGCTTCAGTCGTTCCTCCTTCGCAATGGCGTTAAGAAAAGGTTTAAGCGTAAAGCAAAGCCCTCTACTATTCCTTCAAATAATTATAAAAAAAATCTCAAAACCACTATTTAAAGTTCGTTTTGAGATTTTTTAATTTATATGATGTTGAATGTAAATCTATACTTTCGATGTTAACGATTTAATAAACACATAACCAAAGCCTAAAAATAACATTAGGTGGAATGGGAACAGTCCGAAATCGCCACCTTGGTCTCCTACTATAAAAGCACTGTACATACCGAAAGCAAAATAAGACATAAGTAAACCTTCAAAAATAACGTGAACGGATACGGTTTTCTTAATGTATTTATTCTTTTTCCAACCTTCTTTGATAGAATTGATATTGAATTTTGGTGTGCGTACAAATTCACTTTTCTTACCCCAGTGACCTTCTAATACAGCAATCGAGTTGTGTAGTGAAAAGCCCATTGCGATAGAGAAAAACACAAAAAACATACCTATGTAACGAATGAAGTTTTTAAACCCACCGCCATAAATGTTTTTGTACATAAACCAGTAGCATACAAAAAATATGATAGAGCTTACCACGAAGAAACTCATAACATAGAAGTATGGTTTTAAGTGTGTGTACTCATTTTTTATATAAAGCATCGGGATGCTTAATACAGCTACAATTAGTACGTTTAAAAACATAGTACTATTTAGTAAATGTAATAAGCCGTGTAATTTTGTTTTCGCTGAAATGTTTTCACTTTTTAAAACGCGACCAAGCATTTTTCTAAAGTTTTCTGCACCACCTTTATTCCATCTAAATTGTTGTGAACGGGCTGCACTAATTACGATTGGTAATTCGGCAGGTGTTTCAACATTCTCTAAATATTTAAATTTCCAGTTTTTAAGTTGGGCACGGTAGCTTAAATCTAAATCTTCGGTTAAAGTATCACCTTCCCAGTTTCCAGCATCTATAATACAAGTCTTTCTCCAAAGTCCTGCAGTACCGTTAAAGTTAATAAAGTGGCCTTTACTATTTCTACCTACTTGCTCTAAAGTAAAGTGAGCATCTAAAGCGAAGGCTTGTATTTTTGTAAGAATAGAATAGTTACGGTTTAAATGGCCCCAACGGGTTTGAACCACGCCAATTTTTTCATCCTTAAAATAAGGAACGGTACGTTTTAACCAATCTGCTTCTGGAAGAAAATCAGAATCGAAAATAGCGATGAACTCACCTTTAGCAATTTTTAAACCTTCTTTTAAAGCACCTGCTTTAAATCCAGATCTATCCGTTCTAGTAATGTGTTCAATGTCTATACCAGTGGCACGTATTTTTGCAACATGGGCACGGGTAGACTCAACAGTTTCATCCGTTGAATCGTCTAATACTTGAATTTCTAATTTATCAAGTGGGTAATCCATTTTTGCAATATTATCCAACAGGCGTTCCATAACGTACATTTCGTTATAAACAGGTAATTGAATAGTGACGTAAGGGATTTCTTCTGGATTAGAAAAATCGAATTTTGGTGAATTATCTATAACTTTTTTAGAAGCTAAGTAATTCAACAATAAATTTAATTGCGCGAGTGCATACATGAAAATAAGCAAAAGCGAAATGGTGTAAATAATGATAATGGTTGTTTCTAGAATCATTTCTTGATACTGTATTTAAAAATCCAACTTAAGATTTTTGCGCCTGCAAATATACTACCTTTTATGGTTCCTGAAACTTTCGAGACACCAATTCTATTTCTGTAATTTACAGGCACTTCGGTATAGGTTAATTTTTGTTTTAAAGCCTTTAGTTGCATCTCTACCGTCCAACCATAGGTTTTGTCAATCATATTGAGCGCTAGCAGTTTATCGTATTTTATGGCTCTAAATGGGCCTAAATCGGTAAATGTTGCACCAAAAAAAAGTGTCATCAAAGAGGTTGCTAGCCAGTTTCCAAAAATTTGGGGTCCGGTCATAGAACCTACTTCTCTTAAACTTTTAACCCGGGCTCCAATAACTAAATCGATGTTTTTATCGATTATGGGCGCTACAATTTTTGTTAATTCTTCTGGATAATCGCTATAGTCGCCATCCAAAAATACAATAATATTTGGTTTTTCGGGATTATTGGCAATGTATTGCAAGCCTTTAAGGCATGCGTAACCATAGCCTTTATTTACTTCGGTTAATACCGTGGCACCTGCTTTTTTAGCGTTTTCTTCCGTTTTGTCGGTGGAATTATTATTAACAACAATAATCTCGTTAACAGATTCCGGAATCGCATTAATAACTTTGGTAATAGAATCTGCTTCGTTAAAAGCAGGTATAATTACTTTTATGATGTGCATAAATAATTAACTTTCAGGGTGCAAAAGTACAATACTTTTAATTAGTTATTTAACAAAATATTAGCATTTTGTTAAATTATTTTTTATTGATTAAATCCATCAAATCCACATCGTTACCAAGTAGGATTTCATTAGAATTGATGCGGCCTTCCATGGTATCGTTCTCTAATTTTAGAACACCTCGAGGGCATACGGCAGAACAAACACCGCAACCTACACAACTGGAACGTACTATGTTTTCACCTTTTTGGGCATAAGCACGTACATCAATTCCCATTTCGCAATAGGTAGAACAGTTACCACATGAAATACATTGACCACCATTGGTTGTAATTCTGAATTTTGAAAACATACGTTGTTGGAAACCTAATACGGCCGCCATTGGGCATCCAAAACGACACCAAACACGGTTACCTAAAATAGGGTAGAAGCCTGTGCCAATAACACCAGAGAAGATAGAACCAATATATAAACCGTAAGCCGAACGTAAACTGCTTGCTTTTATAAAGAATATTTTATCGGAAGCTCCCGTATAGTGCATGATGAATAAGGCAGCGATAACCACAAAATACCCTATGGCACCGTAACGTGCGTCTTTGCCCAATTCTTTTCTTTTAAAAATCATGATAACTGCAAAAACAACCGTAAGTAATATGCCTACACTTAATACAAAGGCACCGCGGGTTAACCAAAATTTATTGGGATCGCTTCCTAAATAGGTGTAAATAACCGCCGTGGTCATCAGTACAGAGAATACTAAAACGGTGTGTATTAACCAACGTTCCAATTTCCATGCAGATAGTTTTTTGCTACTTAACTGTCTGAAAGAATCGCCTGCCGTTTCTGCTAAACCACCGCAACCACAAACCCAAGAACAATACCAGCGTTTTCCGTATTTGTATGTTAAAATAGGTGAGACCACAAAAATGGAAACAATACCAAAAAGCAACATCAATAACCCTAAGGAACCTGATGAAAGCAAGCCGTTAATAGACCAACTATCAAATAAATAATAGTTAAGTGGCCACATGCTTTTTAAATCGTAATAGGGTAAATTATAATCGGGACTGGTATTAAGTCGCGACATGAACTCCGGAATAAGAAACGCAAACCCGAGTTGGAAAAACATCACCGAAGCCGTACGTAATTGCTCGTATCTATTATGGCGGTACTTCAACATGAATTTATAACCAAATACTAAAATGGCGACTGTATAGAGCGTGCCATAAACAAACCATTGGCTTGCAGGGTTTCCGCTTAGTATGTTACTTAGTGGGTCGAATAATGAAATTAATCCGGTGTTGGGTTCTCCATTGGCGGATTGCCCCAAATATTGCGGATAAAAATAAAGTACAATATAAAATCCAGTTAGAAAAACACCGGTTACCCAGCCTAACATGCCACGTGATGAGATAGATTTAAACCAAACACCGTCATTCTTAATACCTTCAAGTTTGGTTAAATAGGCATCATTCGCAAATAAAATAGTACCCACAACAATGGCCCCAATGGATAGGGATAGAAATAGTGTTTTATTAGGGAAGTTGGTATTGAAAATGGCTAATCCCATAATGAAAAGCCCAATAATACCTATAACCACCGCTATTTTTTGTTTGCTAGATAAGTTATTAGCTTCGGGTTTTGCTAAAGACATACTATCGTTAAGTTTATTACTCATGTTTAAGCTAATTTTAATTGATTTGTGTAAGTTGCCAAAATGTCCTCTTCGTATCTTTTGTAAAATTCAGGGTCGAAATTTGCTTCTGCCAAATGTTTCATCACATAATCTACATCTCGATTTTCAGTAAGCCACTTATCAAAATGTTCGTGTCTCATGCGTATTCCAAACGTATTAATACCTAGAAAAACATTGGTGTCCTTATTAAAGGCAACGGTAATGCATTTGGTGTCATCGTCATGTTTCCAATGGAAATGCTGTTCATAATCGGGTTTGTTTTGAGTACTGAATACCCACCCGTAAGTTTGGTATTCAATATCTAAAAATTTAGCAGAGTTAAACCAATGTCCCGGCTTGTATGGGGTTTTGTTACCACAAATGGTTTGAGCGACTGTTTCTCCCATCATTCTACCTGTGTACCAAACGGCCTCAATAGGGCGGCGTTGGCCAATGGCTTCATGCTGTTCTGCACAATCGCCAATAGCGTACACATCTTCTATGTTTGTTTCTAAAAGTCGGTTTACTTTAACACCTCTACCTAATTCAATCGGGGAGCCTTTAAGGAAATCTATATTTGGTGCAACACCTGCAGTTAATCCAACCACATCACACGCTATTTCTTCACCTGTTTCTTCAATAATAACTGACTTTACTCGGCCATGTTCATCTGAAATAATTTCTTTTAAATTGGTTGATAAACGTAAGTCGATATGGTGGTTTTTAATATGGCGGTTTATCATGTTGCTTTCACCATCGGGTAATACGCCATCCCAAAAACTAGGTTCTCGCACTAAAAAAGTGACAGGTATGTTTCTAGAATTTAGCATTTCAGCAAGTTCAATACCAATTAAGCCGCCTCCAACAATGACAGCGTGTTTACAAACCTTGTTGTTTGGTGCGTGTAACTCTAAATTTTCTAGATCTTGTTTATGGTACATACCCATAACACCTTTTAAATCTTGACCAGGCCAACCAAATTTATTGGGTTTACTGCCCGTAGCAATAATAAGCGAGTCGTAATTTAGGGTGTCTCCGTCATTAAAATGAAGTGTTTTAGAGTTGGTGTCGACCGTTTTTACGAAACCTTGTTTCAGGTTGATGTTGTTTTTCTCCCAAAACCAATTTTCGTAAGGTTGGGTGTGCTCAAATTTCATATGGCCCATATACACATACATTAAGGCGGTACGCGAGAAAAAATAATCGGTTTCTCCAGAAATGATAGTAATTTTATGGTCTGATAGTTTTCGAATATGTCGTGCGGCTGTTACGCCAGAAATGCCATTACCAATAATAACAATGTGTTTCATAAAGTGGGTGTTATGTTGAAGTCTGTCGAGACTAAAGATAGAAACTTAATTTTTAATGAAGTTTTTCTTTTTTTAAAATACGGTTTAAGCTTCAAAAGCGTGGTTGCTTTTGTAAGTTCTTTAACATTTAGAACGACCTATTGATTGATGTTTTGTTGAAAACTAATGGGTTAGTGTGAAAAGGGAGCCTTTAGTTTAGAAAATGAACCATTAAAATAATAAACAATTAGCACCAAAAATAATATTAAAACCAAACCAAAAAACATGAAGAAATTAGTAACATTAACATTTCTTACGGTTTTTGCTTTCTCAGGATTTTCACAAGAAGACAGCGAAAATCAAAAAAGCAACATACAAACGTATACACCTTCTAAACTATTAAAAAAGGGGCAGTGGGATATTAAGTGGTTCAATAATTTATACACGCAAACTAAGGGCGCTAATGGTGCTGGAGACGTTGCGAAAAATCTACCAAGAGAAACGTACTTCACTTCTAGTCTCGATGTGTTTACAGGCGTATCTAACAGCGATCGTTTTAATGTGGGGGTCTTGCTGGAAGTAAGATCGAATGTTAATAGTGATAGAAAAGCCTTCGATGTGTTTTCCTTTGATGGTGAAACAGGAACGGCACGATCTGGGGTAACGTCTATAGCGCCTGCAATTAAATTTAACCCTTTAAAAAGTGTGAGCAATTTTACCGTACAAACGGCCTTTCACATTCCTTTGGTGGATAACGAATCGGAAAACGGTGTGTATTTAGACCAAACGGCTTATACATTTCAAAATAGGTTTTTTTATGACTATACCTTGCCAAGTGGCGATTGGCAGTTGTTTACCGAGTTAAATACCGAATATAATTTTGGCGATGCAGCCAGTTTTGCAAATAATACCTTTGTGTTGGCACCAGGCGTATTTTTAAGTTATTTCCCAAGTCAAGAATTTACTGTTTTGGGCTTTGTACAGCATCAACAGCGTTTGGGCGATTTTACTCAAAATTACACCGCTTTAGGTTTTGGAGGGAAATACCAGCTTACAAAAACATTAAATTTAGAATTGCTCTATAGTAATTTTGTACGCGGAACTGATACCGGTTTAGGGCAATCATTTAACATGGGCTTGAGAGCCTTATTTTAATGATAAAATAGTAAATTAGGAGTTTGAAACTTGTTTTATATGAATAAAATCAAACTTTTAATGCTCTTGGTGCTAGTAAGTGTGCAGTCTTGCATTACGCAAAGCACCAAAATAAATGGTGTTAGTTTTGTGGCTTCTCGCGATACTATCAAGGATATACATGTAAAACCTGTTGCCAATGTAGGTGCCAACTATGCGGCTATTATGCCTTTTGGTTTTATTCGTGAATTATCACACCCTAATATTATGTATAACACCAATAGGCAGTGGTTTGGTGAAACGAAATTAGGGGTGAAGCAATATGTTGAAATTTTAAGGAAGCACGGCATAAAGGCCATGGTGAAACCTCAAATCTGGGTATCGAAAGGTGAGTTTACTGGCGGTATTAAAATGACTTCGGAAGAAAATTGGAAATTATTAGAAGCATCTTACTCTAAATTTATTTTAGATTTTGCAGAAGCGGCAGAAGAAGTGCACGCTGAAATTTTTTGTATTGGAACCGAATTGGAAGGATTTGTAGACCACCGTCCCGATTATTGGAAACAGCTAATTGTAGAAATAAGAAGCGTATATAAGGGGCAATTAACCTATGCGGCCAATTGGAATGAATATAACCGAACACCGTTTTGGAATCAATTAGATTTTATAGGAATTGATGCTTATTTTCCAGTAAGTACAAGTAAAACGCCGAGTGTTTTAGAGTGTAAAGAAGGTTGGGTTAAGTATTTTGATGAAATAAAAACCATGTCAACTACAACAGGTAAGCCCATTTTATTTACCGAGTATGGCTATCGTAGTGTTGATTATTCAGGAAAAGAACCTTGGAGAAGCGATCGTGATATGACGGTTGTTAATTTGGAAGCACAAAACAATACCACCCAAGCGTTATATGAAACTTTTTGGGATGAAGATTGGTTTGCTGGTGGCTTTGTTTGGAAATGGTTTCATAATCATGAAAATTCTGGAGGACTTGAAAATTCAAGATTTACACCCCAAAATAAACCTGTTGAAGCCCTCATTAAAAGCCGATATTCTGAATAAATGAAGCAACTGCTTTACGTTTTTTGTGTCCTTTTTAGTTGTCATTTCTATGCGCAGCAACGGGTGTCCTATTTAAAAATTCAAGGCAATAAAAGGTTGAAAACATCCTTTGTTGAAAGTATATCTACCATAAAAATGGGTGGTGTTCTTGATTCTTTACAAATAGAGGAAGATATGGTGCGTTTAAAGAGATTGCCTTCTGTGTCTCATGCCTATTTTCAAGTCGTTTTTTCTGAAAATAATAAATATGAAGTGGTTTATAATATTGAAGAAAACTACACATTAATTCCTTCATTAAATGTTTTCACAACCAACCAAGATGAGTTTGCTTACCGTGTAGGACTTTATGAGTTCAATGCCTTTGGAAGAAATATTAGTTTGGGCGGGTTTTACCAAAAGGATAACTATAATAGTTATGCCTTAAACTTTAGAGCGCCTTATTTGTTTTCAAATACGTTTGGACTCGCCATTAATTTACAAAACCTAACCACTTTAGAGCCTGTTTTTTTTGATAATACATCTTCTAATTATAAATACAATAATAGGTCTTTTGAGGTTTTAGGTCTGTGTGAAATCAATTTTCATAATAAAATTGAATTGGGTTTAAATTATTTTATAGAAGATTATGCTTACCAATTTGGTGCGACTAACCCCAATGTTCCCCAAGCTTTGAATGTGAAAAAATGGCTTTTGAAAGGTATTTACGAATATAATAATTTAGATTATTTCTATCAATATGTTTCTGGGTTTAAGAGTCAGTTTAATTTTCAGTATGTTACTTCTACCAGTGATAATTTGCCTGATTTTTTTATAGGTTGGAATGATTTTTTGCTATTTAAACGTGTAGGTGAACGCGGTAATTGGGCGAATAGAATACGTTTGGGGCTTTCTTCAAATAACGAAACTCCTTTTGCGCCTTTTTCAGTAGATAATAATTTGAATGTTAGAGGTGTGGGGAATACCATTGATAGAGGTACTGGTGTGCTTGTTTTAAATACAGAGTACCGACATACGTTTTTTGAAAAAGATTGGTTTGTGCTTCAAGGCAATGCTTTTATTGATGCGGGCACTTGGAGAAACCCAGGTGGTAATTTTAACGATTTAAGCGCCTCTGAAAATATTAAAATATACCCAGGTATCGGACTTCGGTTTATGCATAAAAAAATATACAACGCTATTTTAAGAATTGATTACGGCTACGGCGTTTCAGATAACGCCATGCAAGGTTTGGTTTTTGGTATTGGACAGTATTTTTAATGTAAAGTTAATCACGATATTCTTGTTTCTAATTTTAATCTTTTAGTTTTGCAGAAATTTTTTGATTTATGAGCATATATGCTATTGGAGATATTCATGGTGGGTTAAAAGCCTTGTTACAAGTATTAAATAAAGTAGAAGTTAAAGAAGAAGATACGCTTATTTTTGTAGGTGACTATGTAGATGGATGGAGTGAGTCTGCCCAAGTTATTGCCTTTTTATTAGACCTTTCGGAAAAAATAAATTGCATTTTTATAAAAGGGAATCATGATGTTTGGTGTGAAAATTGGTTGGAGACTGAAGAAGTGAATCCAACATGGTATATGCATGGTGGTAAAGAAACGATGGAAAGTTATGCTGGTATTTCAGATGCTGAGAAAAAGGGGCATTTGGAGTTCTTCCAGAAAATGGCGTTATACCATATGGATGCTGAGAATAGATTGTTTCTTCATGCTGGGTTTACATCGCCGCACGGTGTAGACAGAGAAGCGTTTCAACAAACGTTTTATTTAGATAGAACGCTTTGGGAAATGGCTTTGTCTATGGATAAAAGTATCAAAGAAGATTCGTTAGTATTCCCGAATCGTTTAAAACACTATAAAGAAATTTATATAGGGCATACGCCAACTACCAATTTTAATTGTGATGTGCCTATGCAGGCTTTTAATATTTGGAATATTGATACGGGTGCTGCTTTTAAGGGCAAAATAACGGCTGTAAATATAGAAACCAAAGCAATACACCAAAGTGATGCATTGCCTGGTTTATATCCAAATGAAAAAGGAAGGAATAAATAAAACTTAGCTTAATTTAATTACCAAGTCTTCCGAATTTACCATAAAACCTGGTTTTAGTACCAGTTGTTTTACGGTAGCTTCCTCAGTCGCTGTAATAGTGGTTTCCATTTTCATAGCTTCTATAATAAATAAGGGTTGGTTTTTTACCACCTTATCCCCTTTTTTAACTAGAATATTAGACAGCATCCCTTGTAATGGTGCTCCTATTTGAAATGGGTCTGTTTTATCTGCTTTTGTGTTTTCTATCCTTTCTATCTTAATACTTTTGTCTTTAATGTCAACACTACGTCCTTGTCCGTTAAGTTTGAAATACAGCGTTACCATACCGTCACTATTAGCTCTACTCATAGAATCTAAAGTAATAAGGATGGTTTTTCCTTTATCCAATTCAACAATAATTTCTTCTTCAATCTCCATACCATAAAAGAAATTTTTGGTAGGCAATTTCATAAGGTTATCGTATTTTAAATGGTTGTTGTACGCATCTGTAAATACTTTAGGGTATAATTGATAAGATAGGAAATCGGTATAATCTATCGTTCTACTTAAATCGTGTTCGAATATTTTTTTGAAATCTTTGTACTCCTTTTCTAGATCGAGTGGAGGCATGTGCGCATTCGGTCTATCAGTATAAGGTACTTGATCTTTTAAAATGATTTTCTGAAGTTCCTTTGGAAAACCACCAACGGGCTGCCCTAAGTCACCTCTAAAAAAGTCGACTACCGATTGTGGGAAAGACAACGTGTCTCCCTTTTCAAGTACATCTTGAATGGTTAAATTGTTGCTAACTAGGTATTGTGCCATATCACCAACCACTTTTGAACTTGGAGTTACTTTTACAATATCTCCGAAAAGGGTGTTAACATCGCCATACATTTGGGTGATTTCATGAAAGCGTTCTTCCAAGCCAAGGCCTCTAGCTTGTGGTTTTAAGTTTGAGTATTGTCCGCCAGGAATTTCATGTTTAAAGACTTCACCAGAACCTGATTTTAAACCAGACTCAAACGGGTAATAATACTCTCTTACGGTTTCCCAATAATTAGAATATTCATTTAAAGAATCAATATTTATACTGCTAGCTCGGTCTTGAAATTTCATCATTTCAACAACCGAATTAAAATTAGGTTGTGATGTTAATCCAGATAGACCACCTAAAGCCACATCGACCACGTCAACGCCCGCTTCAATGGCTTTTAAATAGGTAGCCGATTGAATGGATGATGTATCGTGTGTATGTAAATGAATAGGAATTTTTAATTCAGATTTTAATGCGGAAATAAGTTCGTAAGCCGCGTATGGTTTTAATAAACCTGCCATGTCTTTAACGCCTAAAATATGGGCGCCGGCATTTTCAATCTCCTTGGCAAGATCTACGTAGTATTTTAAATTGTATTTTTTGTTGTCAGGATTCAGAATGTCGTTTGTATAACAAATAGAACCTTCGGCTAAACCATTTGTTCTTGTGCGCACATGTTCGATACATGGTGCTAAAGATTTCATCCAGTTAAGCGAATCGAAAATTCTAAAAACATCGACACCACTTTCCCAAGATTTTTCAACAAATTCGCCAATTAAATTATCAGAATAGGCCTTGTAACCCACACCATTCGAACCTCTAATAAGCATTTGTAAAAGTAAATTCGGCATCGCTTTACGTAATAACTTAAGGCGTTCCCATGGGTTTTCTTGAAGAAAACGTAAGCAAACATCAAAAGTAGCTCCTCCCCAAACCTCCATACTAAATATGTCTGGATGGTTTTTTGCATAGCCTTCAGCTACCGCAAGCATATCATATGTACGCATTCTGGTGGCCAATAAACTTTGGTGCGCATCGCGCATGGTCGTATCTGTGAAATGAACTTTCTTTTCATTTACTAACCATTGCGAGAATTTTTCTGGTCCTAATTTGTTAAGTAAATCCTTGGTGCCTTCAGGGAAACGCGCATCGGCATCAAACTTTGGTACTTTGGGTTTTATAAATGTTTTACTTGTATCTATTTTTTTAACATCAGGGTTTCCGTTTACGGTTACCTCGCCTAAATAGGTAAGTAATTTGGTGGCTCTATTTCTAGGGGCCTTAAATTCAAATAAATCAGGATTCGATTTAATGAAATTCACCGTCACTTTCCCTTGTCTGAAGGTATCATGTTTCAAAATATTATCAAGAAACGGCATGTTTGTTTTTACACCTCTAATTCTAAACTCTGCTAAAGCACGACGTATTTTTCTGCTGGCACCATCAAGCGAATTACTGTTCGCTGTTACTTTTACAAGCATGGAATCGAAAAATGGCGAAATTTTAGCGCCTTGATAAATACTTCCTGCATCTAAACGAATACCAAAGCCCGAGGCACTTCGGTATGCCGAAACCGTTCCGTAATCTGGCTTGAAATCGTTTTGAGGATCTTCAGTTGTAATTCGACATTGCAGGGCATAGCCATTAATGCGAATAGATTCTTGACTGGCTATTTTAATTTGGTCGTCGGCTAATTTGTATCCGCCGGCAATAAATATTTGTGTTTTTACTAAATCGATATTAGTAATAACTTCTGTAACGGTATGTTCAACTTGAATTCTAGGGTTTACTTCAATAAAATAGATAGAATCATCATCATCCACCAAAAATTCGACGGTACCAATGTTGTTGTAATTTACAGCTTTGCATATTTTTATGGCATAAGCATACAAGGCGTTTTTAGTCTCGTCTTTCAATCCATAAGAAGGTGCAAATTCAATTACTTTTTGGTAACGACGTTGTACAGAACAATCGCGTTCAAATAAATGCACTGTGTTTCCGTAGTTATCGGCAACAATTTGAATTTCAATATGTTTAGGGTTTTCTACAAATTTTTCTAAAAATACGGTGTCATCACCAAAGGCATTTAAAGCCTCGCGTTTACTTTCGTTGTAGGCGCCTTTAAGTTCGTCTTCTTTTCGAATAACACGCATACCTCTTCCGCCACCTCCCGATGCCGCTTTTAGCATGATAGGGTAGCCTATTTTTTTAGCTTCACTTAAAGCAGTTGCGATGTCTATTAATGGTTTTTCGTTACTTTGAATGATGGGGATCTTATTCGCTACAGCCACCTCTTTAGCCGTTATTTTATCGCCTAAAGATTTTAAAACAGATACTTTAGGGCCAATAAAAATAATGCCGTTATCTTCACATTTTTGAGCTAATGCTGCGTTTTCAGAAAGAAAACCGTATCCAGGATGTATGGCATCTGCGCCACTATCTAGTGCTACTTTTATAATAGCATCTATATTTAAATAAGGTTTTAAAGGCTCGTTATTTTCGCCAATTTGGTACGATTCATCAGCTTTGTATCTGTGTAGTGAGTATCGGTCTTCAAAGGTGTATACGCCAACGGTTTTAATACTAATTTCTGTACAGGCTCTAAAAATTCTAATGGCAATCTCGCCTCTGTTGGCTACAAGTACTTTTTTGATGTTCATATGAATGAAAAAATTTAATTTAGTTTTATTAAATGAAAGGGATGCTTAATGTAATTGTCTGAAATTACAAAAAAATAAATATTAAGCAATATGTTTTAGATAATAAATATAGAGTTCTTCGGCTGAAGCGCCAAACCACTTTTTTAAATAGATTATTCCGAAGTGAAATTGAAGTTTCAAAACCCCGTGTTTTTGGTATAAACGAGCTGAGGTTTTTAGCTTTTTATTAATAACAACAAACTGATTTCTTTCATACAAAGCATTAATAAGAATGTTGTCTTCGTAAATTATATAGCTTTCATTAAAACCGCCAATGTCTTGAAATAAATTTTTGGTTATAAATTGACTTTGGTCACCGCCACGACAAGCGCGCCAATTAAATTGTGTAAACCAACTGGCTATTTGTAGCCACCAATGGGAACTGGCAAATTGCATTCTAAAGCAACCAGCTTCATGACCTTTTTTAACTACTTTAAGGATGAGTTGGTCAAAATGTTTAGGCGGGAAAGAGTCGGCATGTAAAAAATAAAGAATGTTGCCTGTGGCGTATTTTGCGCCCAAATTCATTTGTTTGGCACGCCCTTTTTCAGAATTTAGGATGACGATATTTGAAAATTTGGATACGATGTCTGTAGATCCATCCGTACTGCCACCATCAACTATAATAATTTCTGAAATATTTTCTTTGGAAGAATTTTCTAAAATATGATGTAGCAGATTTTTAATAGTTTCTGCTTCATTTAGAATAGGTATAATGATAGATAATTGATCCATAAATTAGGTTGATGTTGGGCTAAGGTAAATTTAGCACAACATAAGGCTTAATTATTTAATGCCCAATCATAATCTTTATAACTTGTTTTCGCTTTCGCTGAAATTTGAACGCTTGTATATTGGTTTAAAAAATCGATGAGGTCGCCATTCTGTTTAAAATCTTTAGTAAACCACTGAAATATTTTAGATAATTCTAAACGGTTTTTCGTAATGACATTACGCTGTGGGTCTCCTAAAAAATCTTTAGTAGCTTTTGTAAGCTGAAGTTCTAAATTTTTAGAGGTAAACGCTTCGTTTAAAAGTTTCGGACACGAAACAGACGCGCAAACAATCGCGAAATGGATACGAGGTTCGTCCATTTTACGTAATATTTCATGTTCAATATCACTTAAATTGTACATGGTGTTGCCTAATTTCCAAAGACGTTGGTCCCAGGGGTCTTTAATGTCTTTAATACTTTTTATAGGGTAATTGCGTAAAATTAAATCGATGGTTAGTGCGTTATAGGCATTGATCCAATAGGCTAATGTTTCACCTCTTGAAAAAGACGCATTGGGCGTATTTTTGCTTAAATATGAAATATATGTTGTTAGCTCTTTCTGGTCTGCTTTAAACGTTTTGTAATTAACTTCTCCCGTGTTGGAAACATGTTTTTTCAAAAGAGTCGTCCATGATGAATGATCGCTGCCTTGAGCTTGAATTGAAACGCTTAGAATGGTGCAAAAAAGGATGCTTAGTAATTTTGTCATTATTTTTTATTAAGAGGGTAAAACTCCTGGTTTATAAAGTCTTTCGGGAATTGTTCGTCCCCATCAAAACCAAGTTCTATGTCTCTTCCGTTGTATGGTACATAGTTTGTTTTGAATAAGTAATCCCAAATACTTAATGTTAGTCCGTAATTAACACCAAACCTAACATGTTCAGGAAGTTCTTTTACATGGTGCCAAATATGCATTTTTGGATTATTGAAAATGTATTTTAAAATCCCATAATCCCAACCTAAATTCGCGTGGTTTAAATGCCCGATAATGATGCTGAAGAAGTAAACAATAGCGACATCTTGCGCATCGAAACCACCAATAATGGCAATGGGAATATATAATAGCGATTTGTAAACTACGGGCTCCATCCAGTGGTAGCGTAGGTGTGCTGCAAAGCCCATTTCTTTTACAGAATGATGCACCTTGTGGAAATTCCACAGAAACGGGATGCGATGCAATAAGCGATGGGTATTCCATTGAACAAAGTCGGATACTAAAAAGAAAACGAATAAACCCAACCATTTTGGCAGATTGTCAACATCAAAAAGTTGAAGACTTGAAACGGAAAGCCCTATTGTTTTTAAAGCATCGTTGAATAAGGCAGCAACCGTATTTGATAAGGCTATAAGTACAATTAAGTTTAATAGGAAGAAATTGAAAAACATATAGAAGGTGTCTAACCAAAAATCTTTCCTGAAAATAGATTGGTTTTTACGCCATGGGAATATAATTTCTAATAGCCAAACAACAAGTGAAATGACGATGAGGCCATAAAAAAAGTTGTCCCAATGGTTTATGGAAATTAACTCGTTTTTTAAATAATTCCAATAGCCAGCGTAGGCGTTTTTTATAATGTTGATGTACTTTTCGATGGTTGTTTTATATTAAAGTTTCTAACAGTTTGTAAATTAAGGCGCTTATAATGGCGGCCGTAGGTAAAGTAAGTACCCAAGATAATACTATTTTGCCTATCATTTTATAATCGGCTTTCTTAGTTACAGTTCCTATACCAAAAATCGAGCCTACCGATACATGAGTTGTTGAAACGGGTAACCCGTGAATACTTGCTGTTGTAACTAAAACTCCCGTTACTAGATTTGCGGTAAAGCCTTGTCCAGAATTCATGGGGGTTATTTTTTTACTCATATTAATGCCCACTTTTTTAGCATTCATTAAACCACCAATGGCCATGATAACAGCAATGAAAAGCATGCTCCAGTGTATTTCTATCACATTCAGAATAAGTAGTAATCCTGCTATTTTAGGGGTGTCATTTAATCCTCTAGCAAAACTAACCACCCCTGCACTTAAAAAGTGAAGCTTATCTAAAATTTGTTGGGAGGAAATACCCAGTAATGTGCCTTCGTAAGTTTTAATACATCCTTTTTTACAGGCAACTATTTCTAAACTGGAAGTCATTTCTAAAGTCATATTTGTGGATTTAACAGGAGAAGGAACTTGGTTCTCAACAACACACAAACAGCTTGATTTGGTAATACCCGACGATTTTCTGAAAAATCTAAAAATGATGTAAATGATATAACTAAATACAGCCGCCATTAATGGGCTTACAATTAGCGGGATAAGGAAGGTGTTTCCTAGTTTTTCAAAGTTGAATTGTGACCCTACAGCCATAACACCTGCCCCAAATAGCGCGCCAACTAGCCCGTGTGTGGTAGAAATTGGCATGCCTACCTTAGTGGCAATAAACACAGTTAATGCGGCACCAAATGCGATGGAAATGGCAAATATAGGCATGGTAAGTAACTCATCTGGAAGCAGTCCTTTTCCTGAGAAGTTTTTAACTAATTCGCCCGCTAAAAATATAGCGGTGATCGATCCTGCAAGTGTGGTTATTGTTGCCCAACTTATAGCTTTTTTGTAATTGCTAGTACCGCTGCCGAATAATGTGGCAACACCTTTAAAATTATCGTTGGCACCATTGCTATAGGCTAAAAAAAGGGCAGAAATAAAAAGCAAGAATAAAATCATGAAGTAGTTTTTAGATTTTATTTTTGACGCTTTTTACAGCGAGAACTTACTGGGTTTATAAATAAAAAGGCGCATTTATTTAAATGCGCCTTTTTATTAAAATGATAACAGGTAGTTAGCAACAGCCACCACCATCATAATGGTATGTAGATTCGCTAATAAAAATGTCGTCTCTGTTTAATGACGCTAAAGCACCTGCGGTTTTATCGCAAATAGCTAAAGGTTGATTTTTTAATAACACGTGTCCTAGTTTGTCATCAAAGTAGTCTTGTTCGCCATAATAAATAGCAGCTTTACCTGTAAATATACAAGGGCCATCACTAGGCATAGGGTCTTTGATTGCTGCGACTTCAATAGATTCAATATATATCAATTCGTCTGTTGGGTAATGTTTTGAATCTAGAATTCTGTATGGTTTTCTAGCTCTAATTTCGATGGTGCCAAAACCAGCATCGGTAAGTGCTTTTACATAGTCCGCAATAGGTAAACTTCCACTTAGACATAAAGCACGTAGGCGATCATCATTTCTAAGTTCTTCATTCATGTCCTGCTCGCAGGTAGGGTCGCTCATTACTAATTTACCGTGAGGTTTTAGTACGCGGTACATTTCGGCAATGGCTTGCTTTAAATCATCTGATTTAAAAATGTTAAAGAGGCAATTTTGGGCAGCAACATCGATACTGTTATCTTCCACAGGAAGATTCATGGCGTCTCCTTTTTTAAGGTCTACAAAATCACTTTTAAACCAATCGTTTTGTGCTTCAGCTTCTATAAAGTTTTTACGAGATGCTTCTAGCATTTCATCTACCACATCAATACCTATGACTCCTCCTTTTTGACGGTTGAAATAGGCGAATTGTAATAATTCCATACCACCACCAACACCAACATAGAGCATTTTTGGATTGTTGGTTAAATCGCGCGCATGTACGGTGCTACCGCAGCCATAATTCATTTCCTGCATGATACGCGGAATTTTTAATCCCGGTAATTCCCAAATAGGGTTGGTAGTACAGCATAAGCCAACATCTGGCGTTAGCGCTGCTTCTTTGTATACATTATGTGTGGTTTCTAAATAACTCATTTATTAGGTTTTTATACTTGTTAGCCAAGTTTTTGAAATTTTAATAGTTTTCGGATAGTCCCGATTACTATAATGTTTTTAATAATTCTTTAAATAGGGTAATCATATCTGGTTCTGCTTTTTCAGCCATGGCGATAATTTCAGAAATATCAACGGGCTTTAGATTGCTTGGGTCGCATTCATCTGTCAAAACTGACACGGCAGCTACATTTAATTTTAAATGGTTGGCTACAATTATTTCTGGAACGGTGCTCATGCCAACAGCATCGGCACCTAGAATTTTTAACATGCGGTATTCTGCACGGGTTTCCAATTGTGGTCCAACAACACTCGCATACACGCCTTCGTGCAAAGTGATGTTATGGGTTTTTGCGATGTTTTTGAATTTCGTATTGATTTCGGCGTTGTAAGGTACGCTCATATCTGCAAAGCGTTCTCCTAATTGTTCAACACCTTTAAATGCTAGGGGAGAACCGCCTTGAAGATTGATATGGTCATCAATAAGCATGAGTTCACCTTTTTTGTAATTTAAATTGATGGCTCCAGAAGCGTTGGAAACTAGTAGGGTTTTAATGCCTAGTTTTTCCATAATGCGAACAGGATAGGTAACATCTTGCAGTGAATACCCTTCGTATAGATGAAAGCGGCCTTGCATAACAATGACGTTTTTACCTTCTAAAATACCGTATATTAATTTACCTTTATGAAACTCGACCGTTGCCGTTGGAAAGTTTGGAATGTGGTTATAACTAACTTCCTTTAAAACTTCAATTTCGTTTATAAGTTGCCCAAGCCCTGTGCCTAATATAATACCAACTTCAGGGTTGTTAAAACCTTTGCTTTGTAAATAGCTTACTGTTTCTTCTATGTCTTTAATCATTTAATTGCTGTATTCTTAGTTTTAGTTTGTTGTTAGATGTGTAGAAATGGGATGCTTTTAAATCATCAAAAGTATCAATGTCATTTAAAGTGTCTAACAAAGTGAAAGATACATTATTTTGCTTTAATTCTGTGAGTGAAACTTCTAGCAAGTGTGGTTGACTCCATGGTTTATTTTGAAAAACGCATTCATGAAATTTTGAAAAACCAACAAGGTAATAGCCGCCATCTAAAGCGGGGCCAAAAACAACGTTATTACTGTTTAATGCTTGTAATCCAGTTTCAATATGATTGGAATTAATGTCTGGCAAGTCGGAACCTATTAAAACGATACGTTCATAACCCGCATCAAAACCTTTTTTGAAGGCGTTTTTCATGCGTTCGCCTAAATCGACTCCTTCTTGAACCGCTTTTTTACAGTGTTCCCATCCGTCTTCAACAATAGCTTCTGAAAAATAAATATGTGTATCTATAGGTAGGTTTTTAGTAGCCTTTTCGGTTACTTTTACTAATTCAGTATAAACCTCAAAAGCAGCTTGGTTGCCAATGGTTTTGGCTAAACGTGTTTTTACTTTGCCTAGTTTTATGTTTTTAACAAAAACGATAACGAGTTCTTTAGTCATAAATCTTTTCTCCTTTTAATAGCCATTTGCTCCACGCTTTAGAAAACGTATGCACTTTTTCGGTTTCTAGGTTATTTGAATCGTAAACAGATAATCCTTGATTTTTCCATTCGAATATACCACCATATAGGTTGAATACATTGGTATAGCCAGCGGCAAGTAGTTTTTCGGCAGTATCTTCAGACCGAATGCCTAAAGAGCAATATACAACAATAGTTTGCTGCTTATTTGGTAGCTGCTTGGTTGTTTGTTGGAGATCGAAATGATCATACCCAACAAATCGAGCGTTTTTGAGATGACTGGTGTCGTATTCTTTTTGTTCGCGTGAATCTAAAAGAATAAAATCGTCACTTTTGTTTACTAGCGTTTCAATACTTATATATGGAATGCTCTCTGTATTCTGTTGTTTAAGTAACTTAGAAAGGTCTTTTTGAGAAAAACCGATGCAAGACATCAGAAGTGTGACGGCAAGCGTTAGTTTTTTCATTTTATGTATAGAAATATTAGTCATGGTTGTTTTTTAAGCAACACTTCCTTGGCAACTACTTCCTGCGCCTGCGGTACAGCCGTAGCAGTGTTGTGAAATGACGATTGTTCTACCTTCTAATAAATCTTCGTTATAATCTGAAATATGTTTCACTTTACTGTTTACAGGAAGTTCAAGCATTTGGTTGAAGTCACAATCAAATAAATAACCATCCCAACTTATGGAAAGCGTATTGGTGCACATAACACTTGCTACTGCGGCTGGGTTGTAAGCCTCAACTAAAGAATACATATAATCTTCGTAATTTTCTGAAGCAATTAAATAATCCAAAAACCTGCTAATAGGTAAATTTGTGATGGCAAATAAATTATGGAATTCGATGTTGAATTCTCCTAGAAGCGCCTTTTTAAAATCTTTCTCTAGTGATTTTTGATTCCCAGGTAAAAAGGCTCCTGATGGATTGTAAACCAAATCTAAGCGCAAAGTACTATCTGGCATGCCATAGCCAACAGCATTAAGCATCTTTAAGGCTTCAATGGATGCGCTAAACACACCGTCTCCACGTTGTTTGTCTGTTTTTCCTTGAGTCCAATGCGGCATCGAACTTACAACGTGTACATTGTGTTTCTTGAAAAACTCTGGTAAATCGTTGTATTTTTTATTGGCAGTAATAATGGTTAAGTTAGAACGCACAATAAAATCTTTAATACCCGCTTTGGAAGCTTCTTCAACAAACCAACGGAAATTCGGGTTCATTTCTGGAGCACCTCCCGTTAAGTCTAAAGTATGAGCGCCTGTGTTTTTTATAACGTCTAGACATTGGGTCATGGTTTCGCGCGTCATAATTTCTTTACGGTCTGGACCTGCATCGACATGGCAATGGGAGCACACTTGGTTACACATGTAACCTACGTTAATTTGTAAAATTTCAAGTTTTTTAGCTTTAAGCGGAAATTGGCCAGTTTCAGATATTTTATCCTTAAAAGTTGGTAATTCTCCATTTTGGAAAATACCATTCGATAAAATTTCTAATTGCCTATTGCTTTGTGCTAATTCGCTTTCGCGTTTATGTAGGGATTTGATCATTTAAAATTTTTGAGTTTTAGAGCTTCAGTGTTTTTGTGAATATGATACTGTCTTCTTTTATCTTCAGTCTTTCAATTTAATTACATGTCTAACTTATTCACTTTATTCATCATTTGTACACCGTGTACCAATGTGGCGCCACCTCGAATGGCTGCAGCAACATGAAGGGCTTCCATCATTTCTTCTTTTGTAATACCACGTTTTAAACCGTCGCCAGTGTAAGCATCAATACAGTATGGGCATTGAACGGTGTGCGAAACGGCTAATGCAATTAAAGATTTTTCTCTTTCACTTAGAGCGCCTTCTTCAAAAACCTTTCCGTAATATTCGAAAAATTTAGCACCTAGTTCTTCATTCCATTCCGATATTTTTCCAAACTTCTTTAAGTCGGCGGGGTCATAATATGTTTTTTGCATAAAGTGTTTTTTTTCTAAAGATAAAAATCTATTAGTTTTAAGTCGGAGGGTTTTGAAATACTTAACAAAAAAAAGTTCATTATTTATAAAACTAAATAATGAACTTTAAAGTTAAATAATCTTAGGTGTCTACTATTGTTTTATGAGGCTTCTAGAAATTACTATTTTTTGTATTTCAGAAGTGCCTTCGTAAATCTGTGTAATTTTTGCATCACGCATTAATCTTTCAACATGGTAATCTTTTACAAAACCATTTCCACCATGTATTTGTACGGCTTCAACGGAATGTTCCATAGCTACTTTCGATGCGTATAGTTTTGCCACAGCACTCGATACGTCGTAATTATTACCTTGGTCTTTGTCCCAGGCTGCTTTCATTACTAAATGGCGTGCCGCTTCAATTTCGGTATACATATCGGCTAATTTAAAAGCGATGGCTTGGTGGTTGCAAATTTCGGTTCCAAAAGCTTTGCGTTCTTTAGAGTATTTTAGAGCCAATTCGAAGGCGCCAGAAGCAATACCTAGGGCTTGTGAAGCAATACCAATACGACCGCCAGAGAGTGTTTTCATGGCGAATCTAAATCCAGAGCCATCGGCACCAATTCTATTTTCTCTAGGAACTTTTACGTCGTTAAATTGTAATGTATGGGTGTCGCTTCCGCGAATACCTAATTTATTTTCTTTGGGTCCAATATGAAAACCTTCCATGCCTTTTTCAACAATAAAAGCATTGATGCCGTGAGACCCTTTGTCTCTATCGGTTTGTGCAATTACTAAATAAACATCAGACCGTCCGCCATTAGTAATCCAGTTTTTTGTGCCATTTAATAAGTAATGGTCACCTTTATCTATTGCTGAGGTTTTTTGAGATGTCGCATCACTACCAGCTTCTGGTTCGCTTAGGCAGAAGGCTCCAACAAATTCACCTGTAGCTAATTTTGTTAAATATTTTTGTTTTTGTGCTTCAGAACCAAAAGATTCAAGGCCATAACAAACCAATGAATTGTTAACCGATACAATAACAGAGGCTGATGCATCAATTTTCGATAATTCTTCCATAATTAAAATATACGATATTGCATCCATACCGCTACCGCCGTATTTTGGATCTACCATAATGCCTAAAAAACCTAAGTCGCCCATTTTCTTTACGAGTTCTTTAGGAAAGTGCTGAGCTTCATCACGTTCAATAACACCTGGTAATAATTCAGTTTGAGCAAAATCGCGAGCGGCATCGCGTATCATAATGTGTTCTTCGGAAAGATTAAAATTCATAATTCTCAGTTAAGATAATGATTCGTTATAAAATATTTACAAATATAGCTTTTTAGTGTTAATTATTCAATGAGGATTGTTATTTTTGTTGAGTATGATAAAAAACGAGTATAAGGTTGTTGGTGTCATGTCTGGCACATCGCTAGACGGGATAGATTTTGTTTACGCATCCTTTCAATTTGATGGTACTTGGCATTTTGAAATAATTCATTCTGAAACCATTTCGTATAGTTCGCAATGGGTGGAAAACTTAAGGAGTCTCGTTTCTTTTTCTATGGAAGAGTTAAAAGAAATGGATAATAATTACACCAATTATTTATCATTACGAATTAATGAGTTTATAAACAAATTCAAGATTGAAGATGTTGATGCCGTTTGTTCGCATGGCCATACTGCATTGCACCAGCCAGATAAAGGGCTTACTTACCAAATAGGCAATATGTCGCATTTAGCCGTATTGTTAGAACAGTTGGTGGTCTGTAATTTTAGAGTTCAGGATGTCTCCTTAGGTGGTCAAGGTGCGCCTTTAGTGCCTATTGGTGATAAATTATTATTTTCTGAATATGATTTCTGTTTGAATCTAGGTGGCTTTGCTAATATTTCTATGGATATGCAACGAGATCGAATTGCTTATGATGTGTGTCCGGTAAATATTGTTTTGAATCGCTATGTGAAAGAATTGGGGCTCGATTATGATGATGGTGGTAAGATTGCGTCAACAGGAGCTATTAACAACGAGTTGCTTGAAAAATTAAATAGCTTAGAGTTTTATGAGGCCAATTACCCTAAATCTTTAGGTTTGGAATGGGTAGATAAAAATATTTTCCCGCTAATTGATTCCTATCAATTAGAAATAAAAGACATTTTAAAAACATTTGTAGAACATGTTGCTATTCAGTTAGCTTCAAAAATTAACGAGAAGCACAAGGTTTCTGTTTTAATTACTGGCGGTGGTGTTTATAACGCTTATTTAATGGAGCGCCTAGAAAAATATTCGAATAATAAAATCATCATACCTTCAAAAGACATCATAGAATTTAAAGAAGCCTTAATTTTTGGGTTCCTGGGCGTGTTAAAATTGCGTAATGAAGTTAATTGCTTAAAAAGTGTTACAGGTGCTAGTGCAGATCATAGTTCTGGTGTGGTTTTTCTTTCATAAAAAATAATATAAAATTAACCTTGGCGGATTTTAGTTTTTTATATTTGTTAAATTAATAATGTAACATCTTTCTTGAAATGACTCAACTTTAGCTACCCTCAAAGAAATTCTATACCTAAACAGTGAAATTTAAAGCTAAAAATGAATCAATCTAAATAATTAGAAATGAAAGAATTATTAAAAAAGTACGAAAATAAATCTCCAGAAATAATCTTTAATTGGAAAGACCCTGAAACCGAAGCAGAAGGTTGGGTGGTTATAAATTCTCTGCGCGGTGGTGCAGCTGGAGGAGGAACTAGAATGCGTAAGGGCTTGGATATGAACGAAGTGCTGTCGTTAGCAAAAACGATGGAAATTAAATTTACAGTATCTGGTCCTGCCATTGGTGGTGCTAAATCTGGAATTAACTTCGACCCAAAAGACCCGCGTAAAAAAGGAGTTTTAGAGCGTTGGTATAAAGTAGTGGCGCCCTTATTAAAAAGATATTATGGTACGGGTGGCGATTTAAATGTAGATGAAATTCATGAAGTAATCCCAATAACAGAAGAAAGTGGTGTTTGGCACCCGCAAGAAGGTGTTTTTAATGGGCATTTTAAACCCACGGAAGCTGATAAAATTAACCGCATTGGGCAGTTAAGACAAGGGGTTATTAAAGTAATTGAAAACCCTATATATTCACCAAGTGTAGCCAGAAAATATACGGTTGCAGATATGATTACGGGTTTTGGTGTCGCTGTTGCTGTTAAACAGTATTATGCGATTCACGGAGGTTCTATAGAAGGGAAACGTGCTGTAATTCAAGGCTTTGGTAATGTAGGGGCTGCGGCTGCATTTTATTTGTCCCAAATGGGTGCAAAAGTGGTTGGAATTATCGATATTGCAGGCGGTTTAATTAATGAGGAAGGCTTTACTTTTGAAGAGATTACGAACTTGTTTTTAGCTAAAACTGGAAATACTTTAGTTGGTGATAATTTAATTCCTTTTGAAGAGATTAATGATAAAATTTGGTCAATTAAAACCGAGATATTCGCACCTTGTGCAGCGTCACGCTTAATCACTACGCATCAAATAGATGAAATGATTGATAGTGGTTTAGAGGTGATTTCTTGTGGTGCTAATGTGCCTTTTGCCGATAAAGAAATTTTCTTTGGACCCATCATGGAACATACTGATAACCGCGTGAGTTTAATACCAGACTTTATTTCAAACTGTGGCATGGCGCGTGTGTTTGCCTATTTTATGGAACGCCGTGTACAAATGACTGATGAGGCCATATTTAATGACACATCAAACAAAATTGGAGAAGCAATAGAAAACGTATATAGTAAAAATCAATCTAAAACCGGCATTAGTGCAACAGCTTTTGAGATAGCATTAAGCCAACTTATATAATTTATTAAATTTTTTATGGAAGCAGCAATTATTTTAGTATTTGTAATCGGTTATTTAGCAATCACGCTAGAACATAACCTAAAGGTGGATAAACTAATCCCGGCATTAGTTATGATGGCTATCTGTTGGGCATTAATATCCTTAGGTTTGGAAAGTTTTCCAAATTGGTTTGATTCGGCTAACCATTCACTCGTAGAAGGTTTTGCTGGTTTTGCACCAGAGGAAAAACTTCATTTAATGGAAGAAACCTTATTGCACCATCTAGGAAAAACTGCCGAAATATTAGTATTCTTATTAGGTGCAATGACAATTGTTGAAATTATTGATTATTTCGATGGGTTTGCTACTATTAAGAGTTTCATAAAAACTAAAAAGAAAGTAAAAATATTATGGCTTTTTGGCTTTTTAGCATTCGTTTTATCTGCTATTATTGATAACCTTACTGCTACCATCGTACTTATTTCAATTCTTCAAAAAATTGTAAAAGATAGAGAAGTACGTATTTGGTTTGCTGGTTTAATTATCATTTCGGCCAACGCTGGAGGTGCTTGGTCTCCTATTGGAGATGTTACAACCACCATGCTTTGGATAGGTAAAAAAGTATCTACAGGTCATTTAATGGGCTATTTATTATTACCGTCATTCTTATGTATGGCTGTACCAACGTTTATAGCATCTTTTCTACCTGCCTTTAAGGGTGATTTAGAAATTGAAGAGGAAGAAGTAGGACAAAAGAAATCGAAATTTGGTAGCACGATGTTGTATTTAGGGTTAGGTGCTATTGTATTTGTGCCTATTTTTAAAATGGTAACACATTTACCTCCTTATGTAGGTATGATGTTGTCTTTAGGTGTTGTGGCTGTTTTTGCAGAAATGTACAGCTCATCTAAATTTAGTTTAAGCGATTTTAACGATGCCGCTGAAAGTGATGCGCATGCACATCACAGTCCAGTACATAGCTCTTTATCAAAAATTGAATTACCTAGTATTTTATTCTTCTTAGGTATCTTAATGGCAGTTGCAGCTTTAGAATCTTTAGGTATTTTGTTTCAATTTGCTGATTCTTTAAAAGAAGGTATGCCAATGCTTGGTACGGAATTACACCACTCAGGAGTGTCTGATTTAGTGATGTTATTATTAGGAGTAGGTTCTGCAGTTATTGATAACGTGCCATTAGTAGCCGCAAGTTTAGGGATGTTCTCTGAACCAATGGATAATGAACTTTGGCATTTCGTAGCTTTTTCTGCAGGAACAGGAGGTAGTATGTTAATTATCGGATCTGCCGCTGGTGTTGTTGCAATGGGAATGGAGAAAATTGACTTTTTCTGGTATTTGAAAAAGATTTCATGGCTTGCTGCAATTGGGTTCTTAGTAGGTTCAGCAGCATTTATGGTAACTAGAACTTGGTTCTAAAAAGCTTTTCATTCTTAAATTAAAAAGAATTAAAGCAAAAAGTATTTTTATATACTTAAACACAAAAAGAACCGTTATACTGTTCAAGAAATATATTTTTTATGTTAAACATATTATTACAAAATACACAAGAGACTGCAGAGGTGCTTACTGATGTGGAGCAGCCTGTTGAAAAAACACTTTCCATTATAGAGCTAATTAGTAGTGGTGGTGTTGCAGGGCAATTAATTATTGCGTTGCTTTTTTTAATGCTTGTAGGTGCTATTTATATTTATTTTGAGCGCTTGTTTGCTATTAAAGCAGCCTCTAAAATGGATGCGAATTTTATGAATCAAATAAAAGACCATGTGTCTCATGGAAAAATTGATTCAGCTCAAATACTTTGTGCTCAAGTAAACTCACCGGTGTCTCGATTAATAGGGAAAGGGATTTCAAGAATTGGAAAACCTTTGGCAGATATTAATACAGCTATTGAAAACGCAGGCCGCTTAGAAGTTTACGGTTTAGAGAAAAATGTAAGTATGTTAGCAACTATTTCTGGTGCAGGACCCATGATTGGGTTTCTTGGTACCGTAATAGGAATGATATTGGCCATATTTGAACTTGCAAATGCAGGTGGAACTATTCAAATGGATGTTTTGGCTAGTGGTCTTTATACGGCTATGACAACTACTGTTGCGGGGTTAATTGTTGGTATTGTTGCTTTTATGGCATATAACCATTTGGTTGTAAAAACCGATAAAGTAGTGTATCAAATGGAAGCTAATTCATTAGAGTTTCTTGACCATTTAAACGAACCATCATAGTATGAATATTAGAGGGAGAAATAAAGTTTCACCAGAATTCAATATGTCATCCATGACAGATATTGTGTTTTTGCTGCTAATATTTTTTATGATTGCTTCTACTTTAGTTTCTACAAATGCTATTGATATTTTATTGCCAAAAGCAAGTGGGAAAACAGAGAATAAGAAATCTATAGCGGTGAGCATAAAGGCAGATTTAACCTATTATATAGATCAAAAGCGTATTGGCGAAAGTGTGTTGGAAAACGAATTATTGGCAGTATTAGCTTCAGAAGAAAATCCAACCATCGTTTTAAGGGCTGAAAAATCAGTCCCTGTTGAAAATGTAGTAAAGGTTATGGATATCGCAAACAGGAATAAATTCAAAGTTATTTTAGCTGTAAAACCTAATTAATTCGCTTTCGCGGAAAACGGCACGATTTTAGTTCGTCTCAATCAAAGAAATCATGAATACAAAATGAAGTATTTCGAAACCAAACATGAGAGAGATTCAGCGAAATTAACAACATTAATTTCTGTTATCATATTATTGTTGTTGTTTGTTGTTGGGGCGCCGTATATGGACCCGCCAGAAGAATACGGTGTTGCCGTGAATTTTGGTACAACCGATTTTGGTTCTGGAACCGTACAACCGCTCAAACCTATAAAATCGGAACCCGTAAACATCAATAAACCTGCAGAAGTGGAACCTGTTAAATCGGAGCCTACTAAAGCAGCCGAAACTAAAGAAGAAGTTTTAACTGCTGATAATTCTGAGGAAATCGCCATAAAGAAACAAAAAGAAGCAGAAACCAAAGCAAAAGCTATTGCCGATGCTAAAGCGAAAGCCGAAGCTGAAAGGGTTGCTAAAGAAAAACGTGAACTAGAAGAGAAAAAACGAAAGTTAGATGCTTTAATAGGTGGCGTTAGTAAATCGGAAGGTACTGCTACAGGTGGTGAAGGTGATGATAATAAAGCAGGTGATAAGGGCCAATTAGATGGTGATCCTTATGCGCCAAGTTATTTTGGTTCTGGTGGTTCTGGAAGTGGTGGTGTAGGTTACGGATTAAACGGAAGAGGAGCAGCTTCATACCAAACGCTTAAACAAGATTGTAACGAATCTGGAATGGTGATTGTTAGAATTGTTGTAAATAAGAACGGTAATGTTATTGAAGCAAGTCCAGGTGAAAAGGGCACTACAAATACGTCCGCTTGTTTGTTAGAGCCAGCAAAAAAAATAGCCTTATCTCATAAATGGCGTGCAGACCCTAATGCGCCTACAAAGCAAATAGGTTTTGTGAAAGTAAACTTCAAATTAGGTCAATAAACATGACATATCAAGATACATTAGATTGGATGTTTTCTCAACTGCCAATGTATCAAAGGCAGGGGCAGTCTGCATTTAGAAAAGATTTATCAAATACTATAAAGTTAATTGAGCACTTAAAGCATCCTCATAAAAATTTCAAGACTATTCATGTCGCTGGAACCAATGGAAAAGGATCTACAAGCCATATGCTGGCTTCTATTTTGCAAGAAGCGGGCTATAAGGTGGGCTTATATACCTCGCCGCATTTAAAAGACTTTAGGGAACGTATTAAAATTAATGGGCAAGTTGTAAGTGAGCAATTTGTTACGGGCTTTATAGAACAGCATAAGTCATTTTTTGAGGCGAATTCACTGTCGTTTTTTGAAATGACCGTAGGTATGGCTTTTGAGTATTTCGCAAAAGAGCAGGTTGATATTGCTGTGATTGAAGTAGGTCTAGGAGGTAGGTTGGATTCTACGAATGTGATTACTCCTGAGGTGTCTGTAATTACTAACATAGGTTTAGACCATACACAGTTTCTTGGAACCACGCTAGAAGCTATTGCTTTTGAAAAGGGAGGTGTTATAAAACCGAATGTTCCTGTGGTTATAGGGGAGACTCAAGAAGAAACGACACCTGTGTTTGTGAAATTGGCTGAGACTAACAATTCAAAAATAATTTTTGCAGATCAAGAAGCGACTGAAACGTATATATCAGACTTAACGGGTATTTATCAAGCAAAGAATATAGTAACGGTTGTTCATGCTGTAAAAGAACTTCAACAGAAAGGTTTTAATATAACAGATCAAAACATAAAAGAAGGTTTGTTACAAGTGGTGAAAAATACGGGTTTAATGGGGCGTTGGCAAACTTTACAAACCAATCCGAAAGTAGTTTGCGATACAGGCCACAATAGAGATGGATTAAATTATGTAATGAAACAACTATCAAATGAAACTTTTGATGCTTTACATATCGTTTTTGGAGTGGTAAATGACAAGGATATTTCATCGATTATAGATTTATTACCCCAAAAAGCGACTTATTATTTCTGTAAACCAGAAATTCCTCGAGGTTTAGATGCTAATGAGCTAAAAAATATTTTTAGTGCACATAATTTAAAGGGTGAAGCATATAATTCTGTGAATGAGGCATATAAATCGGCTTTAGGAGCCGCTTTTTCGACCGATTTTATTTTTATTGGGGGCAGTACTTTTGTTGTTGCAGAAATAATTTAAAATTTTATTAAAAAAGTTTTTGCAGATTCAAAATCTAGCTTATATTTGCACACCGATAACAAGGGCAATTAGCTCAGTTGGTTCAGAGCATCTCGTTTACACCGAGAGGGTCGGGGGTTCGAATCCCTCATTGCCCACCAAAAAAAATCCTAAAGTTTTATACTTTAGGATTTTTTGTTTTATATCATTTTCTTGTTTTAAGACAGGTTTCTTCATTGTAGTTTGTGTGTTTTTTTATAAAGTAGTATCTTAACATCATTACAATACTTTTACATTAATAGTTGACCTATTGTAGGTTTTATTTTTGAGATATGGATATTAGTGAAATAAAGGGTCTCTACAAGGAAGTCTTTAAATCGTATGCGCATCCTTCACTTGAAGAACATGTTCAGAAGATTATTGAACTGGATGCTTATTTGCCTTATAGTTCCACCTTTTTCTGCATTACCAATACCAGAGATTTAACTTTTGAATATGTTAGTAAAAACATGGGCTCCTGCTTAGGTTTAGATAAAAATTTATTCGAAACACAGGGTATGCGCTATTTTTGGAGTAGAATGCATCCTAAAGATATAGAAATTTGGATTGGTGCATTAAACGATTTAATGATTTTTACTTTAAATGAAATTTCGGTGGAAGATAGAAGTAAAATGAGCTATACCTGGAACTACCGTGTAAAGGATTCTAAAGGCGTTTATGTGAATATTATACAAAACACAACTCCTATAGAGTTTGATGCCGATAATAAACCTATTATAGGGTTAGCGCATTATACGGTGCTTGATAGTCGGGTGAAAATGGAAATATGTGCCTCGGCAAAGCTTTTGAACGAGAATAATGAATATGAGACCAAGTATTTTAATAATTTCTCTCAAAAGCTACTGTCCGATCTTATAAGTAATAGAGAGCGTGATGTGATACGGCTTTTAATTTTAAGCCACTCAAGTAAATCAATCGCTCAAAAACTCAATATTAGTCCGAATACAGTCGATACCCATCGGCGTAATATTCTTAAAAAATTCAATATTTCTTCAACAGGTGAGCTTATAGGTATTCTTAAAATGAATAGTAGCATCATCTAGATTGGTACTTTTAAGAATTAAAATGTAATATAAAACCTTCTGCATGTAAATAAAAGCTGTAAATACTCAAATTGAGTATTGGTAATTACTTGTATAATCTCGATATTTGTTTTGCTATTAATTAGTTCTTAGGGAGAATTAGAAAAGAGTATCTATTTGTTGTATTTGATATAACAATTTAGGTGCTTTTTTTGCTTGGTAGTGAAAGTGAATTTTTGCAGCGAACAGTTCTTTAGTATGCTTTAGGGCTGTTGCGTAAGTGTGATAAATTGAATTCAGCTGAATTATAGGAAACTATTGTTTGGAGTGTTTGTTTTGTCTTTGTAACTCATAATGAGTGCTTTATATGGTTGTTTTTTCGGCGAAACACACATATATACGATTTCAAGTAAGGTTCTTTCGTTCCTTTTTTTGTAATTTTACAAGGCATGCTATTAACCAAGAAAACCAATAGATATGAAAAAACTTTTTTAATTAACTCTCTTTACTACTCTCCTTAATTTAGTCTCCCACTTGGTTATAACGAATCATTTTTATAACTTAAAAGTATAGCGCAATTTTTTAAGCAATGTCACATTGTTTAACCATCCAAAACTACTTATAGAAACAATATTAAATTGTATCTAAAAGCCAAACCTATGTCTTGTTTTAATCAAATTAATTAACCAATTAAAACGTATTATTATGAAAACAAGTACATTATTTTTAAAAAACATGCTATGCTTTGTTATAGGAATCATGACCTTAAGCCTAAGCGCACAAACTATTATAAATATAGATAACAACCCCGGTTCTACAACCACACATCAAACGTTGCAAGATGCTTTAGATGATATAACAACAAACAATATTACTGACGCTGTTATTTATGTACAACCTTCGGGCAGTACTTATGGCAACGGTGTTATAGATACCCCAGTTACCATTGTAGGCCGCTCGCATTCCGAGCCTGGTAAAAAATCTATTGTTAGCAGGATAAACCCACGCGCCTCTAACATTACGTTAAAAGGCTTAGAAATTAGTTCATGTTATCCAACTGGCACCGGACCAACAGCCCCTCCTTACAGTGGGTTAAATATTTTTGAATGTGAAATAAATAGCACCTTTTATTTAGGCACCAGTAGTAGCCAAGCTGCCGCAACGTATATTGATGGTGTTTTTGTTAGGGGCTGTGTTATTCAGTCTACACTCACTATTTATGGAGATACTAATGATGTTTTAATTTCTAACAATATTTTTGCAGGTAATAATCCTATAAATACTTATAATGCAGCAACAACCGTGGTTACAAACAATGTTTTTAAATATTGGTCTTCCCAAATAATCTTTTATAATTATGCTCCTAGCAGCACTCTATTACTGTTTAATAATATGTTTATTTTTAATTATGGTGCTGACGCTAATATTTTATTTCCTCAAGGAGATTTTAATTTAACTAATAACCTTACCTATAACTATTCTGTAAGTGGTGATGTTAATATTTCTACCTCCAGTGGTGGCTCATATCTTGATTCCTTTACCCTTGCCAATACAGACCCTCTATTTAAGAATGTCGATCCTGCTGTAAGCCAAAGTTTTGCTGATAACAGTAGTTATTACCCTTACGCTCGTTTAGAAGATGATTTAACACTACAAGCTACTGCAAATGGAGACCCTCTAGATTCTCCAGCACTTACTGGCGGTGGTGGCGGTTCAGAAATTGGACTATATAATAATGGCTTTAACTTCAATGTTTTAGGTAACCCCCAAGGCGTACCCACCCTTGATGTTATAAGTTATGATGGCGCTGTAGAAATAGGCGGTAATATTAATGTAACTATTAAAGCTAAAGCGCATTAATTATGAGAGCGCTATTAACACAATTGCGCTTACCACCTATTAAATACAAATTTTGGATCATACTTTTAACTATTTGGGCAAGCTCAAATACTATAACAGCCCAAAGTATTACCCAATTAGAGTATTTTTTTGGTACCGATCCTGGTTTTGGTAATGGTACCACGGTAAACGTAACGTTAAATACAGGTGAGCTTTTGCAAGAAGCATTAAGCATCCCTACAACGGGTTTAAATAGTGGGTTTCATAGCCTGCAAATTAGAGCTCTAGACGATCAAGGCACTTGGGGTCTATACAACAAGTCTGCTTTTTATGTGGTAGATGATATTAGCGCACCCGGCAGTGATGCCGCATACCCGCTTGCCCGTGCCGAATATTGGTTTGATACAGACCCTGGTTTTGGCAATGGTACAGATATAGTGATTTCTGGCAGCCCAGACAGCGTACAACAAAGCTACGCCATTCCTATAGGTAGTTTAGCAGGTGGATTTCACAGTTTAGGTATCCGCGTACAAAACGAAAATGGGGTTTGGAGTTTATATAGAAAAAGTACATTTTATGTGGTAGATGATATTAGTGTGCCGGGTGGTGATGATGCATTCCCCCTTGCCGGGGCCGAATATTGGTTTGATGCAGACCCTGGACAAGGTGGCGGGACCGCCTTAACCATTTCTGACAGCCCAAATAGTACTACCCAGAGTTATCTAATACCCTTAGACGATTTAACGGGAGGTTTTCATAGTTTAGGTATCCGCGTACAAAACGAAAATGGGGTTTGGAGTTTATACCGAAGAAGCACTTTTTATGTGGTAGATGATATTAGTGCACCAGGAAGTGGCCCTATTGCCAACCTTACACGGGTAGAATACTGGTTTGATAACGACCCAGGTACAGGTAGTGGCACTAAAGTTTCTTTATCTGGAAACCCAAGTACTACAACCGAAAGTTTCCTAATTCCATTAGGCGCTTTAGGTACAGGGTTTCATAAATTAGGCATGCGTATTGAAAATGAAAATGGTACTTGGAGTTTATATGACAGACGGACTTTCTATATTTTTGAAAACGTAAACCAAGGTGGTGATGTTTCGCCGCTAGCGGATGCTGAAGTGTTATTTAATGCTAATTTAGGTTATGGCACCGGTAACGCGGTACCTATTACGCCAACAGGTAATCCAAATGAATATGTTGTAGAAATACCTGGTGATTTGGCATTGTGTGGTATTAGTAGTTTAAGTATTAGCGTTAAAAATGAAGACGGTACATACTCGCTTTACGAAACTATAACAGATATAGAAGTTGAAGATACAGATGGTCCAACCATACGTGTTTTTGAAGATGTTACTGTAGAACTAGGTGAAAATGGAGAAGGTTTTATTACTATAGACGATGTTAACAACGGCTCTTTTGATAATTGCGAATTAGCCTCTGTTGCCTTAGATGAACCACAAATAGATTTTACCTGTGCTGATTTAGGTGCAAATACGGTTACCGTAACGGCAACAGACACTAACGGATCAGAAACTACTTTAGGCGTTACTATTACTGTTGTTGACAGTGTGGCACCAGTGGCGCAAACTCAAAATATTACTGCAGAATTACAAAGCAATGGTAGTGTAAGTATTACAGCAGATCAAATAGACAATGGCTCTACAGATAACTGTGCGATAGCTAACTTTAGTTTAGATATAACTGCGTTTACCTGCGAGAACATTGGAGAAAACATAGTAACACTTACTGTAGAAGATACATCAGGTAATCAACATGCAGCAACTGCTACGGTAAATGTTGTAGATAATTTGGCACCAAATGCTAATGCCAGAAATATTTCAGTAACACTAGATGAAACTGGAAATGCATCTATAACTGTTGATGATATTGATATTTCTTCAGACAATTGTGGTATAACACAAAAGTCTATAGACATTGATACTTTTACATGTGATGATATTGGATTAAATACGGTAACATTAACTGTTGAAGATGCTCAAGGGCAATCTGATACAGATACTGCTATAGTTACGGTAATAGCTCCAGAGATTACTACCAACGATATTACTATAGAGCTCGATGCCAATGGAGAAGCCAGTATCACACCCGCCGATATTAACGGCGTTTTGTCTGAAAATTGTGGTTTTTCCAGTGTTAGTCTAAGTAAATCTACCTTTAATTGTAATGATTTAGGCGGCAATACGGTATCTCTTTTAGTCACCTATACAAATGGAAATACAGGAAGTAGTCCTGCTACGGTGACCGTTGAAGACAACATGAACCCAGTAGCAATCACTAAAAATATTTCGGTGTCACTAGACGCTTCTGGAAATGCTTCTATTACAGCAAATGATGTAGATGACAATTCAACAGATAATTGTAGTATTACTTCGCGTTCCATTGATATTGATAGTTTTACTTGTGCTAATTTAGGCGCTAATACGGTTACGCTTACCGTAGAAGATGCTTCTGGTAATAGCGACTCAGCAACGGCAATTGTAACTATAGAAGACAACACCAACCCTAATGTACTTACACAACCGGTAACTATTGTTTTAGACGCTACCGGCAATGCAAGTATATCTGTTAACGATGTAGATAATGGTTCTACAGATAATTGTGGTATAACTTCAAGAAGTTTAAGTCAAACCAATTTCTCTTGTAATAATTTAGGTACTAATTCAGTCTCTTTATTTGTTACAGACCAAAGTAATAATACTGTAAATGGTATTGCTATTATAACAGTCTTGGAAGGAGCAGCTAATTGTTCATCTACTTTAGATTCTGATGGAGATGGTGTAATAGATACTTTAGATTGCGCACCTAATGATGCAACTATAAGTGCGACTATAACATATTATGTAGACAACGATGGTGATGGTTTTGGAACCACTCCAGAGGATATTTGTTCTAATACAGCACCTACAGGCTATGCAACTGTTGATGGCGATTGTAATGATACTGATGCTACTGTAAACCCAGGAGCTACAGAAGTTGCTTATGATGGTATTGATAATGATTGTGATCCTGCTACGTTGGATGATGATTTAGATGAAGACGGATTTGTACTTGCAAATGATTGTGATGATACCGATGCCAGTATTAGCAACACAGTAACTTACTATGTTGATGCTGATGGCGATGGTTTCGGGTCTACTTTAGAAAACATCTGTTCTAACATTACTCCTGATGGTTATGCAACTGTTGGAGGGGATTGTGATGATACCGACAACACTGTAAATCCTAACGCTATTGAGATAGCTGGTAATGGTAAAGATGATGATTGTAATCCGGATACACCAGATAGTGCATCAGATATAGATGATGATGGTGATGGATTTACAGAAAACCAAGGTGATTGTGATGACACTGATGCCGATATTAACCCAATTGCGCAGTTCTTTGCGTTCTCTGGTAACCCAGGTTTTGTTGCTACTATTATTGATCCATTAGTTGGTGCTCCAATAGACGATTATAATTTGGAGGTAATCTTCACTGATACTAGAAACATAATACCCCAGTTTGGTTATCCAAGAGTCATATTTGATTATGATGCCGATGGCGTATTTAATACTGCCAATGATAAGACTATAGTGTTAACTGAAGGAAATGCGACAGACACCAATATAGCAGATGGTAAATTATATGTAGGTACTATTTCACCGCTTGAGGCAAATACTGAATATGAAATTTTTACTGAAGTAGTAATAGATGGTTGTTCAACCATATTTGGCCCATTTGATGCGCCAGATGTATTAACACAATCAGATATTGAAATCTTTGCTAATGATATCGTATTTGACAATCCAAATCCAGAGCCTTCGAGCCTGTTACAAATCACTGCTACAATTCATAATGCTAGTGATTTGCCAGCGGAGAATTTCTTTGTAGGATTATTGAATGAATGGGATCCAACAATTCCTTATCCAGACTTACTGGTGCCATATATTGCACCAAATAGTAGTGAGCAAGTGGTATGGAACATTACAACTCCAGATGAAATAGGTTGGATGCCAATGCGTGTATCTATTGATGTTACTAATGTTATTAACGAGAGTAATGAATTAGATAATAATGCGGTAAGACCATTTACTAATGGCGATTACAATGTTCCAGGAACAATAGTGGTTGATGTAAATGTTACGCCTTCTATAGTGAATATTAATTATCCAAGTGTAAGAGTGAGTGGTTATGCATACTATGATGATACGGCTGTTGAACTTGAAGACCCAAGTGTTGCGGGTGCTACCGTCGATATCTTTATAGAAGATTTAAATCGAACCATTCAAGTACATACAAATAGTAATGGTATTTTCTCGACTTCATTTAGTGCTAGTAATAATGTTGGAACGTATACAGTAACAGCAGAAGTTACAGATTACACATTAACAGGAGCAGGATCTGATACCTTTGAAATTGTTTACAACCCAATATCCGATTGGGGGATTTCTGTTGCTTACGATGATAATTCTATTTTAGAAGGAGGAACCACAAGTGGTAAAATCACTGTTTATAATAATGGAGATCAAACCCTTCCAGCAACTACTGTCGATTTCGCCCAATTTGGCGGAGTACCAATATTACCAAATTCTTATGCAGTGCCTGGGTTAATGGAAGATGAAAGCCATATTATTGATTTAGATGTCATGACTTTTGCAACTGCCGGAACGTATAATATTAGAGGTACAGTTATTACACCTAATACAGTTACAGAAGCCTATACAAGCAACAATACAAGTATAGATTACCTTCAGGTTCTCGTAGGGTTACCGGATTTAATACCTTGGTCTGGACCTAGGTCATCGAGTTTCTTTTGTAATTCAAACTTAACACCAACGTTTAGTGTTCGTAATGCAGGTAATGTACCAGCTGGTAGTTTTGATGTTGAAGTAGATATTTATGAAGGTTCAACCTTTATAGGTACGGAAACACATACAATTTCAGGTCTAAATAATGGTCAATCTGCAAGCTTTAGTTTAGCATATACCTATCCATCTGAAGGAAGTTACAACTTCGATGTACGCGTCGATGTACCAATAGCCAGTAATGGAGTAGTAAGTGAATTAAGAGAGAATAATAATATAGCTAGTTATTCAAGAACACTGTCAGAATGTAAACCTGATCTTACTGTTTCAGGCTGTGGTGGAGATATGGTCGTGGAACCAATCGATCCAGGCAATGTAGCAACTAATACTTATAGAACCACTGTGACTAATAGTGGAAATGCTACAGCTATAGCGCCATTTGATGTTCAATTTCAAGTAGTTGGAGGAGCATTTAGTACAGTAACTGTTAGCGATAATATTGAGCCAGGTGGATCAGTATCTGTAGAAGTAGAAATGCCATTTGCTGGCATTAATGAAGAATTAATTGTTACAGCAGATACTGGTGGTATAATTAATGAATTGAATGAAACTAATAATTCGAATAGTAGTCAGTTATGTCATGAATTTTATCTTACGCCACCGTGCGGTGCTTCTGGAGGTCAATTCTGGGGTAAAAATGAATTCATACAATTCTCAACAGTTGTTCCTTGGATTAAGTTGCATAACCAATATTTATATGCTGCTTCAGAGGTAGATGTTAAATTCGAGGTTCAAACGCCTTCTTCAGGAGGTTTCATAGAATTGAGTCAAGAATCAGAAGAAAACATTCTCGGTTGTCACGCAGGTTGTAGCTTAAGTAGAAGCTATGTGATGAACAATTCATTTGTCTTTGCTGAGACAGGAAACTATACCTTTAGATGGACTGCTGACCCAGATGGTGCTTATCAAGAGTGTGATGACACCAATAATGTTTATATCAGAACAATAAATGTGAAAAACTTACCTGATATGCGCGTATTGAGTCAATTCATTAATCCAGACATTCTAAATCCAGCAGTTGGAGAAGCTGTAAGCTTTGATATCACTTATGAAAACATTGCATTCCCAAATACTGGTGAAGAAATGGATTTCGATATTTATGTAGACGAAGTATTCTTGGAAAGAATCGAAAACGTACCTGGTTTGTTAAGCAATACAAATAGTACAGTATCAGTTTCAACACCTTGGTTATCTACAACGGCTGGAGCTCATATTGTGCGAATTATTATCGATTCTAAAGGTGAGATTATAGAAACCAATGAATTGAATAATGAAGCAACAAGGGCTATAATAGTTGGTGAAGCTGCGAACTTATTCTTCAAAGAATTTGGAGTAGATAATGAATCGCCACTTATATCTCAGGTTTTACAAATTAATGGTGTTATTGAAAATAATGGAGATATAAATGTGGATGCTGAAGTAGAGTTCTATTATGTAGACAATAATGGACAGGAGCAATATTTAGGTAAGCAGGATATATCTGTAGTTGCTGGAGGTGAAGTTCCAGTAAGTTATAACTGGGATGTAAGTGATACTGAAACTACCATTATAGGTAGAATTGTTAACCCCAGTGTAATAGAGTTTGATGAAAACGATAATGAAGCTAGTGCAGATATTAGTAGTGGATTAAGCGTAAGCTTTGTTACAACTGAAGCTTGTGAATTAACAGAAGAGCTTGGTAGTGCTACAGCTAATGCAACAGGTAGTTCTGGAAACTATTCCTATGAGTGGAATACAGGTGAAACAACCCAAACAATAAATAAACCTGCTGGCACCTATATAGTAACAGTAACAGATATTGGAACAGATGAAATGATTGAAATTTCAGTCACTATAACACAGGGAGAAGATTGTATCGATTATTGTCCAGATGATGACGATAAAATTTATCCTGGGCTTTGTGGTTGTGGCACACCCGATACAGATACAGATGGAGATGGAATTGCAGATTGTGACGATGCAGAAGTAAATTCTCCATGTCCAGATGATGTAGATGAAAATGGTGTATCTATTAACGACTGTAGTCCTAATGCCACGGATGACGATGATGACGGTTTTAGCGAAAATGAAGGCGATTGTGACGATACCAATCCTAATATTAGTCCTAATGCTACGGAAGTGCCATATGACGGCATCGATAACGATTGTAATCCTAGCACATTGGATGATGATTTAGATGAAGATGGATTTGTTTTAGCAAACGATTGTAACGACAATGACGATTCTGTAGACGCTACTACGACCTATTATGTTGATAGTGACGGTGATGGTTACGGAACAACAGCCGAGGCTATTTGTTCAGCAACAGTGCCAAATGGTTATGCTGAGGTTTCTGGTGATTGTGATGATACGAATGCTCAGATAAATCCAGGAGCAACAGAAGTATCTTATGACGGTGTTGATAACGATTGTAACCCAGAAACTCGTGATGATGATTTGGATGCAGATGGTTTCGATTTAGCAAACGATTGTAACGATGCAGATGGTACCGTAAATACAGTTACTATTTATTATGTCGATACAGACGGTGATGGTTACGGAAGAACAGCCGAGGCTATTTGTTCAGCAACAGTGCCAAATGGTTATGCAGAGGTTGCTGGTGATTGTGATGACACGAATGCAGGTGTTAATCCAGGTGCGACAGAAGTTGTTGATGGTATAGATAACAACTGTGATGGTATTATAGATGAGGGTGTTATTGGAAATCCTGTCTGGACAGGTTATTTAGGAACCGATTGGTCCGTTGAAGGTAATTGGGAGGGCGGTTTTTCTCCTGGTTTATCAATCAATTCAGATGTTAAAATTTCTGGAGGATTGTCCAATTACCCAATATTGGAAACAGGTCAAAATTTAAGTGTTTCTGAAGGAGGAAGTTTAACCATTGAGAGTGGTGCGTCCCTAATAGTAAGCCCGTCCGTAGTCATTACAAATAATGGGGTTATTACAGTAGTTGGTAGTTTGACTATGCAGTCAGATACTTCGGGGTCTGCGTACATAGGTGAAAGTACGGGTGTTTTTGTTGGAGATGTAACTGTCGAACGTTATATTCCTGCAAGAAGAGCATTTCGTCAATTAAGTTCGCCAGTAACAACAAGTGATTTCATTTCCAATAATTGGCAACAAGGTACTCATATTACAGGGTCTATTGCGGGAGCTAATGGTTTTGATGCTACAGGTACTGGTAATCCGTCCATGTATATGTTTGACAATAATTCTTACAGTTATGTGTCCATGCCCAATACAGATGGCACAAACTTAGTTACAGGTCAAGGCTATCATATTTTAGTAAGAGGCGATAGAACAATCGATTTAACAAACAATTCACCGGAGCCTTCTGAAACAGTTTTAAGAGCAACCGGTGTTCTGGTTGGAGAAAATGCAGGTACGAGTACTATTGAAGTCGATGTTCCTGTTCAGCGCTTTGTGTTTTTCGGGAATCCATTTCAGGCTCCTGTAGATATGAGTGAGATTTTATTCCAGAATACAATTAATATTGCTCCTGTTTTTTATTGGGTTTGGGATCCAAATATAGGTAATAGAGGTGCTTATGCCACAGTGTATGCTGCACTAGGTACTGCAACTGCTGGTAATGCAAATCAATTTTTACAGCCAGGTCAGGCGGGTTGGGTGTATACAGGCGGTGCTGGTTTAGCATCATTAGACTTTACACAGGCTAGTAAAAACACATCTATGTTAGAGACGGATGTGTTTAAAACTGTTGCTAAAAAAGCGAGTACAGGACAGTTGCGTTTAAAGTTATTTGAAACCAGTGCATTGGCAGCAAGCCAATCGGAAGCAGATGGTGTCCTGGTTCTTTTTGATAATGCTGGAAATAACGGCATTGATGAAAATGACGCGCCTAAATTAACGAACCTAGATGAGAATTTCGCAACATCAAATGACGGTGTGTTATTAGGTGTTGAAAGTAGAGCAACTCCTGAGATTTTAGAGCAAATTCCATTGGAAATTAATACGTATCGTTATAGTGATTATACCATTGTGGCGGAAGGTATAGAGTTGCAAGGTGCAATACCTTACTTGCTGGATACGTATACGAATGTATCTACCGTAGTGCCTCAAAATGGGGTTGTGAATTACTCCTATACTATAGATGAGAGTGTTCCTGAATCAATAGCAGGTGATCGATTTGTGATTGGTTTTTCTTCTCAGACTTTAACTAGTCTAAAATGGAGTGTTCAGGATATTGTACTATATCCAAACCCAACTGCTGAAGGCAGGTTCTTCTTAGATATTCCTAAAAACATGAATGACCTAGAAGTGACTATTTACAATACTTTGGGAGCGAAGTTGTTTTATGAAACAGGGTTTAAAGCGAGTCAACACATCGCTATTAAAACAAATTTCACTAGGGAACAAGGTGTATATTTCGTAAATTTAACTTCAAACGGAGTAACAACTATTAAAAGAATAATTATTAATTAACCATTAAAAACTAAATATTATGGAAATTAAAAGTAGCTTTTCGTTGAAAAAAACGAGTATCATGCTGGTCATATTTATGATGACATGTACTTCAGGTTTGTTTGCTTTAAGTTCTCCTGACGTTCCTCCCGACCCACCGTTAGAAGATGGTGATTCTATTCCTTTAGATGGAGGGCTTGCTGTTCTTTTAGTTGGGGCTTCAGCATTTGGAATTAAAAAGTTACGAGACCAAAAGAACGGTTCAGTATAAATAATTAAGAATTGATATTTAATTAACTTAGAAAAAGGCTTTCCGTGTGGAAAGCCTTTTTATTAAATGTGTGTTTGTTTTTTCTGCTACAGCAGGTCTAAAATACGCTCCATAGCCATACCACGAGAACCTTTTATTAGAAGTGTGTTTTTGGTTATTTTAGAAGAATCAAATGCGTTTTTAAAATCATTAAAATTCTTGTATGACTTGGTGTTGTTTGGGTTTATTTTAGTTTTGAAAAAATGTTCTCCAATCAAAATAGTCTGAAAGTTTAAAGTTTCAACTAAGTTAACAATGTTTTGATGTTCTGTTTCGGCATCATTTCCTAATTCAAACATATCACCTAAAAAAGCAATTTTGTTAGTGTCGTTTAGTTTTTCAAAATTCATTATAGCCACCTGCATGCTGGTTGGGTTGGCATTATAGGCATCTAAAATAATTTTATTAGACCCTTTTATAATGACTTGCGACCGGTTATTTGTAGGCATATAGTTTTCTATACCCGCTTTTATAGCTAGGTCATCTACCTTAAAGTAATTGGCAATGGCTATAGCTGCCGCAATATTATTAAAGTTGTATTCGCCAATTAAATGGCTTTGTATGTCTAAATGATTGTAAGCAACAGAAACATTGGGTTGTGCCTCTACAAAATTTATTTGAACATCAAAGTTTGTATCGTTTCCGAATATGAATGTATGCGATTGTTTTGTTTTGTCTAACTGAATGATATCTTGTGCGTTAACAAATATGATTTTCTTGTTTTCATCTAAAAAATTATACAATTCACTTTTGGCCTTAATAACGCCTTCAACGCTTCCAAAACCTTCTAAATGTGCTTTGCCAAAGTTTGTTATATAACCGTAATCTGGTTTTGCAATGTGGCACAAAAATTCGATTTCTTTTAGGTGATTTGCGCCCATCTCAACAATACCAATTTCGGTGCATTTGGACATGGAAAGGAGTGTTAATGGCACACCTATATGATTGTTTAAATTACCTACTGTGGCTGTGGTTTTAAATTTTTGAGACAGTGTCGCGTTAATAAGCTCTTTGGTTGTTGTTTTTCCATTACTACCTGTAAGTGCTATAATAGGAATATTTAAAAAAGTGCGATGAAATGCTGCTAATGCTTGCAGGGTCTCAAGGACGTTTTCTACTAAAATGGTGTTGGAAGTTGTGTTAAACTCGGCTTCGTCAATAATGCTATACTTGGCACCACTTTGTATGGCTTGTTGCGCATAAGTGTTACCATTAAAGTTGTCTCCTTTAAGAGCGAAGAACAAGTCGTTAGGTTGAATTTTTCTAGTGTCTGTACATGCGTTTGCGCATTCTAAGAAAAGCGTATGTAGTTGTTCTATTTGCAAAAGATAGTGGTATTAGGTTTTAAAAATAAATGTATTAAAAAAGTCCTAACATTTGCTAGGACTTTTTTAATTATTTAGAAGTTGTAATTAACTTTTCTTTTTTTGGTTTGATTTAGATTTAGAACCAACACGCGACATGGCGCATCTAAATCCAATATAATCGGTAGCCATATCTTGCGGGAAGTAGCGTCTTTGTGCTGGGTCTAACCAGTACTCTCTATCTTTCCAAGAACCACCTTTGTAAACGCGAACTTCATCATTTATCATTGAAGTTCTGTTGTTTGATTTGTCATATTCTCTAACTAGTTTTCCTTCTGAATCTCTGGAAACAACGTTGTTAGGAGAGTTATACATTTTTCGAGTTTCACTTTTTTTACCGTTAGAATCCTCTTCTTCACTGAAATCATCAAAACGTCTAGATGATTGTCTATCACCATCTCTAAAGTTTATTTGGTCACTCTTGTCAAAGTTGGCACGTAAATACGTTTCATTTTCATCAACAGGAACTTGTAATATTTCACCTGGTAAATTTCTAGCAATTACTTTTCCGTTTGATAGCGTGTCATAAACAATGTTATCTACAGTTACTATTTGTATCGTACCATCTTCACTAATAGCGTTTTTGGTGTAAACGTTACCACGGTAGTAGTTGAAATCATTAAATTCATCATCAACAATAGGTCTGTAAACATCGGCTACCCATTCGGCAACGTTACCTGCCATATCGTATAAGCCAAAATCATTTGGTTCGTAAGATTTAACAGCATTGGTAATATCAGCACCATCATCAGACCATCCTGCGATTCCGCCGTAATCACCTTTACCTTGTTTAAAGTTGGCTAGTTGGTCACCTCTGTATTTACGAGAACCATTACGTGTGTATTGTCCGTCCCATGGGTATTTTTTACGACCACGGTATAAGTTATAGCTTCTAATTTCGCTTAATCCTAAAGCAGCATATTCCCATTCTGTTTCAGTTGGGAGTCTGTACTTAGGTGTAATAAGTCCTGTTTCTCTAGTAGCGTAAATATTAGTTTCGTTACCATCGGCATCCGTTCTTGCAAATCTTTTATTACCACGTTCTGGGTTAATAACTTCTTCGTTTCCACCATATGTAGAGGTGGGTGTGTTTACGTATGTGTCTATGCTAAACGTTGATTCTGCGTTAACGTCTACTATTTTAGCGTCACGTTTTAAGTAGCCTGCTTGTTCTAAGTTATATTCGTTTACACGATCTGATCTCCAGTTAGCAAATTCAACTGCTTGAATCCAGCTTACACCTACAACAGGGTATTCACCATATCCTGGGTGACGCAAATAATTTTCCGTCATAACTTCATTAAAGCCTAATCGGTTTCTCCAAACAAGAGTATCAGGTAATGCTCCATGGTAAATGGCTCTGAAGTTTTCGTCGGTTGGTGGGTAAACACGTTTAGTCCAATCTAAATACTCCATGTACATAGCATTGGTAACCTCTGTTTCATCCATATAAAAAGACTGTACGTGTTGTTGATTGGGCGTATTATTCCAATCGTGCATCACGTCATCTTGAACACGACCTTTTGTGAACGTTCCACCTTCAACAAAGACAAGTCCTGGAGACGTTTCTTGTTCTTTAAAGTCTGTATTGTACTGAAAACCACCTTCTCTGGAATTAATATCCCATCCAGTAGCCCTTGAGCTGTTTTTTGAACTCGAAGATTTTTTACAACTAGTTGTAACTATAGTTAACGCTAAAACTAATAAAACCTTGAATGCTACTACTTTTTTCATATTCATACGTTTAAGTAAGCTAATAATATTTTGGTGCTGCAATATAAGAATTAAACCGAATACTACAAGCTATTTTGTGGGATTTGTTCAAAAAAATGTGTATTTCACCCTGTTTTTTAATCATTACATCGATGTTTTTAGAGCTTTTTAACCTTCTTTTGATTTATATTAACGCAAGATTAAGTCATTTATTATTGTATTTTTGCTTCAGTTTTTAATTTTGTTATTTTTTTAATAATATCACGACTTTAATAACGTTAGTTTAGCAATGAAAGAGAAATTTTTACTTTTACTATTTATATGTTGTTCGGTTGTGTTTGCGCAACAGCAAAAATTCACCATTAATTGGGAGTCTTCTCAAAAGATTTCAGGGGGAACTTATACTTTAGAAATTCCGTCATTTAATAAGGAGAACTTTAGTTTTGGTTTTGATGAAGGCTTACAGTTTGTTTCGCAGTGGTCTGTTTCTAATCCAGTAAACGAATCTTCAATTGCGGTTGCTAATGTATCTTATGCTACTATTTCTAAAAACGATTTAAAGGACTTAGATGTTTCAACAATTCCAACAGAATTACGTTTCAGTTTAAAAAATGCGGTGGCAAGAGATAAACAATTTGCAGTATTTCAATTAACACCTATTATTAAGGAAGCAAATGGTAGTTTTAAAAAAGTAACTTCATTTCAAATTAATTATTCAGCTGGAGGTAGTTCGAGCAGAATTTCTTCATTAAATAAAGTAAATAATACGAATGCCATTTCAAATTCGGTTTTAAATACTGGTGAATGGCATCGGTTTTATGTAGATACCACTGGGGTTTTTAAATTATCGAAAAGTTTTTTACAACGACTTGGTGTTAAAGTGAATGATATTGACCCTAGGACAATTAAGTTATATGGTAATGGTGGACGTATGATTCCTAATTCTAACGCAGTGGCATATCCATTCGATATTGAGGAAAATGCCATAAAGTTTGTAGGTGAGGCAGATGGTGTGTTTAATAATGAAGATTATCTTTTGTTTTATGCACAAGGCCCAAAAGAATATAACCAGGAAAGTAATACTAATATAAACTGTTTTGCAGACAAGACCTATTATTACATTAGTACAGGTACGGGTTTAGGGAAACGTGTTCAGCCATTTGTGCAACCTAGTGGTACTGTCGATTTAGAGATTAATACGTATGAAGATTATAAATTTCATGAAGTAGATCAGTACAATATAGCATTTTTAGGAAGGCGTTGGTTTGGTAATCGCTTTGATGTGGCTGTCGATAAAACATTTAATTTCGATTTTCCTGATTTAGTAACAACATCACCGGTTCGGTTAAAGGTGTATGTAGCAGCGGCTTCATCTACACAAACGTCTATGAAATTAACGGTGAATGGAACTGCCGTTTCTACATTGTCTATTGCAGGTGCGTCCACTCCTAGTTTAGCAAATGAGTCTGTTTATAATAACAATATCAATGTAAGTGGTTCTAAAATTGCGGTGGGGCTTAATTATGATAAACAAGGGAACCCAAGTGCTTTAGGGTATTTAGATTATATTTCTTTAGAGGCGACGCGGGCATTAAAATTTAATAATAAGCAGTTTCAATTTAAAAAGAATGTCGTGTCATCGTCTTCCGGAATCGCTCAATACACCCTAGAAAATGCGACGCAAGTTTTAGAAGTTTGGGATGTGACTGATATTTATAATGTATCGAATGTATTAAATACAGATGCTGCTGCTACTTTAAGTTTTAAGGCAAACATGGGGGTTTTAAGAAATTATGTAGCTGTAACGTCTCAAGATTATTTTGAGCCTAAGTTCGATTCTAAAACGACTTTAAGCAATCAGAATATAAAAGGTACCGTGTTTTTAAATAGCGAGGGACAGTTTGAAGATGTGGATTATATTATTGTAGCACCAGAAAACATGCTTACTCAAGCGGAGCGTTTGGCACAAATAAATAGAACCCAGTATAATTTAAATGTAAAAGTTTTTAGTTTAACGAGTATTTATAATGAGTTCAGCACAGGTAATCAAGATATTGGAGCTATTAGGAATTTAGTGAAGTATGTTTATGATAATGCGAGTGCGCCTGAAAAGAAAATAAAGTACTTGTGTATGTTTGGCGATGGATCCTTCGACTATAAAAACCGAGTGCCCAATAATACGAACATTGTGCCCTCGTGGCATTCCTATAGTAGCTTTAACTTGACAAGCTCATTTGTATCTGATGATTTTTATGGTATGATGGATGCTAATGAAGGCACCATGGCAACAAGTGATAAATTAGATATTGCAGTGGGGCGTGTTTTGGCTGATACACCGCAACGTGCTAAAGAGTTGGTTGATAAGGTGGAACTGTATTATAATAAAGACTCTTTTGGTAGCTGGCGAAATAATTTTGTAGTTGTTTCAGACGATGTTGATAAAGATTGGGAAGGTATTTTGCAAGAAACGACTGATAATGTTGGGAATCTGGTAATGAATAATAAGCCATTTATGAATGTGGTTAAAATTCATACGGATGCATTTCAACAAGAAACTTCCGCAGGAGGAAATAGATATCCACAAGTAACGAATGAATTTGTAAATGCCATTGATAACGGAGCACTTGTTGTTAATTATTTTGGACATGGTGGTGAAGATGGGTTGGCGCAAGAGCGTATTTTATTAAAACCAGACATTGAAGGCTTTCGTAATTTTAATAAATTCAACTGCTTTGTAACTGTAACCTGTGAATATACCAAGTTTGATAACCCTTACAGGCAAACAGCAGGTGAGTTCACTTATTGGAATAAACAAGCGGGTGCTATTGGTTTAATAACAACTACCAGACAGATATTTGTGAATTTTGCCATTTCGTTCAATAATTTATTGGGTCAATATCTGTTTTCTTATAGTGATGATGATACGTATGAGGATTATGAATATCCGTCTATGGCTGAAGCTCTAAGATTAACAAAAAATAATCCATCCATATCTGGTCAAAGTCAAAACAGACTCATCTTTTTTATTGGAGATCCAGCCATGAAATTGGTGTTTCCAAAACCGAGTGTTAAGCTTACAAAAATTAACGATGTACCTGTTGGGCAATCTACAGATACTTTAAAGGCGTTAAGTTATGTGAAATTGGCTGGTGAAGTAACCGATTTATCAGGGAACCCGCTTACCAGTTATAACGGGACACTTTCAGTAACTATTTATGATAAAGATATTGATAGACAAACATTAGCAAACGATGGTACTACGCTGAATGGTAAATTAGTGAAGCTTGATTTTCAAACCCTTGGCGAAATTATATTTAGAGGGCAAGCATCGGTTAAAGGAGGTCAATTTGAGTTCGATTTTGTGGTGCCGAAAGACATTAGTATTCCTGTTGGTTTTGGTAAAGTGAGTTTTTACTCAAAAAATGAGGCTCTACTAGAAGATCAAACAGGAGCGAGTGTCAATACCGTAAAAATTGGTGGATTAAATAACAATGCGGAAGTCGATAATATAGGGCCGGTTATTGCGCTTTATATGAATGATGAAAACTTTGTATCTGGAGGTATTACAAATGAATCACCTACCTTATTAGCAAAGTTAAATGATGCAAACGGTATAAATACAGCTAGTGGTATTGGGCATGATATTGTCGCTATAATAGATGGTGATGAAACAAACCCGATTGTTTTAAATGATTATTATCAAACAGAAGTGGATGACTATCAAAAAGGTGTGGTGAGTTTTCCGTTTCGAGATTTAGCACCTGGACTCCATACATTAACGCTTAAGGCTTGGGATGTGTATAATAACTCTTCTGTGTCTGAAATTCAATTTATTGTGTTTGATAAAGATGAAGTACTTCAAATTAATAATGTGCTTAATTATCCAAATCCGTTCGTAAATTACACCGAATTTTGGTTTAATCACAATAGTTCGGCACCTTTAAACGTTTCTATACAGATATTCACCGTCTCAGGTAAGTTGGTTAGAACCTTAAATGGGCAAACTTCTGGCGGAGCCATAACCAATAGTTCATTGTCAAGAGATATTGTGTGGGATGGTAGAGACGATTTTGGAGATAGAATAGGTAAGGGTGTTTATATTTATAAGTTAACTGTTCAGTCAGATCTTCTCAATAAAAAAGTTGAAAAAATAGAGAAACTTGTTATCCTCTAATAAAAATTTATATTTGTCAAATAAAAATTAATTCATGAAGAACCAACTATTGCTATTAATAGCCTTTGTTTTTGTTGTTAAAGCAAGTGCGCAAGAAACCATTATTTTTCCAAATCAAGATAGAAGAGTTATTACAACGGGTATTCCGTTTTTGTTAATTGCACCAGATGCCAGAGCAGCGGCTTTGGGAGATATGGGGGTTGCAACTGGTGTAGATGCCTTTTCTCAACAATGGAATTCATCAAAATATGCATTTTCAGAAGCCAAGTCGGGAGTAGGAGTAAGTTACACACCTTATTTAAGTAAATTGGTTAATGATATATTTTTAGGAAATGTCACGTATTTTAATCGTTTAGACGAACGAAGTGCTTTTGCAGCTAGTTTAAGATATTTCTCTTTAGGTGATATTGAGTTTGTTGATAATGAGTTTGATGAGCCTAGAATTCAAAGACCAAGTGAATTATCTATCGATGCATCGTACGCATTACGATTAAGTGATCAATTTGCTATGTCTGTTGCCATGCGTTATTTGCGCTCAGATTTAAGAATACAAGGTGTAGATGGTGATGCTTCTGCAGCTAATACTTTTGGAGTCGATATTTCAGGATACTATCAAAGTGAAGAAGAGGCGTATTCAGATTTTAATGGACGCTGGAGAATGGGGTTTGCGATTCAAAATATAGGACCTAAATTTAAATATGATGCCGGAGGAATCGAAAACTTTCAGCCTACAAATTTACGTTTAGGAACTGGTTTCGATTTTATATTCGATCAATACAACAAAATAGCGGTAACTGCTGAGGTTACAAAATTATTAGTGCCAACACCTCCTGTTTATGGGTATGTTGATACGGATGGTGATGAGGAGCAAGGTAGTGATGAGCCTACTATTATTGTTGCAGGTAAAGATCCTAATGTTGATTTTATATCAGGTATGTTTCAGTCGTTTGGCGATGCGCCCGATGGTTTTAGTGAAGAGTTAAAAGAATTTACATGGTCGTTAGGTGCTGAATATGTGTATCAAGATTCCTTTGCTTTTAGAATGGGGTATTTTAATGAAAGTGAAGATAAAGGCGCTAGAAAATTTTTAGCTTTAGGTGCTGGTTTTAAGGCAAATGTGGTTAATATCGATTTATCATATTTATTTTCAGCATCCAAAGTGCAAAGCCCTTTAGAAAATACACTACGTTTTTCTTTAACCTTCAATATTGGAGCAGGGGAATACCGCGAGTATTAAAAAATTGTATCAAAATTGAGGTGAGTTTTGACTATGAAAGTATCTTAAATTCTCATCAATCATAAAATCAAAGTAGACAAAAAAACTATTGCAAACCGCAATAGTTTTTTTGTCTTAAATAGTTTCTTAACTTTATTAAAAAAGAAAATTATATGAAGGAAGTGAAAATCGAATCTACATTATATGTTTATGAAGCTATGGAAGAACTTCCTAAAGAAGCCGTTAGTTTAATGCATAAAGCTTTTGAAGCTAGAGATAAAGCCTATGCGCCTTATTCTAATTTTAATGTAGGTGCCGCCATACTTTTAGATAACGGTGAAGTTATTACAGGAAATAACCAAGAAAATGCCTCGTACCCGTCTGGTTTGTGTGCAGAGCGTACGGCCATTTATTATGCAGGGTCGCAATACCCAGAAGCTAAAGTTGTAAGAATGGCCATTTCTGCGTCTTCAAAAAACAAACCAACTTTAAGTCCTATTCCTCCATGTGGTGCATGCAGGCAAGCCATTGCTGAATATGAGGTGAAACAGGCATCTCCAATCGAGATTTATTTTATGGGAAAATCTGGTAAAATTGCCAAATCGGAATCTTTAGCTAACTTATTGCCGCTTGTTTTCGATAAATCGGTACTCTAGTTTTTTGCGATTTTGATAGATTTTTGAAAATTTCAATCGTTTGAAATTTTCAAAACATTAATAATCTTTGTTAAAAATTATTAAATAAGCAATTTTGAACTTAATGTGCTGATTTTTTATATATTTTTAAGACTTTAAGCGTAATGCATTTTTGCAATAAGTCACAATGTATTACTTTTGTATTTCGTGTAATTAAAATTTAATAGGAGTCGATGCAAAAAATCACAAAAGAGGTTTACCTCAAATGGTACGAAGACATGTTATTCTGGAGGAAGTTTGAAGACAAACTTGCAGCCGTTTACATTCAACAAAAAGTAAGAGGATTTCTTCATTTATATAACGGTCAAGAAGCTGTGTTAGCAGGTGCTTTGCACGCTATGGATTTGACTAAAGATAAAATGATTACTGCTTATAGAAACCACGTGCAACCAATAGGTATGGGTGTAGATCCAAAACGTGTTATGGCAGAATTATATGGTAAGGTTACTGGTACTTCTAAAGGTATGGGTGGTTCAATGCATATTTTTTCTAAAGAATTTCGTTTTTATGGTGGTCATGGTATCGTAGGAGGTCAAATTCCTTTAGGTGCAGGTATTGCCTTTGGTGATAAATTTCACGGCGTTGATGGTGTAACCATTTGTTGTTTTGGTGATGGTGCTGCAAGACAAGGGTCTCTTCATGAAACTTTTAATTTAGCGATGCTTTGGAATCTTCCTGTAGTATTTGTTTGTGAAAACAACGGATATGCCATGGGAACCTCTGTAGAGCGTACTGCAAACCATACTGAAATTTGGAAACTAGGTTTAGGCTATGATATGCCATGTGGACCTGTGGATGGTATGAACCCTATTAAAGTGGCGGAAGCATTTGATGAAGCAATTCAGCGTGCACGTCGTGGTGACGGACCAACATTCTTAGAATTGAAAACGTACCGTTATAGAGGGCATTCCATGAGTGATGCACAACACTATAGAACGAAAGCAGAAGTTGAAGAATACAAAAAAATCGATCCTATTACACAAGTGAAAGATGTTATTCTTGAAAAGAATTATGCAAGCGAAGATGATATTAAAGTTATTGATAAGCGTGTGAAGGATTTAGTTGCAGAATGTGAAAAATTTGCAGACGAATCTCCATACCCAGAAACACAACAACTTTACGATATGGTTTACGAACAAGAAGATTATCCATTTATTAAACACAAAATATAAGTTATGGCTATAGTAGTAAATATGCCGCGTTTAAGCGATACGATGGAAGAAGGAACTGTTGCAACTTGGTTAAAAAAAGTTGGAGACAAAATAATTGAAGGTGATATTTTAGCTGAAATAGAAACTGATAAAGCCACTATGGAATTTGAGTCTTTTAACGAAGGGACTTTACTTCATATTGGTGTGCAAGAAGGAGAAACAACGAAGGTTGATGAACTTTTAGCAATTATTGGTGATGAAGGAGAAGATATTTCTGGTTTACTAGGTGGTGGTTCTGCTAAAGAAGAAGCTGCTCCAGAAAGTAAAGAAGCGCCAGCTGAAACTGCTGCATCTCCAGCAAAAGAAGAGGCTCCTGCATCAGCAGAATTACCAGAAGGTGTTATTGTTGTAACCATGCCACGATTAAGTGATACCATGGAAGAAGGTACTGTGGCAACATGGCTTAAAAAGGTTGGTGATAAGGTTGCTGAAGGTGATATTTTAGCAGAAATTGAAACTGATAAAGCGACTATGGAATTTGAATCATTCCAATCAGGTACTTTATTATTTATAGGATTACAAGAAGGTGAATCGGCTAAAGTCGATGCATTATTAGCCATTATTGGCCCTGCAGGAACAGATGTTTCTGGAGTTGCTTCAAGTTTTTCAACAGCAGCACCAGCTAAACAAGAAGTTCCAAAACAAGATGCTCCTAAAGCTGAAGCAAAAGCAGATGCTCCTAAGGCGGAAGTGAAAGCATCAAAACCAGTTGCGACTACAACTGCTAATGGTCGTTTATTCATATCGCCATTAGCGAAAAAAATAGCAGAAGAGAAAGGTATTAACGTATCTCAAGTACAAGGTTCTGGTGAAAATGGACGTATTGTAAAAACAGATATCGAGAACTATGTGCCTGCAACATCTGGTGCTTCAGTTGGTAAATTTGTTCCAGCTGGACAAGAAGATTTTGAAGACATTCCAAACTCGCAAATGCGTAAAGCGATTGCAAAGGCGTTGACAAACTCTAAGTTTTCTGCACCTCACTATTATTTAAGTGTAGAATTCGATATGGAAAATGCGATTGCATTCCGTACACAATTTAACACAGTTCCAGATACTAAAATATCTTATAACGATATTGTTGTTAAGGCTTGTGCTTTAGCATTAAAACAACATCCGCAAGTAAACTCACAATGGTTTGCAGATAAAATGCGTTTAAATAACCATGTACATATTGGTGTAGCAGTAGCTGTGCCAGATGGTTTGGTTGTACCGGTAGTAAAATTCGCAAACGAACAAAGTTTACAACAAATAGGTGGAGCTGTTAGAGAACTTGCAGGTAAAGCTAAAAATAAAAAGTTGACACCTCAAGAAATGGACGGTAGTACGTTTACAGTTTCTAACTTAGGTATGTTTGGTATTGATACGTTTACATCTATTATTAACCAACCAAATTCGGCGATTCTTTCTGTTGGAAATATTGTTGAGAAACCAGTGGTTAAAAATGGGCAGATTGTAGTTGGGAATACCATGAAATTATCTTTAGCCTGCGACCACAGAACGGTTGATGGTGCTACAGGGGCACAATTCCTTCAAACATTGAAAGGATATATTGAAAACCCAGTAACCATGTTGGTATAACAAATTCCTGCCAAGGCAGAAATATTATAATTTTAAAAAACCTGTTTCATATTTGAAGCAGGTTTTTTTTATCTTTAAACTCAAATAAAATTTATGAAAAAATCAGTCTTCCTTTTAGTACTTATTATTGTGATGGGTTGTAAATCTTCAACAGTAATTATAAACAATACAGATTCTAGTCAAAATGTGATTCCAAAACCTTCAAAAGGGGATGTTATTATGACTTCTTCTTCAAAAGCATCCAGTAATAAATTGGCAACAAGTGAAGAGTTAAAGGAGATAGTAAGCTTTTTAGCTTCCGATGATTTAAAAGGTAGAGACACAGGTTCAGAAGGTATAGAAAAAGCGGCTGTTTATATCGAGACTATTTTTCGTAAAAACAATATAAAGCCCTATTACAAAACTTATAGAGATAGTTTTAATTTGAAAGGGATGCATGCGTATAATATAGTTGGTTTTATTGAAGGGAATGATGAGACTCTTAAAAATGAAATTGTTATTATTGGTGCACATTACGACCATATTGGTTCTGCCAAAAAAGTGGGTGATGATACCATTGCAAATGGTGCTAACGATAACGCTGCTGGAACCAGTGGTGTTTTAGAAATCGCTGAATATTTTGCAGAAACAAGAACGAATAAACGTAGTATCCTAATTGCATTGTTTTCAGCAGAAGAAAAAGGACTTAAAGGCTCGGAGCATTTAGCTAAAAAGTTGAAGGCCGAAAATATAGATTTATACACCATGTTGAATTTTGAGATGATTGGTGTGCCGTTTGTGGGTCGTCCATATGATGCCTTTCTTACTGGGTATGATTTATCCAATATGTCTGCTAAAATAAATGAATACACCAATTCAAATCTTACCGGGTTTTCAGAAGTTTCAAAAAAGTATGATTTATTTACCCATTCTGATAATTATGCCTTTTATAAAGAGTTTAAATTGCCTTGTCAGACTTTTTCAAGCTGCGATTTATCCAATTACGATTATTACCACCATGTAGATGATGAGGCGGATAAACTAGATTATAACCATATGGCAAGCCTAATAAATAAAGTGATTCCGGCAATAGAAACCATTTGCAATACACCAACCAAAGAAATTACAATGAACCATGAGTAAAAATATAATTATAACAGGAACTAGTCGGGGAATTGGTTTTGAATTGGTGCAACTTTTTGCAAATGCAGGCCATCAAGTATTAGCGCTTTCGCGGAATGAAAAGCCAATTCAGGATTTAAAATTGAAGAATGTTACGGCATTTTCATTGGATTTAAATGATGCTGAAGCTTACAAAAAAGTAGAGAATTTTATTGATAGTGATTGGGAGTATGTAGATGTTTTAATCAACAATGCGGGAGTCTTGTTAAATAAGCCATTTTCTGAGATTTCTATGAATGATTTTGAAAACGTTTATAAAACCAACGTTTTTGGTGTTGCCGAATTAACCCGAATCGTTTTACCATTTATGAAGAAAGAAAGCCATGTGGTAACCATTAGTTCTATGGGTGGTGTACAAGGTAGTATGAAGTTTCCAGGCTTGGCAGCGTACAGTTCTAGTAAAGCAGCTGTAATAACCTTAACGGAGCTGTTAGCTGAAGAATATAAAGAATCTGGCATTTCGTTTAATGTATTAGCCTTAGGAGCTGTTCAAACCGAGATGTTGGAAGAAGCATTTCCTGGTTATATAGCAGGAACTTCAGCATTAGAAATGGCGCAATATATTTTGGACTTTTCCCTTAACGGAAATAAATATTACAATGGCAAAATGTTACAGGTATCTAATTCTACGCCTTAAGTTAGTAGTGTTATTTGTTTATAGGAAAAGATAAACCTAAAGCAGCTGCACCACTAAATTGGTCAACGGTCGGGTGAAAATAATAGGTAAAAGCGATTTCAACACCATTATCGGCACCTAAAGCAAGCCCCATAGTAAACGGGATATGGACGATTATCCCTTTTTTTTCTTTAAAATTGGAAGGTGTATGAGTGACAAAATTACCAATAGACGTACCTATACCCAATTCTAAATAAGGAGCTACATAAGGAATAGGGGCTGCAATTCGTGCTTTTCCTCCAAGAAGAAAGGCTTTTGATGTTACGGCGTATTCAGATAAATAAGGGTCTGTGTTGGTGCTGCTTGGAGATGTTGATATAAATCCAGCGTAAGGTCGAACACCAAACCATCTACTTAAAGCCATTACATATTCAGCTTGTACATAAAAACCAGATCCTATGATATTGTAGTCCTCATAAGAGCCACTCATGCCTAAGCCTATTGAAGCTTGAATAAATTCCCCTTTTTTAGGTTGCCCCATGGCTGTGTTTGAGAAAGATATAATGAGCAAAGTAGCTATAAAAATACCACGTAAAGTGTCAGACATATCGGTTGTTTTTTAAAACGCAATAATATCATTTTTTCAGCAATAATTATATGGCTATTTTATTATTTGTAAATAAATTCTTTGGCTGGGTTGCTTGCGTGAATACTTTTAATATTTTTATCTACTAATAGAATTTAGATTATGAGTAAATACAAATGTGTTATTTTCGATTGTGACGGTGTTTTGGTAGATAGCGAGCCCATAAGCATTCAAATATTGGTAGATATGGCTAATGGTTATGGAGCTAATATTGATTTGGCTTATGGCATGAAACACTTTAAAGGGAGTTTTTTTGATGCGTGTAAAACCAAAATAGCACAATTATCTAATAAATCTATACCAGATTCTTTTCAAGAAGATTATAGACAACAGAGCTTTGAGGCATTTAAAAAAAACATGCAAGCTGTTAAAGGCGTGAAACATGTTTTAGATAATTTGAATGTGCCCTTTTGTGTCGCTTCTAGTGGTCCTGAAGATAAAATTAAACTTAATTTGGGGTTAGCGGGTTTGTTGCCTTATTTTGAAACTAAAATATTTAGTTGTTACGCTATTAGCAAATGGAAGCCAGACCCTGCTGTGTTTTTATGGGCAGCAGAAACTATGGGCTTTAAACCAAGTGAATGTTTGGTTATTGAAGATAGTTTGTCTGGCGTAAAAGCAGCTAAAAATGGAGGTTTTGATGTGTTTGGTTTTACGGCTCACGATTATAATGAGGAATTAAAAACAGAAGCAACCAAGACATTCGATAGTATGGACGCCTTATTGGGTATGATTTGATTTTTATAAGTTTTAACAAATTTTAGTTTATCAATAAAATCAATTCGTTCTACTTTAAAGAATTCCTGTATTTTTGCATCGATGCAAAATAAACTTCAAGATTATATTTCACCTAATGCAGTACCGCAAGTTTTAAAACTTTTGGAACATGAACATTTGGTGGTTAAAGTTAAAAACGAACGTAAAACCCGTCATGGCGATTATATGCGTTTGCCTCACGGTAAGCATCAAATTACAATCAATTCAAATTTAAATGAGTATCGTTTTTTAATTACCCTTATTCATGAAATCGCACATTTTGAGGCTTATAAAAGGTTTGGGCGTTTTATAAAACCACATGGTGTTGAATGGAAAAAAACCTTTCAGCATTTAATGTTACCGTTTTTAAACCCAGATATTTTTCCAATAGAGTTATTGCCTTTGCTGGCGAAACATTTTAAAAACCCCAAGGCATCTAGTGATAGCGATGTTGTTTTAGCGTTAGCATTGAAGCAATTTGACGAGCCTAATAATAAAACCTTTATTTTTGAAGTGCCTTTAGGGGAAACCTTTAAATTATATAACGGTAAAATTTTCATTAAAGGGAGGAAACGTACCAAACGGTATGAATGTGTAGAGGTTAAAACGGGGCGGTTGTACCTTTTTAATCCGAATGCAGAAGTAGATGTAATTCCGGTAAAAGCAGGAATATTATAAGCAGCTTAAATAGTTAAAATTAATAAATCCTTCTTTTTTGAAGGTCTTTAAAACATATGATTAACAAAAATAATTACGCCATATTAATGGCAGGTGGTGTAGGTTCAAGGTTTTGGCCAGTAAGTACAGAAGCATTTCCAAAACAGTTTCACGATATGTTGGGAACGGGTGATACCCTTTTACAGAAAACATTTCAAAGGTTATCACATTTAATTCCGAAGGAAAATATATTTATTTTAACCAACGAACGCTATAATGATTTGGTTTTTGAACAACTTCCTGGAGTGACGCAGCGCCAAGTGCTGTTAGAACCTGCTATGCGTAATACAGCTCCATGTATTTTGTATGCATCGTTGAAAATTCAGAAGGAAAACCCAGATGCGGTGGTAATCGTAGCGCCAAGTGACCATTGGATTGAAGACGAAACAACATTCACAAAAAATGTAAAACAAGCTTTTGACTTTTGTTCAGAAAATAATGCTTTAATGACGCTGGGTATTCAGCCCACTTTTCCAAATACAGGTTATGGGTATATTGAGTTTGATAAAGTTTCCGCAGAAGAAATAAAGCAAGTCAATCAATTTAGAGAAAAACCAGATTACGAAACCGCAAAACAATTCATCTCACAAGGGAATTTCTTGTGGAATGCGGGTATTTTTATGTGGAGTGTGAAAAGTGTTGTGAATGCTTTTAAAAATAATCAACCGAGTTTATACACCCTTTTTGAAAGTGGTATAAGCGCTTACAATACTAATTTGGAAGCCGATTTTATAAAAGAGAATTATCCGAAGGCTGAAAATGTATCGGTAGATTATGCTATTATGGAAACCTCTAATAATGTATATGTAATTGCAGCAGAGTTTGATTGGAACGATTTAGGAACTTGGGGTAGTTTGTATGATAAATTAGATAAAGATGCTTCTAGTAACGCGGTAGTACACGCGAGAACCTTAACGGAAGACGCTTCTGGTAACATGATTAGAACCCAAGGCGATAAAATTGTAGTGGTTGATGGTTTGCAAGATTATATTATAGTTGATAAGGAAGATGTGTTACTTATCTATCCTAAAACAAAGGAGCAGGATATTAAAAAAGTGCTTCAAAAGGTGAAGGATAAATTCGGAAAACATTACGGATAATCGATTATAGTTAATTGTAATAGTATTCTGTAATTCATAGTAAATTTATCTATATTCGTGTATTAGTGGCTAATTGTAATAATAATGGAGGAAAACAAGTTTAATTTTTCTGGTGAAGAAAACAAGTCTAATAAGGACAAGGCGGTTGATGAGAGCAAAGCAGCTGTAAAGCAAGGTGCTATTGGTTTATTAGAGAGTATTAAGCGTTTTTTTAAAGACTTATTAGATTTTCGTGAAGATACAGATAGGGATGCCACGATACAGGCTATAAAAGGCGATATTCCGTTTAAAGGTGCTACAGCTTGGATTTTAGTTTGTTCCATTTTTGTGGCGTCTATTGGTTTAAATGCTAATTCTACGGCCGTTGTAATTGGTGCCATGTTAATTTCTCCTTTAATGGGACCCATTTTAGGTATTGGTTTGTCGGTTTCTATTAATGATATTGATACTCTAAAAAAATCATTAGTCAATTTTGGCGTGATGATTTTGTTAAGTGTATTAACCGCTTTTTTGTTTTTTTGGTTGTTTCCATTAAGTGAGGAGTCTTCTGAATTATTAGCCAGAACACAACCTGATATTAGAGATGTATTAATTGCCTTTTTTGGTGGACTAGCCTTAATTATTGCTAGAACAAAAAAAGGAACTATTGCCTCTGTAATTTTTGGTGTTGCTATTGCTACAGCCTTAATGCCACCATTATGTACGGTTGGGTACGGTCTTTCTGTAGCCTTAGAAGAGGATTTTACTAAAGGGATGGGTTTTGCCCTTGGTGCGATGTATTTGTTTATTATTAACACCATTTTTATCGCTTTAGCAACCTTTATTGTAGTGAAGCTTTTGAACTTTCCAATGCTTAAATACGTTAATTCTGCAAAAAGAAGACGGACGGGTAGAATCGCTACTTTTTTAGCTATTATTGTAATGATTCCGGCTTTTTGGACTTTCGTAAAAGTGTTAAGTGAGAGCCGATTTGAAAGAGATGCAAGAAGCTTTATCAATAAAGAGTTAAGTGCCTTGCCTCATTCCGATTATATAATTAAAAATTCTTCTTATAAATATTCTGACGATGATAAGGTGATGTCTTCTGTAGAGTTGAATACATTTGGACTGGACGAGATTCCGGAAAGTACCATAGCGCTTCTTCAAGATAGAATGAAAAATTACGATGCCTTGAGCAATTCTAATTTAATTTTTAACCAGAATAGAAGTAAGAATTTAGATAATTTGAAATACATGGAACAGATTCGATATCGAGATTCTGTAGACATGCTATCGCAATCACAAAAAATTGTGTTTCTGGAGGCTAAATTGAAAAGTTTAGAGAAATTGGAAGCCCAGCAAATTCCGTTTGATGAGTTAACAAAAGAGGTTAAAATTAATTACGAAGACGTGTCTAGATTGGAATACGCGACGGTGATTACCTCTAACTTTTCTAAAATTGATACGCTTTCTGTTTTTACTGTTAAGTGGAAAGATGGTTCTGTTAAGGAAGCGGATATTTTAAAGCAACAAGATAAATTAGGGCGTTGGTTAAAACAACGTTTCGATTTAGATAGTTTAATTATAAAGCGCGATAAATAATAAGCTTACTGGCGTTCTTCAATATACATTTGGCGTACTTTTTTCATTAATTCAGATGAATAAACAAAATCGGTAACAACTTCATTGTCCGTTTTAAAAATGTTTTTATTGGAGCCTTCCCAGGCCTTTAAACCATTTTTAAGAAAGACTATTTTTTCGCCAATTTGCATAACCGAATTCATATCGTGCGAGTTTATTACGGTGGTAATATTGTACTCTTCGGTTATTTCTTTAATTAGATTATCAATAACAATAGATGTTTTTGGGTCTAAACCAGAATTAGGTTCATCACAAAATAGATATTTGGGGTTATTTACAATGGCGCGGGCAATGGCAACACGTTTCTGCATGCCTCCAGAAGCTTCACTTGGCTTCTTTTTATGGGCATCCGATAAGTTGACACGGTTTAAAACAAAGTCCACACGATCTTGCATTTCACTTTTGCTTTGGTTTGTAAACATGCGAAGCGGGAACATAACGTTTTCAGCTATGGTCATGGAATCGAATAAAGCACTTCCTTGAAAAACCATACCGATATCACCGCGTAAATCGCGTTTTTCATCTTCAGTTAAATTAGAGAATACTTTTCCGTCGTAGGCAATAGAGCCTTCCTCATAAGTGAATAATCCTAATAAACATTTTAAAAACACCGTTTTACCAGAACCACTTTGCCCAATAATTAGGTTCGTTTTTCCTTTTTCAAACGTCGTGCTAATGCCTTTTAATACTTCAACACCATTAAACGACTTATGTAAATCTTTAACTTCAATCATTAACTTAAAAGCATTTGAGTTAGGAAATAATTTAAAAGGATGATAACAACACTAGTCCACACAAACGATGTGGTACTTGCTTTTCCTACTTCCAAAGCGCCACCTTTCATGTAATACCCATGAAAAGCAGGGATTGTTGCCAATACAAAAGCAAAAACAAAGGTTTTTATAAAGGCATAGGTTATGTGAAAAGGAATGAAATCTGTTTGAATTCCATAAACATAGTCTTCCAACGAACTAAAACCACCATAAACACAGGCAGCCATACCACCAAGAATACCTAAAAACATACCGATAGCAATTGCAAAAGGATAAAGCATTAAAGCCACAGCTTTAGGAAATACCAGATAATTTAAAGAGTTTATTCCCATAACTTCTAAAGCATCAATTTGCTCGGTAACGCGCATGGTACCAATACTTGATGTTATAAAGGAACCTACTTTTCCTGCCATAATTACAGACGTAAACGTAGGGGCAAATTCTAAAATTACCGATTGCCTTGTTGCAAAGCCAACTAAATATTTTGGTATTAATGGACTGCTAATGTTTAGCGCTGTTTGTATGGTAATAACGCCTCCAACAAAAAACGATATAAAAGCGATGATACCTAGAGATCTAAGAACCAAATCGTCAATATCCTTAAATATTAGCGTTTTCATCACAGACCACTTGGTTGGTTTGCGAAACATTTCAGCAATCATTAAAAAATAAGCACCAATATTATGTAGATAGGTCATAATCAAATTTAATAGTGCTAAAGTAAAAAAAAGTTAGAGGTATTTAACTTTAATTTTAAATTAAGATATTTTTAAAAACTGTATTTTTGAAACAAATACAAATTATTATGTTTAAAAATACCGCTTGCGCCTTGTTCGCAATTCTTTTAATTTTTTCGTGTAAAGCACAAACCGAAACTATTTCTACTTTAAAGCCCGATTTTAATACAGACAAACCTAAGCTTGTAGTAGGTATTGTGGTCGATCAAATGCGTTACGATTATTTAACACGTTTTTACAATAAGTATGGTGAAGGTGGTTTTAAGCGTTTAATGAATGAAGGTTTTAATTGTAAAAACAATCATTATAATTATGTACCTACTTATACAGGGCCTGGTCATGCATCGGTTTACACAGGTACAACGCCAAAGTATCACGGTATTATAGCAAATGACTGGTATGATAAGGAAATAAAAAGCAAGGTGTATTGTGCAGAAGATAAAAGTGTTCAATCTGTAGGGGCTGAAACTGAAGATGGCCAAATGTCTCCAAGTAGGATGAAAGCGACTACGTTTTCAGATGAAAACCGTTTGTTTACACAAATGCGTGGTAAAACCATTGGTATTTCGGTAAAGGATAGAGGTGCTATTTTGCCTGCAGGTCATACGGCGAATGCTGCTTATTGGTTTTACGGAAAGGATAAAGGTTATTTTATTACGAGTTCTTTTTATATGAATAGTTTGCCTAATTGGGTGAATGAATTTAATAAGTCGAATACAGTGGCTTCTTATTTAAAACCATGGAACACTTTATATGATATTTCAACGTATGAAGAAAGTGGAAGCGATTTAAATAATTTTGAAGGCACTTTTAAAGGAATGAAAACAGCAACATTTCCGTATGATTTGGCAGCCTTAAAAGATGATAATGGTGGATTCGATATTTTAAAAGGAACTGCGTATGGGAATAGTATTGTGGCAGATTTTGCTATTGCTGCTATAAAAGGAGAACAATTGGGTCAAGACAACCATACAGATGTACTTGCTGTAAGTTTTTCGAGCACCGATTATGTGGGGCACAAATTTGGAGTGAATTCAAAAGAAATTGAAGATACTTATATTCGTTTTGATAAAGATTTAGAGCGCTTGTTTAAAACCTTAGATGCTTCTGTAGGTAAAGGGGCATATACCGTGTTTTTAACCGCAGATCACGCTGCCGTAGATGTGCCTTCGTATTTAAAAAGTGTTAAAATACCAGCAGGTTACGTAGATACTAAAACGCAAAAGGAGAATCTAGATAAGTTTATGGAATCTAAATTTAAAGCGTCTGGCTTAATTGAAAACATAAGTAACAATCAAATATTTTTAGATAGAAATAAGATTAATGAATTGGGATTCGATTTGGGAGATGTTCAAGAAGCTATTGTAAATGAAATGATTAAATATGAGTTTATAGATAAAGCGTATACGGCTTCTGCTATGAATTCAACATCGTTTATATCAGGAATTGAAGCTTTGTTACAAAAAGGATTCAATCAAAAACGTTCTGGCGATGTTCTTTTTGTTTATGACGCTGCTTTTATTTCATATAGTAAAACGGGATCTACACATGGTTCTGGATTTGATTACGATACACACGTACCTCTTTTGTTCTTCGGAAAAGGAATTAAACACGGTGAAACTTTCCAAAAAACCGAAATCACAGATATTGCACCAACCATGTCGGCTCTTTTAGGAATAAGTTTTCCAAACGGCGCTATTGGTCAGCCTTTAGAATTTGTATTAGATTAATAATTTGAGCAAAAAAACAAAATATTCGCTAGTTGCTTTAATACTGGTATTCGCTGTTTATGGTTATGAGCATTTTTTAAAGACTGCTGAAATAACCGAAATTATTGATGAAGGTAAAGATGTGAAATCGAGTACCAACGAGTATTTCTTACCTACCAGTACGACGGGGCAAATAGTGCATCATGAAGGGTATTCACTGTCTTATAGCGAACCGCACGAACAAGCAGAATGGGTTGCTTACGAGTTAAAGAAGTCGCATTTAACGAATTCTAACTTTAAGCGCCCTTATTTCGAGATCGATCAAGCGGTTAAAACAGGAGCAGCGAGTTGGAGAAACTATAAAAATTCGGGGTATGATCGTGGTCATTTGTGTCCTGCTGGCGATAAAAGTTATAGTAAGCAGGCTTATGATGAAACCTTTTTAACAAGTAATATAAGTCCGCAAAACCATGCCTTTAATTCGGGTATTTGGAATACCTTAGAACAAAAAGTGAGGTATTGGGCTGGTAAATACGATGGTGTTTTTGTGGTTACAGGTGGTGTTTTAAAGGGGAATATGAAAACGATAGGTTCCGAACAAGTAGCAGTGCCAAATCAGTTTTATAAAGTATTGATTGATACTAATTCCGGTGCAGTTAAAATGATCGCATTTTTAATGCCTCATGAAAATTCAAACAAGCTGCTTTATAAATTTGTTGTTTCTGTTGATGCTGTTGAAGCCTTAACAGGTATTGATTTCTTTCCAGAGTTAGAAGATACTTTAGAAAATAAACTAGAAGCTTCGAGCAGTTATAAAGGTTGGAGTTTTAATTAGTGAAATAAAGAGCGTTTTAATGCTGTGCTTCATACCTTGAATTTTGTTTAAGAATGACCGAGGTTCTATCCAAAATAATACAACAACCTTCATGGTACCCAGAATTAGTTTTTCCTGTATTTGGAGGTGCGCATTGTTGTTTGCCTATGTTACTAACTTCTGTCATAGACGGTTTTGGTGATGCTTTCGTTAAAAAGTAGATTCCAATGCAAAAAAGAACGGCTAATACGAAGACTTTCATTTAATTAGTTATAATTTTTTTAAGTAATATTTTGTTAAAGTAAGTGTTTTTGAAAATAGAAATGTTAAAAATGAGTTTTTTCTCTTTAGTCAAAATCATCTTAGTTTGTTCAACATACCTTTCCAGCGTAAATTTCTAATAAATTGACCTTCTTCGTCAGAAACTAAAAAGGCAATTTTATTCTTTTTTGCTCTGAAGTAGCCAGCGATATAATCTTTGAATAGGCTGGTACTTCCTTTTTTATAAGCCAACTTTAAAGCAGAAATTAGGGTGATAATAAATCCATAGCGCATTTTATACATAGCTTCGCCTTGTAGATATTTAGAGGCTTTGTTGTAATCTATGCCTGTAGGTTTTAGGTGTTTAACGTGTAATGAAGCGTCTGTTTTTAATTCCCAACCGTAAAATTTTGCAAGTAATTCATCAACGGTGTCCCAACCCATAGATGGTTTTAGTTTCCCGATTTGTAAAAAACAGTCTTTTTTATAGGCTTTCAAAGCACCACGAATATGGTCTTTACGTGTTAAGTTTTCTAAAACCCAATCATTATTTTTTTCAATGTAACAGAAACCTGCAGCCATTCCTAGGGTTTTGTTTTTATTAAAATGAAGGGTTAATTGTTCTAAATAATTTGAGGGGAAAATTAAATCGGCATCGAACTTACAAATCACATCGTAATATTCATCTAAAGTTTCATAACCTTTATAAAACGCATTGATGATTTTTGAACCTGGTAAATGTTCGTTCGATGATTTTGAATTCACCAAACGAATCCATGTATGTTTAATGGAGTAACTCTCTACAATTTCTTGCGTGTCATCCGTAGAATTGTCGTTAACAACTACAACACATTTTGGTTTATGAGTTTGCTTGACTAAGGAATCTAAAGTTAAGCCAATAGAGCTTGCTTCGTTATGCGCAGGAATGATGATGTAGAAGTTCATGCCGTAAATTTCAATATTTAAATGCCAAATACAAACTTTAAAGGCACTCTTTTTGAATTTGAAATTTATAAATTGTTATTTACTTATTCTTTCAGCATATACAATGTAATATCTTGGGGTGAACCAGCGGAGAATAGGCCTGATGCCCAGTTTTTTGGTTGGGTTTGTCCATTGTTGGCGGTCCATGATTTTCCAACCTGCTTTTTCTAATAACCAATCGAATTGCCAGTCTTCAAATTCGTGATAATGTCTATCTAACATGTCGGTTTTACTTCTATATGCTGAAGAAAACCATAATTTTAAAGGCACGCTAGCGACTAATTTATCGGTTTTAATTGATTGTAATACGGTAAAAGGGGACAATAAATGTTCGAAAATTTCGAAGGCTGTAACCACGGTTGCTTCCGATTGTTGAATGGTTGATGTATCCAAATCTAAGTCTTCACCCGTTGTGTTTTCAACCTTATAGCCATGTTTTAACATAATTTCAGAAAACGGATTAACAACACCCAAGTCTAAAATAGTTTCAGAATTTTTAATGTGTTTTTCTAAAAATTGAATGGTATGTTTAAAACGTTTATTAGGAAAAGTCTTTTCGTACATGAACTGGTTGTCTTTTTTAATTTCCGCGTAGACGGAAACCTTCAATAATTTAGAAAGTTTTAAAAATTAGTATCTATAAGTAATCGCGTTAATATGCATGCCAGCACCCACACTGGCAAATACAATAACATCTCCTTTTGTAAGTTTATGGTTTTCTAGTTTGTTATTTCTAACTAAATCTAGAAGTGTTGGTACGGTTGCTACCGAACTGTTCCCTAGTTTTTGAATACTCATTGGCATGATGCCTTCTGGAATATCTGTTCTATAAAGACGGTATAAGCGTTTTAAAATAGCTTCATCCATTTTCTCGTTGGCTTGATGAATGAAAATCTTTTTAACATCTTTTATATCTACACCACTAGCATCGATACATGTTTTTATAGCTTGAGGTACGTGGTTAAGCGCAAATTCGTAAATTTTACGACCTTCCATTTTTATATATCGGGTGTCTTTACTTAATTCTTGATTATTGGAACTTCCAAAGTATAAATAATAGGCCTCATCGTAGGTGTAACTAGCTGTTTCATGTGCCAATATGCCTCCGGATTCTTCGGTTGCCTCAATAATAGTTGCTCCAGCTCCATCTGAAAAAATCATGGCATCTCGGTCATGTTTGTCAACCACGCGAGAAAGTGTTTCAGTACCAATAACTAAACAACGTTTTGCTATGCCCGATTTTATAAAAGCATGTGCTTGAATAACACCTTCAATCCATCCAGGGCATCCAAATAGAATGTCGTATGCGATGCACTTAGGGTTTTTTATACGTAAACTATGTTTTATTCTAGTCGCTAATGATGGGAGCATGTCGCTTTGTATCGCGTTATGTTTCACATCACCAAAATTGTGAGCTACAATAATATAATCGATGGTTTCAGGGTCTATGTTAGCGTTTGTAATCGCTTTTTCAGCCGCAAAAAAACCTAGATCGGAAGAGTTTAAATGGGGTTTTGCATAACGTCTTTCCGCAATACCTGTAATGGCTTGAAATTTTTCAATAATAACCTCGTTAGGGTGGTTAATTACTGAGCCATCGTTGTTTAAAAAAGTATGTTCGTGGAAAGCGTCGTTTTTTTCAATGGTATCTGGAATATAGCTACCAGTTCCGGTAATTTTAATGTTCATAAAAAGAAAAATTTGCCTTTTTTAGTTAACTCATACAAGGTACAAGGTTTTAAGAAAAGGCAAATTCATTTTTAAATTAATTTACGATGTTCAACGCTTTGTTTAAGCCTCGATATAGGCTTCAATAGGCGTGCAAGAACATATTAAATTTCGGTCTCCATAAGCATCGTCAACACGTCTTATGCTTGGCCAAAATTTATTATCTCTAACATAGTCTAACGGAAAGGCTGCTTCCTCGCGTGAGTAAGGGAAATACCATTCGTTAGATGTTATCATTTCTAAAGTATGTGGTGCGTTCTTTAAAACATTATTGTCATCGTCTTTTGTTGCTTGGTCAATTTCTTTTTTAATAGAAATCATAGCATCACAAAAACGATCAATTTCTGCTTTACTTTCACTTTCTGTTGGTTCGATCATTAAAGTTCCAGCAACAGGGAAAGATACTGTTGGGGCGTGAAAACCGTAGTCCATCAAACGTTTTGCAATATCTGTAACTTCAATACCATTGGCTTTAAAAGGGCGGCAATCTACAATCATTTCGTGTGCTGCACGTCCGCGTTCACCAGAATATAAAGTCTCAAAACTTCCTTGTAAACGTTGTTTTATATAGTTGGCATTTAAAATGGCAATCTTGGTAGACTCTGTTAAACCTTCGGCTCCAAGCATTTTAATGTAGCCATAAGAAATTAAGCAAGCCAGAGCAGAACCGTAAGGAGCAGCAGAAATAGCGGTGATAGCCTTTTCGCCACCCACTTTTTTAACAGGGTTTCCTGGTAAAAATGGCACCAATTGTTTGGCAACACATATAGGGCCAACACCTGGTCCGCCACCTCCATGAGGAATAGCAAATGTTTTGTGTAAATTTAAATGGCAAACATCAGCTCCAATATTTCCAGGATTTGTTAATCCTACTTGGGCATTCATGTTCGCGCCATCCATATAAACTTGACCACCATTATCGTGAATAATTTTGGTAATTTCTTTAATAGCCGATTCGTATACACCATGCGTTGATGGGTATGTAACCATCAAGCACGATAAATTGTCTTTATGTAAAATGGCTTTTTGACGTAAATCTTCAACATCAATATTACCGTCAGCGGTTGATTTTGTTACAATCACTTTCATACCCGCCATGACTGCTGTTGCAGGATTGGTTCCGTGAGCAGATGAAGGGATTAAGCAAATGTTTCTGTGTGCTTGGTTAAGCGATTCGTGATATGCTTTAATTACCATTAAGCCTGCGTATTCACCTTGTGCACCAGAGTTTGGTTGAAGGGAAGTGGCAGCAAAACCAGTAATTTCAGTTAATTGATCTTCTAATTCTTTTAAGATAGTCAAGTAACCTAATGCTTGTCTTTTTGGAACAAATGGGTGAATGTTTGCCCATTTAAAAATACTTAAAGGTAGCATTTCCGAAGCAGCATTTAGCTTCATGGTACACGAACCTAACGAAATCATGGAGTGGTTTAAAGCTAAATCTTTACGTTCTAAAGATTTGATGTAACGCATCAATTCGGTTTCCGAATGGTAGGTGTTAAATACATCAAGCGTTAAAAATTCAGAGGTTCTTTTTAATGTGTCAGAAATATTATTTCCTTCAGACACAGAGGTAATTACAATCGTTTCTTTTTCAGCAGCTTCAGCAAAAAGTAGAATTAAATAATTAAGATCTCTAACAGATGTTGTTTCATTTATAGAAACTGTAACCGTTTTTTTGTTCGGATAGTATAAGTTAACTTTTTTCTCTTTCGCTAACTTTTTAATAAGTTTAGAATCGGTTTTTATTTGAAGGGTATCAAAAAACACGGTATTTACTTGCTTGTAGCCTAATGTTTTTAAAGCCTTAGCAAGTGTTGATGCCGTGTTATGGACCTTGTTTGCTATAAACTTTAATCCTTTAGGACCATGATATACCGCATACATACTCGCCATGACAGCTAATAGTACTTGGGCTGTACAAATGTTTGAAGTTGCTTTATCACGTTTAATATGTTGCTCACGTGTTTGCAACGCCATACGTAAGGCACGGTTGCCATTGGTGTCTTTAGTAACCCCAATGATACGCCCAGGAATATCGCGTTTGTAAGCTTCCTTTGTTGCGAAATAAGCAGCATGTGGACCACCATATCCCATAGGAATTCCAAAACGTTGTGTTGTTCCCACTACCACATCGGCACCAAATTTACCTGGCGCTTCTAGTTTTACTAAGCTTAAAATATCGGCAGCAACAGCTACTTTTATTTGTGCTTCATTGGCTTTACTAATAAAGGTTTTAATATCTGTTACTTGTCCGTCTTTACCTGGGTATTGTAAAATAGCACCGAAAAAGTCAGAAGAAAAAGTAAAGGTTTCCTCATTTCCAACCACCAATTCTATGCCAATAGGCGTCGATCTGGTTTGAAGTAATGATAAGGTTTGTGGTAATATGTTTTCAGAAACAAAAAACTTATTAATATTGTCTTTCTTTTGCGCACGTTCTCTTACTGAAAAAAGTAAACTCATCGCCTCTGCAGCCGATGTGCTTTCATCAAGTAACGATGCATTTGCGATTTCCATTCCCGTTAAATCCATGACCATGGTTTGGAAATTTAATAACGCTTCCAAACGGCCTTGAGCTATTTCTGCTTGGTATGGCGTGTAAGCCGTGTACCATCCTGGATTTTCAAGAATGTTTCTTTGAATAACAGCAGGTAAAATGTTTGGGTGGTAGCCTAAACCAATGTAGGTTTTGTGCGCCTTGTTTAATTTAGATAATTCATGAATATGAAGTAAATATTCATACTCAGTCATAGGTTCATCTAAATTCAAACCATTTTTTAAACGGATATCGTCTGGAATTGTTTCGTAAATTAACTGGTCTAAAGAATCGACACCTATGGTTTCTAACATAAGTTTTTGATCTTCTTCTCTAGGTCCAATATGACGCAATGCAAAAGCGTTTGTATTCATTAAGTGGGAATTATTTATATAATTCGCAAAAATAAACAATAAATTGCGTGTTTAATTGCATTAAATGGAAAGTTTTTAACCATTTAAGTATCTTATGAACACTGAGAGAAAGGTATTGTCTATTTTTGTAAGATGCAGATGTTTAAACACTTTTTAAATTTTTACATAAATAGCAGTATTCATGTGGCTTTAGCGGTGTTCTCGTTAACATGGATAACGCTTTTGGAGTATGATATACCTTGCGATGAAAGCTTATTGCTTTTTGTGTTTTTCGCTTCCATTTCGGGCTATAATTTTGTAAAGTATTTTGGAATTGCAAAATTTCATCACAGAAGGTTGGCAAGTTGGCTAAAAACAATTCAAGTGTTTTCTTTTTTCTGCTTTCTTTTTCTAGGTTATTATGCGTTGCTATTGGAAATGAAGACCCTGTTAGTTATAGCGGGTTTGGGGTTGATAACCTTTTTGTATGCCATTCCGTTTTTGCCAAAACATTTGTATTTAGATAATAAGCACAACTTAAGAAGCATTGGCGGTTTAAAAGTATATCTTATAGCCTTGGTTTGGGCAGGTGTTACCGTTTTTCTACCCGTAATAAATAACGAATTACCAGTGAATACGGATGTTGTAATAACAGGTATTCAGCGGTTTGTGTTTATAATTGCTTTAATGTTGCCCTTTGAAATTAGAGATTTAATGTACGATAGTTTGAAGTTAGCAACCATTCCGCAGAAAATAGGAGAGAAGTCCACTAAAAAAATGGGTGTTGTTTTAGTACTTCTTTTTTTCTTTTTGGAATTTTTAAAAAATGAGGTTACTCAGGAAACTATTCTAGTTTCTATACTAATAAGTATGGTGACCGGTCTGTTCGTTATTTTTTCTAAAAAGGAACAGGGCACGTATTATAGTTCGTTTTGGGTTGAAGGCGTGCCAATATTATGGCTAATAGTAGTGCTTTTACTTAGTTGATAGAAGTTTCTTTAATAGCTTTATCTAATTCACTTTTCATCTGTTCCTTGCATTTTTTATCTAAATACTCAATATTCGATTTACGCATAACTTTAGTAAGTTTCGCGTTGTTTTTAGAATATTTTCTGCAAGCTCTACAGTAAATTAAATGAAGATTTAATTTAACTTTTTCCCATAACGAAGCATTTTTGTATTGCGACTTATCACAAACATGGTTTGCTTCTTGGCATGGTAGGACAATTTTAATTTTATTACTCATAATTAAAACCAATTTTCTTTAAGGCAATCGGCCATAGCGGTACGGGCTCTGTGTATTATAACCCAAAGGTTAGACGCCGTAATATTTAGTTCATTACAAATTACTTCAGTTTCATAACCTTCCATCGTTTTCATTCTAAAAACCTGAGCTTGTTTTGCTGGTAATTTACTTAAACAATTAAGTATCGCATCGCCAAGTTCTTCGTTTTGCATGGTGTCTTCAGCTGTTTTGTCAAAGGGGTCTGCAACACGTTCTTCCAACCAGTCACCTTCAGATTCGTTATCGTCGTTATACGTAATACGAACTTCAGCCTTTCCTTTTTTCGAATTTATTTTACGATAATGATCAATGATTTTACGTTTTAAAATTGAAATCAACCACGTGCGTTCGCTGGCTTCTCCTTTAAAGTTTTTCATCGATTTAAGGGCCGCAAAAAACGTGTCTTGCACCAAATCTTGAGCCACTTCTCTATCACTTACACGTGAAATGGTGTAATTGAAGAGGTAATCGGAATATAAATCGATCCACTTGTTTGGATTAATTTGATGGTTAGACATGGTGAGGACTTTTCTTTTGTCAAAAATAGTATAAAAATGTGAATAAATTTACTTCTTAATCAATTCAAAAAATGAATCAAAAACTAGGGTGTAGTTTTACTCCTTTTTCAACTGCTACGAATGAACCATCAACGAAACATGTTGCAACATGTTTTAAATTCTTAAATGCGTTGGGCAATAGTTTAAGTAAGTCGTTATCAAAATAAGAATCTTGTATATTATAAAGCAACCAAGGCTTGTGTTTAATTTGATATTGCAATGTTTTACTTCTTTTGGTTTTAATAAATGCGACATATCTATCTACTATAAAGTAATTAATAGTGTTTTTTGTTGGTGGCGTTGTTTCCAAAACTGCTTTTGCGTGGATTTTGGCTCCATTATAGCTGTATTCTAAAGTTGTTTCGTTGTTTTTTTGAAATTTGGTATAATGGATGTTCTTGAAATAATAAGGTTCGTTATAGAATAGGTTGGCCACTAATGTGATTAATGGTTTTGGAGCAAATTCTTTTATGAAAACAACACCTTTGGTTCCGTCAATTTTAGATTTCACATAAAATCTAAAATTTATTTGCCCAAAGTTTTGGTGCATTGGTACTCTAAAGCCAAAGAAACTTACTTTTTTAAATGTGAAAGCCACCATGCTTAGCAATGCTTTATTGTTATATAAGTCTATTTCTGTATCTTTTGGTAGATAGGGTTCTAGAATGGCTTGGTCAATTTCAAAAGTTGTCATGATTAAATCTTGCCAATTACCTGTCATGAATGTATTAGTTGGTTTCATTTTTATAGTTTTTAAACTTTCAGAAAATATTGAAAGTATTATTTAAATTTTTTTAGGTGAATAATTTCAATAAGGATTTAGTAATCCAATTCTGTTGTTGGTTTACGAGTTTGTTAATCATGGCATCTGCGGTTTCTGTTAAGTCGTGCAAAGCTTTTGTTTGTTTAATTAATTCTTTTGTTTTTTCGGTGCCATCGTCTTCAATTGAAGATACCTCGTTTAATACTTTAATTACTGGTTGAATTTCTCTTCTGCTACGTTCTTTTGCAACAATTCTTGCCAGTTCTTGTACATCTTTTTCAGTTGTGAAATATTCTTTACGTTCACCTGGAATGAGTTCTTTGGTCACAATACCCCAGTCCATTAATTGGCGTAAATTCATGCTTGTGTTTCCGCGAGAAATTTGAAGTTCTTCCATAATTTCTTCCATGGAAAGTGGTTTAGTTGAAATAAAAAGAAGCGCCTGTATTTGTGCCATAGCCTTATTAATACCCCAAAGTGTGCCTAAACTTCCCCAAGTGCTTATAAATTTTATTTTTGCTTCTTCGTAATTCATAGTACAAATATATGATAATTTTTAAACTTTCAATAATTATTGAAAGTTTATTTTTGTACCAGAATTGGCGTAAAAAAAACCGAAGCATTCAACTTCGGTTCCTGTTAATCATAATATTAAATAATCTATATCAATCCAGCACGTCTTAATAAAGCTTCAGGCTGAGGTTCTTTTCCGCGAAAGCGTTTATAAAGTGTCATAGGGTCTACTGTTCCGCCTTGCGATAAAACATTGTTTTTAAATTTATCGGCAACGTCTTTATTGAAAATGCCTGCTTCTTTAAAGTATTCAAAGGCATCGGCATCTAAAACTTCAGCCCATTTGTAACTGTAATATCCTGATGAATAACCGCCTTGGAAAATATGAGAAAATGAGGTGCTCATACAGTTTTCTGCGACTTCTGGGTATAATGTGGTATTTTTAAAGGCTTCTGTTTCGTGCGATTTTACACTTTCTATGGTTTCAGGAGACTCGTTTGCATGCCAACTCATATCCAGCAACCCAAAGCTAATTTGGCGCAACGTTTGCATCCCTTGATGGAATGTGGCTGATTCTTTTATTTTTTCAACCAAATCCATTGGAATTACTTCACCTGTTTCATAATGTTTGGCAAATAATGATAGAGCTTCTTTTTCGTAACACCAGTTTTCCATGACTTGACTTGGTAATTCTACGAAATCCCAGAACACACTGGTGCCAGATAAACTAGGGTAAGTCGTGTTGGCAAGCATGCCGTGTAAAGCGTGCCCAAATTCGTGGAATAAGGTCGTAACTTCGTTGAAAGTTAGTAATGAAGGTTTGCTTTTTGTAGGTTTCGTGAAATTACAAACTATGGATATGTGCGGTCTATCATTCGTTCCGTTTTTAATCGATTGTGATTTGAATGAGGTCATCCAAGCGCCATTACGTTTCCCTGTTCTAGGGAAGAAATCGGCATAAAAAATAGAAACTAGGTCGCCTTTAGTGTCGGTTACTTTATACGTTAAAACATCTTCATGGTATTTATCGATGTTGTTTATTTCTTCAAAATTTAAATCGAATAATTTATTCGCAACTGTAAAAGAGCCTTGAATGACATTTTCTAGTTTGAAGTAAGGTTTCAATAACTCATCATCTAAATTAAACAGTTTTTGTTTTAATTTTTCAGAATAATAAGAGCCATCCCATTTTTGAAGTTGATCGATACCATCTAATCCTTTAGCAAAATCTTGAAGGTTTTGAAACTCTTTTTCTGCTGCGGGTTTGGCTTTTGTAAGTAACTCCTTTGAAAAACGTGTCACCGTTTCAGGTGTTTTTGCCATACGTTCTTCTAGAACAAAGTGGGCATGTGTTTTATAACCTAATAAATTGGCGCGGTCCAATCTTAATTTTGCGATTTTTAAAACAATATCTTGATTGTCTAATACGTCATTATTAAAGCCTTTACTTCCGGCTGCTAGTGTTATTTTTTTACGAAGTTCTCTGTTATCTGCGTAAGTAACAAAAGGAATGTAGCTTGGGTAATCTAAAGTGAATAACCAACCTTCTTTTTCTTTGCTCTCTGCTAGTTGTTTTGCCGCCTCTATAGTGCCTTCTGGTAAACCTGCTAAATCAGACTCATCGGTGATTAGCATGTCGAATTTATTGGTTTCCGCCAATATGTTTTCTCCGAATTTTAAAGATAATTTGCTTAATTCTTTATCAATTTCACGAAGTTTTTCTTTTTTGCCCTCTGGTAAATTAGCGCCATTTCGAGAAAAACCTTTGTATTTCTTATCTAGAAGGGTTTGCTGTTCTATGGTTAAATCTAAACTATCTTTAGAATCGTAAACTGTTTTTATACGCTTGAAAAGGGCTTCGTTTAAAGTGATGTCATTACTGAAATCTGATAGTAGAGGCGATACCTCTTGAGCGATTTTTTGAATGGTGTCGTTCGTTTCGGCTGAATTCAAATTAAAAAAGATGCTTGAAACTCTACCTAATTGTTCGCCAGTAAACTCTAAAGCTTCTATGGTGTTTTTAAAACTGGGTGCTTCTGTATTATTTACAATAACATCAATTTCAGCTTTAGTTTCTTCAATACCTTGTTTAAAAGCAGGAAGAAAATGAGCGTTCTCAATTTTAGAAAAAGGAGCTGTATTATAGGGTGTTTGGAACGGTGTTAATAAGAAATTTGATGTCATTTGAGGTAAATATGTTAAAAAGAGCACTTTGTTATGAGTGCATAATAAAATTTTTATATTTTTGCGCAGAATTTAAAGAGTGACTAACTCATAAAATTATTCTTAATAGCTAAAACCTCGGGTTCCCCTCGAGGTTTTTTTTATTTTAAATCTTTAGCCGATTCGAAAACCTTTTGTTTTAAAGATTCTTTATAGTCAATAATTTTATTTAAAACAGATGGGTTATTAGAGCCAATAATTTGAGCTGCTAAAATACCTGCATTTTTTGCGCCGTTTAATGCAACCGTTGCAACGGGAACACCACCTGGCATTTGTAGAATGGATAAAACAGAATCCCAACCATCTATAGAATTACTGCTTTTTACAGGAACACCAATAACAGGAAGTGGAGATAATGAGGCAATCATGCCTGGTAAATGGGCAGCGCCACCAGCGCCAGCAATAATAACAGCAAAGCCTTTTGTGTGTGCATGTTTACCGTAATCGAATAGTTTTTCTGGGGTGCGGTGAGCCGAAACAATATCAACTTCCACCTCGATGTTAAAATCTTTTAAAATATCAATCGCGTCTTGCATTACTGGCAAATCGCTTTTGCTTCCCATAATAACTCCTACTTTATTCATAAAATTTAAAATTTAAAAATCCCAAAAACTGAAATAAAATACTGAATGCGTTTTTTTACAGGCTTTGGAATTGGGTATTTTTAGTTTAGTGATTTATTCTGAAATCACTTTAATTGTTTTCTTTACTTCTTCTGCAATACGGCGCGCTTCGTTTAGATCTTCGTTTACAATGGTTACATGACCCATTTTACGAAACGGTCTGGTTTGTTTTTTACCGTAAATATGTGGTGTTACACCATCTAATTTCATAATGGCTTCAATGTTTTCATAGACTACATCACCACTATAACCTTCAGCGCCTACTAAATTCACCATAACACCGCCCACTTTACTGTCGGTTCGTCCCAAAGGTAAGTTTAAAATGGCTCTTAAATGTTGTTCAAATTGTGATGTGTAACTGGCTTCAATAGTTTGATGTCCAGAATTATGAGGTCTTGGAGCGACTTCGTTTATTAAAATATCGTCGTTCTGTGTTTGAAACATTTCAACAGCCAACAAACCTACATGGTTGTATGCTTTTGATGTTTTTAAGGCGACTTCTACCGCTTTTTGTGCTACAGCATCTGAGATACGCGCAGGACAAATAACATATTCTACTTGGTTGGCTACAGGGTGAAATTCCATTTCTACAACAGGAAATGTTTTGGTTTCTCCCGATGCGCTACGTGCTACAATAACCGCCAATTCGTTTTTAAAAGGAACTAGTTTTTCTGCAATACACTCTACATTTGGTAAGCCTTCTAAATCTTGAACCGATTTTACAATTTTAACACCGGTGCCATCGTATCCAAATTGGGCACATTTCCATACAAAAGGAAGCGATAAACCACCATTATTAATAGCTTCTTTTATTTCAGAAGTATAGGCGAAACGAGAAAAAGGTGCCGTTGGTAAATTATTGTCAACGTAAAATAATTTTTGAGTTGCTTTGTTTTGAATGGTTCGCAATGTTTTAGAAGACGGGTAAACTTTTTTGCCTTCTTTTTCAAGTGCTTCTAAAGCATCAACATTCACGTTTTCAATTTCAATAGTTAACACATCTACTTGTTTTCCAAAATTATAAACGGCGTCATAATCCATTAAATCACCTAAATGGAATTCATTACTGGCAATTTTACAAGGCGCCTCGTTACTCGCTTCGAGTACGCAGGTGTAAATGTCAAATTTTCGAGTGTCATTAAGTAGCATTTTACCTAATTGACCACCACCAAGAATACCAAGTTTAAAATTTGAAGAAAAATAATTCATGTGTTTGTTTCTATTGGTTTTTACTGGTCACATGTGTTTGCTACAAAATTATTTCAATATGAAATAATATAGTTAGCGTAGCTCGATTCATGCTTTATTATTAATAAAATCGTTTATTGATATGCAAAAATACACTTAAATCTTAAATTAGTCTTGAATTCGTAAATCAAAAATCGTAATTCGGCAATCTATTGATTATCTTTGCACCTTCAAAAAATAACAAACTGTGATAAAGCTACACGATAAATATTTTAAACCATTTATTTCGGCACAAGAAATAGATGCTGCGATGGAACGTTTGGCAACAGAGATTGCGAACGATATTGGAGATGAAATCCCTGTGTTTATTGGGGTTCTAAACGGATCGTTTATGGTGGTGAGCGATTTTGTGAAAAAATATAAAAAGCCCTGCGAGGTAACCTTTATTAAACTAGCATCTTATGAAGGTGTTAAGTCTACCGAAGATATACAGCGTTTAATTGGTTTAACACAAGATTTAACAGGCCGTACCGTTGTTATTTTAGAAGATATTATCGATACGGGAAATACCTTGGCAGAAGTACACCGCATTTTTAAAAATGAGCAGGTGAAATCTTTAAAAATCGCCACCTTATTCTACAAACCGGAAGCTTACAAAAAAGATTACAAACTACATTATATAGGTATTGAAATTCCTAACAAATTTATAGTAGGCTATGGCTTAGATTATGATGGGTTAGGGAGAAATTTACCAGAAGTCTATCAAATAAAAGAAACACAATTCATGACAAATTTAGTACTATTTGGACCTCCAGGAGCAGGTAAAGGCACGCAAGCAGAATTCTTAAAAACTAAATATAATTTAGTACACATCTCTACAGGCGATGTTTTTAGATTCAATATCAAAAACGAAACGGCCTTAGGTATGTTGGCTAAATCGTATATGGATAAAGGCCAGTTGGTTCCAGATCAAGTAACTATTGATATGTTAAACGCGGAAGTTGAAAAAAATGCAACGGCTAAAGGGTTTATTTTTGATGGATTTCCTCGTACCAATGCACAAGCAGAGTCTCTAGATAAATTACTTGAGAGTAAAGATTCTTCAATTAATGCGATGGTTGCTTTAGAAGTAGATGATGAAATTTTAGTGGAACGTCTTATTGGTAGAGGTAAAACAAGTGGACGTGCCGATGATGCAGACGAGTCTATTATTCGTAACCGAATTAAAGAATATTACGATAAAACAGCCGTTTTAAAAGAATATTACTCAGCTCAAAACAAGTATTTTGGTGTTGATGGCGTAGGGAGTATTGAAGATATTACAGTACGTTTAAGCGGTATTATAGATCAACTTTAGTTGATGCGTTTAGTTGTTTAGAAATTACTTTCTAGATAGGAACTAAACCACTAAGCAACGAAGCCGTTAAACAATTAAAGGATTACACATAAAGATGACTGAAGGAAATTTTGTTGATTACGTAAAAATGTATGTTAGCTCTGGTAACGGAGGTAAAGGATCGTCGCATTTACACCGCGAAAAATTTATAGAAAAAGGAGGCCCCGATGGAGGTGATGGTGGTCGTGGTGGGCACGTAATACTTCGTGGTAACTCAAACCTTTGGACACTACTTCATTTAAAATTTAAAAAACACATTCGTGCTGGTCATGGATTAAGTGGTAGTAAAAGTAGAAGTTTTGGAGCCGATGGTTCTGATGAGTATGTGGATGTGCCTTTAGGAACGGTTGTTCGAGATACGGAAACAAATGAAATCATTTTTGAAATAACCGATGAAGGGGAAGAGCGTATCATTGCTCAAGGAGGTAAAGGAGGTCTAGGTAACTGGCACTTTAGAACGCCAACCAATCAAACACCTCGTTACTCACAACCAGGGATGCCTCTGGTAGAAAAGCATATCACTTTAGAGTTAAAAGTACTTGCAGATGTGGGTTTGGTAGGTTTTCCAAATGCAGGAAAGTCAACCTTATTATCGGTGGTAACTTCAGCAAAACCAAAAATTGCCGATTACGAGTTTACAACCCTTAAACCTAACTTAGGAATTGTAAAATATCGCGATTTCCAAACCTTTGTAATGGCAGATATTCCTGGAATTATTGAAGGGGCAGCCGAAGGACGCGGACTTGGACATTACTTTTTACGTCATATCGAACGTAACTCTATTTTATTGTTTTTAATCCCAGCCGATGCGCCGGATATTAAAAAACAATACGATATTCTATTAGATGAGTTGCGTCGTTACAACCCAGAAATGCTAGATAAAGAACGCATCATCGCAATTTCGAAATGCGATATGTTGGATGATGAGTTGAAAGCAGAATTAAAAGAAATTTTAGATAACGAATTGCCAATTCCTTATGTGTTTATTTCATCGGTAGCACAACAAGGTATTACCGAGTTGAAAGACATGCTTTGGAAGCTGTTAAATTAACTAATTAGGGCGTTTCCCATAAAGGGTCGGGCTGTACGTTATATCTTTTTAAACGTCCTGCCTAACGTCAAGGGTTATGTTATGTGCTAATGGCTAGTTCAAAACATACATAGTGGTTATCCTTTTTTAAAAAGGATGCCACTTCCATCCCTAACGCAATTCCGAACCTGAATCCTGTTTTTGGAATAATTTTTGATTAACTTTATAATAAAAAATAAAGTTATGAGGTTCTTCACATTTCTAGTTTTAGCCATTTTTGTAGTTTCTTGCGCTCCCATTCGTGTTCATTACGATTTCGATAAAGGGACCAATTTCTCAACCTATAAAACCTATAACTATTACAGCGATATGGAAACAGGGTTAAGTGAGTTGGATACCAAGCGCTTATTAGAAGCTTTGGATGCGAACATGACAGCCAAAGGTTTTAACTTATCAGATACCCCCGATTTTTTTGTTGACATTAAAAGCAGCGACTACCAAGAAGCGCAACGTAATACCGTTGGTGTTGGTTTAGGTGGTAGTGGTCGCAATATGGGTGGTGGTATTTCTATAGGTTTACCGCTTGGACAAGCGAATTTAAATAGACAAATCACTATCGATTTTGTTGATGAAAACAAAAAGCAACTCTTCTGGCAAGCGGTAAGTGAATCGAGTTTTAGTCCAAATGCAAACCCTGAAAAACGCGAGCAACTATTTAATAGTATTTTAGAAAAAGTGCTAACGGAATATCCACCTAAGAAGTAAGATTATGTTTTCTGCGGAGACAGCAGCTTTTTTAATTTTTCACTAGCTTCTTACTAGCTATAAGCGCATTCCCCGAATAGAAATTAGTGACATACATACCACTACTTAAACTACTAATATCAACTTGGTTTGTTTGGTAATTAGCCACAAAAATCGTTTTTATCTTTTTTCCGTCTAAGCCAATAATATCAATTTTAAGGTTGGTGTCTGTATCACTTTCAAATTTAAAATGAACAAAGGTGTTGCTGGGGTTGGGGTACATCGCAATCGTGTAATTTGCCATTGTGCTCGTGATGTCATTCACGCCTAACGACGATTTATCAATAGTCCAAGTTGTGGTGTATACATGAAAATTGTTGTGGTTGTCAACCTTTAAAAATGTTGAAGTATCATTTACCGAAACGGTTAATATGTTTGGTCCAGAATTTAAATCAGTTTCTAAAACGCTTACATTATCCACATTATTGGCGAAATTAGAAGTATTCAAAGTCCAAGTACTTGTTAAAGTATTTGGAATGGGTTTTATTAAATTCAAATGAAAATCGATAGGAAAGGTAGTGCTTGATACCGAATTGGAGCTTGGTGTGTATGAATCTATTGGTGAAATTAAATCGTGAATTTTTTCTACAATCCCTTCTTTACAAACCGAACAAAACGGTTTGTCTATTTTTTCCATAATACAGTTTTGGTGAGGCTTATACCAGTCGGCACAATTACCGGTAGCACATGTATATTGGTAAATGCCAATAGTGTTAATACTCAACCAGTTTTTCCACTTTATAAGAGTCGGGTCTGTTTCCTTAGTCATATTAATGGCTTCTGCAGCGAGTAAGTCGCCAGGGTAATATTCGTCCTTTAAATTGAATAAGGAATGGCCTAATTCATGCATTATAACATTGGTGGCAAAGGTGCCTTTGTAGGCTATGGGGAATTCACCACCAGTACCTCCGTATTCTGTAGAATTCACTAGAATCAAGGCTTGATCGTAAATAGGGAAATTGGCAGCCAATACATCATAGATTTTGGCTTGAGTATTATTTGCGGAATTTCCATCAAGTTCATAATACAACAAACGGTGTGTACCATAGGCGTCATAGGTTGCATTAAAATACGTGTCAACATATTTTGTTGGTAAATTGTTGTAAGGTTCAGATACATCTGTAGCGTTCCCAGGATGGTCGGCGCCACTCTCGTTTGAAGGCACTTTGATGATATGCACATTAAAAAAGTTGAAATATTCTTTAAAAGGCGACTGACTAAACATTTTATTTACAAAGCCAGTGGCATCCGTTTTAAATTGTGCTAACTCACTCATTTGATAGCCTTCACTTAAAATAATTAAATTGATTCTTTTATCATTATCCCCCGAATTTTTAATAGTTTCCTTGTCAAAAACCTGAGCGGAAATACCTTGGAAACTAACCAGTAAGATTGTAAGTAATAGGTGTTTCATTTTTAATCGAGCTTTGTAATTATTAAAGGGGTACTATTTTGTAGCGAGTCGGTTATTTCGTTAATAGCAATAAACTTGGTCTTGCTATGTAATTGTAAACGTAAAGATAGCGGTGCACTTTTTAAGTCTATTTTTTTATTTTCAAATATAAGTGAATCGTTAATAAATTCAATATGTTTAGATAGTGGGTTTTTTAAAGTTAAGGATGTGATTTCGGTTGAATTTTCATCTAATTGAATACATTTCAAATCGCCAATCAATCCTATTTTAAGATGTTTGTTAGGGGTGTTTCTTAGTTTTCCATCTGTTATTGTTTTATTGATGAATTGCATGTTTTTTTTACCGTTTATATCTTTTGAAATGCTGTAGTTTAGAAACACCAGTCTTGGGTGCGCATCGTCATTTGTAACCACTTCAACTACTTGTTTTTTAGAAGCACAGGAGAACTGTAATGCAATTAGCAAAAGCAGTGCTAAATAGATATTGTTTATTGATTTGGGTTTCAATGCTGTGTGTTATTTAATTTGATAAAGTTAAGGATAAAAAAAAGAGGCTTTTTACGGCCTCTTTAAATGTTGAATATTATCCAGCTAATAAATCTTTATACGTGTCTTTATAGCCATAAAGCACTAGGATGTTTAAAATTAATACCACTAAGCCTGGGCCTATGCCTTCTGGGTTTAAAGTAGCGTGGAAAAGTACAATGTTAACCGAAACACTCATGAGTATAATAGCCATTAAAGCACCATACTTGTTCAGAATGAAGGCTAAGCCAGTTAAAACTTCCACGATGGCCACAAGGGTAATTACTTTGGCCGACATTAACGCGCCGAAATAAGCACCTGCCGCTTCAGACATGCCTTCTGGTGCTGGTAAAAAGTTTAAAAACTTATTCAGCCCAAAAACCAGCAGAAAAAGACCTAAAATAATTCGCACTACCATAAAAACTTTTGAATTCATAATTACATGTGTATTAGTTAGTAAACTGAAAGATAATAAATATTTCATAGCTTAGGTCGTAGCCATTTTACTTAACTAACAAACGCACGCCTTCGCTGTGGCTGCTAAACTCTGGCGCATACATGCTTTGAATCGTAGTGATGCCATTACTCATATTACCTGCATTATTCACTCGTAAATCGTATTCAAATACAAAGACCCCTTTAGGTAAATAGTCGAAAAAGAAGTTTGTTGATGCATCTTTGGTACTCTCATAATAGCCCAAACCATCTTGCCATTTGTATGTTGAAAGCACATTGATGGGTTCTAATCCTGCTGCGCGCATATCTTTCATGTGTACAAATTCCATTGCGCGGTCACTTCGTAATTCAATACGAACACGTACCAAATCGCCAACTTTTAAAGGTGTTTCATGCGTGATTTCTGAAATTTCTTCCCCCGTATCCGTATTCTTTTTAAGGAATAGCTTTTTCTTTAGCTGAAGCGGTGTTTCTGCGGATGTTATTTTGTCTAAATCTTCAAAATATTGCCAGTATAAACCGCCCCAAGCAATACCATCGCCTTTTTTTGTAAGCTGAACAGTTGCCATTTCAGGTTTAATTTCTGAAGCATTCCACGATGTTTTGTAGTAGCCCGTACCTGCTTCTATTTTTACCGTTTCTAATGTTGAGGGTGCTATTTTTTTACCGCCCAAAACCACATCGACCGCATCGGTTACCGATAGCCAATCGCTGCCTTGAAGCAATAGCGCATACACCGCTTCGGTAGTGGCTTTAGTGGTTTTCCATTGGTTGGTTTGCTTGTTTTTAAGAAGCCAAATTTTTAAATTATCGATGGTTTTTGTGTCATTTTCAATTTCCGAAAAGGCTTCAATTAATAAGGCTTGAGTTTCAATAGGTGCTTGGTACCAGTACCATGAACTGGTGTTTGCTTTCCAGTACATGCCTAATTCATCTGAAGTGATGCTTGTTTCTTTTAGTGATTTTAGAATTTTTGAAGCCGTGGTTTTATCTCCCATGCGTTCTGAAACTAAAGCCATCAATCCTTTTGAATATAACGATCTAGATAACCAGTATTTTTGAATTTGTGTTTGATAGTATTTGGTAACATCTTCAACTTCCTTCGATTTTTTAATCTCAGAATAAAAGCTTCGCATGTACAAATAATGCAGTTGGGTATCGCTTAAATGGTCTTTGTTTAAATCAACTTTTGCATTGTGTTTTCTAATGTCTTTGTATTCTTGAACAAATTCAGCGTCTAAATAATTGATGGCTTTCTCAATCATGTTAGCGATTTCTTTGGTTTCAACTTTAAGTTGTTTCAAATGCCCAAAACCAGTAACAATGTGTTGGGTAATGTATCTGTTTTCACGTCCGCCATTAAACCAAGCCCAAGCACCAGAACGCATTTGGTTGTTTTCAAGTTTACGTTGTGCTAGTTGTAATTCATTGTTCATTTTATTTAAATCGAATAACAAGGCGATGCGTTTTTTCTGTTCTGTTTCACTTTGTGCATCACGTAGCCAGGGTGTTTCTTGAATAAAGATTGGTTTTAGTTCCTCGTTTTTTTCTAAGTTAGAAATTAAGGCGTCTTGCGATTTCCACTGGTTAAACACCTCCTGAATTCTAGGGTTCGAATTCGCAATATGGCTGGCCAGTGCATTCGCATAATAACGTGAAAATGTTTGTTCATTGCAATCGTAAGGGTATTCCATTAAATAAGGAAGTGCCTGTACGGCATACCACGCTGGGTTAGACGTTATTTCTAGAGTAAGCTTGTGGTTTTTTAGCGTTGTTGAGGTATTGGTTTTTAGCTTGTTTAAAGTAAAGGTTCGGGTTTCGTTGCTGCGAATCCACATGGGTAAGGTTTCGGTAACGAGCATGCGGTTACTTAAAACAGGTAAAGCATTTTGCTCACCATCACTAAAGGTTCCAGATTTTGCTAGGATTTTATATTGAACCGCATCAACATCATCAGGTATGGATAAACTCCAAGATACTTGAGTATTGCCTTTGGCATCGACTGTAAAGGACTGGTTGTTTGCTGAATTACCAAGTTTAGTATCTATAGCATTTCCTAAAATAGCATCGGTTAACATTAAAATAGCGTTTCCAGAAAGTGGCTTGTCTATTAGGTTGGCGATTTTGGTGCTGATGGTTATTTGGTCACCTTGACGTAAAAAACGTGGCGCATTCGGTATCACCATCAACTCTTTTTGAGTCACAGCTGTGAGTGTTTTTGTCGCACTTTCCATAGTTTTGGTATGTGCGAGTAATTGTAATTTCCATTGGGTTAAGGATTCGGGGGTGGTGAAGTTGAAACTCACATGCCCGTCCTTATCGGTTTGTAACTTCGGAAAGAAAAACGCCGTTTCTTGAAGGTTTTTACGAATTTGGACCGTATCGAAATTTTGGTTTTCCTTAGAATCATCAATATTATTTTCTTCTACTAATGATTCTGATTTTACTGTAGTAACTACGCCTGTTAACGCTTCCTTTTTTTGTGTTCCATAACCCACTACTATGACTTCATCTAAATTTGAACTGTCTTCCATGACTTCTACGCCATGAACCATACCGCTTAGTGTTCTTGAAACGCTGGAAACACCCCGAATCATCATATGTTGGTTTCCTAAGTTAAGCCCAAACCAATTCCATCGGTCGTACTGCTGTTGTGAATACGAACTGCTTGTGCGTTCATTATAAACTCTGAAATTTTGGGTTCCAAAACTCTGGTGTGCTTTACCGTTATTGTTATATGAGTAATAGGTTTGATTAATAATTGGATTGAAATTCCATGTATGTGGTATAAACTGGTCTAGTGAAGCATCGTACATGCTTGCTAATAATTCGGCAGCGACTTTATCACCCTGCGGACCTTTAATTTTGAAACTCCAAGTTTCATCGGTACCAGGTTGTAATTTATCTCGGAAGGTGGTGGTTTCAATCTCTAAATCGGTTTTGGGGTAGGGCACTGCAATAATTTCTGTACCCGATTGAAAACTATTAAAAGCGGCAAAACTATAATGTATGGCAAAACCGCCACGGTCGTTGTTGGTTACAGGAATATGTATCTGTTTTTTGTTAGTGTTAAGCTCAATTACTTCTGTTTTAACCGTTTTATGATCTTTTTCAATAGTTATTGTAACATTCAAATTATCGGCAGCAGAAGCCAACGTAATAACAGCTGTTTCTCCCGTTTTATAAGTTGGTTTATTGCTGGTAATACTGAATAATTGATTGTCGGCTAAAGTTTTATCTGCATCACTATACAGTGTGGTTTTTATTTCATCTTTAACCAATTGCCCAAATTTATCCTTGCTTTCTAAAGTGATGATGTATTGTCCTGAAACCCATTTTTTAATGTTTCCTAGAGCTAGTTCTTTAGACTTTTCGGTGTCAAAAATTTTTTCAAAAACCAAAGGACCTTTTTTCCAATTGGAAGCATTATGTTCGTTAATGTAAGCATCATGAGGGAATAAGTTTTTAAAGGCTTCTTCAGAAAACTCTTGATAATCGGGTGCTGCCCAAGGTCGAGATCTTAAAACCACATTTGGCGCTTGTAATTTATAAATTTTAACGATGCCTTTGGCAGGTATAAATTCGCCATTAAGGTTTCTCGTGTTTATAGAAATGTTGTGGTTTTTATTGGTTTTATCTAGGTTGTCGATCAAACTCATCGTAGCCAATAAGGCATGATAGCCCACATTTACAATCGAGGAAGCGCTTCGGGTTTCACCATTAATATCGGTAACATCGGCAGTGATTTCGTAATTGAAAATCGGTAAACTGCTCTTGTCAACACTTTGGTCTGGTAGTGCTTTAAAAGTGATTTCGAATTCACCTTTGGCATTGGTTGTGCTTTCCCCATGCGTAATTTCTTGAGGTTCGCTGTTAAACCAAGGTCTGTACCAATAATACCAACGCGGATATTCCACTTTACGCTGTACACGATACACGACTTTGGCATCGGTAATGTTACTGCCTGCATAAGCTAAGGCCGTTCCTTTTACAGTGACAGAATCATTGATTTTGTATGTCTCGGTAACTGGATTGAATTTTGTTTCGAATTTTGGACGTTTATATTCTTCTACGGAGAAATAATGGTCCAAATAGAAGTCTTCTTCATCACCATCAAATTCAATGTGATAGTCACCGTTTAAGCCATTATTAGGCAATATGAATTCACCAGAAACAGAGCCAAATTCATTGGTTTTAAATTCAAGTTCTTTTATGTTGTCATCATTCACATCATATAACGTAGCGTAAACAGATTCATTAATAACAGCTTCCGACTTTCCGTTTTTAGTCTTCATTGCAATTGCTTTAAAGTAAACGGTTTGTCCGGGGCGGTAAATACTTCTGTCCGTAAACAAAAAGGCTTTGTATTTGGTTTCTTTTTTTTCTAGAACGTATTGGGCGTTTACATAATAATCGCCAAAGTATGCCGTATCGCTAAATTGGGTCACTTTTACAGAAACATTCCGGTAACGGTCTTTGGTTTTTTCAATTTTAATGAAGCCCAAATCGTTGGTGGTGAATGTTTCTGAGCTTAGGCTTCTATTGTTGTTTTCGTTGAAAGTAAGTTTAACTTGTGCGTTTTTGATGGGGTTTCCGTTGGTTCTATCAATAAATTGGAGTGTTTTATAATCTTCGTTTTCAGTTTCAACAAGGGCTAAATTAGTCACTTGAATGCTGCTAAAGGCAAAGGTATTGGTGTCATCTTCAGTCGATGCAACTATTAAGTAGGTGCCGTTATTCAGTTTAGGAACCAATAGTTCGGTGCTGTGGGTTTGGTAATCGCTTTCGTTTGGTAATGTGCTTTCCCATGTTTTTGACGCGTTTAATTTTTTTATAAACGCCAGTTGTTGATCTTTTTGGTAGGTTTTATTGAATTTTTCTAATTGGTTTCGAGTTAATTCATAGGTGTTAAATTGAAGTTTCTCAATATTTTTATAACTAACCAATAAGCGACTGTGTTGCTGAATAGGTAAATAGCTTTCAGTTGTTATTTGTAGTGATTGTTGTTCAATTTGTTGTTTTAAAATGGTGCATTGTTCTGCAGACTTGCTTTTTGGAAATTGTTGAATAACCTTGTTACAAATAGTTAAAGCGTCTTTAGTTTTCCAACGGTTCTCTTCATTGGCTTTTGCTTCATATTGATTGCTTTGTTGGTAGTAGATTGTTGCGATTTCAAAATGGTATAAACCAGATACTTCATGCGTTTTTAGTTTGTCAGCTTCAGCTTTTAAAGCATTTAATAGTAAAGTGTCTTTATCACTAAAAGTAGCGTGGGTATTCACGAATTTTAAACGTTCCAAATTCACATTGGCGAGGGCGAATGGTGTTTTATCATTTAAGTGAAAGCAAATTAAGTCTTGGTATATTTTTAAAGCGTGTAGTTGTAAAGAAGTTTTGTCTTTAGAGCTGATGTTTAATTCAGAAAATGTTGTGGCATCTCTTAAAAACGCAGGGTTGTCTATTTCAAATTTAAACGCAGGTTTTGTAATGTGGGTTTCATTGGTTTTGTAAAAATCTAAGGCATTTTGATTTAGAAAGTCGAACAGCGTAGGTCTGTAAATTTTCGAATCTTTTTCAGTATTTAAAATAGCATCGTAGTTGCTTAAAGGTTCTAATTGAAGTTTTTGTCCGTTTTGTAATGAGTTTTGGTAATGCAAATGAATGTCGTTGAACAAGGTTTGCAAATCCCAAGTTCTAAAATCGGTCGCGTCTACTTTTTCAGATGTTTTACTACGGTTATAAAATTGCCATCTGTTTTGGTTAAAATATTGCCAATATAAGTTAGCGAGCATGCTTTCTAAAACATTTTTAGTTGGGAATGCACTTAACGCGATGTGTTTTTTGAAATCGTTAATTATTTTTAACTGGGCATCTTCTTCGAGCACCAAAGCGAATTTGCTTTTAAAAAGCATGGTTTTTATAAGTTGCGGGTGGTTTTTATCTTTACTGGCTAGCACAGAAATTTGCTCCACAACCATTAAAGCCGATTTTGGTAAACCTTCCGTTTCATGCTGTTGCACTGTTTTCCAGAGTGTTTCGTAGTTTGGAGTCTGACTATTTCCTACGCCTGAAAGCAAAATAATTGTTAAAAAAATTATGGATCGTTTCATTTGATTAAATTTGTTACTAAATTACTTTCAAAAGCTATTCCAAAAAACAAAAAAGAAGGAAATAGTTTATTTGATTGAGTTAATTTACTTATTTTTAGTTAAAAAGGCGTGTTGATATTTGTTAACAAATCATGTTATGAGAAATTTTTTATACCTACTACTTTTTCCAATCGTATCATTTAGTCAGGCCCCGTTAGATAGTATTGCTTCTTTTTTTAAGCAAAAAGAGTTTGAGAAAGCCGAAGTGCAACTCACCGCCTATTTGCAGAAACATCCAAAAAACTTGAAAGCCATCGAGTTATTGGGTGATGCCTTTGGCCACCAAGAAAAATGGGACGATGCCATGGCAAATTACAAACAATTGGTAGATGCAAACTCCAAAAGTGCCGAGTATCACTATAAATATGGTGGTGCTATGGGTATGAAAGCGTTAACGGTTAGTAAATTAACCGCTTTAGGGATGATTGGAGATATCGAATCGGAGTTTCTAACAGCCGCTGAATTGGATACCAAGCACGTTAACGTACGTTGGGCATTGGTGGAGTATTACATGAAATTGCCAGGTATTTTAGGCGGTAGTAAAAGTACAGCCTTGAAGTATGCATATCAACTTGAACAACTGTCAAAAGTAGATGGTTATTTAGCAAAAGGTTATGTTTATGAGTATGATGATGAGCCAGAACTTGCCGAAAAATATTACAAACTAGCTATAAATCAAGGTGGTAGCTTATGGTGTTATGATAAGTTGACTACTTTTTACGAAAAGCAAAAGCAGCCAGAAAAAGCCTTGGCAAACCTAGAAGTTGCCAAAGAAAAACATAAACGTAACGCCCTGCATTATGAAATGGGTAAAATTGCTGCGGAATATAACATTGAATTACAAAAAGGCGTGCAGTGTTTACAAACTTATTTGAAAAACTATTCGCCAGAAGATGGTGTGCCAAAAGCTTGGGCGAACTATAGGTTGTCTCAAATTTATGCGCTTAAAAAGAACAAACAAGCCGCTCTAAAGTATATTGATTTAGCACTTGCCGAATCGCCAGACATGAAACATTTTAAGCAAGAAAAGATGCGTATTTTGAAGCTGTAATGAGTCTCAGAGTTCAGTTGCATTATTTAGAGTGTGTCTTACTATCAAAATACATGAAATTTCCGAAATTTTAAGACCTGTTCTTTGATGTCTCGGTAACTTTAAAACTTTGCCTCTTTTAACCTTTCCAAGCTCAGTACAAAAAAGTATATTTGGAGCAATCAAAACAACGCCATGAACGTACATTTTATAGCCATTGGTGGCTCTGCCATGCATAATTTAGCGCTAGCCTTACATAACAAAGGGTATCAAGTAACAGGTAGCGACGACGAAATTTTCGAACCGTCAAAATCGCGATTACAAGCAAAAGGATTATTACCAGAAACTTATGGCTGGTTTCCAGAAAAAATCAATGCGGGTATTGATGCTATTGTTTTGGGTATGCACGCCAAAGCCGATAATCCTGAGTTGTTAAAAGCTCAAGAATTAGGCTTGAAAATATACAGTTACCCCGAGTTTTTGTACGAACAATCGAAACATAAAACACGTGTGGTTATTGGTGGTAGCCATGGAAAAACCACTATTACGTCTATGATTTTACATGTGATGCATTATCATAACCGCGATGTCGATTATATGGTAGGGGCACAATTAGAAGGTTTTGATGTGATGGTAAAACTTACTGAAACCAACGATTTTATAGTGCTTGAAGGCGACGAGTACTTAAGCTCGCCAATTGATAGACGTCCTAAATTCCATTTATACAAACCTAATATTGCCTTGTTAAGCGGTATCGCTTGGGACCATATCAATGTTTTTCCAACCTATGATAATTATGTGGAGCAGTTTCGCATTTTTGTAGATAGCATTGTTAATGGAGGTAGTATTACCTATAACGAAGAAGACCCGGAGGTAAAACGTGTAGTAGAAGCATCAGCCAATGCCATTCGTAAGCTGCCTTACAATACAGCAACTTATACCGTTGATAATGGTGAAACCCTGTTAGAAACGCCAGAAGGCCCGTTGCCAATTGAAGTTTTTGGGAAACACAATTTAAATAATTTATCGGGTGCCAAATGGATTTGCCAACATATGGGTATTGATGAAGACGATTTTTACGAAGCCATAGCCACCTTTAAAGGAGCTAGTAAACGCTTAGAAAAAATAGCCGAAAGCAAAACCAGTGTAGCCTATAAAGATTTTGCCCACTCGCCAAGTAAAGTAGAAGCAACTACCAAGGCGGTAAAAGAACAGTATGGTAACAGAACCGTAGTAGCTTGCCTAGAGTTGCATACCTATAGCAGTTTGAATGCTGAATTTTTAAAAGAATATAAAGGCGCTTTAGATGCTGCCGATGTAGCTGTAGTGTTTTACTCGCCACATGCTGTAGAAATTAAGAAACTAAAAGAAGTGACTCACGAACAAATAGCGACTGCTTTTGAGCGTGACGACCTTATTATTTATACCAACCCAGACGATTTTAAAAACTTTCTGTTCTCGCAAAACTTTGATAACAAAGCCTTGTTATTAATGAGTTCTGGTAATTATGGTGGATTGGATTTTAATGAAGTTAAGGAGTTGATTGGGTAGTTAATTCCTGCGAAAGCAGGAATCTTGTGTTTTGGATTGTAGGACTGTTAGGGCTTACTTGATTGCATACTTTATTGGAAGGTGATATGTTTTAGGTTTAAACTCCTTACGTTAGCCTGTAATAGTTTGTTTTCCTTCGAATGAAGGTACAACATTCTCCATTTTTGCAAAACTTAAACTAAACTCATCATTTCTAATATCATCTAATAACCAACTACCTTCACTATACTCCATTATCCAGATTTTAGTTTCATCATTGAAACCTTTTTTTCCTTGAATCACTTTTCTGCTGTCTCTGTCTATGAGGTAATCTTCAATATTGCCAGTAATACTAAAAGCTATTTTTGAGCCTTCCAGATTATCTTGGTTCGAAATTTCAAGGTATAAAGGTTTAATACTACTAACACTTTGTAGCTTACATATATTTAGTAGGTTTTCTTTTTTCCATCTATTTAAATGAACTAATTGCTGGTTCTGCCAATACCAATGGTTAACATAAGAAGATACTTCTTCCATGTTTTCATTTCCCCAAGCTAAATATACTCTGCTAAATACGTTAGAAACATTTTTCTCAATATTAAGCCACGAAAAATCTTTGTTTATAATACTCAATTTTGCTAATTGTTTTTTTGCCTTTCTTATGGCAATAAACTGAATGACTTGTATGTAAAAAATAAGAGGTAGAAAAATGATTGTTAGCACGCCTAAAAGCGCTTTTCCCCACCAGGTTTTAAATAAAGCTTTGGCAACGGTGCCTCCAGGACCGGCATAAACAGGGTCTATAAATAAAAATAAAATGAAAACGATTGTTATAAAAATTGTTAACTGATGTTTTTTCATGGTAGAAACAATTAAGTGATATTTAATTTTATAATTCTGTAAAAACTAATGAGGCTGAAAACAATAATAAAGACCATGTATTTGGATTGCTTTGAGCTTAAACTTTTTTTCTTAAACCAAAAGATTGAGGGAATTAGAAAAACAATGGTAAATAAATATTTGAAATAAATTTCGCTAGTAGAATTTTCTAAAGTTTGTTCTGTTGAATTTATAGTGAGATTACTAACCTCTTCAGTAAAAAAGGAGGCGTGCAAAGTAACTTTATCTCCTTCATTAAGTGTGTTATATATTGTTTCTGTAAACTGGTCGTTATTGTTTTCGAAATAAATATTATAGGTGGTATGGTCAAATTTATCTCTATGATTTTCGCTTTTTGAGACTACTACAGTTTCAATTGTTTTATAGGGGAGAATTGATTCAATTAAATTTAAGAAGCCAACCAATACAGGGATTATTGAAAGTACTTTAATGAGTGTGCTGTATTTGGCCAAGTTGAAGTTCAATGCTAAATTATAAGTTATGTTATAAAACGAATTTAGTAAATATTTCTTACAATCAAACATAAGATTTACTAAGCCTCTCAAACAATTCCCAAACACTAACAAAAACTCAAAGTAACTTTTAAATCCGTAAAGGCATTTAGTCAATGAGTATAAAAGCGTAACAAGCTAAACAAGTGCCAATAATATTATGATATAGCACGCTTTAAAGTATTACTTAAGTTTTTCCTTAAAAAAAGCAATAGTCCTATCCCAAGCCAACGTAGCTGCTTTTTCATCATAACGCGGTGTGGTATTGTTATGGAAGCCGTGGTTTACATCGGGGTAAAAATGCGCCGTATATTCAATGTTGTGTTCTTTTAGAACCGTTTGGTAAGCTGGCCAACCTTCGTTAACGCGGGTGTCTAGACTAGCATATTGTAGAAGTAAAGGTGTTTTTATTAGGGCCGCTTCTTCGGCAGTGGGTTGTCCGCCATAAAAAGGAACTGCAGCTAGTAAGTTAGGCAACTTCACCGCCATCATATTCGAAATCCAGCCGCCAAAGCAAAAGCCAACAACCCCAATTTTTCCATTGCAATTTTCGTGTGTGCTTAAGTAATGAAAGGCCGCAATAAAATCTTCAAGCATTTCATTTTTATCACGTTTTTTCTGAAGTTCTCGACCGTCATCATCATTTCCTGGGTAGCCACCTAAAGGAGACAAAGCATCAGGAGCTAAAGAAATAAAACCATCAAGCGCTGAGCGTCTGCCTACATCTTCAATATATGGGTTTAAACCTCGGTTTTCATGCACTATAATAATGCCAGGTAATTTCCCTGTGGTGTTTTCGGGTTTAGATAGTAAACCTTTAATGGTACCGCCGCCTTTGGGTGACTGGTAGGTAATATATTCCGAGTTTAAGCGTGCATCGTCTGGTTTCACCAAAAGGCTGTCTAGATAATTAGGCGACATAAAACTAAGTAAAGACGAGACCGTTAAGCCGCCAATAGCGTAGAGCGATAGTTTTTCAACAAACTGGCGTCTGCCAATTTTATTATGGGCATAATCATCATATAAATCAAAAACCTCTTGATTGATGTCTTCTTTAGTTAGCTTTTTCATGACGTTGAATGTTTTATAAGCCTAATTTATTTAAAAATTTCCAAATGCTTCTACTTAATTGTATGTTTTGTTTGGTCGTAAAGTTTCCGTGTTTACCTTTTTTAATGGTGAGAAGCTCGGTTTTAACTTTATATGTCTTTAGTTTTTTATAAAGAATTAAGGACTGTTGGTAGGGTACAATAGGGTCTGCAGTACCATGTGCTATAAATATTGGCGGGCTGTTTTGTGACACATAATTTATGGGGGATACCGATTTTACAAAGGCCGTATCTGTATTATTAAGCGACAACCAATTGTTGGCAGATTTCCAATAGGCGAGTGGTGTTAAATCGCTGATACCATATTTATCGATGATAGCAGCTACTTTTATTTTTTCTGAATGCTGGCAATTACCATCAAAACGTTTATTGTTGCCCAATAATCCAGCCATTAAAGCCAAATGCCCACCAGCAGAACCACCCATAACAACAATTTTAGAGGTGTCGATGTTTAGTGCTTTGGCATTTTTGTAAATATAAACTAAGGCACAACGTACATCTTCAATCGCAGCAGGGGCAGGTGCCACATCTACTAAGCGATATGCCACATTGGCTACGGCATAGCCATGTTTAAAAAAGGTGCCAAAGCCTGTTTGAGATTCTTTGGTGCCACTGCGCCAACCACCACCATGAATATTAATAACAATGGGTGTAGGTACGCTATCATTTTGTTTGGTGTATAAATCCATATAACCAACCCAATCGTTGGCTTCTGTGTAAATAACATCTACTTCAGCAGTGTAATCTTCGGGGTAAATAACAGAGGTGTATTCTTTTTCTTGAGATAAAACCACAAGTGTATGGTATAAAAATACGAGGGTAAAAACGATAAAACGCTTCATTGTTTATGTGATGGGGTTAAAATACTTTTTTTAAAAAATGCTCTATACTTTCATGGTTAGCGCGAATTAATTCGGTTCGGGCATTACTAATGTCTTGAGGTTTTTTGTCTTGTGAAAGTTTGAATTTTCCTTCCCAAGTATCAATGGTTATTTCGAACATTTCGATATAATCTAAAGCCCCAAGCATGCGCTGGTTGTCTGGGTCTAAAACGTATTTGTGTTCTGGCGCTTCTAAAAATTCAGTCATTTTAATAATAGAATCCTTTAAGGCGTCTTTACTTTCTATAGCATGAACCGTGCCCTTTAAATGAACTTTAATATAATTCCATGTTGGTAACTGTGTTGTTGTATAAATACTAGGTGAAATGTAACACTGCGGGCCCGAAAATAAAATGGTGATGGGTTGTGCGTTTTTTAACAAAGCAGCATGTGGGTTTTGTTTATCTATATGGCCTATTAATTTACCCGATTCATTATAAATTAAAGGTAAATGTGTGATAAAAGGGCTGTTGTCTTTAACTGAAATTAAGGTGGCTAAGGGATAGGTTTTTATCACCTCAATGATGTGATTTATGTCGTTATCTTGATGTATTTTTGGAGGATAATTCAAAGGGATGTACTATTTTAAATGGACGTTTGTTGATTTATAAAATTACAATATTTATATTTACTTTATGCAAGAAAAACCAGTCTCATTTTCAATTAAAAATTGGAGTCAAGACGACCAACCGCGAGAGAAATTACTCTATAAAGGAAAGGCCTCTTTAAGTGATGCCGAATTGGTCGCGATTTTAATTGGCTCGGGTAATCGAGACGAAAGTGCTGTCGATTTATGCAAGCGTATTTTGGCGAGTGCGAATAATAATTTAAGCGAACTGGGTAAGCTTTCCATTAAACAACTTATGGAATTTAAGGGTATTGGAGAAGCAAAAGCGATATCCATTGTTGCTGCTTTGGAGTTGGGGCGTCGACGCCGCGGTGAAGAAGCGTTAGAAAAGAAGAAAATAACTTCGAGCAACTCGGTGTTTGAATTGATGCAGCCCATTATAGGTGAATTGCAACATGAAGAATTTTGGATTGTTTATTTGAATAATTCGAATAAAGTGATTCAAAAAAATCAATTAAGTAAAGGCGGGATTACGGGAACTTTGGTAGATGTACGTTTGGTGCTTAAAAACGCCTTGGAAGTTGGAGCAACCGGACTCATTTTATCGCATAACCACCCATCGGGCACCTTAAAACCCAGTGAAGCCGATAAACAAATTACCAAAAAACTAAAAACAGCAGCAGAAAGTTTGGATATAAAAGTGCTAGATCACGTGATTATAACTGAAAATGCATACTTTAGTTTTGCCGATGAAGGCCTTATTTAAAAAATCAAGACACAAGCACCAAATACCAATTGAACAAATTTTGGAATTTAAATTTTTAAAAATTGAAATTTGCTTTAGCCTATGCTGTTAGTTTACACACATAATATTACACCTCGTTTAAAGTATGTTTTTAAGCATGTTTGTACACGAATTTTGGGTGTTGAGGTTGCTTTTACCACGAAAGTGGAGGCGTTTATTGCGCACGATAGTTTGAAAATATCCTATACCAAACAGCAACTTGGTAACGAGTTTTTTATAAAAAGTCACGATTTATTATTTGAACAAGGTTTGAATGATGTTGAAATTCATGTGCAAAGTTGGTGGCGCACCAAATGCTTCTTTTTTAATGGTGATAAAAGCGCCATTCCTTTTGATATTTTTGCAGCTTCCTTTTATTTGCTTTCAAGATATGAAGAGTATTTACCACATGTAAAAGATGATTTCGGACGCTTTTTAGCAGCCGAAAGTATCGCGTTTAAACATGGTTTTTTGCATCAACCGGTTGTAGATATTTGGGCTTACAAATTTAGAGATGCATTGCAAGTGCAGTTTCCAGAGTTTAAGTTTCCCGAAAGAAGTTATAGTGTCAAACCCATAATAGATGTGCCTAGTCCTTATCATTTTAAATTGAAAGGGCTTATGCGAAGTTTTGGTGGCAGTGTGAAAGACTTATTTAAGTTTGAATTTAAGAGTTTTTACGAAAGGTTTGTGGTTATATTCGGCTTGAGACACGACCCGTATGATACCTTTAAGTATATTATTAATAAGCAAAAGCAGAGCAAGTTTAAGTTTTTGTTTTTCTTTTTAATTGGCGATTTTTCTACTTATGATAAAAGTATTAACCCGAATAAAAGAAAATTCATATCGCTTATAAAACATGTCGCCGATTATTGCGAAGTAGGTTTGAAAACATCCTTCTTTGCGCTTGATGACCTTTCAATTTTGAAAAAGGAAAAGCTTAAAATGGAGGATATTATAAATACCACCTTAAAAGCATCGCGCCAATCGTTTTCAAAATTAAATCTACCAGAATCCTATAGAAATCTTATAGAATTGGAGATTCTGGAAGATTATACCATGGGTTATGTTAATCAAATTGGTTTTAGGGCTGGTACGTGTACACCTTTTTTGTTCTACGATTTGGACTATGAAATACAAACACCATTAAAAATTCATTCGTATCACCTTATGGATTATGTGTTGTTAAAAAACCAGTCCTTATTAGATAAAAAGAAAACCCTGAATAATGTTTTAAGCGAAGTAAGGCAGGTACATGGTGAGTTTATTCCAGTGTTTCATAATTATACATTTAGTGAGATAGAACGCTGGAAGGGCTTTAAAGAATTGTTTAATATTATTTTAGAATCAACAAATGATGAGTAACGGTATTACCGATGTGTTTTTCGATTTAGATCACACCCTATGGGATTTTGATAAAAATTCAGAATTAACATTTGATAAAATTTTTAAAATGAATGCGGTCGATGTTGACTTGCATGAGTTTTTATTGCATTATCGCGATATCAATTTCGAATATTGGAAACTGTATAGAGATGCCAAAATTGATAAAGAAGTACTACGCTTTGGCCGATTGAAAGATACCTTTGTAGCTGCCAATATAGATGTTGAAGATGCTATGATTCGTAAATTATCGACGGATTATATTAGTTATCTCACCGATACAAATTTCTTGTTTGAAAACACCATCGAGATTTTAGATTATCTAAGTCAAAAATACAACCTTCACATACTGTCTAACGGGTTTGAAGAAGTGCAGTCCAAAAAACTTATAAAATCGAATATCCATCATTATTTTAAAACCATTACGAATGGGGAAGATATTGGTGTTAAAAAACCACATCCCGAAATTTTTCATTATGCTGTTGAAAAGGCTGAAACAGAAATAAGTAGAAGTATTATGATTGGTGATGGCTATGAAGCAGATATTGAAGGTGCCATTAATGTAGGGATGGATGTTATTTTTTTCGACACCAACAATATGAATATTGTAACGGACGTTAAACAAATTAGTGGATTAATAGAATTAAAAAAATATTTATAAAGTGTATCTTTACAAGCACTGTTAACCTATATATTACATAAAAATGAAGATTAAATATATCGCAATACTTATTACTTGTTTTCTTACTGCAAGTGTGTTTTCTCAAACTAATTTAAACGCATATAAGTATGTTATTGTACCTAAAAAATATGATTTTTTAAAGGAGGCAGATCAATATCAATTAAATTCTTTAACCGAGTTTTTATTTAATAAATATGGGTTTATCGCATTAATGGAAGGGTCTAATTACCCTGAAGATGTTATGCGAAATAGATGTTTGGCATTAAAATCGAACTTGGTGAAAGATACAGGTATGTTTAAAACCAAATTAGCGGTAGAACTTAAAAACTGCAACGATCAAGTCATATATACTTCCGAGATGGGAGAAAGTAGAGAGAAAGAATATCAACGTGCTTACACCGAGGCGGTACGTGATGCTTTTAAGTACATAGAAAAACTTAATTATGAATATGTGCCAAGTGCAACGAGTACTGTAACTGCGTCGCAAGAAGTTGAAACTTCAAGTGAGGTTTCTAAAGAAATTCAGCAATTACGAGAAGAAATTCAAAACCTTAAAAAGGAAAAAGAAGCGGTTGTTGTAGAGAAAGTTGAAGCTAAGGTAGTAGCTATTAATCATGGTCCTACCCAAAAAGAAATTGTTAAAGAATTCTCAGAAGCTACTAAAACAGACGTAAAGGAGTCTGTAACAGGTGTTTTATACGCCCAAGCTATTGAAAACGGTTTTCAATTGGTAGATAGTACGCCTAAAGTGGTTTATAAAATTAAAAAAACAAGTATTCCCGATGTGTATATGGTAGACGGTAAAAACGCTACTTTATATAAAAAGGAAGGTAACTGGGTTTTAGAGTATTATGACAATAATGTTTTGAAGCAAGATGTACTTACAATTAAGTTTTAATCTAGTCTACTACAGTCTTATTAATACTCATATTTATCTTTCCAGCGTTGTTTTAAGAACTCACGATGTGCATTTTCGCGCGCATTGTTACCTGGATCGTAAATCTTCGTGTTTTTTATGGCATCTGGCATAAATTCCTGATCTGCAAAATTGTTTTCGTAGTTGTGTGCATATTGGTAATTTTCACCATAACCCAATTCCTTCATAAGTTTTGTGGGTGCATTTCTAATATCTAAAGGCACCGATAAATCACCGGTTTCTCGAACCAATTGTTGTGCTTTACCAATAGCCATATAAGCGGCGTTACTTTTAGGAGAACATGCCAAATAGGTTGCACATTGACTTAATAAAATTCTAGACTCTGGGTAACCAATAGCTGTGACCGCCTGAAAGGTGTTGTTGGCAATTACCAAGGCAGTAGGGTTGGCATTCCCAATATCCTCACTTGCTGCAATAAGTAATCTCCTAGCTATAAATTTAACGTCCTCACCACCTTCAATCATACGGGCTAGATAATAGACGGCCGCGTTGGGATCACTCCCACGAATGGATTTTATAAATGCTGAAATAATATCGTAATGTTGTTCGCCTGTTTTGTCGTAGCGAACGGTGTTATTTTGAATTTTTTGCAGGACACTTTCATCTGTAATTTCAATGGAATCCCCACTTTCAGAATTTATGATCAATTCAAATATATTCAACAGTTTTCTGGCATCACCACCCGATAACCTTAAAAGGGCCGTTGTTTCCTTTAGTTTTATGTTTTTTTTAGACAAGGAATCATCGTTTTCAATAGCGCGTCTTAAAAGTGTCTCTAAATCACTCTTATCAAAAGCGTTTAAAATATACACTTGGCAGCGAGATAAAAGCGCGGGAATGACCTCAAAACTGGGGTTTTCAGTAGTTGCACCAATAAGGGTAATCCATCCTTTTTCCACGGCTTGGAGTAACGAATCTTGTTGTGATTTGCTAAATCGATGTATTTCATCAATAAATAAAATCGGGTTTTTGGTAGTAAACAAACCGCCACTTTGTTTTGCTTTATCAATGACTTCTCTAACATCTTTAACACCAGAACTTATAGCACTTAAGGTGTAAAAAGGACGGCCAGATTGTGAAGCAATAATGTTTGCTAAGGTTGTTTTTCCTGTTCCTGGAGGTCCCCACAAAATCATCGACGGTATCAACCCTTGTTTAATGTGCTGTGTTAATACACCATTTTCACCAATCAAATGCGTTTGGCTAACATAGTGTTCCAAAGTTTTTGGGCGTAATCGTTCTGCTAAAGGTTCGTTCATAATGTAAAATTAATTAATTCCTGTGACAACCAAGATTCCATTGCTATTTAGTTTTTTTTATGGGCGTGCCCCCGTAATAACGGGGTCGGGTTTTTCGCTGTATCTTTTTCTCGTGCCTCAAAAAAGGATGCCGCTTCAACCCCTCACGCGGTACACTTCTGCCATTTTAGCACAAACTTAAAAGTTGGAGAACTATTTGCTATCTTTATTTTTATGAATAAACAGGAACATTTTAAATTTTCAACAGGCGTTGTCGCGTATCCTGTTTTTTTTGTGCTTACCCTTTGGTTGGTGTTTTGGTTTGAGGTGCGTTTTGGATATAATTTTAGTAAATATGGCGTGTATCCACAAACACTAAAAGGCTTGCGAGGTGTTGTGTTGAGTCCGTTTATTCATGGTAGTATTCAACATCTGTATCATAATAGCATTCCATTATTTGTGTTGTCCATGGCATTATTCTATTTCTATAGACATATTGCATGGAAAGTATTAGTTTTTGGTATTTTAGTTTCCGGTTTTTTAACCTGGTGTATAGGTAGGCCGTCTTACCACATTGGGGCTAGCGGACTCATTTACCTTTTGGTAAGTTTTATATTTTTCAAAGGTGTATTTGCAAAACATTACCGACTTATTGCCTTATCATTGCTAGTAGTTTTTCTCTACGGAAGTATGATTTGGTATGCCTTACCATTGGAAGAAGGTGTTTCTTGGGAAGGACATTTAGCTGGTTTAATCACGGGGCTTCTGTTCGCATTAAGTTTTAGAAAAGCCATCGCTAAGCCTGAAAAATACGTTTGGGAGCAAACTGATTTCAAGGAAGACGACGACCCGTTTTTAAAACATTTTGATGAAAATGGAAACTTTATAGAAACTATAAATCCAGAAATAGAGCAGGAGCAACCGCTTGTTAATTATACTTTCAAAGAAAATAAAGATTAAGCTAAAAGTCTATCAAGTCTAATTTCTTAGGAAAGTCTTTGTCTTACCGCTTCATATAAAAAGGCGCCACAGGCTACCGATACATTTAAAGATTCAATTTCACCAAGTAAAGGTAATTTAGCTTTAGCATCTACCACTTTTAAAATTGAAGGGTTTATACCTCTATCTTCCGACCCCATAATGATGGCACAAGGTTCTTTAAACGACACATCATATAAGGTGTCATCTGTTTTTTCAGTGGCAGCTATCACTTTAATACCCGAAGATTGCATGTAGAAAACCGCATCTTTAATGTGGTCTACTTTACAAATTGGAATTTTAAAAACAGCACCGGCACTTGTTTTTATAGTATCGCCATTTACAGGAGCACCACCTTTTTTCTGAACGATAATGCCGTTAACACCGGTACATTCCGCAGTACGTATAATGGCACCAAAATTACGAACATCACTCAATTGGTCTAAAAGTAAAAACAAAGGTGTTTTACCAGATTCCGTAACGGTCATAACAAGCGTTTCCAAATCATGAAATGCAATAGGTGATATTTGAGCAACAACACCTTGGTGGTTTTTATTCGTAAGTCTATTCAATTTTTCAACAGGCACATACGATTTGTTAATCGAGTTTCTATTAAGCAAAGATTCGAGCTCACTAAAAAGTTCCCCATGTAAGCCTTTTTGTAAAAAAACTTTATCAATAGTTTCACCTGCGTTTACGGCTTCAATAACAGCGCGTATTCCAAAAATTTGTGTTTGGTTTTCCATGGGGTAAAGGTATAAAAAAACCTCGCAGGATTAATTGCGAGGTTCTAATTATTTAAATAAAGTAATTCTAATTTGTATCGAAAGCTGCAGAGGCTGTCATTGCACCCGTACCACCATTATTCATAGTAGAGCTGTCTCCTGTAACTTTTACAACAGCGCCTACAGTTAAAGTATAGCTACCTACTGACCCCCAGCCATCTCCGTATGCATCAGTGGTCTCAAGTGTATATGTTCTTCCTGAACATAGATTAAAAGTTTTTGTATCAGAAGTAGATGTGCCTGCTGCTGTATCTGGATAACCTCCACCAGAGGCTACAACGCCATCTAAAGCATCTTTAACACTCCAGCTTACTTCACTTCCCCATTGATCAAAAACCAGGTCTAAGGTTGCTGTAACTTCCGTACAGTTTTGTGTATACTCAATTCTAGTTGCAGCTCCATAATATGAACCATCATTAGGTTCAAAACTAATAGTTAGTTTATTTACACCAATACCTAAATCAGTATCAGATAATCCTACAGTTAATGAGCCTTCGTTTGAGCCTCCAGGGATAGTTATCGAAGTTGGGATAGTATATGAACCAGCTGCTGCCGCAGAGCCATCAACGATTACATTGTAAACTCGATCTTTACTTTCTTTATTACCTGTGAAAACCGGTATGTTAACAGTGTTAGAAGATCCTACATCTACACCAGCTGAATATAATTCTGCGCCAAATGTTACATATTCTAAATTTGGAGTTGAAACCGAGTCATCACAATTTGTGAATACTAATAAAGTCGATATTAGTACTAAAGACATTAATATTTTTTTCATAATTTAAGTTTTAATTATTTATTGAATTAGTCATTTCCAAATATAATATTTAATTTTTAAATATTATTTGTGACTCAATTTGGATGAATAGTCACAAATACTAGTTTATTATAATTTTTCTTTTAAACGAAGCATTGCCATTTTGAATATTTAAGAAATAAATACCTGAATGAACCATTTTCGTATCAATAGAATGGGTGATTTTTGAATTGTTAGTTTCTAAATACTTCTTGTAAATTTCCCTTCCATGCACGTCGTATAGGCTAATTTTAGTTTTATTGTACGAAGACTCAAAACTTAAATTTAGATGATCATTAACCGGGTTCGGCCATATGTTAACGCTTGAAATCAATTTATCAGAAACGCCCAGTGTTAAGTTACTCCCTGTTAAAATTAACGAGAATGCTTGAGTTCCATTAATTAGCGAACCTTTATGGGTAACACTTACGGTATAAGTGCCCGCAATAGGGTTCTTGATGTCAATGTTTTCTAGAGTATCTACCGTGTTGTCACCAGTAATCGCTGCAGCAGAAACGTCGCTCAATTGTAATTTCCAAGGAAAAAAAGTAGTCGTTCCGTCAGGGGCTGTTAATCTTAAATCCAGGTCGTTTACTAATGCAGGGATTGGACTATTTAAAACTCCAGATTGATCTGTTCCTGGAGGATCCGTCCAACAAATTGTAGCACTTAAGGTGTTGGTATTAGAAACTGTAAATGATTGTGAATACGTATTACCATTAGCTAAACTTGTTTCCTTTATTAATGCAGTGCCATTAGCCGCAGCCAAAATAGTTTCGACACTAGCCTTAGCGTCTAACAAGCCATAGCCAAACTTAGCATCTGGACCAATTTTAGAAATATCGTCAACTGCAGTATGGCATACAAGCCCTTTCAGAGTCGCCGATTTCATGTAACTTGAATTTAACTCATTATAATATTGTTGCAATAGTAATAAGCTGCCCGCAACATTAGGTGAAGCCATAGAAGTTCCAGAAAATGTTTTGTATTCACTGTTGCTACCAACAGTAGATGAAGTTAGATTAGTTCCATCGCCTGCAATATCGGGCTTTATCCTACCGTCATCTGATGGGCCTTGGCTACTGCTACTATTTATACTAAGAAAACCAAAAACAGGATTTGCATTGGCAATTACTAAGTTGTTTTTAGCATTTTTTTCTGTTGTTAATTTATCGTAACCATCTTTTAACCCTCCTGAATAAGTGTCTTCCCCTGAATTTCCAGCAGAAGTTACCTGTAAATAATAAGGTGCGTTATAGGCTATCTGATCCCAGTTTACTGCATCTGAATTGTAACAACCCATCATCCATTTAGGAACATTTAAATCTCCTGTACTGTTTAATACAGGTACTCCATAGGAATGGTTTGAAAGCAGCAAAGCATTAGTGGTAATTTCTGTTACGACTTCAGAGGTATCATCATCCCAATTATATAGGGTTAAAGTTGCTTTAGGAGCCATTCCTTTTGCAGAAGGATTAGTTCCTTTACCGATTAATGTTCCAGCTACATGGGTCGCGTGATCACTTATATTCGCGAAAAATAATTCTCCCTTAGTTGCCCTTGATGCTGATGAGTCAGAATTTAGAAATTCCTGATGCGTTGTCAATACACCCTCAGAATCCCAGGCTGCCATATTCATGTTTTGACCTTCTAGATTTAATCCAAGACCTCCTCCGTTATGGAGTTGATTGGTTTTAGTGGATTTAGCGGCTTCAACATTGTCTGTGGACAAGTATACTGGTTTACCATCAATAATGTATCTGATTTTCATGATACTACCGTTGGTATCCTTTTTAGATTTTTCTAACCCATGTTTCTTTATGTAATCTTCAATAGCTTTGTTGTTTGCTTGGTTTTCAAGTGTTAACTTAAGCTTGATTTCATTAAGTGTTGTTAGGTTGTAATACTCAATAATTTGAGCACGTTCTTTGTTTGTTTGGCTGTAAGTCAATGTAAAACAAAGAAGTATGAATGAGGTTAAAAGTAGCTTCATAACAAAATTGATTTAAGAGTTCAATACAAACAGTGCTTGTTTTGGCATTATTTGTGTGGTCAATGTAAAATAGAAAGGGTTATCTTAAGATAACCCTTTCTATTTTTTTACTTAAAATTAATTTTGGTCAGCTTCAGTCATATTAGGGTTTCTATCGATTTCTGATTGAGGAATATAAAATCTCCATCGAGAATCTCCAGCAGGAACCGTAAGTTGCCATTGTTGATTTGGACCAGTTCTAACAAGACCTTTGTTTCGTCTCTTTAAGTCAAAATATCCAAGGCCTAATTCGCCATAAAACTCTTTTCTTCTTTCTAAAAGAATCTCATCTACTAAAGCTTCCTTTGTTGTCGCTGTTGAAAGCGTAGCAGAAGGATCTCTTTTTGATAATACGGCTAATAAAGCAGCTTTAGCTTCAGGTAATTTATTTTGTTCAGCTAGAGCTTCTGCTTCAATCATCCACATTTCAGAAGATCTCATCATTATTAAGTCTCCAGATTGATCGGCGTTATCTCTAAATTTAGCGGTAACATATCTTTTGAAATTAGAATCAGCATCATTAACAACAATTAAATTTTTTCTTATATCAGAATCGCTAGTGAATGTTGCTTGAAAATCTACACCAATATATAAATCGTTATAGCCATTACTCGAATGGTCTATAAACGACCAGAATCTTGCAAAACCAGATTGTTGCTCTGCATTAAATGGTAAACCCCACATCCATTCGTTGTTGTCAATACTATTAAAGCCTTCAGCATAAGTTCCTGCATCCATTAGTGGATATCCGTCTTTTGCTTTGTTAGCATGAAACTCAGCTTTTACCCAGTCACCTTTCTCTAAATAAATTCTAGCTAAAACTCCTTGAGCAGTACCTCTACTGAAGCGGTATTTTGAAGTTTGTGTAACCGGTATGTTTGGTATTGCATCTTCTAATTGTGTTATAATACGTGTGTAAACGTCTTCTAAAGTTCCTCTTGGGTTTCCAACGTTGTTAACAGATTGTGGTTCGGTGTATAATGGTATTCCTGGTTGTGACCCACCTGCACCTGCATAAGATCCAGAATAATATCTAGATAAGTTAAAGTAGCAGTGAGCTTCTAGAGCTTGTAATTCTGCAATGTATGCAACTTTTTCAGCATCAGTTATAGCAGAAGAGCCATTAATTCCTGCAATGTGACTTCTACAAGCATTGGCTATTGAATAATACATTTCCCAAGCCCAATTAGTTCTACGCCCATTTGCTGAATCAACAACATCCCATCGGGTTTCAAAGATATACCAGTTAAAATCTGGACAAGTTACATCAGTACCCATTACATCGGCACCTAAATAATAGGCTTTTGCTCCGTTAGTGTCATGACTAGCAAAATAATCTCTTAACACATTAAATGTTCCTGTCATAGCAGATTCAATACCTGCTTTAGAGCCATATACTGCTATAGATGTAACCGAATCGGTAGGTACCGGGCCATCTAAAAATTCATCACTATCACAAGATGTAAGTCCTGCTGTTAGTATAGCGATAAATAAATATTTATTTAAAAAGTTTATTTTCATAATAAGTTTTTTTTTAAAATTAAAAAGAAATATCAACACCCAAGGATATTGTTTTCATTACTGTAGAACGATTGTCTGTGATTCCATTAAATGCTTGTTCAGGATCATCTAAACGACTCTCTTTTGTCCAAGTGAAATAATTGTCAGCAGATACATAAACTCTTGCTGATTTCAAACTAAATTGTTCCATTAAAGACTTGTCTAAGCTATATCCAACAGAAAGGTTTCTTAAACGAACATAATCGCCTTCTTGTAACCATCTTGTAGATCTAGAATTAAAATCGTCATTAATCAAAGTTTGTCTTGGTACATCAGTAATATCACCTGGTTCTCTCCAATGGCTTAATACATCAGAACTTAACTGCTCTCCAGGGTTTCTCGCTTTCATTAGGGAAGCGTAATCTGTGTTATAAATATAACCACCAGCTTTGAATACGAAATTTAATGCTAAATCAAAGTTTTTATACTTAAATCTGTTTACAAAACTTCCTTCAAAATCGGGTAGTGCAGATTTTCCAGTATAAACACGAGTAGCTTCATCATAGTCGTTAGTAACTTCTTTAGTAACAACTTCTGTTGTAGGGTCAGTTACTTCTTTATACCATAATGGTGAACCTGTAGCAGGATCTACTCCAGCCCATTCTCTCATATAAAATTCATAACGATCTCTTCCTTCTTCCCATCTAAATGAGCCTGTTAATTCAGGTTCTGGGATGCTTTCAATTTTGTTTTTATTTTGAAATAAAACTAAAGTTGATGTCCATCTAAAGTCTTTTGTGGAAATATTGGTTGAATTTAAGGTAAGCTCTAAACCTTTATTTGATAATTCAGCAATGTTAACATAAGGAGCTAAATCATTCTCTGAATCTCCTCCACTACCTGTAGATGGTTGAGGAACAAGTAAATATATTAAGTCTTCTACTCTGTTGTCATAGTATTCAAAACTACCATTGATCTTGTCGTTGAAGAAACCAAAGTCTAAACCAACGTTCAACTTTTTGTGAGTTTCCCATTTTAAATTAGGGTTACCCTCACTAGTAGGGAAAACTCCACCATTACCTTGTATATTGAAACCAGTACCAAATTCTGAAAGATATGGGAATAATTGGCCAATATTTTCGTTACCAACAACACCATAACTACCTCTTAATTTTAACGTTCTTACAATATTGCTGTCTTGAAAAAATTGATCATAAATACTATATCCTGCTGCTGCAGACCAAAATACACCATATTTATTGTCGCCAATAAATCTAGACGAACCATCTCTACGAATACTACCACCTACATAATAGATATCATTAAAATTATAATCTAATCTACCAAATAAACTAAATAATCTATTTGAGTTTGTGTATGAACGCGCTTCGGTAGCTGTGTTACCATTATCTAATTCTGTTAATTCAGGAAATACAAAACCATTTCTTGCAGTTCTCAAGAAATTATAGTCGTTATTAAACATTTCTTGTCCTGCCAATAAGGTAAGGTTATGTTTCTCATTAAACGATTGCTGATAAGTAAGTGTATTTGTTACGTTAAAAGATTTTGTTGTACTTCTCTCTTTTTGACTAGAAGTATCATCAATAACCGATTGAGGAGATGCTCCTACGAAAGGGAAACTGAAAATGTTACCTTCAAATAAATACAATGAAAAATTAAATAGGGAATTAAATTTAAGTTTATCATTAAAACGTACTTCAACGTTTGGAGATATATTTACAGTATTTCTTTCAAATAGATTAGGGCTTCCTAAAGTTTCTGCTACAGGGTTGTATTGGCCGAAAAATCCTCTATCTAAAGCAAAGTCGTATTGTTTATTACCGGCATCGTCCAGGATAAAACTTCCGTTAGGATTTCTCTGGTAAATAGGGTAAATGCTAGATACTGAACGTACGTATTGTATGTTGTTTGAAAATCTAGAACCATCCTGAATAGGTGCGTTAGAAGAACTGAAAGAAGCAAAAGTAGTTCCGCCAAGTGTTAACCAATCATTAACATCTGTAGAAATGTTTAACCTACCTGATGCTCTTTTAAATTTAGAAGCTAACGAATATCCTGTGCTCTCTAAAAAAGATCCAGATGCATAGTAAGTTGTATTTTCTGTTCCACCCCTAACAGATAAAGATACATCTTGTCTAGTAGCTTGTTGCGTTAATGCATCTAAGTAATCTGTTTCGTAAAGTAAATTTGCATTAGATTTTAGTTTACCGTCGGTGCCTACTGGTTCTGAAATGCTAAAAGGATTGGCTTTTAGTAAGTTTACTAAATTACTAGAAGCTTGTTGGTTCGCATCCGTTAATGAGGAACCTGAATCTACTAGATCATTTCTTGTAGATAACCAAGTGTTTTCCATAATGCCTTGCGCACTTAGGTAAGAGTAATCACTAGTTGCCTTATCTGAAAAACCAAAGCTTGAATTTATACTTACTATGCTTTTTCCAGCTGTATCTCCTCCTTTTTTAGTTTTTATGATAATAACCCCATTTGCACCCCTGTTTCCGTATAAAGAAACTGCATCAGCATCTTTTAGAACGGAATATGCGGCTACATCATCAAAGTTTATAGCATTTAAATTACCAGTAAACTGGGCGCCATCTAGAATGATTAACGGATCAGAATCTCCATTTAAAGAGCCTACACCTCGTATTCTAATTGTAGGGCTTGCACCAGGTTGACCAGAATTGTTTACTAATGATACACCAGAAGTACCTTGTAATGCTTCTGTTACTGTTGTTATTTTTTGATCACCAATATCGGCAGCAGTTAAAACACTTATTGCACCAATAATATCTTTTTTCTTTTTATTACCATAAGCAACTGATATAACTACTTCTTGTAAAGATTGTGTGTCTTCCTGTAGCGTGATGTTTATCGTGTTTGAAGATTTAACAACAACTTCTCTATTGGCGTATCCTATAAAGCTATAGACCAAAGTAGCACCTTGGTTGGCTCGTATTGAATATTTACCATCGAAATCTGAAGATGTTCCAGAAGAGGTGCCTTTTACTGTGACAGTAGCTCCAGGAAGAGGTAAGCCAGAATCATCTGAAACCGTACCTGAAATTGTCTTTTCTTGTGCGAACGTTAGTTGCACGACAAACGCTAGTAATAGCGTTAGTATTCCACTAAACTTTGTTTTCATTTTATAATTATTTGAATTAGTCAGTGCTAAAATATGAAAAACTTACTAATATGATAGGTAATAATTGAATTTACTTTAAATAATGCAAGGAATTCGGCATCTTTTATTGATGATAATGGATATGATTTGTAATATTTAGGTACTATTTAAATTAATGACTCTAATTCTTTTGAATAAATACAGGAAGGTTCTGTAATCTTATTAACCTTATTTAATGTTAGATCATTATCCTAATTTATTAGGGCTATGAGCTTCAATATTAGTAAGAAGCTGTTAGGTTTCGGAGAAGAAAAGAAAGGGGACGGTGAAAAAAAAACATCCCTTTAAACTATGTTTAAAGGGATGTTTAAAATGGTAATTGAAGTAAATTATTGTTTAACCATGGTTATAACTCTTGAGCCACCAAAACAGCCAATACTTACACAGCGCTTAAACTCTAAATTCATGGAAAAATCGCAAGAATTGTAAGTTGATTGTTCGGGAGTCAATGTTGATGCCCATACCGGACCATACGTAGAATGCGAGTAAATGAAAAAGTTTTCATTACCAATATAAGTAATTGTAGGGTTGGTAACATCTGTACTTAAGACAACTAAAATTTTGTCGGTTCCATATGCTTCGGCATTAGTGATAAGCAAAGAGTTTGGTTCCGGACCTAATTCCACTGTTGATGTTCTAGAACCAGAAACTCTCGTGGTTGTAGAGGTGTAATTACCTACGAAATTACTTAAATCCAAAGAACAAACAGCCTGAAGAATAACACTTGTAGTGTTGGTTTCTGAAACTCCTTGTGAAGAAGAGTCTATCTTTAAGACTAGAGTTTTTGCGTCAAAAGGATCTAAGTTAGCCGTGTTAACGTTTATTACAGCGTTTACTGATAATTCACCCGCAGGTATAGTAAATGTTGTTGTCTCTAATGTGTATTCTGTACCTGAATTGGCAGTTGAACTAGCATCAGCGCTGATTGTAATTTCAACAGGCGTGCTTATTGATTGGTTTCTACCGCCAATAATAGTTAAAGGAACATTGTAAGATGTAACTGAGCCGTCTTTAATGAAATTAGCAGTAACGCTAGGCTTTTCAAATTGAGCCAGGATAGGGCCTTTTCCAAAATCCGTTTCTGTAGGATCTAGTAATTCATCACAAGAATTGAGGGTAACTATACCCAATGTAAGAATTAAAAAAACTCTTAAAAATTTTATATTTTTCATGTTTTTTGTTTTTTATTATTTCCAAAATGGATTTTTAGTAAATACATCATTTACACCTTGCGTAGGAACATTGTTTATATTTCTTGATACTTCAGACGCAGGGTATAATAGTCTGACAGGTCTAGATCCTGCGGATTCAGCTGGGATAGGTAAGTTTGCAGGGAAACCAGTTCTTGTTAAATCAATCCATGATTCAATAGACGAAGTACCATTTAAAGCAACCCATTTTTGAGTCATAATAGCAGCTATTTTATTAGGTGAAGAACTCCACGAAATATTGACTAAATCTTGACCATAATAAGTCTGTGCTTCAGTTGCCGCGTTAGGAACAGCTAGTTGTGTGAAAGAGGCCTCAATAGCATCTTCATAAAGAGCTTGAGCTGCAATATCACCTCCAGCTAAATAGCCGCGAGTGGTAGCTTCTGCTTGAATGAATAATGATTCTGCCATTGACATTACTATTTGGTCTTGGTCTGCGCTTATTAATAAACCAGGTCCTACCTTAGATAAATCATTTGATGTAAATCCTGTACCTGGTAATACAGTTGATTGAACAGCTCCCTTATATGCACCCCCCGTTGCGGCTGGTTTATAAAGTCTATCTCTTCTAGGGTCATTTGAATTTGTTAAAAAATTCATGGCATATTCTGAAGCAACTGTATAATCTCCTCTATTTTGTTGAATACCTGTTACAGGAAGTACAAAATAGTCCCAAAAAGGGCTTTGTTTATCTGTTGAATTTGTATAGCCTGGATTCGAAGTAACAGCTGTTGTTATATACCCTCCGCCATTAGCATCAATTTCAGCTATTTCAGATGCAATATAAGGTGTTTGGCCTGTATTACTTAATCTAACTAACATTCTTAATTTAATCGTATTAGCGAATTCTACCCAATGGTCCATGTCTCCATAGAAAAAAGTATCTTGGGTTCCTGGGTTTTCAGCTGCATCAGGTGCATTTTGAATTAAATCCACAGCTACGGCTAAATCTTCTATAACAGCTTTGTATATTGTTTCAGCATCATCATATTTAGGTGTTGTGTTGTCACCTCTTAAATTAGCTTCAGAATAAGGAACGTCTCCATAAATGTCCACTAATAGTTGATATTGAAAACCTTTTACTATTTTAGAAATAGCTTTATAATTTGAATAATCTATGGCTCCAGTAGGATCCTCATAGGATTCTATATAAGTTAAATCCTTGAAGATTGAAACATATGAGGTTTCAAATATATTTGAAAAATCATCAGCAGAGAAATCATATCTAGAATAGATTGAATTTGCTGACCAGTTGGATGGAGTCGCCCAATTTACAACTAGAAAATTACCTAAATAAGTCATAGTTCGTGCATTCAATGCAGAAAAATTTTCTAAGGCTACAGGTAACGTTAAACTTGGTGTAGATATTGAAGGGTTGTTTGGATTGTCATTTACATCTAGAAATTCATCACAGCTCACACTTATCAGAGCAAGAGCAAAAAGGAATAAGATCGCTTTTTTCATTTTTATTGTTTTCATTTTCATTTCTTTTTTAAAATGTTATGTTTACAGTTAGACCGTACTGTCTAGTTGGAGCGGTCTGAGATTGTGTACCTACACCAACAGCATTTCCTGTTGTAAAATTGAATTCGGGGTCTGTAGTAACATTGTCTTTAGGACGTAGTGTAACTAAATTTCTTCCAAATATTCCAACTGATAAATCATCGATACCAATTTGATCTAGTGTAGAGCTATCAAATGTATATGATAACAACACTTCTCTTAATTTTAAGGTAGTCGCGTCTGTAACATAGTTTTCTTTTACATCATTATAACTATCCCAAAAGGCATTACCACCCCCAGATGTTAATCTGTTACCGTTGGCTATATAGCCTCCAGATCCATCTGAATAAGACGAGTTAGGGAAAACAAAAGGTTGTCTGCCAGAAGTAGCACTATGCTTGGATAGACCAGTAAATTCTATAGCATCAACTATTGCGTTGTAGAATACGTGACCAGTTCTATAATCAGCAACCGCATATAGACTCCAATTTTTGTATTTTACATTTGTATTCATCCCTACTATGTAATCAGGAGTAGTCTTTCCTTGAATCTGGTTGATAGGGTCTTGTATTGGGTCTCCGTTATCACCAACAATTACTCTTCCTTCAGAATCTTTTAAGTAAGATGTTGTTCTGATTTGCGGGTAAGGTTGGCCAACTTTGGCAATAATTTGAGCCGATGTAAATCCACCAATATTTAATTCATCTACACCGTCGGCAAGAGAAATTACTTCAGATTTTTGTAGTGCATAATTTAGACCTACGTCCCATTTAAAATTATTAGACTTTAAAATAGTCCCATTTAAACCAAGCTCTAAACCTTGGTTTTCAATTTCACCAATGTTTATTATTGCACTTGACGCTCCAGAAGCTAAAGAAGTGTTAACAGGGATGATTTGATCTGTTGAATTAGTTTTGTAACCTGTTATAGTGGCTGATAATCTATTTTTGAAGAATGCCATGTCGATTCCTGCCTCAAGAGATTTTGTAAACTCAGGACTTAAATCTGGAGCAGGAACTTGGCTAGATTGCGTTAAACCTACAGTAGAACCATAAGGGAAATTTGCAGGCGCTGAAAAAGTTCCTTGTGTAGCATATACTCCAGGATCGTTACCTGTTTTTGTTAAATTTAAAGTAGCTTTTAAATAGCTTAATCCATTTTCAGTTACTAAATCAGGTATCGCATTACTTGCAACGAAAGAAATACCTGCACCATAATAAAAGAAAGAGTTTGCGTCTTTGGGTAATGTAGAAGTCCAGTCATTTCTACCTGTAGCACTTAAGAACAGAAAATCTTTGTAGCCAAGAGTTAAGTCTCCATATACACCCATTTTTCTGTAATTTGTAGTACCTTCAGAACCCACTAAATCACCTGTTCTAGTAGAAACATTATAGAAATCAGGAATAATTAAGTCGCTACCAGAAACACTTACTGTTTTTAAATCTTGTATTCTAATATTCTGGCCTGTTGTAAATTTAACATTAAAATCTTCTGTGATATCTTTATCAAATGTTAATAGGAAATCAGTGTTTGTACGTGATGAGTTAGTTAAGCCATCCGCTGTTCTAGCTCCATAAGGGTCTATTCTACTATAAACATGGTCTAGCTCATATGCATACGACAATGCTCCATATTCTCTTTTTGTGGAACTAGAAGTTCCTGTGTAACCTAAGTTTACAGACGCGGTTAACCAATCTGTAAGTTGATAATCAACGAAGGCAAGAATGTTAAATTCATTATAATCAGATTTCTCCCTTTGAGTATCTACTATGAAGTATGGGTTTTCATAAAAAGCAAAGTATGAAGTTTCATTTCTAGTAAATTTTCCTGTTCTCCAATTTTTCAATTGCTCCATAGGTAAGTGCAATGGGGTGTTAATAATATTCCAATAAAGAGGTCTGTCTTGTCGACCACCTTCACCTACTACATTGCTATGTGATCTGAAAAATGATAAATTACCTCCAACACTTAGTTTATCAAGAGTTTTAGATGCTTTTAGTCTAAAATTCGTTCTATTGTAAGCGTCATTAGGTACAATTCCAGTTGTGTTTGTTTGGTCAACAGACATTAAGAAGCTGTCATTATCTCCTCCACCGCTAACTGTAATTCCATGTCTTATGGTGTTACCGGTTTCAAAGAAATTTTTGTGATTGTCTTTAATAGGAGTGAATGGTACTTGCCAAACCTCACCATTATTTAAAGTTTCACTTGCGTCAATAAGACGTCCATCATATCGTGGGCCCCAAGCAACGTTTTCTAGGGGGTATAAAGTTCCATCAGGAAAGCCTCCTACACCAAATTCATCTTGGAACTCTGGTAAATAAGCAGCGTTTTCAGCAGTGAAAGAAGAGTTGTAGGTTACACTCATTTTTCCTTTTCCTTTTTTAGTAGTTACTAAAACAACACCGTTAGTTGCCTCAGAACCATAAAGAGCAGCAGCATTAGCCCCTTTTAAAACACTGATGTTATCAATGTCATTAGGGTTAATTCTGTCTAGCACTCCTCTTGAAGAAGGGAAACCATCAATAACAATAAGGGCTTCGTTATTTCCTAATAACGATCTGTTACCCCTAAGTACTACTCTTGTACTTGGATTAACACCATTATTAGTAGTGTTAATTTGTAAACCAGCCACTTTACCAACCATAGCTGTAGCAACATTTACGGATTTTGTTTGGGTGATCTCATCACTTTTCAGGCTAGATACCGAGTAGGATAACTCTTTTGAGTTTCTCTTGATACCTAAAGCTGTTACAACCACTTCTTCTAATGACTGTGCATCATCTTGAAGTTTAATATTAATTGTATTAGATGCGCCAATTTTTACTTCTTTGGTAGTGTAGCCAACAAAACTGATAACAAGAGTGCCTCCTTGATTAGCTTTTATTGAATAATTACCATCGAAATCAGAAGATGTTCCTGATGTGGTGCCTTTTACTAAGACGGTAGCTCCGGGAAGCGGTAAACCAGATTCATCTGTTACAGTACCCGAAATAGTCTTTTCCTGTGCGAACGTTAGTTGCACAACAAACGCTAGTAGTAGCGTTAGAATTCCACTAAACTTTGTTTTCATTTTATAATTATTTGAATTAGTCAACATCAAAAATCATAATAAAAAGTTAATAAAACAATAAAAAATGGTTAAAGTTTATCTTTTAGCAGTAAAATTTAAGAATATGATAATTTCGGACTAGAAATTTGAGGTTAAACTGAGATGTATTTTAGAATTGGAGAGCTTAAATGGCGAATTCTCAGTTTTGCCGTTGGCGTAGTTCATTTTTAGGATTCCAGTTTTAGTTAAAATTCCAAACCCAAAACCATAACCAAATAGTTTTTCCTCTAAGTTTGAAATTTTATTCTCAAAATATGCGAAATCTGTAATGGTGTGGATGTACATTGAATTGTTAAGCTGGAAACGGTATTCGGTATTTAGTAAACCTACTTGGGTGGCATAAATGGTGTTTTCTTCAAAACCCCGTATAGAGTTTATGCCACCAAAACGTATAAGTTCGTTTTCTAGGTACGTTTTAGAGTTTAGGGATACACCATTTAATCGGAAATAAATGCTGTTCTTAATATCTAGATTTATGATTTTAAAGGCATCTAAGGTTAATAAAGATTGTTTCTCTTGTTGGTTTAATTGATTTCTTTTTCCAAAATTACTCTCAAGGTATAATTGGGAGTTAATAGGGAAAAGTAGATTCGAATTCTGATTTTTTAAATATTGATAGGCTAGGGTGTAATAGGTTGTTTGGTAGTCAAAGATGCTGGGTGCTATAGTGGAGTTTAGTAGGTTGTTTGACTGTATGGATGAAATGCCAGAAAACACTTTGTGTTTAGGGTTTATTTGGTAATGTAATTTGGCGTTCTGGTTTACTGTGGAGAACGAGGAGTCTCGTTTAAATATCCGTAAGGATAAATCTATACCAATAGGTGATTTTAATAAATAGGGTAGTGATAGGTTTGTTTCGAATGTTTTTTGGTCGTTTTCGTCACTTTTATATAATAATTTAAAAGACTCGCCGTAATTTAAATTATTAGTTAAGCTTAAATTTAAATAGCCGTCAAATTGTAATTTGTTAGTGGTCTCGTCTGTTCCAAAACCTAAAAACCCGTCAAAAGAGTTGCTTTTAGTTTTTTGTAGGTATAAATAAAGCGTTGTGGAATCTTTTGAGAATAATACTTCGGGAGGTTTTATTTCACTAGCGAATCTTAAATTTCTTAACTGCTCCGTTTTAGTTTTTATAGTGTTTAGACTGAATGTTTGTTTCGGCTTTATTTTTAAGTAATGTTTTAAGTAGGAACGTGGGAAATTGTCGTATCCTTTAATTACAATGTTGCTGATTTCTCTTTTTTGGTTGGTAGACTCTATTTTTAAGGTAGCTTTTAAATCGTGTTCACCATTTATCTCAATATGTGATAAATATAATTTTGAAAACGGGAAGCCTTTTTCTGAAACCTTCGTATTTATATAATTTAATGTGCCTTCAAGTGTGCTGAATGGGATGGAAAAATAGTGATCATATACTTGTTTTGAAACATTGCTTAATAGTTTTCGGCTAATAAGTGAGTTGTCATAATATATATGTAGTTCCTTATATTTTCTTTTTAGATGAATTTCAGAAGAAAAAATAGAATCATTAATTTTTTTAATGTGTGTTATCTCATTTTCAATATATCCTATTTTATAAAGGCTCTTTTGAAGTGCTTCAATTTCAGAGTTTATAGAAGTGAAGTTTTTGTGGTTCCTTTTGTAGTTTAAAGAATCTATAGAGAATGTTTCTTGGACCGTATGTCCTTTAATTTTAAGTAGAAGGTTTTGGCTAAATAGTCCCGAAGAAAATAGTATACATATATATAGGAATAAAAAAGGTGTTTTCTGCACGGGTTGTAGAGCTGTTTTTGGTATGTAAATCTAACGGAAAACTTAAACTAATAATATAAGTTATATGAAAATATTATAAATGTTGTGAAAATTAATGATTTAGGGTTTGAAATTCACATTTTAATTTCTACCTTTGCAGCCCTCTTAAAAGAGGACTTTAAAATTTATATATAATATATATGCCAACAATTTCACAATTAGTACGAATAGGAAGAGCCAAAATAACCAAGAAGAGTAAATCGGCTGCTTTAGATTCGTGTCCACAAAGACGTGGGGTATGTACGCGTGTTTACACAACAACACCTAAAAAACCTAACTCAGCAATGCGTAAAGTTGCTCGTGTTAGATTAACAAATGGTAATGAGGTAAATGCATACATCCCAGGTGAGGGTCACAATCTACAAGAGCACTCGATAGTATTGGTTAGAGGTGGAAGAGTAAAAGATTTACCAGGAGTTAGATATCATATCGTTCGTGGTGCCTTAGACACAGCAGGTGTTGCAGGTAGAACACAACGTAGATCTAAGTATGGTGCTAAACGTCCAAAACCAGGACAAGCAGCAGCAGCTCCAGCAAAAGGTAAGAAAAAGTAATTAAACTTTTAAGAAGAAGACATGAGAAAAAGAGCAGCAAAAAAGAGACCGCTTTTACCAGATCCACGCTTTAACGACCAGTTAGTAACTCGTTTCGTTAACATGATGATGTGGGATGGAAAGAAGTCTGTGGCTTTTAAAGTATTTTACGATGCGATTGACATTGTAGAGTCGAAAAAAACAAACGAAGAAAAAACAGCTTTAGAAACTTGGAAAGATGCTTTATCTAATGTTATGCCTCACGTAGAAGTACGTAGTCGTCGCGTTGGTGGTGCAACATTCCAAATTCCAATGCAAATCCGTCCAGACCGTAAGGTTTCTACTGCGATGAAATGGTTAATTAGCTATTCTCGTAAAAGAAACGAAAAATCTATGGCATTACGTTTAGCTTCAGAAATTTTAGCAGCAGCTAAAGAAGAAGGAGCAGCGGTTAAGAAAAGAGTAGATACTCACAAAATGGCAGAAGCTAATAAAGCATTCTCTCACTTTAGATTTTAATACGACATGGCTAGAGATTTAAAATATACAAGAAACATAGGTATTGCTGCTCATATTGATGCTGGTAAAACAACAACAACAGAGCGTATACTTTATTATACAGGGGTTTCTCATAAAATTGGTGAAGTACATGATGGTGCTGCAACAATGGACTGGATGGAGCAAGAGCAAGAACGTGGTATTACCATTACTTCTGCTGCTACAACTTGTGAGTGGATATTCCCTAGAGTTGATGGTGAGCCAACAGATGATTCTAAGTCGTATCATTTTAATATTATTGATACTCCTGGTCACGTTGATTTTACCGTTGAAGTAAACCGTTCATTACGTGTACTTGATGGTTTAGTGTTCTTGTTTAGTGCAGTTGATGGTGTTGAGCCTCAATCTGAAACTAACTGGAGACTAGCTGATAACTACAAAGTGCCTAGAATTGGTTTCGTTAATAAAATGGACCGTCAAGGATCTGACTTTTTAGGTGTTTGTCAACAAGTAAAAGATATGTTAAAATCAAACGCGGTGCCAATCGTTTTAAACATTGGTGACGAAGATGATTTTAAAGGAATTATAGATTTAGTAAAAAATCGTGCAATTGTATGGCATGATGAAACTCAAGGGGCAACTTTTGATGTTATCGAAATTCCAGAAGACTTAAAAGAAGAAGCTCGTAAATACCGTGCATTACTTATTGAAGAAGTTGCAGGTTATGATGAGAATCTTTTAGAAAAATTCATGGAAGATGAAAATTCTATTACAGAAGATGAAGTGCATGCTGCACTTAGAGCTGCTGTAATGGATATGGCTATCATTCCTATGGTTTGTGGTTCTTCATTTAAAAATAAAGGAGTACAGTTTTTATTAGATGCTGTATGTCGTTATTTACCTTCTCCAATGGATAGAGAAAGTGTAGTTGGAATTAATCCAGATACAGATAAAGAAGAAAGACGTAGACCAGATGTAAACGAGCCTTTCGCAGCGTTAGCGTTTAAGATTGCTACAGATCCTTTCGTAGGTCGTTTAGCTTTCTTCCGTGCTTATTCAGGTCGTTTAGACGCAGGTTCTTATGTTTTAAATAATACTTCTGGTAAGAAAGAACGTATTTCTAGAATTTATCAAATGCACGCTAATAAACAAAATGCTATCGATTTTATCGAGGCAGGTGATATTGGTGCAGCAGTAGGTTTTAAATCTATTAAAACTGGAGATACATTATCTGATGAAAAACATCCAATCGTTTTAGAATCTATGGACTTCCCTGACCCAGTTATTGGTATCGCGGTTGAGCCTAAAACTAAAGCAGATGTTGATAAAATGGGTATGGCTTTAGCTAAATTAGCAGAAGAAGATCCAACATTCACAGCAAGAACTGATGAGGCTTCAGGACAGACTATTATATCTGGAATGGGTGAGCTTCACTTAGATATAATTGTTGACCGTTTACGTCGTGAGTTTAAAGTTGAAGTAAACCAAGGGCAACCACAAGTTGAATATAAAGAGGCAATCACACAATCTGCTGATCATAGAGAAGTTTACAAAAAACAATCTGGTGGTCGTGGTAAATTTGCTGACATTGTATTTACTGTAGAGCCTGCAGACGAAGGTGTAACAGGACTTCAATTTGAATCTGTAATTAAAGGTGGTAACGTTCCTAAGGAATTTATACCTTCAATTGAAAAAGGATTTAAAATGGCTATGGTTAATGGTCCATTAGCAGGATATGAAATCGATGCTATGAAGGTAACTTTAAGAGATGGATCTTACCACGATGTGGATTCTGATGCATTATCTTTTGAGTTAGCTGCTAAGTTAGGATTTAAGAACTGTGCTAGAGCTGCAAAAGCAGTGATCATGGAACCTATTATGAAAATTGAAGTAATAACTCCTGAGGAAAACATGGGAGATATTGTTGGAGATTTAAATAGAAGAAGAGGTCAAGTAAGTGATATGGGTGATAGAGCTGGTGCAAAAACTGTAAAAGCAACTGTGCCACTTTCTGAAATGTTTGGTTATGTAACTACATTAAGAACATTATCATCTGGTCGTGCAACATCAACAATGGAATTTTCACACTATGCTGAAACACCTTCAAATATATCTGAAGAAGTAATCAAAGCAGCTAAAGGAGTTGAATCGTAAATCTTAAGAAAATGAGTCAAAAAATCAGAATAAAATTAAAATCTTACGATCACAATTTAGTGGATAAGTCTGCTGATAAGATTGTAAAAACAGTAAAAAGCACCGGTGCGGTGGTAACAGGTCCAATACCATTACCAACAAACAAGAAAATTTTCACTGTATTACGTTCTCCACACGTAAATAAAAAGGCAAGAGAACAATTTCAATTAAGCTCTTATAAGAGATTATTGGATATTTACTCTTCGTCTTCAAAAACAATTGACGCTTTAATGAAACTTGAATTGCCAAGTGGAGTTGAAGTTGAGATTAAAGTGTAAGTAAACGCTAACATGTCCTTAACGATGGTTAAGGAAAAACGGTAAAATACAATTCAAGGTTGAAATGTATTTCAGCCTTGAATTTTTTAATAACAAATAGTAATAATTAATAAATAATAAATATGTCTGGGTTAATTGGAAAAAAAATCGGTATGACCAGCATTTTCGATGAAAATGGAAAAAACATTCCATGTACAGTAATCGAAGCTGGACCATGTATCGTTACCCAAGTCAGAACTGAAGAAGTTGACGGCTACAAAGCTGTTCAATTAGGTTTCGATGACGCGACAGAAAAAAGTGCTACTAAAGCTGACTTAGGTCATGCTAAAAAAGCAGGGACTTCTGTAAAACGCAAAATCGTTGAATTCAAAGGTTTTGGTGAGGAGTACAAGTTAGGTGACGCTGTCACTGTTGAGCACTTCATGGAAGGTGAGTTTGTTGATATCTCTGGGATATCAAAAGGAAAAGGTTTCCAAGGTGTTGTAAAACGTCATGGATTTGGTGGAGTTGGTCAAGCAACACACGGTCAACACAACCGTTTAAGAGCCCCTGGTTCTATTGGTGCTGCTTCATATCCTGCAAGAGTTTTCAAAGGAATGAAAATGGCAGGAAGAATGGGTACTGACTCAGTAAAAGTTGAAAATTTAAGAGTTTTAAAAGTAGTAGCTGATAAAAATCTACTAGTTGTTAAAGGTTGTGTACCTGGACATAAAAACTCTTATGTAATTATTAGAAAATAATGAAAGTAGCAGTTTTAGATATAAACGGAAAAGATACAGGAAGAAAGGCAGACCTTTCTCAAGATGTATTTGCTATTGAGCCTAATAATCACGCAGTATATTTGGATGTTAAACAATACTTAGCAAACCAAAGACAAGGAACTCACAAAGCTAAAGAGCGTGCTGAGATCTCTGGAAGTACTCGTAAGATTAAAAAGCAAAAAGGTACTGGTACAGCGAGAGCTGGTAGTATTAAGTCGGGTGTTTTTAAAGGTGGTGGTCGTATGTTCGGTCCAAGACCAAGAAACTATAGCTTCAAACTTAATAAAAACGTAAAACGTTTAGCTCGTAAATCAGCCTTAAGTATCAAAGCAGGAGAGCAGTCAATTGTTGTATTAGAAGATTTCACTTTTGATTCAGTAAAGACTAAAAACTTCACTGCTATATTGAAAGCCTTAGACTTAGAAAACAAAAAATCTCTGTTTGTGTTGGGTGCGTCGAATAATAATGTATATTTGTCGTCACGCAATTTGAAAGGGTCTGAAGTTATAACTGCCTCAGAACTAAATACTTACAAGATTTTAAATGCAGGTCGAGTTGTGCTTTTAGAGGGAGCTTTAGAAGGAATTGAAACAAATTTAAGTAAATAGAAGCCATGAGTATCTTAATTAAACCTATAATCACAGAAAAAGCGACAGCTAATAGCGAGTTAAATAACTGCTATACTTTTGCAGTGAAAACAAAGGCGAACAAGGTAGAAATCAAAAAAGCAGTGGAAGCTGTTTATGGTGTTTCTGTTGAAAAAGTTCGTACTATAAATGTCCGTCCAGACAGGAGTACTAAGTTTACAAAAACTGGTATCCAACATGGTAAAACAAATGCTGTTAAAAAAGCAATTGTACAACTGGCGGAAGGTGAAATGATTGATTTATACAGTAACATGTAATTAAAGACAAATGTCAGTAAGAAAATTAAAACCAATCACACCAGGACAGCGATTTAGAGTAGTAAATGGATTTGACGCCATTACTACTGATAAGCCGGAAAAGAGTTTGCTCGTTCCGAACAAAAGGTCTGGTGGTAGAAACAGTCAAGGAAAAATGACCATGCGCTATATAGGTGGAGGTCATAAAAGAAAGTATCGTATTATCGATTTTAAACGTGACAAAGCAGGGATCCCTGCTGAAGTTAAGTCTATCGAATACGATCCAAACAGAACCGCATTTATCGCATTATTGAATTACCAAGATGGCGAAAAGAGGTACATCATCGCTCAGAACGGTCTACAAGTAGGTCAAACTGTAGTGTCTGGTGAAAATGTTGCTCCAGAAATTGGAAATGCAATGCCACTTAGCCAAGTTCCATTAGGAACTATTATTTCTTGTTTAGAATTACGTCCAGGACAAGGAGCTATTATGGCTCGTAGTGCTGGTGCTTTTGCTCAATTAATGGCAAGAGATGGTAAATTCGCTACAATTAAATTGCCTTCAGGTGAAACAAGATTAATTCTTGTTAACTGTTTAGCAACGATAGGTGTTGTGTCTAATTCAGATCATCAATTGTTAGTATCTGGTAAAGCAGGTAGATCAAGATGGTTAGGAAGACGTCCACGTACTAGACCAGTAGTAATGAATCCAGTTGATCACCCAATGGGTGGTGGTGAAGGTAAATCTTCAGGAGGACATCCTCGTTCTCGAAACGGTATTCCAGCTAAAGGGTATAGAACTCGTTCTAAAAAGAATGCAAGTAATAAATATATTGTAGAACGTAGAAAGAAATAAGACATGGCAAGATCATTAAAAAAAGGACCTTACGTTCATTATAAATTAGAGAAAAAAGTGGCTGACAATGTGGAAGCTAACAAAAAAACGGTAATCAAAACGTGGTCTAGAGCCTCTATGATTACTCCGGATTTTGTTGGACAAACTATCGCAGTTCACAATGGCCGCCAATTTGTACCAGTATATGTAACTGAAAATATGGTAGGTCATAAATTAGGAGAATTTTCACCAACGCGTTCATTCCGTGGACATGCAGGTGCTAAAAACAAAGGTAAAAAGTAGTAAGCTATGGGAAGTCGTAAAAAACAAATGGCAGACGCTATTAAGGAAGGAAATAAGCTAGTTGCTTTTGCTAAACTTAATAATTGTCCTACGTCACCGAGAAAAATGCGTTTAGTAGCCGATTTAGTAAGAGGCGAAAAAGTAGAAAAAGCTCTTAATATCTTAAAATTCAATCAAAAAGAAGCTTCTGGAAAGTTAGAGAAATTGCTTTTATCTGCAATTGCTAACTGGCAGTCTAAAAACGAAGAAGCTAGCATTGAAGATGCTGAGTTGATTGTAAAAGAAATTAGAGTAGATGGAGGAGCAATGTTAAAAAGATTGCGTCCAGCACCACAAGGTCGTGCACACAGAATTAGAAAACGTTCAAACCACGTAACAATCGTAGTTGGAGCTAACAATAATACACAAAGCTAAGATAGATATGGGACAAAAAACAAATCCAATCGGGAATCGCTTAGGGATTATCAGAGGATGGGAATCTAACTGGTACGGAGGTAATGATTATGGAGATAAGCTTGCTGAAGACGATAAGATTAGAAAATACGTACATGTACGTTTATCTAAAGCTAGTGTAAGTAGAGTAATTATTGAGAGAACTTTAAAACTTGTAACCGTTACTATCACTACTGCTAGACCTGGTATTATTATCGGAAAAGGTGGCCAAGAGGTAGACAAGTTAAAAGAAGAACTTAAAAAAATTACTGGAAAGGAAGTTCAGATTAATATCTTTGAGATTAAAAGACCTGAACTTGATGCATTTTTAGTAGGATCTAGCATTGCACGTCAAATTGAAAACAGAATTTCATACCGTCGTGCTATAAAAATGGCTATTGCTGCTACTATGCGTATGAACGCTGAAGGAATTAAAGTTCAAATTAGTGGTCGTTTAAATGGAGCTGAAATGGCTCGTTCTGAACACTACAAAGAAGGACGTATTCCTTTATCAACCTTTAGAGCCGATATTGATTATGCACTTGTTGAGGCACACACTACTTATGGTAGATTAGGTGTGAAAGTGTGGATTATGAAAGGTGAAGTATATGGTAAAAGAGAACTTTCTCCGCTAGTTGGATTATCCAAAAAGCAAGGAAAGGCAGGTGCAGGAGCACCACGTGGAGGGAATAATTCTAAGCCACGTCGTAGAAAGTAATTTTTTATAAAGTAAAGAAAAATGTTACAGCCTAAAAGAACAAAATTTCGTAAGCAACAAAAAGGACGTATGAAAGGTCTATCGAATAGAGGACACCAACTTTCAAACGGTACTTTTGGTATAAAATCACTCGAGTCTGAGTTTTTAACATCGCGTCAAATAGAAGCTGCACGTATTGCCGCTACACGTCACATGAAAAGAGAAGGGCAACTTTGGATTAAAATATTTCCAGATAAGCCAATTACAAAGAAACCTCTTGAAGTACGTATGGGTAAAGGTAAAGGTGCTGTTGAGTATTGGGTAGCGGTTGTTAAACCAGGAAGAATGCTTTTTGAAGTAGGAGGAGTATCGTTAGAGATCGCAAAAGAAGCGTTACGTTTAGCAGCTCAAAAACTACCAGTAAAAACAAAGTTTATCATTGCTCGCGATTACGAAGCATAATTTATTTGATATTATGAAACAATCAGAAATTAAAGAATTATCAGTAGCCGAGTTACAAGAGAAACTTGGTGAAACAAAGAAGAGTTATTCAGACCTAAAATTAGCTCATGCAATATCTCCTTTAGAAAATCCAATCCAGTTACGAAACATAAGACGTTCTGTAGCTAGAATTGCGACCGAATTAACTAAAAGAGAATTACAATAATTCTGCTAAAAGATGGAAACAAGAAATTTAAGAAAAGAACGTATAGGAGTTGTTACTAGTAACAAAATGCAAAAATCAATAGTTGTTGCAGAAGTTAAAAAAGTTAAACACCCTATGTATGGTAAGTTCGTGTTGAAAACAAAGAAATATGTTGCACACGACGAGACAAACGATTGCAATATTGGAGATACAGTAAGGATCATGGAAACAAGACCTTTAAGTAAATCTAAATGTTGGAGATTAGTTGAAATCATAGAAAGAGCTAAATAATTATGGTACAGCAAGAATCAAGATTAAAAGTAGCAGATAACACTGGAGCAAAGGAAGTTTTAACTATCCGTGTTCTAGGTGGTACTAAAAGAAGATATGCATCTGTAGGAGACAAAATCGTTGTTTCTATAAAAGACGCAACACCTAATGGAAACATTAAAAAAGGTGCTGTTTCTACTGCAGTAGTTGTACGTACTAGAAAAGAAGTAAGAAGACCAGATGGATCTTATATTAGATTCGACGATAACGCATGTGTGCTTTTAAATGCTCAAGGTGAGATGAGAGGAACACGCGTATTTGGCCCTGTTGCTAGAGAACTTCGTGATAAACAATTCATGAAAATTGTATCATTAGCACCTGAAGTGCTTTAATACATTAATTTAAGATGACAAAGCTTAAAATAAAAACTGGAGATACTGTAAAAGTAATTGCTGGAGACCATAAAGGTGCTGAAGGTAAAGTACAAAAAGTATTAATAGACAAGAACAAAGCGATCGTTGAGGGCGTGAACATGGTTAAGAAACATACTAAACCAAGTGCACAAAACCCACAAGGAGGAATCGTTGAGAAAGAAGCTGCTATTCATATCTCTAATTTATCGTTGTTAACTTCTAAGGGAGAAACAACAAGAATTGGATACAGAGTAGAAGGCGATAAAAAAGTAAGATTTTCAACAAAATCTAATGAAGTAATATAGTTATGGCATATTCACCGAGACTTAAAGAAGAGTATAAAAGCAAAGTAATTGCAGCTCTTACCGACGAATTTGGATATAAAAATGTAATGCAAGTTCCTAAACTTACTAAGATAGTAATATCTAAAGGTGTTGGAGCGGCCGTTGCAGACAAGAAACTTATCGACTACGCAGTAGAAGAATTAAGTACTATATCTGGACAAAAAGCTATTGCGACTATATCTAAAAAAGATGTTGCTTCTTTCAAATTACGTAAAGGGATGCCAATTGGGGCAAAAGTAACTTTACGTGGCGAAAGAATGTATGAATTTTTAGACCGTTTAGTAACTTCTGCACTTCCACGTGTAAGAGATTTTAACGGAATTAAAGCAACAGGATTTGATGGACGTGGTAACTACAATTTAGGAGTTACTGAACAAATTATATTCCCTGAGATTAATATTGATAAAGTTAATAAAATCTCAGGAATGGATATTACATTTGTAACATCTGCTGAAACTGATAAAGAAGCAAAATCATTATTAACCGAATTAGGATTACCTTTTCAAAAGAACTAAGTTATGGCTAAAGAATCAATGAAAGCCCGCGAGGTAAAAAGAGCTAAAACAGTAGCTAAATATGCTGAAAAACGTAAAGCTTTGAAAGAAGCTGGCGATTATGAAGCATTACAAAAGTTACCAAAAAACGCTTCTCCTGTTCGTCAACATAATAGATGTAAATTAACAGGAAGACCTAGAGGGTATATGAGAACATTTGGTGTTTCTCGTGTAACATTTAGAGAAATGGCCAACAATGGTCTTATTCCTGGAGTTAGAAAAGCAAGTTGGTAATATTATTAAAATAATCAGATTTTAGGTTCGGAATAGTCCGAAAACCAAGATCACAAATCAATTCATTATGTACACAGATCCAATAGCGGATTATTTGACAAGAATTAGAAATGCAGTGCGTGCTAACCACAGAGTGGTTGAGATCCCAGCATCTAATCTTAAAAAAGACATTACTAAAATATTATTCGAACAAGGATATATTTTAAGTTATAAGTTTGATGACTCTTCAGTACAAGGAACTATTAAAATAGCCCTTAAGTACAACAAAGAGACTAAAGAGCCTGTAATTAAAAAGATTGAAAGAATAAGTAAACCAGGTTTACGTAAGTATGCAAGTTCAAAAGAATTACCTAGAATCCTTAACGGTCTTGGTATTGCCATCGTTTCTACTTCTCACGGAGTAATGACAGGTAAACAAGCCAAAAGAGATAATGTAGGTGGTGAAGTTTTATGTTACGTTTACTAAAAAGATAAGATATGTCTAGAATAGGTAATAACCCAGTAGTAATTCCAGAAGGCGTTACAGTTGATATAAAAGACGGAATAGTTACAGTAAAAGGAAAATTGGGAGAATTAACTCAAAATTTCGATTCTGTAGATATTAATGTTGAAGAAGGAAATGTATTAGTAACACGTAAGTCTGATACAAAGGATCAAAAAGCAAAACATGGTTTATATAGATCATTAATGCATAACATGATTGAAGGTGTTTCTAAAGGATGGACTAAACAATTAGAATTAGTAGGTGTAGGATACAGAGCTAGTAACCAAGGTCAAAGATTGGAATTAGCATTAGGATTTTCTCACTCTATCGTTTTAAGTTTAGCTTCAGAAGTTATAGTTGAAACAATTTCAGAAAAAGGTAAGAACCCAATCATTAAACTTACTTCTCACGATAAACAACTTGTTGGACAGGTTGCTGCAAAGATTCGTGGATTTAGACCACCAGAGCCTTATAAAGGTAAAGGTATCAAGTTTGTTGGTGAGGTATTAAGAAGAAAAGCAGGTAAATCAGCTTAATAAGGAAGTTATGGCATTGACAAAATACGAAAGAAGAATAAGAATTAAAAACAGAATTCGCAAGATTGTTTCTGGTACAGAAGCGAGACCTAGATTAACTGTTTTTAGAAGTAATAAAGAGATTTATGCTCAAGTTGTAGATGACGTTACTGGTGTTACCATCAGTGCAGCATCTTCAAGAGATAAAGAGATTAGTTCTGCAAAAGCAACTAAAATTGAAGTAGCTAAGTTAGTAGGTAAGTCGCTTGCTGAAAAAGCTTTAAAAGCTGGTATAGAAACTATCGCTTTTGATAGAGGTGGTTATTTATATCATGGTAGAGTTAAATCATTAGCTGAAGGAGCTAGAGAAGCAGGACTTAAATTCTAAGAAATTATGTTTAAAAAATATAAAAGTGCAGAATTAGTAAAACCAGGTGGATTAGATCTTAAAGATCGTTTAGTTGGTGTACAAAGAGTTACAAAAGTAACTAAAGGTGGTAGAGCATTTGGTTTCTCAGCAATTGTAGTAGTTGGTGATGAAGCTGGTGTTGTTGGACAAGGTTTAGGAAAATCTAAAGACGTTGCTAGTGCAATTGCAAAAGCTGTTGAAGATGCTAAGAAAAACCTAGTTCGTATTCCTTTAAAAGGAAAAACATTACCACATGAGCAAAAAGGTAAATACGGTGGAGCAAGAGTAAATATTATTCCTGCAGCACAAGGTACAGGTGTAATTGCTGGTGGTGCTGTGAGAACAGTACTTGAAGCAGTTGGTGTACACGATGTATTATCAAAGTCTCAAGGATCTTCAAATCCTCACAATGTTGTAAAAGCAACTTTTGATGCTTTATTACAATTAAGAGATGCGAATACCATTGCTCGTGATAGAGGTATTTCACTTGAACAAGTATTTAAAGCTTAATACAGACAGAGATGGCAAAAATTAAAGTAACAAAAGTTAAAAGTGCAATCAATTGTCCGTTAAGACAAAAAAGAGTTTTAATATCTTTAGGTCTTAAAAAGATTGGTCAAGTAAAAGAGCACGAAGCTACATCAAGTATTCTTGGTATGGTAAGTAAAGTAAATCACTTAGTTTCTGTTGAAGAAATTAAATAATAATATACTGAAAAATGGATTTAAGTAATTTAAAACCTGCAGAAGGTTCAGTTAAAAATCAAGGAAAAAGAATAGGTCGTGGACAAGGTTCTGGTAAAGGTGGTACCGCTACACGTGGTCACAAAGGTGCTAAATCTCGTTCTGGTTATTCTAAGAAAGTAGGATTTGAAGGAGGGCAAATGCCACTTCAAAGACGTGTTCCTAAATTTGGTTTTACTAACATTAACCGTGTAGAGTATCAAGGTATTAATTTAGATACTTTGCAACAATTGGCTGACGATAAGAAAGTTGGTGATACTGTTGATTTTGAAACATTATTCGCAAACCGTTTAATTGGAAAAAACGATCTAGTTAAAATATTAGGTAGAGGTGAATTAAAAGCAAAATTAAAGGTATCTGCACATAAGTTTACTGCTTCAGCAAAAGCTGCTATTGAAGCTGCTGGTGGAGAAGCTGTAACATTATAAGACTTATTATAAGTATGAAATTTATAGAATCGTTAAAAAATGTTTGGAAAATAGAAGAACTAAGAAACAGAATCATGGTAACTCTTGGTCTGTTATTAGTTTACCGTTTCGGTGCTCAAGTAGTACTACCTGGTATTGATGCTGCACAATTAGATGGGTTAGCTGATAGTACTGATGGTGGTTTATTAGGGTTACTTAATGCCTTTACAGGTGGTGCTTTTGCAAATGCTTCGGTTTTTGCATTAGGTATTATGCCTTACATTTCAGCTTCTATTGTTGTTCAGTTAATGGGAATAGCAATTCCATATTTACAAAAGCTACAAAAGGAAGGTGCTAGTGGTCAAAAGAAAATCAACCAAATCACGCGTTGGTTAACTATTGCAATCTGTTTGCTACAAGCGCCAGGTTATTTAGCTAGTTTACCAGCATTAGGAATCCCTGCAAGTGCCTTTTTATTAGGTACAGGGCCATTATTTTACTTCTCTTCAGTTACTATTTTAGTAACAGGCTGTATCTTTGCGATGTGGTTAGGAGAAAAGATTACCGATAAAGGTATTGGTAATGGTATTTCCTTATTAATTATGGTTGGTATTATCGCAAGGCTACCTGCATCATTCATTCAAAATGCTGCTACCAGATTAGAAGGTAACAACGTAATGCTTATTCTTTTTGAATTGGTATTATGGTTCGCTATCATTCTTGGTTGTATCATGTTAGTAATGGCTGTTAGAAAAATTGCTGTACAATATGCAAGAAGAACAGCTACTGGTGACTATGAAAAAAGTGCTATGGCAGGTTCTAGACAGTACATTCCATTAAAGCTTAATGCTTCTGGTGTAATGCCTATTATATTTGCACAAGCAATTATGTTCGTTCCAAGTTTAGTTGGAGGTTCGGCTCTTTTAAAAGAGACTACCTTTGGTGTATGGATGCAAACAAATTATGCAGATATTTTTGGCTTAGCTTATAACATAACGTTTGCTATATTGATTATAATATTCACATATTTCTATACTGCAATTACAGTCCCTACCAATAAAATGGCAGACGATTTAAAACGTAGTGGTGGTTTTATTCCTGGGATTCGTCCTGGATCTGAAACATCTGAATATTTAGATAAGATCATGTCTCAAATAACCTTACCAGGTTCTATATTTTTAGCGTTCATTGCTGTATTTCCAGCATTAATAGTTAAAATTATGGGTGTTCAACAAGGATGGGCATTATTCTTTGGAGGTACCTCGCTAATCATTTTAGTAGGTGTCGCTATAGATACGATGCAACAAGTAAATTCTTATTTGTTAAATAGACATTATGATGGCTTGATGAAAACTGGTAAAAATAGAAAAGCAGCAGTAGCTTAATATTATACGATGGCAAAACAAGCAGCAATAGAACAAGACGGAACGATTATAGAAGCATTATCAAATGCTATGTTTCGTGTTGAATTAGAGAATGGTCACATTGTGACAGCACATATTTCAGGTAAGATGCGTATGCATTACATTAAGTTGTTACCAGGAGATAAGGTGAAATTGGAAATGAGTCCTTATGATTTATCTAAGGCCAGAATAACATACAGATATTAAGTATTTAGAATTATGAAATACGATTTTTGAATGATACATTTGAAACAATCGTAAATCGTAAGTCGTAAATTGTAAATTATGAAAGTAAGAGCATCAGTTAAAAAAAGAAGTGCAGATTGTATAATCGTGCGAAGAAAAGGTAGACTTTACGTGATAAACAAAAAGAATCCTAGATTTAAACAAAGACAAGGGTAATTATGGCAAGAATTGCAGGTGTAGACATACCAAAAAACAAAAGAGGAGTTATCGCTTTAACATACATCTATGGTGTAGGTAGAAGTAGAGCTAAGGAAATATTAGCAGAAGCTAATGTTGATGAAAGTATTAAAGTTCAAGATTGGAACGACGACCAGATTAGTGGTATTCGTGAAGCTGTTGGTACTTTTACTATCGAAGGTGAATTACGTTCTGAAATCCAATTGAACATTAAACGTTTAATGGATATTGGATGTTACAGAGGAATTCGTCATAGATCGGGTCTTCCGTTAAGAGGGCAACGTACTAAAAACAACTCTAGAACTAGAAAAGGTAGAAGAAAAACTGTTGCTAACAAGAAGAAAGCAACTAAATAACAATTAGTCTTTAGTGTTTAGACGTTGGAAGGAATCTGTTTGAAATTATAAAAGGTTTAGGATTCTAGCGACTATCAACTATTACTGAAAACTATTAACAATGGCAAAAACAAATACAAAGAGTACAAAAAAACGTAAAGTTATTGTAGAATCTGTTGGGGAAGCGCACGTTACTGCTTCTTTTAATAACATCATTATTTCACTTACTAACAAAAAAGGAGACGTTATTTCTTGGTCTTCTGCTGGTAAAATGGGATTTAGAGGTTCTAAGAAAAATACACCTTACGCTGCTCAATTAGCTGCTGAGGATGCTGCAGGTGTTGCATCAGAAGCTGGATTAAAGAAAGTAAAGGTATACGTTAAAGGACCTGGAAATGGTAGAGAATCTGCTATCCGTTCTATTCATAATGCTGGTATCGAAGTAACAGAGATTATCGATGTTACTCCACTTCCACATAATGGATGTCGTCCTCCAAAGCGTAGAAGAGTATAATTTACATACAATCTTATTTAAAAAATTTAATATCAGCTGTTATAAATAGTTGATATTAAATTTTTTGTGTAAATTTGCAAACTGAAAAAAAATAATTAACAAGTATCAACCAAGAGATCAACGATTATCGAAGGATAAGATTAAGACCTTAATTCATAATCACTCTTTAAAAAACAATTTAAAATGGCAAGATATACTGGTCCTAAAACAAAAATAGCTCGAAAATTTGGTGAAGCTATTTTCGGAGAAGATAAATCTTTTGAAAAAAGAAATTACCCTCCAGGTCAACACGGTAACGCAAGACGTCGTGGAAAAAAATCTGAATACGCAATCCAGTTAATGGAGAAACAAAAAGCTAAATATACTTATGGTATTTTAGAGCGTCAATTTAGAGGTTTATTTAAAAAAGCTAGAGCTGCACAAGGAATTACTGGTGAAGTTTTACTACAATTATGTGAGTCTAGATTAGACAACGTAGTATTTAGAATGGGGATTTCTCCATCTAGAAGTGGTGCTAGACAATTAGTATCTCACAGACACATTACAGTAAATGGCGAGTTGGTTAATATTCCTTCTTACCAATTGAAAGCTGGAGATGTAGTTGCAGTTAGAGAAAAATCTAAATCACTTGAAGCAATCGCTAGTTCTTTAGCGAATTCAAGTAAAGTTTATGAGTGGATTACTTGGAATGATGACACGAAATTAGGAACTTATGTTTCTGTTCCTGCTAGAATCCAAATTCCAGAAAACATAAACGAGCAATTTATCGTCGAATTATATTCAAAATAATAAATTAATCATATTGGTATTTAGCCAAAGGGTTTATTAGACTTCTTCAAACTTTTAACCGCGCAACTAAATAACAATTAAAACGAAGAAAAACATGGCAGTATTTAATTTCCAAAAACCAGATAAAGTAATCATGATTGATTCTACTGATTTCGAAGGTAAATTCGAATTCAGACCTTTAGAACCTGGTTATGGTTTAACAGTAGGGAATGCATTAAGAAGAGTTTTACTTTCTTCTTTAGAGGGCTTCGCTATTACATCAGTTAGAATTGAAGGTGTAGATCATGAATTTTCAGCAATAGCTGGAGTGGTTGAAGATGTTACTGAAATCATTTTGAACTTAAAACAAGCACGTTTTAAAAGACAAATTGAAGATATCGATAATGAGTCTATCTCTATTTCTATATCTGGTCAAGAACAAATTACAGCTGGTGATTTCCAAAAGTTTATTTCAGGTTTCCAAGTATTGAATACAGAATTAGTAATCTGTAACTTAGATCCTAAAGTAAATTTCAATATGGAAATTACAATAGAAAAAGGTAGAGGATATGTGCCTGCAGAAGAAAATAAAAAGGCTGCTGCACCAATAGGTACTATTTTTACAGATTCTATTTACACGCCAATAAAAAACGTTAAATATAGCATTGAAAACTATCGTGTTGAACAAAAAACTGATTATGAAAAATTAGTTTTCGAAATCATTACAGATGGTTCTATAACACCTCAAGATGCATTAACAGAAGCTGCTAAAACATTAATTCATCATTTCATGTTATTCTCTGATGAGCGTATCACGTTAGAAGCTGATGAAATAGCACAAACTGAAACTTATGATGAAGAATCTCTTCACATGAGACAGTTGCTTAAAACTAAGTTAATCGATATGGATTTATCTGTACGTGCACTTAACTGTTTAAAAGCTGCAGAAGTTGATACTTTAGGTGACTTAGTATCTTTCAATAAAAATGACTTAATGAAATTCAGAAACTTTGGTAAAAAGTCGTTAACTGAGCTAGAAGAACTAGTAAACGTTAAAGGTTTAAATTTCGGAATGGATCTAAGTAAGTACAAATTAGATAAAGACTAGAGAATTTAGGTTAACGAATTGCTGTTTTATAATAAAAATGGCAATTCGATAATTGCAATTCATAAATTATTAATCCATCATAGTTTGCTCCCTTAAAAAGAGGTTTAGAAGCAAGATGATGACAACCAAAATGTCATGAGACACGGAAAAAAAATAAATCATTTAGGTAGAAAAACTGCTCATAGAAAATCTATGTTAGCGAATATGGCTTGTTCATTAATAGAACACAAGCGTATTAACACGACTGTTGCTAAAGCAAAAGCTTTAAAACAATTCGTTGAACCTATGATTACTAAGTCTAAAGAAGATACTACTCATAACAGACGTATTGTTATGGCTAACTTAAGACAAAAAGATGCAGTAGCAGAACTATTTAGAGATGTTGCAGCAAAGGTTGCAGATCGTCCAGGTGGTTACACAAGAATTATTAAACTTGGTAATCGTTTAGGTGATAATGCTGATATGGCAATGATAGAACTTGTTGATTACAACGAGATTTATAATGCAGGTAAAGCAGAGAAGAAAACAACAAGAAGAAGCAGAAGAGGTTCAAAACCTGCAGACGCTCCAGCTGTTGAACCTAAGGCAACAAAAGAAGAAGAAGAATAAATGTTAATAAGCATTTAAAATATAAAGGATGAACTATTTTAGTTTATCCTTTTTTTTTTAGGTATAATTTGTGGTAATTTTACGTTAAGTATTCAAATTTATTCTGACATGAAAAAAAATATCGCTGCATTATTAATTTTTATTAGTTTTTCTCTAAAAGCTCAAACCTATGTTAACTATACTTCGGTTTCTGGAGGAGGTTCTATCGATTCAAATTTGAATAAGGGTGATGTAGTTGAAGGTAGTACTTTTTTGTTTGAAGATTGGAATAATAGAGCAAGGGTTTATTGCAGTGATCAACGAATACTTGATGTGGAAAATATAAATTTCGACTTAAAAACGGGTAAGTTTGCTTCTAAAATTTCAAAAGATTCTATTTTTATATTTGAAAATGTATTTAAAATTAAAATTCAAAATAGAAATTTTGTTACTTTAAAAAAAATATTTTATGAAAGTATTTACACCAGTAGTAGCCACGATTTCGTGTTGTTGAAACAATTTATTTTAAAAACAGAGCCTGAGTTGCATAAAATAACGAATACTATAATTGGTCCTGGTAAATATAAAATTGAGTATAAGTATCATATTTATAAAAATGGTGATATGGTGAAGTTAAATCTAAACAAAAAGCATGTTTTAGAGGTAATGGGGTCAATAAAACCATTGGTTTTAAAACATGTAAAAAATAATAAGTTGTCGTATACTAAGGAAGGTGATGTAATAAAAATTCTCCAATACTTTGATACGCAATTAAATAAATGAATTTATAAAAAAAGGGGAAACTATTTTAGTTTACCCTTTTTTTTTAGCATTTTTGCAAAACTTTTTTAGTGAACATGAAATATCAAAAAAGACAAGAAGCCATAATACTTTTAGCAGATGGCACTATTTTTTACGGGAAAGCAGTAGGAAATAAACAAGGAACCGCATTTGGTGAGGTATGTTTTAATACCGGAATGACTGGTTACCAAGAAATTTTTACTGATCCATCTTATTACGGTCAGTTAATGGTTACGACCAATGCTCATATCGGTAATTACGGGATTAATAATGAAGAAATTGAATCGGATTCTGTGAAAATTGCAGGTTTGATTTGTAAAAACTTCAGTTATGACTATTCACGTGAAGCAGCCGATGGTTCTTTAGAAAGCTTTTTAGAGGCCAACAACTTATTAGCAATTTCAGACGTTGATACTAGAGCTTTAGTTAGCTATATTAGAGACAATGGTGCTATGAATGCTGTTATTTCTACAGAGGTAGATAATATTGAAGGTCTTAAAAAGCAGTTAGCAGAAGTTCCTGATATGAATGGTTTAGAGTTGGCATCACAAGTGTCTACTAAAGAACCTTATTATTATGGGGATGAAAGCGCAACATATAGAATTGCTGCTTTAGACATTGGTATTAAAAAGAACATTCTTAGAAACATAGCAAAAAGAGATGCTTACATAAAAGTATTCCCTTATAACGCTAAGTTTGAAGATTTGGAAGCTTTTAAACCAGATGGCTATTTCTTATCTAACGGCCCTGGAGATCCAGAACCTTTAGTAGAGGCACAAGCTTTAGCAAAAGAAATTATTAAAAGAGATTTACCATTATTCGGTATCTGTTTAGGACACCAAGTAATTGCTTTGGCAAATGGCGTTTCTACCTACAAGATGCATAATGGTCACCGCGGAATTAATCATCCAGTTAAAAATATAAATACGGGTAAAGGCGAAATCACCTCTCAAAATCATGGTTTTGCTGTGAATAGAGAAGAGGCTGAAGCGCACCCAGATTTATTAATATCGCATGTGCATTTAAATGACCATACGGTTGCAGGATTGGCTATGAAGAGCAAAAATTGTTTTTCTGTACAATACCATCCGGAAGCAAGCCCTGGGCCACATGACTCATCATATTTGTTTGATCAATTTATTGAAAACATAAAAAAACAATAGTGAATTTAAACCTCACAGGCTTTAAAACTTGTGAGGTTTTTGTTTTATAGTTCTTTATTGAAGGTGGTAAATGGAGTGATGCGACTTATCATAGCTATATACCCGCGTTAGGGATTGAAGCGAAAAGCCCACAGCGCCCCAACGTTTTGGGGAGCGAGGACTTGCAGCGTAAAGCCCGACCCTTGTGGTAACGCCAAAGAAAAAGCTGTTTTTATAGAGACTATGTAACTAAAACGTTATAGGAGCTTTTTTCAATAATTATTTAAGAACATCTTAAAAGAAAGCAGATTTAAACGTAAATTTGAAATATTAAAAGTTTAAAATAACCAATTATGAGTGTAATAATTAATATCCACGCTAGACAAATTTTTGATTCTAGAGGAAATCCTACTGTTGAAGTAGATGTTGTAACAGAAAATGATGTTTTAGGAAGAGCTGCAGTACCATCGGGTGCATCAACAGGAGAACATGAGGCAGTTGAGCTTCGTGATGGTGGAAAAGCATATATGGGCAAGGGTGTTTTAAAGGCTGTAGAAAATGTTAACACACTTATCGCTCCAGAATTATTGGGCGTTTCAGTTTTTGAACAAAATTTAATCGATCAAATTATGATTGATTTAGATGGTACAAAAAATAAATCTAAATTAGGTGCTAACGCGATTTTAGGTGTTTCTTTAGCAGTAGCTAAAGCAGCAGCAAATGAACTAGGCTTACCTCTTTATCGTTACGTTGGTGGTGTGTCTGCAAATACGCTTCCTGTACCGATGATGAATATTATTAATGGTGGTTCGCATAGTGATGCTCCTATTGCATTTCAAGAGTTTATGATTGTGCCGGTTAAGGCTAAAAACTTTACACATGCTATGCAAATGGGAACTGAGATTTTCCATAGCCTTAAAAAAGTGTTACACGATAGAAATTTAAGTACTGCTGTAGGTGATGAAGGTGGATTTGCACCAAATTTAGCTGGCGGAACTGAAGATGCTTTAGATTCTGTAAAAGTAGCTGTAGAAAATGCAGGGTATACTTTTGGTGATGATATTATGATTGCTTTAGATTGTGCTGCTGCAGAATTTTATGTAAACGGGAAATACGATTACTCTAAATTTGAAGGTGAAACAGGTAAAGTAAGATCTTCTGCTGAGCAAGCTGAGTATTTAGCTGAATTAGCTGGGAAATACCCAATTATCTCTATTGAAGATGGTATGGATGAAAATGACTGGGAAGGTTGGAAATTATTAACTGATAAAATTGGTGATACTGTACAATTAGTTGGTGATGATTTATTTGTAACTAATGTAGAGCGTTTATCTCGTGGTATCGAAAATGGTATCGCAAACTCTATTTTAATTAAAGTGAACCAAATTGGATCTTTAACTGAAACTATTGCAGCTGTAAACATGGCAAAAAATGCAGGTTATACATCTGTAATGTCTCACCGTTCTGGTGAAACGGAAGATAATACCATTGCAGATTTAGCAGTAGCTTTAAACTGTGGGCAAATAAAAACAGGTTCTGCATCTCGTAGTGACCGTATGGCTAAGTACAACCAATTACTTCGTATTGAAGAACAATTGGGAGAAATGGCTTATTTCCCTCAAGAAAAAGCATTTAAAATTAAGTAAGAAAATAAATTTTTATAAAAAAGCGGTTATTATTTTAATAATCGCTTTTTTTTTTGCATTAATTTCAAATAATTTGTTAAATGATTAAATCTTTGCTTTCAACACTTATATTCCTAAGGAGATATTTTGTAAATTAGCAATCCAATTTAAGAATTAAAAAAATTATTCAAACATATGGCGAATACTGCTACCATTGAAATTAACGGAAATAAAATAGAACTTCCCGTAATAGAAGGAACGGAAAACGAATTAGCAATTGATATTTCTAGTTTTAGAAACGCATCAAAAGGTGTGATTACTATAGATCCAGGGTTTAAAAACACAGGATCTTGTGAAAGTGCTATTACGTTTTTAGATGGTGAAAAAGGTATTTTAAGGTATAGAGGATATTCTATTGAAGAATTAGCTGAAAAAGCTGATTTTTTAGAGGTAGCATATCTTTTAATTTTTGGAGAGCTTCCAACAAAGGAGCAAAACGAAAAGTTTCATAATGATATTAAAGCGCAATCTGTAGTAGATGAAGATATTAAGAAGATTTTAGATGCATTTCCAAAATCGGCTCACCCAATGGGGGTTATTTCTTCATTAACAAGTGCTTTAACAGCATTTAACCCATCTTCAGTAAATGTAGATTCCGAAGAGGATATGTACAAATCGGTAGTGCGCTTATTAGGTAAATTTCCAGTATTGGTAGCTTGGACTCTTCGTAAAAAAGAAGGTTTACCATTAGATTACGGTGATAAAAATTTAGGATATGTAGAAAATATCTTAAAAATGATGTTCAGACAGCCTAACAGCGAGTATGTTCAAAATAAAATATTAGTAGATGCTTTAGATAAACTTTTAATTTTACATGCAGATCATGAACAAAACTGTTCAACATCTACAGTTAGAATTGTAGGTTCATCTCACGCTGGTTTATTCGCTTCTATTTCGGCTGGTATTTCGGCACTTTGGGGGCCACTTCATGGTGGTGCTAACCAAGCAGTGTTAGAAATGTTGGAAGCTATTAAGGAAGATGGTGGAGATACTAAAAAATACATGGCGAAAGCTAAAGACAAGAATGATCCATTCCGTTTAATGGGCTTTGGTCATCGTGTATATAAAAACTTCGATCCGCGTGCTAAAATCATTAAGAAAGCTGCAGATGAAGTATTAGGAAACCTAGGTGTTGAAGATCCTATTTTAGATATCGCTAAAGGTCTTGAGAAAGAAGCTTTAGAAGATAAATACTTTGTAGATAGAAAATTATACCCTAACGTAGATTTCTACTCTGGTATTATTTACAGAGGTATGGGCATCCCAACCGATATGTTTACCGTAATGTTCGCCTTAGGTCGTTTACCAGGTTGGATCGCACAGTGGCGTGAAATGCGTTTACGCAAAGAGCCTATTGGAAGACCAAGACAAGTATATACTGGTGCAACTTTAAGGTCTTTTGTAGAGATAGAAAAAAGATAATATTCTTTTAGTGTAAAATAAACGAAGCTTCATAACTAAACATTATGAAGCTTTTTTATATTTACACTATGCTAAAACTGAATATAAATAACGAAACCGCGAGGTTAAGAGCTGTTATCTTAGGAACAGCCGAAAGTAATGGACCAACACCAAGTGTTGAAGATTGCTACGACCCTAAAAGCGTTGAACACGTATTAGCTGGAACGTATCCGCTAGAGGCTGATATGGTTCTGGAAATGGACGCTGTTGCTGCTGTTTTTAAGAAATATGACGTTCAAGTTTTTAGACCCAAGGTTATTCAAAATTGTAATCAAATATTTTCTCGTGATATTGCTTTTGTGATTGATGACAAGATTATTCGTGCCAATATTTTACCAGATAGGGAACCAGAGGTGGAAGCTATTCGTTATGTATGGGATCAAGTGGCGCGTGAAAACAGAATTATTTTACCAGAGGAATGCCATGTGGAAGGTGGAGACGTGATGCCTTGGAACGATTATATTTTTATTGGCACTTATTCGGGTGAAGATTATCCAGAGATTATTACAGCGCGCACCAATATGGATGCTGTTATAGCGATACAAGAATTGTTTCCAGATAAAATCGTCAAGTCCTTCGAACTTAGAAAATCGAACACTATCGCCAAAGATAATGCGCTGCATTTAGATTGTTGTTTTCAACCCATTGGGAAGGGGAAAGCTATTATTCATAAAAACGGATTTCTTGTAGAACGGGAGTATGAATGGTTGGTGAATTTCTTTGGAAAGGAAAACGTTTTTGAAATTACTAAAGACGAAATGTATAACATGAATAGTAATATCTTTTCGATTTCAGAAGAGGTAGTTATTTCTGAAAGAAGTTTTACTCGCCTAAATACTTGGTTACGCGACCAAGGTTTCACGGTTGAAGAAGTGCCTTATTCCGAAATATCAAAACAGGAAGGTTTATTACGTTGTAGCACGATGCCGTTGATTAGGGATTAAATTCTGTTTTTTTTCCTGCAAAATCAAATGCCTAAACTTCCTTATTAATTAGACAAATAGTTTTACTTTTGCCTTTTAATATCGTTTAGTTATGCAACAAACTACAAACACCATTTTAATGATTCGTCCTATTAATTTCAGGATGAACGAGCAAACGGCCGTTAATAATTATTACCAAAAGGTAATAGATAATTTATTACCACAAATTGTTAATTCCAAAGCGCAACAAGAGTTTGATGCTTATGTTGAAAAGCTTAGAAGTGTTGGTGTAAATGTGATTGTAGTGAACGATACCGATGAGTTTGATACACCCGATTCTATTTTTCCAAATAACTGGGTGTCCTTTCACGAAAGTGGCGATGTTGGTTTATACCCCATGTTTGCCGAAAACAGACGCTTAGAGCGTAGTGAAGACGTTTTGGAGGCTGTTGAACAAGCTGGTTTTGTAATTAATAATATTGTTGATTATACAGATGCTGAGGAAGAAAGTGTTTTTCTTGAAGGTACTGGAAGCGTATTGTTAGATCGTGCCAATGGTATAGCCTATTGTGCTTTATCGCCTAGAGCTGATGAGGATTTGTTTGTTGAATTCTGTGAGGATTTTGAATATACGCCTGTTGTTTTTAATGCAAACCAAACGGTAAACGGTGAACGTAAAGCCATTTACCATACCAATGTGATGATGTGTTTGGGTGAAACTTTTGCAGTTATTTGTTTAAGTAGTATTGATGATAAGAAGGAGCGTAAAAGTGTGATTAACCATTTGAAAGATGGTGGCAAAGAAATTATTGATATTACCGAAGCGCAAGTAAATAACTTTGCTGGTAATATGTTACAAGTTAAAGGCGCAGACGATACACGATATTTAGTAATGAGTCAGGCAGCTTATGAGGCGTTAACCGAGAAACAAATTGAAACGCTTAAAAAACATACCCAAATACTTTCAAGTTCTTTAGATACTATTGAAGCTTGTGGTGGCGGTAGTGCGCGTTGTATGATGGCGGAAGTGTTCTTGCCTAAGTCTTAGTTAATTTGAAACTAGGTCTTGCGTTAGGGATGGTAGTGAAAAGCCCACAGCGAGGCACGAGCGAGGACTTGTAACGAACAGCCCGACCCTTTAGGGTAACGCTCAAATAATTTTTAAGATGGTCTAGATTTTGGTAATTGTACATAGAAAGTACTACCTACGTTTAGAGTGCTTTCTACCCAAATTTTACCGTTGTTTAATTCTATCAATTCTTTACAAATTGATAAGCCCAAACCGGTACCTTTTTCGTTATTTGTACCAACTGTTGTAAATGAACTGTTTTTAAATAGTTTTTCTATGTTTTCTTTAGAAATACCTATACCCGTATCTGCAATACTCACAATACAACTACCATTGCTTATATGGTTTGAAATAGTAATGGTGTCGCCGTTTTTACAGAATTTTAAAGCGTTGGCAAGTAGGTTTTGCACCACTATTTCAAACATACTTCTATCGGCATAAGTGAAATCGCGTAAAGAATGGTCTATTAATTCGATGCCTTTGTTTTCCATGCGCTGCTCGATTAATCGAACTTTATCTTCAAACACCTCTTGGATATCAAACAAGGTTGGTTTTGGTTCTAAAGATTGCATTTGCGATTTGGACCAGTTAAGTAAGTTGAATAAAAGTAAGGAGGCATTATTCGCGTTTTCACTTAATTCTGGAACTAAATTATCGAATTCTTCTCGAGATAGAGAACCATCTTTTAATAAATCGATAAAACCGTTTATGGAAGAAAGAGAATCCTTTAAATCGTGTGAAACAATAGAAAAGAGTTTATCCTTTACATTATTTACATTCTCAAGGTGTTTTGTTTGCTCTGAAAAAGCTTCGTTTTGTAACTCAATTTTCAGGTTTTTCTCTTCTAATTCTTGTGTGTATTTTATATTACTACTGCGTTTTAAATAAATTAAAATTAAGAAGGTAGATACAATAGCGAGTGCCGCTAAAAGACCATAAAATATTAATTGAAACTTATTAAACTCATCTTTCGATTCGTAAAAGCTGCCTTTAATTGGTGGCTGTGGGGTTGTAGTTGTGAGCTCTTTCTCAAAATTCGGATTCAAATCTAATTCAACAGAATCGGCATTTTTAAGGTTCGTATTGCTATAAAGACTATTTTTTAAGTTGTGGTATTCGCGTTGCCATATAAAGGCTCTATCAAATTTGTTTTTTGTAGAGTCTAGAACCATCATTAACTTATAGTATTTAAGAAGTTCTGGTTTGTTATTTAGGCTTTTCGCAATAATACTGGCTTCATAGAGTTGGTTTTCGGCTAATATTAAACGTTTTGTGTGCAAGTTTAGTTCACCAAGACTATTTAAAGACATTAAGATGCCTACTTTATTATCCGATTTTCTATTGATACTCAAGCCTTGAATTAAATATTGAGTGGCTTTTTCGTAATCGTTAAATTTTAAATATTCAGCACCCAGCTTTGGGTAAATAAGTGCTTGTAAAGAATCTGAATCGTTTGTTTTAGCGCTTAAAACTTTGATGTAGTACTCAATAGCTTTTCTGTTTTCATCCTTAGATGAATAAAGTTCGGCTAGTTGGTTGTACGATTGCGAGAGTGCTACGGTCTGGTTCAATTGTCGTTGAACGTCTACAGCCTTTAAGTTGAACTCGATGGCTTTATCTACCGCATGTATGCTTTGGTACGCCTTTGCTAAATTGCTGTAGGCTAAACTTAGGTCTTTTTTTAGTTTTTGCTTTTCTAGTTCCTTAATGGCAGCCAGTGAATATTGTAAACCTTTAGAGTAATTACCACGATTAATTTCTATCAAGCCAATGCTATTGTTCACCTTTGCAATGCCTAAAGTGTCATTTAAATGTTTAAATAATGCTTTAGATTTTTCATAGCCAGTAACAGCATTAATATAGTCGCCCTTTTGTGCATAAATAAGCGATTTATAATAGGTGGTTTCGGCAATGCCTTTTGTGAAATTCAGTGAATTTGAAAGTTTTTCACTTTCAATAATATATTTTAAAGCTCTATCATAATCGTTTATCTCATAAAGCGATTTAATAAGTTTTAAAGAAGTTCTTACTTTTAAAGAATCTTGAGTTTCGAAAGCAAGTTGTATAGAGAGGCTATCCAATTCTTTGGTTTGAGAGAAACCTGAGAATGCAGATAAAAAAATAGTTAAAATAATTACTTTCCTCATACTATCAGTATATTACAACAGTAATAAAACCATAATTAAGTACGTCTTATTTTGAGGGAAATAAGTATTACCTATTAAGCTGTAATGTTTTGTTGGTTTAAATGAAAATCCTTTGAAGGATGTTAATAGCTTTACAAGACAAAAGTTGGAAAAAGCAGACTTAAAATCTAATTTCTGCGTTTTTCTACCAATAAATTAGATGAAAGGAACATACTAAAAAAGACGAATAATCGACGAATAGATTAACGGCAAAAATCAAGGAAAAGAAATATTTTTGTAAGTAAAATGTTCGCGAGTTTTGCTAGATTTTTGGAGTATTGTTTTTATCGTTAAATAACTTTTTTTATGTTGGAATTGTTGAAACCTTTATATCATGCTTTTTTTATTAAACTAAATTTTGATATAATCCTTTAATAAAAGTTTTATCTTTGTTCACTTAAAAATAAGACGATTAATGAGCCTTCAAGAGACTTTAGCACAGCAAGTAAAACAAGCAATTTTAACAACCTTTAATCTTGAATTAGAAACGGTTGAATTTCAAGCTACCAGAAAAGAATTTGCTGGAGATGTTACTGTTGTAATATTCCCAATGTTGCGAGTTGTTAAAGGGAATCCTGTTCAAATAGGTGAAACAATTGGAGCTTATTTATTAGAAAACGTAGATGTTGTTAAAGCGTTTAACGTTGTTAAGGGATTTTTAAATATTGAAATAAGCGACTCGTATTATAGTAACTTTTTTAATGGGATCAAGGATGAGACTACTTATGGTTTTGTATCTGCAAACCTAGCAGATAAGGCTGTGATGGTTGAATACTCATCACCAAACACCAACAAACCACTGCATTTAGGGCATGTTCGAAATAACTTGTTAGGTTATAGTGTTGCCGAGATTTTAAAAGCATCTGGTAAGAAAGTTTATAAAACTCAAATTATAAATGATCGTGGTATTCATATTTGTAAAAGTATGTTGGCTTGGAAACGTTATGGAAATAGGGAAACTCCGGAAAGCACAGGGTTAAAAGGAGATAAATTGGTTGGAAATTATTATGTGAAATTCGACCAAGAGTATAAAAAAGAAATTGAAACGCTTATGGCTTCTGGTAATACAGAAGAAGAAGCTAAAAAAAACGCACCACTTTTATTAGAAGCTCAAAATATGCTTCAAAAATGGGAAGCTGGCGACGAGGAAGTTGTAGCTCTTTGGAAAATGATGAACAGTTGGGTGTATAAAGGTTTTAACGAATCCTATAAAAATTTAGGAGTGGATTTTGATACCTTATATTATGAAAGTGATACCTATATATTAGGGAAAGAGTTTGTTACTGAAGGTTTGAAAACGGGAGTGTTTGTTCAAGAAGCAGACGGATCTGTGTGGTGTGATTTAACGGAAGACGGGCTAGATAAGAAAATAGTTCAACGTTCTGATGGAACCGCGGTTTATATGACTCAAGACATTGGTACAGCCATACAACGTATTAAAGATTTTCCAGACGTAGGAGGGATGGTTTATACAGTTGGTAATGAGCAGGATTACCATTTTCAAGTACTCTTTTTAATTTTGAAGAAATTAGGGTTTGAGTGGGCTAAAAACTTATATCATTTAAGTTATGGTATGGTCGATTTGCCTAGCGGAAAAATGAAAAGTAGAGAGGGGACAGTAGTGGATGCTGATGATTTAATTGATGAAATGGCTTCAACAGCTGGTGAAATTTCAGAAGAATTAGGGAAGCTTGATGGCTATTCAGATGATGAGAAGGAAGCACTTTATAAAACCATTGGTTTAGGTGCTTTGAAATATTACATTCTAAAAGTAGATCCTAAAAAACGTATCCTTTTTGACCCTAAAGAATCTATCGATTTTCAAGGTAATACAGGGCCATTTATTCAATATACTTATGCGAGAATTCAGGCTATTTTAAGAAAAGCAGATTTCGATGTATCGGTTCGTATTGATATACCACTTCATATAAAAGAAAAAGAATTAATAAAACAATTGGAGTTGTTTCCAGAAGTAATTCAAAATGCAGCTTCACAACATAGTCCTGCTTTAATAGCAAATTACACGTATGATTTGGTAAAGGAATTTAATTCCTTTTATCAAAACGTGTCTATTTTAGGGGCAGATAATCAGGAAGAAAAAACATTCAGAGTGCAACTTTCTAACCAAGTAGCATCCACCATTAAAAATGCGTTTAGTCTTTTAGGTATTCAAGTGCCAGAACGTATGTAGAATTATTGGGAAATGAACTTTTTATTTTCCGTATAAAAAGTACTTGTTAACTAAGTCGATGTACAAGCGTTTTGCCTCGTTTGGCGAAATGTCTTGTACTTGAAATAAAGCATTGGTTTTAAATGCGTTTATAATCGCTTTTTTACTGCTAGGTCTGCTGTAGTTGTTCGTTGCCTTTTTGTAGAAGGCATATAGGTTTAAAAGCGTATCCGCAGGAAAAGGTTGTTTGAAAGCATTTACGCGATCAACAGCATCCTGGAATTCTATTTCTAATTCTTCATTAGTCATTTGCTTCTGCAATAATACTTTCACCTCCACGAACTTTTTGGTTAAGTTGTACTTTTATTTTTGTGCCTAATGGTAAAAATAAATCAACTCGAGAACCGAATTTTATAAACCCAGACTCACCTCCTTGAATGGCTTTATCGTTAATTTTAGCGTAGTTAACAATACGTTTTGCTAATGCACCTGCAATTTGCCTGTGCAATACTTTACCGTAAGCTTCATTCTCTACAACAACCGTTGTACGTTCGTTCTCTTCACTTGCTTTTGGGTGCCATGCTACTAAAAATTTACCAGGGTGGTATTTGCTAAAAATAACATTTCCACTAATAGGGTAACGTGTAACATGTACATTTATTGGAGACATAAAGACGCTTACTTGTAAACGTTTTTCGTTGAAATATTCTTTTTCAAAAACTTCTTCAATCACCACTACTTTACCATCAACCGGTGATACTACTTGTTTGTCGTTAAGTGTTGTATGGCGTTTTGGGTTTCTGAAGAATTGAAGAATAATTATTAAAAACCCAAGTAATAGGACTAAAACAATGATTCGTAGCCAAGCTAGAGGTATGAAATTATCGGCTAATAAAGAACAACCAACAACAAATACAAATGCTAGAAATATAATTTTATGACCTTCTTTATGAAACATAGTGTAAAATTCTTAAAAATAAATAAATAAATGGTGCTGCAAAAATAATACTGTCTAACCGGTCTAATAAACCACCGTGACCAGGCATAATAGTGCCGCTATCTTTAACGTTTGCTTGTCTTTTAAACTTAGACTCTATAAGGTCGCCCAGGGTTCCAAATACGGATATAACAATGCTTAAAACAAGCCAACTTGTAAAATCTAACGTTTGTGTAAAGGTAGCAATAAAATAGCTTGCTATACACGAAAAAAATAAGCCGCCAAGAAATCCTTCTACAGTTTTTTTTGGTGAAATCTTTTCAAATAACTTTTGTTTGCCAAAATTTTTACCAACCAAATAGGCGAAAGAATCGTTAACCCATACCAAAATAAACGCTCCTAAAAGTATGTTTGGATTATAGGTATCGTGATAATCGGCTATTAAAATTAAAAAAACAAAAGCACTAGATATGTAAAATGTTGTTAGTATAAAACGTTTGGAACTAAACAGAGGCGTTACCTTTTCAGAGAATAAGTCTTTAATTAGAAACAGTTCAATAAAAATGGTTAGGACCATAAGGATTTGAACAGATTCGTCTATCCCTGAATTTGTGTTTAATATAAATTTCCAATACACGAAGAAGGCATAAAGGATAACAAAAATAAAGTAAGGGATGATACTTTTAAGCTGAATGAGTTTTTTAAATTCAGCTAAGCAAATAATGCCAAATACAAAAAACAAAGCAATGAGTGCATGTTGGTTGTTTAAACTCAAAATTAAGAGTAAAACATAAACGGATCCTGAAAGCGATCGAATAAGAATTTCTTTCATCTTATAAGTCTTCTAGAAGAAGTAGGTATAAGTTTTTAGCACTACTACCATAACTTAAAAAGTCTTTTTCATCGTTAGATTTAAAGTGTTTTATGGTGGTAATGTTGGTTGGTATTTTTTGCCTGTTTTTAGATTTGATGCCTCGTAAACCTTCGCCTATGTTTTCAACAATTTGACTTGTTGTAGCAAAAACAACGAAGTTTGTTGGCAATTCAGGTAGTTTTTTTTCGAATATTTGTTTTGAGGAAATTAGAAGGGAGCCATCGTTTGCAATTAAATTTTCGCAGGTAGTTAAGAAAATAGTAGCGTCACTAATTTTAATTGTAGACTTTAATTGGCAGTTTTTAAATTTATCTTTTATATTCTGGTCTAATATCAATGTTTCGGCATCATCCCAGTTATTTTCCTCAATAATGTTTTGTAAGTTTAAATAGACCTCGTTTAAATTTTCGCAATAGAGAAATTTGCCCCCATTTCCCTTAAAGTTTATAGTAAACTTTTCGTCAATTGGGAGTTTGATTTCGGGCATGTATTTGCCTCGGTCTCCAGACTTTACGTCTTCATCGGATTCGTCTGGTTTCAGACCAAAAATTTTTCTAAAAAGGCTCATTTAGTAAGCTGCTATTAATGTAAATTTCTTTGAGGTTATCAAATATAAAAAATCTTAAATTAAACAGACGTTTAATTTAAGATTTTTACTGCTTATCGAAGCATTATACTCGACAACTGGCTTTGTTACTTTTCTACGTCTTCTTTTATAAAAGTACGTTCACCAAATATTTTTTCTAAGTTGTCCTTAAAAATAACTTCTTTTTCAAGAAGTACTTCTGCCAATTCTGTAAGTTTATCCCTATGCTCTTCTAGTAAATTGATAGCACGTTGATATTGCTTTTCTATAATATCTGAAATCTCTTTATCAATCAATACGGCCGTTTGTTCACTATATGGTTTTGCGAAACCATATTCATTTTGACCAGAAGAATCGTAATACGTTAAATTACCAATTTTGTCACTAAGACCGTAAATTGTAACCATCGCTCTTGCTTGTTTGGTAACCTTTTCTAAATCACTTAAAGCACCAGTAGAAATTTTATTAAAAATAACTTTTTCCGCAGCACGACCACCTAAGGCAGCACACATTTCGTCTAGCATTTGCTCTGGGTGTACAATTAGGCGCTCTTCTGGTAAATACCATGCAGCTCCTAAAGAACGTCCACGAGGCACAATAGTAACTTTAACCAAAGGTGCAGCGTGTTCTAGCATCCAACTTACAACAGCGTGTCCAGCTTCGTGAAATGCCACAGCTCTTTTTTCACTTGGTGTAATGATTTTATTTTTCTTTTCTAAACCACCAATAATTCTATCTACGGCGTCAAGAAAATCTTGTTTGTCAACAGATTTTTTACCATTTCTAGCAGCAATTAAAGCAGCTTCATTACAAACGTTGGCTATATCTGCACCCGAGAAACCAGGAGTTTGTTTTGATAAAAAATCTAAGTCTAAATTATCAGCTTTTTTAAGTGGTCTTAAATGCACCTCAAAAATCTCTTTACGCTCACGAACGTCTGGTAAATCAACAAATATTTGTCTGTCAAAACGTCCTGCACGCATTAAAGCAGTATCTAAAATATCGGCTCTATTGGTTGCTGCAAGTACAATAACATTGGTGTTTGTACCAAAACCATCCATTTCTGTTAGTAATTGATTTAATGTGTTTTCACGTTCATCATTACTTCCAGACATGGCATTTTTTCCTCTTGCACGTCCAATCGCATCAATTTCATCAATAAAGATGATAGATGGCGATTTTTCTTTAGCTTGTTTGAATAAATCTCTAACACGAGAAGCTCCAACACCTACAAACATCTCCACGAAATCTGAACCAGATAATGAAAAGAAAGGCACTTTAGCTTCGCCAGCAACGGCTCTTGCTAATAATGTTTTTCCTGTTCCAGGAGGGCCTACAAGCAAGGCGCCTTTAGGAATTTTACCTCCTAATGAAGTGTATTTTTCTGGGTATTTTAGGAAGTCTACAATTTCTTGTACTTCTTCTTTAGCACCTTCTAAACCTGCAACATCTTTAAAAGTTGTTTTTACTTCTGTATTTTGGTCAAAAAGTTTTGCTTTCGATTTTCCTATGTTGAAAATTTGACCACCAGCACCACCTCCGGCACCGCCAGACATACGTCTCATGATAAAAATCCAAACCCCTATAAGCAAAATGAAAGGAAGAATACTCATTAAAAGGTTGCCCCAATTATCAGTTTCTGTATCAAATTTTATAACAGGTTTGTTCGGTAAATCCTGAGCGACCTCATTTAATTGATTTTCAAAATTTTGAAGATCACCAAATTCAAACTTATAGTTTGGTAGTTTAGTTGCCGATGGAAGAAAAGATGTAGGTTTCGATTTTTTATGAATCTCTTGAGTCTCAGCTTCCGAAGTTAAATAAACTTTAGCAACACGTGTATTTTTTACAATATCAACTTGCGCAACATCTCCTGCTTCTAAATATCTAAAGAATTCTGAAGGTGTAGTGGAACTTCCATCTTGAGAAGTACTACTGCTAAACAATTGAAACCCTAAAAATAGGGCGATTAATATACCATAAATCCAGTACGGACTGAATTTTGGTTTGTTTTCATTTGTGTTTTTTTTATCGTTTGCCATCCTTAATTTTTAGTAACTAGTTTGTATAACGGTTGTTTTTGCATCGCCCCAAAGACTTTCAATGTCGTAATACTCTCTAATCTGTTTTTGAAACACATGTACTACAACATTAACGTAATCCATTAAAACCCACTCGGAATTATCCAAACCTTCTGTGTGCCAAGGATGATCCTTAAGTTCTTTGCTTACTTTTTTCTGGACAGAATTAACTATTGCGTTTACTTGTGTGTTTGAAGTACCTTCACAAATTATAAAATAATCGCAAACTGTATTTTCAATTTCTCTTAAATCAAGAATGTTTATTTCTTTTCCTTTAACGTCTTCAATGCCACTAACTATAACTGATATTAATTGGTCTGCACTTATATTTTCTTTCGCCATTAAAATTTTTTAAATTTTTGCAAAGTTATTATTTTTTTAGTTCTTTATGCTTTAAAATTATCATAAGATTTCAGAGACTACTAATAACTTGTAAATGCTTATAATCAAACTTAATGCCACCGATTCTACAAATAGTTATTTAAAAAGACTTTCTGTAGCAGAACCTGTTGCAGATTATACCGCTGTGGTTACTGCAGTGCAAACCGAAGGTCGTGGGCAAATGGGGACGGTTTGGGATGCTGAGGCGGCTAAAAACCTTACATTCAGTGTGTATAAGGATCTTTCTGAATATGAATTAGGGAATCCTTTTTATGTAAATATTGTCACTTCTTTGGCATTATTAAAGACCTTAAGTTTTTTCTCTATTCCTAAAATAAGTGTGAAATGGCCTAACGACATTTTGTCAGAAAATAAAAAAGTTTGTGGCATTTTAATAGAAAATGTATTTAAACAGACTAAGTTTTCGAGTACAATTATAGGAATTGGGCTTAATGTGAACCAATTAGAGTTTGAAAATTTGCCAAAAGCGTCTTCGTTAGGGGCGATTTCTGGACGTGTTTTTGACTTAGATGAAGTCGCCAAAGTGATTATTTCTAATTTGAAATATTACTTTGATGCTTTGAAGAAAGGTGATTTGGCAGAACTGAAAGGAGCATATGAAGCGGCTCTTTTTAGAAAAAATAAACCTTCAACATTTCAAGATGCTGAAGGTTTGATGTTTTCTGGTTTTATAAAAGGTGTTTCTGATACTGGATATCTTCAAATTTTACTTGAAGATGAAGTCGTAAAAGAATACGATTTAAAAACAATATCACTTCTATATTAAATAACTTTTGGGATACTTGTAGCAAGTGTTTCTATAAATTTGCTAATTGGGCCTTTTATCATCATAGCCATCATCGGGTTAAAGTCGCCCGAAAACTGCAATTGTACTTCGCTAGAAGCGTCATCTAGTTTGGTGATATTCCCAATAAGTGAAAAGTCCAGTTTTCCACCAGCTGCACCTAAAACTATTTTGTTTGGAGGTGTAACTTCTTTCTTTTTTAATATGATTTCTGGCATGCCTTTTAAAGCAAATACAAACGTGTCTTCGCTTAAAACTTCGAATTTGCTAATGTTTTCAGGCATAAGCGATTTGAAGTTTTTAACATCGGCTAAAAAATCAAAAACATTTTCAGGTGATTTGCTAACGGTTATTTTTGGGGATTCTAATTTCATTTGTTTTATTTTAGGTTTCTATGGAATTGTTGCCTTAACTAAAATGGTATTCAGTTAATAGTTACAATAAGGTCACTGTTATATATCAATTAGGACTCCATTCGCTAGGATTGACGTTCCATTCTGATAAGGTGGTTACCTCTTTTTCCGAAATATAATTAGTTTTAAGTGCTTGCTCCAATAAGCTGTTATAATCACTTAAGGTTTGTAAATCGATGTTTTCGTTTTCAAAATTCTTAATAGACACATCAAAGCCGTAAGTAAAAATGGCAATCATTCCTTTTACGTTTATATGTGCTTCTTTTAACGCTTTTACAGCATTTAAGCTACTGCCGCCCGTGCTTATTAAGTCTTCCACAACCACCACATTTTGTCCAGCTTCAATAAAGCCTTCAATTTGGTTTTTACGTCCGTGTCCTTTAGCATCTGGTCTCACGTAAATAAAGGGCAATCCCATATATTCGGCAACCAACATGCCAATGCCTATGGCTCCTGTGGCTACACCAGCAATAACATCGGGCTTGCCGTATTGCTTTTCAATTTGTTTAGCCATGGTTTCACGAATGTAATTTCGAATAGGAGGGAATGACAATACAATGCGGTTATCGCAGTAAATAGGTGATTTCCATCCAGAAGCCCAAGTAAAAGGCTCCGTCGGGCTAAGTTTTATAGCATTCACTTGCAATAATACTTCAGCAGTTTTTCTAGCGGTATCTTTATTAAAAATCATAGTAGCAAAAATAAACATAAATTTAGTTTTACATGGTTACGAGGCATTTAATAAAAAATTTTTTTTCAACAATGTGAAGTTTGTGGCTAAAAATGATATTTTTACCAAAGTGTAATAATTTACGTAAAGCATGTACAAAGTTTTTGTTGGTGATAAGCCTATCATTTTAACCACAGTTGTTGAGCAGGAAACTAATTTTAAAAATTATTTACTGGACACGGTAAATATTGGAAAAGTTATAAAGGAACTTAATACAACCAAGTTGGAGGAAGTGCGACTTATTCATAAAAATGGTGAAAAACTTCTTAAAAAGTTTTTGAAGAAACTTCCTAATGTGGTAGCTGGCGGTGGAAAAGTATATAATAATAACGATGAGATATTGTTTATATACCGAAATGATAAATGGGATTTACCTAAAGGTAAAATAGAAGGAAACGAATCTATCGAGAATACCGCGATTCGCGAAGTAACAGAAGAAACTGGGGTTGCTGGGTTGCATATTACAAAATCATTAGAGACTACTTACCACATTTTTAAGCGTAATGGAAACCATAAAATTAAGGTGACTTATTGGTTTGAAATGAAAACTAACTTTGAAGGCAACTTGTACGCTCAAGAAGAAGAAGGCATCACAAAAGTGGAATGGTTAAACCAAAAGCAGGTGGTCGACGCTCTTGAAAATTCATATGCTAACATCAAAGGTTTGATATAAAAGTACTTGATTATTCCTTATGTTATTGGCTGAATAATTTTTATATAAATATCTTCTCAAACGTTTTAGTAGGTTTAAGGTTTAAAAATGAGTTTCTATAGGTGATACTTATTTATTTACCCGTAAATTTGCACCCTCAAAAAAGAACCCATGACAGAATTTGTAAGGAAGATAACACCGAATGTTAAAGATGATGTGTTATCAGGTATTACCGTATCACTAGCTATGATTCCAGAAGTGGTTGCGTTTGCTTTTGTGGCTCAAATAGACCCTCTAGTTGCGCTTTCTGGTGCTTTCATTATAGGTTTAATTACAGCCGTTTTTGGTGGTAGACCGGGTTTAATTTCTGGTGCAGCAGGTGCTGTTGCCGTTATTTTTGTGCATTTAATTTCAGAAGGACATGCTAAAGGGATGTTGTTCGATACGCCTGTTGAAAACATGGGGTACTTCTATTTACTGGCTGCTGTTATATTAATGGGGCTATTTCAAATAGGAGCGGGTGTGTTTAAACTGGGTAGGTTTGTTCGCTTAATTCCGCACTCTGTTATGTTAGGGTTTGTAAATGGTTTGGCCATTGTTATCTTTTTAGCCCAAGTACGCATGTTTTCTCATAAAGAACTTCAAGTTTCTGTTGAAGGTATTAATAAATATATAGACATACCAATGCAAGGTAGCGAACTTTATGTGATGCTTGGTTTGGTGTTACTTACTATGGGTATTATTTGGTTGTTGCCTAAATTAACAACCAAAATTCCAGCAGCTTTAACGGCTATTCTTGTAACAACAGGTATTGTGGTGTTTGGCGGATTGGATGTGAGTACTGTGGGCTCTTATATTATTGAAGGTGGTGGTAATGGTCTTAAAGGCGAATTTCCAACGCCGAATTTAGAATTATGGGAGAATTTACCTTTTAACATCGATACACTTAAATTTATATTGCCGTATGCCTTTTTAGCGGCTTCGGTTGGTTTGATAGAGTCGTTAATGACAATGAATTTAGTTGATGAATTAACAGAAACCAGAGGAAACGGAAATCGTGAATGTGTTGCCCAAGGTGCCGGAAATATGATTAGTGGCTTATTTGGTGGTACTGGTGGTTGTGGTATGATTGGCCAAACGGTTATTAACATCAACGCAGGTGGTCGTGGAAGATTATCTGGAATTATGATGGCTTTAACCTTGTTAACTTTTATTTTATTTACTGATAGATATATTGAACAAGTGCCTATCGCTGCTTTAGTAGGGGTAATGTTTATGATGGTAATTGAAACATTCGCATGGTCTAGTTTTAGAATTCTTAGAAAAATACCAAAATCGGATGCTTTTGTATTAATTGTTGTTTCTGCTGTTACTGTAATTTACGATTTAGCTATTGCTGTATTTGTGGGTGTTATTATTTCAGCATTAGTTTTTGCTTGGGAAAATGCTAAGAAAATTAGAGCAAGAAAACGTCTTTCTGAAGACGGACAAACAAAAATTTACGAAATTTGGGGCCCTTTATTCTTTGGTTCCATTCAAGCTTTTAATGATAAGTTTGACGTAAAAAATGATCCAGATCATGTTGAAATAGACTTTGTAGAATCGCGTGTGAGTGATCATTCAGCCTTAGAAGCTATATTTAATTTAGTGAGTAAATACGAAGCTGAAGGTAAAACAATAAGACTGAAACATTTAAGTGCAGACTGTAAGGAGTTGCTGTATAAGGCAAGCCCGAAATTTAGAGAAGTGATTGTTGAAGCCATTGACGACCCACGTTATCATTTAGCTGAAAACCCTGAGAAATTCTCAAAAGCATTATCAGAGTATAAGTTTTAGATGTGTTAAAGGCAAGGAGGTAACTTCTGTTTTTGTCTGCAGGCTGAAATTATTTAACTCGAACACTGTCAGGAACAAACTTCGTGTAGTCTCCGTTGTTCTTAATAACATCTCGTACAATGGAAGATGATATAAAGGATGTTTTCGCAGAGGTTAGTAAGAATACAGTTTCAATAGTTGCTAAGGTTCTGTTGGCATGGGCAATGGCTTTCTCAAACTCAAAATCAGCTGGATTACGGAGTCCTCGCAAAATAAATTCAACATCAATTTTATTGCAAAAATCCACAGTTAAACCTTCATAGGTAACTACTTTTACCTTAGGTTCATCTGCAAAAGATTTTTCTATAAAGGCTTTGCGTTCTTCCAAAGTGAACATGTATTTTTTATCGGAATTCACTCCAATAGCCACGATTACTTCATCAAAAAGTGTTACACCACGTTTTATAATATCATAGTGTCCTAGAGTTATGGGGTCAAAAGATCCCGGAAAGATGGCTTTTTTCATTTTGATGGTTTGTTATTCCCGCTCAAGTTGAACTTAAACGGGAATCTCATTGTTTTGAATGGTTATTACCAAATATAGGTAATAATATGATTAATTTTTTAAAGCTTCTACAATGGCATTGTCAAATAAGTCGACTAACGTAATTCCTGCTGCTGCTGCTTGCTGAGGCAAAATACTCGCTAAGGTTAGCCCTGGCACGGTGTTTACTTCCAATAAATGAGGTACCCCATTTTTGAAGATATATTCACTTCGGCTAAAGCCTTTCATTTTTAAAACTTCGTAGACCTTTTTAGCAATGGCTGTTACCTGGTCTTCTTCATCTTTGGTTAATCTAGCAGGGGTGATTTCTTGTGATTTTCCTAAATATTTTGCTTCATAATCAAAAAAATCATTTTCACTAATAATCTCGGTTATGGGTAATACTTTTGTTTCACCTTTAAAGTTTATAACACCTACAGAGACTTCAGTACCATCTAAAAACGATTCAACTATAATTTCATCATCTTCCTTAAAAGCAACTTCAATAGCGTTTTTTATGTCTTCTTTTTTGTGCACTTTGGTAACTCCAAAACTACTGCCGGCTTTGTTGGCTTTAACAAAACAGGGCAAGCCTACTTTGGCAATAATGCTGTCTTCATTAATAGTGTCTCCTAAGTTTATGAAAAACGATTCGGCAGTTTTAATGCCATATGGTTTTAAAGTACTCAAGCAATCACGCTTATTAAAGGTTAATGCGGCTTGGTACATATCGCAACTTGTTTGTGGTATGTTTAGCAATTTAAAATACGCTTGCATAAAACCATCTTCTCCAGGCGACCCGTGAATGGCATTGAATACGCAATCAAAAGTGGTTTTTGTTTTATTAATAGTCACCGAAAAATCATTTTTGTCTATCGTGAATTCGGTATTATCACCATCAACATATACCCATTTTTCTTTGAAAATATGTATTCTGTAAGCGTTGTATTTTGAAGCGTCTAGTGTTTCATAAACCACTTGTCCGCTTTTTAATGAGATTTGGTATTCACTTGAATAACCTCCCATAATGATCGCAATATTCTTTTTCATATATTATATTTTGTCATTCGTCTTTAGTATTTCAATAAAACAACCTTGTAAATCAGGTTGTTTCACTATTATTAGTCTAAAAACTACAATAAAACGTATCTATTATTAGTTAAGCTAAAATATCACTTAAATTGCAAAAGAAAAAACAGTTCTGTTTTTATATATTTGCCTAATCGAAAATTTTATACATGAGCGTTATTAAATTTCTAACTAGTAAAGTCTTTTTCAAACAATTACTATTGGCAATAGGTGCCGTAGTAGTACTAAGTTTTATCATTTTAAGGTGGTTAAGCTACACAACCAATCATGGTGAATTTGAAACAGTACCCGATTTAAAAGGGAAATCTTTAAGTGTTGCGACCATAGAGGTGGAGGAGAATAGGTTGGAAATGCAAGTTCAAGACTCTGCTAATTACAATCCGGACTATCCTAAGTTTTCAGTGATCGACCAATCGCCAGCAGCAGGTTCTAAAGTAAAAGAAGAACGTAAAATATATATTACTGTAAATCCTTCTGGATTCAGAAAAATTACAGTTCCAAATTTAAAAGAACGTACATTTAGGCAAGCTAAACCAACCTTAGAAGCGGTAGGTTTTAAAGTAGGAAAGCTTACTTATGTGAATAATATTGCCAAAGATTTAGTTTTAGAAATGACTTATAAAGGCCAAAGTATAAAACCAGGCGATAAATTGCCAAAAACAACTGCCATAGATTTGGTGCTTGGAAATGGAAACAGACCGTCTTCAGGACTGGATGATGAAGATGGAACAGCTTCAAACGAATCGGACGATAGTAACCCTTCGGAAGATTTAAACTAACTATTTAAAGAAAAAAATAACTGTGCTTTAGCGCAGTTTACATATTACATGGAAGATTATACCCCAGAGTTTTTAGATGATGAAAGTGACCTGTATGAGCATCATTCGTTTGATGTAGAAAAAGGACAAAATCCATTACGTATTGATAAATATTTGATGAATTTTGTGGAAAATGCGACTCGTAGTAAAATTCAAGCTGCCGCCAAAAATGGAAGTATTTTTGTTAACGGAATAGCAGTAAAATCAAATTACAAAGTAAAACCTTTTGATAAAATCAGGGTTTTGTTTACGCACCCACCTCATGAAAATTTATTGGTTGGTGAAGATATTCCGCTAGATATTGTTTATGAAGATGATGACTTATTGGTTGTTAACAAACCAGCAGGTATGGTTGTGCACCCCGGTCACGGTAATTATTCGGGAACACTAATAAATGCGTTGATTTATAGGTTTGAAAACCTACCGAATAACTCTAGTGAGCGTCCAGGTTTAGTACATAGAATTGATAAAGATACGAGTGGTCTATTGGTTGTAGCTAAAACGGAAGAAGCCATGACGCATTTGTCGCTTCAATTTGCTGAAAAAACGAGTGAACGTGAATATGTCGCTATTGTTTGGGGGAATTTAGATGAAGAAGAAGGGACGGTTGAAGGCAGTATTGGGCGTCACCCAAAAAACAGATTACAGAACACCGTGTTTCTAGGTGATGAAGCCGATAAGGGAAAGCCGGCTGTGACACATTATAAAGTGTTAGAGCGTTTGGGCTATGTTACCTTGTTGTCTTGTAAGTTAGAAACAGGACGTACACACCAAATACGTGTACATATGAAGCATATAGGGCATACCTTGTTTAATGATGAGCGCTATGGTGGTGAAAAGGTACTTAAGGGAACTACGTTTACTAAGTATAAACAATTTGTAGATAATTGTTTTAAAGTGTTGCCAAGACAAGCACTTCACGCAAAAACATTAGGGTTTGTGCATCCAAGAACAGAAAAATTCATGAGTTTTAATACGCCAATTCCGAGTGATATGGAACAATGTATTGAAAAATGGCGTGCCTATTCAAAACATCAAGGTGCTGAATAGTAGGCGTTCATTCTAAATAAAATAATCCGTCCCAAAAAAGACAGATTATTTTATTTAGAATGAATCACTAAACTACACCAAGTGTATATAATTCTTCCATTGTTGGGGTTTTGCTACCGCCAGCTGGTTCTAAAGTAATACCAAAGGCTTCACTTTCGTTTGCATTTTTAATTTCAAAAATCTTGTTACTATCGCTAGTGAAGTTATCAATAGTGCCTAAACTTGTAGGTGTTAACGGGCTTAGTTTTAAAGACCATACTTGGTATACCTTACCTTCTGGAGGTGCTGGTAAACCTTGTGCATCTAAGAAAATACGTTCTGTATTTTTATCCCAATATACTTTAGCATACGTACTCGCGAAATTACCTTGACCTGCTAGAGGTACTTTGGTAATAGAATCGTCACGTAAAACACTTATTAAGGTGTTTGCTTGTTCTAAGTTGTTTTTAGAATTGTCTATTTGGGTTTCTAATAATGATTGTTGTGTTTCAGATATTTGTATATCCGATTTTAATTGATCGTTTTGCCCTACAGTCCATAATAAACCAGCGGCTAGAACAACAGATGCTGCCCACCCCGAATAGGTTAACCAATTATATTTAGGTTTTGCAATAGAAATCACTTTAGTGTCATTCGTATTGAAACCTAATTGATCTTTAATAATTTGTAACGAGTTTTCGTTTTTATTACGTGATGTCGCAGCAGTTAATTTAATAATAGCAGCTTCAATTTCTAAAACTTCTTGAAGAATTTCAGGATGTTGTTGCATCATGTCGTAGACTTCCCTGCTTTCTTGTTCAGAAAGGGCACCTGCAACGTATAGTTCTAAAATTCCAGTTTCTATGTATGCTTTAATTTCCATATTATTCTAATACCATGTTTCTTAATTCTTGAATGCAGTTCCTGTTTCTTGTTTTAATAGTGCCTATTGGCATGTCAAGAGCTTCAGATGCTTCAAGCTGTGTGTAACCTTTAAAATATAGAAGTTCTATAACTTCTATACATTTTTTAGCAAGCTTGTCTACAAACTTTGCGATGCCAATGGCATCAGTTTTAGTGTCTAAGCTTTCACTGGTTTCAAGTATATCTACGAAAAAATCGGAATTAAGGTTTTGTTTTGAGTTCTTAAAGTTTTTAGAACGTGTTTTATCAATGGCTGAATTTCTTGCGATATTCAATATCCAAGTGAAGAAACGGCCTTTCTTTGCAGAGTAAGTACTGGCATTATGCCATGCCTTTATAAAAACGTCTTGCATTACTTCTTCAGCGATATCTGTATCACGAACAATATTATAAATAACACCCTGCATACTACTGCTATACATGTTATATAACGTTTCAAAAGCCTTTTCGTCCTTTTGTTGGAATTTTTCTATAAGAATCTCTAGTTGCATAAATAGGTTTAAAGTATCGAATGTAATGAATAATAAACACAAAAGCTACTTTTTTAGAGTAGCTTTTGTATAATTATTTGATTATGTATGTTTTACTCGATAATACCACCGCAACTTACGCGTCCACCAGCATCACCTGTTGGTTGTGTTGTGAAGTCGTCTACGCCTGCATGTACAATAATACCTTTACCAAGAATGTCTTTAGTATCATCTCCACAGCCAATACACCATTCATCCGTTTCTACAGAAATACTGGCATTTCCATTTTCATCCGCAGTAAAGTTTCCAATATCACCTTTGTGGTAGCCAGTTTCAATGCCCCATTTGCCATGTGGTTGGTTTGTAGGGTTCCAGTGCCCGCCTGTAGATTTTCCGTCAGGAGAAGAGCAATCAGACGATTGGTGAATGTGAATGGCATGTTCGCCAGCTTCTAATCCGCTAACAGTGGCTACCATGTTTACAGTTCCATTGGTTTCCGTAAAAACTACGGTTCCGCTAACATTACTGTCACTTTTTGCAGATAGGTTTACTGTAATGCTTTTTGGAGCAAGAACTTCTTCAATAGTTTCTTTTACTACAGTCTCAGTACTTTTTTTCTCGTTTTTACAAGCTATAGTGCTTAAGGATAGGGAGATTAATAGGATGCTTAATTTTTTCATTTTGAATGATTTTTATTTTAAGGAAAGTTAAAGTACTAATATACAAATTGCAACTGTTATACCTTGTAATTATCCTGTTTTTAACAAAGGTGTTATGTGACTTGAAAAGGGAAGTATTGAAATCAAGTGTGTTAGAGGTATGGGAACTCTTATGAAGCTGAAATAATTATTTATTTATAAGGGTATAGAGAAATTTAATAATTCCTTGGCTTTTTTTGATTCAAAATAAAGTATTTTTATACAGCTATGACAAAACAGACTACTTCAAGAAAAGGTTTCGTTTTTAAAAAATACGAAGCTCCAGAACAAGCACCTTTTGATAAACTTTTTGATATTTTTAAAGAACTAATAACACATACATCTGGCGATTTTGACGAGGCCATCGATTGGCTGCGTGAGTTGGATAAAGAATATAAATTAACAACACCAGAATATACTGTTGATGATTTTATTGAAGATCTTAAAAAGAAAGGGTATATACGAGAGGAAATTGATGCTGATGGTAACGGAGGTATCAGTATAACAGCCAAAACAGAGCGTGCCATTAGGCAACAGGCCTTAGATCAAATTTTTGGAAATATAAAACGCAGTGGCCAAGGGAGTCATAAAAGTAAAAGCCCCGGAATTGGCGACGAGCATACAGGCGATTTCAGAGCCTACCAATTTGGTGATGCCTTAGATAAGGTTTCTATGACGGAGAGTTTGAAGAACGCTCAAATTAACCATGGTATTGGCGATTTTAATATTTCAGAGGATGATTTGGTTGTAGAAGAAGCGCTCCACAAATCACAAATGAGTACTGTATTAATGATTGATATTAGTCACAGTATGATACTTTATGGTGAAGATCGAATAACACCCGCTAAAAAAGTAGCCATGGCATTGGCCGAGTTAATTACCACACGCTACCCGAAAGATACTTTAGATATTTTGGTATTTGGTAACGATGCGTGGCAAATTGAAATTAAAGATTTGCCATATTTAAAAGTAGGTCCTTATCACACCAATACTGTTGCAGGTCTTCAATTAGCGATGGATTTATTACGACGAAAACGGAACACGAACAAGCAAATTTTTATGATTACCGATGGGAAACCTAGTTGTTTGCGACTACCCGATGGTGAATATTACAAAAACAGTAATGGCTTAGATAGGCATATTGTAAATAAATGCTACGCTATGGCGCAACAAGCCCGTCGTTTGCATATTCCAATTACTACATTTATGATTGCGAAAGATTCGTATTTAATGCAGTTTGTACGCGAGTTTACTTATGCTAATCAAGGGAAAGCGTTTTACACAGGAATAAAAGGTTTGGGAGAAATGATTTTTGAAGATTATGAAACCAATAGAAAAAAGAGAATTAGAGGATAAAATAAGTTAAGAATGAAAAATTAAAAGTTGAAAGGCTTATAGTTTTTCAAACTAAAAATAAAATATGGAAATAAAGAATATAAAAACATTAGGAGACTTAAAAAAATCAGGGTATCAATCAAAATCTATTAAAGATGAATTGCGTGATAATTTAATTCAGAAAATAAAAAATAAAGAAACCACTTTTGAAGGGGTTCATGGGTATGAAAACACCGTGATTCCAGAGTTGGAGCGCGCCATTTTATCGCGCCATAATATTAACTTATTAGGTTTACGTGGGCAGGCAAAAACCCGTTTAGCACGTTTAATGTTGAATTTGTTAGATGAATACATTCCATGCGTGGAAGGTTCTGAAATTAACGACGATCCTTTTCATCCCATTTCAAGATACGCCAAGGAATTGATTATAGAGCAAGCTGATAAAACACCCATTTCATGGTTACATAGAAGTGAACGTTTTGCTGAAAAACTAGCAACTCCAGATGTTACCGTAGCAGATATTATTGGCGATGTAGACCCTATAAAAGCAGCAAATTTAAAGTTGAGTTATGCTGATGATCGGGTAATTCACTACGGAATGATTCCTCGAGCCAATCGTTGTATTTTCGTAATTAATGAGTTACCAGATTTACAAGCAAGAATACAAGTAGCTTTGTTTAATATTTTACAAGAAGGCGATGTGCAAATTAGAGGGTTTAAGCTAAGGTTGCCTTTAGATATTCAGTTTTTATTCACGGCAAACCCAGAAGATTATACAAATAGGGGGAGTATTGTAACGCCTCTAAAGGATAGAATTGGTTCACAAATTCTAACACATTATCCGGTTGATATTGAAACAGCACGATTAATTACAGAGCAAGAAGCTAAATTAGTGGAAGCGCAAAAGGAAACGGTCGTGGTGCCCGATTTAGCCAGAGATTTGTTAGAGCAGATTGTTTTTGAAGCACGAGATAGTGAATATGTAGATGCGAAAAGTGGCGTGAGTGCCCGTTTAAGTATCACAGCATTGGAAAATTTATTAAGTACAGCAGAACGTCGTGCTTTAAAATCGGGCGATGCTAAAACCATGGTTCGTTTAAGTGATTTTGTGGGTATCATCCCATCGATTACAGGTAAGGTGGAGTTGGTTTATGAAGGCGAGCAAGAGGGAGCCGCTGTTGTTGCCTACAATTTAATAGGTGAAGCCGTAAAAAGTTTGTTTGAAGAGTTTTTTCCAAAAATTGAAAAACTTAAGAAACAAGACGAGGAAGGTGCTTATGATGCTATTGTTTCATGGTTTTTTAATCAGAAAGAGGGCTTTGAATTATTAGATGATCTAAAAGACAAAGAGTACCAAATGATATTGGACGCTATTTCTCCATTAAATGATTTACTAGGAGAATACCAGCCAAACCTATCAAAAGAAGATAGTTATTTCCTGAAGGAATTTGTGCTTTGGGCTTTAGTAGAGTTTAAGTTGCTTAGTAAATTAAGGTTTACGGAGGGGACTCAGTTTAAAGATCCATATGGCAGTTTTATAAGTGGTATCTAAATAAATATCGTTAAAAATAGAGGCGAATTTTTAAATAATTAATATTTAAGGCGTCTTTAAAAATTGATATGATATTATAGAGGCTCAATAATAATGAAATCAATGATTTAAGCAGGAATCGCCAAAAAGGTGGTTCCTGTTTTTTTTTATCTTTAAGTAATTGTTCTATGTGTTTAGCAGTCCTGCAAGCACTCAAATTGTTTAATTAATTGATTTCTAATAACTATATATGGATGAAAAAAACAGTAACGAAAAACAAGATATTAAACTTCTCTCCTTTGATATTGATAATACGCTCTTAGACTTTCATACACTAAAGGGCGATTTCACTAAAGTATGGAATACATACAAGGCGAATTCTAAGGTTTTACTTACATATAATACAGGGCGTTTAATTGATGATGCCTTAAACTTAGTAGAAAACGGAATCTTACCAGAACCCGATTATATTATTTCGGGAGTTGGGACACTTATTTATGACTTTAAAAAGAAATGCATCGTTAAAGAGTTTAATGAGGTGTTGGATGATGGTTGGAATTTAAAGGCTGTTGAAGAGGTTATTCAAAATATACAACACCCTATAAGCGAACAGCATACTAAGTTTCAGCACGATTATAAGCGAAGTTATTATTTTTATGATGCAACACCAGAGCTTATTACAAGTATCGAGCAAGACTTTATCAAAGCAAATATGTACATCAATGTGGTTTATTCTGGTGAAAAGTTCTTGGATATTCTTCCTAAATGGGCCAATAAAGGCAATGCTTTACAATGGCTACTTAATAAACTTAAATTAAATACTAACCAAGTTTTGGTTGCAGGAGATAGTGGTAACGACTCAGCTATGTTTGAAATGAATGACATACGGGGTATTGTTGTAGGTAATGCACATGAAGAATTATACAAATTCACTAAGTATAGACAAGTATATCATTCAGAAGGAATGAATGGAGCTGGTGTTATTGAAGGTTTAATTTACTATGGGATATTGCCCAATGATGCCGTTATTAATAGTGAAAACAACCATAAAGAAGATTTTTTTATTCAGCAAGAACTAAGCAGTATTGCAGCGGAAGATGAAGGAGAAAAGGTCGACTTAATACGAGAGGGCTATAAAAAAGCAATTGAAGCATTAAGGAGAAATATAACACCACTTGGTTTTTCGGCTTGTTCTATTAAAGATAATATCCCAAATGGGACAGATGAAAATTACCATAGTGTTTGGGCGAGAGATGGGGCCATAACAGTAATAGGGTCCTTATCGCTTGTCCACGATGAAGAAATTCATCAATGCCAGCGTCAAACACTTTCAACATTATTCGAACATATTTCAAGGAATGGCCAAATTCCATCCAACGTACGCTTAAAAGATAATGTGCCAGATTATTCTGGAGTGGGAGGGATTTGTTCCATTGATAGTGGTATTTGGGTGGTTATAGCGTTTTATGAATACGTGAATGTTACTAAAGATATCGAGTTTCTTAGGAAACACATATCAGATATTAAGGAAACCATGCGGTGGCTAGGTGCGCATGATAGTAATAACGATGCCTTATTAGAAATACCGGAAGCGGGTGATTGGACAGACTTATTTGGAAGAAGTTATAACATTCTTTATGATGAAATTCTTTGGTATCGTGCCAATGTGTGTTTTGGGCGTATGCTCGAAATGTTGGGCGATTATGATCAAGCGGGGGAGCATATTAGGTGGTCTCAAGTTATTAAAAAAGAAATTATTCAAAATTTTTGGCCTTCAACACAGCAGAAATTATTTCAATCGGTCTCCTTTGCAGAACGGCAATTTACATTAGGTGATACTTCATATTTAATAGCGCAAACAACACCGTTCGATTTTAGTTGGCGTTGTGATGTCTTCGGAAATATATTAGCCTTCTTACACGGTACCATAGATGCCGAAAAGGCGCATCAAACCTTTCGTTTTATGTTGGGGGTTGGTGTGAATGATCCATTTCCTGTAACCAATGTCTACCCTGTAGTAACTCCTGGCGATCCAGATTGGAGACCTTATTATACAGTAAACCTTTTAAATCTGCCTAACCATTATCATAATGGTGGTATTTGGCCTTTTGTAGGAGGTTTCTGGGTGAAGTTTATAAATAAATTAGGGTTAAAAGAAATGGCTATTTCAGAACTTCATAAGCTTGCCTTAATCAATAAAGAAGGTATTAACGAAGCATGGGAGTTTACAGAGTGGGCACACGGTACAACAGGGAGAGCTATGGGGAAAGCGTATCAGGCGTGGTCTGCAGCCCAATATATTTCTGCTTGTCATGATTTGAAAATTATTAAAAAATAACTAAAATAGAAACTTATGAAATCGATATTAATGATCTCTTTACATGGATATGTTGGTGCTAATGCCGAATTAGGAAAACCAGATACAGGAGGGCAAGTTGTTTATGTTTTAGAGCTCGCAGAGCGTTTTAGCAGATTGGGAAAGAATGTAGATTTAGTGACGCGTCAATTTGAAGATCAACCAGAGTATGATCATGTTGATGAAAATTATAGTGTGTGGCGTATTCCTTTTGGTGGAAAAAAGTTCATTAGAAAAGAGGATATGCACGACCATTTAAAAAAGTTTGTAACCAATTGTTTGGCGGCCATCAAAAAAGAACGAAAGAAATATGACACCGTTTATACTCACTATTGGGATGCGGGTTGGGCAGGTCAAAAGATAGCCGAAGAGTTGGGGATTTCTCATGTACATACTCCACATTCACTTGGGTGGTGGAAACGCCATAGTATGGGGAGCGATATGGATGAAGTGGAAATGGAAAAAACGTATCGATTTAAAGAACGAATTCGAAAAGAATACTTTGTTTACCAAATGTGTAATTTTGTTATTGCTACCACATTACCACAAATAGATTTACTTACCAAACAATATGATGTTTTACCTAGGAATTGTGGTATGATCCCTCCTGGAATTGATGAAAATCGATTTTTCCCGGTACCTTCAAAAGAAAATGATAGAGTTCGGTCTAAATATGATATCCATCCAAATGATATTCTGGCACTGGGGCGTATGGCACATAATAAAGGCTATGATTTACTTTTACAAGCATTACCTACCGTTTTGGAACTTTGCCCCGAAGCCCGTTTAGTAGCTGCTATTGGTGGCGATCAATCCAATCAAGATAATGAAGGTGTAGAAAAACTAAAAACCTTGGCTGGAGAATTAGGTGTTTTAGATAAAATAAAATGGAAAAACTACGTGGCAGATGAAGATTTAGCCAATGTGTATAGATCGGCTAATATTTTTGCAATGCCATCACGGTATGAGCCTTTCGGAATGGTTGCTATTGAGGCTATGGCTTGTGGTACGCCTAGTGTTGTAACAGTTCACGGCGGTTTGTGCGATTTAATTGATTTTGGCAACCAAGCATTATTTGCAGATCCTCACCGCCCTGTAGAATTTGGTACGATGATGTCCATGCCACTTCTATACCCTAGATTAAGAAATGAACTATCTGTGGAAGGAGCTCGTTTTGCACGTAGAAATTTCGGATGGACAGGCATTGCCAAACGCATCCTAAAAATATTTGCAAGTTCTATCAATCAGCAATCTATGGAATCAAATATATATACGCACTAACTATGGGCGTTTGTTACTATCTACTTTTAATATTATTAGCGCATAACTGAATGATTTCGGTTATGCGTTTTTTTCTGGTAGCTTCCCGCTTTGCTTGATTTAACCAGTATAGATAGCTTTTTCTATATGAAGGTGCAAAGTTTTGGTAGTTTTCAAAAGCACTGTGGTTTGCGTTAAATTCTAATTGTAAGTCTTCGGGTATGATGCCTTTTTCTACCGCATCAAGGGCTGTCCAACAACCATTTTGTTTAGCTATTTCAATAATGGCAAAACCGCTTTCATGCATTAAATTTTTAGCAATTAATAGGTCTAAATGTTTTTTATTTAAAGCACTCCAAACACTTTTTTCGTTTCGTGGTGTAAAGTACTGGCGTCGCTTCCCGTCTCCTAAACTTTTTACAGTAGAGTCTATCCAACCATAACATAAAGCTACTTTTACGGCTTCTTCCCAGCGCATGGAGGCATTTTCGTGTTCTACTTTATAAAATATAAGGTAAACACCTTTGTGTAGTTTGTGGTTTTTATGCAACCACTCGCGCCATTCTTTATCTGTTTTAAAATATAATTCGGGTAGTTCCAAAAGGCTTAAATCTTTGTTGATTCAACATAAAAATCTGGGTCTATATCAAATGTCGCATTTTTAGTTTCTAAAACTTTTGTTTTCCACTCTGCCTTAGGGAATAGCCATGTTTCCTTTCCTTCAATAGTCACCTTAATGGGCATATCGAATGCGCCAACAGTGTTTGTCCATCTGTATTTAAGTTCTTTATTCTCTATTTTGTATTCTAAAGTTGGAATTTTGGTGGTTCTTAAATACTGATTAAAAAACGCGGTTAAATCGATACCTGTCTCTTTTGATAAATAAGCTTCAATTTGTTGTGTAGTCACCGTTTGGTGGTAAAATGTTCTATTCATACCTCTTAAAGTTTGACGCCACTTTTCATCATCCTCAATAAGTTGTCTAAGGGTGTGTAGCATGTTAGCTCCCTTGTAGTACATGTCGCCAGAGCCTTCGTTGTTCACATTATAAACACCTATAATAGGTCGGTCGTTTTGAATGCTTCTGCGTGTTCCTACAACATACTCAGAAGATGCTTTTTTACCATAATAATAGTCTAAAAATAAATTCTCTGAATAGGCCGTGAAACTTTCATGAATCCACATGTCGGCAATGTCTTTATTAGTGATGTTATTGGCAAACCACTCATGCCCAGCTTCGTGTATAATAATAAAATCGAATTTTAATCCCCAACCAGTCCCCGATAAATCGCGACCTAAATAGCCCTTTTTATATTGGTTACCATAGGTTACCGAACTTTGGTGTTCCATGCCTAGATACGGTACTTCAACGAGTTTAAAGCTATCTACATAAAATGGATATTGCCCAAACCAATGTTCAAACGCTTTCATCATTTTAGGGGCGTCTTTAAAATGCTCTTTAGCTTTTTCGAGGTTGTCTCTTAATACGTAATAATTCATATCTAGGTTGCCGCCTTCGCCATCGTAGACTTCAGCGAAATTCACATAATCGCCAATATTAATATTAACACCGTAATTGTTTATGGGGTTTTTTACAAACCAACTATAAGTTTTGGTGTCTCCAAAGCGCTCAACACTTCGTAATCTACCATTAGATACATTTATTAAGTTATCGGGTACATTAACGCTTATTAGCATGCTGTCTACTTCATCATACATATGGTCTTTACAAGGCCACCAGACGCTGGCACCCAAACCTTGACAGGAAGAGGCTATAAAATGGTTGCCGTTGACATCTTTTTCCCAAGAAATTCCACCATCCCAAGGGGCATTTATGGCTTCTTTTGGGTGGCCTTCATAATACACGGTTATACTATGAACCTCTCCTATGCTCTGTGGGTTCTTTAAGGTTATAAAATGGGCGTTGCCATCATGTTTTATATCTAATTCCTTGGCGTTTTGCGTCACCTTTGTTATTCTCAGAGGCGCTTGCAAATCAATTTGCATTACCGAGTTGCTTTCAAGGACTTTATATTGAATGGTATTTTTTCCTGAAATATATTTCTCATCTGGGTTTACTGTAATATCTAAATGATAATACGTTAAATCCCACCAGGCACGTTCCGGGGTTATACTACCTCTTAAGCTGTCTTGCCTAGTAAAATGATTTTTTTCTGAAAGTAATTGTGCATGAATAAGAGTGACAGGTAGCACTAATAGAAGAAAAAGTAAACCGTATTTGTTTTGCATTCGTGGATGTTTTAATCAAAATTAAGAAAAGTGAGTATCAAAACAGTTAATGTTTGCTTAATATTTTGATATGGAGTTAGACCGTTTTTAAAGAATTATTGTTTATTAACTTTTATCTATAAAAAGGATTTGCCTTTAGTTCTTTATTATGCATAGGTATTAATTTAATTCGTATATTTAATACTACTATGTAATTGTGTTTTGTATTACATTTTTAAAAATGCTGATGTGACCTATTAAGTAGAATATTCCCTAAGTTTTTTAGATATTAGAAATTAATCATTTTAATCCATTTAAATATTTAGAATTATGAAATTAACAAAACCATTTGTACTAGCTTCTATCATTGCTTTATGTTTTGCATGTGAAAACACATCTACTGTAGGTAGTGATTCTCAAATTGAAATAACCCCTGAACAACCTCTTTATATGGATATTGGAAATACCATGAGGACTATTGAAATTAAGAATAAAACACAAGGATTGTCAAAATCAGAAAAGGCAAATAATGCCGCTAAAAGTTATAATGTAGCCTTGTATATGGCAGAATATATAACAGCAGGAACCTCAAATGAGATGGGGAACGTCGTTTATTTTAACGATCGAGGGAACAAGCAACTTGGCGCCGATTTCGTTCCTGGTTTAGCCTTAGATGGTACAGATGCCATTTCTTATTATGTAGATGATAATAGACCTTCTTTAGATTTGGATGTGTCGCTAAGTAATAATGCCATAGACCGCGCCATGAATACATGGGACATGGTTAATTGTTCTAATTTAGGGATGTTTGAAAGGCCTTATGATGGTAGAAATACAGGATTGATAGCACTTATAGTAGGTGAAATTCTTGGACAAAATTTTGGGGGTAGTGAAGATTATGTTGCCGATGTGATGCATGGTGGTTGGTTGCCCGCAAGCGCCTTTGATCTTGTTGCACCAGGTGGTTCTAGTTTTATTTTAGGTGTAACATTTACAATTACGTTTACAGATGAATTAGGTGCTCCTGTAGATTTAGATAATAATGGAAAAGCAGATGTAGCTTTTAGAGAAATATATTATAACGATAATTTTGCATGGAATGATGGAGGAACTTTTGATGTTGAAACAATTGCATTACATGAAGCAGGGCATGGCTTAAGTCAGGGGCATTTTGGTAAAGCTTTCAGGTCTTCAGGAAATTCAAAATTACATTTTTCGCCTAGAGCAGTCATGAATGCAACCTATAGTGGTGTGCAAACTACTATAGGGAAAACAGATAATGCTGGACATTGCAGTAATTGGGCTTCTTGGAGTAATAATTAAATATTTAGAATGTAAATAATAAGAAAACGACTTGACATCAAGTCGTTTTCTTATTATTTAATAATGTTATTTGGGAAGGTTATAACGCTTTCAATACCATTTTCTCCAACGGAAGCGATACCAAAAAAGTAATTATCAATAACGATTCCCTCTAGTGTGAATGCATCGACGTTGCCAACGTAGCGGCTATGGTCCCAGGTGGGTGACGTGGTATCTCTCCAATAAATTTTGTAACCTTTAGCGCCTTCTACTTTATCCCATTTGAACTTGGCATTTGCTTCAACAATACCGCCAATCACAACCGTTTTAGGAGCCGCAGGCGCCCAAGCTAAACTCGCTAAATTAATGGCATTAACGGCTGTTAGTTTTTTTGTGTAATTAAAATTAACATGTTCTATGACATCGCCGTATGCAATGCCGTTTTCTTCGCGAATATCTTGATGTTGTTGCGTGTAATTTTCGTGAGCTTCCATAATTCTGATGCCTGCAAAACCTAAATCATTAAAGGGGCGATGGTGACCACCTCTGCCAAATCTATCCAGTCTGTAAACCATCATTGGGTTCATCTCTGGCATGAAAGTATGTGTGTTTTTATGGATATAACGAGCTAATTGTCTTGAAATACCATCTACTTCACCACCATAAAAGCGTCTTAATGTTCGTTCTCTTTCGCTTTCATTTGCAGCGACTGGTTCAGAAAAAATTCTAAAGGTTCTATTATCAATAACACCATCAACACCTTGAATATTACCAATCATGTCATTATTAAAAACACCAATAATATTCCAACCTTGCTTTTTAGCATAGGCAGCAAGTCCAGCGCCACCAAATAAACCTTGTTCTTCACCAGACAGTCCTACATAAATTATGCTATTTTCAAATTGATAGTGCGATAAAACTCTAGCAGCTTCAATGGTTCCAGCCATACCGGAGGCATTATCATTGGCTCCTGGGGCGTCTGTGGTGAAATCCATTGTATCGCTACCGCGTGAATCAATGTCACCACTCATTATGATGTAGTTGTTTGGGTGTTTTGTGCCTTTTTGAACAGCCAGTACATTTACAACCCAAGCATCGTGTGGCACCCTGTTATTGCCTTTTTTAGTAACGAGGTCCTTCTGATAAAATACATTTAAACAATTGTTACAGTCATTGGAGATGGTTTCAAATTCAGATTTTATCCAACGTCTTGCAGCGCCAATACCTCTGCTGTTAGAAAGCGTGTCACTAAAGGTATTACGTGTTCCAAAATTAACAAGTGTTTGAATATTTTTTTCAATCTGATTTTCTGAAACAGCATCTATAATGTTATAGAAATCTTGAGGTGTTTGAGCGTTTGAAATTATGGAAAGTAAAGATATAATTATCAGTTTTTGAAGCTTCATGTTTTTATTTTTTGTAATTGAATTTTATAGTTTCAGTAGTGCCCGTTTCGTTTTGGATGTCTACATAAATATTCATTTCATTGGTATTGATTTTTTCAAAAATCATGCCTTCAAAAACGACTTTATTCGCTGTTATTTCTTTAAGAGGAAAATCGATTGTTTCATCTTTGGTTTCCCAACCCTTTAAGTCGTTATTAAAATGCTTTAGTTGAAGTATTAATGTTTTGTTTACTTCCCTAATTATTTCAATTTCATAAAAAGCGACTTTGTCGTTAACTATTAATTTGAAAGTAGCCATCATCGAGTCGCCAGATGGAGCACTCCAATTTTCTTCGGTTAGCCCTCCAAATGCTTCACCTTTCCAATTTCCAGAAATCCAAGCAATATTTTTTACCGTGGGCTCAAGTACTAGTTCTTGTTGAGCACATGTTGAGATGGTTATGAAAAATAGTACAATTAAGCTTATTTTGGTCATTAGTAATTTTTTACTAAAATACTTAAATTTAAAAAGCGTTTCAAAATTATATTTTGAAACGCTTTTAAGAATTGAGTTAGTCACACTTTCTGTTTAAAAACAGTACTTATTTTCTTTAATAACTTTAGAAGCTATAATATTTCTTAATTCGATAATATTAGGCATGTTCACATACTTTATATAGCGTTTTAGGCCCATAAGCATCATACGTTGTTCGTCGCCTGTAGAGAATGAAATGATGGAGTGTTTTCCAGCAGTTTCAATAACATCGATAGCATGGAATAAATTTAATTTAGCCATAGCGATGTGTTCTTTTGCATTCGCTTCTCCTTCTTTTTTAGATATTTTTTCTGCACGTAAGATAGCAGATTCTGCGATATATATTTGAATTAGAATATCTGAAGCAGCAAGCATAAGTTGTTGATGCTTTTCAACTTCTTCACCATATTTCTGAAGTGTAGCACCCGCAACCATTAAAAATAATTTTTTAAGATTGGCTATAATGCTTTTTTCTTCTGAAAATAATTCTGAAAAATCTGGTGTATCGAATGATGGAATACCTGTTAACTCATTTGCTACTGCTGTTGCAGGGCCCAATAAATCGACATGCCCTTTCATGGCTTTTTTAATAAGCATACCAATACTTAACATACGGTTAATCTCGTTGGTACCTTCATAGATTCTAGCGATACGTGCATCTCTCCAGGCCGATTCAATAGGGGTTTCTTCAGAGAATCCCATACCTCCAAAAATTTGGATACCTTCATCTGTACATTTCTGTGTATGCTCAGAAACGGCTACTTTTAAGATAGAACATTCAATTGCATATTCTTCAACACCTTTTAATTCTGCTTCTTGGTGCGTGTCTTTTCCGTTATTTTGACGCATAATAATGCGGTCTTCAATATTCTTTGCTGCACGGTAACTAGCAGCTTCTCCAACCCAACAGTTGGTGGCCATTTCAGCTATTTTTTGACGAATAGCACCAAAACTTGAAATAGGAGTTTTAAACTGAACGCGCTCATTGGCGTATTTAACAGATTCGGTTATAGTACGACGTTGCGCGTCTAAACAAGCTGCTGCCAACTTAATTCTACCTACGTTTAAGGCATTCATGGCTATTTTAAAACCGTTTCCTCTTGTAGATAGCATGTTTTCTGCAGGAACTACCGTATCACTAAAAAATACTTGTCTGGTTGAAGAGGCGCGAATACCTAGTTTGTGCTCTTCTTCACCCATTGTAATTCCATTTGGGTTCTTAGGGTCGTATTCAACAATAAAACCAGTAATGTTTTTATCATCTTCAATACGAGCAAATACAATCATTAAACTACAAAAACCGGCATTGGAAATCCACATTTTTTGTCCTGTAATATTATATGTTTTTCCGTCTGATGATAGAACAGCTTTTGTTTTACCAGAATTGGCATCACTACCAGCACTAGGTTCTGTTAAACAATATGAACCAAACCATTCGCCAGTAGCCAATTTTGGCACATATTTTTGTTTTTGTTCTTCAGTTCCGTATAAGGTAATTGGCATGGTACCAATACCTGTATGCGCACCAAAAGCGGTACTAAAAGATCCTGTGGCACCAGAAATATAATCACATACTAACATGGTGTCTACAAAACCCATGCCCATACCACCGTATTCAGTAGGTACAGAAACACCTAAGAATCCCATTTCACCTGCTTTACGCATGCAAGACTCCGTCAAGGCATAGTCTTTGGCTTCAAAGCGTGCTTTATTCGGCCAAATTTCTCTGTCAACGAATTCGGTAACAGCTTCTTTCATCATAGATTGCTCTTCCGAGAAATCTTCTGGGGTGAAAATGTCTTCACACTTTGATTCTACAACTAAAAATTGACCACCACGTAATATATCTTTTTCCATTATTCTGTTTGTTATTTAATTCAAAAATTCAAAAACGCCACAAGCGCCTTGTCCTGTTCCTACACACATAGTTACAGCACCATATTTACCTTTCATGTCGCGTTTGCGCATTTCGTCAAACAATTGAACTGAAAGTTTCGCCCCTGTACAACCCAGAGGGTGTCCTAAGGAGATGGCTCCACCGTTAACATTTACAATGTCTGGGTTGAGGTTCAACTCTCTTAAAACGGCTAATGATTGGGACGCAAAGGCTTCGTTTAATTCTATTAGGTCTAAATCTTTTTGTTGTAATCCGGCTTGCTTTAGCGCTTTTGGGATGGCTTTTACTGGGCCGATACCCATGATGCGAGGTTCAACACCAACAGCTGCATAACTTACTAATCGAGCGATAGGTTCTAGATTTAGTTCTTTAACCATATCTTCACTCATAATCATTACAAAAGCAGCACCATCACTCATTTGCGAGGAGTTACCTGCTGTAACACTTCCGCCAGTTGCAAATACTGGTCTTAATTTGGCTAAGGCCTCCATACTTGTTCCTGCACGAGGACCTTCATCTTTTGTTACCGTATAAGATTTTGTTGCTTTTTTTCCGTTAGCATCTATATAAACTTGCTCTACATTTATTGGCACAATTTGGTCTTGAAATCTGTTTTCAGCAAGCGCCTTAAGGGCCTTCATGTGTGAGTTGTAAGCAAACGCGTCTTGGTCCTCACGAGATACTTTAAATTGGTTGGCAACCGCTTCCGCTGTGTTTCCCATACCCCAATAATAATCTTCATGACCTGCCTTTACCGTATTATAATTCAATTCAGGTTTAAAACCCGTCATAGGTACCGAACTCATGCTTTCTGAGCCACCTGCAATTATGCAATCGGCCATTCCTGCTTGAATTTTTGCTGTTGCAATACCTATAGTTTCTATTCCTGATGAACAAAAACGGTTTACAGTAACTCCTGGTACATCCACACTGTTTAGTCCTATTAAAGAAATAAACCGTGCCATGTTTAAACCCTGTGCACCTTCCGGCATGGCATTACCAACAATAACGTCGTCAATGCGTTTCACGTCTAGGTTTGGTAACTCTTTCATCATGTGTTGGATGGTTTCAGCACCCAATTCATCGGCTCTTTTGAAGCGAAAGACACCTTTTGGCGCTTTACCCACGGCCGTTCTGTATGCTTTTACTATATATGCTTGTTTCATTTTTAGTTTCTTAAAGGTTTTCCTGTTTTTAACATGTGTTGAATACGCTCTAAAGTTTTACGTTCTGTACATAAACTTAAAAAAGCTTCACGCTCTAGGTCTAGTAAATATTGTTCACTTACTAAAGTGGGTTCAGATAAGTCTCCACCTGCCATAACATAGGCTAATTTATTTGCTATTTTATGGTCGTGTTCGCTTATAAATTTTGAAGCTTCCATAGAATCGGTTCCTACTAAAAACATACCTAAGGCTTGTTTTCCAAGAACTTTAACATCGGTTCGTTTTACGGGTTGTGTATAACCAGTTTCGGCCATTAGTTTAGCATGGGCTTTCGCTGTAGCTAATTGTCGGTCTTTGTTTACAACAATGATATCTTTTCCTGGTTGAAGTATGCCCATATCGAAAGCTTCATAAGCTGAGGTTGCCACTTTGGCCATACCAATAGTTAAGAAGTATTCTTGTAAGGTGTTCAATTCCACATCACCTTTCTTAAAGGAATCTGATGCGCGTAAAGCCATTTCCTTGGAACCGCCACCACCAGGGATAACGCCAACTCCAAATTCAACTAAACCAATATATGTTTCGGCTGCAGCCACCACTTTATCAACGTGCATTGATAATTCACAACCTCCTCCAAGCGTCATACCATGAGGGGCAGATACTGTTGGGATTGATGAATAACGCATGCGCATCATCGTATCTTGAAAGTATTTAATGGCAGCATTTAATTCGTCATATTCTTGTTCAACGGCCATCATGAAGATCATGCCTATGTTGGCGCCAACAGAGAAATTTGCGGCTTGGTTTCCAATAACTAAACCTGCAAAGTCTTTTTCAGCAATTTCTACCGCTTTATTTAATCCAGCCAAAACATCGCCACCAATGGTATTCATTTTAGATTGGAATTCACAGTTTAGAATGCCATCGCCTAAATCTTCTACAACAACCCCTGTGTTTTTAAATACTTCTTTAGATTTTCTAATATTATCTAAAATAATGAAGCCGTCTTGTCCAGGTATTTTTTCTTGTGATTTTTTAGGAATATCATAATAATGAGTCGTGCCATTTTTTACAGAGTAGAACGATGTGCTACCTGAAGCAAGCATATCATTTACCCAAGCTGCTGGTTCTAAACCTTCAGCTTTCATGATGTCGATACCTTTAGCAACGCCTACAGCATCCCAGATTTGGAAAGGACCATGTTCCCAACCAAAACCAGCCTTCATGGCATCATCTATTTTATATAATTCATCTGTGATTTCTGGAATTCTATGTGATACATATGAAAACATAGCCGCGAAATTTTTTCTATAAAAATCACCTGCTTTGTCTTTTCCAGAAACGAGCACTGTAAAACGATCAATAACTTTATCGATGGTTTTTGTTAGCTCGAGTGTAGCAAATTTCGTTTTCTTGGTCGGTTTATATTCTAAGGTGTTTAAGTCTAGTGCTAAAATGTCTCGACCTTCTTTTTTATAAAAACCTTGTCCTGTTTTGCTTCCTAGCCATTTATTTTCCATCATGGTGTTGATGAAGTCTGGAAGTTTAAAAAGTTCATGAGCCTCATCGTTAGGGCAATTTTCATGAATACCGTTAGCAACATGCACTAAAGTATCTAACCCAACAACATCTACCGTTCTAAAGGTGGCAGATTTTGGACGACCAATAACAGGTCCTGTAAGTTTATCAACTTCTTCAACCGTTAAGTCTAGTGCTTTTACTTGGTGGAATAAACTTTGAATTCCAAAAATTCCAATTCGGTTACCTATAAAGGCGGGAGTGTCTTTAGCAACTACCGATGTTTTTCCTAAAAATTGTTCACCATAACCATTTAAAAACTCTAAAACAGAAGCATCGGTTTTGGGTCCAGGAATGATTTCAAATAATTTTAAATAACGAGCAGGGTTAAAAAAGTGTGTCCCGCAGAAATGCTTTTGAAAATCTTCCGAGCGTCCTTCACTCATAAAATGAATTGGAATACCAGAAGTGTTCGAAGTAATTAACGTACCTGGTTTTCTGTGTTTTTCTAATTTTTCAAAGACTATTTTTTTTATGTCTAGGCGTTCTACAACAACCTCCATAATCCAATCTACGTCTTTTACTTTAGCGATGTCATCATCTAAATTACCCGTAGTAATTCTTTTAGCGAAACTTGAATGGTAAATAGGGGATGGTTTCGATTTTAATGAAGCTGTTAAAGCATCATTAACCAATCGGTTTCTTACTGCTTTATCTTCAAGTGTTAAACCTTTAGCTTTTTCAGCAGGGGTTAATTCTCTAGGAACAATGTCTAGTAATAACACGTCTACGCCAATATTTGCGAAGTGGCATGCAATACCGCTACCCATAATTCCAGAGCCAATAATGGCTACTTTTTTAATTCTTCGTTTGCTCATTTTAAATTACTTGTCGTTTTGATCGTAAATTTTTTTGTTAGATATTAGGTCGTTAATTAAATCGGCCACTTCATAGAAACTTTTTAGTTTTTCTTCTGAAATATTCTTTTTTATAGCCTCATTAAAGGTTAAAACCCTGTCTTTTGAGTAGGCCCGTTGTGCATGACCATACGCAGTAAGGTGAATAATAACACCTCTTCCGTCTTCTGGGTTTGGGCGGCGTTCTATTAAGCCTTTTTGTTCCATGGTTTTTAAAATCCTGGATAAGCTTGTGGCTTCCATTCCCATTTTAGGACCCAATGCTGTTGAAGGCGAACCATTTTCGCGGTCTATACTAAGTAATGTAAACCCAGTAGCCATGGTACTTTCAAATTTTGAGGCTTCTTCGTTGTACATTTTTTGCACAGATAGCCATGTGGTCCTTAATATATAATCTATTGTTTTGTCTGTCATCTGGTTATTTTATTATAAAATGCTAAGATGAAAAGCAAAAACTATATGTTGTTTGAGAGTATTTATATGTTCTTTCATTTCATATATTTTGGTTGGTTGACTCAAATATATGAAAATTTATTATGCATGCATAATAAATTTAGATAAAATATTTAGTTTTAACTATAAATTATAGTTACGGTCTGTAAATATTTTCGATAAGGGCTGCGTATTTTTCTTTAATTATCTTACGCTTTAATTTCATTGTTGGTGTTAAATGGCCTGCTTCAATAGTCCAAACATCTGGTGTTATTTCAAACTTTTTTATTTGTTCCCAATGACCAAAACAGCTATTCGCTTTGTCTATTTCACTTTGAATACGTTCTAATAACGTTGTGTTTGTGATGAGGTCGCTGGTGTTATTGAAAGCTATATGGTGTTTTTTCGCCCAGTCTTTAACAAAATCAAAATTAAGTTGTATTAAAGCGGCAGGCATTTTTTCACCTTCACCAATTACCATAATTTGCTCTATAAAAAGAGATTGTTTAAATTGATTTTCAATAAGTGCAGGCGCAACATATTTTCCGCCAGAGGTTTTAAACATTTCCTTTTTTCGGTCGGTAATTTTTAAGAAACCATCAGCATCAAATTCACCAATATCCCCAGTGTGAAAATAATCGCCTGTCATTACCGAGGCTGTTTTTTCAGGATCTTTGAAATAGCCAAGCATAATATTAGGTCCTTTGGCTAGAATTTCACCGTCTTCGGCAATTTTAACTTCAACATTATTAATGGGTTTTCCAACAGTTCCTATTCTGAAACCACCATTTCGCATATCATTTACGGTAATTACTGGCGAGGTTTCTGTAAGTCCGTAACCTTCCATAATAGGGAGTTGGGCTGCTGCAAATACCCGTGTTAATCTAGTTTGTAAAGCGGCACTACCAGAAACCATCAGGTCTAAATTACCACCTAAACCTTCTTGCCACTTACTAAAAATTAGTTTCCTAGCTATTTTTAACTGGAATTCGTACCAAGCACCATTTTTACCGTAAGGTTCAAACTTCAAGCCTAAGTTTAAAGCCCAAAAGAATAATGCTTTTTTAATACCTTTTAAATCGGCTCCTTTAGCCACTATTTTGTCAAATACCTTTTCGTATAAACGCGGAACGGCGGTCATAACGTTTGGTTTTATCTCTTTTAGGTTGTCGCTCATTTTGTCAATAGACTCCGCAAAATAAACTTCAACACCACAGTATATATATAAGTAAAGGATCATACGTTCAAAAACGTGACAGACAGGAAGAAAGCTTAAGCCTTTTGATTTTCCATAATGAAATGGCACCCGTTTTTCGCTATCTAGAACATTACTAACTAAATTATTATGAGAAAGCATAACGCCTTTTGGTCTACCGGTAGTCCCTGAAGTGTAAATTAATGTTGCCAAATCTGAAGGTTTAACAGCATCTTTTCTAGCTTGTACTTCTGTTTGGTTACTGGTGTCTTGACCTAAAGTTAAAACATCGGTCCATTGGTTTTCTCCTTCAATAACATCAAACGTATAGATGTTTTTTAGTGCCGTTTTATCCTTTATGGCGTTTAACTTTTTAAGAACTTCAACATCTGAAACAAAACAAAAGGTAGCTTCGGAATGATTTAGAATGTATTCATAATCTTCTGAAGCGATGGTTGGGTAAATAGGTACATTTTGTGCCCCCGTTTGTAGTACACCAATATCTAAAACATTCCATTCTGTTCTGTTTGTAGAAGAAATAACAGCTATTTTATCATTCGGTTGTATTCCCAAACGCAATAAACCTCTGCTTATGGCATTGGCTTGATTGATGAATTCTTGAGTAGAAATAGATTTCCATACACCATTATATTTCGTAGTGAAAGCTTTTTCTAAATTGTACGTATCTAATTGATGGTAAGGAAAATCAAAAATTCTAGTAATATCTGCCATTGGTTCGTTGGGGGTTTCTTGTTATGCAAAGTATGAAAATAAAATATATTTTCAAATTGTTATAAAAATCAAGTAAAAATAGCATAATTCTTAGTATATATGCCTAAAAACTATTCTTTTATAATTCTAAAGGTTTCAAAAGTTGCTGTATCATGCGCTTTTAAAATATAAACACCCGTTGGTAAATTGGATAGATTGATAGGGGTGTTGCCTTGAGAAACACCTTGTTTTATCAATTTACCCGCATAATCAAAAATTAAATATTCGTAATTCTCAAAAGTTAGATTCTTTAGGTTGATGACGTCTCTAGTAGGGTTGGGATATGCATAAGGCTTGTTCACCAATTTAATGGTGTTATTAGCAGATAGCTCCGTTTTGGCTTGAGATAATTCCGTGTTTACACAGGCTACATCTAGATAACTTTGTAAATCGTATGTGTCATGTGTTTTTTCATAACCTAGCTGCTGTGCTTTTTGCAAAAATTGGCAAGATTTGGCATAATCTCCTAAGTCAAAATATATAACACCAAGATTTCGATATGCAAACGAATTGTCCTTGTTTATGCTTAAAGCTTCTTCTAAATCGATTATTCCTTTATGTGTGTCGCCTAATTTGTGATATAACAACCCGCGTGTGGTCCATAAGTCTCTTTCTGCTGTTCCTGTGCTTCTTTTATAAATACTTGCTTCATTTTTTATTGCAGTATTGACATGAGTCATGGCTTTTTCGTAATCTTCTAAATCTGTATAGGCAACGGCTAAAAGCCAATTAGCAAAAGAATGGTTGGGTACCATGGCTTTGGCTTTGTTTAAATATTCTATTCCCAACCTGAAAGATTTAACTTTTACCAAATAGGCGCCTAAGTTATGGTATAGCCTACTTTCTTTGGGAGAGGCTTTTAAGGCTTTAAGTTTATAATGTATGCAGTGGTTTTGCATTTCATAACCTTCGTAAATAGTGGCTAGGTTATCATAAATGTTTCCTAACATTTTTTCAGGAATCTGCTTGTTTTTAGAGAGTTTTGGAATGTTTTTTTCTATTTTTTTAAAATCGTTAAGTGCTAAAACATGGTCGCCAAGAAAGTTTCTAATGTTGGCTCTAGTAAAGTATGCTCTGAAATCGTTGGGGTTTTTGCTGAGCTTTTCATTGAGCGCTTTCAAGTCGCTATGTGCTTTTTTTACTTTTTCTTCGTTTTTTTTATTGAAATCGATGGTATGATCGGTTCTTTCAACGAGTTGTCCTTTTGCAAATTCCCAAGTTGTTAATTTCTCACCAGACTTATTAAATTTATAAGACAATCCATGGAATTGTCCATTCAAATAATGAAAACTCTCGTTTAGTTCACCTGATTGATAGTAGGTTTTTAGGCTGTCTAATTTCTTGTCATTTCTATACCACCTTTCAATTGATGTAATGCCATCTTTAAAAAAGTAACGTTTAATCTCATCTTCTTCATCTTGTGCGAATAAGAAAATAGGGGCGAGTAACAGAGAAATATAAACTAGGTTTTTCATACCGGTTAGAAAATTCTACTTTAATAAAAGAATTCTTACTAAAGTAGATTTTTTTTTCATGTGCACCTGTTTTTATAAGTTATTTATTATCCAGTTTTTTTACTTTCATAACAAAAACACCTATTCTCTTATTTAATCCAGTAATTGGAGTTACTAATTGAAAATAAGTAGAGTCTTTTATAACTTCTTGATTAATAGTGTTGGTGAATTTAGAATCAACAAGACCTTCATCTTTCTTGTCGGTAGAAATGGTGATGGTGTTTGTTTCAGAATCTATAAACTGTAGTTTTTCAATGCTTTCATTTTTAATGAAGTCGTTAAAGAATTGGTTTACTTGGTCGGTGTTTTCTCTTAATAATTCACTTCTAATAGCCCATGAAAAAGTTTTGGCTGTTAGTTGCAATCGGTTACTGTTTAAACTATCTAATTTTAGTTTGTAGGTGCTTTCAATACTTGCTTTTTCAGTTGTAAAACTATTTCTAAGCAGTGCCATACTAGCGTAATGCCAAATGATACTAGACATTAAAAGCACTATGAGTAGTACATAGTATTTGTGTTTTTTAAGAAACACCCCTATTTTGGAAGGTGTTTTGGTATTGGACTCTATAGAATCTGGTTTGTTTTCTGTTGTTTTCATAATTGTAGTATTTGAAGTTTAGACGGTACAATTATGTTCAGGTCACTTTTATAGATAGTAATTATTATATGATCCACGCACAGGTATTCATGAAGCTTTGAAGTTGTTTAAAAAGTAGGTTTTAAGTTGTATGTAAACGAACTGGTGAGTCTCTTTTAATTCGATTATTGAATTAAATAAGTCCTTGAAGCATGCTTTTGTTTAGGAGTTCTACCGAATTTTTACAACCTGATTTTTTACTAATATTGTTACGATGTTTTTTTACAGTAGCTTCACTAATATGAAGTATATTGGATATGTTTTTGCTGGAAAGGCCTTTAGAAATACATTTTATTATTTCAATTTCACGTTTGGTATAAGTTATGTAATTTCCAAAAGTAGGGGTCATTTCGATATTCATGTAAGACATAAATCCGTTCAGCCCAATCAAGGATATTTGATTCGTGTTTACTTTAGTTAAATGACTAATATTTGTGTGAATGTTTAAAGCTTTACCAAAACGGCCACTTTCATCAACAGTAAGTACAATAGCTTGATGGTTTAAGAGCTCATAGTTCCCGTTTTTCATTTTACTTCTGAATGAATAATTAGATTTATAGTGTAATATCTTATCTTTCCCTATGTTTTTGTACAAGAAATCGATATTTATATGTTCTGCCTTTGCCACAAAATCCATATCATCAGGGTGAATGGTGTTTAAAATAGTATCAAAAGTAACCGTTTCAGGGTCGAGACCATGAATGTCATAAATTGATGGGCTCACGTTGGACAGTGACATATCATAAAAATCGATGATATAAAAATAAAAGGGCCCAATGCTAGTTATCGAATTAAGAAGTTCTTCAAAGTTTAATTTAGGTAAGACAGTGCTATGAATGGCGGTTTTATTAACGTAGTCCCAAACATTTTTGAGTTTATCAATTTCTGTACTCATACATTATAGGGTTATTATGAGATTCACCGAAGTGAATTTAACATAAAAACCGCAATCTTCAATATGATAGAGTGTGATATTTTTTTAAATAAAAAGAGCATCTAAATTTAGATGCTCTTTTTATTAGTTATTTTCTAGCCAAAGTCTAGCATTCACAAAGGCTTCAAGCCAAGGTGATACTTCGTCTTTTCTGTTCTCTGGGTAGTTTGCCCAGTTCCATTGGAATGTAGAACGTTCAATATGTGGCATAGTTACTAAGTGACGACCTGTTTTATCCGTTAATATAGCGGTATTAAAGTCAGAGCCATTTGGGTTGTTAGGGTAGCCCTCATAACCGTATTTAGCAACAATATTATATTGGTCTTCCGTATTAGGTAAGTTAAATTTACCTTCACCATGAGAAATCCAAACACCTAAAGTAGTGCCTTCAAGTGTTGAAAGCATTACGGAATTGTTCTTTTGTATGTTTACTGAGGTAAAGGAACTTTCATGTTTATGCGAATCATTATGACCCATTTTACCATGAACCTCGTGCTCTGGGTTAATAAGTTCTAATTCCATCCATAATTGACATCCATTACAAATACCAACAGATAGTGTGTCTTCTCTTTTAAAGAAGTCATTAATAACCTTATTTGCTTTTTCATTGTACTTAATAGCACCTGCCCAACCTTTAGCAGAGCCTAAAACATCTGAATTAGAGAAACCTCCAACAGCACCTAAGAACTGAATGTCTTCTAGTGTTTCACGACCCGAAATTAAATCGGTCATATGTACATCCTTCACATCAAAACCTGCTAAATACATAGCGTTTGCCATTTCACGTTCCGAGTTGGATCCTTTTTCACGAAGAATAGCTGCCTTTGGGCGTTTGCCTTTAAAAGCTTCTAGTTTTCCTGTGAAATTTTTAGGAAATGTATATTGAAGTGGTTGATTTTTATAGTTATTGAAACGATCTTCAGCTAAGTTGTTAGCCGTTTGTTTTTGATCTAATAAATAAGAGGTTTTATACCAAACATCCCTTGTTTTAGCAACATCAAAAGTGAAACTGTCGTCGTTGTTTTTAATAGTTACATTTCCAGTATTGTTAACAGAACCAATATTGAAAAACTCGATATTGTTTTCAGATAAAACAGTTTCTACAGAAGCATCTGCTTGAAAAACAATTCCTGAATTTTCAGCAAATAAAACCTTTATAGAATCTTCTTCATTTAATTTAGAAAGATCGAAATCGGCTCCTAAATTGGTGTCAGCAAAACAAAGTTCTAAAAGGGTAGTGATTAAACCGCCAGAAGCCACATCGTGTCCTGCCTTAATTTTATCTGCTTTAATTAAATCTTGTATGGTGTTAAAAACGGTTTTAACAAAAGCTGCGTCTTTTACATTCGGAGCTTCATTTCCAATCGCATTTAATACTTGGTTGAATGAGCTTCCTCCTAATTTAAACGCATCTTGCGAGATGTTGATGTAATAAATAGCACCGGCATCTTGTTTTAAAACAGGTTCAACAACTTTAGTGATATCGTTACAATTGGCTCCCGCTGAAATAATAACGGTTCCCGGAGAAATAACATCTTCATTCGGGTATTTTTGTTTCATTGAAAGTGAATCCTTTCCCGTTGGCACATTGATACCTAAATCGATGGCGAATTCAGAAACAGCTTTTACAGCTTCGTATAAACGAGCGTCTTCACCTTCGTTTTTACAAGGCCACATCCAGTTTGCCGATAAAGAAACGGCTTGTAAACCATCCTTTAAAGGTGCCCAAACCAAGTTGGTAAGTGCTTCGGTAATGGCGTTTCTACTTCCTGCAGCAGGATTAATTAAGCCAGAAATAGGGGAGTGACCAATAGAGGTGGCAACACCTTCTTTTCCTTTAAAATCGAGCGCCATAACCCCCACATTGTTTAAAGGTATTTGTAATGCACCAACACATTGTTGTTTAGCAACTTTACCACCAACACAACGGTCTACTTTATTAGTTAACCAATCTTTACAGGCTACAGCTTCAAGTTGTAAAACTTGCTCTAAATAGATTTGTAAATTTTTGGTTTTATATCTTGGGTTTTTGTAATTTCTAGCAATCGTTTTATCTGTTAAGATGGTTTTCGGAGAACTACCAAACATGTCTTCTAAAGCTAAATCCATAGGTTTATTTCCTTTGGTTTTAGATTGAAATGTAAAGCGATCGTCTTCAGTAACATCACCAACCGTGTAAATAGGTGAACGTTCACGCTCGGCAATACGTTGTAAAGTGTCAATATGCTTTTCAGAAATAACAAGACCCATACGCTCTTGAGATTCGTTACCAATAATTTCTTTATCAGAAAGCGTAGGATCTCCAACAGGTAAGGCGTCTAAATCTATGTTTCCACCCGTATCTTCTACCAATTCAGATAAACAATTTAAATGTCCACCAGCACCATGATCGTGAATAGAAACAATGAAATTTTCATCGCTTTCTACCATGCCACGAACCGCATTGGCTGCACGTTTTTGCATTTCAGGGTTAGAACGTTGTACTGCATTTAATTCAATTCCAGAAGCGAAAGCGCCAGTATCTGCAGAAGAAACGGCTGCGCCGCCCATTCCAATTCTATAATTTTCTCCTCCAAGAATAACAATTTTGTCACCCTTTTTAGGTGTGTCTTTTAATGCTTGTTCTGCTTTACCGTAGCCAATACCACCAGCTTGCATAATCACCTTGTCGTATCCTAATTTTCTAGCTTTGGAGTCGCTTGCAGATCCGTTTTCGTTGTGTTCAAAAGTTAAAACAGAACCTGTAATTAAGGGTTGGCCAAATTTGTTCCCGAAATCTGAAGCTCCGTTTGAAGCTTTGATTAAAATATCCATAGGTGTTTGGTATAACCAGTCTCTGGCTTCAAACTTTTGTTCCCATGGGCGATTTTCTTCCAATCGAGAATATGAGGTCATGTAAACGGCCGTTCCCGCTAATGGTAACGAGCCTTTTCCACCTGCAAGTCTGTCTCTAATTTCACCTCCTGCACCTGTTGCAGCACCATTAAAGGGCTCTACGGTTGTTGGGAAGTTATGTGTTTCCGCTTTAAGCGAAATAACAGATTCGAAGTCTTTTAGTTGGTAATAATCTGGCTTGTCGGCAGTTTTAGGTGCAAATTGCTCTACAACTGGCCCTTTTACGAAAGCCACATTATCTTTATATGCTGAAACAATATCGTTTGGATGTGTTTCGGATGTTTTTCTAATTAATTTGAAAAGTGACGTTGGTTTTTCTTCACCATCAATCACAAAGGTGCCGTTAAATATTTTATGACGACAGTGTTCTGAATTTACTTGAGAGAACCCAAAAACCTCAGAATCTGTTAACGGACGCCCGATTTTTTTTGCTACACCATCCAAATACCCCACTTCTTCTTCACTTAAAGACAAACCCTCTTTTTGGTTATAAGCCGCAATGTCTTCAATATTTAGAATAGGTTCTGGTTGAATGTTTATAGTGAATGACTCTTGGTTTAAACCTTCGAATTTTTCAGAAATCATTGGGTCGAAACCTTTAAAGTCTTCCGTAGAAGCTTGGAATTCTTCAATGCGAATAATATCAGAAACCCCCATGTTTTGGGTAATCTCAACGGCATTGGTACTCCAAGGTGTTATCATGGCTGCACGAGGCCCAACAAAAAAAGCATCGAGAGATGCTTGTTCTATTTTTGGCTGGTTGCCAAATAACCACGTTAACTTAGCGATGGTTTCGGTTGATAATTCTTTTGTTGTTTGAACAGCAAATACCTTGCTGGTTACGTCTCCAAAGAAATGAATCATTATGTATTGATTTGTGTGTGTTTAAAGAATGTGCAAATTTACTTTTTTTCGGCGTAAAACCATATAAATATTTCTAGGAAAATTTAGAGTTATTCACTGGGTTTTAAACATAAAAAAAGCGACTCGTTAAAGTCGCTTTCGTTTGTTAAGCTTTTCTTTCTAAAAGCGCCATGTAAAATCCGTCAAAACCAGATTTGTGGGAGAGCACTTTATTGTCTTTTATAAGTTTGAAATTTGTTCCAGCCTCCGAGGTTAAGAATTTCTCAACTTGTTCTTGATTTTCAGATGGTAATACCGAGCAGGTTGCGTAAACTAATTGTCCGCCCACTTTTACCATTCTAGAATATTGCTGTATAATTTCTTGTTGAGTTTCTTTTATTTTGTCAATAAACTCAGGCTGTAATTTCCATTTGGCATCTGGATTTCTACGTAAAACGCCTAATCCAGAACAAGGTGCGTCAATTAAAACGCGGTCTGCTTTGTCATATAGTTTTTTAATAACCTTTGTAGAATCGATAACGCGAGGTTCAATATTATGAGCCCCGTTTCTTTTAGCGCGACGCTTCAATTCATGGAGTTTATTGTCATAAATATCCATGGCTATAATTTGCCCTTTGTTTTCCATGAGCGAGGCAATGTGAAGTGTTTTTCCACCAGCACCTGCACACGCATCAACCACACGCATACCAGGTTGCACGTTTAAATATTCGGCAACCAATTGTGAGGATGCATCCTGCACTTCAAAATAGCCATTTTTAAAAGCTTCAGTAGAAAAAACATTAGCACGTTCTTTCAATTTTAAAGCATTGGGATGGTTTTCTAAAAAATCGGTTTCAATATCTAAATCAAACAATTCTGTTTGAAGCTTTTCTTTAGTTGTTTTTAGTGTGTTTACTCTTAAAACAACATCGGCTTGTTGGTTTAGAGCTGCTATTTCTTTATTCCAAACAGCATCACCTAATTCTTTTCGGCCAATTTCATCCATCCAATCTGGAATAGATTCTTTAAATTTTCTGATTTTAGAAAGTTCATCAAAGCGGCCTTTAATTTTACGTAAAGGTGTGCCTTCAAAATATTTCCAATCGGGTAATTTAATGCCTTTTAAGGTTGCCCAAACAGCAAACATGCGCCATAAGTTCTCGCGGTCAAACGGTTCTTTTACTTCAGCAATTTCTGCATATAGACGTTTCCAACGTACAATGTCGTAGGTTGTTTCTGCAACAAAAGCACGGTCGCGAGCGCCCCAACGTTTGTCACGTTTTAATAGTTGTTGAATAACTTTATCGGCATACTTTCCTTCATTGAAAATTAAGGTTAAACCATCAATAACCGAAAAGCATAAATTTCTGTGTAATCGCATTTTAATCAAATAAGGTTGCAAAGTTACGTTTAATTCATCAATAAATTTCCTTAATTTGTGGCTATTAAATAATGTGTTTGGAACAAGACAATTTTATAGAAGATTTAAAAAACGGTAAGCAATCTGCTTACGGCAAATTACTAGACGATTTTCAGCAAAAAGTATTCGCCACTTGCATCTCGTTTGTGCCTAATAAAGAAGATGCTGAAGATATTGCTCAAGATGTTTTTGTGGAAGTGTTTAATTCTATTTCTAAATTTAAAGGAGATTCTAAACTTTCTACCTGGATTTACCGAATAACCACCAATAAGTGTTTAGAGTTTATTAGAAAGAAAAGCACTAAAAAAAGGTTTGGCTTTTTACAATCTATTATGGGGAATGAGATACCCTTTGATAAAACTAACTATTTTACCGAAATGAACCACCCTGGTGTATTATTAGAAAATAAGGAGAAAAGTGAAACCTTGTTTAAAGCTATTAATAAGCTACCCGAGGCACAAAAGGTCGTTTTCACACTTTGTAAAGTGGATGGTAAAAGTTATGATGAGGTAAGCGAAATTACAGAAAAAAGTATCTCGTCCATTGAATCTTTAATGTTTCGAGCCAAGAAAAATTTACAAGATTTATTAGGCGGTTTTTATAAAAATGAAAATTAACGCAAGTTTTTAAAAGTTATTGCATCTAAAGATAAAGAATGGATAAAAATACAGATATGCGAAATAAGATAGATGAGGCTTTCGACGCTTTTGATGCTATTCAAGAAGTGAAAGTATCTCCTTTTTTTAAGGATAAAACAATGAATCGATTGTTTGCAGAAAAGGAGGTACAGCAAACTACTTGGTCTTGGTTTACGCCACAATTGCAGTTGGCAACCTTGCTATGTTTTATTGTTCTAAATGTTTTTGCTTTTAGACAATACAATTCGAATACCTATAATTCGAATGTTACTGAGTTTGCAGAAAGTTATGGGCTTAAAACAACAGAAGCCACAACCAGTTTATTTAATTAAGAAAGTGTAATTGACATGAATAAAAATTTAATCTTATATGTTTTTCTTGTTTTTCTAATTGTAGCAAATGGGTTTTTCTTGTTTAATTACTTGGGAGGTCCCAACAGACCTTCTACAGGAGAAGGAGACAGGAATCCAGAAGTTTTTATAGTTAAAGAATTGGGATTTAACGAAACCCAAATGCAGGAGTTTGATAAGTTAAGTAAAGCACACCATAAAGCGATACGTGCTGTTTTAGGCGGAACCAAAGGTTTAAAAGATGACTTATTTAAGCAAATAAATATAGATGTTGTTTCGGCTGAAAAGGTAGATTCACTAGTTAACTTAATTGGTGAGCAGGAACGTCAGATGGAGTATCTTAAATTCACACATTTAAGAGGTATTCAGCAAATTTGTAATGAAAAACAAAAGGAACGTTTTAAAGCTATTGTGAACGATGCATTGCGCAAAGGTGGTATGGGTGGACACCAAAACGGACCGCCACCGCCTCCTAGACCTTAATTAATATTAAAAAAGACTCTCAAATTTTGAGGGTCTTTTTTTTTTTGGGAATTATTTAACAAAAGCCAACACAAGTTTTTAAAACAGAAGACATCTAAAATATCAAACACTTAAAAAATATACATTATGAAACGTAACAAATTAAGCATTGCACTTTTGGTTTTTGGATTCACAGTAATCGCATCAACGTCGGCATTTGCACAATCTTCTAACAATAAAGAAAAAGGAAAGAAACCTCCAACAGTAGAAGAACTTTTTAAACAAATGGATGCCGATGAAGATGGTAAACTATCCTTAAAGGAAATAAAAGGCCCATTAAAAGATGATTTTAAAAAGATTGACACCAATGAAGATGGCTTTTTATCAAAAGAAGAATTGGAAAAAGCACCTAAACCAAAAGGAGAGAGACCATCAAATGGTAAACAATAAAATATAGCCTGTAGTTATGATAAACACTATTAAATATAATGCAGTAAGCATTTCGAGGGCCTTAGGTTTTATTTTAGTAACGGCCTTTATGGTGGCTTGTAGCTCAAATAATGATTCAACTTTAGAAATAGAAGAATCTGCAGAAGGAAACACGGAAGTTGTAATTGATGACCTTGATTTTGCCCCAACAGATTGGACAAGTGAAACACATAGTAAAGATACAGATCCTAACTTTGATGAAGTATTTGATGATACTGCAGTAAAAAGGTTTGATTTTGTTATTTCAAAAGAAAACTGGAGTGCAATGCTGGCAAATATGACTTCCCTTTATGGAACTTTTGGTAGATCAAATGGCGGTGGTTTTTCTGATGAAGACCCCATGATGGTGCCTGCTGAAGTTTTCTACAATGGAAAACAATGGTATAAAGTGGGGGTGCGTTTTAAAGGGAACTCGAGTTTATCAAGTACTTGGCAAAGTGGTATACTTAAATTGGCCTTTAAAATAGATTTTGACGAGTATGAAGATGATTATCCGCAAATAAAAAACCAACGCTTTTACGGCTTCAAAAAATTTAGTCTTAAAAATAATTACGACGATAAGTCGATGCTACGCGAAAAAGTGGCTGGCGATGTATTTAGAAATGCAGGCTTAGCTGGTTCACATACGGCATTTTATACACTTTATGTAGATCATGGAGAGGGGCCTGTTTATTTTGGACTTTATACCCTAACTGAAGAAGTGGACGACACTGTTATTGATACTCAGTTTTCTAGTGATAAAGGTAATTTGTATAAGCCAGATGGTGACGCAGCTAGTTTTGCGAATGGTACTTTTGATACAGATGAATTAGTGAAGAAAACAAACGAAGATGATGCAGATTGGAGCGATGTTAATAGTTTATTAACTGCGTTGCACGACGGTACTAGAACCACAGACGCAACCACTTGGAGAACAAATTTAGAGTCTGTTTTTGATACCGATACCTTTCTGAAATATTTGGCAGTCAATACCGTTATTCAAAATTGGGACACTTATGGCCGAATGACACATAATTACTATTTGTACAACAGTCCAGATACTAATAAGTTAACTTGGATTCCTTGGGATAATAATGAAGCATTGCAAACAGGTAAACAAGGTGGGGCATTGGCATTAGATTTTTCAGATTTAAACGCTACACAATGGCCGTTAATTGGGTATTTATATCAAGATGCTGTTTATAAAGCGAAGTATGATACCTATGTTCAAGAAGTAGTAAATGGACCATTTAACATGAACACGATGCAATCGCTCTATACAACCTATGCAACACTTATAGAGCCTTATGCAACTTCAGAAATATCTGGGTATACCTTCTTAAAAACGAGTTCAGATTTTCAAAGTGCCATCAGTACACTTAAAACTCATGTAAGTAGTAGAACAACGGCTGTGAATAATTATTTAAAATAAATTACCGACTTACCACAAGTTTTTATTTTAAAAGCCATCTAAAGGATTATAACACTTAACAAATAAAAAATATAATGAAAAATTTATTAAAATTATCAATCATCGCGACTTTACTAGTTTTTGCTTTTGTAGCATGTTCTAACGGTGATTCTGAAACAGAAATAGAAGAGGAAGCTGTAACAGAACTTCACGCAGCCTATTCTGCATTTAATACAGATGCCGTAACAATTTACTTATCTGGGTCAAATGTCGTTATCGAAACAACGGGTTTACCTAACCACACAAGTGTTTATTGGGGGGAAGGACATAGTTTATATATGGCAGAACCAACAGTAGATGTTACTCCAAGTATCATGTCTAGTAATAATAACGCGACAACTATGACGGTAGATGCAACTCCGAATTTATCTGGAAGCACCGTTGCAACAGCATTAAATACTATTGGTATTTCTGTAAGTGGCGCTTCCATATTTAATGATCAAGAAGGTAATGGTGCATTAAGTCAAGCGGCTGCTAGTTTAGACTGGACGGGTGCACACATTGGTCCTGGAGTATATCATTATCATTTAGAGCCAAAAGCATTTTCAGATGATGATTCAAATTTAGTAGGTGTTTTAAAAGATGGTGTGTTTCTTTATGGTAGAAAATGTAGTTCTACAGGAGCGTATCCAACCGATTTAGATGCTTCAGGTGGTCATACAACTGCTACCCAATATACAGATGGCGAAGCAGAATATCATTATCATATTATTAATGAAATTTATTCTACCACAGGGTCTTACATCGCATTTGCAGGTCCATATAGAGGTTACTAATGAATACACTTATAAAATCTTTCTTAATGCTATTGTTTGTGGCTTGTTTTACTAATTGTAAACAAGCCTCAAATAATGCATCTTCAAATGGTGGTGTTGTTTTCGATGAAAATACTTCTATTGTTATAGACTCCATGGAGGTGGCTAAAAGTCAACTGGTTTTAAATCAGTTGGAAGGAACCTGGTATTTTAACAGCAAACCTTATAATGGGTATTCGTTAAAATTTTATGCCAATGGAGGCTTAGAAGAAAGATTGGGTTTTTATGAAGGAAAAAGACAGGGTATCGCTAAGCGATGGTCTGAAAGTGGCGTGCTTAGAGTTGAGTCTTACTACCATCAAAATAAATTGGTAGGCGATTATAAATCTTGGTGGGAAAATGGCGTGCTAGCAGAAGCGTCTTTTTATGAAAACGGATTAAAGCAAGGTGAAGAAAAGCAATGGTATGATAGCGGCCAATTATCAAAATTGCGCCGTTTGGTAGATGGAAATGAAAACGGCATGCAACAAGCTTGGTTAAAAAACGGCACCTTGTATATTAATTATGAAGCTAAAAACGGTCGTGTTTTTGGTTTATTACGGTCTAACTTATGTTATCAATTAGAAAATGAAGTGGTTATTAAAAATTAAAAGTTTCTATTGGGTTTTTACTTTAGTATTAATACTCGTTGTTGGGTGTAAAAGCGAAGTGAAGAAAGAACCAAGTGTGGAAGCAGAGACAAGTAGGGTAGAGTCTTTACCGTTTTATAACGATGAGTCTTTTACACCGCATTGGTTAATACCAAATAGTAAGGAAGAAAAAGAGTTTCATAAAATCCCCGATTTTAAATTAACAAATCAGTTAGGGGAAACGGTGACTCAAAACTCCTTCGATAATAAAATATATATTACCGACTTCTTTTTTGCGAGTTGTCCAGGTATTTGTCCGCAAATGACGGGCAATATGTTTAAACTTCAAGAAGAATTTAAAGAGGATGCGGAAGTTTTGTTTTTGTCGCATACCGTAACGCCAACCAGAGATTCTGTGCCAGTTCTAAAAACTTACGCAGAAAACAATGGTGTAATAGATGGAAAATGGCATTTAGTAACTGGTGATAAAACTGAAATTTACGATTTAGGCCGAAACCAATATTTTGTTGAAAACGATTTAGGCACTCCAAAAGATATTAATGATTTTTTACATTCTGAAAATTTCTTACTCATTGATAAAAATAAACACATAAGAGGTATTTATAATGGATTGAATAGAGCGTCTATGGCGCAACTAGTTACCGATGTAATAGCGCTGAAAAAAGAAATTTGAGTTAGTCGATTCGATTTTTACCAGAAAGGCTCCATGTTTTTACATGAAGCTTTTCTATTTTTATACCAAATTGTAAATTATGAAACAGCTTTGTCTTTTAATGCTATGTGCTCTTTGTTTAGTTTCCTGCGGAAAAAAGGAGGAATTTAAACCTAGACATATTGTAAATGTTGAAATAGAAACACTTTTGCAAGATTCGTTACTAAGCATTCGGGCTTTAGAATTGTTGAATGATGGCAGTTTAGCTTTTGCGGCCAATAATGGTGCTTTCGGGCTTTATAACCCTTTAAAAGATAGTTGGGTGACTTCTGTGCAGGAATTAGATAGTCTTAAACTACATTTTAGGGCTGTAGCGCATACAGCTACCGATTTCTTTATGTTAAGTATTGAAAGTCCTGCGGTTTTATATAAAACCAGTGATACAGGTAATATGGAGATAGTGTATCAAGAAAATCATCCCAAAGCCTTTTATGATGCCATGCGTTTTTGGAATAATCAAGAGGGTATTGCAATAGGTGATCCTACGAATGGTTGCATAAGTATTATCATTACCAGAAATGGTGGTGAAACGTGGTCGAAACTTTTTTGTGATAAATTGCCCAGCGCTATAGAGGGTGAAGCAGCCTTTGCTGCGAGCAATTCAAATATAGCCATAGTAGGCGATCGTACTTGGGTAGCTACAGGAGGGAAAGCAAGTAGAATTTTATACTCGCCAGATAAAGGAGATACTTGGCAAGTATTCGAAACGCCTATAGTTCAAGGAGTAGAAACCACAGGGATTTATTCTATAGATTTTTATGATGCATTAAATGGTTTTGCTATAGGTGGTGATTATACCCAGCCGGAAGCTAATTCAGCAAATAAGATACGAACTACTAATGGTGGAAAAACATGGGAGCTAGTAGCACAAAACGAAAACCCGGGTTATAGAAGTTGTGTGCAATACATACCAAATAGAGCAGGGAAGGAGCTAGTTGCGGTAGGTTTTCAAGGAATTGATTATAGTAATGATTCTGGAGCCTCTTGGAAGCATATAAGTGATGAAAGTTTTTATACCATTCGGTTTTTAAATGATAGTATAGCCTACGCTGCAGGAGCTGGTAAAATTTCAAAACTTAGTTTTAAGGAATAAAAAAAGAGGCATTTTAAATGCCTCTTTTTAAATTTTTTAATGGGTTTGCCTTTTTAGTGATGACCTCTTTTTTTATATTCATCAAACATTTTACGTTTAAAATCGTCTTCAATTTTATGGAGAAGAATTATTTTTTTTGCTGAAATGACTTTTGCTAAGTTTGTGAAAAACTCATTTTCAAGATCTTGCCTTTTGTTATCTTTATAGCGGTTTTCTTTTAAAATTTGTTGCGCCTTTTCTTCCGTTAAGGTTTCAAAATCAATTTTTTTTCTAGCTTCATAGGCTTCTGATCTTAATTTTGAATTTTCATCTTCAAAATTATTATAAATAGGCCAGAATTTCTGAGCTTCTTTTTCGCTTAAATTTAATTTTTCGGTGATGTAGGCAATTTTTAATGTCTTTATCTTATCTCTATTCGATTGTGCAACCGTTAATAGCGAAAAACTTAATATAAATAGTAGGCTTGTAAGTGTTTTCATTTTCTTTTAGTTTGTAATGATATCTTCAATTTCTATGTGGTCAAATACATAATCCTCTAAGTTTTTAGAACTATAACCATCTTGTATTAATCGAACGTCTAATAAATCTTCTGAAGTAAACAGGGAAGCAAATTCGTTTAGTTCTAAATCTTCATTTAAAATATAATTTTCGATACTTGCCGTTTCTATATTTTCAATAGCAACAGGTGTTGTGTTGGTGAAAAACAGGTTGATAGTTAAAATTAAACTAGCAGCTACTGCCACAGCATAGGCCGCTTTGCGCCATGTAACTAATTTTACTACTTTGGTTTCTTTCTGTGGTTTAACAGTGTTAATTATTTTGTCTTCTAGAGAATCGAAATAATTTTCGGGTACTTTATAACCAGGGTCGGATGCCAATTCCTTAAGTTTTACTTCACTTAGAATTCCAGCTTCTAGCGATGCAAAATAATCTTTAGGAACTTTAAATCCGGTAGATTTTATATTATGTATATTATTTTTTTTCATTGTACTGATAAGACTCCATATTTTTATAATGGTTTAATCTTGAGTTAAATAAGTTTCAATTTTTTTTACTGCAATGTGGTATGAAGCTTTTAGGGCGCCTTCGCTTGTTTCTAGTATATTAGACATTTCAGAATATTTTAATTCCTGAAAATACTTCATGTTAAATACTAGTTGTTGTTTTTGTGGTAATCTAGCAATAGCATGTTGTAATTTAAGTTGAATAGCATCCCCTTCAAAATACACGTCGGATGTTAAATTGTTTAGGGCTGATGTTTGCAGCTCTTCACTGGTAATTTGTAACTTCTTTGCATTTTGGTTAATAAATGTAATAGATTCATTGGTTGCAATACGATACATCCAAGAGAATATTTTACTATCACCTTTAAACTTATGTATGTTTTTGTAAACTTTAATGAATGTGTTTTGTAGCACGTCGTCTGTATCGTCGTGAGACTTTACAATGTGGCGAATGTGCCAATATAACCGCTCCTTGTAAAGCGTTATTAAGGCTCTAAAGGCTTGTTCTTTGTGTGTTTCAGATTTTAATTGTTCTAATAGCTCTGTTTCTTCTATCACAAATACGCTTTACAGGTTAGACTACTAAATGTACTAAAAGTTTAAAAAGGAACTTATTTAATTTAAAACTGAAGTTTCAAATTTTTGAATTATAATTTATTGACAATCTAAAAATCGATAAAATGTAAATAAATACGATAAAACGCCGTTTTTCTTGTGTAATAGGTTTTTTTATTTTATGTTTGTTTCAGAAACCTACTTATGTTGTTAGCCGGCCCCAAATCTGACCTAACAAAAAAAAAGGATAGAAGCCCCCAAGACTCTATCCTTTTTTCTATTTATAAGGTTTTGGTATTATTCAAAACTTTGCATTTCAACAAGCTTCTGATAAACTCCTTTTTTTGCAATAAGTTCGGCATGTTTTCCTTTTTCTACAATTTCACCCTTGCTTAATACAACAATTTCATCGGCATTTTGTATGGTGGAAAGTCTGTGTGCAATCACAATAGATGTTCTGTTTTTCATCATGTTTTCTAAAGCGACCTGTACTAAACGTTCACTTTCTGTGTCGAGTGCTGAGGTTGCTTCATCTAAAACCATGATAGGAGGACTTTTTAAAACAGCGCGAGCAATGCTTAAACGTTGTTTTTGTCCGCCAGATAGTTTGTTCCCCGCATCTCCAATATTGGTTTCTATACCGTTTGGTAGCTCTTTAACAAACTCCCAAGCATTAGCTATTTTTAAAGCTTCAATAACTTCCTCATCGGTAGCATTATCTTTTCCTAGTTTTAAATTATTTTTAATGCTATCATTAAATAGAATGGCATCTTGTGTTACAATACCCAATTGTTGTCTAAGAGATTTTGTCGATAAATCACGAATATCCATACCATCAATTAAAATGCTTCCTTTATTCACATCGTAAAAACGAGTTATTAAATTGGCTATGGTCGATTTTCCACTACCAGATTGACCAACCAAAGCCACTGTTTTTCCTTTAGGGATGGTTAATGAAAAGTCTTTTAAAACATATTCTTTTTCATATTTAAAAGAGATATTGTTAAATACAATTTCTGAGTCGAAACCAGTTTTGGTAATAGCGTCTTTTTTATCTTTTAAAGGGTTTGGTGTGTCAATAATTTCCTGAATACGTTCTGCAGCAGCATCACCCTGTTTGATGTTGTAAAGTCCTCTTGAAATGGCTTTTGCTGGCACCATGATATTGTATGCAAGTCCCATATAGGCAATGAAAGAACTACCATCTAGTGATTCGTCTACAAGAACTAATTGTCCACCATACCAAAGTAAAATGGAAATAACCAAAATACCTAAAAATTCACTTGTAGGTGAGGCAAGGTTTTGACGGTTAAATAATTTATTAGAAAAGTGGTAAGAGCGACTTGAAGACTCTTGGAATTTATCATTAAACTTATCTTGTGCGTTAAAACCTTTTATAATACGAAGGCCTGTTAATGTTTCTTCTAATATTGACAGAATAACGCCTTGCTCTACTTGAACGCGGTCTGATTTTCGTTTTAAACTTTTACCAATTCTGGAAATGATAATCCCTGATAAAGGAATAAATACAAAAACGAACATGGTTAGTTTTAAGCTTATGATGACCATCATGATAATGGTGAAAAGAATGGTTAAGGGTTCTCTTGCAATAAGCTCTAAAACGGGTAACATCGAATATTGTAGTGTAGATATGTCACCAGTAACTCTTGACATAATATCTCCTTTCTTTTGTTCAGATAAAAAAGAAAGCGGGAGCTCTACTGTTTTTTTGTAAACTTTATTTCTTAAATCTCTTACAACACCATTTCTTAAAAAAACCATGAAGTAATTAGCTAAATAGCCAAAGATGTTTTTCAAAAGAAATAAAGCTATTATTAAACTAACCACCAAAAGTAATGCCTTTTGTGGATCGTTTTCAGCATATTGATTTACTTGATAGGCTAAATAATCTTTGTAAAAGTCTTTTAAAGAATCAATGCCTTGATAAACAGGTTTGATTATTGGTTTTATTTGATTTTTTTCAAATAAAATATCTAGCATAGGAATTAATGCCACAAACGATAATGCCCCAAATAAAGCATAAAGAATGTTTGATATAATGTGTCCTACAGCATACTTTTTATAAGGTTTCGCATACTTAAGGATATTTAAAAACTGATTCATTAATTAAGATTTGTCTGTTTATAAAACATGCTTTTATGTTACCATAAAAGCATGCAAATTTTTAACAAAGATACGGGTTATTATATTAATTTCATGTCTTTAAGAATGGCCTCGGCTTTGGCATCAAGTGCAGCTTCGGTTTTACTAAAGTCGGCAACCGAATTTAATGAAGTGTTAACACTTACATAAAATTTTATTTTTGGCTCAGTACCACTTGGTCTTAAAGCTACCTGGCTACCATCTTCTAAATAGTAAATAATAACGTTCGATTTTGGAATGTCTATAGATGAGGTTTCTCCTGTTATCAAGTTTTTTGAAGTTGATAAATCATAATCTTCAATTTTTAAAACCTTAGAACCGTTAACTATTTTGATAGGGTTTTCACGAGCATCAATCATCATTTGTGTGATTTCTTGAGCACCTTCTATACCTTTTTTAGTTAAGGAAACTAATTTTTCTTTATAGCAACCGTGTTCTACATATAGGTTTAGTAGCTCGTTATAAAAAGAACTACCGTTTGCTTTTGTTACAGCAGCTATTTCACAAGCTAATAGGGTAGAAGTAACAGCATCTTTATCGCGTACAAAATCGCCTACCATATAACCGAAACTTTCTTCGCCACCACCTATAAAATCAAGTTCTGGGAAATCTTTAATAAGTTTAGCTATCCATTTAAATCCTGTTAAAACAATTTTGCTGTCTACTTTATAAGCATCGGCAAGTTTATTTAACATGGGTGTAGAAACAATCGTAGAAGCGATAAATTCTTTTCCTTTAATTTTCCCGGCTTCTTTCCATTGTTTTAATAAGAAATCGGTCATCATTAACATGGTCTGATTTCCGTTAAGTAATTGTAATTTGTTATCAGAATTACGCACCGCAACACCTAAACGGTCGCAGTCTGGATCGGTACCAATAACAATATCTGCATTCACTTTCTCAGCCAATTCTAAAGCCATTTTTAAGGCTGCAGGTTCTTCAGGGTTTGGAGAAGCTACTGTTGGGAAATTACCATCTGGTACTTCTTGCTCTTTTACAATATGAACGTTTTTAAATCCTGCTCGCTTCAAAGTTTCTGGAACTGCTGTTATAGATGTTCCGTGAAGTGAGGTGAAAACAATAGTTAAATTGTCTTTTGCTTCTGCAGGCGTATTAAAGTTTGCATTTTTAACAGATTCATTTATAAAGGCATCATCAACTTCTTTACCTATATATTCAATAAGCGAATCGTTTGCTTCAAACTTAATATCTGAATATTTTAAATTATCAATAACATTAACAATCTCTCCATCTTGTGGCGGTACTAGTTGACCACCATCTTGCCAATATACTTTGTAACCGTTATATTCTGGTGGGTTGTGTGATGCTGTTAATACAATACCACAATGGCAATTTAAATGTTTTACTGCGAACGATAATTCTGGAGTTGCACGTAAATCTTCAAATAAATAGACCTGTATTCCGTTTGCAGAAAACACATCGGCTACCAATTTAGCAAGCGATTTACTATTGTTTCTACAATCGTAAGCAATGACTGCCTTTGGTGTTTCGTTTGGAAATGATGTGTTTAAATAGTCGCTTAAGCCTTGTGTGCTTTTACCTAATGTGTACTTATTTATACGGTTGGTGCCTACGCCCATAACACCACGCATACCACCGGTACCAAATTCTAGGTCTTTATAAAAACTTTCTTGAATGTCTTTTGGGTTGTTTGCAATGCTATTTTTTATAATAGATTGGGTTTCTGCATCAAAAGTAGGGGTTAACCAGGAGTTAATTCGATCTAAAATTTTTGGTTCAATGTGTATCATAATGTCTTAAATAATAAGTTTCAAAAGTAATAAATTGTAAGAGAATATTTTGGTAAAAGGTACTAATTTGAAGTGAAATCTTATGATATAGAATGAATTTTTCTTGTTGAATTAAAAAAAAAAGTAGAATTCACCTGTTGTGTTAAAGATTACTCATGATTTACTATTTAAAATTAATAAATATATGAGTGTGTGAAGGTGTGTTGTGTGAAAATATATATGATATTTTAATAATCCAAGAGGTCTTTTTAATTGAAAATGAGTCAGTTTTTTTTACTGTTGCCCTCATTAAGAGGCTTTTTGGTTATTACATTAATAAGTGAAAACTATGTATTGCTTTGAGTTTTGATCGTGTAATTGCTTATTCTAAATTTAAGGCTTCTTTAATGGCGTAGCGTTTTTTATCTTGTTTGGTGCGCAAAATAATTTCACCCAAAAAACCAGCGACAAAAAATTGAGTGCCAATAACCATAGTTGAAAGCGATAAATAGAATTGAGGACGCTCGGTTATAAGTCTTCCTGCTCTATTTAAAAATAACTTATCGACTCCTAAATAGAAAGCGAAGCCAAAGCCAATAGCAAACATAATGAAGCCTAAAGCACCAAATAAATGCATAGGGCGTTTGCCGAAACGTGATAAAAACCAGATGGTTATGAGGTCTAGAAAACCATTTACAAAACGATTCATGCCAAATTTGGTTTCGCCATATTTTCTGGCTTGATGTTTAACAACCTTTTCGGTAATTTTTATAAAACCAGCATTTTTAGCCAACACAGGTATGTAGCGGTGCATTTCACCATTAACATCTACGTTTTTTACAACTTCTAGTTTGTAAGCTTTTAATCCGCAGTTAAAATCATTCAGTTTTACGCCTGATGTTTTTCTGGCTGCCCAATTAAATAATTTGGACGGTAAGTTTTTTGAAATAACAGAATCGTAACGTTTCTTTTTCCAGCCAGAAACTAAATCGTGACCATCGCTTACAATCATGTTGTAAAGTTCTGGGATTTCGTCTGGATTGTCTTGTAAATCGGCATCCATGGTAATAACCACATCGCCCGAAGCTTTTTCAAAACCAGCATGTAAAGCTTGCGATTTTCCAAAGTTCTTTAAGAAACGAATGCCTTTTACATGTGCGTTTTGCGCTGCTAAATCGCTTATAGTTTGCCAAGAAGCATCGGTACTACCATCATCTATAAAAATGATTTCATACGAAAAACGATTGGTTTGCATCACTTTTGCAATCCAATCGTGTAACTCGGTTAAAGATTCTTGTTCGTTAAGTAGTGGTATGACTACTGATATGTTCATTTAAAAGCTTTCAAAAAGTTGATGCTCCAAAAATACAGAATTTATTCGGTGTCAGGTTTACTTTTTTTCATTGCAGCAGCAACTATTAATCCGATAATAGCAAAAAAGATAATACTTTGAGCTAAAGATTTTAGTTGAATACCTATTGCATATGTGTCTTGAGATTCTATATTGTCAATGCTTTCTGCAATAGCTTCAACAGGAGCGCCCATTCCTGTTAGCATATTTGTAGTGTTTTCTACAAGAATACTTTTAGCTTCCAATGCAGCATTTGTGTCAATAAAATTAAAAATGAGTATGGTAACAAATGTGCTTATCATTATTCCTATGGCTACAGTAATAAAGTATGATGAAAATGCTTCTTTAAAAGTTAAAAAACCGTTAAGCAATATTTTGGCTTTTGCAGTAGAGAAAATACCAACGGATATAATGGCTATTGGAATGATTACGAGCATTATCCAGAAATTCACTAATAAGGCTAAGTTGAAAGCGTATCCTAAAACAGTAAATAAAGATAAAGATATGCCGAGGTATAAGCCGTAGTTTATTGCTAAATCCTTTAAATTTGTGTCCATAATATTGTATTTTTGTGATTAGTTTTATAGTTAGTATTCAAAGGTAGTCATTCGTTACAATAATAATAGTAATAAAAAATGCAAAATTTATTGCAAGATTGTAAAAAATGCTTATTTTTGCACTTCCAAAATTGAAAAGAATATTAAAGCTTTAAGCGATGAAAAAAGATATACATCCAGAAAATTATAGAATTGTAGCATTTAAAGATATGTCTAACGAAGATGTGTTTTTAACTAAATCTACAGCAAATACAAATGAAACTTTAGATGTTGATGGTGTTGAGTATCCACTTATCAAGATGGAGATTTCTAGAACATCGCACCCGTTTTACACAGGTAAGTCTAAATTAATTGATACGGCTGGTCGTATTGATAAATTCAAAAACAAATACGCTAAGTTTAGTAAATAAGCTTAACAAATATATTATACAAAGCCTTCAAATTTATATTGAAGGCTTTTTTATTTTGTACAATTAGCCTACTTTTGAATTAGATAACTAGTAAGTTTAAGTTTTGGGTGAGTAACTTTAAATCTTGAATTTTTTAATTTTAAACTTCTGTATGAACTATATTCTTTTTGATGGACCTTCACGCAATAATTTATTGCCATTTACATTTACCCGTCCAGTAGCCGATATAAGAATAGGTATTTTAACCATTCGCGAGAAATGGGAAACGTTTTTAGATTCTACCACCACAACAATTACTGAAGATTATTTGTCTGATAAGTATCCTATGGTGGAAATGGATGAGAATGTGATGATAAACGCCTCGTACCTTCCTAATTTGGAATTGGTAGAGATGGTTAAAGACTTGCAAGAAAACCAAGCTATTTTTAAAGATGAAGATGTACTAGCTTTCTTTTCAAAAGATTCACAAGAAGAAGTTGATTTTGATACTTACGAAGCCATTGAGTTTGATGCCGATGTTCTTAAAGTAGAACATACTTGGGATATATTTTCAAAAAATGGTGAAGCCATTCAAGAAGATTTCAATCTATTAACTGATGGAAGAAGGTCGCAACCCATTCCGTCAAGTAATAATGTGATAGCTGCTGAAAATATTTTTATAGAAGAAGGCGCCACATTAGAATTTACAACATTAAATGCGAGTAACGGACCTATTTATATAGGTAAAGATGCCTTGATTATGGAAGGTTCCTTAATTCGTGGTCCCTTTGCTTTATGTGAAGAATCTGTTGTTAAAATGGGGTCTAAAATTTATGGGCCAACCACTATTGGGCCTTTTAGTAAAGTTGGTGGAGAAGTTAATAATTCGGTGTTGTTTGCTTATTCAAACAAAGGTCATGAGGGCTTTTTAGGGAATTCTGTTTTAGGTGAATGGTGTAATTTAGGTGCCGATACTAATAATTCAAACTTAAAAAATAATTATGCAGAAGTGCGCCTTTGGGACTATCAAACAGAAGGGTTTGCTAGAACAGGCTTGCAATTTTGCGGACTCATGATGGGTGACCACAGTAAATGTGGAATCAACACGATGTTTAATACGGGTACCGTTATAGGAGTAAGTGCTAATCTTTTTGGTAGTGGGTTTCCTAGAAATTTTGTGCCAAGTTTTAGTTGGGGCGGTAGCGCTGGTTTTACCGTTTATTTAACTAAAAAGGCTTTTGAAGTGGCAGATATTGTTATGTCGAGACGTCAAATCGAATTTACAGAACAAGATAAAGCTATTTTAGAACACGTGTTTGAAGAAACTAAAAAGTACAGACGCGAATAAAAAATCAATTTATTTAAGAGAATCGGTTTAAAATCAAATGGTTATATTTGTGTGTAACACATTGATTTTATGATGAAACTATTATGTTCCGCATGTTTTCTAATGGGGCTTTTTTTGCATGCTCAGTCCGAAAAATACACCGTTAAAAACCTGGATATGAATACCGAATATCCTCATTTCGGGCTCATGTTGGTAAGCGATTCTAAACTTATATTCACATCTTTCTTATTGGACGCTAAAGGTCGCTTGAAGCGGTTTCAAGGCAATCCTATATTGTCAATTTTAGAAGGCGAGGTGTCTGAAAATGGTGCTATTACCAATATTAAAAACATTGAAATTGCGCCTGATGAAAACATCAAGTATATCACGAGTGCAACCCTGTCTCCAGATATTAAAAAGCTTTATTTAACCACAACGACAAGTGATGATTTTAGTGAAGATAATTTTCAAATAAAAGTGGGGGAGTTTGAAGCAGGCGTTGGGTGGACTCATTTTGAAACCTTATCATTTTGCGATCCTAAATATTCCTACGCACACCCTACAATAAGTATGGACGGGAAAACGCTATATTTTACATCGAATCTTAAAGGTGGTAAAGAAACAACTAGAGGTGGCTCCGATATTTTTAAAGTTGATATTTTAGATGATAATTCCTTTAGTGAGCCTAAAAATTTAGGAAGTAAAGTGAACTCTTATAGTAAAGAAATGTTTCCTTTTGTTGCTGCGGATAATACCTTGTATTTTGCTTCTAACAGACCTAACGGGTATGGTGGTTTTGATATTTATAGAAGTAAAATGACTGCAGAAGGTGTTTTTGGAAAGGCCGAAAAACTTCCGAAGCCTATCAATAGTCCTAAAGATGATTTTAGTTTGGTTATGGATAGTGCTAATAAAACTGGTTTTCTATCATCAAAAAGAGATGGAGGAAAGGGGGCGGATGATGTGTATTATTTTTCGAAAATCTAGCTTATTAAGTAAGAAATCAGTATATTGAAGGATAAACATGAAGTTTTTTTGATGTTTATCACATTTTTCATTAGTTATTGAGTTAACGCATTGCTCCCTAGAATGATTGACCTACTAAAAGATGAAAGAAAGTTTAGCATACTTTTTTTTGCATACTTGTAATAGATATATTAGTTAAATTATATTGTTCTGCCTATCCCTATCGCTATTTCTCAAAACCACTTGTTATTATAGCGTTGTTTCTATATTATTATTTAAACAATAGAGAAATCAATAAGAAAAAGCATTTATGGCTGTGCTTAGCCTTACTTATGCTTTTTATTGGAGATATCTTAATTATAAACCATACGGAGGTTGTTTTTTTGGGAGTTAGTCTGTTTTTTTACTCCTTAGGAAAAGTGTTTTTGAGTTTTCGTTTTTCCCATAAATTCGATTTTAATATTTCTAGACTCATACCATTTTCTATCGCGATGTTTATTTATACCGTGGGTATTATAAGCTTTCTTTTTGATAGTTTGGATTTTTTTTATGTGCCTGCTCTTATTAGCTTTTTTATTACACTTTTGCTTTTTCAGTTTGCTTTTTTAAGAAAGGTAGCTGTTAATAACATCAGTTATGTGTATGTGTGCGTTGGTATTGTCTTGTATATTATGTCAGAAAGTATGATGACTATCAAAACATTTAAGCAAGATCTACCATTTCAAGATGTTTTAATCATGCTCTTTTACGGGTTGGCTCTTTATTTTATAATCGTTGGGATTGTGAAAGAGCAAAGAAGGGAGACAACTATCAATTCTTTGTAACTCGTTTTAATTCTAATAAATTAATAGGGTTAATGCCTAAGTTTTTTACATTTTTTCGGGTAAAACGTACTACTTCATCATAAAACAGCGGTACTATTGGAGCTTTTTTCATCACTAAAGAATCCATTCGGGTGTAAAGTCGTTGTCTCGCAGTCGTGTTTGTTTCAGTAAATGCTTTTTCATACCAAGTATCAAAAACCTCACTTTTAAAATGAGTATAGTTCGGTCCGTTTGGGGCGAAGTTTTTACTGTAGAAAAGTGATAAATAATTTTCTGCATCTGGGTAATCGGCAACCCAACTGGCTCTAAATAAATTCAATTTCCCATTTGCTTTGGCGTCTTTTAAAGTTGCAGCAGGAATCACATCTACTTGAACCACTAAACCGATTTTTTGAAGCTCCCGCTGAATGTATTCGCAAAAACTTAAATAATTACTCGTGGTAGTTATCGATATTTCAGGGTTTTTATTCCCAGTTTCAATTTTAAATTGATTGATTAGTTCTTTAGCTTTTTCAGGTTGAAAGGTGAAGCCAATAGACTCGTTATATCCTGGTAACCCTTTTGGGATAAAACCTCCGTTTGCAGGAATGCCCACACCGTTTCGCAAATAAATCATCATTTTTTTTCTGTCGAAACCATAATTTACTGCTTTTCTAATCAGTTCCGATTGTATTTCTGTAACATCAGAATCCATATAAAACGCCAGGTATTCGGTGTTTAAGTAGGGGCCTCGAATCATATTTACGTCTTTTGAATAGGTAGCCCGAAGTTGTCCATCGGCTGTTAAAATTTCATCTTTATAAGAAGCATCTAAACCTGAAACAAAATCGATATTCCCTTGTGCAAACTGCAAAAACTCACTTTGTTTGTCGGGTAAAAATGTAATAGAAACGGCTTCTAAATAGGGTAGTGGTTTTCCTTTTTCATCTACTTCAAAATAATGATTGTTTTTTCTGAAAACTAGTTTGATGTTCTCTTCCCAACGCTTGAATTTAAAAGGACCAGTGCCAATGGGGTGTGACCGAAAATCACTGCCATAATGTTCAATAATTTCTTTGGGAACTACCGAGCAGTATTTCATAGTCAATAAACCCAAAAAAGCAGGAAATGCTTGCTTTAATTTAATTTGGAATAGGGTATCGTTTACGGCTTTAAAGGTATCAACCTTGGCTAAAACCCAACTGCCTGGTGAAGCCACTAGAGGGTCTAATAAACGTTTTAAACTGTATTCAAAATCGCTGGCGGTAACGGTTCTTGTGGAATCGGTTCCAAATAGAATATCTTTATGAAAGTAGACATCGTTGCGCAATGAAAATGAATATGTGAGCGCATCTTCTGAAAGCATCCAGTTTTTGGCAATACAAGGCTGCACGTTTAAATTTTCATCCATTTGAACCAAGCCGTTAAACAGTTGGTTGGTGGCCCATATATCGGCAATATCTTTTGAAAATGCAGGATCTAGAGAGCCTATGTTCTTGTGTTCGTTGTATTTAAAAACTAAATGGCTATTCTTTGAAGGGGCATTGTTTCCGCAAGAAGTGGCGAGTACTATAATACAACTAATTGATAAATAGTTTGTTATTTGTTTTAAAACATGTTTTACCATATAGTTTATTAATTGTAAATTTGCAGACTTATTACGAAAGAAGGTAAATATAATGAGATTTCTACCTTCATGGAAATAGCAAAACAATAAATGAGAAAAAAAGTTGCATTTTATACACTTGGTTGTAAACTTAATTTTTCTGAAACCTCTACCATTGCGAGAGGTTTTACAGATGAAGGTTTCGATCGTGTAGATTTTTCTGAGAAAGCCGATATATATGTTATTAACACTTGTTCGGTTACCGAAAATGCAGATAAGCGTTTTAAAAGCATTGTAAAGCAAGCTCAAAAAGCAAATTCAGAAGCTTTTGTTGCTGCTGTTGGGTGTTATGCGCAGTTAAAACCACAAGAATTGGCCGATGTTAATGGTGTGGATTTGGTTTTAGGTGCTACGGAAAAATTTAAAATCACCGATTATATAAACGACCTTTCTAAAAATGATTTTGGCGAAGTGCATTCTTGCGAAATAGAGGAAGCCGATTTTTATGTTGGAAGTTATTCTATTGGCGATAGAACGCGCGCCTTTTTAAAAGTACAAGATGGTTGCGACTATAAATGCACCTATTGTACTATCCCGTTGGCACGTGGTATTTCTAGAAGTGATACGGTACAAAATGTATTGGAGAATGCGCGTGAAATTTCAGCCCAAAACATCAAAGAAATTGTTTTAACAGGTGTGAATATTGGTGATTATGGTAAAGGTGAATTTGGAAATAAGAAACACGAACACACCTTTTTAGATTTAGTAACCGAATTAGATAAAGTTGAAGGTATCGAGCGTTTGCGAATTTCTTCTATAGAACCGAATCTTTTAAAGAACGAAACCATCGATCTGGTTTCAAAATCGAGGGCTTTTGTACCTCATTTTCATATTCCTTTGCAGTCTGGAAGCAATGAAATTCTTAAAAAAATGAAACGTCGTTACATGCGTGAGTTGTATGTAGATCGTGTTTCAAAAATAAAAGAAGTGATGCCACATGCATGTATTGGAGTGGATGTTATTGTCGGTTTTCCGGGTGAAAGTGATGAGCATTTTTTAGAAACGTATAATTTTTTAACCGAATTAGAAATTTCATATTTACACGTATTTACTTATTCGGAACGGGATAATACAGAGGCTGCAGAGATGGATGGTGTAGTGCCGATGAATGTGAGAAGTAAGCGTAGCAAAATGTTACGTGGTTTATCTGTTAAAAAACGCCGTGCTTTTTATGAAAGCCAGCTAGGAAGTCGTAGAACAGTGTTGTTTGAAGGAGAAAACAAGGAAGGTTATATTTATGGTTTTACTGAAAATTATGTAAAAGTAAAGTCGCCTTGGAACCCAGAACTTGTAAACACCTTGCATGACGTCTCGCTAACAAAAATAGATGATGATGGGTTGGTCCGTTTTGATTTTGTTGAAGTGTTTTCAAACTAAAACACTAATTTAGCTACAAATCACCCGAATTATATTTCGTTTAACTTATTTATGATTGAAATTAGATCTTGTTTTGTATTATTACAAATAGTAGTGAATCATGTCCCAAATATGAATAAAATAGTACCCATGCTTTGTGTTGTCCCGTTATTATTGCTTAGTTGCTTTAATGATAGTGATGATGATTTTTCCGTTGAAGGTTCTTGGAAGCTAACGGAGTGGCAAGTTGCTGATGGATTTGATATGAATAACGACGGCGTTATAAGTGTGAATCTTTTAGATGAAATTGATTGCCAGAATGATGAAACTATGGTTTTTGAATCTACAGGCGTCGTGTCTTCAAATAAAACATTTAATCCAACGGTTGAAATAGCTTTGCAAAATGGTACTACAAATTCGTATACCTTTAATATTGCTTGCGACGATGAGGGAATTATCAGTTATGCATCAAATTATACTAAAAAAGGTGATTTAATTTTGATTAATGAAGCTGTCGCTACGGTAAATGGACGTCGTTTAACACGTGTGTTTCTTGATGCTATTAAAATATACAATGAAGATTTTACGGAAGTAGTTGCAACTAAAGACTTAACCGTAGTTTATACCAAACAATAATGTGGTTAACACAAAAAAAAATCTGAAGCTATAAACTTCAGATTTTGTATTTTTTTTGTAATCAGTAAATAAAATTAGATTCTCAAACCTACGGGTAACATACGTTTGTACTTTCTGTTGCCTCTTACAAACTTCGCTATTTCAGGACTTGTAGGAACAACACTTAAATTACGTTCTTCAATTTGTTGAAAAACGGCTGTTAAAAATTCTTTGCTAAACCCTTCGTCATTAATTTCTTCTGGGATAACAAGTTTTGTTAAAAAAATCTTTCGCTCTTGTAAAGAGTATTCAATTTTAGCTAAATGATTGTCGATTTTTAGTTCAAATTGACGTAAGAAATCATTGTCTACTAATTCTGCAACTTCAACCATGGTAAGTATTTTTTAATTTTGTAGTAAACTTAAAATAGTGAGTACTATTTTATAAATTTGTTTTGCAAAAGTACAAAAAATAATCGTTACTAAAAAGTAATGTGATTGTTAATCCCTTATGAAATAAACTGTTAGAGTTTTAAGGGATTTGGATTTTAAATGAGACCGAATGAGCGCCGAACTAATACATGTGTATTTGATGCCAGGAATGGCTGCAAGTCCTAAAATTTTTGAATATATTAAATTGCCTGAAAATCAATTTGAAATTCATTATTTAGAGTGGATGTTGCCTTTAAAAAATGAAACGATAAGTGCCTATGCTTTGCGAATGACGACGCACATAAGCCATGATCGTGTCGTGTTAATAGGCGTGTCCTTTGGTGGGGTGTTGGTTCAAGAAATGTGTAAACATATATCAGTTAGGAAACTCATTATTATTTCTAGTGTCAAGTCTGTGCAGGAATTACCAAGAAAAATGACGCTAGCCAAAACAACCAAGGCCTATAAATTACTGCCAACGCAATTGGTAAGCAATATGGAGCTTTTCACAAAGTATGCTTTTGGGAGCAATATTACCAAACGACTTGAGTTATATAAAAAATATTTGTCGGTAAATGACGCTGCTTATTTAAGTTGGGCTGTTAAAGAAATGGTTTGCTGGAATCAAGAAATAAGTAGAAAAGATATGGTTCATATTCATGGCGATTGTGATGCGGTATTTCCTATTAAAAACATTTCAGACTGTACTGTGATAAAAGGAGGAACTCATATCATGATTATCAATAAATATAAGTGGTTTAACGAAAATTTACCAAGGATAATTTTAGAGAATTAAACAAAATATTTACCTTTAAATAAAACTTTTTAAAAATGAAGATTATACAGAGAATACTGGCGTTTGTGGGGTTATTAAGTTTGTGTGCACTATTTGTTTATGCCATTCAAGATGCGCCTACCGATGCTAATTTTGAAACGAAGCTTATAAACGATTATAATGTTTACGCGCTTCAAGTACCTAGCAATTTAGATTTTGCAGGAGAACCTATGCCGCTTAAAAGTCCGGATATTTTAGAACGTATGGATAAAGAACTTTTGGTTAATACCTATTGGCAGTCTAACGGCTTGTTAATGTTTAAACGTGCCAAGAAATATTTCTCCATTATTGAGCCTATTTTGGCAAAGTATGGTGTGCCAGACGATTTTAAATATTTAGCCGTAATAGAAAGTGGATTAACAAATGCGGTGTCTCCAGCTGGGGCACGAGGCGTTTGGCAAATAATGCCTGCAACTGCACGCGAAAATGGGTTGGAGGTTAATGATAATGTGGATGAGCGTTATCATTTAGAAAAAGCTACAGAAGTAGCTTGTGAGTACTTATTGAAATCAAAAGAAAGTTTAGGGTCTTGGACTTTAGCTGCTGCTGCATATAATGCGGGTAATGCGGGGGTTTCTAGATATTTAAGAGAGCAAAATGTGAAAAATTATTATGATTTGCTATTGGGTGAAGAAACAGGCCGTTATGTGTTTAGAATTGTGGCGCTTAAAGAAATTTTAACGCATCCAGCGAAATATGGTTTTAATTTTAGAGATAAAGACTTGTATTCAAATGTGCCTACCTATAAAGTTGAAATTAATACGGAAGTTACAGATTTCACTGCCTTCGCTGAACAATATGGAATCAATTATAAAATATTGAAAATTCACAACCCTTGGTTGCGTGAGCCTAAACTTAATAATAGGTCAAGAAAAAATTACACAATAGAGATTCCTGAAAAGGGATACTATGATGTTCAATAGGGAAAAGTCCACTAATAATTTATTAAAAAGGCGTGAAACTAAGTTTTACGCCTTTTTTTATAATTGAATTTCATGCTTTTATGAAGTGGTGATTGTCTTTTTACGTTTCTTTTTTAATTTGTTCAACCAGATAATAGTACCTGTCACAGGAAGACTTGTTGCTATGAGGCAGGCTATAAAATAAATGATTTTTGATAGTGTACCAAAAATTTCACCTGTATGTATAGGGCGTATTAGTGCTGCTATTTTTATGTTTAAGGGTTTGTCTTTAAACCATTCTATAGCTAAAATACTTCCCGAAGAATCCATGTATAAGTTATCTGTTGTTACAGGCGACCAATTTTCCTCATTCGATTTTCTGAAAGTATAATAATTGTTTTTTTTATTCGGAAAAGTAACAGCGAGTTCTCCTTTATAATTTAAAGTCGTATTGGCTATTTTCAAGGCTTCATCTAGAGAAACGGGTTTGTTTTTAGCATCCAAATTAAATTCGGGCGTTGTTCTTTCAAAAATTTTAGCATTCAAAATAGTACTCAAACCTTCTCTGTAACTTTGAAACGACCAGCATAAGCCAGTAACACCCATAATTACTATGATGATGCAGGCGTAAAAACCGAGTGTGTTGTGTAAATCGTGATTAATACGTTTCCAATTGGCACCGGTTTTAATTTTTAGTCCATGCTTTATATGCTTCCATTTTAATTTCTTTGGAAACCACAAAACAATTCCTGAAACAGCAAGTAATAGAAAAATAATGGTGGCAACGCCTACTATAGGTCTACCTATAGTAGTTTCTAAAAGTAACCATCGATGTAGTTTAAACATGGTGAATAGGAATGTGTCTGTTTTTGTTTTTTCAATTTTATGAATACTTGAGGTGTAAGGGTTAACTAATATTTGAGTGCCTCGACGTTCTTTCAAATCTTTCTTTACAGAAAATAGATAAGGTTCGTTTGCTTCTACGGGTATGGTTACACCCGTAACAAAGCCATTGTTAGATTGTTTTAGTGTATTAACTAAATTTTCTAAAGGTAGTTTGTTGGATGTAGCTTCAACGATAACTTCTTCAGTAAAGTATGTTTTTATTTCATGTTCAAAAGCTAAAATGGTTCCGCTAAAGCATACTAAAAATATAATAATACCACTTGCTAAGCCTAACCATAAATGGATATCGTTAATAAATTTTCTAATGCTGAATGTTGTTTTTTTCATTAAAATAGATGTTTAACTACAAAAAAGTACAACTAGTTAAAGTTGTACTTTGAGTCAGTTGATTACTAAAAATTAAAATTTATAAGTTAATACGCCTGCAAAATTTCTTGGGTCGGTTTGGTTGATATAACTTGTTCTGTAAGCGTTATAGCCAATTTCGTTAAAGACGTTGTTTAGTAAAAATCTTAAATTCCAATGTTTATTAAAATGATAAGCGGCTTGTAAATTTACCTGTGTATATGCCTCTACATTAAATGGTTCTTGGTTGGGTACAATCCCTTCATGTGTTACGGCACCGGCGCTCCAATCATTTATTGGTCTTTCGCCTGTAAAATATATACCAGCTCCGGCTGATAAACCTTCTAAATCACCATGAAATTTATAATTTGCATAGGCATTGAAAGTGTGTTTTGGTGTGTTTAAAGGGGCGGAACCGTAAACATATGAGGTGTGTTCTTTATATTGTGCATCGATATAAGAATACCCGGTAATGAGTTCTAGATTATTATGAATACGTCCTGTTAATTCTACCTCTATACCTTTTCGTTCGTCATTTCCTCCTTTTTGGTAATAAGCTGTAGCAACCCAATTTTCATCATAAACAGGAAGGTTAATGTCTTTGTTGTTTATTTTAAAGAAGGTGAAATTAAAGCGTAATCGGCTATCTAACCAATTCGTTTTTATGCCTGTTTCAAATTGGTCGAAACGTTCATTACCTAATTGGTTGCCATTAATATCTAATCGTGTGCCCGATCTTGGGTAAGAACTATTGGTGTAAGATACAAACAAGTTGATGTTTTTATGAGGTGTTACAATAATGCCCATTAAAGGGTTAAAAGCATCGCTTTGGGTTGTCTCTGTAGCGGCATCGGTTTGTGTTGTGCTATAACGGAAGCCCAAAAATGTTTTTAACCAATGGTTAAATGTAATCACATCTTGAGCAACTAAACCCAGTGCTCGTGATTGGGAACCTTCTATGCTTACGGCTCCAAAATCCAGACTACCTGGTAAAGTTCTTGTGTTATTTGTAAACGCATTAATAGTATCTATGGTAGAAACACTTTGGCTTGTGGTATTGAATATTGTGGTTCTGTAGTCGAAACCAACTTGAAACGTATGCGATATGTTACCTGTTTTTAAATCGTCTCCAACTAAATCGAATTGTAAAACACTGTTCTCATCATTACGTGTTGATATGGAATAACCACGTTTACGTTCGTTGTAGATAGGATCTCCAAATTCATCATTTATAACAGATCCTAGGCTTGCTCCTTTATCATCTAAATCTAAAACCGATTTATATAAAGCGGCTTTTAAACTTAATTTATCTGTAATATCTCTGTTGAATCGTATGGAATAGGAGGTGCTTTTTGTTAATGATTTGTCGTTTTCAAATCCTAAAAACTGGTTGTATGGCAAATCATAAATAGCATTGGTGTCGTTTTCTCCTAAGTTAATAGTTCCAACATCGGGTGTTCTGCTATCATCAAAGAAGTCCATTTCAAGAGTTAAAGTTGTTTTATCGTCTAATTTCCATTCCAAAGATGGGTTGATGTAAAAACGTTCCGATGAAATTCCATTTCTGTAACCATCTGCACGTTCTAGAGCACCGTCAATTCTAAATGCTAAATGTTCGGTATTTGCTACAGGTCCAAAAACATCAAAGGTGGTACGTGCCTGCCCGAAACTGCCCAAACGTACCGATGCATTGCCTCCAGAATAATATTTAGGTGTTTTTGTAACAATGTTTATTACGCCACCAGGGCTTCCTAAGTCGGTTGCCACACCTTGTGTTATAGAAGCAGCACCTTTTAAAACTTGAATATTATCAACACCTTGCATATCTGTTAAAATACCAGTACCTCTAAAATCGGAATGCACACGCACGCCATTTTTTAATATAGGAATACCTCTAAACCCACGAGAGGACATGCTTTCGCGTTTGTTTCCATAAGTAGCGAAGGTGTATACACCAGGAACATTTTTTGTAGCATCCGAAATGGTGAGGTTTCCCTGTTGTTCAATTACTTTTTCTGAAATAATAGAAATACTTTGAATTTGCTCGTAAGGCGCTAATGGCAGTCTGGTGAGCGCTTCAATTTTATCGGGGTGTTTGTTTCGGTCTCCAAAAAGCTCAATTTCATCTAGTTCTGAATCATTTACCAGTATAAAACTAAGGTTAATGCTTTGATTATTTTTTATTTGAATCGTTTTTGTTGATGATTTGTATCCAACAGCCGATGCTTTGATGTTGTAGTTTCCGTTGATTGTAGTTGGTAATTCAAAATAACCATATTCGTTTGCCGAGGTACCTTTTGAAGAACTTTCAATTAGAATACTAGCGAAAGGGATTGGTTCTTGTTTTTCATTATTAATTGTGCCCGTTATTTTCGATTGGGCAAATGAGACTTGAATGGTTAGAATGAGTAATAAACTTAATTTTTTATACATGACTTTATTTAGATTGATTATAAATAACTCGGCAAATATAGAATTGAAAATTAAATACACAAAGTTTATTTAGACTAAATATAAATAATAAATTAAGTTGTATTGATTATTAGACAGATAGGGGTTGAAAAGAAATAAAATAAGTTTTGGGAGAAAAAGAACCAGCTTTAAGCACAAGTTCTTATTGAAAATAGGGGGAGAGCCTTATTTTTGAACAAAAAAAAGACCAACAAAAACATAATGTTTTTGTTGGTCTTTTTTTATTTTGAAAGGTTTTACTAAAATGAAAACCTCATTATGGGAAATCTAACCTCTTCTTTTTTGAGATCGAACAGAGCCACCTGCACCAAAATGTTGGTTAGGTGCTTGGGCACGTTTCATGTTTTCCTTCATCATTTTTATTTGATCGGCTAACATGCCTTGTTTGTCTAATTTTTGAGCTTCAGAAAGCAGTTTCTCAGCTTCAATTTTTCTGCGTTTAGAAAAAGCAATACCCGATAAGTTCAGTTTTGCCATGGCTAAATCATGACTCATAGATAAACCTAATGTCACCGCTTTTTTGAAATATTTTTCAGCTTCATTCATGTTTGTTTGAGAAACCATTAACCCATGTAAGTAATAATAGTAGCCTTGTTGCTTCGTAACTAAGGCGGCTTCTGGGTTTTTAATTTTGTCTAACCATTTTTTTGCGCCTTCAAAATCTTGCTTACGCAACCTTAAAAATGCTAATAAAATAAACTCGTTTTTAAAATAAAGCAACACGAAAATAAGTGAAAGTAGTATAAACATAATACCGTTACCTATGTTTCCTTCTATGAATTGGTAAACTGCAAAAGCAATGATTCCTGCAGCTATTATTAATTTTATAATTTTATTGTACATTTTATAGTGTTTGAATGGTTGTATTAGATGTTTTTTTAGCGTCTAATTTAATTGTAAATGCAAAGAAACTAAATTTTTGTCAAAATCAATCCATAGATAATTAACAAAAAGGTGTTCATGAACCCAAATAAATAAAGGAATATTGCTTAAATTTGATTCTGAAAAATTAATTCTAAATATTTTTAAAATAACATTTGTCAAAGTAAAAACTCTTTGTATATTTGCGCTCAGTTTTGGAGAAAGCCAAACGAACAAAAAAAAAGTACAATTCAGAATTTTAAAGATATAAGGTAATGAGTAAAAGAACATTTCAGCCATCGAAAAGAAAAAGAAGAAACAAGCATGGTTTTAGAGAAAGAATGGCTTCTGTTAATGGAAGAAAAGTACTTGCTCGTAGAAGAGCTAAGGGTAGAAAGAAATTGTCTGTATCTTCTGAATCTAGACATAAAAAATAATGATTAACAATTGTTGATATTAATAAGGTATTACTTAAGTGTAATGCCTTTTTTTATATCTGTTAATGCCTATTTTTGTAACATATTATAAAACACTTATTAAACAGTAAAAATGCCTAAAAATTCAAAACTTAAATCTATTCTAATTATTGGATCTGGTCCTATTGTTATAGGGCAAGCATGCGAATTCGATTATTCAGGAACGCAAGCTTTACGCTCTTTAAGGGAGGATGGAATTGAAACTATTTTAATTAACTCCAATCCTGCAACCATCATGACCGACCCATCAATGGCCGATCATGTATACTTGTTGCCACTTACAACCAAATCATTAATTAAAATTCTAAAAGAACATCCACATATTGACGCTGTGTTACCTACTATGGGAGGACAAACGGCGTTAAATTTATGCATAGAAGCAGATGAAAAGGGGATTTGGAAAGATTTTGATGTAGAAATTATTGGTGTAGATATTGACGCTATTAATATTACCGAAGACAGAGAGAAGTTTAGAGAATTGATGCTTAAAATTGGGATTCCAATGGCGCCTCAAGCAACGGCTACTTCTTACTTAAAAGGTAAAGAGATTGCGCAAGAGTATGGTTTTCCTTTAATAATTAGGGCTTCATTTACTTTAGGTGGTGAAGGCGCTTCTTTTGTTCATAAAGAAGAAGATTTTGATGAGTTATTAACACGTGGATTAGAGGTGTCTCCTATTCATGAGGTGATGATTGATAAAGCCTTAATTGGTTGGAAAGAGTATGAGTTAGAGTTGCTTAGAGATTCAAATGATAATGTTGTAATAATCTGTTCTATTGAAAATATGGATCCGATTGGTATTCATACAGGAGATTCTATTACAGTAGCACCAGCGATGACTTTAAGTGATAAAACGTACCAAAAAATGCGTGATATGGCTATCCATATGATGCGTAGTATTGGTGATTTCGCAGGGGGATGTAACGTGCAGTTTGCCGTAAGTCCAGATGAAAAAGAAGATATTATTGCTATTGAAATTAATCCTCGTGTATCGCGTTCGTCGGCACTAGCAAGTAAAGCAACAGGGTATCCTATTGCGAAAATTGCGGCTAAATTAGCGTTGGGTTATCATTTAGATGAATTACAGAATCAAATTACAAAATCTACTTCAGCTTTATTTGAGCCGACTTTAGATTATGTAATCGTAAAAATACCTCGTTGGAATTTCGATAAATTTGAAGGGTCTGATAGAACTTTAGGTCTTCAAATGAAATCGGTAGGAGAAGTGATGGGTATTGGTCGTTCATTCCAAGAAGCGCTACATAAAGCAACACAATCGCTAGAAATTAAGCGAAATGGTTTAGGTGCAGATGGTAAAGAAAATAAGAACTACGAGCAAATTATAGAAAAACTTACCTATGCTTCTTGGGATCGTGTATTTATTATTTACGATGCTATTGCTATGGGAATTCCTTTAAGTAGAATTCATGAAATCACAAAAATTGATATGTGGTTCTTGAGACAATATGAGGAATTACACTTGCTTCAAAAAGAAATTTCTACGTTTACAATTGATACCATCCAAAAAGATTTATTGCTTGAAGCTAAGCAAAAAGGTTATGGTGACCGTCAAATAGCACACATGTTGGGCTGTTTAGAAAGTCAGGTTTACAATAAACGTGAAGAATTTGGTGTGAACCGTGTCTATAAATTAGTAGATACCTGTGCTGCCGAATTTAAAGCAAAAACTCCCTATTATTATTCAACTTTTGAAAGTGATATGGAAACTGCAGAAGGAAAACGTTATGCAGATAACGAGAGTATCGTTACAGATAAAAAGAAAATTATTGTTTTAGGTTCAGGACCAAACAGAATTGGGCAAGGTATCGAGTTCGATTACTGTTGTGTACATGGTGTTTTAGCAGCCGCTGAATGTGGTTATGAAACCATCATGATTAACTGTAACCCTGAAACGGTTTCAACCGATTTTGATACTGCTGATAAATTATACTTCGAACCTGTGTTCTGGGAGCATATTTATGACATTATTAAGCATGAAAAACCAGAAGGTGTTATCGTGCAATTAGGTGGACAAACCGCTTTAAAACTTGCTGAAAAATTAACTAAATACGGTATTAAAATTATAGGAACTAGTTATGAGTCTCTTGATTTAGCCGAAGATAGAGGTCATTTTTCAAACCTATTAAAAGAAAACAATATTCCTTACCCAGAGTTTGATATTGCAACAACTGCAGATGAAGCTTCTGCGATTGCAGATGTATTGGATTTCCCAATATTAGTGCGCCCATCTTACGTACTTGGTGGACAAGGGATGAAAATTGTTATCAATAAACAAGAACTTGAAAAGCATGTGGTTGACTTATTAAGCCAAATGCCAGGGAATCAGTTGTTGTTAGATCATTATTTAGAAGGCGCTATTGAAGCAGAGGCTGATGCTATTTGTGATGGAGAAGATGTGTATATTATTGGTATCATGGAACATATTGAGCCTTGTGGTATACATTCAGGTGATAGTAATTCTATGTTGCCTCCATTCAACTTAGGTGAATTTGTAATGCAACAAATTAAAGACCACACTAAAAAAATTGCTTTAGCACTTAATACAGTTGGTTTAATAAATATTCAGTTTGCTATTAAAGATGATATTGTTTACATCATCGAAGCCAATCCAAGAGCATCTCGTACGGTACCGTTTATAGCGAAAGCTTACGGAGAACCTTATGTAAACTATGCTACTAAAGTGATGTTGGGGGAAAAGAAGGTGAAAGATTTTAACTTTAATCCGCAATTAACAGGGTTTGCTATTAAGCAACCGGTATTCTCTTTCAATAAGTTTCATAATGTGAATAAGAAGTTAGGACCAGAAATGAAAAGTACAGGCGAAAGCATTTTGTTTATAGATAGTTTAAAAGACGATGAGTTTTATGAATTATACTCGAGACGAAAAATGTATTTGAATAAATAAAAATTAAAAAGCCGCTTTAAGCGGCTTTTTTTATGTCTTTTTTAATTTGAAATTTAAGGAAACTTCAACGGTTTCTGATACTTTGTCTTTTACGACTTTAGGTATTTTTATATCAAAATCTGAAGTATTTAAAAGGAAGCTTCCAGATACATTTATAAAATCACCTTCTCTTGATAGCTTTAAAGGAATGGACTCTAGTTTTTTCGTTTTCCCATGAAATGTTAAAGAACCATTCATTTTAAATATAGAAGTAGCACTTAATTTATCAATGGAAAAATCTTCTAAATTTCCTTTAAAAGTAGCTTTAGGGAATTGGTCCGATTCGGCATAGTTTTCATTAAAGTGCTCTTCCATGAGAGCGTTTTTAAATCGAAACCCCTTCACTAAAACCAAGGCAGCAAATGCACCGCTTTTAGTTTCAATGATTGCTGTAACCGACTGGTTCATCGCTTTTACTTCTTCAAAAGAGGCTACTGAAGCTTCAAAATTTACCACGCCCGTTTTTGTAATATACTTGCTTTGTGCAACTAAATTAAGGCTAAAAAATGCTAGTAGGTATATTAAATGTTTCATGGTGTTTAGTTTTCTAGAAACCCATCATCTTTCCATTGTTGAATTAAAGTTCTGTTGTTTTGAGACATTAATCCAGACTGCGGCATAGGGTTACTGGTGCTGTTTATTCTTGCAATTAGGCTTCCGGTTTCTACAGATGCTTTTACTTGCGCATAGGTTGTTAAAGACATGGGAGCGCCATTTCTAACCGGACTTCCATGGCAGTTATTACAATTTGAGGTTATAATGGCCTTCACACTGCCATTGTATGTTACCTTAGTTGTTGGTGCAGGGTCTGGATCTGGATTAGGAGACGCTTCCGTTAAATCGTCGTTGCTAGAACTGCTGCAACCAAAAAGAATGGTTGTAAACATTATGCTTGTTAATAGTATCTTTTTCATAGTTGTAGGGTATTTGTATTAGTGTTTTTATTAAAATTGTCTACTTAAATTAAATCCAAAATAAATATCGCCGTCGCTCCAGTCTCCTGTTCCTTGTCCTAAAAAGCCATTAGCATCCATGGGTTGGGCGTTTGTAAAATGCATTTGGAACACGTGTCCACCCGTTTCTAAATCAACTCCAATAGATAATGGGTTTTTAAAAGGTGAGTTGCTGGCTCTGTTTAAATGCCAGCCATAATCGGCGTTTAAAGACCAGCGTGTACTTAATTTGTAGCGGCCACCAAAACCTAAGGCAAATTGCGAATTGTCTTGTGCATCCACAACAACATAGTTATCATGAAAAAATGTAGGCGCTAGTTCCAGCGATAAATCGGTGTTTACTTTTCTAGAAATTAGTATTTGTGCCGTATAACCTAGGCGGTGTTTAAATTCCAGTAAAGGCAAATTTTCCTTGTCTAAGGCGGTGTTTATTAAAATGGAATTGTAACCCACTATGGTAAAAGGAAAGCCGTTTTCTTCCTGTCTTAATAGGCGGTATTTTAAGGAGACATCATAAACTTTTAAATAAGAGCTTCTTGAAACACCTACATTTAATCCATCAGTGACTCCTAAAACAAAGTTGAGTCGAGTGACAGCTTCATCCAAACCAAAAAAAGTGTTGATGCCATTTTTTATTGAGCCAAATCGGTGAGATACAATAAATTGAAGTTCTTTCTTTGCTACTAATTTGGTCGATTCAAAATTTACAATTTTCAAACCTTTAAAGGCTGCTGTTGCGTATTCAGTTCCTGTGGAATCAGTATCAATTTCAGTAAGTAAGTCGTTTTGTGAATTGGTAACTAAGGACGAAAATAAAAGGAGTATTAATAGGTTTCTCATTAATAATGGGGTTCTTTAATTGGGTTACTGCTTTATGAATTTTTTAATTTTTGATTGGCCTTCTGAAGAGACTTTGATGAGTGTAATACCGCGTTCCCAAGAAGTGATATCTATGGGGTTATCTCTATAATTGGCGTTGCTATATATTTGTTTACCTAGAATATTGAATACTTCAATTTTAGCTTCTGCTATAGATTGAGGTAATTGTATTTTTATATAATTTTTTGCTGGGTTGGGAGAAATACTGAAATTAGAAATAGACGCATCTTCAATACCTAAAGGAGCGCTCACGGTAATGGTTCCGCTCATATTGCCGGAATGATAGGTGCATACATAAGGGTTTGATCCGGCTTTAGTAAAGGTGTACGAATATGTTTGTCCGTTACCCGTTAAATCTGGGCTATTAAATGTTTCAGAACTTCCAGAACTACTTGTAACGTTGTGGATTATTCCATCCGTCCAAGTCCATGTAACTATGTCGTTTATATTTACAGTTAGATCTATGTTGGTGCCAATATTAAGTTTCCAGTTAAGATTGTATGTTGTTTGGGCAGCAACATAAATAGTAAAAACGAAGAATAAAAGAGAAAGTAGTTTTGTTTTCATATTTTAAGATTTAAAGTTAATATTTAATCCACTATAAAACACTGGTCTACTTTTACTTGCTCTAGCAAATCATCATAGCCTATAACACGTCCTTTTATTTTAATGTTTGTGCCTTTCTTTGATGGTAAAGTAATAAGATTACTAAATTGGCAGAAAACACTTTCGTTTAAAGTTAAATCTTTTTTATTTATTTCTGTAATGTTTCCAGAGATTTCTATGGTTTTATTAAGATATTTTAATTCTGACTCGGAAGGGGTCTTTAAAAAAGCGGTACTCAAAGCCTGTGCAGATAGCGTGTAAGCGGCTTGCTCTTCGTGTATGTCTCTATGACTTTGGTATATGTAGTTATAGCCAGCGAAACCGGCTAAAAGAAGAATTACTAAAATAAGCCATTTACGCATCCTTTTAGTTTAATACTTAATTTATAGTATATAAATTTAAGGTATTTATGGATGTGTAGTAGTAAAAAAAATAGAATACTTACAAAATGAGCATTTAATTGTCTGTTAACTCAATTTTGGCATTTTGGTCTTTCAAACATTCTAAATACAATTCTACTTTAAATTCTGAAGTTTTAAAGGCAGAGGTTCTGTTTCTTGCTTGTTCTTGTCTGGCTATACTTCTAGCAAAGCGTCTTACTTTGTTTTTTGAATCTAAAATAATACCAGGAACTGGCACGTTTTTTCCGTTTTCATCTTTGGCAACCATGGTGAAATACGACGAATTACAATGTTTTTTTTCGCCTGTTTGAATGTTTTCAGATTCAATTCGAACACCAATAACCATCGATGTTTTTCCGGTATAGTTAACTGATGCTTTAAGTGTAACAAGTTCACCAACTTCAATAGGGTTTAAAAAATCGACCTTGTTTACAGATGCTGTTACACAATAATTTCTTGAATGTTTAGAGGCGCAGGCAAATGCTATTTGATCCATAAGGCCTAAAATATAACCTCCATGAATTTTGCCGCTAAAATTAGAGTGCGACGGTAGCATTAATTGTGTAATTGTTATTTGCGATTCTTCAGTTGTTCTAAGCATAATGTAAAGTTATAGTCGAGTAGATAATTCCCGTTATTATTGCAATTCCAAAACTTATTAAAGTTCCTATTAAAATATATTCTGTGAGTTGTCTGTGTTTCGACTCTTTTAAATCGCCAAATCTAAAAACAGATTTCGCCGTAATTAAAAAGCCAACAGCTTCCCAGTGTCCTACTATGATGAAAATAAACACCAAAACACGCTCTAAAATACCAATATATTTCCCTGCATCCTCTAGTGATTGGTTATTTTTAGTAAGTTCTGAAATATTCCACTTAAAAAAAATGGTTTTCATAATTATAGAGGTGGGAATTGTTAAGAATAGCAAGCAGGCTGCAAGCAATAAGCTGTTTTCGGTCACCAAAAAGCTTAAGTTGAAGGCGTTTTCAGTAAATAGATAATAGCAAAAATAAATAACAGCTATATGTAGCAGTTGGTCAATAAAAAACAACAGACGCTTTGTTTTTTTCTTTTGATATAACAATTTCGCAGCGTCAATAATTAAATGCGTAATACCTATACTTAAAATTATGGGCCATAATGAAAGATCCCAAAGGAAGATACTCGTTAAAGCCACATGAATTAAAACATGCAGATAGAGCTTTTTCGATTTTAGTTTTTTCTTCTCCTTTTCTTTAACCCATTTTCTAGGTTGAAGAAAAAAATCGCCGATAATGTGTGCTAACAAAAGCTTTATTAAAACCATCATAATAAACTTGTTTTGTGTTTGTACATTTGGTTTAACTCTAAAATTTCATCTAAATGAGCCCGTTTCTGGCGGTTGCTAATGGCGTTTTGGTTAATACCTATTAGTTTGCCTAACTCGGTTTGTAACGCTTCGGGATTTTCGATGCTTAGTTTTACAATTTCGGCGGAATTAACACTCCAGCTATCCATGGTAATTAACGCTAATTTAAAGTATAAATTTAACTCTTCATTAATAGCGTTGTTGTTGGTTTTGATGCGTAAGTTTTGTTTTTCCTTTTTTAAAGTTTCTAAAACTTCACCTGAGAACACAAAAGCATCACCGTTAGATTCTGTTACATCGTGCCCTTTAAAGGTTTTGCTTCCAATACCAATAGCCAGCCTAACGTCTAAGTCTTTAATCATTTTAATAGCTGCTTTTATATAAATAGCGGCCATGAAACTGTTCGCGTAGTCGCTTAGTTCTATTTGAAAACTATCTCCTCTATATAGTTCCCAATAAGTAGTATCAGGACTTAAATAGGATAATGCCTTTTTTAAGGTATTTATCCATATTTCAGGGTCTGTTTGTTTTCTGGAGTTTATAATATCTCCTGTTATAACGCTTATCATTCCGTTAAAATTTAAGTATCACTTAATTACATGATAAACAAATATATCACTTAATTACATGATAAACAAATATATCACTTAAATACATGATGTGTGTTCGGGGGTTAATCTTCTTCAGCACGCTTAATAATGGCTTCAGGTAAGGCTTTTTTAGCTTTAGCACCCATTTTTTTAAGACGTTCAACACTCGATATTAAATTTCCTTTACCATCAACCAACTTATTCATGGCAGCCGAATAATCGCTTTTAGCAGCATCAATTTTTTTACCAACACCGGTTAAATCAGAAACTAAACCTTCAAATTTATCATAAAGTGCACCTGCTTGTCGTGCAATTTCAATAGCATTTTGTTGTTGCTTTTCGTTGGTCCACATACTATCAATAGTACGTAAAGTGGCTAAAAGGGTAGAAGGTGTTACTATGACGATGTTTTTCTCGAAGGCTTTGTTGTATATACTATTGTCATCATTAACAACCACAGCAAAAGCAGGTTCTATAGGGATGAACATTAAAACAAAATCGGGTGATTCTATATCGTATAAATCTTGATAATTTTTTTCTGAAAGTTGGTCTACGTGCTTTTTAACCGAATTAATATGGGCTTTTAAGTAACGTGCTTTATCCTCATCATCGGCATTCACTAAACGCTCATAATCGGTTAAAGATACTTTAGAATCGATAATCATTTTTTTACCGTCGGGAAGATGAAGCACTACATCGGGCAGCACTCGTGTGCCATTTTCGCGGGTAAAACTTTGTTGTACAAAATACTCTCTGTCTTTTTCTAAGCCCGATTTTTCTAGTACGCGTTCTAAAACCAATTCGCCCCAGTTTCCTTGCATTTTACTATCGCCTTTTAAAGCACGCGTCAGGTTGGTAGCCTCTTTAGTCATTTGTTGGTTCAAGTCTTTTAAACCAACTAATTGCTCTTTTAAAGCGGAATGCATACTAATGCTTTCCTTTTGAGTTAAATCTACTTTATCTTCAAAAGTTTTAATTTTATCTTGAAGTGGTTTTAGAATAGCATCTAAATTTTCTTTGTTTTTGTTAGTGAATTTTTCAGATTTCTCCTCTAAAATTTTATTAGCCAATAACTCAAAATCTTTACGCAGTTGCTCTTGGCGTTCTTCAATTTCTTGATCGCGTTTAGCACTTAATTGTTGTAGGTTTTCGTATTCGGTGTTTTTACGTGTTAATTCAGAATTTAAAAAGTCTTTCTCACGACGAATGTCTTCACGTTCTCTTTCAACCTTATCAATAGTTTGTTTCAGTTCGCTAATAGTCGTGTTTAATTGACTTTGGCGCTCTTCTAAAGTGCTTTGTTCGCTTTTACTTTTTAGTTTGGTAATGGTCATGCCTATATAAGCACCTATTCCGCCAGCGATAAGTATGGCAAGAATTAGAATTAGGTTGTCGTTCATATTATTTAAATCTTATAACCGTAAAAGTAATAAATTATAAAGGTTTGTAATTGTGAAACCCTAATCTTTCTTAACATTTGAAAAATCATATTTCTTCAATGTTTTTTGAAGTATTTTCCAATGATTTCGTAATTGTCTTTTAATTTCAGGTGCTTCCAAATCATCTGAAGCTCTATAAGCGTATCTTAAAAAATTGCCTCGGAATTTTCTATAATAATATTTTGTTATTGCTTTTCCATCAACAAAATCAGTCCTTTTTGCCGGGAGCATTCTCGATTTCTCTCCTTTAAAACTAAAAAGTCTATAAATTTTTCTTTTAAATACTGGAGCTTCATCTAAAAGATGTTTTTCTTTAACGACTTCTACCCGCTTATGTTTTCGCTTAATGGTTTGTTTCATTTCTCTATAAAACTTAGCTAAGTTTTTGGACTTAATTAAAGTTTGATAACCATAAAATTCAAACCCTAAATAATTTAATGGCATGTTATGATTTAAAACTCCATCTTTATCGATTCCATAGGATTGTAAACGACCATTATTTAATTTGAAAAGTGTTTTTTCTGTTTTCTCTAATGATACTGTCAATTCATTTTTTTCTATCTCATTTTCGACAAAGTCTTCAATTGATTTTATTTGATTTTCATTGCAAATCATTACAATATCATCAGAGTATCTACGATAAAAAATATTGTGTTTTAATGTTAATTCATTTATAACAGCTTCGTCAAATGCAATCATATAAATATTAGCTAGCAATGCGCTAATAGGCAGTCCTTGTGGGATACCAATCAATTCTTTTTGGTCGTTTTGTTTTTGATTTTTATGAATTATTATATCAGAATCTATTAATTCCTTAATACTTCTGAAAAAGGTATGCTTCCCTTCTTTTCTGAATTTTGATAATTCTTTTTCATCAAAATGACCATTTTTAGTTTTTAGGTCTTTCAATTTTACATAAGAAAATCGGGTAGTGGCTTTGAAAATATTAAAGTGATCTTTAGGTAATGTTTTGTAGCCTAATATTTTTGCCCAAGCCAATTTTAATTTTTTATGATCTAAACTAGGAAAGAAGTTTTCTATATCTAAAACAAGCGTTACACAGCTTTCTCTTCGTTTAATTTCATCAAATACATCTTTAGCAAAATGTACATTGTTTTTAAACTTTAGTTTATCGTCGGTTTCAATTTGTCTATAAGCAGTTATTGAATTTGAAAGCAATGGGTTTTGCTTTAAGTAGGCTTCATATTTTGGAGTGATAATTTGTTGCGTGTAATAAGAATAGATATGAGCATCTATATGCGTTGCGTATAATATTTCTCTAATTTTTGTGTTTGAAACAAATTTTCCTTTCTTTATTTTTTTGTGAGAACGTCTCAATTCTCCATTAAAATCAGATAATTTATAGCGTCTCTGCTTAATTTCTTTAAAGATAAGTGGAGAAAAGGAATGTTGAGACACTTTTTTTTGATTGGTTACAAAGCGCTCAATATTTTTTCTAATAGACATTGGAGTCTTATTAGTAAAATGTGGATAACCTCTGTCTTTAAACCAATCTTTTTGCTCTATCATAATAAAAAAAGAAAAGGAAGCTCTCGCACGTATTTATAACAGAATAAAACTTACACCTTATAAAGGATTGAACTATTAGCCGAATTCTCGACTCACGTTGCAATTGTACGTTCATTATACTTTGTCGGTATAATATATTGTCTAATTTAAACTTAAGCCCTCTAGAAATGATTGTAACATTAACTAAATTGTGTCGTCTAATAACTATAACTTATAAATATTTCTGTATCTTACAGAAGTTGCTGGTTTATACAGCATTTATAACGTTATACTTGCTGGATAAACCAGCAGCTTATACATCTTCCTTAATCTCCATATTTATTATCCTTTTTCTTGAAAAAGTCGGATTAAGTGATTGGTTAAAAACCAATACAGTAGTTCAACAAATGTTTTATTTCTTTTTAACTAAAGAACTTCCTTGCTTTAGTGTAAATGTAGTATTTTTTTTATATTTATAAAAAAATAAGACAATGAGTTTAGACAATCAATTTAAAATTGGGAATATTGTAACTTTTAAGACGCATCCATTACTTTATGACAGGTATATAAAAGGGGATGGGAAATTAGTTCCTCCATTTATGGTTGTGATAGAAGTGTTTTTTGAAGATGAAAAAAAGAAAGTTGTTGATACATCTAATGGTAAAACCATAGCTGAAAGAATAAAATATACTTGTATCTTTTTTGATGATAATAAGAATGAGTTTAAGGAATTAATAGTTTATGAGTCTATGCTGATGGATTTTACTAAGTTTTATATTTCAAAAATGGATGGAAATACAGTCGAAGACCCAGAATATAAAAGTCTTATAGATGAAGTGTCAGGTTATAAAAATCCAAGTTATAAATATGGAAACATAATCTATTTCAAAACAAAAAAACTTGAGATACTTAAAAAGCGAAGTTCTGTAAAAACTGAAATTAAAAAAGAAAAAGGAAAGCCAGTTGAAGAAAAAAAGGAAACGATTCAATATGTTGTTAATTACTCTACACCAGAATTTGTTTTATGTGGATATAAAGAAGAATTAGGCGAAGATTTATTTTATCCTAATGGTGAAAAGAAGAAAATAGTGGCAAAAGTGTTATACAAAGTAAAATGGTTTAATTCTAATCAAATGAAATTTAGTGAACAATATTTACCTAAGAAATGTTTTATTGATGTTCAGCCTTTTTCAACTTTAGTTGCACATAATCTAAAACCTAAAACAGAAAAACCTTCAGAAGAGAGTTTATAAGACATTTACTTTTTCACTCGAAAACTCCCCGTTTTTTCATCAAAAGCAATTAAATCTTTAGGGAATAAGGTTTCAAATGTCCCGTTTGAAATGAGGTTGCAAGGAGTGTCTGTAACCACTTGGTTTTTAGACATCACAATCATGGTGTCGCAAAGTTGAATGGCTAAATCTATTTCGTGTGATGAAAACAGAATGGTTTTACCCGTTTCTTTTGCTAATTGCTGAAGCAGTTTCAATATATAAGCTTTGTGATACATGTCTAGATGTGAGGTGGGTTCATCTAAAATAATCAAGTCGGTATCTTGTGCCAACGCACGTGCAATCATTACTTTTTGAAATTGTCCGTCGCTTAATTCGAAACATCTTTTATGTTTTAAATCTGTAATATTGGTCTGGATAAGTGCGGTGTTTATACAAGCAATATCGTTCTCAGATAAATTTCCAACCCAATTGGTGTACGGTTGTCTGCCCAGAGCAACCAATTCGAAAACCGATAAGTTTTTAGACATCATTTGTTCTGTTAAAACCAGACTCATTACTTTGGCTAAATCGAGCGCAGGAAACTGTTTTATATTTCTTTCAGCGATAAAAACCTCGCCGCTTAAAGCGTCTTGAACATGAGTAAGTGTTCGTAAAAGGGTCGATTTTCCAATACCATTACCGCCTACTAAACCAACCAATGCGCCTTTGTGTAACTCAATATTAATATTAGAAGCCACAATGATGCGTTCTTTTTTAGAGGTGTAACCAATAGATAAGTCTTTGGTTTTCAGTATGATATGTTGGTTTTTATCTGACAATCTTATTTTTATATTAATCTAACAAATCTTAATTAAAACACCATATTACGTTTTCTAACCAGCAACCAAATCACCACCGGTGCGCCAACTAAAGACGTTATGGCGTTAATAGGTAAGGTGTAATCGCTATTGGGTATTTGGGCAATGGTGTCGCAAATAAGCATTACAATAGCCCCGAATAAAAACACAGCTGGTACTAAAATTTTATGGTTCGAGGTGTTGAAAACTTGACGGGTTAAATGCGGAATAGCTAGTCCAATAAATGCAATAGGTCCTGTAAACGCCGTAATAGTACCTGCTAATAAACTGGTTGAAATGATAATGGCTAGTCTGCTTCTTTTAATATTCAAGCCCAAACTTTTGGCATAATTCTCACCTAAAAGCAAGGTGTTTAGCGATTTTATTGAAGCCAGACAAACAAGAATACCAATGGCATAAATGATGAAAAACACCCCTAATTCACTCCAAGATAGGTTGCCTAAACTACCAAAACCCCAGAAAATATATTGCTGTAATTGCTGTGCAGAACCAAAATAGGAAAGCACACTTACAATGGCAGATGTGATACTCGCAAACATAAGCCCTATAATAAGTATGGCCATGGTGTCGCGTACTTTTATAGATACCATTAAAACGGCTAGTAATACTAAAAAACTACCTAAACTGGCAGCGATAACAATACTCCATTTTGACATTAAAAGGGTAACGAAAACACCTCCAAATACCGATGAACCCAATATAACTAAAGCAACCCCCAAACTCGCACCCGAACTAATACCTAGTACAAAAGGGCCTGCCAAGGGGTTTCTAAATAAGGTCTGCATTAATAAACCCGAAATACCTAAACCAGAACCTACTAAAATAGCGGTAAAAGCTTTAGGTAATCTGTAATTTTGAATGATATGTTGCCAAGTTTCCTGTTCCGTAGTGGCGCCAATAAGACTATTGAAAACATCTTTAAGGGGAATGTATACAGAACCTAAACTTATGTTTATTAAAAAACAGAGTATGAGTATAAGAACTAATACTAAAAAAGAAATATTGTATGTTTTTGTATCCGGCAATTAGTCTAAATGTTTAAAAAAGTAAAGGTCATGATTTTTTAAGAGTTTTGGATGACAAATTTTAATAAGATCTTTTAAAACCAAATCGGGGCGGGTGGTGCCCAACTCAAAATATAAAATCCCGCCAGATGTTCCTTTGGTGTTTATAGTAGAATAAATATTGTTGTTTTGAAACGCCTTAAACATGGTGTTGTGCGTGTTGGCATTTTTAAGCGCTTCTCTACTTGCATAATTTGAAGGGCTTAACCAAATATCGGCATCTTTAGCTTTCATGAAAACGGTTTCAAAATTTAGCGACAAACTACCGGAGCCTTTCGAGTCGCTCCATAAATAATTAACGTTGGCGTCCTTTAAAAGTTGCGCTTCGGTGCTGGTTCCATTGGGCAAATACCAAACATCGTTGTGCATAGCGCCACTTAAAACGCTAGGTTTGGTTTTAGCATCTTTAGCCAGTTTTTTTGCGTTTAGGTAATCTTTTTCAATCGTGTTGAAAATAGAATCGGCTTGTTTTTGTTTATTGAATAATACACCGAAAAACTTAATCCATTCTGCTTTTGCAAGCGGCGATGCTTCTACCCAATCACCATTAAAAATAACAGGAATGCCCGATTTTTTAATCGTCTCAAAAGTTTTATTATTACCATCAATACCAAAACCAATAACCACATCGGGTTTTACTTCTAATAAAACTTCGGTGTTAATACCTGCATTTTTTCCTAACTCCCTAACTTTTCCGTCGTCAATGCGTTGTCTTGTTTTTTCAGACGAAATATAATCTGTTCCCGGGAAACCAACCAAGGTTTGTTCTACATTCAATAATTCTAAAGCAGGAATGTGTGTGGTGCTGGTAACCACTATTTTTTCAATAGGAATGGTAATAATACCATCAAATTCATCTTTGTTTAATGTTATTTTTGATAGCATGTTTTTGTGAACCAATGCGTATTTATATGTTTTCTCCGCTTTGGGCCAAGGGTTTGAAACCGTTAGTATTTTAAAGTTTTCGTTGTTAGTAATTGAAAAGCCTTGAGCATATTTATAGGCAGATGTTTCAATATCTTGTTTAATTTCATTAGGGGCTTTGGTGTCGTTTTTACATGTAAAAAAACTTGTAAGTAGGAAACAGATTATTATTTTTTTCAAGTGTGTATGTTTTAATGTCTCAAAAGTAAGATTATTTAGTGTTTTGAATAAATCATTAGACAAAATGTTTACTTTTGCAGCGAAATTTGGTTTTATCTATTTCAAGTAGATGAATTAAAAGGGAATCAAGTACGTTGATTTGCGATTCTAAAAATCGTGACTAAGCAATTCTTGAACTGTTCCCGCAACTGTAGGCTATTAAGCTTCGTGTTAAACTTCAAAGTCACTGTTCCGATGTATCGGGATGGGAAGACCAACACGAGGACGCAAGTCAGGAGACCTGCCAATTTCATCATCTAAAATTACTTTCGGGAAAAGGTATTCAAGATTTATGAAAAAGATAAGCGTTTTTTTGGTACTTGTATGTTGGTGTTTTAGCAGTTTGGCTCAAACAGTGACAGATTCTATTCAGTATTTAGATGAAGTTGTTTTAAGCGATACCAAATTACGTGCCTATACTTCTGGCGTAAAAGTGCGTGTTCTAAACGATTCTGTTTTGGCAAATAATGCGCAATCTTTAACAGGTTTACTAGCGTTTAATAGTAATTTGTATTTCAAGGAGAATGGGTATGGTATGGTGTCTTCACCATCTTTTAGAGGTACAAATGCGTCACAAACAGCTGTGATTTGGAATGGTATTAATATTAATTCTCAACTTACCGGACAAACAGATTTTAATACCATTAATGTAAATAATTTTAGCGATGTCACTGTAAGAAGTGGTGGCGGAAGCGTGCAATACGGTAGTGGTGCTATTGGTGGTAGCATTCATTTAAATAATAAATTGCTTTTTGAAAATCATTTTGAAAACAAATTTCAGGTGTCTTTTGGGAGTTTTAATACCAAACAAACGAGTTTTAATTCATCGTATGGTAGCAATGAAATATCTATAAACGCAGGTGTTTCTTATATAAATTCAGATAATGATTATAAATATTTGGGGACGAATAAGGTTAATGAAAACGGACAATATAATAATGTCAACTTCAATTTTAACTTAGGGTATTTTGTTTCAAATAAAGATGTATTGAAAATGTATCACCAAACGTTTATTGGAGACAGACATTTTTCTGGAACGGTAAGTACGCCGTCTAAAAGTGGCTATGAAGATGAGAATTACCGTACCATGTTAGAGTGGTCACGTATTGCAAATAAGTACACTTCAAAACTAAAAGTGGCTTCTTTACAAGAACAGTTTAGGTACTTTGAAAATAAAGAAAAAAGTAATTATTCCTTCGGAAAAGTGAATACCTATTTGGTTAATTATAATTTGAATTTGAAGGTTTCAAACAAACTTCAGTTTAAAACGGTATTAGATTATAATAAGTATAAAGGTTCTGGTAGTAGTTTTGGGAGCCCAGAACGTGAGGCTTTCTCTGCTACGCTATTAATGAACCATAAGGCTACAAATAAAATAGTTTACAACCTTAATGTTAGAAAGGATTTCACATCAGGTTTTACGAGCCCGTTCGTATTTGCGGTTGATGCAGGTTATACCGTTAATAAGTTTTATGAGGTTAAGTTAAATGCTTCTAAAAATTATAGAGTGCCAACCTTTAATGATTTGTATTGGAACCCTGGTGGTAATTTGAATTTGGTGCCAGAGTCGTCTTATCAGGTTGATTTGGGGCATCAATTTACTCATAAACATTTCAATGTCAAATTGAATAGTTATTACATAAATACATCCGATTTAATTCAATGGCAACCCAACACTTCTGGTATATGGTCTCCCAAAAATGTAGCCAAGGTTAATAGTTATGGTGCTGAATTAGAATTTGAAACCAGATTTCATTTTAAAGCACATCACTTTAATATTACGAGTCATTATTCTTATACGGTTTCTGAAAATATTGAAACGAAAAAGCAACTTATTTACGTGCCATTTTATAAGGCGAATTTGGCTGTTGCTTATAGTTGTAAGAAGTTTTCAGTCTATTACCAGTATCTATATAATGGAAATGTATTTACGACTACAGATAATTTAAGGGGACGTTTTTATTCCTTAGAAGCCTATGCTGTGTCGAATATCGGGTTTAATTACAGTGTTTTAAAAACTAAAAAACAGCAGCTTAAAGCAGGTGTTTTAATTAAAAATATATACAATAAAAATTACCAAAATGTGGCATTTAGACCAATGCCTAACAGGAATTTTAACATTCAATTATATTATCAATTTTAAAAAACAAACTAGTATTATGAAGAAGATTATTTTATCAATTTTTACATTGTCATTATTTGTATTGTCATGTTCGAATGACGACGATGCGGTTGTATTGCCTTTAGGAGATTATGAAAACGGTATTTTAGTAAGCTGCGAAGGCGGGCCATCATCTATATCTTTCATTTCAAATGATTTCATGACAACTGAGAATCAAATATATTTTAATGTGAACAATGAAGAGTTAGGTGTTTACTTGCAGTCTGTCGGTTTTAACGATTCTGACGCTTATATTGTTACCGATAATGCAAATACTATCAATGTTGTTAACCGTTATACATTTGAAAAAAAAACAACAATTACTACGGGATTATCTACTCCAAGATATATCGCTTTTTTGAACGGAAAAGGGTACGTAACGAACTGGGGCGAAGGAGGCGTGGCTTCAGATGACTTTATTGCGGTTGTAGATTTAGCTACAAATACAGTTGAAAGCACTATCGCTGTAGGTGAAGGGCCAGAGCAAATTTTAGCAGTTGGTAATAAACTGTTTGTTTCTCATAAAGGTGGATACGGATCTAATAATATTGTAACTGTAATTAATACAGCAACAAACGATGTAGCAACAATTACTGTAAACGATAACCCAGATGAAATGGTTATTAATAACGCAGGAGATCTTGTGGTTTTATGTAGCGGTGCTGTTCAATATGATGCTAGTTGGAATGTTATAGGAAATACAGATGGAAGTATTGTTAAGATTAATGTGTCTGATAATTCTATTATTTCAAATTTCAATTTTGCTAATGGTGTGCATCCAGGTTTAATGGCTTATAATAATGGAGCCTTGTACTACGTATCTGCCAATAAAGTGTATACTATGGGCGATGCAAGTACTAGTTTGCCAACAAGTTCTATAATCGATTTAACGGCGAGTTATGCGTATGGCTTATCTGTAAACAATAATAAATTATATGTTGCTGATGCTAGTTTCTCGGCACAAAGTGAATTAGTGGTTTATGATTTGTCTTCAAAAACAATAACAAATACATTTCCTGTAGGTTTAGGAGCTTCAAAAATTTACTTCAATAATTAAGAAGTTGTAAGTTTTATAGGAAGATTATAACCTATGGAGTGAAAAAAAAAGGGAGGCTGTTTAACAGCCTCCCTTTTTTTATTATTTATTTCTTTTTATCAAATCGAATGGAATCTCTTTGTCAACGTGCATTTCATTATTAAAAGGCTCAAAACTATTACTATCTTTAAAAGGTTTTATGGTTTCTGAGGATTTAGATTTTATGCTTTCCAATTTACTAATAGAACCTTCAATATCTGCTAAAGCAGCAGCTAAAAGACGTTCATTTACATCACCTAAAACACCTAGGTTTATAAAACTTTCTTTAAGTTCAATGTCGGGTGTTAAGCCGGTGTCATAATCTGTATGGCCTACTTTATTCAACGATTTAAAAATAAGTGGCTGCATAGCATAAGCATGGTTTTGGCTGGCTCCTTGGCGACCAAAATCATCCGAATCGTATAAAGTTGTAGAGGCTTGGTATTTTCCTGTGGTAAAATCGCCAATGTGTATCACGTTAATATAAGGGTCTAGACTGTTTATAACCAATTCGCTGGCAGAAGCAGAAGCGTCTGTTGCTAAAATGTGAACTTTTTGAAGGTTTAAACTATTTAAAGCAGTTCCTTTATTGTTGTTTGTAAACCTGTTAATTAATAATTCGGGATTGTTGTCTTCAAAAGCTTGTTGGAATTCGGTGTTCCATTGTTCTGTACTAAATATTTCTCCATTAAATTGACCTGTAATCATACTTGATAAAAGAATGGCAGAGTTTACAGATCCTCCAGAGTTGTATCTTAAATCTAAAACCAAGTGTTTTACATTGTTGGATTTAAATTCTCCAAAAACAGCATTCAATTGTGTGTCGTAGTTTGCTGTAAAGCCGTTGTACATTAAGTAGCCAACGTTTTCACCTTTTACAGTTAATATTTTAGATGTGTAAATAGGGTTTTCAGAATACTCAACCTTGTTAAGGGCAATCGATTCGTTTTTTGAAACTACAGTGTCATCACTGGTTTCTGTGGTGTTATTCGTGTTGTAGGTAGCTAAATTTAAAGTGTAAGCATTGGTTCCTAATAAGCTATTGAAATTAGAGGTTGTTAAAGGTGTCCCGTTAATGGCATTGAACACATCTCCGCGTTTTAAACCTTTGGAATCTGCATCGCTGTTTGTTAAAACTAAGCGTACAATACCTATAACCTTTGTTGTGCTATTTGGTTCTAAAAATAGTTTAAATTCCATACCATTACTTGTAGAAACACCACTGAATAATTGTTCTAATGCAATATAATCATCCACAATCCAGCTGTATTTATCTACAGTTTCACGTTGGTGAATAAGGCTTTCAAATAATGCTTCGGGGCTTGAATAGCTGTTTATAAAATCGGCATAATCTGCGTTTGATGTAAACCTGTCGTTAGCAAGATTTGGGATATTGTCTTTATAAAGGTAAAACGTGTTCATGCCTTTCCATACAAAATCGTTGATGGAGTTTCCTGAAATTTGAGTGTCGTCATCGTCTTTAAAACAGCTGGTGGTTAAAAAGGAAATGGTAATAAGTAGGAGTAAGGATTTATAAGTTTTCATGAAATGGGGATAAACAGAAATTTAATGTTTCTATGTTGTGTTATTTTTTTGATTTATATTCAAAATTCATCGTTTTGCCTATAGGGGTGAATTCTTTGGAGTCTGCAACATTTTTAAAATGAATACCAATGGCTTTAGATGAATTACTAGACTTAGTCGTACTTCCTGTAATTAAGGAAATAGCTTTTGCTAAAAAGGGTTCATTTACATCGCCTAAGATACCCATGTTTAAAATGTTTTCACCTTCATAAACAGCTCCAGAAGATGTTTCATAGGTTATGGTGTGATTCGGGGGAATGCCATTATAATAATCACTTACGCCTTTCGAGTTTGTTGCTTTAATTGCGATTGGTTGTAACGCGTATTTATGATTAGGGTTTGCGTTGTCTTTTCCGAAATCATTAGAGTCATACAAGGTGACCGAACCAACATATTTTCCATATGTAGTAGTTCCAATTTGAACCACATCTATGTAAGGGTTTAATCCATTAATAAGTAATTCGCTTGCAGAAGCGGTTCCGTTTGTTGTAAGCACATATACTTTATTTAAGTTAAGACTTGTTAAAGCAGAATTGTCAAATAATTTATCTGTAAATCTATTAATTAGTGATTCTGGTTGATTAGTTTCAAAATAATTTTGATAATCAGTATTCCAAACTTCGGTGTAAAAAATATCATTTAAAAATTGCCCCGTAATCATACTTGATAGAATTGTTGTGACGTCTCCGTCGCCTCCTGGGTTGTATCTTAAATCGATAACTAACTCAGTAATTCCGTTAGATTTTAATTGGGCTATAGCGTTGTTTAATTCAAGATCAGAATTTCTTGTAAATTGATTGTACATCAGGTAGCCAATTTTAGTGCCGCTTGCCTCTATGGTTTTGTTAATTAATATAGGGTTTTCAGTAAAATCATATTTGTTTAATGCGACTGTTTTACCATTTAAAAAAATCGATCCATTCGTAATATCTGCCATTCCTAATGTATAAGCATCATTATCGCCAAATAACAAACCTATATAATTGTCAACGGTGAGTTGTTGGCCATCAGCCGTTAGGAAAAAATCACCTCTGTTTATATCTTTAGTGCTAGCATCAGAGCCATTTGCAATATATTCTACATAGCCAAAAATATCATTAGAATTACCTAGTCTTGCTAAATTGAAATTTAAACCGTCGGTTTTAGAGGTGCCTTGAAGGGCATTTTCCCAAACCACATAGTCTTCAATTAATAAACTAAATTTATCTACAACTCCTTTTTGGTATAGTAAATCATCAAATAAATTTTCAGGGGTATTATAGCGATTTAGAAATGTATAATATTCATCTTGTGTAGTGAATTTATTATCGGCGAGATTTGGTATGTTTTCTTTCCATAAGTAAATATTATTTAGCCCTTGCCAAACGAAATCGTTTATTTCATTATTTAATTCTGCGACAACATCTGTCACAGCTTCATCGTTTTTAGAACAACTAACTAAGGATACTGAGCTAATAATAAAAATAAATAGTAGATTTAGGAGCAATTTTTCTGTTTTCATAAAATGATTTTTAACATCAATAGTCGTAAATGTACTTACATTATTATTTAATAAAAAATAAATTGTAACAATTTAGATGTACACTCGTCGTAATATTAAATAGCCCAAATAAGGCCGTTTCAACCAACCAAGCAACCAAAAAATGACTCAAACAGAGTTTTTAAATATTGTGATGCCTTTTAAAGATAAAGTGTTTCGTTTGGCAAAACGATTACTGGTATCTACCGAGGAAGCAGAAGATGCGACACAAGAGGTGCTGTTGAAGTTGTGGAGTAATAAAACAAAGATTGAAGATTATAAGAATGTTGAAGCGTTTTCAATGACCATGACCAAAAATTTTTGTTTTGATAAATTGAAATCGAAGCAAGCGCAAAATTTAAAAATTGTGCATAATAATTATGAAGATGGTCAAACACCTTTACAAAAACAAATAGAACTAAACGATAGTGTCCATTGGGTGGCTAAAATAATTGAAGATTTGCCCGAGCAACAAAAATTAGTCATTCAATTACGGGATATAGAAGCATACAATTTAGACGAGATTGCAAAAATGCTAGACATGAATAATACAGCGGTTCGGGTCGCTTTGTCTAGAGCCAGAAAAACGATAAGAGAAAAATTAACGAGTACACATAATTATGGTGTTAAATAATATAGAAAAGTTGCTCGAGAAATACGAGAACGGTGACACATCACTAAAAGAAGAGCAAGCGCTAAAAAACTATTTTTCGCAAGAAACTGTAGCGCCGCATTTAGAGGTGTATAAGCCTATGTTCGCCTATTTTTCGGTAAGTAAACAAGAACAATTTACTAAAGACCTTCCATTAAAAACTAAAAAGGTGTTTACCTATAGATGGATTGCTGTAGCTGCCGTAGCGGTTCTTGTTGTGATGGTTTATTTTAAAAAACCAGCTGTTTCAACGTATCAGGAATATGCGTATGGAACTTATAATAACCCTGAAGATGCGTTTAACGAGGTTACGAAACAGTTAGCCATGATTTCAAATCATTTTAATAAAGGCGTTTCAACAGTGAATTACCTAGAAGAAGTAAATAAAGGTACTGGAACTTTAGGGTATTTAAATGAAATTGGAAACGCGACAAGTATCATCTTTAAAAAATAATGAACCTAAGCTGAATTTATTTCAGTGTAAAAAACAAACAAATGGATACATCAAATCAATTAAAAACAAATAAAATGAATAAGTATATACTAGTATTCGTAATGGCAATGATGTTATTGCCTCTAAGCGGAATGGCTCAAGATATTTTTGAAAAATATAATGATAATTCCGATGTGACCTATGTGTCCATTAAACCCAAAATGTTTCAAATGATAGCAAAAATGGGTATTAATGTAGAAGAACCAGAAGCCAAAGCTTATATGGATATGGTAAAAAGCATCACGAGTTTTAAAACCATTGTTACCGATAACAAAAGCATTTCTGCCGATATTAGTAAATGGGTTAAATCGCGTTCAAGTTCTTTAGAAGAATTAATGGAGGTGAAAGATGAAGGTTCTGAAGTGAAATTTTATATAAAAGAAGGTAAAGATGCCAACCATGTTAATGAGCTTTTAATTTTTGTTAACGGAATTAATAAAGTCATGAAAGAGGGCGTAGATGTGAATGGGCAACAAAGACGTTTTGAAACTGTCATTGTATCACTTACTGGTGATATTAATTTAAATGAAATTTCGAAGTTGACGGATAAAATGAATATTCCCGGAGGAAATCATTTAGATAAAAAGAAACGAAAATAAGTAGCACTTAGCAATCATGAAACGAACAATCAATCATATGTTATTACTTTTACTCGCAACCTTTGTGTTCGTGAGTTGTAATGACGGGGCTAGTTTACAGCGTTATTTTGTAGACAACCAAGAGTCTAAGAACTTTATAACGCAAGATGTGCCTATTTCTATGTTGAAAATAGATGAATCTGAATTAACAGAGGAACAAAAGGAAGCTTATCATTCTGTAAAACGCTTAAACTTTCTGGGATACAAAACCAATGAAACGGATAGTGAAACCTTAGAAATAGAATTAGCAAAAATTAAAACTATTTTAAGCCACGAGAAGTATAATGACCTTGCAGAATTTAGCGATAGAGGTAATAAAGTGGTTGTGAAATATCTAGGAAATGATGAAGAAGCTGATGAAGTGGTGGTTTTTGGAAGCTCGAAGGAAATGGGTTTCGGGATTGTACGTGTTTTAGGAGACGGTATGAGCCCTGATAAAATGGTAACTCTAATTAGTGTTTTACAAAAATCTAATATGGACGAAGACCAAGTTCATGATATAATAAACTTCTTTAAATAAATTTTAAGCTGTATAATTAGAAAGTATCTTTATTACAGCAGCGTAATTAATTATAAAAAAAGGTTTGCCAGAAGTTTGGCAAACCTTTTTATTTTAAATCGTTTTGTTCTTCCTTTTTCGATTTTGTGATAAAAATGTTAATCATTATCACAAGAAAAAGGATTGTTAAAACCGTTTTTATAATATAATTATCTAAAATTTCTAGAACACCAGACACAAAAAAACAACCGGTTACCAAACCGCATAGTATTAGTGATTGTCTGTCGTTTAGCATAGTTTAGATTTAAATTCCTGTGTAATTACTAGGTGTAATACGTTTTAATTCGTCTTTTATTGTGTTGGACACCTCTAATGTATCAATAAAATTTGAAATGGAGGCTTGATTTATTTTTTCGTTAGTACGTGTTAAACCTTTTAAAGCTTCATATGGGTTTGGGTAAGCTTCTCTACGTAATATGGTTTGAATCGCTTCAGCAACCACTGCCCAGTTGTTTTCTAAATCTTCAGCAAACTTAGCTTCGTTTAATAATAATTTGTCCAAACCTTTTAAAGTCGATTTAAAACCAATTAAAGTATGTCCAAAAGGCACGCCTACATTTCTTAAAACCGTACTATCAGTTAAGTCACGTTGTAATCTTGAAAGTGGTAGTTTTGCCGATAAATGCTCGAAAATAGCATTTGCAATACCTAAGTTACCTTCACTATTTTCAAAATCAATTGGGTTTACTTTGTGTGGCATGGCGCTACTTCCAACTTCTCCAGCTTTAATTTTTTGTTTGAAATAATCCATAGACACGTATGTCCATATATCACGATTTAAATCGATAATAATGGTGTTGATACGTTTTAAAGTATCAAATAAACCAGCCATATGGTCGTAATGCTCTATTTGCGTTGTTGGAAACGAATGGTGTAAGCCTAACTTTTCTTGAACAAATTTGCTTCCAAATGCTTTCCAATCAATGTTTGGGTAAGCCACATGGTGTGCATTAAAATTACCAGTTGCACCACCAAATTTAGCAGCGCTTGGTATATCATTTAATAAATTAAATTGTTCTTGTAATCTTACAGCGAACACCTCAATTTCCTTTCCTAATCTGGTTGGAGAGGCTGGCTGTCCGTGGGTTCTTGCTAACATAGAGATAGTAGCCCAGTCTTTAGATAATGCTTTTAGTTTATTTACAACAATGGTGTATTCTGGTACATAAACATCGTTGATAGCTTCCTTAATACTTAAAGGAATAGCGGTGTTGTTTATGTCTTGAGACGTTAATCCGAAGTGAATAAATTCTTTAAATTTCGATAAACCTAGCCCATCAAATTTTTCTTTTATAAAATACTCAACCGCTTTGACATCGTGGTTAGTAACGCTTTCAATTTTCTTTATCGCAAGCGCATCTTCCGTACTAAAGTTTTTGTAAATAGCTCTTAAATCGTCAAAAACATTAGCATTAACATCTTTAAGTTGTGGTAACGGAATTTCGCAAAGTGCAATAAAATATTCTACTTCTACTAGAACACGGTATTTTATTAAAGCTTCTTCAGAGAAAAAAGGTGCTAATTCGTTTACTTTACTTCTGTATCTACCATCAATTGGTGAGATAGCGTTTAAGGGAGATAATGACATGTGTTGTTTGAGTTTTTTTGAAGCTGCAAAGATAGGAAACATCCATGACTAAATGTTTATCAGCAATCAAAAATGATGAGACCTGTATCGCGTTACTTATTTAGCTTTTTTAGAATGCGTTTCGCTCGTGCTTTATAGCCGGCACTTTGCAAGGGGAAATCTTTCTCTAAAATTTGAGTTAATTGTGGGTGTACCCACGGGTAATCGTAACCTAAATTAAATAAAGTGTCCATGGCATAGGCCTTTGGGGCTATTTTGTGATTGCCTATCATCCAATCAAAACAGACTTCAATAAGTTGTTCTTTGTGTTTGGGTTTTAATACCTTTTGTAGGGTGTTGGCTTGTTTAGAGTTCGATTCTTGTGCTATAAAATGACACACTTTGGCTACTGGTCGCATGGCGGAATCTAAGTGCACATTTTTAATATTACTGCAAAAAAGGTCTAGATAAGGTACTATGGCATAAATATAATGTTCACAAACAAATTCAAAAATCCCAGCGGCACGACAAGATAGTTTGTCGTCTACTCTAAACACCAGTTCAATTAACTTGGGAAATAAAGTCAAATCGTCTAAAACAAGCTGTGCATATTTTAGTCGGTTTTCGCGTGAAGCATCGACATAATTTAATTCAGAATAAAATTCATCTATACTCATATTTTAATTTGCTATTTTTAAACTCTAAACAAAACGGTGATGAAAGTAGTGAAAAATATTTTGATAATGTTATTAGTTCTTTTTGGGATAGCACAATTTTTTGGACCAGATAGAAATGAAGGTGACCTAACTTCGGTTGATGCGTTTTTAGCAGAAACAAACCCGCCAGAAGATGTTAAGCTTATTTTGAAGGAAACGTGCTACGACTGTCATAGCGATGTAACCCGCTATCCGTGGTATAATAAAATTACCCCTGTAAATTATTGGTTAGCGAACCATGTGAAAGATGGGAAAAAACATTTTAATGTGTCAAATTGGGAAGGGAACTCGATAAAGAGAAAAGACCATAAATTTGAAGAATTAATAGAAATGGTTGAAGCTAAAGAGATGCCGTTGGAATCGTATACATGGACGCATGACGAAGCAAAACTTACCGAGATGCAAATAGCGTCGGTTATAGAATGGGCAAAACAAGTACGCTTTACGTATAGTTTAATGCCGAAGCCCGAGTAATTCAAAAAGTAAAGCGTCCATGCTCCATACTACATGATTGGAGTTTGGTGTTTTATTTTTAAATATTTATACGTTGAGATGTTTTTATGGAGAATAAAATACTAATTATTGGTTATGTATGGCCAGAGCCCAAAAGTTCTGCGGCTGGTAGCCACATGATGGAGTTGATTTATTTTTTTCAATCTCAAAATTATCAAATCAGTTTTGCGAGTCCTTGTGCTAAAAGTGACAATGCCTTCGATTTAGCAAGTATAGGTGTTAAACAAATATCTATAGAGCTTAATAACGCGAGTTTTGATATTTTTATAACAGAACTGAATCCTCAAATTGTTTTATTCGACCGTTTTATGATGGAAGAACAATTCGGTTGGCGTGTCGCAGAACAATGCCCCGATGCCTTGCGAATTATCGATACGGAAGATTTACATAGCTTACGTAAAGGCAGACATCAAGCGTTTAAAGACGGAAAGCCTTTTGATACCTCGTACTTATTCAACGATTTTGCAAAACGTGAAATTGCCAGTATCTATAGAAGTGATTTAAGCTTAGTGATATCAGAAACTGAAATAGATTTTCTAAAAAATAAATTTAATGTCCCCAGCGACTTATTGGTGTATTTGCCTTTTATGTTAGATGCTCTTTCAGAAGAAAATATTCAAAAACTGCCAAAATTTGAGGAAAGACAAGATTTTATAAGCATTGGCAATTTTCTGCATGAACCGAATTATAATGCAGTTTTGTACTTAAAAGAATCCATTTGGCCATTAATAAGAAAACAACTTCCTAAAGCAAGCTTACATATTTATGGGGCCTATGCGTCTCAAAAAGTAACGCAACTTCACAACGAAAAAGAGGGGTTTTTAGTGAAAGGATTTGCAGATAATGTAAATGATGTCATGAAAACCGCCAAAGTATGTTTAGCGCCCATTCGTTTTGGAGCTGGTTTGAAAGGGAAATTGGTAGATGCCATACAAAACGGGACGCCTTGCGTTACAACAACTGTTGGGGCAGAAGGCATGTTTGGTAATTTGAAAGTTAACGGATTCATTGAAGATAATCCAGAAGCTTTTGCAAACAAAGCAGTTCAACTATATAAAGATGAAAATGTTTGGGTTAACAAGCAGCAAAACGGATTTCAAATAGTTAGTAAGCGTTTTAATAAAGTTGAATTTCAGGAAAAATTGGCTTCAATCATTGAAGAAGCATTACGTGAACGCGACAATAAACGCCTAAACAACTTCACAGGGCGTATGTTACAGCATCACGCCATGCAAAGCACTAAGTTTATGAGTAAATGGATTGAAGAGAAAAATAAATAACCTCGCTTTATTCAGCTTATAACCAACTAAAATCAGAGATGTTGATGCCAAAAGAGCAGTCGTCTTGACACCCGTTTGGAATATAATAACAGTCTTTAATAATACTTGAATCATCTACATTAAAAACAACAGTGTTTTTATCGGTATCAACGATTAAGTATTTACTTAAACATGCCGTGTACAAAGCATCAATGGTTAGTGGTAAAGCGCCATTGTTGTTAGAGCCTATGCTAGCCTCGTTTTCAGTATAAGAATCTAAGATAAGCCTGTTTTCGTATCCCAGATAATTGCCTGTGCTATCGTACATGGAATAGGCTTCATATATTCTAGAAATCACAGCATTATTGTTTACAGTAATTGTTGTTGTACTGCCGTTTCTGGAAAATGAACTAAAACGAATGGAGTAGGTGTAAGACGTTCCATGGGTTTCTTTTAAAGTATTCCAAGTGTCTAAACTGGAGTTGTATTCAGCCGTGTTTTTTACTCTTGTAGTGCTGCTAGTATCACAACTTAGGGTAATGGCAGAAAAAAAGGTAATAAAAAATAATACATTCAATTTTAATTTCATGCTTAGTTTTTATTACCTAGATGTGCAAAGTGCGGAAAGGTTGCGTTAAGATTTTAATTAAGCCTCAACCTCGCTCTTTTTTATTTTTCTATAAGTAAACGTATTGAAAATGTTACGTTTTGCAAAACGTGTTAATTTATCAGATTGACAAAGTTTAACATATAACGCCTTGTTCACACCAAAATACTCATAAGTATTGCCGTCTAAGAAAGTAATTTCTAAAAGCATTCCTTTATGTTGCCAATCTACAATTGGGCTAGTAATAGTTTCGTTATAATCGTCTAAATTAGCAGCCGTAGTTTCAGGAGCAATACTTACTAAAAAATGGTAAGCATCAATCACTTTTCTACTCATTAATTCTGCTTCAAGAGCTTTGTCGTCGCCCGCTTGAAACTTATCAGGATGCCACTCTTTTACTAAATTTCTGTAAGTGGTTTTCAGTTGTTTAAGTGTCATTTCTTTCTCAACACTAAACAATTTTTTATACTCGTTAATACGTTTCATTCTAAGCTTTTTTTTGAAATAAGGCGCAAAGATACTCTTTTTAATATATTGAAGTACAACTGTTTTCATTATTATAATATTTCTTTTTACTATGCTGCTTTTTTATAGCTTTGCATTTTTAAAAATTTACTATGATTTCAGTTGATAATTTAGCGGTAGAGTTTGGCGGAACGGCCTTATTTAGTGATGTGTCTTTCACCATAAATGAAAATGATAAAATTGCCCTTATGGGGAAAAATGGTGCAGGGAAATCTACAATGATGAAAATTGTTGCAGGTGAACAAAAAGCTTCGCGTGGGCATGTTCGTTACCCAAAAGATGCGGTGATTGCTTATTTGCCTCAACATTTATTAACTGAAGATGATTGTACTGTTTTTGAAGAAGCTTCTAAAGCCTTTAATCATGTTTTTGAAATGCGTGACGAAATGGATCGCCTCAATAAGGAATTGGAAACCAGAACCGATTACGAATCGGACGATTACATGAAAATTATTGAAAAGGTTTCAGATTTAGGTGAAAAATATTACGCTTTAGAAGACGTGAATTACGATGCCGAAGTTGAAAAAGCCTTGGCTGGTTTGGGTTTTAAACGCGACGATTTTACGCGATTAACCAGCGAATTTAGTGGTGGTTACCGCATGCGTATTGAGTTGGTCAAAATATTATTGCAAAAACCCGACTTAATTTTGTTGGATGAGCCTACCAACCATATCGATATCGAATCGGTTATTTGGTTGGAAGATTTTTTATTAAATAAAGCCAAAGCGGTGGTGGTTATATCGCATGATAAAGCCTTTATCGATAACATTACCAACCGAACCATTGAGGTTACTATGGGGCGTATTTACGATTACAAAGCCAACTATACACACTACTTACAATTGCGTGAAGATAGACGTGCACACCAAGTAAAAGCATACCAAGAACAACAAAAGTATATTGCCGATAATATGGCGTTTATTGAGCGTTTTAAAGGAACTTACTCTAAAACTAACCAGGTAACATCGCGCGAGCGCATGTTAGAAAAGTTGGAAATTATTGAAATTGATGAGGTGGATACTTCGGCTTTAAAACTGCGTTTTCCACCAGCGCCACGTTCGGGAGATTATCCGGTAACCGTAAAAGATTTATCGAAATCTTATGATGAACATGTGGTGTTTAAAAATGCAAACATGTCTATTGCTCGTGGTGAGAAAGTATCCTTTGTTGGTAGAAATGGTGAAGGGAAATCGACCATGATTAAATCTATTTTAGGTGAAATAGATTTTGAAGGTGCCTGCGCTTTGGGTCATAATGTAAAGGTGGGCTACTTTGCCCAAAACCAAGCATCGTTATTGGATGAGAATTTAACGATTTTCCAAACGGTTGATGAGGTAGCGGAAGGCGATGTACGTACCCAAATTAAAAGCATTCTAGGTGGTTTTATGTTTAAGGGCGACGATATCGATAAAAAAGTGAGTGTGCTTTCTGGGGGTGAAAAAACCCGATTGGCTATGGTGAAATTGCTTTTAGAACCTGTTAATTTGTTAATTCTCGATGAGCCTACAAACCACTTAGATTTGAAATCGAAAGATGTTTTAAAGGAAGCCTTATTGAATTTTGATGGTACCCTTATTTTGGTGTCGCATGATCGTGATTTTCTTCAAGGTTTGTCGCAAAAGGTATTCGAATTTAAAGACCAACGCGTTATAGAACACTTTGAAACTATAGACGATTTCTTGGTTAGAAATCGCATTGAAAACTTAAAACAAATAGACTTAAAAAAATAAATACACGTTTATAATTTATATATATTTACTAGACGTAACGCCGGTTTTTAATCGTGCTTATTTACGACTTAATTTATATAAATCATGCTTATGTTTAATAGGTTTGAAACTAGTTATTTGGGTTTCTTGTTAACACTCGTAGCTATATTAGTCATTGGGGTCATCGATTTTAAAACAGGGGTAGAGCTTTCCTTCTCCTTTTTTTATATTATTCCCATTGCTTTATTTTCGAAACATCGTGCCACAAATAAAGTCTCTATAATAAGTTTGGCTTTAGTGGCAGCTTGTTGTTGGTTTATTTCAGAGTATGCAAATCGTGATTTCTCCATGTTTTGTTTTCCTGTATGGAATGCGCTTGTTAGGCTTTTCATATTTTTACTAATTGGTTTTTCATTATTTAATTTACGGATTAAGGAGATGAAACTAAATGGTATTAATAACGATTTACAGCTTCTTAATAATGAAAAAAATAAAATGATAGGTGTGGCAGCACACGATTTAAACAATCCTATAAGTGCTATAAATTCCTTTTCACATCTATTAATTCACGATAGTGAAAACACAAAAAAGGATTTAATTGAAGGGCTTGAAATCATCGAAACCTTAAGTTCGAATACTCTGGGCGTTTTAAAAAATTTATTGAGTGTCTCTACGATAGAGTCAGGTAAAGTAGTGTTGAATATAGAGCAGCACAATTATGTGGAGTTTGTGCGACAACAAATGCTGTTCAATCAAATTCTTGCCAATAATAAAAAAATCACCATCAGTTTAGACGCTCCAATGGAAACTATTTCTTTAGGTTTTGATGCCAATTATTTAAGCCAAGTCATGGGGAATTTAATTTCGAATGCTATTAAATATTCGGTTCAAAATAGCCACATTACTATTAGAATATTAAAAAGTGATAGCAATTTTGTGCGCACAGAAATAATAGATAACGGTAAAGGCATTCAAGAAAAGGAACTTGAAAAGTTGTTTAATTATTTTCAAAAAACAACCACACAACCAACGGATGGAGAATCTAGCACAGGTTTAGGACTCGCGATTTCTAAAAAAATAATCACTTTACATCAAGGTGAAATTGGTGTGAAAAGCACTATTGATAAAGGTTCTGTGTTCTATTTCACCTTGCCCATGGGTTTTGTGATGAGTTAATTATGTGTTTGAAAATCATATATTTAAAGTATTTCTTCATTTAAAACGATTGCCGCTTTAATTAGACTACATTCGTTAAAAATTAATGTCTATAGAATCTAAAGTAAGGCAAGTTGAACATTTGTTTGAAAGCCTTGACGGTGAAATTTCTAAATTTCAAACCGAAACCCATTTACATTGTATAGCAGGCTGTGGTAAATGTTGCACCACGCCACATATTGATGCCTCACCACTAGAGTTTTTACCTTGGGCTTTCCATCTTTTTTTAAATGGTGAAGCAGAAAATACACTTATAGAATTACAGAACACTACCAAAACGGCTTGCTTTATCTACAAGCCACTAGCGGCGTTAAATAGTACTGATGGACGTTGTGGTAACTACCAATACCGGGGGCTTATTTGTCGTTTGTTTGGGTATGCGTCAAGCAGGGATAAGTATGGGCAATTAAGGTTAGCGACCTGTAGTATTATTAAAGAAAACCAAAGCGGTGCCTATAAAGATGCAGAGGAAGCCATAAGTAAAGGTCTATACGTGCCTATTTTTACAGATTATTACATGCAACTTAACCAGATTGATTTTTATTTAGGTAATACCATTTTGCCTATTAATGAAGCGTTAAAAGTTGCTATAGAAGAAGTTTTGAATTATTATATTTACAGACCATTACCTAACGGATTTAAAAATGCATCATAAACACACGTCATTTAGAACTTGTTTTTTTAAACAGAATGCACGTGTAATAATGTCGTTAATTAAACAATAGCCATTGATTAGCACTTAAACTTATGGGAAAAGCACCTTTGCGTCATGATAAAAACTGCCTAAATTGTGGCCACCATGTTGAGAAACGTTTTTGTCCTAATTGCGGACAAGAAAACACAACAAGCCGTAAAAACTTTCATCATATATTTAATCATTTTTTTAAAGATTTTACTAATTACGATAGTGCGTTTTGGAGAACTATCTATAATTTGCTATTTAGGCCAGCAGCTTTATCTAAAGCTTATATGGCAGGTAAGCGTCTGTATTATTTAAACCCCATTAGGCTTTATATTTTTATTAGTTTTATCACCTTTTTTGTGATCTCGGTCTTTCCAAATAATACAGAACCGAAGGAAGTTGCTACAAGCCAAATACCGGCACAAAAGTCTATTATACCATCCGTAGATTCTTTGCGAATTGAAGAACGTGGTATCAATGGCTTAACAAAAATTGGTGTGATTTCTCAAGAGAGTAACGATACCATAAAAAAACTATTAAAAGAAACGAAGGAAATTAATTCTAAAGGCATTATAAATTTAGGCTTTGAAAATATTAATGAATTAGATTCCTTGCAAAAAAGTGGTGCGAAAAATATTGAGGTGAATTCTATAAAAAATTATTTCCTTAAAAAATGGCTAACGGTAGAAGAGGAACATACCGAAGAAGAAATATTCAAAGAGTTTTCAGAGTCGTTTAGGAATAACTTTCCGAAGGTACTCTTTATTTATATGCCCATATTTGCTTTTATTTTATGGATATTTAATAATAAAAAGAAGTACTATTATTTTGATCATGCCATATTTACGCTGCATTATTTCTCCTTTTTACTTATCATGATTTTAGTGATCTTCTTTATAGATAAACTGAAACCTTTATTGAGTGTGTCCCCAGGTTTAGCTTGGGTTCATTTAGGTTTAAAATCAATTGGCGTGCTGTTTATGTTCTATTATTTTTTCCCTGCACATCGTCTGTTTTATAAAGATAAATTCTTCCTGTCTTTTGTGAAAAGTGCGTTGGTGTACTCAATTAACCTATTTGTTTTTAGTGTTATTTTGGTATTGTTCAGTTTGTTTACTTATTTGAATTTGGATTAGGTTTTTGATGGTTGTTTCTGAAATAATTCTCTGTTTGTAAGCTTGATTTTGTAGAACAAATAAAGTACATTCGTTTTGTTTCGAATGAAATTCAATAAAAGAGATTTAATATTTTTTGTTTTTTTATATCAACTTATAAAGCTTATTGAATCGTACTGCTGAAGGTTGATGCCAGAAACTAGAAGATAAATAATCATATGAAATGACAGCAAACGCGTTTAAAGCAACTTTGGAAATTATTGGTTTGGAGTATGCAAAAGGTATTCCTAAAAGGGAATTATTTTCTTTAGCGAAAGAATATCAGCATATGCCCGTAATGGAGGTTGTTACATTGTTGCAAGATGAAAATGATGATTATCGACTCGCTGCTGTCTCTATTTTGGATTGGAAAGCCCGAAACATTAAAACAACAGAGGGTGAAAAGGAAGCGGTTTATAAGGCGTATATAGATAATTATATTTGGATAGATAATTGGGGGCTAGTAGATCGAGCTGCGCCTTATGTAGTAGGCGGTTACTTATTTGATAAGGACAGAAAACCATTGTATGATTTAGCAAAATCTAATAACGCGATGGAAAGACGAACGGCCATAGTAAGTACCTACTATTTTATTAGAAAAAAGGATGTAGAAGATACCTTCAAGATTGCTGAAATTCTTGTGAATGATTCCGATTTGTATGTTCAAAAAGCTGTTGGTAGTTGGTTGCGGGAGGCAGGAAAACAAAATGAAGGACGACTTAGGGAATTTCTTGACAGGAATGCTGTTACGATGCCTCGTATAACACTTCGCTATGCCATCGATAAATTAGAAAAACAAGAAAGGAACTATTATTTGAATTTGAAAAATGATATGTAATAGGCAGTGCGTCTGTAAGTTGGTCGTTCAGTTAAATCTATCTGATAAACTTTCTTTTTTAATTAGCAATGCCCTCCGTTTTACTTTAGAATCATAAGGTTATTCCACTTCCTCAATCACTGCCACATTCACCACTTGTTTAATAGGGTAAACTGAAGGTCCGAATTGGTTAAATACGGCGACATTGGCAGCATCATGCCCGTAACCAATTGCAACATAACCGCCTTTAGCTTCGGTTTGGGTGGCATCAAAGGTGTACCAACGTCCGCCCACATAGGCTTCAAACCAGGCGTGCATATCCATAGGTTTTAAATTGTGTAAATAACCCACCACCATACGTGCAGGAATGCTTAGGCTTCGGCACAAGGCAATGCCTAAATGTGCTAAATCTCTACAGACTCCAGATTGTTTGTAATTAACTTCAATGGCCGAAATTGGGTAGTCGCTACATCCAGGAATATAGCTAATATTGTTACGAAGCCAGGTTTCAATGGTAGCTACTTGGTCGTAACCCGGTAAGCAGTCTGCTGTGATTTCCATGGCTAAATCGTTAAATCGATCCGATTCGCAATACCTGCTTGGTAATAAATAATTAAGAATGTTGTGTGGTAAATGTTGTATTTCTACAAAGGGTGCGCCAGGAGCGATGTCTACAAATTCAGATATTTGTACATCAGCATTGGTTTGTATGGAAAAATAACCCGGTTGTGCTATGAGGCGTTGGCAAAGGTTTCCGTAGTCATCAGTATATTCAATAACAGGAACATTTGGTTTTATTTTAAACTCATCACGAGCTACCCATTGTTGGGTGCCGCTTCTGGGACGAAGCATTAGAATGAAGGGTGTTGGCACTTCTATTTCAAATAACAAGTCGAAACCAATTCGTAGCCACATAAATTTTGTGTTTAAAATACCTATTTCAAAATTAGGTGAATAAACGCATATAACGTAGTTGTTTATGTTAATTAGTGGTATTTCAAAATATTAAAACATATAATAATATTCTGATACCGTTTTATTACGTAATTAATAATTTCATTAGCTTTTTTGTTCCAATTGTTGCGTTTTCGGCAATAACGGTTAAATTTTTGTTGCTCGCGATACTGGGTTTAGGATCTATGAAATAAGTGGGCGTATTGGTTGGAACATAATGCATTAAACCAGCTGCGGGATATACTTGCATGGAGGTACCAATTATAAGAAGAATATCGGCTGTTTGGCAAATGTCTACGGCCTTTTCAATCATGGGTACATCTTCACCAAACCACACAATACGCGGACGTAATTGGTGCCCGTTGGCACAGGTATCACCTAAGTTAATATCGGTTTTACAGTCGTAAAAAGTAAAAGCATCCACAACGTTTCTCGATTTTAATAATTCGCCATGTAAATGAATGACGTTGCTACTGCCAGCACGTTCGTGTAAATCGTCTACATTTTGGGTGATAATGGTTACTTTATATTGGGTTTCAAGTGCTGCTAAATCAAAATGCGCTGTATTGGGAGTAACTTCAAATAATTGATTGCGGCGTTGGTTGTAAAAATCTAAAACAAGTTCGGGGTTCGCCGCAAAACCTTCAGGTGTGGCTACTTCGGCAACATCGTGTCCTTCCCATAAACCATCGGAATCTCTAAAGGTTTTTATACCACTTTCGGCACTGATTCCTGCGCCGCTAAGTACAACTAGGTGTTTCATTTAATTGTTTTTTAGTAGCAAATTAATAAATATCTATTTACCAATACAGATATTGTAGTTAAATTCTTTGAGTTAATCATTATTTCATATGAGCAAAACTTCCTTTTTATATGTGTTTACTTTTGTCTAAATCTAAAAATTTATAATATGAAAAAGATAGTTTTAAACATTTTATTGGTGTTACCCGTTTTGTTCTTAACAAATTGTGATGATGATAAGGATACAGTTGTAGCGGCGACACAAACGTTTCAATTAAAATCGGTTGCTAACCCCAATATTTCTGGTACAGCAAAATTTATTGAAAATGAGGATAACTCAACTACTGTGGAGTTGCAATTAACAGGGACGTCGTCTGGAGGAAGTCATCCTGCACATATCCATTTTAATACAGCAGCAGAGAGCGGAGATATAGCAGTTACATTAGGGGTGGTTAATGGTGATACGGGGTTTAGTACCAAAACATTTTCCAAACTTGATAATGGTACAAGTGTCTCATTTTCCGAAATGCTAGATTTTGATGGTTATGTAAACGTGCATTTAAGTGGTTCTGAATTAACGACTCTAGTTGCTCAAGGAGATATAGGGCAAAATGAATTAACAGGAAAATCGACAGTTTATACTTTAAATGAAAAGGATGTTGCCGGTATTAATGGTACTGCTACATTTTTTGAACGTAAAAACGGTGAGGCTCTGGCGGTTTTAAATATTGCAAATACACCTGATAACGGTATGCATCCCGCGCATATACATACAGGAAGTGTTGCTACGGCTCCAGGAAGTATTTTGTTTACTTTTAACTCTGTAAATGGTAATACGGGTACAAGCATGACAAACGTATCTAAATTAGATAATAATACCTCGTTTAATTATAGCGATGTGTTGAGTATTAATGGGTATGTTAATGTTCATTTAAGTGCTGCAGACTTAGGCACCATTGTAGCTCAAGGAAATGTAGGAGTCAATTAATTTAAATTAGTTTTAATAAGAATTTGAAAAACCCGATAAAATTTTATCGGGTTTTTCTATTTTTAAAGCATGATAGATATACATCTTTTAAAGCACCTAGAAACCTTTTTAACCGACGCACGCAAAGATAAATTTACTAAAGTATTAGGCGAACGCACCAAACATTTTACTGTTGCTACCGAAGATGTGTTTCAATTACATAACACGAGCGCCGTAATGCGTAGTTGCGATGTTTTTGGTATACAAGAGTTGAATATTGTTGAAGAGCAAAATTCGAAACATATTGATAGAGAAATTGCAATGGGTGCCCAGAAATGGGTAGACTTAAATAGGTTTCAAACGGTGAAGGCTTGTATTAGCGATTTAAAACAAAAAGGGTATCAAATAGTGGCTACCACACCACATACCAACGATTGCGAGTTACATGATTTTGACGTGACTAAAAAGTCTTGTTTTTTCTTTGGAAGAGAAACGGAAGGCTTATCTGAAGAGGTATTAAATGCTGCGGATTGTTATTTAAAAATCCCTATGGTTGGTTTTACAGAAAGCTTGAATATTTCAGTGAGTGCAGCCATTATTCTTCAACATGTAACAACCAAATTAAAGCAAACAACCATAGATTGGCAATTAACAGAAGCTGAATTACTCGAAAAACGTATGGATTGGATCAAGAAAACAATTAAAAGTTATGATGAAATAGTAGCGCGCTATTACAGCGAATAATTTTTTTAGTATCTTTAATTTGATTAAAATTAATGAGTTATGATGGTGGTGGTGTATCTTTTTATTGGTGTTTTGGTATCGTTACTAATTGTCATGTTTGTAACGCCACAAAAGTATGAAGTGCGTAGAAGTCTTGTTATTAAGAGACCTATAGAGGATGTTTTCCTCTATCTAAAATTTATTAAGAATCAAGATGAATGGTCGCCTTGGAAAAAGAAAGACCCTACTATGAAGCAAAGTTATGTTGGGACGGATGGTGAAGTAGGTTTTATAACTAAATGGGAAGGTAATAAAGATGTTGGAATGGGCGAACAGGAGATTTTAAATATCACTGAAAATGAAAGTGTGATATCCAAACTGCGTTTTTTTAAACCGTGGAAATCAGAATCGGATGCTTATTTAAAACTTGAAAAATTCACCGAAGCACAAACGGAAGTTACTTGGGGGTTTATGGGTAAGAATCCCATGCCGTTTAATGTTTTTATGTTGTTTTTTAATATGGAAAAAACGGTTGGAAACGACTTTTTAGAAGGTCTATATAATTTAAAACGTATTTTAGAAAAGTGAAACCTAAGTATAAGGCATAAAAAAAGGAAGCAAATGCTTCCTTTTTTTATTGTTTTAATTTTATGATGTTATCGGCTTCTATTCAAAACCTTGTATTCTTCATAACATTCGCTAATAGCATCTAGTATTTGAAGGTCGTTTGCCGTTTGTATAAACCCTTTCGAGTAGTTACACTGGCTTACTATTTCATCTAAATCAACTTTATCTACTTGTAATAAAGCCAAAAGCATTTCTCTGTCAAAACGAGAGGCCAAAAGGTTTCTAATTTCATCATCTTCCTTCATCTTTTTTAGCTTACGCATTTCGTTCGGTCTTTTACCAAACATGCGATGCAGAAAATCGGCTGGATTAAAAATAGATCCAATAATTTTTGTGATCGTTGATGATTTTCCGGCTTCATAACCGCTCGATAAACCAGAAATACTATAACGGTAATTATTGTTAACTATAGGTACTTGTTTAATGTCTACGGCTAAATATCCTGTTAATTTTAACTGGTTTACTACCACTGTTTCCAGTGCTAATGCCAATTCGGTAAGTTCAATTTTAGAACTACCAAATTTTAACCAGTCGTTAGTAACACGTACTTTTATAGACTTAAAACCTAAAAACGATAAGTGTAATGTGTCGTTTACTTTAGCAACAATTTGGAAGCTTCCTTCGCTGTTAGTAGCTGTTCCTTTAACTTGGTTTAAGTTAACAATGTTTACATTTTCAAGTAGATCGCCACTTGCTGAGTTTACAACAACTCCCATAACACTATTTATTTCTTGAGACATTGCTGTTGCTGAAATAAATAAACATATAAAAAGGAGTGCGTAATTCTTCATGTAATTATTGTTAACGTAAATTAAGGTTAAAAGTACTAAACGAAACACTAAAAATGTGTTTCAATGTTTTATTTTGACTTAAAATTAACAAAAACGTTTAATTAGCGTCTAGAACGTCTTGGTCTTGATGCCCCAGAATCACTTGTTTTAGTGTCTCCACCAGAACGTCTTGCAGATCTGTTTGGAGAAGAACCATTTGATTTGAAATCACCGCCGCTGCCGCTTCTTCTATCGCCTCTGCTTCCAGAATCACTTCTAGAGCTAGAACGACGTTCGCCGCCGCCACGTCTTTCTCCACCACCACTACTTCTTCCGCCACCGCGTCTGTCGTTACGTCTTCCGCCGCCACCGCGGTTTTCAGAAACTTCAACATTTACAAAGCGTCCGTTGTGTTTGTAATCTGTAAAGAAAGCTAATATTTTATCTTTTAATTCGTTTTCAGTATTGAAGAAAGAGAAACTGTCTTTCACTTCCACTTTAAATACGTCGTCTCTACCAAGTTCTAAAACTTCTTTTAAAAAATCTTTTAACTGCATCCAGTCGAAACCATCTTTACTACCTACGTTAATAAAGTAACGTGTAGAATCTGCGCTTCCACCAAAATCGCGTCCGCCATCGCGTCCACTATCTCTATCGCGAACATCACCTTCTGAAACGTTTAGGTTTTTAGATTTTTGGTAATAGTTGAAGAAACGAGAAAACTCAACCGAGAAGAATTTTTTGATCAATTCATCTTTCGATGTATCTTCAAACAATTCGTTAATACTTGTTAAATATTTATCAATTTCGTGATTAACTTCTGTATGGTGAATTTTATTAGCAAGCGACATAAGTTGTACTTCACAAATAGCCATACCGTTTGGAATGTCTTTTTTCTCGAAAGCTTTGTTTATAATACGCTCGATACTTTTTATTTTGCGCACTTCACTTTTAGAAACGATTACCATAGAAACTCCCGTTTTTCCTGCACGACCTGTACGACCAGAACGGTGTGTGTACGTTTCGATTTCATCAGGAAGTTGGTAGTTTATTACGTGTGTAATATCATCTACATCAATTCCACGAGCAGCTACATCGGTAGCAACAAGCATTTGGATTTGGTTATTTCTAAACGATTTCATAACCAAATCACGTTGGTTTTGACTTAAATCGCCGTGTAATGCACCTGCACTGTAACCATCTTCAATAAGACGTTCAGCAACTTTTTGAGTGTCATTTTTAGTTCTACAGAAAACTACCGAGAAAATATCTGGATTGGCATCTGCTAAACGTTTTAAAGCATCGTAACGGTCTCTAGAATTAACTAAATAATATTCGTGCGATACTTGACTGGTACTTTCATTTTTATTTCCAACCGTAATTTCTTGTGGGCTGCGCATAAAGTTTTTTGCAATGGCTGCCACTTCTCTTGGCATAGTTGCAGAAAATAACCATGTGTTTTTTTCTTTTGGGGTGAAACTAAGAATATCAGTAATATCTTCTTTAAAGCCCATGTTTAACATTTCATCAGCTTCATCTAAAACAGCATATTCTATTTTAGAGATATCAACTAACCTTCTGTTAATCATATCTTTCATTCTACCCGGAGTAGCCACAATAATTTGTGCTCCTTTTTTAATGTCTCTGGCTTGGTCTGTTATGCTAGAACCACCATAAACAGCAACAACATTTAATCCTTTACAGTACTTTCCGTAAAGTTTCATTTCGTTGGTAATTTGCAAACAAAGTTCGCGAGTAGGTGATAAAATTAGGCCTTGAGTGGTACGACTGTTAACATCAATTTTATGAAGCATTGGGAAACCAAAGGCAGCCGTTTTTCCTGTTCCGGTTTGGGCTAGTGCCACTAAATCGGTTTCAGATTCTAATAAAATAGGGATTGCTTTGTCTTGTACTTCACTTGGTTTTTCAAAACCTAAATCGGTAATAGCGCGTAAAAGGTCTTCATTAAGACCTAAATCTTGGAATGTGTTCATTCTTGTATAAGTATTCGATTGTTTTATGTGGTGTTACATAAGAAGCGAATCGACATACTTAAACCTAAACTTCTAGTAACACATCCTCACTCTGAGGAATTATTTCAAGCGGCAAAGGTAATCATTTATTTTGTATTTCAGCTATTTTATGTTTTCCTTGTGAATTATAGATAAAATCTTACTTAATATCGGGTTCTGGTTTTCTTTGTTCCAAATAACTGATAGTGTGGTTCTTTGTGGGATTTTGCTTAATTCAATAAACTTAATGTTGGCATTGTTTTCCGTTTGAAGTGATTTAGGCACAATAGAAATACCGAAATTGTTTTCAACCAATTTATAGATAGAACCGGCGTGTATGGTGTTGTGTGAAACCAGCGGATTAAACCCGTTGTCATCAAAAATTTCCATCACTTTTTCATAGTAAGAAGCACTGTATTCGGGGTCGAATAGAATGAAATGTTCCTTTTTACATTGTGATAAATTTTTGAAATTTGAAGCGTTAAGAGGGTGGTTTTTAGGAAGTACCAAACAGAAAGGTTCTTTTACAATGGGGTGAAGTTCCAAACCTCTAGGTACTTTTTCTAACCTCACAAAACCAATATCAATAGCTTGTGCCAGTAAACCTTCTATTTGTTTAGTGTTGTCCATTTCCTTGAGGCTAAACAAAATATTTGGGTGTGTTTTGGTGAAGTTTAATAATAACTCTGGTATAATTTTCTGCATGGCAGAACCTACATAGCCAAAGTTTAATTGTCCATCTTTACCATCTTCAAGTAACTTCGCATGGTGTAAAATAGCATCTAAATTTTTAAGGTTTTTGTTGAGTTCAGCCTTTAAATAGGTGCCAACGGTGGTGAGTTTTACACTTCTATTGTGGCGTTCAAAGAGTTTAATACCTAAACTTTCTTCCATTTCTTTTATTTGTCTACTTAAACCAGGTTGCGAAATATAAAGGGTTTCTGCGGCTTTTCTAAAGTGCAAATGGTCGGCAACAGCCAAAAAATATTTTAAATGTCTGTATTCTATTTGATAACTCATGGTTATTAATAATCTAAATATATGGTCTTATTAGGTATTAAATTTATCAATAATTTTGTAATGGTCGGGTGGAATACCTAATTATTTAATTAAAATATAAGAGCATGTTTGTTTACGGAACCGATAGATTAACTGTAACGAGTGTTATGGATATAGCCAATGGAAGCTTAAAAGGTGTCTTGACAGAATACGTAATTTCTAAAATTAACGATTCAAGACGAAAAGTAGAAGTTATGGCAGCTTCTAAGAAGGCTATTTATGGTATTAATACGGGTTTCGGGCCTCTGTGTGATGTTAAAATTTCACCAGATGAAACCAGTCTGCTTCAAAAAAATCTGCTCATAACCCATGCCGTTGGTGTTGGGAATCCTATAGCGAAAGAGTTGTCAAAAATCATGATGATTTGTAAAGTACACGCTTTAAGTAAAGGCTTTTCGGGGATTCGCTTAGAGGTTATTGAACGTATTATTTATTTTATTGAAAATGATTTGTTGCCTGTGGTTCCAGAGCAAGGTTCTGTGGGCGCTTCGGGCGATTTAGCACCCTTGTCTCATTTGTTTTTACCTTTAATTGGTGAAGGCGAATTCTGGGTAGATGAGGCTATAGTGCCAGCAAAAACTGTTTTAGAAGCTCATGATTTAGAACCCATACAATTAGCTGCTAAAGAAGGTTTAGCCCTTATAAATGGCACGCAATTTATATTAGCACACGCCATTACTGGCTTAAAAAAAATGGCCTATTTGCTCGATTTGGCCGATGTTGCTGGCGCTATGAGTTTGGAGGGCTACCAAGGAAGTGCTTCTCCATTTAAGGAATTGTTGCACAGTATTCGTCCGTTTAAAGGTAACGTGGAAGTTGCCAAACGTATGCGCATGTTGTTTTATAAATCTAAAAATATAAAGTCGCATAAAGATTGTGCCCGTGTGCAAGATCCGTATTCTATGCGCTGTATTCCGCAAGTGCACGGTGCATCCAGAAATGCGTATTATCATTTAAATGATTTGGCAGAAATTGAAATGAATTCAGTGACTGATAATCCTATTGTGTTAAGTGAAACGGAAGCGATTTCAGGAGGTAATTTTCATGGCCAACCACTCGCTATGGCTTTGGATTATTGTTCTATTGCTGCTTCAGAATTGGGTAATATTTCAGATAGAAGGTGTTATTTACTCATTGAAGGAAAGTATGGATTACCCCGTTTATTAACAGCAAGTGGTGGATTGAATTCTGGTTTTATGATTCCGCAATATACCACTGCAGCTTTGGTTACCGAGAATAAGTCGTTGTGTTTTCCGCCTTCAGCAGATAGTATTCCAACTTCATTAGGGCAAGAAGATCATGTGTCTATGGGGAGTATTTCGGGACGACAATTCAACCAAATATTGGGAAATATTGATAAAATATTAGCGATAGAACTCATGTATGCCGCACAAGCGATGGAGTTTAGACGCCCGAATACTTTTTCTGAAATAATAGAAAGTAACTTTAAAATCATCCGTAATAAAGTTGCAAAACTAGAAGAAGACCGCATTCTTAAAGATGATATTAATGCACTAATCACCTTAGTTAAAACTCAAAAATTCATTGTAAAATAGAAAGGTTATGACGTTTAAAGAACAGATATTACAAGGGATTCCAAACGAATTACCAATAAAACATAGCTATCCCTTAGATGTGAATAGGGTGCCGAAGCGAAAAGATATCTTATCTCTAGAAGAAAAGCAATTGGCTATACGCAATGCCCTGCGCTATGTTCCAAAAAGTTGGCATAAAGAATTGGCCGTAGAATTTGCTGAAGAATTACAAGATTTTGGTCGTATTTACATGTATCGATTCAAACCAAGTTATAAAATATATGCCAGAGCCATTTCAGAATATCCTGCAAAAAGTACACAGGCAGCGGCTATTATGCTTATGATTCAAAATAACCTCGATCCTGCTGTGGCGCAACACCCAGAAGAGTTAATTACTTATGGAGGCAATGGGGCGGTGTTTCAAAATTGGGCACAATACCTGTTAACCATGCAATATTTATCGCATATGACTGATGAACAAACACTACATATGTATTCGGGACACCCCATGGGTTTGTTTCCATCATCTAAAGAAGCGCCTCGCGTCGTAGTGACAAATGGAATGATGATTCCCAATTATTCAAAACCAGACGACTGGGAGAAATTTAATGCTTTGGGTGTTACCCAATATGGGCAAATGACAGCTGGTTCGTTTATGTATATTGGTCCGCAAGGCATTGTTCACGGTACCACAATTACGGTGATGAATGCTTTTAGAAAGATGCTTCCAAAAGGCGAAACACCTGCAGGTAAGCTGTTTTTAACCGCCGGTTTGGGCGGTATGAGTGGCGCACAGCCCAAAGCAGGGAACATAGCAGGTTGTATTACTGTTGCTGCAGAAGTAAACCCCAAAGCAGCCACAAAACGCCATGAACAAGGATGGGTAGATGTGTTGGTAGATACGCTCGATGCGTTGGTTTCGCGTGTTAAAAAAGCTCAAAAAAATAACGAAGTAGTATCCATTGCTTATATTGGGAATGTGGTCGATGTTTGGGAACGCTTTTATGAGGAAAACATTTTCGTTCATGTGGGGTCCGATCAAACCTCGTTACATATACCTTGGACGGGAGGTTATTACCCCGTTGGTTTGTCTTATGAAGCATCTCATAAACTCATAGGGGAATCACCCGAGATTTTTAAAGAAAAAGTACAAGCATCGTTGCGAAGACATGCTGAAGCTATTAACAAACATGTTCAAAAAGGCACCTATTTTTTCGATTATGGCAATGCTTTTTTATTAGAAGCGTCGCGAGCAGGAGCCGATGTGATGGCTGTGAATGGTATCGATTTTAAATACCCATCCTATGTGCAGGATATTTTAGGACCTATGTGTTTCGATTATGGTTTCGGGCCCTTTCGTTGGGTGTGCACATCGGGGAAACCAGAAGATTTAGATAAAACAGACGCGATCGCGAAGATGGTTCTGCAGGAGATTATGAAAACGGCTCCAGTAGAAATTCAACAGCAGATGCAAGATAATATTACTTGGATTGCCGATGCTAAAAAAAATAAGATGGTGGTGGGCTCGCAAGCACGTATTTTATATGCCGATGCGGAAGGGCGTGCAAAAATAGCCGAAGCTTTTAACAATGCCGTAGCTAAAGGAACTATTGGTGCGGTGGTTTTGGGGCGCGACCATCACGATGTAAGCGGTACCGATTCGCCCTATCGTGAAACCTCCAATATTTACGATGGCAGTAAATTTACAGCAGATATGGCTATTCATAACGTTATTGGTGATAGCTTTAGAGGTGCTACGTGGGTTTCCATTCACAATGGCGGTGGCGTAGGTTGGGGTGAGGTGATTAATGGTGGTTTTGGCATGTTGTTAGATGGTACTAAGGAAGCCGAAGCTCGTTTAAAAAGCATGTTGTTTTTTGATGTGAATAACGGAATTGCCCGCAGAAGTTGGGCCCGAAACGACGAAGCTTTATTCGCCATAAAACGCGAAATGGCGCGTACACCCAACTTAAAAGTAACCATCCCCAATTTAGTAGATAACCAATTATTAGAAAACTTATTTTAATGCGAACGCTATTCAAAAATATAAAAGAATTACTGCAAGTAAGAGACCGTGATGTGCGGTTTGTTTCGGGGAAAGAGATGGCTGAATTGCCTTCCATAAAAAACGCCTTTTTATTGGTGGAAGATGGCATTATTAAGCAATTTGGTGTCATGGCAGATTGTCCAGAAGCGGCCGTTGAAAATGTTGTCGATGCCACAGGTAAAATAGTGATGCCCGCATGGTGCGATTCGCATACACACATTGTGTATGCAGGAAACAGAGAAAGCGAGTTTGTCGATAAAATAAAAGGGCTTTCGTATCAAGAAATAGCTAACAAAGGAGGCGGTATTTTAAATTCAGCAAAAAAACTTCAAGAAACAACAGAAGTCGATTTATACCAACAAAGTAAAACACGGCTGGAGGAAGTGATGGCTCTGGGTACGGGAGCTATTGAAATTAAATCGGGTTATGGGTTAACAGTGGAAGCCGAATTAAAAATGCTTCGAGTTATAAAACGGTTAAAAGCAAATTATTCCATTCCCATCAAAGCGACATTTTTAGGGGCACATGCCGTTCCCAATGAATTTAAAAATAACAAAGCAGGTTATATCGATTTACTTATAGACGCGATGTTGCCGCAAATAGCACAGGAACAATTGGCAGAATATATCGATGTATTTTGTGAAACCGGTTATTTCTCGGTGGCAGATACCGAGCGTATTTTGGAAGCAGGAAAACGGTACGGACTCATCCCTAAAATACACGTTAACCAATTCACATCCATTGGCGGTGTGCAAGCAGGGGTAAAGCATCGAGCACTTTCTGTAGATCATCTTGAAGAAATGACCGAGCAAGATATGGAGGTTTTAAAAGCAACCCAAACCATGCCTGTGGCTTTGCCAGGTTGCTCGTATTTTTTAAGTATTCCGTACACACCTGCACGAAACATGATAGACAAAGGTTTGCCTTTGGCCTTGGCAACCGATTATAACCCTGGTTCCTCACCATCAGGAAATATGAATTTTGTGGTGGCAACAGCCTGCATAAAAATGAAACTAACACCGGAAGAAGCTATCAATGCAGCCACCCTAAATGGTGCCTATGCGATGGGTCTGGAAAACGAAGTGGGCAGTATAAGCGTTGGCAAGCAAGCCAATTTAATACTCACAAAACCTATTAATTCTTATGGGTTTATGCCTTATGCCTTTGGTGGAAACCACATAGAACAGATTTATATAAAAGGAGAGGTGTTGAAATAAAATGTTTTGGGCGTTTTAACACGTTTACTCATGCATTTATATTTTAAATTTTGGAATTCGTGAATATAAATATTTCCGCTATATCTTTTTAGGTCATTGCGAAGGAGGGACAACTGTGGCAATCTGTCTAATTTTAGTTTGGAGTTTGTTTTTATCTATCCTGTTAAAAAATGCAGCTTCAATCGTTAAGGCACTTATGCGTCAGGGTCATAGGTAAGAGACAGGGCCAAATGTAGTGCTTCGGTTTAGAAATAAAATTAGTGAATGCTTACTGTGTTTGTTGCGCTAGTATTTTGGATAACTAAAAAGTTAAAACATGCGTCCATTTTAAAATAAACATGATTAGAACGGTAACTCCGGTACTTATGTATATAGCACCTTCCCAATAAAAAGTTCTAGTTCCCCATAATTTCCACATTTTTTCACTGTATTCTTTTTTTCTAAAACGTGCAGTTATCCTCCAAAACAGAAAAATACTCAATAAAAAAAGGGATGCTGCGATGACTGCTAACCAAATTTTTTCCATTTTTTGAGGTTTTACGTTATGTGATTTTGTAGGTTACTATGGTTTATTAGGGATATTGAATAGCTATATACTCAGTTATTGAATCCCATTCTGCTATTTGCTAACCTTCTTGAAACTAATTATGGGTGTTTGCTTAATAAAATTAGCATTTTTTGAATTGTTGTGCAACAGTTTTTATTTTGCTTTATCCAATGCTATTTTTACAGTAAGTCCCGTTAATACAGAAGCCATAAACCATTTTCGGATTCTTAATCAAATATTTTTTATCCGAATCAACATGAAAGTCTTTGTATTCGTAATCAATATTAAGACTGATGTTGTTGTTTGTGTAACCACAACCTAATTTCTTTTCGTAAAGAAACTTCAGGTTTTGGTAACGGAATTGATTGTCCAGATTGTTTGCTTTTATTAAATTTTGAAAACATAGTTTTATGTTTTTTCCAAACTTCAGGATACAATTCTAAGAACTTATTAAAAAAACTTTGTTCATTAATTTTTCCTTCTATTTGAGATAGTACTTCTTTAAATTTTTGCTCTTGTTCTATAATCATTTTGTTATTATTCAGTAATAAATGAAACTATTTGTAGTTTCTGATTTTATGTTTTTTAATTGTGGGTAGCGGTTTTGTTTCTGGAAAGTTGCGTGTTTGTGTGCGAGGATTTTCCGCAGGAAAATCAGATGTAACAAAACAGCAACGACCTTTGGTTAAGCCCAAAATTGAGCCATTATTTTATGCATTGTTGAACGAATCCTCCCTATCGGTCGGAAGCCCTTCTGACTGATTCAGAATAGGTTGTTCTTTTGTAAAAGTAATAGATTTATTAACTTATAGCTAAATTTAAATTCTATTATTATGTTTAAAAAAAAGTAAAACCATTGCTGAACGCGCCTTTTCAGATATAAAGGATTTCAGTCATCTTCAAACTAAACTCGAACAGAGTTTTTCTATCAATGGTAAAGCAAAAAGCACTTTAAACAACTATCTCCGGTGCTTGGCACACTTGGCTTTGCATTACAACCGAAGTCCTGAAAAACTATCGGTAGAACACGTTCAGAACTATCTTTACCATTGCCAGAAACTGCACAAAACACCTTCCGAGAGTTTCTTTAAACACACCATTTTCGGACTCATAGCAGCCTACAAAGTGATGGGCATGGAAGCCAAACGTGTGGTGCTTCCTCAAATTAAACGAGATATTAAACTACCATGTGTTCTAAATAAAGAGGAAGTTAAGCGTCTTTTAAAAGCGCCTAAATATCTTAAGCATCGTTTGATAATAGGTATGCTTTACGGCTGTGGATTACGTAGCTACGAACTCTGCGCTCTTAAATTATCTGATCTCGATTTTGAGCGTAAAACCGTCTTTATTCCTAAGAAAAAAGGAAAAACAGATCGCTATGTACCTTTGAGTCCGCTTCTTATTAGAGGATTAAAAAAATACATCACAACAGAAAACCCACAGGTACATCTTTTTAATAGCCAAGTGTCTAAAGCTGGAAAAGCACGCGGATTAACCACCAACGGTATACGCTGGATTATCAAAGAAAACAGAAATAAAATAGGGAGTTCTAAACAGATAACCGCCCATACTTTACGGCACACGTTTGCTACACATTTATTAGAGTATGGTGTTGACATTGTCAGTTTAAAGGAGCTTTTAGGGCATGCACATATCGAGATGACACTCACATATCTCCATGTTGCCAATTTGCCTAATGGTTCCAAATTTTCTCCCTTGGATAAACTTTACGATTAATGTTTTGTAAACACAAAGTAGCCGACATTTTAGAAATGGAACAGCTACAGCTCAAAACATTGAGTCTGACCTCTTGGCATTACCGCGGGTTACAAGCCATAAGGAGGTGTCGCACCAAAGCTATGGGTGGCCATATTGATAAATGCGATTGTTGCCAAGGCTTGCACATTAGTTATAACAGTTGCAGAAACAGGCATTGTCCAACATGTCAAGGACACAAACGAGAACAATGGATAAAAGCAAGAGAAGGCGAACTCTTAAATGTGCCTTATTTTCATATCGTTTTTACGCTTCCAAGTGAGTTTAACCCTTACGCCCTGAGTCACGGTAAAGTAATTTATAGCAGTTTGTTTAGAACCGCATGGCAAACCCTGCAGCAATTTGGAGACAACCCAAAACACTTGGGAGCTAGACTGGGTATGATTGCTGTACTTCATACCTGGGGACAAAACATGAGTCTACATCCGCATTTGCATTGCATTGTTCCTGGCGGTGGATTGCGTAAATCAGGGTCATGGAAAAGCGCAAAAAACAATGGCAAATATCTATTCAATGTAAAATCTATGAGCAAGGTGTTTAAGGCTAAATTTATCGCCGAACTTAGGAAAAGTGAAGTGAAAATCCCAAAGAAAATTTACAATACAGTGTACAATAAAAAATGGGTTATCTATGCGAAACAATCTTTTAGAAGTCCAAAATATGTTATTGAATATCTAGGCAGATACACGCATAAAATTGCGATAAGTAACCATCGTATTGTTGCTGTAGATCGTAAAAATAAAACGGTGACTTTTACGGCCAAAGATTACAGACACCAAGCTAAAAAGATAAAGTTGTGTTTGTCGAGTGAAGAATTTGTTAGACGCTTTGCCTTGCATATTTTACCCAAGGGATTTACACGCATACGGCATTACGGAATTTTAAGTAGCAGTTGGAAAAAAAAAGAAATTACCTAGACTGCAAGCCGAACTGGCTTGTAAAAAGATAGTGAGTATTAAAACAGTCGAACCTATTTTACACCGTCGTTGTCCTGTTTGTAAAAAAGGAAAACTGCATACCATACTGTTATTTAACGACCGTGGTCCACCCGAAAATTGGAGACTATTATTAAGGGATAAAAAATTAAATAGAGCCAATTAAAAAAATAATCTGCTAACGCGGACAGATCTCTCAATGCCTAAACTTAAAATTTAAGCCATTATAAAGTGAATTATATTAATTATTACCGAAAAAAGAAACAATAGCTTCCAAATAAAGACTGATCAGCGTAGTCTAAACATATAATCTACAAGTGATTACCGATCCATCCTTCTCTAAATACATCGTTTTACCCATAAGAGACATATTCTGCCGACTTCGTCAACACAATATTCAGCTCTGGCCTATCGGCGAGCCGAATACTTAGTTATTATTCAGCTCTGGCCTATCGGCGAGCCGAATACTTAGTTATTAGCAAATGTTATTTACTCGCTTTCAATTCGGTATTTATATTTTCTCACGTCCTTTTTTCCAGTTTTATAATTGGTAATTATTTCCTTTTCCAAAAGTCCATCTTTGTTGTACTTATAAATCATTTCAGATGTCTTTTTTAAATCCGAGGTTAAAGGAATTATTAAATCTCCTTTAAAGTCAGTTTCAAAAACGGTTACTTTTGTTAAATATCTATCTTTGTCAAATATTTTGTGTCTTATATTTAAAATTCCATTTCTTTCGGAATATTCAGTCTCCGTATTTTCGTTTGGGTTTTTTGATTCGGCAAATCGGTAAATCGAAGTTTTTTCTCCGTTTCTAAAATTTGTTATTTCCGTAATTTCAGAGTTTTGTCCGAATTCATTAATTACTTCTCTTTTTATCTCGTTTGTACTCGTTCCAACTACCTTTTTTGATAATTCTTCGCCTTTTGTGTTATATTCAATAGAAGTCACAATTGTATCTCCATACATTCTACTGAATTCTTTTATATTAATTGGTTTATTCTCTTGATTAAGAGTTTCAACGTAACCTTTCATTTTTGGTGATGAAATAATGGTTGAAACTTCTTTAGAATTCTTTAGTTGCACAAAGTTTTTAAATTTTGAGATGAAAGCGTAGGCATTTGTATTTTGTTTAAAATCTTCTGTTTCTGGATATTCTTGTTTGAAAAGTGTTTTAGTCAATGGATTCTGTCCATACACGTATGAGTAAATTGTCAATCCAGCATTTGAATTAAAGTCATACCTTTTTATAATTCTCCCGTTTGCATCGTATTCGTTCGCATAAACAAATCGATGTGGCTCTTTCCATTTAAAAAAAGGCGGAATTTCCGTTTCTCGATAGTCAAAAATAATTTTCCCATCATTACTGAATTCAAGAATTTTCTTTAGTTTCCCTTTTTCCGTTTGGATAATTTTATAACTCGATGAAGGTGGGTTTTTTAGCTTAAATTCGATGTTGTTAAAAGCAAATTGTCCGTTAATATTTTGAGAGATTATTAGAAGGAATATTATTAATTTGATTTTGTTCATTTTCGATGTTACAGGTTTTCTCTAATATTTGCTAACGTGTTTGTGTATGATTTCGTTGCGTGTTTAAGCACTAAAGTTAGCAAATAAATCACAGATAGAAAGTCCGCGAGGACTTTCGTAAATAGGCTATAACTAGCAATGAATTATACACGGTGTTAGGCGCTGGTTATTACCAACCTGGTGCGTTTGGCGATTTTAAATTAGATATTTTTATTCTATTTCTAAAAACACTTAAACGACTGTCTTTACTTATTTTAGTAGCATTTACACCCTCGTGTTTTGGATTCCGATTATAACCTTGAACATTGACTTCAAAAGTAAGTTTGTCAATAATTAAGTAATCTTGAGTGATTTCTGAATTAAGCAATGTGTTGTTTAATAAATATCTTTGATTAGCTAAATTTAATAACATTATTCCCCAATAATCTTCTTTTGCGCTAAGAACGAAATCAGATGAGTTCAATTTAAAGGTTGATTCGAAAAGCCTACCATCATTCGCATAAACTTTTTCCGAATTAGCTAATAAAAGAAAATTTGAATTTAAACATTCGTTAAAATCATTAGAGGCTTCGTCCCAATTAAACACACTCTCCCCAGCCTTAGAGTTTTCGTAACCACTGAAGTTTCTTTTATATTTTTTATTCGTAAAACAGGTATTTATAACAGATTTGTCAAGTGTTAATCGGAAATTTTTAAAATTCCAATAGTATAACATATTATCATTAGTCGATGCTGTTTTGGACTCTTTCTTTTCATTTATGACTTCATTAATTTTTATCACTCTGTATGCTAAAAAAATATTTTCAGCTTTTACTGATATAATTTTGTTACTACTCAAATCTGTATTAACATCAACACTTCCTAATTTAGTCTCAATTTTGGCTTCTAAATCTACACCTAAATTTTTATCATAGTTCATCGAAAAATCTTCAATCATTATACCTTCGAAAACATAAGATTTTCCTGGTGTAAAAACCAAATCATTTATGTTTTTAGGTCTTACAACACTCATTTTTTGTATATCTAATTTGATTTTTTTTTGGTAACCTTCATCTATTCCAATAAAATCAAACAAGGCAAGGTTTAGCTTGTTTTTAAATTCTTGACTTAAGTTTAAAGCTGAAAGAGATTTTTTGTTTGTTAAGTCAATATTTACATTATCAGATTCAGCTGGTCCAATCCCTTGAATCCATTGAGCTCCAATTGGGATTTTTTCACGAGGAACTGATAAAATTGCATAATCCTCAAAAGGGTCAGAAACCTTGGTGGCAACTTTTTCAAATCCCGTTTTGCAACTTAAAATTGTAATTAAGACTATTAAAGTTAAAAAGTATATTCTAGTTTTCATTATAATTTATATTATGGTTAGTTGTTTCAATTTGTCGGTTTTTCTAAACTTGCGCCTAACTAGTTATATGAAAACTTATCTCACTCATATCCCACAGAAATGTCACGATATAGTAAGTTCAAGGTTTCAGCTATCCTGTAAATATAATTTTTTTTTATTTTTTAACGAAGAATTTTCTTAATGCTTTTATGTGAAATAAATAAGTGGGGTTTCGTAGAACTGTAATAATTACTGTTTTCTTAAATTACCAATCCGTTCCAAAAGGGTAGGATGCGAATAATGCATAAACACATAGGCAGGGTGTGGTGTTAAATTACTCAAACTATTTTTAGAAAGTTTCTTTAAAGATGTAATTAGTGGCTCCCCTTTATAGGTGTTTTTAGCATAATCATCGGCTTGGTATTCAAACTTTCTAGAAAACAGGTTCATGATCAACCCCGTAATTTCTGAAATAGGCGAGTAGAGTAACCCAAAAGCAATCAACCCAATATGAAAACTTGGTGTGGCAACTCCCAAAGCATTCGATAATAATGGGTTTGAAATAAATAACGATAAAATAAAAAGCGTTAAACCTGTTAATAGAATAGAGGTAACAAGGTTGAAAATAATATGTTTCTTTTTATAATGTCCCACTTCGTGTGCTAAAACGGCAACAATTTCTTCATCATTTAAATCGTTAATCAAGGTGTCGTACAATGTGACGCGTTTTTCACTTCCAAAACCAGAAAAATAGGCATTGGCTTTGGTGCTGCGTTTAGAGCCGTCAATCACGAAAATTTTATCTAGTTTAAAACCGACTGTTTCTGCATATTCTGATATTTTATCACGTAAACTTCCTGCCTCCAAAGGGGTTTGTTTATTAAATAGTGGCACAATAAGTTTGGAGTAAAACATATTCATAAATAAAGAAAATACGGCAACGAGGCCCCATGCATACAACCAAAAATAACTTCCGGTAGATTGGTAAAACCAAATAATTAAGGCTAAAATACCGCCGCCAACAATAGCCATCATCAACCACCCTTTTAGCTTATCTAAAACGAAAGTTTTAACGGTGGTTTTGTTAAAACCAAATTTTTCTTCTATCACAAAAGTGCTGTAATAAGAGAAAGGTGTGGTTAGGATGTCGCTTCCAATCATAATAATTCCGAAGAATATTAAAGCAATCCATATGGGGTTATTGCTGTAGCTTCTTGCGACATTGTCAACCAGTTCAAAGCCATCAAAAAACAAAAATCCTAAGGTTAAAATAATAGAAAAGCTTGAGGTTAAAATGCCGAATTTATAATTGGTGGCCTTGTAGTTTTGCGATTTTTTATATTCGGTAGCATCATAAACATCTTGTAATTCTTCCGGAAGTGCATCGTTAAAATGTTTGGCATTTAAAGCATCTAATACTTTATCAACTATAAAATTGATAATGATGATGGCGATGATGATGTAGAATAAGGTTGTTGATGTCATATTACTGTTTTTTCGTTATTGCGAGGCGCTTTTTTAGCCGAAGCAATCTGTTTAAATTGAGTTATAATTAAAAGAGATTACTTCAGTCATGCTTCCTTCGCAATGACGGTTCGTTTAAAAATGTCTAATTCCAATAATTTAGCATTTGGAATTTGTGTTTTTCCCTTTTTAGATTTTATTTTTTATAAAAAATCCCGTTGTCTTTTGGCTTCAAAAATAAGAATGCCTGCCGCTACCGATACATTCATAGAATCGATTTCGCCCTGCATGGGAATAATGATGTTTTGGGTAGCGTTTTCCAGCCATGCATCACTTAACCCAGTGGCTTCGGTGCCAACAATTATAGCGGTTGGTTTGGTGAAATCTTGTGTATGGTAGTTTACCGATGCTTGCAACGCAGCACAGTAAATATGGATGTTTTCAGATTTTAAAAAGGTAATAATTTCAGAGGTTGTTCCCGTTGCAATAGCGTTGGTGAACACACAACCAACACTCGAACGGATGATGTTTGGGTTGTATAAGTCGGTTTTTGGGTTGGCTATAATAACAGCATCTACCTTGGCAGCATCTGCAGTACGAAGGATGGCACCAATATTTCCCGGCTTTTCAGGAGCTTCTGCCACTAAAATTAATGGATTCTTTTTATTGAATTTTAAATCTTTTATAGCATGTGTTTTAATTTTAGCAACGGCAAGAACACCTTCAGTGGTATCGCGGTAGGCTAATTTTTGGTACACATCGGCAGTAACTTCAATTAAATTGATTTGTTGATTTGTTAATGCGTTAATAGTTTCCTCAGAAATGATGTCTGGATTAAATAAAATAGCGTCTAATTCGTATCCGCCTTTTAAAGCGAGTGCTATTTCGCGTGCGCCTTCTATTAAAAATAAGCCGCTTTTTTTACGTTCGCGCGACTTGTCTTTTAATTGAACTAATTGACGGATGTACGGGTTTTGTATGCTTGATATGTGTTTCATAGAATAAAAAAACAAAAGTAAATGTTTTAATGTAATTAATGACTTTCAACCTCGTCAAAGATATAAACCAATAAAAAAATGAAATATAGTATTCTATTATTAGTAGTAGTGTCTTTGGTATCTTGTAAAGACATTAAAAAAGAAGCCGTAAATACGGATGAGATTACTGAAATTAGTGCCAGAACCTATCCAGAAAATATTTCAAAAATATTTGAAGCTCACGGCGGGTTAGATACTTGGAATAGCTTGCAATCACTCGCCTTTACCATGGAAAAACCAGATGGTGATGAAGTGACTACAACCCATTTAAAGAACAGAAAAGCACTTATAGAAATGCCGAAACATACCATTGGGTATAATGGGAAGAATGTTTGGTTACATTCAAAAGACACAACTTCGTATAAAGGGAATCCTAAATTTTATTACAATTTGATGTTCTATTTTTATAGTATGCCCTTTGTTTTAAGTGATGCAGGTATTACCTATGAAGATACAGACCCTCTGTTGTTTGAAGGTAAAAGTTATCCTGGAATTAAGATTTCTTACGGAGCAGAAGTAGGCGAATCTCCAGATGATGAGTATATTTTGTATTATGATTCTGAAACTGGGCAAATGAGTTGGTTGGCATATACCATGACTTATTTTGCTAAGGAAAAAAGCAAGAAATTTAGTTATATAAAATATAATGATTGGCAAGATGTAAACGGCGTATTGTTGCCTAAGGCGATACAATGGTATAACGTTGTTGATGGTAAAGTAACAGATATGCGAAATGAAGTTCTATTTACAAACGTAAAAGGATCTACGGAAAAACCGAAGTCTTCCATATTTGAAATGCCAGATGGCGGAAAAATTATTGAGTAAAAAAAAGCGAACCAATTGGTTCGCTTTTTTTATGTTTATTATTGATTGTTGTATTTATTGGAATACCGTTCCCAAAGTTCTGTTTGGTGTGTCTCTAAACTTAAAAGGCGTCCATCTATAAATGCGTGCGTAATTTTATTGGTACGCATATCTAAAGCATCTCCTTCAGATACAAAAAGAGTAGCGCTTTTGCCTGCTTCTAAAGTACCATACATGGCGTCAATTCCTAAAATTTTTGCCGCGTTTAAGGTGATTAGTTGTAAAGCTTGTTCTTTTGTTAAACCATGTGCCACGGTAGTTCCTGCATAAAACGGTAGGTTTCTAGTGCCCATACGTTCATGAGAACCACTAGCTTCTAAAGCGACAACAATGCCTGCATCCGTTAATAATTTGGCAGATTTATATGGTAAATCGTAATCTTCATCTTCGCTACTTGGTAAGGAATGGACACGCATTAATACTATAGAAACAGCGTGCTCTTTTAAAAGGGAAGTAACCTTGTAAGCATCACGCCCACCAACAATAACAAGGTTTTCAATGTTATTCTCTTTAGAAAAATTAACAGCATCTATAATGCCTTTTTCTTCATCGACATGAATGTATAGTTTTTTTGAAGAATCAAAAATGCCATTTAAAGCTTCAAACGGCAGGTTGGTTTTTGTTTTGTTCCCATTGTTGTACGCAACGGCATTATTAAAATAATGAGTGATTTCTGTAACCTGTTCTGCATATTTTTCGTTTGGTTTTAAAGAATGACTTCCGCCAAATGATCTGCGGCTTGCAGTAAAATTATCAGGCCAATTTAAATGGATGCCATCATTCACTTTTATGGCAGCATCTTCCCAATTCCAGGCGTCAAATTGTACAATTGATGAAGTTCCAGAAATGCGCCCGCTTCTTGGAGCTATTTGTCCTAAAAGCACACCGTTTGGTCGCATAGATTCTACGACTTTAGATTCTGCATTGTAGGCTATTAAACTTCTAATATGTGGATTCCAATTCCCTAATTCGGCTTGGTCATTAGAGGCTCTTACAGCATCAATTTCAACCAAACCTAAAGTGGAGTTTGGTATTATAAACCCAGGATATACGTGTTTTCCTTTGGCGTCAATTGTTTTTATGCCTGCTATATTGCTAGAATTGGTAGCGTCTGTAATAGATGTGATTTTTCCATCTTCAAGAATGATTAAACTGTTTTCGATAATGGTTCCGTTACCAATGTGTGCTATGGCTCCAACAATGGCAATAGCTTGTGTTTGTTTTGGCGCCGGTGTTTGTTGTGCTATGGTTACCAAAGAACAAAGTGCGGCTATGTATGTTATTAATATTTTCATTTTTTGAGTTTTTTTAGAATTCGTTATCAATGGAATCACAATGCAAAAGTTCCTTTTCTTTCTTTTTAATAGGCTGTGTTTTCAAGCCTTTGTTTTTGGCTTTCAGCATTAAATTGATAAGTTCACTTTTTTCCTTTTGAATTTGAGAACGCATCTTTTCGTCACGATTTAAATCGAAATAGGTAACACCTTCAATAATGGTTTTTTCAGCTTTAGCATAAATAGAAAGCGGATGGTCTGTCCATAATACGACATCGGCATCTTTACCAACTTTAATACTTCCAACACGGTTGTCAATATGTAAAAGTTTTGCAGGGTTTAGGGTTACAAACTTCCAAGCATCTTCTTCGCTAATGCCACCATATTTCACAGATTTTGCTGCTTCTTGATTTAATCTTCTAGACATTTCGGCATCGTCGCTGTTAATGGCAACGGTAACACCTGCGTTGTGCATAATGGCTGCATTGTATGGTATGGCATCATTAACTTCGTATTTGTAGGCCCACCAGTCGCTAAATGTAGAACCGCCAGCACCATGCTGCTTCATTTTATCGGCCACTTTATAACCTTCTAAAATATGTGTGAAGGTGTTGATGTTGAAGTTGAATTTTTCTACAACCTTCATAAGCATGTTAATTTCACTTTGCACATACGAGTGGCAAGAAATGAAACGTTCCTTGTTTATAATTTCAGCTAAAACATCTAATTCAATATCCTTTTTGTAGGGTTTACCACTTTTCTTTAATACATCATATTCTTTGGCTCTGGTAAAGTAATCGATATACAATTGTTCAACACCCATACGTGATTGCGGAAATCTAGAATAGCTGCTCCAGTTGGATTGTTTTACGTTTTCACCCAAAGCGAATTTGATAAACTTAGGTGTATTTGAGTAAATAAGTTGATCTGCTGGTTGTCCCCATTTTAATTTAATAATGGCAGAACGACCACCAATTGGGTTTGCAGAACCATGTAACACTTGAATGGAAGTAACACCTCCAGCAAGGTTTCTGTAAATATTCACATCGGTATCGTCAAGAACGTCTTCAATGCTTACCTCGGCTGATGAATTTTGGCCAGCTTCATTAACTGATTCTGTCGCAATGTGTGAATGTTCATCAATAATTCCTGAGGTAAGATGTTTTCCTTTGGCATCAACTACTGTTGCTTTTGCTTCGGAAAGGTTTTTACCTATTTTGGTGATTTTACCATCTTTTATAAGCACATCGGTGTTTTCTAAAACGCCTTCTTTTTCGTTAGTCCATACCGTTGCATTTTTAAATAAAATGGTTTCGGTTTTAGGTAATTCAGAAAAACCATAAGAGTTGTTAGGGTATGTGATGGGGAAAAAGGCATCAACACCTTGCTCTTCATCTAATTCCTTCTCTTTTTCGGGAGTATCGTCGTTAGCTTTCTTAATTGTTGAAGCATAAAAAGGAGACTCCTGCCCATTTGGGGCTATCGATTTTCCGTTTAAGTTGTTGTTAGCATCTACACGTGCAACAATTCGAATAAAGTCGTGTTTTGTAGAATCAATAGTGGTCATGGAAATATTTACCCAATCATCTTCATAAGTGAATTTAGAACCTAGTGTTTTATCTTGATTCGTTATTTCTAATTTAGGTTTGCTCAATTCGCCTTTAAGAACCATTTTATAAGTTTCATTGGCTAAGTTAAATTCATAAGTACCTCTAATATCTTTCTTGTTAAAATCTTCTATAATGGTTTTTTCTCCTTGAACCCAGTTTTCATAAAGGGTTGTTTTTTCTTCGAAAATATCGCCGGAGGTTATTAAGAAGTTCGCTAAGCTCCCATTTTTAAGGGATCCAATAATAGCTGCTTTTCCTATAATTTGAGCAGGATTGGTTGTTAGTGCTTCTAAGGCTTTTTCTTTTGATAGGCCTGCTTTTATCGCTTTTAGAATGTTTTCTTTAAACTCTTTTGGAGATTTTAAGTCACGCGTGGTAAAAGCAAAAGTGATGTTGTTTTCTGCTAAAATTTTAGGGTTTGATGGTTTCTGGTTCCATGCGCGCATGTCACTTAAAGAAAGTGTTGAAGCTAAAAAGGCGTCTTCAACATCATAAGCGTCCGGAAAGTTTAAAGGTAAAATGATTTTGGCATTAGTTTCTTTAATTTCCTTGATGCGTTCGTATTCATCGCCACCACCAAGCATCACGTATTGAATGCCATAAGCATCTCCAATTTTATCGGCTCTTAGTATATTCGCTCTATTTTCGGCTTCAAAAAATTGAACAAGATTTTTGTTCTTATTTAAGGCTTCTAGAGACAAGTCTTTGGTTTTAATCTGTCCTTTCGCATACCAATCAGCATCAATATACAGTTGTTTTAGTAAAGCGATACTACCCATGGTTGACCCTGGATAGGATTGGTTTGAAGTAAGGCTTTTGCTAAACGAAAGGTATTGGCCAGAGTTTTGGTCAATAATTCGGTATGCGTTACCGTTTTCATTGTTTAAAGCAACCAAGGCGCCTGTACCACGTACAATACCATCTTGAATGTGTGTATTTACAACGCCAAAACCTGCTTTAAGTAAATCGGTAGCGGTTTTCGAATCGTATTTAAATTTTTCAATGGCATTGTTTTCTGGCATCACATGGTCGTTCCAGTAATACCCTGTTCTGCTTGGGTCGTATTGTGCACTTCTGCCAGAAGATTCACGTTTTGGTTTTTCAACGCCAAAATCGGAATAAATATCAATAAAAGAAGGATAAATGCTTTTACCGTCACCATTGATGATGATTGCATTTTTAGGAATAGTAACCGTAGTTCCAGAGGCTACAATTTTACCATCTTTAATAAGTAAAGTGCCCTTCTCGATAATTTGAGTTGGGGTTACAAAAATTTTAGCATTGGTAATGGCTGTGTAATTCGTGTTTTTTGTAGATACCCCATCGTTTTTTGGGAAATAATCTTGAGCACTTAAAGTGCAAGCACTCAATAAGGTTAGAAAAACCAAGTATTTTTTTAGCATAATTTTGAGTTAGTTTTTTGCTAAAAATAGAAAAATAAAGAATTGATTGAGGAATTATCAGTGTTTTTTAACTTTTTATAAAGATTTTTCATTGAAATAATTTACAAACAAGGCGACAACATAGCTGTAGCTCTCCATGCCTTTGGCTTGTTTATTAGCTTTAAGGTAAGAGCTGTAAGTTATTTTTAGAATGGGTTCTAATGGGTTTTGGTATCTATCCCAAAACTCACGAGCTTCTTTATAATTGTTCAAAACACCTTTGTTAACGGTTTTGTACAGGGAGTCAAATAAAGCTTCATCCCGTCTTAAAATTTCATTCAAACAAAAACGTAGCGCAAACGTGTATCCTGAATAATTAAAGTAAATATCGTCGTGGTTAATGGAGGCTAAACAACCAATAAAATTAGCCTCATTTTCGGCCGCATAACCCAATTGATGTGCCATTTCGTGCGATGTTGTTGTGGGGAACATATAAATAGGAATCAGCGCATCAACCTGAGCTTCATTAGTTAACGGGTTTAAATACCCGCTAAACCCCATATATGTTAAAGGGTAGCTAAATAGCGATTTTTTAACGCTTTTGGGGTGGTATTCTAAATGAGGGAAAGTTGTTTTTAAGCGTTCATAGCCTAAAGGTGCTAAATTTAAGATGTCGCTTTTGCTATATGGTATGTTAATTTTTAAAGTGTCAGTACCTGCAATTTCAGTGTAAATTTTATTTGATTTTTCAATCAATTTTTTGGTGACGCTCACCAGTTGCTCGGTGGTGTAATCGGCTTTTAAATTTAAGTTTTTATGTAGAGGAAGTCGATAATAATTCAAGGCCCAAAACACATGAAACGCAAAATAGATAATAGAAACGGCACTAAATATATCAATAACCCAGTGTTTTGTGTCTTTTCTAAGGCGTTTCCGGTTCACATAAAACCATCTAATTATGTAAATAATAGCGAAAGCATACACTAAGTCTCCAAATGAAAAAGGAATCCAACCTAGTGTGTATCTAAAAATTTTAGAAATAGTGGGGTAGAAACCATTGCTGTAATAGGCCTCAATAAATTCGGGGTAATCAGACACCCATTTTATTAATAGGTATTGCGGAATTATAGAAAGGGCAATACCAAGTTTTATCTTTTTCAGCATGTTTCAAAAGTAATAAAAATTTGTACCCAATGGTACTTGTTTATTTATTAAGGTTTGTTCCTGCTGTCCGCTATATCTTTTTAAAAAGTCATTGCGAGGAGTGAGCGACGTGGCAATCTGTAAATGGTTTAACTTAGACCAAGTTCTGTACTTATTTCTTTTTAAAAAGGATGCCGCTTCCATCAGGAGTAGCTGCCAAAGTCTGTCCGTTTTTATTACCTTTACAAAACTTAAAAAAAAGCATCATGAATTCAGAAATAAGACAACTTCAACCTACACAACTTTGGAATAAATTTGCCGATTTAAACGCTGTACCACGACCTTCAAAAAAAGAAGAACGTGTTATTGCTTTTATTAAAAACTTTGGTGAAAATCTAAGTTTAGAAACCATTGTAGATGAAGTTGGAAATGTCATCATAAAAAAGCCAGCGACTTCCGGTATGGAAAACAGAACCACAGTGGTTATGCAATCGCATTTAGATATGGTGCATCAAAAAAATAATGATACTGAATTTGATTTTGATAATCAAGGCATTGAAATGCATGTTGTAGGCGACTGGGTACGAGCTAAAGGTACGACTTTAGGAGCCGATAACGGTTTAGGTGTTGCCACCATTATGGCTATTTTAGAAAGTACAGATATACCGCACCCTGCAATTGAAGCCTTGTTTACTATTGATGAGGAAACAGGTATGACGGGCGCTATGGGATTAAAAGGCGGTTTGCTAACTGGTGGTATTTTATTGAATTTGGATACCGAAGAAGATGATGAAATAGGTGTTGGATGTGCAGGAGGTATAGATGTGACTGCAACTCGAGCCTATAAAGAAGAGGAAACTCCCGAATTTAAAATTGGGTTTAAAATAAGTGTTAAAGGATTGCAAGGTGGGCATTCAGGAATGCAAATTCATGAAGGTTTGGGCAATGCCAATAAAATAATGAATCGTTTACTGTTTGATGGTTTTGAGAATTTCGGACTTCGAATTTCAGAAATTGATGGTGGTAGTTTGCGCAATGCAATTCCTAGAGAAAGTAATGCTGTTATTGTTGTAGACGCTATACATGAAGCTTCTTTTGTCGCAGAAATAAACGATCTGGCTGAAATTATAAAAACGGAATTAAAAACCATGGAGCCCGATTTAAAAATTGAGGTTTCTAGTTGTGAAGCACCAGAAAATATTATGGATTTGGGTGTGCAAGAAGGTTTTACACGCGCTTTGTATGCCGCTCATAACGGCGTGTATAGAATGAGTGCTGATATTCCTGAGTTGGTTGAAACCTCTAATAACATTGCAAGAGTTCTTGTGAAAAACGGGAATATTCATGTGGGTTGCTTAACGCGCTCATCGGTTGAAAGTTCTAAAATAGATTTAGCAAATACACTACGTTCTACTTTTGAATTAACAGGCTGCGAAGTAGAATTCTCTGGAGATTATCCAGGTTGGACACCCAATATGAAATCACCTATTTTGAAAGTGCTTTCTAAAATTTATGAAGACATGAATGGGGAAGAAGCCCACGTTGCCGCTTGTCATGCCGGTTTAGAATGTGGTATTTTGGGTCAAAATTATCCGGAAATGGATATGATTAGTTTTGGACCTAACATTAAAGGCGCACATTCTCCAGACGAACGTGCTCAAATTTCATCAGCTCAAAAATATTGGAAGTTTGTTTTGGAGATTTTGAAACAAATACCAGTTGCTAATTAATTTAATTTGAATTATTGTGGTGAAAGGTGAAACTAATTTATCAAAGTTAATAGCGAGTATGACTCCTGAATTAAACGACGGAGCGTATGTTTTTACAACCGTTAAAGATGTAAGCGTAATACCAAGAGAAATTACTTTATTTGAATTTAAAGAGAAAGAAGGTGTTACTGTTGTGTTGGAGAGAAGTCAAGCCGATGCATTACATTTAGAGTATCACTTTGTAGCTGCTTGGATAACCTTATTGATTCATTCTTCATTGGAAGCCGTTGGTTTAACAGCTGCATTTTCCAATGCACTTACAGAACATAATATAAGTTGCAATGTCGTTGCGGGCTATTATCACGATCATATATTTGTTGGTACAGGCGATGCAATTAAAGCCATGTCGGTTTTAACTGCATTGGCTGAGTCATCAAAATAACAATGGTAAGGATGTTTTTTGATTGTTTTGTCAAAACTCAAAACGAGTTTTCCTTCCGAAGCGTTTAAAACGATTCTAGTGATTTTGTCGGATTGGTTTTCAACTTCCAGAGTGTCTTGTTATAACGACGCAATTAAATCTTCGTCTACATCCATATTCATGTCTTTTTCAGCTAAGCCCGTATCATGTAAAAAATCGTTTGAAAATAATGCTGCCATTTCATCACCTAATAAAGCATTTCTGTATGATTTCCATGTTTTAATGGTGCTAGCACCAAACATGTGATTCACTAATTGAGGATATGACCAATCGCTATTTTTGCCCCAATGAATAGTAAACGGGATGTTGTTTTGCTTCAACACTTCTATAATTCGTTTTGAATATTCGGTTAGGCTCATTATTTTCCTTGTTTTTTTCCATAATACACCGTCAATTTCTAGCATACAGGTTATTGGGAATTTTGTAAATCCTAATGTGGCTTTGGTTTGTTTAACAAAACGCATCGCAAAAATGCCGGGGATAGGTCCTTCGTTATTTGTTAAATCCGCAAGTAATTTTAATGCTTTTGATGAGTTTTTATGGTCTACACCAACCGAACATGCAAATGCGGGGCCTTGATAGGGAGCATCCCAAAATATTTCTGGCAGTGTGCCAATTAATTCATCATCTACCGTCGGTAAAATAGTTTTACGTAATTGTTTTACTAACCATGGAATACTTTTTGGGCACTTCTCTGCCATTTTAGTGAATAGGTGAATTAAATCGCGATAGAGTGATTGTTTTATAATTGGGAAAGGGTCTTTATAATCTGTTTTAAATGGTTTTTTAAACATCAATTCTACCACATAGCTGGGCTCTTTACTATATTGATTTATAAAAACTTTATAATGGTATGGGGTTGCCCCAAAACCATCTGCAGTGGTTTCTTCAGGAATTTTAAACGACGAATTTTTAAAATCAAGTGTGTCTGCAAGTTTGAGTGCTACTTCTTTATCTATTTTTTTTACGTAACGCTTTAATAAAAACCGAGGTTCTGCTTCTATAACAATACCGTGTACAAAGCCAAAGCCTCCTAAACCAACTAAGGCTGCATTAAAAAGGTGGTCGTTTCGTATGATTCTTGCACTTATTTTTTTAGCAAAGGTGTCGGTTAACGCCGGTTGGGTATGGCGTTCTAAATACACCACATCATTTGGGTTAGGTCCTATAATTAAATTTAGGCCTACAACATAATCTTGAACGGAGCCAACTTGAAAGGCGGAACCGTGAACCCCTGTTGAAATACAACCCGCTAGGGTTTGCCCATTACTGGCTCCTGTTGTTTTTAAAGATTTTCCGTGAGCAGAAAGCACTTCAGAGACCCGTTTAATAGTGGTGCCACATTCAAACAAAAATAAATTGGAAGTATCAAAATTTGAGTTGGTATGACAATTTTCTGCAGGCATCGGCATATGGATATTCATAAAGCCATTATAGTGCATGCGGTCTTTATGGTGGGCAATATGATTCATAGACCATGCCGACCCATACGCTCTAAAACCTTGATGGGCATCTTTGGTTTCTTTAATAAGCCTGCGAATTTCTTTCGCAGCATCATTAAAACGGTCTATTTTATTGGGCATATTTCCATCACCTTCTAATTCTGTGATGTAAAGTTTTTTCAGCGGAAAAGGGCCATTGTTATGCAAGGTGTCCCATTCTTTTAGGTTGCGAGTTTTTGTAGTTGCCATAATGTTAATTTGCTGGTTTCATACACACGTATTTAATTTTCATTTTACGTTTTCGTCCAAAAGTGACCATACTTAATAACGAACCTTCAAAGGTATTTCTAAATTCTACGGTATGTAGTTTACCTGTTTTACATTTATCGGTTTCTTTGATTAGGTATGTGAAATCTTTAGAAGTGAGATCAATTTTAATAACCGTATCAATTTCCACCACTTCCATATGTCTATAATAATCATCTCGATTCGAAATAGGGTCGGGTTGTGGCGTACCATTTATGCTTCTTAACCTTACGGAATAACAGGAGGTAAGAAGGAAGCATGTGGTGAATAAAACGATTAGATTGACTTTGGTTTTCATGTGATTACATTTATTGTTTAGTATTGGATACATGCTATTCGCTACTAATCACTCTTTGGAGAAATAAAATTGGTAGCATGCTCATTTCATAGTTTTTATTGATTTAAACAGATTTCAAGCGTTTTAAAACATTTGTAGCGAATTCAGCACCGAAATTATTTGATAAGGCTAACGAATCTTCTCGACCTAGTGTATAGAAAATACTAGTAACATGAGGTGGTGCGTAGCATAAAATTAAATCGGTAAGCATATTATAAGCGCCTTTAGTTTGTTTATTTGAATCTGTAAGTCCGCTGTAACTAGAAGATGCAAATTTGGAGCAATCTTGTAGCTCGTTATTATGGTTTATATAGCTTTTACCAGCAATTACTTGGCACCCTGCAGAGTAATTGGAGGTTCCAATACCTGACCAATGTATATTTATAGAAGGGTTTACTTGAATGCCTTTTAGTTTGCCGTTACTATCTGTTACTTTTAAATCGGCATCGGTTAGGGCATTGTCGTTATCCCAATCTCTTAAAATCATAACACCATTCGGGTCTTTAGGTTTTAGAGCTCGGTAAATTTTTTGTTCTACTGAGATTTTGTGCCACCCAAAGCGGTATTCATGTTGACCTTCTATTAAAAAGGCTTCGTCCTTTCTTTCTGCCATGTTTACACTAGAATCTGTAGAACCCCAAAAAGTAAATACCATGCCGTTTATAAGTAGAAAGAATAAATCGTCATTCTCGCGTCTGGTAGTACTTTGGGTTTGGTTTCTTCTAACACCTATAAGGTGAATATCGCTAGTTTTGAACGTCCAATCTGAAGGTTTTCTAGTGGCATAAGTTTTAGAAATACCATTTAAATGTTTAAGTACGGGGCCAGGGTTAGCTTCATAATGACGCTTTGCTTGCTGCAATAAATCCATCCAATCAGTATATTGTTTTGTAGGGTTATTTGCGTTTCTAGTGCCCCATTCTGCTACTTTATTTTCTTGTTGCCAACGTTCTACATGTTTCATGGTTCCGTTCCCTACAATACCATCGGGCACCATATCTTTAACATGCTCTATGCTTCTTACATATTCTTGAAATAATCTAACCGCAGCTTGTGTTACATAGCCAAAAACCCCATCAAAAGAAGCGCGAGGCATAAAACCAGCCTTATGTAAAAAATGCTGTAATTTTGAAACGTGCTTGCCCGAGTCTTCACGAAACGAACGCCATTTTGTTCTATCGTCATCTCTAAATGATACTTTGCCTACAAGTAAACCATCTGTGTGAAAAGGTTTAAGGTATAATTGTCTGTTTTGCGGTTGTGAACCTGCGTCGCAATCTCCTAAATAAAATACTGCCATAATTTTTAATTTAATAGTTTGATTAACTCATTTTTTATAAAATTCAAAGACTCCTTAACATTTTTAGTCGTTACATAGTCTAACAAGAAATCTATTTGAGAAATTTCAATGTTTATGTATCGAGGACTATACAAGAGTTGGAAAATTTCTTTATACCATTTTAATATAGTTTGGTCTTGATGGTTTTCATTATTAAGGAGTAAAATGGCATAACTAATTTCAGTCATTCCTATCAGGACGGAAATGTCCAGGTCCACTTTATCAAAATCATCAAGTTCTTTGTAAAAATCTTTTAGGTATTTTTCAATATTTGTAACATTTTCAAAACCTTTATTTTCTTTAAGTCTATTTAGTAATTTATCATCACCTAGAAGCTCTAAAATATGACCTAGGTAAATCATATTAGAAATGGCGTTGAGGTATTGTCCGCCATACTTGTCTTTAGAAATAGCTAATGCTTCTTGATAGTAGTTATAAGCTATTTTTAATTGGTCTATTTTTTCTTGACCCTTTAGGTATTTGGCAGTTTGCTTATAAGCATCGCCTACAATATTTAATCTACTGGCATTTCTACCAGCAAGCGTAAGCAGTTTTATTTCATCGAGATATGCTGAAATGGTACTCGTTGCTTCATTGCCTTTTTTTGATTTTAAGACTTCCAGCATATTGGTTTTTAGTAAGTGCGATTGTAAAAAACAATATTGTTCTAGAGCTTTAATGGAATAATTGCCGTTATCAAACTCAAATAAACCTTTGTATTTTTGGTAGGCAACATCTACCATGCCTAATTCATCATAAATCATGGCTTCTTTTTCTAGCACCATCGCGTCGAGTAAATTAGATTCTTGAGCGCGATCTAAATAGGCGTCTAGTGCAACAAGCGCTGTGGTTTTGTTTTCTTTTTTGTCCCGAATTGAAATGAGTAGATTGTCTAAATCGGTATGTACTTGTGATGCGACCACGTATTCATGGTTTTGCTGACTGGATTTTTTACTATTTCTGAATTTATAAAATTGATTTCCATAACATTGATACGCTCCCCATGTATTGGTTCTAGGGTGTTCTTGATGGCATTTAAAACGCGCAAGTTGTACGGCGTCTCCAAAATTATAGCCTTGAAACATTTTTTGATAGAAGGTTTCGGCGAAAACACGCGCAGCACCATCGTCGACCGCCCAACCAGAAATTACAATGGCTTTTACACCCATTTCAATAAGTTGTGTACCAATATTGGCAGCCAAATGGTAACGGTTTTGACTGTAAATGTCGTCTTCCGCTTTTAAAACACCCGAATAACAGCAGTTTATGAAAATGAATTCGGGAACATAACCTATTTGGTTTATCATGGCTGGATCTATGCAAATACCGCTTCCTATGGCAATACCCACATTACAATGTTCAGGGTCGTACACGCCATGTCCTGCAAAGTGCATAATTTTATAATGTTTGCTAAAAAGCTCCATCATGATGTTTTTAGCATTAGAATTTATTAATGCATTGACATTGTAATTGGCTTTTTTTAGATTTTGTGCCACCCATTCAGATTCCGCTTTGGCAGCAGGTAATGGTGGCAAGTTTTCTTGATTATACATAGGGTCTCCAACAACAAAAGCTTCGATGTTGTTTAAAGAGACTTGATTGTAACGAACCGAATCTTCTGTGACCAATTGTCTAATAAAACTAGAGGTTACTGAAGCGGGAGTTTCCGAGGTGTTGCTATCATGCAATAATTCCCATGGAATTTGAGCCGCATATTTATCTAACTTTAAAACCAAATTGTTTTGGTCTCTAAATATGTTTTTAAAATCGTTTGGAACAAGCATTTCGAATAGGGATTTTGATAACCTTTTATCCCATGAAGAACTGGTTGACATTTCTTCTAATAAATGGTTTATTTTGTGCAAACCAATGCCTACCATTTCTTGTTCCACCCGTGCTAGTCCATTTGAAGAGTAATATTTAAAACCATCCACATCGTTTTCCGATTTGCATTGTGCTCCATTATTTTTTAAACTATTTATATGAAGGTTGTACCACCAATCATAATCATTATTATGGAACACTTTTTTCTTTTTGGCACCAGCACGACGTGTAATACCTCGGTTTAAATCGAAAACAATACGATTGTCAGTATCATGCAATCTTGTAAGACTGAAATAAGTTTCACTGGCTATAGATTCGTAGTAGTTGATAAGTTCAATATCTGTAATAGGTTTCAAACCTTCACCTGTTTCTTTAATGTGCTTATTTGCTTTTGCGACACCTAGTAAAATGCCTTTAACAGAGTCTTCAATAGGTAGTTTGCCATAGCCAATGCCCATTAAAACAAACGAAACGCCAGAGGCATACTGTTTCGCTCTTGGCAAGGTATAGTTATCGCGCATAAACATGGCGTATTTAAGTACGGCTTGCTTAACAGATTTTGAAAGTAAATAAGAGGTAAGTGAATCGCTGTCTCCCAGTCCGCAAATAATGGCGCCTTTAGGTTGGGTGTTTAGGTTGAAAAACACCTCGCTTTCTCCAATTTTACCAGGGTAATAGCCAATACTTAGCCGCTGTGATAGACGGTTATTTAGGTAAACGTCTAGCGCTTTTTCAGAACTTAAAATAAGATCCATATAGAAGTGACCTACCATGAGCGGGTACGATGATACTTTGAGATCTCCATGAATAACCTTCACGTTAAAAGAATCAACTTCTGGTTTACTTTGTTTTTTTATGTCGAATAAGGCATCAACCACTGCTTCTGAGTTATATGAAGGTTCTGCTGATTCATAAATTTCTGAGATAATCTCGCCTCCGCGCGATGTTGGTTTTTGGGTGTTCAGTCGGTTCGTGCTTCCTGTAGATAATATGTCTGAAATACCTTGAAAAATATAGGTTTCATTTGCTAAATCGCCATGAGAGGTATGGGTGTAATACAGATTGCTGCTGTTTAGTAGCTGCTTAGGAATGCCTGTTTCCCAAGTAACACTTCCATCTCCATAAGAGGTTGCTTTATAAACTAGTTTTTTAGTACGGGCAAGGAATCTGTTTTGAAGCGTATAATCGAAAACTGTTTTGTCTGCCTGTCCACATATATAATAAATATTCTTAAAATCGGCGATCGTTAAGTTTTTGGTAAACTCCAATACCGTGTCCCTAAATGTTTTAAAATCCCCCAGAGATTTCGTATTACTGTCGGGGTTTGGCATGTCTTTTAGGTTGGCTTTTTTATCTAAATCTTGCCAAAAAGTAGTATCCCAAAAAGGGCGATTTGTTGTTTCTTCAATAGGAAGTAATTCAAAAATACCAGGGTATTTCCAGAAAATTTTCAGAAGGTCACCTCTGTCATTTTTAAAATCGATGGCAGCTAATTGTTTAACACGTCGGCTATGGCCCGTTAGCACTTCCATTATTAAATAGGACCCTAACCAAGGGGTGCCAAGCATCACGAATTTGTTGAATTCGTTTTGTTTGAATTTACTCCAAACATCAGGAAAGTCCATCATAAACTGGCGTACCAATAAACCGCCCATAGAATGCGCTATAATGTGGATTTTAACATTGTGATTTTTAGTGATGTTTTCTATTTCATTCTTTAAATTTTTCGCAGCTTCTTTTAGTGATTTTCGCCAATCGAATTGCATGGTTATAATGTCATATTGTCCTGATAAATGTTCAGCTAATTCGTTATAATATTTTTTAATAACACCGTTTGCTTCAACTTTGTCTGCGCTAATGTTGAGGTTTTTTGAAATAGCACCATCATTTATTTTTCGCATATCTACCCATTGGTTCTCGTCGTTTCGGGCTAGGGTAGAGCCCATAATTCCAGGAACTAAAATAACGACATCTCGGGTTATTTTTTCTGGGTAAATACGAATACCTTCTAACGAAAGGGCGTCTAATAAGATGCCTCGTTTACCTTCTGTGTAAAGTTCTTTAGTAAATAGAGTGGCTTGGACGGGCTCTTTGGCGTTAAGCGCATTTAGAATCGCAGTACATGCGGCATCTTCGGCTGAAAAATAATTAAAATGATTGGTGCTACTGCCTTTAGATAGAAACTTGTACATACCATCTTTTCTAATAACGCCATGTTCCATACGTCTGGTATCAACCACTAAATCGTTAGCTTCTCGGTAAAATAGATTGGCGAGTATCACTTTTAAAGAACTGAAATTAATACCGCCAACATCCGAATCTCCAGCAACATTATACAAGTCACTCACCACAACCGTATCGGATATATTCATCATTTTCTGAAATAGTGATTCCGGCATCATGGCGTTTAAACCTGGTAAAATTTCAGGGTTTTCTTTCTGACTTACAAGTTCTAAAAGAAACCCTTTTACATTGTGATATAGTGGATTTGTTATACCAAAAGCTAAAGAAGCAGCATTTAAAAGTAAGTTGAAAAAATGATCTATTCTTCGCGATAGAATGGTGGTTCCGCTAGCAGGAGCTGCTACCCGAACTACTTTGTTTATGGTGATTTTTTTTCGTTTTGCAACCGCATTGATGTCTATCATTAACTGTTGGTTGCTTTCTTCTTCCTTGGTTTTTAAAATGGCAATTTCTTGTTTGCTAAACCCTGTAACAGCATTTCTGTAATCGCATTTTGCTAAAATATCGGCTATCAAGCCACCTCGCGAATGACTTAAAATATCAATGGTACATTTATTGGGGCATTCATTTAGAAAGTCGAGAGCATTTTGAAGCGGACTAACCGATAGCGTATAATGATCTAAGGCTAAAATTCGATTTCCGTAAATGGAAACAATGTCTTTCCAAGCTTTATTATTGTTATTTAATTTGAAAAAGGCATCAGTAGATGAGGATAAGGTACCATGAAGCAATAATAAATATGGTAGTGCTGTGTTAGTTGTTTCTTTATAAAGTTTTTTGTTGAAGTTAGCATCGAATAGGTATAATCCAGGATGCGGTTGTATTTTTTTATCGTAAGATTTCCCTAATAATTCCATACCTACAGCGGCGCTTTTGGGGGAGAACACGCTGAACACTTTTATTAAAGCACGTTTTATAAATCCGCGAGTAGAATCTTCAGAAATTATTTGAATATCAAAAATATAGTCTTCGTTAGTTATAGAACGCTGCGATAAAGTGCTTTTATCATAAATAGCTTGAACATCCTCTGGATGACCTATCCACTCGGTTTGATCGGTAAACTGAATTACAATTAAATCATTTTCTTCCAGTGAAACCGTGTTTGTTTCGTTGCCAGAACGTGTTGCCGCAACTTCAATATAAGTTTTTAGTTCAAACTTTTGCTCTAGTGTATCTGGGATACTGTAAGTGGCAGAGGTAACATCCCGTTTTACTCCGACTATTTTGGCTGTTTTAGTCATAGGTTAGTTTTTATACCGTTCAAAGGAGTCAAGGTGATTCTTTTTGATATCATAGCAATTTCATTTTAGATTTATAAAAAATAAAATACCTAGCAGCCGAATTTATTGGTGTTAGGTCAATATGAAATGTATGCGTGTAAAAGCCATTTATGCAAATGAGTTTTATAGGCATGCGCTATTAAAAAAGTTGTTTTGAGAGTGTTGCTATAATTAGAAGTAGAGATTGTACTAAAATTACTAAATAAAACCTAATTACCAAACAGTTAGGGTTTTAAATTTTATGTTTTTTGTAAAAATGATAGATGTAGAGTAGGGAAGTACTTGAATTGAGACCGTTTATTAAAAAAGAAGCGTCCTAATAATAGGTGATTTCTTGGGGTAGATATCAGTAAAGCGAAAAACAAATTAAGGCACGGGGTCGTAACCTGAACCACCCCAGGGATGGCAACTAAAAATGCGTTTTATGGCCAACCATCCCCCTTTAATTAAGCCATGTTTCTGTAAAGCTTCTTTCGTGTAATGGGAACATGTAGGGGCGTATCTACAGGTTGCAGGCGTTAGTGGTGATATAAATGTTTGGTACACTTTTATCAATAGTAAAAACGGTGCAATGAGTAGTTTTTTCATGGTGCTTTTAAGACCAGAAGGTGTTTTATGTTATGTGGTGTTTAATGTGAATCTGAAATAAATACAGAATACTTAATAAACTAATTCACAGAAAAGGATGTGCCTTCTTTACCGTCTTTTAGTTGAATACCAGCTGCTGCCAATTCATCACGAATTTTATCGGATAAAGCAAAATCTTTATTCGCTCTAGCTTCTTGCCTTAACTTGATTAAAATATCTACAGCCCCCGATAATTTATCGGTGCCTGCATCTTTTTTAGTTACGTTTTCAAGTCCTAAAATATCAAAAGAAAACATGTTTATACTTTCTTTTAAAAGCGCTAAATCATCTGCGGTTACTGTAGCAGTGCCATCTTTAATTTGATTGATGTATTTCGCAGCTTCAAATAAATTCGCAATTAACATGGGTGAATTAAAATCATCACTCATAGTATTATAACAAGCTTGTCTCCAAGAAGAAATATTTATACTAGAGGTTTCTGAAGCTTTTAAGCTGTCCAGTAAATTAATAGCATCCATGAGTCTGTAAAAACCTTTTTCACTCGCTAGTAAACCATCATCTGTTAAATCAAGAACGCTTCTGTAATGTGCTTGTGCTATAAAAAATCGAATCACACTTGGTGCGAATGCTTTACTGAAAAACGAGTTGTTTCCTGAAAGTAATTCGTCTGGATTTACAGTGTTACCTGTCGATTTAGACATGCGTTGTCCGTTCAACTCCAGCATATTGGCATGCATCCAGTAGTTTACTGGCGATTGCCCTTTTGCAGCTTCATTTTGTGCAATTTCACATTCGTGATGCGGAAATTTTAAATCCATACCACCACCATGAATATCAAATTGGTCGCCAAGATACTTAGTGCTCATAGCTGTACATTCTAAGTGCCAACCAGGGAAACCGTCTCCCCAAGGAGATGGCCAGCGCATAATATGTTGCGGTTCGGCTTTTTTCCAAAGTGCAAAATCTTGCGGATTTTTTTTATCACTTTGCCCATCTAATTCGCGGGTATTGTGAATTAAATCTTCCAGTTTACGCTTGCTTAATTTTCCGTAATCATTGGTTTCATTAAACTTATGCACATCAAAATATACAGATCCGTTTACTTCGTAGGCATAGCCGTTATCTATAATGTCTTTAATAAGTTCAATTTGTTCAATAATATGCCCCGTAGCCGTTGGTTCGATACTTGGAGGTAGAAAGTTAAATGTGTTTAATATATTGTGAAAATCTACGGTGTATCGTTGCACGACTTCCATAGGTTCTATTTGTTCTAAACGGGCTTTTTTGGTGATTTTATCTTCACCTTCATCAGCATCATTTTCTAAATGACCAGCATCTGTAATATTTCTTACGTAGCGTACTTTGTAACCTAGGTGTTTTAGGTAACGAAAAATCATGTCGAAAGACATAAAAGTTCGAACGTTTCCTAAGTGCACATTGCTATATACGGTAGGGCCGCAAACGTACATGCCTACATAGCCTTCGCTAATAGGGGTGAAGGTTTCTTTTGTACCAGTAAGAGAATTGTATATTTTTATTTGATGATCTTGATATAGCTGCATGCGTAAGGTGTTAAGCCGTATGGTATTTGTTGTTAAGTTGTTTGTATGCATCTTAACAACAAACAACTTAACAAATAACTAGAATTTTGTATCTAATTTTATATAATCTAAAAACTCTCTGCGAGTAGCAACTTCTTTAAATTTTCCGCCAAATTCAGATGTTACCGTGCTACTTTCAATATCACGAATACCTCTCGAATTTACGCATAAATGTTTCGCATCAATAACGCAAGCCACATCATCTGTATTTAAAACGTCTTGAAGTTCTTTTACTATTTGAATGGTTAAACGTTCTTGTACTTGTGGACGTTTTGCGAAATAATCTACAATACGGTTCATTTTAGATAAGCCTACTACGGTACCGTTTGAAATATAAGCAATGTGTGCTTTCCCTACAATAGGAAGTAAATGGTGCTCGCAGGTTGAGTAAACAGTAATGTTTTTTTCAACTAGCATTTCGCCATATTTATATTTATTATCGAAGGTAGAAGCGCTTGGTTTTCTTTTTGGGTCTAAACCTCCAAAAATTTCTTTAACAAACATTTTAGCCACACGGTTTGGTGTGCCGCTTAAACTATCGTCTGTTAAATCTAACCCTAGGGTTTCCATAATGTGGCGCACATCATCTTTAATAATGTCTATTTTTTCTTCATTAGAAAGCTTAAAAGCATCATGTCTTAATGGTGTGTCAGACGACGTTCCTACGTGGTCTTCTCCTAAAGATTCGAATTCTTCTATGTTATTTTCAATTTTCATCTATCAACTAAATCACTATTTTTGGATTGCAAAGATAAGCAAAACACTTTTCTTATGTTTTGTATTAACAAACAATTAATTGTCTTCCTTGTTTGTCTGTGTTTTACAGACTTCATTACAATAAAAAAAGTTAAAAAAAAGCCTGAATTGTTTAGAATTCAGGCTGTATGAAGAGTGTAATTAACTTGTTTATATATTAAAACTTAACGAGATAGTTAGGTTAGAATTTGTTTTGTCTATCACTGCCGCATCTGTTAAACCTACATTATATAAAGGTGTTTCATTAGTGCGATTTGCTTGATCGTAAGTAACATCTAGTTTGGTGTTACCAAAATTGTAACCCAGACCTAATGAGTAACCTGTTAAATCACCTACTGTAATACCATCTTTATATGGGCTTTCTTCAAAACGGTACCCGCCTCTAAAGCTTAATTGTTTTACTTTATATTCTCCACCAAGTCTGTAAGTAGACGCATCAGTAAGTGTATTGCTAATTATGGCGTTTTGGTCGTTGAAAAAGGCGTCAGATTCTGGTTTGAATTTTGTGTTGCTGTAATCTTTTCTAGAATAATCAAAACTTAATAAACCTTGCGTTCCAAATATATAAGCTAAACTACCTGTTATTTTTGAAGGCGTTTGAAGTTTGTATTCAGGATACACATTAACTGTTTGAGGGTTTATGGCTTGTGTCGCATTCGACCCATTGTCATCTCTAACCGTTGCTAAATATTGTGTTGTTTCTTCTTTAATGGTGTACCAAGTAGGGGAGTCGAAAGCTAGACCTATTCTAAATTCCGGTGTTAATTTCATGATTCCTCCTAATTGGAAGGAGAATCCATTACCTGTAGTTGCCAAGTTATTTTCAAATTCAATACTTCTTATAACAGATCCTGAATTCGTATTATTTTCGAAAAGCAACGTTGAGCGTTGGTAGTCTATAAAATGAGAGTTTAAGTTTAATCCTAAATATAAGTTGTCTTCATATTGTGTGGCCACGTTGAACGAAATTTTCCCGTTATAACCTGTAGAGGCATTCGAATAATCGTGTCTAAAATCACCATTAGCTAAATTTGAAAAGTAAGAGGTGTTGGCATCATCATCAGAATCTGGTTCTAAAATATAAGATTCAAAACCTAAAAAAGCTTGTTGATGTGCAAAACCATAAATGCTTCCTATCTCTGAATACGCATCAGCTAAAGATTCTCCTGGTAATGCAGAGATTTCATCCAATCTTTTGCCGTCAGCATAGTTTAAAAAATAAAAATCTATAGATTGATTGTTAGGGTTTGTACCTCTAGCATTCCAACTATCTTCATAATTATTAGTTCTGTCGTAAGCTACTCCTATTGAGAATTTACGCCAAGGTGAGTTGTTTCTGTTTTCAAAAACAAAGACAGCACCTCCTTGATTGAGGTCAAAATTAGAGTTGCTATTTGTGGTGAAACCATTAAAATACTGTGTATCGTTAGAGGTGTCTAAATTTGATAAACTAAAAGAAGCATGACTTTGACTAAACACAGCCGAACTTGCAGGGTTTATGCTAACCGCACTCATATCACCACCTAAAGCACCAAAGGCACCACTTAGAGCTCTAAAGCGAGCGGATCCTTGTACTTCACTTTGTGAATAACGCAAGGCATCCGATATATCTTGAGCGTTTAATGCGCATGCCGATAGCATGCCTATAAATAGTAGGTTTAACTTTTTCATTGTGTAATTTTTTGTTTTTTTAAGGATTATCCGCGTCTTCCACCACTGCTACTTGATGAGCCAGAACTTCTGCTACTTCCAGAACTAGAGCTACTACTTGAAGATCTTGTGCTGCTACTGTTTGATGATGAGCTAGAACTTGGTGTGTAACTTCTACTTGATGATGAGCTAGAACTTGGCGTGTATGTAGAATTACTATTTGAAGAAGATCTTGAGTAGGTTCCAGAATTAGTGCTACTGCTTCTTGAAGGCGTATAAGTGCTTCCGCTTCGTCTTACTGTTGATGACGATCTGGAAGTCGAGTTCGCTGAAGGCGTACTATATGTCGTTCTTCTTTGTGTATTTGAATAAACGCGTGTTCCGTTAGAATTAGTTTGTCTTGCAGAAGATGTTGATGTAGGTGAGCTTGTGCTTACACTACTTCTTCTAGAGGTGTTATATTTTGATGTGTTTGCTGTAGAAACAGTATTGCTGCGTCTAGAAGTGCTGTAATTATTATTAGTACTTAAGCTTCTAGAGTTGTTGCTGTAACTGCTACCTCTTCTGCTAGCGCTGTAAGCTATATTACGGTTGTTGTAATTCCTATTATTGCCGTAATAACCGTAGTTGTTATAGCCGTTATACCCGTAGTGACCATGGTAATTGCCGTAGTATCCATAATTCCAAGGGTTGTAAGCCCAGCTATTATAGAAACCACCATAATAAGGACTGTTCCAATTTGAACCATAGTAATTCCAGTTGTTCCAACCGTAGTCGTAACCCCAATTGTTATAATAAGGACGGTTCCAATAATAATTATTGTAACCAAAACCAAAACCATAATCTTGATGGATGTTTATCACCACGTTCGATTGGTCTTGCCCCCAACCACCATAACCTTGGTAATCGTTGGTTGTTGGATCGCCTTCAGTATAATTGTTATTACCTTCATAATCATCTATGTCGGTAAAAACTTCGTTGCTAGCCAACATATATTCGGTCTCTAAAGATTTATTTTTAAAGTAATTTGAATAATAGTTATTGTTTGAATTCTGTGGAACTTCAGCAACAGCTTCTTCATACTGCACGGTTCTCGTTGTGCCGCCGTAAATGCCATCGTTCTCCACACCAACATATTGATAAGAACCACATGAGTATAAGCCAAATACTAAGCTAAGAATTGCCAAGTATGGCATTTTTTTTATTAAGTAGGTATTTAATTGCATATCTCTTGATTTTTATTGTTGAACATAACAAAAATAGTTAGTTTTGCTGAACTATTTTTATATTTAACATAGTCACAATATTTGTGCCAAAACAGACATATGAGTAAAAAACTTACTAGTAGGGCGGAAGATTATTCCAAATGGTATAACGAATTGGTTGTTAAGGCAGACATGGCGGAGAATTCGGCGGTTCGTGGTTGTATGGTAATCAAACCATATGGTTATGCCATTTGGGAGAAAATGCAAGCAGAATTAGATAAAATGTTTAAAGAAACAGGCCATCAAAACGCGTATTTTCCATTATTTGTGCCAAAAAGCTTATTTGAAGCTGAAGAAAAAAACGCGGAAGGTTTTGCAAAGGAGTGTGCTGTTGTAACACATTATAGGTTGCAAAACGACCCAGATAGACCAGGGAAATTACGTGTAGACCCAGATGCTAAATTGGAAGAAGAATTAGTAGTGCGCCCAACAAGTGAAGCTATTATTTGGAACACCTATAGAAACTGGATTCAATCCTACCGCGATTTACCCATATTAATAAATCAATGGTGTAATGTAGTGCGATGGGAAATGCGTACCCGTTTGTTTTTACGTACTGCGGAATTTTTATGGCAAGAAGGGCATACTGCACACGCAACAAAAGCAGAAGCATTGGTTGAAGCGAAGTTGATGAATAATGTATATGCAACATTCGCCGAAAATTTCATGGCAATACCTGTAATACAAGGTGTGAAAACTGAAAGTGAACGTTTCGCAGGTGCCGAGGAAACTTTTTGTATTGAAGCCTTGATGCAAGATGGGAAAGCATTGCAAGCAGGTACTTCCCACTTTTTAGGGCAGAACTTCGCGAAAGCTTTCGATGTTAAATTTGCTAATAAAGAAGGTAAACAAGATTATGTTTGGGCAACATCATGGGGAGTGTCTACACGTTTGATGGGTGCTTTAATTATGACGCATAGTGATGATCATGGCTTGGTGTTGCCTCCTAGTTTGGCGCCAAACCAAGTTGTTATTGTACCTATATATAGGACAGATGAAGAATTTGCCGCCGTTTCTGAAGTTGCTAACGGTATTTTAAAAGATTTAAGATCTAAAGGAGTTACTGTTAAGTTTGACGATAGAGATACGCAACGTCCAGGTGCTAAATTTGCTCAACATGAATTACAAGGTGTGCCATTACGTGTCGCTATTGGGCCAAAAGATCTTCAAAACGGCACTGTAGAGCTTGCTAGACGTGATACGTTGACCAAATCTGTGGTTGCTTTAGACGATTTAACTAACACCGTTGAAAATTTATTAAAAGAAATTCAGGATAGTTTATTTAAAAAAGCTTCAGATTTTAGAGATTCTCACATTACAGAAGTGAATTCTTTTGAGGAATTTAAGGACGTTTTGGAGAAAAAGACCGGATTTATCTCTGCACATTGGGATGGTACGAATGAATCCGAAGAAAAAATAAAAGAGCTTACTAAAGCAACAATAAGATGTATTCCTTTGGAAATGAAGGAAGAAGAAGGTGTGTGTGTGTTCTCTGGAGCGCCATCAAAAGGACGTGTTTTGTTTGCGAAAGCCTATTAATTAAAATTTTTTAAAAAAAGTTTGCGTAGCTATTGTGACATTTAAAAATAGTTGTATTTTTGCATCCGCAATGGAAACGTTGTAAGTTATTTGAAAAAAAAAGTTACGCAAATTTTAAAATTTAAGTTGTAGAATTAAAAATTAATTTTATCTTTGCGCACTCAAAACAAAATGGCCCGTTCGTCTATCGGCTAGGACGCATGGTTTTCATCCATGTAAGAGGGGTTCGATTCCCCTACGGGCTACAATTTTTAAAAAAAAATAAAGTAAAAAAATGGCAAATCATAAGTCAGCATTAAAGAGAATAAGAAGTAACGAAGCTAAGCGTTTGGTTAATAAATATCAGCATAAAACAACTCGTAATGCTATAAAGAAATTACGTGAGTTAACTGATAAGAAAGAAGCTGAAGCTTTATTTCCTTCTGTAGTTTCTATGTTAGATAGATTGGCTAAGAAAAATGTTATTCACTTTAATAAAGCTGCTAACCTTAAATCTGGTTTATCTAAGCATATCGCTGCACTTTAAGACTTACATTTTTTTAAAAGTATTTAAAAGCTTCTCTAAACAGGGAAGCTTTTTTTGTGGATTGAATTTATAGTTTAATCTTTGTGAATATTATGATATAACGGTCATCTGTTTGTAGCATCCCAAATAGGGCTTCCTAAATTTATAACCTTGAAACATTACTATTTTAATTATACCCAGAACTATAAATCAGTATTGTTAGTGCTAACAGTAACATTACTATCTATAGCTTGTAAGCAAAAGTCTTTTGAAGAACCTTTGGTGTCTTTGAAGGATTATCAAATTGAAGATGGATTTGAGTTACAAGTAGTCGCTTCTGAACCTTTTATTGAAGCTCCGGTTGCTATGGATTTTGATAACAAAGGGCGCATATGGGTTGTTGAAATGAAAGGTTATATGCAAAACCTGGAAGGTACAGGGAGTGAAAAGCCAAATGGAACCATTACTATTTTAGAAGATAGGGATGAAGATGGTATAATCGATCATTCAAAAATATTTTTAGATAATCTTGTTTTACCAAGAGCGCTAGCACACGTTTACGGAGGTCTTTTATACGCTGAGCCGCCTAACCTATGGTTTGTAGATATAAAAGATGATAAACCTATAAATAGAGTTTTGGTAGACTCTTTATATTCTGATGGTGGTAATGTGGAGCATCAACCAAATGGTTTGATGATGCATATTGATAACTGGATTTATAATGCCAAATCTAATTTTAGATATCAAAAGAAAGGCGGACAATGGATAAAGGAACCTACGACCTTTCGTGGGCAATGGGGCATTAGTAAAGATAATTTTGGAAGACTTTACTACAACACAAATTCAACCCAGCTTATAGGTGATTATGTGTTGCCTAATACCGTTATTAAGAATTCATTTTATAAACCAACGGAAGCTGTAGGTAAAAAGTTAACGCCTAACCAAAATGTTTTTCCTTTACATCCAACATCTGTTAACCGAGGTTACGTAGATGGTGTATTAAATAAGGATAGTCTTTTAGTGAATGTTACTTCGGCTTGTGGCCCACTTATTTATAGAGGCGATAAATTTCCGAAAGCTTATTTAGAGAATGCTTTTGTTTGTGCGCCTGAAGCGAATGTTGTTAAACGCAATGTTTTAACGATAACTCCTGGTAAAGTAACAGCGGATCAGGCTATTCCCAATACAGAATTTATAGCTTCTACAGATGAAGGTTTTCGTCCAGTAAATTTATTTAATGGTCCCGATGGCAATATGTATATTGTAGATATGCACCGTGGCATCATTCAAGATAAAGCCTTTTTAACGCCTTATTTGCAGAAAAAATATGCAGAAAAGAAGCTAGATACCATTATTGGTATGGGACGTATTCTAAAAGTGGTTAGTAAAAATACGGACTCAAAGAAAATTGTTGATTTAGAAAGCTTAAATATTTCAGAATTGGTTGATGTATTGAAGCACCCTAATGGTTGGCTAAGAGATCGCGCTCAGCAATTATTAATTCATAAAAAAGAAAAATCAACCATTTTACTTTTAGAAAAACTGCTTAAAAATAGTAATAATCCTTTAGCTCAAATACATGCATTACACGCTTTAAATGGTTTGAATGCACTAAGTTTTGACACCTTGGTGAAGCTACTTTATTCAAATAGTAATAGCAGTTCCATAAGTCACGCGCTTGTTTTATTAGAACAATTTGCTAGAGAAGACCGTATGTTACCCGTTATAACGTTGACTCAAAAGTTAATGTCTAAAAACAATCCGGAAATTGATCTGTATCTTCTAAATTCTTTAGGCGATTGGATAGCACGTTCTAATGAAAAGTTTTTCCCAATAGTTTTAGAACTTTCAAATAAGTATAAAGACCATTTAATATATCAAGAAGCTTTGATAAACAGTTTGACAGGTATGGAAGAAAACTTTTTAGTATTCTTAAATGAAAGGGGACATGATGCGCCAAAATACATACTACTTGATATTTTGAATAGTACGATTTCGAATAAAGAGAAGAATAAGAAAAACTTTATTTATACAGCGGAAAGTGTTGCAACAGATGCAAGAACTGCAGGGTATAATATATTTAGGAATTTTTGTGCTACTTGTCATGGTATAGATGGTGAAGGTATTGAAAATTTAGCACCTCCATTAAAAGATTCTGAGTACGTAACAGGGGCGTCGGAAAGATTAGCGCTAATCATATTGCATGGTTTGTCTGGTCCCATTCATGTTAATGGCAAGTTATACGAACTGGATGCTATCATGCCAGGATTGGCTAATAACCCAGAGTTTACAGATACCGATATTAAAAATATTATTGAGTACCTTAACAATGCTTTTCCAGGAAAGTCTAGTAAAATAAATGTAGAAAGAATAAAGCAACTTCGCGATCAAAAACCAAAAAGAGGTAATGTTTTTAGTGAAGCAGAATTACTTGAGTTGAAAGGATTAAAATAGAAACAGCCATAGCATCTTTAATAAAACGTCTAGAAATGAGAGGCCTTTATTGGGATAGTATCTAAAATAACACTTTGCGAAATAATTAAAATTAAGATTATAAATCATTAAATAAAATGCCTTTTTTGATTTTTTAAAACTTAAATTTGCAAACACATTTAAATTAATTATTCACATAAATATCACCCTTTTGGAAAATAGAGCAGCACATAAATTAATTGATAAAATTCTGAATGATCTTGATAAAACGGGCATCAATACAGATACATTAATTAACGATATTAAAGAGTTAAGAACTTATGCCTTAGAAGAGCAAATCCCTTTAGTAGTAAAGGTTTTAAGACTTACTTATGAGCATATTGAAGCGAATGACTCGTTTTTAATACCAATGCTTGTTGATGAGGATGATGAAGAGGAAGCGGGTGTTGAAGTTGAAACAGAAAACGAACCTGTTGAAAGCTTAAAATACTTAATCGCACTTATAAAGAACCTAAATAACAAAATAAACATATCAGACTTAAAAGAGTATAGAGATCTTTTAAATCAATAGAAATTATAAGTTATTATAGTTTAGAATTAAAATAGCCTTAACAAATTTGTTAAGGCTTTTTAAGTTTAGTTTAATGTTTAGTTATAATGTTATCCATTCATGGATATTAAAAACTCTTCGTTGTTTCTAGTTTGTCTGAAACGATCGTTTATGAATTCCATAGCTTCAACCGGGTTCATATCCGCAAGGTATTTGCGCATTACCCACATACGTTGTATGGTGTTTTCATCTAATAATAAATCGTCACGACGCGTGCTTGAAGATGTTAAATCGATAGCAGGGAATATACGACGGTTAGATATTTTTCTATCTAACTGTAGTTCCATGTTACCTGTTCCTTTAAATTCTTCGAAAATTACTTCGTCCATTTTAGAACCAGTTTCGGTAAGTGCTGTAGCTATAATGGTTAAAGATCCACCATTTTCTATATTACGAGCTGCACCGAAAAAACGTTTTGGTTTGTGTAATGCATTCGCATCTACACCACCACTTAATATTTTTCCAGAGGCTGGTTGTACAGTATTATAAGCTCTTGCCAAACGTGTAATAGAATCTAAAAGAATCACTACATCATGCCCACATTCTACCAATCGTTTTGCTTTTTCAAGAACAATATCGGCGATTTTAACATGCTCGTGTGCTTCTTTATCAAAGGTTGAAGATATCACCTCACCACGTACATTACGTTGCATGTCGGTAACCTCTTCCGGACGCTCATCAATAAGTAAGATCATTAAATATACTTCAGGGTGGTTGGCCGCAATAGCGTTCGCAACATCTTTAAGTAACATGGTTTTACCCGTTTTTGGCTGTGATACAATCATACCACGTTGTCCTTTTCCAATAGGAGAAAACAAATCCATAATTCGTGTAGAAATGGTGCTTTGTTTTTCAGCTAAATTGAATTTCTCTTGAGGAAATAATGGTGTTAAATGTTCGAAAGATACACGGTCTCTAACAACTTCTGGTTTTTGGCCATTAATTCTTATTACCTTAATTAAAGGGAAATATTTCTCACCTTCTTTTGGTGGTCTTACGTTTCCTAAAACAGTATCACCTTTCTTTAAACCAAATAAACGAATTTGCGATTGTGATACATAAATATCATCTGGAGATGATAAATAGTTGTAATCAGATGAACGTAAAAATCCATATCCATCTTGCATTACATCTAAAACACCTTCACTTTCAATAATGGCATCGAATTCGAAATCAGGTTCACGGTAACGGTTTCTAGTATCTTTGTTACCAGCGTCAACATTACCATTTTTTTGGTTTTTATGTTGATTTTTTTGAGGCTGATTCTGGTTGTGGTCTCTTTTTTGATTCGCAGGTTTAGATTGGTTATCGTTAGTGCGTTCTTTTGGAGCTCTAGGTTTAGGGGTGTTAACCGGTTTTTTTATTTCTTTAGTTTCTTGAGGTGCGGTCTCTGTTTTTTCAACAGTAGGCGCCACAACTTTTTCAACTACAGGTTGTGATTCCTGTTTTATAGGGGCATTTTTAGCGGGTTTTACAACGCGTTGTCTTGGTTTTTTAACTATCTTTTTTTCTGGGGCAGGAGCCTCAGGTTGTGATGCAGGCGCTATTACGGCTTCCACCGCTTTTGGGTCAGTAGCTTGCTGGTCTAGTATCTGGTAAACTAGATCTGCTTTTTTAAGGGAACGGTATTTTGGGACGTTCAATTTTTGCGCAATCTCTTGTAATTCAGAGAGCTTCTTTTCGTTTAATTGTGAAATTTCAAACATTGATGTTTAATATAAAATGTGTTTCGAATATAAATTTGAACTATTCTGAAAAAAAATGAATTTTATTCTGAAGAATTAACAACCTCTATGTGTGGTTGTTGGGGATTATTACTGCAATTATACGACTTTATTTTAATTTTTTACATTTATTTTCCAAAAGAAACCATTATTTTTGCCTTGAAGTATTTAAAAAACATATGTTACAACGCATTCAAACCGTATACCTTTTTCTCGCAGCACTCGTGTCTGCGGGGTTAATTTTTGTATTACATTTATGGGTTACAAATGATGACGTTATCATGTATGCAAAAGATAATGTGCAGTATCTAGGATTGTTTCTTGGGTCGGCATTATTATCGATAATTACTATATTTAAGTATAAAAACAGGAAGTCTCAATTTATGTTGGGACGACTTAACATCATATTAAACTTTATTTTACTAGGACTTTTTGTATATCAATCTCTAAATGTATCTGGAGAGACGGCGGTTTCTGAGAAAGGTATTGGGATGCTTCTTCCTATTGTTTCTATCGTGTTTTTGGCCCTAGCCAATAAGGCCATCAAGAAGGATGAAGATCTCGTAAAATCTGTAGATCGATTACGATAAAACCTAATATCTTAGTAGTATTAGTGCGTTAAAACCCAAAGTGAAAGCTTTGGGTTTTTTATGTTTAGAACTTTTAGTGCCGGTTTGAACTAATTTCGATTAATTCACAATGTAATACCTTCAAAATAAGGCATAAAAAAAGTCTGGAGTATATCCAGACTTTTTACCTTCTACCTAAGTAAAATGTTATTTGATTTCGAGAAGTTCTAAATCGAACGTTAAATCTTGTCCTGCTAATGGGTGATTAGCATCTATAATAATGTGTTCTTCATGAACTTCTGCTACGCGAAATTGCACTTCAGTACCGTCAGGGTTTTTTGAAGCTAATCCCATACCTACTTCTGGAGTCATATCCGGAGGTAGTTGGTCTTTCTTAACTTCGTGAAACAATTCTTGTTGAATATCACCGTACGCTTCAGCTACAGGAATATTAATTGTTTTTTTCTCATTAACCGTCATGTTTACCATTCCTTTTTCAAAACCAGGAATCAACATGCCTTGGCCTAAACTTATTTCTAACGGTTCTCTATCTAGTGAACTGTCAAAAATTTGACCATTGCTTAATTTTCCTGTGTAATGAACTTTTACGGTATCATTCTCTTTTACTTGACTCATAAATAATTATGTTTACTGTTTTTAAATAGGTACAAAACTACAATTTATGAATTGAATGTCATAATCTGAGCCAATGAATGCTAGCCTTTGGGGAAATATTAACATAAAGTTGCGATAATTTGGAAAGAAATACGCTTTGTATACTGTTTTTTTGTGTTATTTAGGAAATTCTATCACTTCTAAATTATCAATTTTTGAACCATCGATCGTAAAACGAAGCATGGTCCTCACTTTATGAAACCCGTGTTTACCAACTGCTCCAGGATTCATGTGTAATAAATTTAGTTTTTTATCGGGCATTACTTTTAAAATATGAGAATGGCCACTAATAAAAAGTTTAGGTGGGTTTGCTCTTATTTCATCACGCACACGCACATTATAAGCACCCGGATAACCGCCAATATGTGTAATCCACACATCGACACCTTCACACATAAACCGATTGTTTTCTGGAAATTCGCCTCTAATTTTAGATTCATCTATATTTCCCCAAACAGCACGTAAGGGTTTTAAAGCTTTAATGGCATCGGTTACTTTTAAATCGCCTATATCACCGGCATGCCAAATTTCATCAGCTTGTTTCACATGCTTCAATATGCTGTCGTCTATATGGCTGTGTGTATCTGAAAGAAGTAATATTTTTATCATGAATTATAACTATAATGTAGTTTGTAAAGTTATTGATAATTCATTTAAAAAGGCTGTAAACTAATAAAACGCTTTGTTTTGATTTTGTGAGAAAATAATCTAAATTCGTTAAAGTGTTAAAACTGAATACTATATTAGTTGTTCTGGCTGAAAGCAAACTAAATATTTAAAAAATTGGACTTATGGTTGATATCTTTAGAGGAAGTGTAGAGGAAACAATGATTGTTATAAATTTATTGGAAAGTGAAGATATTCAGGTTTTTGTGCCGAATCAATTAATGGCGAGTATTGAACCTATAGTAGTAACTTCAGGAGGATTTAATTCCGTAACACTTAGAATCCATGAAGAATATTTTGAAAAAGCGAAAAACATTCTTGATGATTACAATAACGGGAGTTTAAGTTTAGATTAATATTTCTGAAGAGTTATAGGTCAAAACATTTAGCTTGTATTTCAACTCAAGAAGGGACCAGTCGATATAAATAAAGGTGATGATTTGCCTTTAAAGAGCATACAAGTATTTCAAGGAATACAAATGCATACTATTTATATTAATGAAATTGGAAATGCTGTGTTTAAGGAATGAAAAGTTCCGAGTCTTTTCGGGTGACGCTCAAAGAACTATTTTAATATTTAATTAAGATTCATGCCTTCGGTGGAATGACAAAACTGCCTATCTTTGCTTTTCATTAAAAGTATAGATACAAATTGCGATATTTTATAGAACTTTCTTATAATGGTGCTGCCTATCATGGTTGGCAAAAACAACCCAAAGCCATTTCTGTACAAGAAGTTATTGAAAATGCTTTGTCTTTACTTTTAAAGGAAACCGTTGCTATAATGGGAGCTGGCAGAACCGATACGGGGGTGCATGGTAAACAAATGTTCGCGCATTTTGATACCGATATTGTTTTTAATGAAGTGAATCTAACTTTTAAACTCAATTCGTTTTTACCAAAAGATATTGCCATTCAAACTGTTTTTGAAGCTAGGGCCGATGCACATGCGCGTTTTCATGCCTTAAGCAGAACGTATTTGTATCGCATAACCATGCAAAAAAGCGCCTTCAATTTTGAGAACGCTTACTACGTGAAGCAACCTTTGGATGTGGAGAAAATGAAGGAAGCTTCAAAAATTCTATTTCAGTATAAAGATTTTCAATGCTTCTCCAAAGTTAATACCGATGTTAAAACCTATAATTGCGACATCATGCAAGCAGATTGGTTTTTCGAAAATAATGAACTCCATTTTGTAATAAAAGCGGATAGATTTTTAAGAAACATGGTGCGAGCCATTGTTGGTACCATGGTGCAAATTGGTTTAGGTAAGCTAGAAGTGGACGATTTACACAGTATTATAAAATCTAAAAACAGGCGAGAGGCAGGGTTTTCGGTACCCGCACATGCCTTGTATTTAACAACAATTGAATATCCAAACGATATAAAAATATAATGACTAAAGCGAAAGAAAAAATTTTTGATTTCACATTGTTTAACCGGCTGTTTCAATATATAAAGCCGTACAAAGCGATCTTTTTTAGCTTAGTAGCCTTGGTTATTTTGTTGGCTATTTTAAGCACAGCAACACCTTACATTACTAAATATGCTATTGATAATAGTATTGCTGTGAAAGAGCCAAAAGACTTTATGTTTTATGTGCTTATTATGTTTGCGGTTTTAATTTTTCAAACCATTTTTCAACTTGCTTTTATATATTATGCAGCGTGGTTAGGGCAGAATTTAGTGAAAGATGTGCGAGAGAAACTGTTCAATCATTTACTTAGTTTTAAAATGAAGTATTACGATAATTCTTCGGTAGGTGTTTTGATAACCCGAGCGGTGACCGATATGGAGCGTATTGCTGATATTTTTGGTCAAGGTTTGTTTACCATTTTTAGAGATTTACTCGCCATGATTGTTGTTTTTGGGGTGATGGTTTATATTAACTGGCGTTTAAGTTTAGTTGTTTTTATCATGCTTCCGTTATTAATGTATGCAACTAGAATTTTTCAGAAGTATATGAAAGTAGCTTTTGAAGATGTTAGAAATGAAGTGTCAAACTTAAACTCCTTTGTACAAGAGCGCTTAACAGGGATGAAAATTTTACAGATTTTTACCCGTGAAGATATCGACTATAAAAACTTTAAAGCCATAAATGAACGCCATAAAAAGGGATGGTTAAAAACGGTTTGGTATAACTCTATTTTCTTTCCGTTACCCGATTTAGTGTCGTCTATAAGTATTGGTTTGATCGCTTGGTATGGTGGGTTAAACATTGTTTTAAAGGGAACTGAAGTCTCTCAAGGTGATTTAATCGCTTTCGTGATGTTTATCCCTATGTTATTTAGACCCTTACGCCAAATGGCCGATAATTTTAATACCCTTCAAATGGGAATGGTTGCCGCAAACCGTGTATTTAAAATTTTAGACACCACTTCGCATATCGATGATACGGGCACGCATGTTGTGGAGCACTTTAAAGGCAATATTAATTTCGATAAAGTGTTTTTTAATTATGTTGAAGATGAAGATGTTTTAAAAGGAATTTCTTTTGATGTAAAACAGGGTGAAACCGTTGCCATTGTTGGCGCTACTGGTGCAGGAAAATCGACAATTATCAATTTATTAAATCGTTTTTATGAAATTAAAGACGGGGTGATTTCTATTGATGGTATGAATATAAAACAGATTACTTTAGCCTCACTACGTACTCAAATTGCGGTGGTTTTACAAGATGTGTTTTTGTTTGCCGATACTATTTTAAACAATATAACCTTAAATAATCCCGAAATTACCGAGGCAGAAGTTACACTAGCTGCCAAGGAAATTGGAGTACACGATTTTATTGTGAGTTTACCAGGTGGTTATCACTATAATGTAAAAGAACGCGGGGTTATGTTGTCTTCAGGACAGCGTCAACTTATTTCGTTTTTAAGAGCTTATGTAACCAATCCTAGTATTTTGGTTTTAGATGAAGCGACTTCGTCTGTCGATTCACATTCCGAACAACTCATTCAAAATGCCACAGATAAAATGACCAATGGCAGAACCTCTATTGTTATTGCCCATCGCTTGGCGACTGTTAAAAAAGCAGACAAAATTATCGTGATGGATACTGGTGAAATTGTTGAGGAAGGCACACATGCACAACTTCTTAAAAAAGAAAACGGGTATTATAAAAATTTATATGAAGTGCAGTTTTTAAAGGAGGAAGTTATTTAAGCTAAGTCCTTTTTAATCAATAAGTTTAGTTGGGTGTTGTCTTCAAAAACAACAAACTCACCATCTTTAAAGTAAGAGATAGTTCCTGTTTCTTCACTAACAGCTAGAGCTAAAGCATCGGTTTTTTCGGTAACTCCAATTGCAGCTCTATGGCGTAAGCCAAAACGTTTAGGAATGGTTTTCTCATTGTTTAATGGTAGAATAACACGTGTTGCCTTTACAATATTGTTACTAACAATGATGGCACCATCGTGTAACGGGCTGTTCTTGAAAAATATACTTTCAATAATAGGTTGGGTTACTTTTATATTCATTTCATCTCCTGTAGCGCTTATAAAATCCAAATTGTTGTTTCTTTCAAAAACAATTAAAGCCCCCGTTCTTGAATTAGCCATTTTTATACAGGCGGAAAGTACAGCATCCACATTGGTTTCGTCGCTGGTTTCTGTTTTTAAGAATTTAAGTTGCTTGAAAATTTTTCCGCGTTTACTAAAGTTTGTGGAACCTACCATTAAAAGAAATTTTCTAATTTCCGGCTGAAACACGACTATAAGGGCAATAATTCCCACCTTCATAAATCCGCCAAAAATACCCGAAAGCAATTCCATATTAAGGAAATTGGTAAGACGCCACACTAAATAAATAATAATGATACCTATAAAAATATTTATAGCAACGGTTCCTTTAACTAGTTTGTATATGTAGTAGAGTAGTAGCGCTACTAGAATAACATCTATAATATCAACTACAGAGAATTTTAAAAGGTCATTGAAAATTTCCAAGGTAAAATGGGTTTTGGTAAATTTAGTAAATATATATAATTAGGAGTTTAAACTGTTCATTAATTTCACACATTCCATAGCCTCCTTCACATCGTGTACTCGTAAAATGGAAGCACCCTTTTGAAGAGCAATAGTATTTAAAACAGTGGTGCCGTTTAATGCCTCACTAGCTGTGGTTTCTAATGTTTTGTAAATCATAGATTTTCTGGAAACACCCACTAAAATCGACTTTTCAACCATCTTAAATAATTCTAATTCGTTTAGCAATTGGTAATTTTGCTCCAAAGTTTTTGCGAATCCAAAACCGGGGTCTATGATAATGTCTATAAGTCCTAAAGCTTTCGCTGCTGCAATACGTTCAGAGAAATAAAACAGGATGTCTTTAGTTAAATGGTTGTATTGGGTGTGCTGCTGCATGGTTTGTGGCGTTCCTTTCATATGCATCATAATATAAGGGACCTTCAAATTGGCAACGGTTTGCAACATGAGTTCGTCTAATTTTCCTGCCGAAATATCGTTAACTAAGGCAGCTCCAGCTTCAATACATTGTTTTGCAACGTTGCTTCTAAAGGTGTCAATGGAGATTAACGCATCTGGGAAGTTTTTTAAAACCAATTCAACAATAGGTACTATGCGCTGTAATTCAATAGTTTTACTCACAAAATCGGCATTAGGTCGCGAACTATAAGCGCCTATATCTATAAACGTAGCACCTTGATTCAGCATGAGTTCGACATGATTTAGAATGGCCGACTCATTTTTATGATGGCCGCCATCGTAAAACGAATCGGGGGTAATGTTTAAAATCCCCATCACTTTGGGAGATGATAATTCAATGAGTTTTCCTTTGCAGTTAATAGTCATAGTTTATTTCGCCACGAATGCACGAATGTTTTTTGTTACATTTTACAATGAAAAAGAATAGAGTCTTCAAAATTAATGAATCGGAATCAGTTCCACATCAAAAAATAATTATTAGTGTATTCGAGCTAACTAAAAAAAGTTTGAACTTACAACTTTGCACATTCAACTATTTAAGCGAAATTTACACAAAATTCATTTTATTACATGCCAGATACTTCAAAACAATACGATGCCGTTATAGCTACTTGTAAAAGTTTATTTACTAAAAAAATGTCTGACTACGGAAGTGCATGGCGCATTTTGCGTTTGCCATCTCTTACCGATCAAATTTTTATTAAAGCACAACGTATTCGCGGACTTCAACAAAATGCCGTTAGAAAAGTAGATGAGGGTGAGGTAAGCGAGTTTATTGGTATTATTAATTATAGTATTATGGCTTTAATTCAGTTGGAAAAAGGGGTGGTAGAGCAACCTGATTTATCAACAACTGAAGCTACCGAATTATACGAAAAACATGTAGCCATCACCAAAAAATTAATGGAAGATAAGAACCATGATTATGGTGAAGCGTGGCGAGACATGCGTGTGAGTAGTTTAACCGATTTGATTCTACAAAAACTATTACGTGTAAAACAAATTGAAGATAATAAAGGTAAAACCTTAGTGAGTGAAGGCATAGACGCTAATTACCAAGATATGGTGAATTATGCGATTTTTGCAATGATTCATTTAAACGAAAAGTAGTTGTTATTTCTTTGGAAGTGGGATGACATAAGATATATAAGTTTTAATTAATAAAATTCCTGTCTTTGCAGGACTGGTGAGAATTATGAAGGTATTAGTAAGCATATCAAGAATTTTAGTAGGTGTTTTATTTATCATTTCAGGATTAATTAAACTTAACGACCCGCTTGGGTTTTCATATAAATTACAAGAATATTTTAGTGTCGATGTTTTAAACATCCCGTCCTTAGAACCTTATGCCTTAATTATTTCTGTGTTAGTGGTTGTTTTTGAAGTGGTTTTGGGTGTGTTTTTAATAATTGGATACAAACCAAAATTCACGGTTTGGAGTTTGTTGGGCATGATTGTGTTCTTTACGTTCTTAACCTTTTATTCAGCCCATTTTGATAAAGTGAAAGATTGTGGTTGCTTTGGGGACGCCTTAAAGTTAACGCCATGGGAAAGCTTTACCAAAGATGTTGTTTTATTAGCTTTAGTTCTCATTTTATTTATTGGTGTTAAGCATGTAAAACCTGTTTTTGGCAGCTTACAAACAACTGTTTTAGCGCTATTGAGCTTTATTTTTAGTTTTTGGTTGGGCTACCATGTACTTATGCATTTACCTGTGGTGGATTTTAGAGCTTATAAAATTGGAAACAATATTTTGGAAGGTATGTCTACACCAGAAAATGCTCCAAAACCAGTTATTGATTACTATTGGAAATTTAATGTGAATGGAGAGGAAAAGGTGATTAAAACAGATGGTGCTTATCCAGATGTTGCTGGTGATTTTGTTAGCGTGGATACCAAAACGATTGACGAAGGTTACCAACCGCCTATTTTAGATTTTTCTATTGAAAGTGATGAGGAAGATTTAACAACCCAATTTCTTTCTGAAGATAATCTAATTATTGTGGTGTCATATAATTTAGAGAAAATGGAAAAAGCGGGTGCTGAAAAATTAAAAACGATGTCCGATGCCGCTATTAAAAAAGGATACAAAGTTATAGGCTTAACAGCATCGAGTACGGAAGCTAAACAGCAAATTAAAGAAACCTATGGTTTGAATTTCGACTTCTATTTATGTGACGAAAAAGCACTTAAAACAGTTGTGCGTTCAAACCCAGGGATTTTAGAGCTCGACAAAGGCACGGTGAAACAGAAAGTACATTGGAATGATATAGACGATTTGAAATTGTAGTTTTTAGTCACAGTCACAGTCACAGTCACAGTCACAGTCACAGTCACAGTCACAGTCACAGTTTTTAGTGAGGTGAAAGAGAGGCTTTTTTTAGAATCAATAAATAAACCATTAACAAGTAAATATTTTATAAACTGATAACCTATCTGCTAAATAAAATCACATACGCACTACTCACTTTGTTTGGGGTGGTTACTGTTATCTTTTTTTTATTCAATGTGCTTCCGGGCGACCCCGCACAAATGATGTTGGGGCAAAATGAAGGCAGTGAGCAATTAGCCATTGTAAAACAAAAATATGGTTTCGATAAACCAATAAGTACGCAGTATTTTTATTATTTGAATGATTTATTGCCTATATCACTTCATTCCAATGATAAACAAGATTATACTTTTCTTAAAACTGGTAAATATTCCGCAGCTAAATTAGTCACTATTGGTAATACCACGTTGGTTTTAAAGTTTCCTTATTTGCGCGAATCGTTTACGAAACAAGGAAAGAAAGTAAGCGATGTTTTAGCTGAAACACTACCAAATACCTTTGTGTTGGCAGTTTCGGCGATTGTTATAGCTATGATTATTGGCATCTTTTTGGGCATCATTTCAGCGCTGTACAAAGACCATTGGCTTGATAAAACCATACAAATATTAAGCACCTTCGGTATGAGTGTGCCCTCGTTTTTTAGTGCCATTTTATTCGCTTGGTTTTTTGGTTTTGTTTTGCATGAATACACCTCTTTAGAAATGACGGGTAGTCTTTATGAATTAGACGATTTTGGTGAAGCCAACCACATGCAACTTAAAAATCTCATTCTACCCGCGATTGTTTTGGGCATTCGCCCGTTGGCGGTGGTTATTCAATTAATGCGTAATTCGTTGTTAGAAGTTTTTAATCAAGATTATATTCGAACAGCCAGAGCTAAAGGGCTTAGTGAGTTTCAAATTATAACAAGGCATGCCGTTAAAAATGCATTAAACCCCGTAGTTACAGCCATTTCTGGTTGGTTTGCTTCCATGTTGGCTGGAGCCGTTTTTGTTGAGTATATTTTTGGGTGGAATGGACTTGGAAAAGAAATTGTAAATGCCTTAAACACACTAGATTTACCTGTTATTATGGGTTCCGTGTTAATTATCGCGTTATTCTTCATAATTATTAATATTTTTGTCGACATAATTTACGTTTGGTTAGACCCTAAAGTTAAACTTCAGTAATTTTGACATTTCCGTATGGACGGACTTATTTTAATTAAATTTTAGAACATGAAACACATGAAATATATACTAATTTGCTTCCTAAGCATTCTAAGCTGTAAAGCTCAAGAGACGCCTACAGAATTTTCAGAAGCAGCATTAAACGATACGTTTGTAACACTTGATGGTAATTCTATAAGCTTCAAAGAGATTTTACAAGCAAATAAGGGCAAAACGCTGGTGATCGATGTGTGGGCATCTTGGTGTAAAGATTGTATTGGAGGTATGCCTAAAGTTAAAAGCTTACAGAAAGCAAATAAAGAGGTGACTTACCTGTTTTTATCTCTAGATAAAGCTCAAGACGCTTGGAAAAGAGGTATTAAAAAATACGACGTAGCAGGACAGCATTATTTTATGCAATCTGGCTGGAAAGGCCCTTTTGGAGCATTCATTCAATTAGATTGGATTCCTAGATATATGGTTGTTGGACCTAACGGAAACATTAAATTATTTAAAGCCATTGAGGCTGATGATAAGAAAATAAAAGAAGTTTTATAGTAATTAAATAAAATCCCTTCATTAAAGGGTAAATGAAAGATGAGAAAACAAATTGTTGCAGGAAATTGGAAAATGAATAATGATTTAGCACAAACAGAATCATTACTTACAGCTTTGAAAGCACAAACCAAAACATCAAACGCAGAGGTTATGGTGGCTCCAACCTATACAAACCTTTTTCAAGCGTATCAAGCTTTAAAAGAAAGTGATGTAGAAGTGATTGCACAAAACATGCACTTTGCAGAAAATGGTGCTTACACTGGTGAGATTAGCGCAAGTATGCTTAAAAGTGTTGGTGTAAAAACGGTTATTTTAGGTCACAGTGAGCGCCGTGAATACTTTGGTGAAACAGATGCTATTTTAGCTAAAAAAGTAGATGCAGCATTGGCAAACGATTTACGTACAATTTTCTGTTTTGGTGAAGTTTTAGCCGATAGAAAATCTGGAAATCATGAAGCTGTTGTAGAAAGTCAAATTAAAAATGCTTTGTTTCATTTGGAAGCATCTCCATTTAAAAATATCGTGTTGGCTTATGAGCCTGTTTGGGCCATTGGAACTGGCGAAACGGCTAGTCCAGAGCAAGCACAAGACATGCATGCCTTCATCAGAAAAACATTAAATGATAAATATGGTGCCGATGTAGCGAATAGCGTCTCTATTTTATACGGAGGAAGTGTAAAGCCAAACAACGCACAAGAAATTTTTGGTAAGCCAGATGTAGATGGTGGTTTAATAGGTGGTGCTGCACTTAATGCAGACGACTTTTTTGCTATCGTAAACGCATTTTAAATATATAGCACGCGTCGATTAATTTCGAATTTGTGTTAAAAAGGAATAAGGATATGGGCGTTACCCCGATAAAAATCGGGGTCGCGCTTTTCGTTATATCTTTTTTTCGTGCCTCAAAAAAGGATGCCACTACAATCGCTAACGCAGGTCACAACAAACAGCAGTATTCAAATTAAAAAATAGTATTTCAGTATGTCAAATATCATTTACCTAGGTTATGAGTTCAAAGTAAGCCCTTTGCAACCGGGAGTAGAAATTCTTATTGCAGAATTGGGTTATGCAGGTTTTGAAAGTTTTGTAGAAACGGAAGAAGGTGTAACCGCATATATTCAAAAGGAAGAATGGAATGATGCGATATTAAGTGATGTTCAAATTCTAAATTCAGAAGAGTTTAAAATCGATTTCACATATAATGAAATTGAGCAAACCAACTGGAATGAAGAATGGGAAAAGAATTTTAATCCTATTATTGTAGATGATGCCTGTTCTGTTCGTGCACCGTTTCATGAAAAACCAGATACCCAATTCGATATTATCATAGAGCCAAAAATGAGTTTTGGTACTGGTCACCATGAAACCACTCATATGATGATTCAGCATATTTTAAAAAACGATTTCACTAATAAATCGGTTTTAGACATGGGTTGTGGTACAGGTGTTTTGGCTATTTTAGCCGAAATGAAAGGTGCTAAACCAATTGATGCAGTCGATTATGATAACTGGTGCTTTTTAAATAGTGTAGAAAACGTAGAGCGTAATAATTGCGCGAGTATTACAGCGATAGAAGGTGATGCGAGTGTTTTAGCTGGCAAAAAATACGATATTATTATTGCGAATATCAACCGTAATATATTGCTTAATGATATGGAAATTTACGTGTCTTGTTTAAATAAAGGTGGTGTGTTATTTTTAAGCGGTTTTTATAATGATGACATACCTGTTATTCAAGAGGAGTGTGAAAAGCACATGTTAAAGTTTGAAGAAAAGTTGGAAAGAAACCGTTGGGTTGCCTTAAAATTTTTAAATTAGTATAAGAATTGATTTGTTCTCTTAGGGGAATTGTCTGAAAGATAGATGAATATGAGTACACAAGAAAAAACATTAGAAGAAGTATTACTGCAAGAAGAGGTGCTTACTCAAAACGAAATTGTGTTGTATAATGACGATGTTAATACCTTCGATCATGTTATAGAAACGCTTATTCATGTGTGTGAACACACAGCGGAACAAGCAGAGCAATGCGCCATCCTTGTTCATTACAAAGGGAAGTGTACTGTTAAAACAGGGGTTTACGACGACTTAAAACCGCGTTGTAGCACGCTACTTGAAGCGGGTTTAAGTGCCGAGATTATTTAAAAAATATTAATGTGGTAGTTTGTCTTTTAAAATACCATAAATAAAAGTACCTACAACAGCTGCAGCAATAACTATAAGTATGCTGTATGCGCCAGTTCCTAATAAAATATACATGGGTCCTGGGCAAGCGCCTACAAGCGCCCAACCTAAACCAAAAATGATACCTCCAACAATATATCGGGTAATTCCGTTGTCCTTTTTTGGTACAAAAATATCGGCGCCTTTAATGCTTTTTATGTAACCTTTCTTCGAAATTTGAAGAAATAGAACACCTAAAGCAACAGCAGACCCTATAATACCATACATGTGAAACGATTGAAAACGAAACATTTCATAAATACGGTACCAGGATACAGCTTCAGATTTCACTAAAACAATACCAAAAAATACGCCTACTAGTAAAAATTTAAAATATTTCATGGTCTAAAAAATTAAGGGTAAAATAAAATTTGTCATGATCAATCCGCCAATAAAAAATCCGATAACGGCAATGAGTGATGGTTTTTGTAAACTACTTAATCCAGTAATGGCATGTCCTGAAGTACAACCACCAGCGTAACGCGTTCCAAAGCCCACCAGTAGTCCACCAATAATTAATAAGAGCAAACCTTTCGGAGATGTTATAGCTTCCATGTCGTACATTTCAGAAGGTACTAGGGCTGCTCCAGCGTTTTCAAAACCCATATGTTGTAATTCTGTAACGGTTGTTGGGTTTAAAGCGCTTATAGAATCGTTCGATAAATAATGAGTCGCTATGAAGCCTCCAATAATGGCGCCAGCTACCACGGTTAAATTCCATGATTGGTCTTTCCAATTGAATTTGAAAAAGCTGGAAAATTTATCGGCTCCCATCATGGTACACATCGTTCTTAAGTTTGAAGACATGCCAAAGGTTTTGCCAAAATAGAGGAGTAGTGCCATAACGATGGCGATAAGTGGACCTGAAATATACCAAGGCCACGGATTTAAAATATAAGTCATACTTGTTTGTTTGCTGCAAAGGTAAACAGAAGCAATAATTAGTTTTGTAATAAATGTTACTTAAGGCGGGTTATTCATTAAAATAAGCACATTATGGGAGGTTTTTATTTTAAAAATAAAAATGATTTAAAAATTGAAATAAATTTGGTGTTGTTTTAATAAAATTATTATATTTGCACCCACTTAAAAAGGCCTCGTGGCGCAACTGAATAGCGCACTTGATTACGGCTCAAGAGGTTACTGGTTTGAATCCAGTCGAGGTCACTAAAAGCTAATATAATTAGCAACAAAACCATGTAAGTCTTATGATTTACATGGTTTTCAGGTTTTTAGGAGTACATAAGATTTGAATTGATTTGATTTTAAATGTGAGCTAAAAGGATAGCTTTTTTCAAAGTGTGAGCTTAGCTCACACTTTCATCAAATTACTTCATTGAATTAGAATAGTTGATTTGACTTTCGTCTCAATAAATGTTTAATAATTTAAAGACGACAACTATGCGTACACAAAACACTTTTTCAACATTATTTTTAGTGCAAAGTTATAAAGCAATCAATAACGAAGCACTTCTCTATGCAAGGATTACAGTAAACGGTAAACGAATTGACATTAGCTTAAAAAGGAAAATTCCTTTACAACTTTGGGACAGTACCAAAAAGAAGGCACGAGGTAATTCAAGGGAGGCTCGACAAATCAACCAGTATTTGGCTCAGGTGCAAACACAACTTTTTCAATGCTACCAAGATTTAAAATTCAAAGGAGAACTTATCACGGCAAAATTGATAAAGGAAATTTATTTGGGTGAAGATGAAAACTCCAAGACACTCCAAAATATTTTAGAATATCATACTGGTAAAACGGAAAACACATTTGCTTCTGGAACTGTACGAAATTTTGGGGTAACTGAAAGGTATATTAAAAAGTTTCTCAACAAACACCTAAACACTACAGATGTTTATCTCAATAAGCTTGATTATAAATTTATTTGTGATTTTGAAAATTTCCTTCACTGCTATTGGCCAAAAGGCCATCCAAAAGCAATGGGCAATAATACCATCATGAAACACATTCAAAGATTACGAAAAATGGTAACGCTTGCCTTTCATTTAGAATGGATAGATAAGGACCCTTTTGTTAGATGGAAACCAACTTATGAAAAAACAGATAGACCTTATTTGACGGAAAATGAACTATCAAATATTGAGTCCTATCAGTTCTCAATAGAAAGGCTAGAACGAGTAAAAGATTTGTTTGTTTTCAGCTGCTATACGGGGATTGCATACATTGACTTAATGAATTTAACAAAAAATAATATTCTGAAAGGGATAGATGGTAACGATTGGATCTTTACGAATCGTCAAAAAACTAAATCTTCTGTTAAAGTTCCCTTATTAGAAAAAGCACAATATCTTATTGATAAATATCAGGATCATCCGATGTGCCAAATAACCGAAACTTTATTTCCTAAAATAACCAATGAAAAAGTTAACTTTTATCTCAAGGAGATTGCAAATGCAGTAGGTTTGAAAAAGAACCTCACTTTTCATATGGCTCGACATACATTTGCCACCACTGTTACTTTAAGTAATGGAGTTCCAATTGAAACGGTTTCTAAACTTTTAGGTCATTCCAAGATAGCTTCAACACAAATATATGCAAGGGTGATTGAGCGAAAAGTCAGTGATGATATGCAAAAGTTAAGGGAGCAACTTTTGAAAGCCAAGAGTAATTCAGATAAAGTTAATGATAGTTTGTAATTAGCTACTAAATTTTGAATAAAACTAACATTATGACTCGTATGATAGATTGATATGTCACATCCATTAGGATTAAAAGGGTTTGAAGAAATTTAAACCCTTTTTATTATACCTAGAACAGTATAAGTATTAAATATTTTGTTTTAAGTTCGAACTTTTGGATTATAAATTATATTTAAATAATTTTAAATTTGAGTAATCAATTTATTTTAAACAAAATTGCGATATTAAAAACTCACAATTAGCATGCAAGAATGGGAAGAAATACCAAATATTGATTTGTTTTCTGATGGAGGAGCTGAACCTAATCCTGGGAAAGGTGGTTTTGGGGTCATTTTATCTTATAAAGGTCGATCAAAAGAGTTCTATCAGGGTTACCAATTAACAACAAATAACCGCATGGAGTTAATGGGGGTTATTTTTGGTCTAGAACAACTAAAAACTAAATCAAATGTGGAAGTTTATACCGATTCAAAATACGTTGTTAATGGAATTACAAAAGGGTGGGCTGAAAAATGGAAAAAGAATAATTGGTATAGAAAAAAGAATGCAAAAGCTGTTAATAGTGATTTGTGGGAGCAATTGTTAAATATTATTGCTAAACATCAGGTTAATTTCAATTGGGTAAAGGGACATGACGGACATATAGAAAATGAAAAATGTGACCAATTAGCCAATAAAGCCCTAAATTCCAATAATCTACTCGAAGACCAAGGCTATGAGCCTTCGGGGGTAATTGAAGAACAACCGAATGAAACTTTTAAGTCAACTAATTTATCCTCAAAAAATAAAATTTTAAACGAAGGTGATAGTTGTAGAAAATGCAATACCACAGTAATTAAGAAAACGCCAAAAAGCAAAAAGGTGAAGCCGGATCAAACATATTATTTTGAGTATTATCTATTTTGTCCAACATGCAAAACAATGTACTTCGTGGAGGAAGCCAAAAGGGAGATTTCACAACAAAATAATTTATTTTAAAAAATAAAGTTATCATCATAGTTTAGCTCACATAAGCCAGTATTTTACTATAAGAATTTATATATTTACAACAATATATAGTTGGATTATCAATTTATAACAAGACTTATTTCAGAATCTCATAATGTTATTAAAACAGGTATCCAGCCAGAATAAATTATTTACTTAATATTAATGAGCGGCATAGTTTTTATCGACATTGAGATTGACCCAAAAAGTAATAATATAACAGATATAGGAGCTGTTAATAACAAAGGGCTACAATTTCATTCTAACTCGATATATGACTTAAAGAAATACATCAATGGTGATAAATATGTGTGTGGACACAATATTTTAAAACATGATATACCGTATCTTGAAAAGTCATTAAAAATTGATTTTTCAAGCAATTATGCGATTGATACATTACACCTTTCGCCTTTACTTTTTCCTGAAACACCTTATCACGCCTTACTTAAAGACGATAAATTACAATCTGAAGAACTTAATAATCCTTTAAATGATGCTATAAAAGCAAAAGATCTGTTTTACGATGAAGTTTCTATGTTTATGGACATGGATAATGATTTGAAACAAATCTTATTTGCTCTGCTTGGAGATCTCAAAGAGTTTTCCTCATTTTTTAGATTCGTTGGATATTATTTTCAAGATTTAAAAATAGTTGAGCTTATAAAAGAAAGATTTAAATCTCAAATTTGTGATAATGCTCAAATAGAAAAACTTGTTAAAGAAAGTCCTGTTGAACTGGCTTATTGTTTGGCATTAATAAACACAAACAGTCGCTATTCAATAACGCCTCCTTGGGTTATTAAAAACTATCCTGATGTAGAGCGAGTAATGTATTTATTGCGAAATAATCCATGTATATCTGGTTGCCATTTTTGTAATCAATCATTGGATGCTAAAATTGGATTAAAAAAATATTTTGGATTTGAATCTTATCGAACTTATAACGGTAAACCATTGCAGGAAGAAGCTGTTAATGCAGCAATTAACAATAAATCTCTTTTAGCGGTATTCCCAACCGGGGGAGGAAAATCAATTACTTTTCAAGTTCCAGCATTTATGAGTGGGGAAAATGTGAGAGGATTAACGGTAGTTATTTCGCCACTTCAATCGTTAATGAAAGATCAAGTTGATAATCTTGAAAAATTAAGTATTACCGAAGCTGTTACTATTAATGGTTTACTTGACCCAATTGAAAGGGCAAAATCTTTTGAAAGAATTGAAAATGGATCGGCCTCTATTCTATATATCTCACCTGAATCTCTACGCTCTAAAACTATAGAAAATCTATTACTTAAACGAAATATAGTTCGTTTTGTGATTGATGAAGCACACTGTTTTTCATCTTGGGGTCAAGATTTTAGAGTGGATTATCTTTATATTGGAGATTTTATAAAGTCGTTGCAAGAAAAGAAAAATTGCGAAGGTAATATTCCTGTGTCTTGTTTTACTGCTACAGCGAAACTAAAGGTGATTGAAGATATTAAAAACTATTTTCAGGAAAAGTTGTCAATTCAATTAGAGACTTTTAGCTCGAAAGCATCACGTACAAACTTAAATTATAAAGTTATCCCAAAGGATACTGAAGAGGAAAAGTACAATACAGTTCGTAATCTTATAGATGGCAAACAATGCCCAACAATAATATATGTTTCCCGAACCAGAAAGGCATTCGAGTTAGCTGAAAGACTATCGAATGATGGTTATTTAGCAAAGCCATATCATGGAAAAATGGATAAACAGGAAAAGTCTGAGAATCAAGATAGATTTATATCAGGGGAAGTTCAGATTATGGTGGCAACATCTGCTTTTGGAATGGGAGTTGATAAAAAAGATGTAGGAATGGTAATTCATTATGAAATATCAGATTCTCTAGAAAACTATGTACAGGAAGCAGGAAGGGCTGGTAGAGACGAAAATATAACAGCAGAATGTTATGTTCTTTATAATGAAGAAGATTTAAGTAAACACTTTATTTTACTAAATCAGACGAAACTCAATATTAAAGAGATACAACAAATTTGGAAAGCTATTAAAGACATTACGAGATTTCGCTCTACTGCTTCAAATTCAGCATTAGAAATCGCTAGAAAGGCGGGTTGGGATGATACTGTTGTTGAAATAGAAACAAGAGTTACCACTGCTATTGCAGCACTGGAAGAAGCTGGATATCTTAAACGTGGTCAAAATATGCCACGAATATTTGCGAATAGTATATTATCTAAAAATGCTCAAGAGGCCATTGAAAAGATTAATACGTCAGATCGTTTCAATGAAAAACAAAAACAACATGGTGTTCGAATTATCAAAAAATTATTTTCAAGTAAAAGTCGAAAACAAGGAAATGACGAAGCGGCTGAATCAAGGATTGATTACATTTCTGATCATCTTGGGATTTTAAAAGAAGAAGTAATTAATGTGGTTAATTTGCTTCGCGAAGAAAACATATTGGCTGATACGAAGGATTTAACAGCCTTCATTAAAAGGGGTGAAAATAAGAATCGTTCACTCGGGATCGTTGAAGTTTTTAGTAAAATTGAAAACTTTTTTTTAGGACAAATTGAAGAAAAGGAAAAATCTTTTCATTTAAAAAATCTTAATGAACTTGCAGAAGAGGAGGGGTTTAAGGATGTTTCTCCTAATAAACTAAAAACAATAATTAATTATTGGACTATAAAAAATTGGATCAGAAGAAATAATGATGGTTATTCAAACAATCATTTTACTATAGTTGCAAATCATCCCATTAGTGAACTAAAAAACAAATTAGAGAAGCGACATGTATTAGCTGAGTTTATTGTTAAGTTCTTATTTAATAAAAGTAGTCAAAATCTAGCTGAGTCTGATTTACATAAAGAACAAATACTTGTTGAGTTTTCGGTACATGAATTAAAACAAGAATATGAACTCGAAAGTGTTCTTTTCAAATTGGATATTCAAATTTCAGATATTGAAGACGCCTTGTTCTACTTGTCAAGAATTGATGCCTTAAAAATAGAAGGAGGATTTTTAGTAGTTTATAATAAACTGAGTTTTGAACGTTTAGAAAAGGATAATAAAAAACGGTATAAAGCTGAAGATTATACGAAGCTTAAACAATTCTACGAGAATAAAATCCAACAAATTCATATTGTTGGGGAGTACGCTAAAAAAATGATTAGCGATTACAAAGAAGCTTTGCAATTTGTTGAAGATTATTTTCAGTTGAACTACGCGTCTTTTTTGAATAAATACTTTAATGGAAGTAGACAAAATGAAATAAAGAGGAATATCACTCCAGCAAAATTCAGACAGTTGTTCGGTGAACTTTCTCCAATTCAATTAAATATTATTAAAGATAATAGTTCCCCATATATTGCAGTAGTTGCTGGACCTGGCAGTGGAAAAACAAAACTACTCGTGCATAAACTAGCTTCCCTTTTGCTAATGGAAGACATAAAACACGAACAGTTGTTAATGGTAACTTTTTCAAGAGCTGCAGCTTCTGAATTTAAAAAACGACTATTTCAATTAATTGGAAATGCAGCGAGTTTTATTGAAATAAAAACTTTTCACTCGTATTGTTTTGATTTACTTGGCAAAGTTGGATCAATAGAAAAGTCAGATACTATTATTAAGCAAGCCATCGAAAAGATCAATAATAATGACATTGAATCTAATCAGATAACTAAAATGGTTTTAGTTATCGATGAAGCTCAAGATATGGATTGTCATGAATTTGAGCTTATTAAGACATTAATGGGGCAAAATGATGAAATGAGGGTTATTGCGGTTGGTGATGACGACCAAAATATTTATGAATTTAGAGGAGCCAGTTCGAAATACTTGGAAAGGTTTATCATTCAACATCAGGCTAAAAAATATGAGCTTAATGTAAATTTCCGGAGTAAAAGTAATTTGATAGAATATACTAATCAATTTGTTGAGACAATAAATCATCGACTAAAGCAAACTCCTATTATTGCACATCAAAAGGACAATGGATTAGTTAAAGTAACACAATATTCCAGTGATTATTTAATTAACCCCACTATTCAAGATGTTTTGACTTCAGACCTTTCTGGAACAACCTGTGTTTTAACGCAGACAAATAATGAAGCGTTACAAATAACGGGACTGCTAATTAATAATGGATTACCTGCTAAGCTAATCCAAACAAATGATGGGTTTAGTCTATATAATTTGTTAGAAGTAAGGTATTTTATTGAACAGTTAAGTGCTACAAATAATACGATTATAATTAGCGACACTAATTGGAAAGAGGCAAAAAGAAAGCTGTGGGATAATTACAAGGGAAGCACAAAAATTGATATTTGTATTAATCTGATTAAAGAATTTGAACTAAGTAATCCAAAGAAAAAGTACCTATCAGATTTTGAGGTGTTTATTAGAGAATCAAAACTTGAAGGTTTCATAAACACAAACGGAGAAACAATATTTGTATCTACAATACATAAAGCCAAAGGAAAAGAGTTTGACAATGTTTTTTTGATGCTGGATCATTTTAATCCAGAATCCGATGAGAAAAAAAGACAACTTTATGTATCCATGACTCGTGCTAAACAAAAATTATCCATTCACTTAAATGGTAATTATTTAAATAATATTACTTGCATCGGTTTAGAACATAAAATAGACAATAATCGTTATGAAGATTCCAGTCTGTTGGTTTTACATTTAACACATAAAGATATTTGGTTGGACTATTACCTTTCTAATCAACATCTTCTTTCAGACTTAGTAAGCGGGGATAAATTAATAGTAAATAGCGATGGATGCTCAGACAATAATGGAAATATAATTGTTAAGTTTTCCAATAGTTTTAAGGAAAAAATCATTGCATTTAATAGTAAGGACTATATTTTAAAAAGCGCCGTGATTAACTATTTAGTTTATTGGCAAAAAGAAGACACTAATGTAGATGTCATGATAATATTACCAGAATTACACCTACTTAGGGAATAAAAATTAGATATTGAACTTTCAACAAAAATGTGAATTAGGCGCAAAAAAAGCTATGCACTCAATATGAAATAACAACATTTTTTAACGAACTTTCAAGATTGATGAATTTGATTTTACTTCCTGTTTTCGATCTATTATTTAAAAGTGATTTTTTGTAAGTTTTTTGCATTGGTTTAAGCGTTTTTCATATCTTTCAAACTCCTTAGTTTTAATTAAAATAGCTCGAAAAGAATCATTTTTAATTATAATATTTTTTATATTACCACTAATAAGAACCTATTATCATTATTTCAAAATTGACCTATAACACAGATATAAACTCCTTTGGGGGCATACAAGATTATCACATGATTCATGAATCACTAAGAAGCTATTTTAATGGTGAAAGTGATTTAAAGAAGCGCTTTGTCGAAGATAATATTTTCGGCATTAGAACAGAGGAAGGTAGAGGACGGTTCTATAGAGGAATTAAATCTTCAATTCTTACTTTTCAAAACGCTGAACACGAAGAAATTTATTGTTCATTTTTCAACACATTAGATCAGGCTTTGCCATATAATTTACTGATATTTTGGCAACTTTCAATTAATAACAGACTCTTTAATGTAATTAGTAAAAATTTTTACTTAAAATATTATTTCAATGGTAAGCTTTCTATAACCGGGCATGATGTCTTTTATTTTATGCAAGACCTTAAAGAGAAAGATGAAGATTTTGAAAGTCAGAATTGGACAAAGAAAACAACCGAACCGGTAGCCTCTAAGTACTTAACCGTTCTTCGTAAATTAGGTTTAGTTGAAGGTGTACAAAAGAAACAACTTCTTCATATTCAAATTTCCGATCAAGAGTTCACTGTATTTTTATATCTTCTGATTGCTATTTATGGAGAAGGAACAAATTTCTTAAATCACGAATTCAATATTTTTTCTTTTGTTTCAAATGAGAGTTTTAACGAACGGGTAAAACTGTAGGCTTCCCCTGGTTAGAACTGTTTAAATTTCCAAAACTTCTATAAAGTTATCTTTTTTTAATTTAATATTATTAGCCTTGATGGCATTAAGTTTTGCATATTTTATTGGTGATACTTTTCCTAAACTATCATGTGGTCTGTGATGATTATAATCTTTCATCCATATTTGTGTTTGCTCCCTAACTTGGTCAATGTTCTCAAAGATATATTTATTTAGAACACCTCTGCGATAAGACCCATTGAACCGTTCTATAAAAGCATTTTGAGTAGGCTTACCAGGTTGTATGTATTTAAATTCAATATTATGCATGGTACTCCATCCATATGTGATCTTAGCTATAAATTCAGGACCATTATCCATTCTTATTTTTTTTGGTTTGCCTTTTCTATTTATCAAATGATTGAGCACCCATACAATGCGGTTGCTCGTTAATGAAAAGTCTATTTCTATGTGCAATGCCTCCCTATTATAATCATCAATGATATTAAATGCTCTAAATCGTCTTTTATTTTCCAGCACGTCGGTTACAAAATCCATGCTCCATGTGTGATTTGGTTCTACGGGAACCTCTAAGGGTTCGAGGATTCTTGCTGGTAAGCGTTTCTTTACTTTTCGTCTTAAAGGAAGACCTAATGCTTTGTAAACACGATAGACACGTTTATGGTTCCACAATTCACCTTCTTCACGCAAGCGATCATAAGCCTTCCAAAACCCCTCTTCAGGTCGCTGGAGAGCCTTTTCTTGTAAAGCTTTTTCTATTTCAGA